>NZ_CP024310.1:0-1200000 GCF_002944405.1 Sinorhizobium fredii | reverse complement strand
CGATTGAAAAGCTTGGCAGCGAGTACCGGAGACGCGACATCCTCGTCGATCCGAAGCTGTCTCTGAATATTTCGACTTTCCGGCCGATTTTCGTCCTCGGCGAGGTCAGGAGCCCCGGTTCGTTTCCCTTCTACAGCGGCCTGACGGTCGAGCAAGCGATCGGCCTTGCGGGCGGCATGCAGGTGGTGACGGCGAACGCGTCCGACCGGCTGATCGTACGCGCCCGCCTGCGCGCCGAGATAGAGGCCGCAAAAGCCGAAATTGTTCACGAGGCCGTCTATGCGGCGCGACTTGCGGCGCAGTTGAAATCCAGCGAGAAGGTCGACCTGAAAGACGTCCCGGAAGTCGCCCGCACGCATGTCGAGGAGTTGCCTGTCGACGGCGTCATCGAGCTTGAGGAGAAGATCCTGAAGGAGGATCTCGCCGCCTATCGATCGCAAGCGCAAATTCTGACGGAAGGAATTGCCCAGGCCGAGGGTGGGATAGAGATCCTGAACGAGCTGGTGCAGCAGCAGAAAGATATCGTGAGCAACAGCGTCGACGATGTGGCGCGCGTCGGCGCGCTCCGGCAGCGCGGGTTGAACACTGAGAGCGAGCTTTCTCGCGCGGAGAACAGTGCCGCAACGGAAAAGGCGCAACTGCTGGAAACCTTCGCGACCCTTGCGCGTACGCGCCAGGAGATGAGCGAGCTGAAACTGCAGCTGGCAAAGCTCGCAGCTGACAGGAAGAAGGATATTCTGACCCAGCTCCAGGAGCGTGAAATTGCCATCAAAAAGCTGATTGCGGAGCAACGTTCGGCTGAAGAGCAGATCCTTCTCCTCGCCGCGGTGGCCCGCGATGAATCGAAGAAGAATCAGATCTCCTATGCTTACGAGGTCCGTCGAAGCGCAGTTGGCGGCAAGCCGACCAGCCTGCAGGCGTCCCTCGTTACAGAATTGCTGCCAGGCGATGTCGTCGTCGTGAGTATCGCCGGAATGTAGCATTCTTAGACAAGTGATACTGGAAACCGTGCTCCACGCGCCAGGGGACATCGAAGTGAAGCCCAGTCGAGAGCAGGCAGTTTTCCCTTTTGCTCTGCCCGCCCCGTCGGGATCATACCGTCTCAAGCGAATAGCTGAGTGCGCTCTTGGCGGCTTGCTCGTCATCCTCTGCCTGCCGCTGATGGCGGTAACGGCGATGGTGGTTTGGGCGAGCCTCGGTTTGCCGTTGCTCTTCACCCAGACGCGCGCCGGTGCGGGCATGCGTGCCATCACGGTGACCAAGTTTCGGACGATGACGAACGCGCGCGGACCGGACGGCACATTGTTGCCGGACGACATGCGACAGACGGCTGCGACTTCGCTGCTGCGCAGGCTCCGCTGCGACGAGCTCCCGCAACTCCTTGCGGTGTTGGCAGGCGACATGTCGATCGTGGGCCCCCGCCCGCTTCCGTTGGCCACGGTCGCAAGCTTCGGCGATCTCGGCCGCCTGCGCTCACTGGTCACTCCCGGCATGACTGGCTGGGCGCAGGTGAATGGCAATACGTTGCTGTCGGACGAGGAGAAGATCGCCCTTGACCTCTGGTATGTCGCGCACGCCAGTCTTTGGCTTGATGGGCGAATTCTCCTGTTGACACTGAAGACGATCGTCTTGGGCGAGCGTGTCGATGAAATGCATTTGAAAGTCGCCAAGGATTTTCTGCGCGTCATTCGTGCGGGCCGCAGCCACGGATAGCGATGCGATGGCGGCAGGGGCTCTCGGAGGTTCCATGAACGGTTCGCATTTCTCTTTCGGCCGCACATTGGTCGTTGCTCCACATCCCGACGATGAGGTGCTGGGCGCCGGCGGGACCATCGCGAAGCTGGCATCGCGGGGCGAGGAGGTCTTCGTCGCCATCGTAACCGAGGGAAAGCCGCCGACTTTCGACGCCGCAACGATCGCCAGGACGCAGGCCGAGGCGATGGAGGCGCACCGGGTCTTGGGCGTGCGGGAAACCCTTTGGCTGCGTTTGCCTGCTGCACAGCTTGCCGAAACCGCACATGCTTCCGTCAACGGTGCGCTGCTCGACCTTGTTCTTCGTCTACGCCCGCAAACAGTGCTCGTTCCCTTCGCGGGCGACATGCATATGGACCATCAGCTGACATTCACCTCGGCCCTGGTGGCCTGTCGGCCGCACCAGGCGGGGTTTCCGAAACTGATCCTCGCCTACGAAACGCTTTCGGAAACGAACTGGAATGCCCCATACTTGTCCCCGGGATTTCTGCCGAATTTTTTTGTCGACATCAGCGAGCATCTCGAGGCGAAGGTTGAGTCAATGCAGCTCTTTGCATCGCAGCTGCGCGAACCACCGCACGAGCGTTCCATAGCGGCCCTACGGGCCCTCGCCACCTTGCGTGGGGCAACCGTGATGTGTGCTGCGGCCGAGGCCTTCGTCCTGGTTCGGCACGTCGTTTGAAGCGGAGACCACCGACCGCGGCAGTGTCCGTTGGATTTTCGATATACTCTTTCGGCCATGGCCGGAGGCGGATGAATACGAGCGGGAGGGAAACATGGGGCGTTGGCCAATCTACGACGAGGAGCAGATCGAGGATGTCGTCTCGGTGCTTCGATCGGGCGAGGTGAATGCCTGGACGGGACCGCATGTCCGCAACTTCGAGGCGCTTTATGAGCGCTTTCTTGGCGTGAAGCACGCGGTGGCTCTGGCGAACGGAACCGTGGCGCTGGACCTGGCGCTCTTTGCGCTCGGACTTCAGCCCGGCGACGAAGTGATCGTTACGCCACGCAGCTTCATCGCCTCGGCCTCTTCGGTGCCGATGGCGGGCGGGGTCGCGGTTTTTGCCGATGTCGACCGCGACAGCCAGAACATCACCGTAGAAAGCATCAGGGAGCAACTGACACCGAAAACCAAGGGCATTATCGCCGTCCACCTTGCCGGCTGGCCCTGTGACATGCCGGCGATCATGGAATTTGCCCGCGAAAACGGACTGTGGGTCATCGAGGACTGCGCCCAGGCGCATGGCGCCGAAATCGACGGTCGCCCGGTCGGCAGCTTCGCCGACATTGCCGTCTTCTCTTTCTGCCAGGACAAGATCATCACCACCGGAGGCGAAGGCGGCCTCGTGGCGATGAACAATGAGGAGCTGTGGAAGAAGGCGTGGAGCCGCAAGGACCACGGCAAGTCTTTCGATGCCGTCTACAACAGAGAGCACCCGCCGGGGTTCCGCTGGCTGCACGAGTCGATCGGGACGAACTGGCGCATGACTTCCTTCCAGGCGGTGTTGGGGTCGCGGCAGTTGCGGCGCCTCGAGCAATGGCACAGCATCAGGGCGCAGAATGCCGCCATTCTCGCCAGGGCGGCCGCCGGGATAGACGCTCTGCGTACACCCCTTCCTCCCCGAGGCGTCCGGCATGCTTGGTATAGGTTCTACACCTTCTTGAAGCCGGAGCTACTGTTGCCGGGATGGAGCAGAGACCGGATCGTCGCGGAAGTTAACAGTGCCGGGGTCGCCTGCTTCAGCGGCAGTTGCCCGGAGATCTACCTCGAGAAGGCATTCGTGGATATGAACATGGGTCCGGTTAAGCGGTTGCCGAACGCGCGGCAGCTCGGAGAGACGAGCCTCGCATTCCTGGTCGATCCCGCTCTAGACACGGCTGCCGTCGGGAGGGCGGCACAGGTTCTCCGGGAAGTCATGGCAAGCGCCAGTTCAACGGCAGAGGCGCGCCGTCAGAGGTCATAGTTCCGCAAGAGCGAACTGAACAAACAAGGCTGCAAGCCCTCGCTACCGATGTTGATCCACGCCGGCTCCTTCTTTTTGCAGCATCGTGCTCGGGCAGCTGCCCTCGCAGCCAATGCCGGGTGTCTCGGAAGCCGCCGCCTTCATTTCCTCCCACAACGACGATGCGGTTCTTGCAAAAGCTTCATAACCGGACTCGAACGGATGGCCGTCGCTGTCCGGATAAAAACGCTGCCCGGCCAGGATAGCTGCCTGCAAAGCGTCGGCAGTTGCGGCAACGGCGCTGCGATGCGGCAAGTCGAGCCGGTCGGCGATCTGCCGGATTTCTTCCTCGAGCGCGATCTGCGTTTCAACGCTGGCAACAAAGCCAGGTTCGGCGGTTGCGAGCTGGCCACGGCGGCGCAGATGTTCGTAGATCACCCGCTCTTTTGTCGGAAGCACCAAAAGTCCGATCCGGCCCCGCCCTCTGTCAGCCCAATCGGCCGCAAAGCGCTCAAAATCCGCCAGCATTGCAGCGACCTCGGGCGAGGTCGGATCGGCCATTCGACCAGCTTCGTCGACATAGCGCTTCGACACTGGCGGACATCCGTCCGGAAACCGATAATATTCAGATAGTTCCTGATCGCTGGTTGCGAAGAAGCGAGCATACAAGCTCTTCGCCCGATCCCTGATCGCGTAGTGATAGGCGCTCAAGATGGCGACATTCTCGAAGAGCTTCGTCTTGAGGCTTGCCGACCGCGCCTTGGTGCATTGCGAATGACCTCCGGACTGACCGATGAAGGCTTGCAGCTGAAGTCGCTTCTGTTCTGCAAGCCAGAAGTCGGATCGCGCGTCCAGGATATCGCATGCGGAAAATACGATCGCGAAGTCGTTGGCAGGGTAAACGGCGACGATCGCGCCTTTTGCACCGGCAGCCAGCGCATCGACGACGATCGCGTGATAGGTGTAGATGCCGTAGCTGCCAATTCCGAAGTTGTAGGTGCGTTCGCCCGTGATTGCCTCGAAGACCGCCGGCCAGGAATGGGCGCTTTCGACGTTGTTGCCGTATGTCATCGAGTCGCCGACAGCCGCGACTTGAAAGCCGTGATGCGCGCCGGCGGGGTTCCGGAAGCCTTCCTCGTCGACGTCGCCGAGAGTGGTATCGAGGCGATAGCCGTACTTGGAGTCGATATGGCGATGCGACTGCGTGCCGATCGGAAACGGCGTAAGTAACCGCAGCATCGCCTCCCCGGCTCCGAACGCCAGGATCACCGAAACCAGGAGTGCGATCAGGTTTTTCAACTGCCCCTCCCGCCTCTTCGCAACGATCAGGCGAGATCGCGTTCCCATTGCGATCCGGCTGGTGTCGACCGCGGCCCGACTACGGCCGGATGCCTGCGGCTTTTAAAAAGCTAGACGAAGCGGTTAGTGTTAGCGTCCCTTCTGCAATTCACAGTTGCTCTATTAGGGAACGAAACTTGTTGTGCCCCAAGGAATGCATTTTACGTACTGTCGAGAAATACAAGTGCGTCTATATTGCAAAGTCTTGTTCCCGTAATTTCTACCATGTGTTTAGTCACGCGGCCAGTAGAAACCTCGGCATGGGGAGGGCAATTCTGGATGGACAAACGTTCAGATTCTCGAGCGCTCGCATCGCCGCAGATCGCCGGGGCAAGGATAACGATCGTCGTTCCGGCGCTCGGCGCGGGCGGAACCGAGCACATCGTCAATCTCGTTGCCAACCACTGGAACAGCACCGGCTGCGCAGTGACGCTCATCACCCTCGAGCATCCGGATGCGCAGCCCTATTACGATTTCGATCCCAAGATCGAGATCGTCCGCCTGGGCGTACCGCCCCGCAAAGCCTCGAAGCTGCGGTCGTCCCTCCTGGTGCTGCAGCGGTTGGGACGCTTGCGCTCTGCCATTCGGCGCACTCGCCCGGATTTTGTTCTAAGCTTTCTAACGCGAACGAATGTCTTGACGCTGCTGGCGACGATCGGTTCCGCGGTTCCGGTCGTCGTCTCCGAGCGCAACAACCCGGCTTTACAGCCCTTCGGTCTGTTTTGGAGGCGGCTTCAGGCAAGCCTATACCCTCGAGCATTCGGCCTGGTGACGATGACCCAAGGGGCGCTGGATTACTTTCCGCCGAGCATTCGCAAAAAGGGCTGGGTCATCGCCAATCCCGTCGACTTGCCGCGGGATTGGCGGAACAGGCGCGGCAAGAACATCCTGACTGCGGTCGGCCGGTTGACGCCCCAGAAAGGCTTCGACCTCTTGCTCGAAGCCTTCGCCAGGATTGCTGGCGCTCACCC
Organism: Sinorhizobium fredii; assembly: GCF_002944405.1. Classification (NCBI taxonomy): domain Bacteria; kingdom Pseudomonadati; phylum Pseudomonadota; class Alphaproteobacteria; order Hyphomicrobiales; family Rhizobiaceae; genus Ensifer; species Ensifer fredii. The sequence goes on along the minus strand of NZ_CP024310.1, from coordinate 1,193,996 downwards.
CGCATGGCGGTTGGTCATTTGGGGTGAGGGCGATGAACGGCGTAGCTTGGAGACCCTGCGCGAGACGCTCGGTCTGCAGAAACGGGTGGACATGCCCGGGGTCACCGAAAGGCCGGGCCTTTGGATTGAAACCGCGGATGCGTTTGTCCTCTCCTCCCGTTACGAGGGATGGGGAATTGTGCTGCTGGAAGCCATGGCTGCCGGCCTGCCCGTTGTCTCCTTCGAATGCGAATGGGGTCCACGGGCTATGATCACGCATGAGAGCGACGGCATACTTGTGCCGAAGGAGGATGTCGAAGCCCTTTCTAAAGCCCTCGACAGGATGCTTTCCGATCGTAACCTCAGGGAACGACTGGGGGCAAGGGCTGCGGCCAGCGCCCAAAGATACATGCCTGAGCAGATCCTTGCCGAGTGGGACATGCTGGCCGCACGCGTGTTGACGCAGTCCTTGAAGACGCCCTTGCAGACCTTTGATAGTGCCGGCTAATCTGCGCTTTGGTCGGCCCGCGCCTACGGCAAAATCACCGGGCAGGCCGGTTCGCGCTGGGGCCGAAGCGATCCCGAGCATCTTTCGACCTCGCGCCGTTGCACTGCCTGTCTGAGCGCCTCGGGCTTTCTGACCTGCCGTATGCGTAAATCTTTGATACAATTCATCTCGCGCGATTGTCCCGCGCTATGAGGGGGCGCTTGCATGAGTTCGATGTTTAAGCTTGTTGGGCAAAGTGCAGTCCTGGCCCTGTTCGTCTTCGTTCTTCAACTGGGTTTGGGTTCCCGCTCTCCTCTGGCTGCGCAGGAGGCCGCGGCGACGGCGCCGCCGGCCAAGGTCCAGCAATTGATCGAACTGCTGGACGATCCCGAGGTGCGGCAATGGCTTTCTGCCAGGCAGATCACGCCTCCGCCTGCGGCCGCCGCGCCGCCGAGCGGCGTTGCCTCGCGATGGGTCGCGCAAATCAGAAGGCACCTCGGCGGCATGCGTGAAGCGGCCCCGCGGCTGGTTCCCGAGTGGATGGCGGCAAGACAGCGCATAACGGCAGATATGCACCAAGGAACGATGCCGATCCTGCGCGGCTTCGGCTTCGTGCTTCTCGTCGGCTACGGTGCCGAATTTCTTCTCCGCTACTTGCTGCGGCGGAGTGCAAGTCGAAGCGCAGGACAGTCTGGGCCAGGCCTTGCGGCCTTTGTTCGCATCGCGCCGCTCGTCGTCTTTGCAGTTTCGGCGATCGCCGCCTTCGTCCTTGCCGACTGGCCGAGCCGGCTGGAGGCGGCGGTCGCACCGCTCCTGATTGCCTTGATCGTCGCGCGCCTGCTGATCACTGTCGCTGCGGCCTTGGCGAAGCCGGCAGATGAGAATGCGGAGGAGGCAGGCGTGTCGCCCGCCGCCGACGTGACAAGGTTCTGGCACAAGCGCTTCGTCGTCATGGTCTGTGCGGTCGCTGTCCTGTGGGCCGTCATGGACATGATGCAGGCCCTTTCGTTCCTCCCCGACGTCCGGGACCTCACCGGCGCCGGCCTCGGCCTCGTCGTGCTCGGCATCGGCATCGACACGGTGCTCCGCCGGCCGGCTCAGGAACTGACGGGCGGCCGGCGGATCCTGCGCAACGCGCTGCTCGTTGCCTTCCTCATCCTGCTGTGGGTCGTCTGGGTTGCCGGCATGAAGGTGCTGTTCTGGCTCGGGGTCTATCTCCTTGGCCTGCCGCCGCTGCTGCGTTTCGTCAGTGCCGCGACGCGGACGATGCTGGACGCAGAGGCGGCCGATAATGTCCGGGTAATGCGCAATGTGCTGATCGACCGCGGAGCGCGGTTCGCCATCATCGCGCTCGCGGCCGCCTGGCTCGCCATCGTCTTCCGCTTCAACGGCAGCGAGATGATGCAGGACGACGTCTTCAACCGCATCTTCCGGGGCGTGCTTTCCGGCATCGTCATTCTGCTCGCCGCGGATCTGATTTGGCAACTGACGAAGGAGTTCATCAATCTACACGTCAAGCGGGCAAGCGTTGACGTCGCCGACCCGGTTCAGCTAGCTCGCGGCATGCGGCTGCGCACGCTGCTGCCGATCCTGCGCAATTTTCTCGCAGCCTTCATCGCCGTCGTCGCCGGCATGATGGTGCTCTCCGGTCTCGGCGTCGAAATCGGGCCGCTGATCGCCGGCGCCGGCGTCTTCGGCGTCGCGATCGGCTTCGGCTCGCAGACGCTCGTCAAGGATATCATCAGCGGCATCTTCTACATGATGGACGACGCCTTCCGGGTCGGTGAATACATCCAGAGCGGCAGCTATATGGGAACGGTCGAATCCTTCAGCATCCGTTCCGTCAAGCTGCGCCATCACCGGGGGCCCGTGTTCACCGTGCCTTTCGGCTCGCTCGGCGCGGTCCAGAACATGAGCCGCGACTGGGTCATCGACAAGTTCATGATCAATGTCTCCTACGATGCCGACGTGGCCAAGGTGAAGAAGGTCGTGAAGGGCATCGGTGCTGCGCTCCTCGAGGATGAGGAACTCGGGCCGCTGATCATCGAGACCGTCAAGATGAAGGGCGTTGAGCAGTTTGGCGACTACGGCATCACCCTGAGCTTCGCCATGACGACCAAGCCAGGTCACCAGACCCAGATCAGGCGCCGGGCTCAGGCGATGATCAAGGAGGCGTTTGACGCCAACGGAATCAATTTTGCCTCGCCGACCGTTCAGGTCGCCGGTGATGAGGGGCAAGCGACTGCCGCCGCGGCGGCGACCCGGGATGCGATAGAGAAGAAAAAGGCGGCTCTGGCCGCGCAGCAAGGAGGGGAGGCCGCGGCCGAGTAGATCGGGGCAGGGGGCGCCGCGGCCTGGCGGTCCGTGTTGACATCAGGAGGAGAAGGCGGGATAGCTCGCGGCGCATGAGGATTGCCTTCTACGCGCCGCTGAAGTCCCCGGATCATCCCGTCCCCTCTGGCGACAGGCAGATGGCGCGCATGCTGGTCGAGGCGCTTGGGCTATGCGGACATGAGGTCGATATCTCGTCGCGACTGCGTGCCTTTTCGCGCGAAGCGTCTGACGCGGCCTATCTGGATCTCAGCAAGCAAGCGGACGAGGAAATCGCCCGGCTTCGCCGGAGGTGGGCGAGCGAGGGTCCGCCGGACGCATGGTTCTGCTACCATCCCTATTACAAGGCCGCCGACCTGATCGGTCCTCCGCTGACCGCTGAGTTTTCCGTTCCCTATGTGACGGCCGAAAGCTCCTATTCGTCGCGTCGCAACGAGGGGGCGTGGAAGCTCGCCCAGGAGGCAATCGCAGCCGGCGCAAGGCAGGCGGCGGTGAACATCTGCTTTACCGAGCGCGACCGCAAGGGGCTCGATGAGGCGATACCGGAGGGGCGATATGCCATGCTGCCTCCGTTCATCGACACGACCCAATTTGAGGGAACGCCGCGGAAAAAACCGGATGCGGCCCGACTGATCGCGGTCGCCATGATGCGGCCCGGCGACAAGCTGGACAGCTACCGGATGCTCGCGGCCGCACTCGAAATGATCGTCGACATTCCCTGGACGCTGACCGTCGTCGGCGACGGCCCGACGCGCCCGGAGGTGCAGCAGGCCTTTGCAGGTCTGCCGGAAGAGCGGCTCGCCTGGGCCGGCGAAAATGCACCCGAAGCGGTTGCGGAGCTGCTCTTCGCAAGCGATCTTTATGTCTGGCCCGGATGCGGCGAGGCCTACGGTCTTTCCTATCTGGAGGCGCAGGCGGCCGGCCTGCCGGTTGTGGCGCAGGCGACCGCCGGCGTCCCCGAGGTCGTCAGAAACGGGGACACCGGGCTGCTCACCGCGGCGGGCGACATCGCCAGCATCGCCGAAGCGATCCGGGTCTTGCTGGGCGACGCTGCCATGCGCGCCGAGTTCGGCAATCGGGCGCGCCGTTTCGTGCTCGAAGAGCGCTCGCTCACTGCCGCCGCTCGGCGTCTGGACACTATTTTCGGCACGTTCGTCAGGAGGGCAGGATGACGAGTGAGGCCATCTGGCAGGCGCTGATCGACAGGCTCGACCAGATGCAGGAAGCCGGCGAGAGCGCGGATTTCTGGTTGCGCGACGACGATGCGGTCGAACCGACGGCGGCGCTTCACCGACTGCTGGACCTGACGGACCGGTTTTCGGTGCCGCTGACCCTGGCGGTGATTCCTGCACATACCGACGCGCGTCTCGAGCGCTGCCTCGCCGGCCGCAGAGACATCAGCGTCGCGGTTCATGGCTGGTCGCACGAGAACCATGCGCCCGCAGGAGAGAAGCGCCAGGAACTAGGGAGCCACCGACAGGGCGGAACGGTCTCCGACGAATTGCGGGCCGGATATGCCCGTCTCAAAACCCTCTTTCCCGCTTCCTTCGTGCCGCTGCTCGTCCCGCCATGGAACCGGATCGATGCGGAAATCGTCGCCGGGCTCGGCGCCATCGGCTTCAGGGCGCTGTCGGTCTTCGGTTCGGAGAGGAGCGGCAAGGCCACCGCTCTCCTGCGGCCCGGCCTCCAGATCATCAACACGCATGTGGATGTCATCGACTGGCGCGGAACGCGCGGCTGCCGCGATCATGCGCAGATCGTTCGAGACATTCTCGCGAGACTGGAGCAGGTGGTGAACGGCACAGGTTCCGTCGGAATCCTGACGCATCACCTCGTCCATGACGAGAATGTCTGGGCGTTTCTGTCGAAGCTGTTCGAGGTTACCCTCACCCATCCGGCCAGTCGCTGGCGGAAAGTGTCGGATCTCATAGGTCGATGACCTGGTGGTCGCGGGCTGCGAAGGCGCCCGCGAAGAATGCCTGGACTTCCTGTTCGATCGCTGCAAGCGCCGCGTCGGTGCGCGACGGGTCGTGGTGGAACATGGCAAGCCGCGGAATGCCAGCGGCCATCGCCAGGCGCGAGCCGTGTATCCCGGTCGAGTGGCCGTAGCCGCGATAGGCCGCCATCTCCGACTCGAGATAAGTGCAGTCGTAAACCAGCAGATCAGCGTCGGCGATGAAATCGAGGAGGGTGGGATCGAGTATGCCCGGCTCGTGCTCGGTGTCATAGATGAGCGCGACGGCGCGGCCGCCCCAGTCGACCCTGTAGCCGACGCAGCCGCCCGGATGGACGAGGCTCATCGTGCGGATCGAAACATCCTTGCGCGGTGAAAGCGTGTCGCCCGGACGGAAATCGACCGTGTCGAGGCTTGCCTGACAGATGCCCGGGCCGACCGGAAACCATGGGGGCCGCATGAAGTCGTTGATCATCTCGGCCGTCGACATCGTGCCGTGGAGATGGCCGGACCAGAAACGCACCGCCGAGCTGCAGCGGTAGATCGGCTTGAAATAGGGCAGCCCGATGATGTGGTCGTAGTGGGTGTGGGTGAAGAAGACGTCGAACTCCGAGACGCCCTCGGACATCAGCGACAGGCCAGCCTCGCGCAGTCCCGAGCCGGCATCGAAGATCAGCACCTCGGCGCCGCAACGGACTTCGATGCAGGGCGTGTTGCCTCCATAGCGCAGGAACTGCTCGCCGGACACCGGCAAACTGCCTCTGACGCCCCAAAACTTCACTCGAAAGGTGTCGTCCCGCATTCCGTTTCGGTTTCATCCTGCCCGCCTCGGGCACTTTGCCCCGGCGCGCTGACTAGACAAGCACAAATCATGAGGGTCCTGCAATGCCATTGGCACTCTCGGCCACGGAATGCTTGTCGACGATTTCCGTGCCGGTCCTGAATTGAAAGCCTTACCGTCGGCCCCAACGTGATTTAAAAGTTGTATGGGGCGATTCAGGACTGAGGCGTTCCGCTCCCACCCTGAAAATTGGTGGCGGCCAAATTCCACCCTGGCCAAGGGTTCAGCATCGATGGCAGAGCCAGCCGAAATGCAATTCTACCAGAGCCTGCCGCTTTTCGAAGCGTTCGAAGGCGTGGCCGACGAGGCGAATTACCGGCCCCTGCCGGAGGGCTGGTCGCTGGCCGTAGCCGACATCGTCAATTCGACCGGCGCGATCGCCGAGGGACGCTACAAGAGCGTCAATATGGCGGGCGCCAGCGTGATCTCGGCCCTGATGAACGCGCTTGAGGAAAGGGACCTGCCTTTCGTCTTCGGCGGCGATGGGGCGCTCGCCGCCATACCCGCCGCCCTGTCGGCAAAGGCGCGCACGGCTCTCGCCGCGGCCAAGACCTGGGTGGCCGAAGAGCTCGGCCTTGAACTGCGCGCCGCCCTCGTTCCGGTCGCCGACATTCGCGCCAAGGGTCTCGATATGCGCGTCGCCCGCTTCAAGGCGAGCGAAGAGGTTTCCTACGCGATGTTCTCGGGCGGCGGCGCAAGCTGGGCGGAAGCGGAGATGAAGGCGGGGCGCTACCAGATCGACGCTGCGGCGCCGGGGACGAGGCCGGACTTGAGCGGGCTTTCCTGCCGCTGGAATCCGATCGTCTCTCATCATGGCGCCATCGTGTCGATCATCGCGGTCCCCGGCGCGCGTGGCAACGGACCGGAATTTCAGGCGCTGATCGCCGAGGTCGTGGCGCTCGCCGAGAGCGAGGAGCGCGGCGGCCATCCGGTTCCGGAGGGCGGTCCCGAGCCTCGCCTTTCGATGCGTGGGATCGCCATGGAATCGCGCGCCATCGCCTCACCGGGCAAGCGCCTCCTGGCCTGGCCATGGATCGCGCTGCAGAGCGCCCTGCTGTTCGTCTGCTTCAGGCTCGGCCTCAATATCGGCAGGTTCGATGTCACCCAGTACAAGCACGACCTTGCCAATAATTCCGACTTCCGCAAATTCGACGACGGCTTGAAGATGACGATCGATGTCGGCGCCGATCGCCTGAACCGGATCGAGGAGCGGTTGAAGCGAGGCGCCGAAGCGGGCGTTTGCCGCTATGGGCTGCATCGGCAGGATTCCGCCCTAATGACCTGCATCGTGCCGTCTCCGATGAGCCGCGACCACATGCACTTCATCGATGGAGCGGCTGGCGGCTATGCCATGGCGGCAACGAACCTCAAGGCAACGCTTGCCGAAGACGGTCGGCAAGCGCGCGCGATCACGCCTTGACGATGTGATCGCCTGCGAGGCCGCGGCGGACGAAGATATTGCGCGTATCGATGATCAACGGCGCCCAGTCGCGAAGTGCGGGGTAGTCGACAGCGTCATGGTCGGTGGCGACGAGCACGGCATCGAAACTGCGCACGGTGTTTTCGTCGAAGACGATCGACCGCCGGCCCTTGAGTGCGATGTGCTCGCGGGTCGGCGGAATTTCCTCGACATGCGGATCGTAAAAGGCCGCCTTCCCGCCGCGTTCCTCGATGAGCTCGATCAGCCGCAGCGACGGGCTTTCGCGAATGTCCGGCACGTTCTTCTTGTAGGCGAGCCCGATGATCAGCACGCTCGCGCGGCTGAGCGCCTTGCCCTGTCTCCGGTCGAGCGCCTCGGCGAGCCGCGTCACCACGTGGCGCGGCATGGCAGAGTTGATCTCCCCGGCCAATTCGATGAAGCGGGTCGGCAGTTCGTATTCGCGCGATTTCCACGTGAGGTAAAAGGGGTCGATCGGAATGCAATGGCCGCCAAGCCCCGGGCCGGGATAGAACGGCATGTAGCCGAACGGCTTGGTCTTCGCCGCCTCGATGACCTCCCAGATGTCGATGCCCATCGCCTCGTAGACGACCTTGAGCTCGTTAACGAGGGCGATATTCACCGCCCGGAAGATGTTTTCCGTGAGCTTCACCGCCTCGGCCGTCGCATTGGACGAAACGGGCACGACGGTCTCGACCACGGCCGCGTAGAAGCGTTCCATCAGCGCTGCCGCGAGCGGTCCGTCTCCGGCCACGACCTTGGGGATGCTCGCCGTCTCGAATTTCCGGTTGCCGGGATCCTCGCGCTCCGGCGAGAAGCCCAGGAAGAAATCCACCCCCGAGTTCAGGCCGGTCTCTTCCAGGATCGAACGGACGATCCCGTCCGTCGTACCGGGATAGGTGGTCGACTCGAGAACGACGAGTTGGCCCCGCCGCAGGCAGGCCGCGATCGACCGCGATGTCTTCTCCACGAAGGAGAGGTCTGGGTCCCGGTGCTTGGTGAGCGGCGTCGGCACGCAGATGACGATGACGTCGCAGATGCCGAGCTCGCGGAAGTCGGTCGTCGAGCGAAACCGTCCGGCGGCGGCCTCCCGGTTCAGCGCATCGTCCGGGACGGCCTCGATATAGGAGCGGCCGCCGTCGAGCGCGACGATCTTTGCCGGGTCGATGTCGAAGCCGGTGACCGGAAAACCCGAGCGGGCAACCGCGATGGCAAGCGGCAGGCCGACATAGCCGAGGCCGATGACGCCGATCTTGGCGGTGCGCCCGCCGATCGATTCGAGCAGCCTGTCGTGATGAGAGGAGGTCAAGATCATTTCCAAGTGTTGGCGGACGCGCCGCTCTTTCGACGTGACGGCCGCGCGAGCTGGTCCGGTTTTGTTGGCGACAAAGCGGCGCGAAGTCAAGCGCGGGCAGCATCGTGGAGCGGCGTCCAATCGGCAACCCCGGCAATTGCAGGGTGTAATCGGAGGGCCTGTTCCGTGTAGCATTCTCCCACGATTAAAAACTGCGAACGTCTCTGGAAATCGGGGCCGGCGGTGAATATCTGCAAGGCGAAATCGTGGCGATCCGATCGCTGCGCGCCGCCGCCGCCGCCGTCAGATGCGGCCGGAGCCTTTCTTTAGTGACGGGTGCCACAGCCAGTGCTGCCGGGCAGGCGATGTAGTTCGCCGGGTGCCGCGGGAGCGTTGTCGACATCCGCCATCGCGACAAATGAGGACGTGGAATGAGTGCGATCAACGACAATGTTTCCGAAATCCTCCTGGACAAGGTCGCGGACTGGCTGATGCGGACATCCCTCAGCGACGAATCGCTGGAGACGATCGTGCGCGGCTTCTGCGAGCGGCTGGCAGCGGCCGGCCTGCCGCTCATGCGCGTTCACCTCTCCTTTTCGATGCTCCACCCGCTCTATGACGCGCTCGGCTTCACCTGGTGGCGCGGCCGCGGCGTCGAGGTCAGCGGCCTTCGCCATGAGGAACTGGCGCTCAATCCCGATCGGTTCCTCCGCAGCCCCTATTATTACCTGCTCAGCAATAATCTCGACCATGTGCGGCGACGGATCGATCCGGCACAGCCGTCGGAATTCCCGATCTTCGATGAGCTCAAGGAACAGGGAGCGACCGACTATATCGCCTTCATGCAGCCGCTCGGCGCCGTCTCCGAGCATGGCATGGTCGGCTCCTGGACGACCGATCGTCACGGCGGTTTCAGCGATGACGTCATCGCCGCCTTGCTGAGGCTGCAGAACCATCTGGCCATCGCCGCCAAGGTCGCGGTGCTCGGCAAGCTCGCCGACAACATGTTGACCACCTATCTCGGCGCCAATGCCGGCCGGCGGGTCCTCAGCGGCCAGGTGCGCCGGGGAGATGGCGAGACGGTTCGCGCGGTCCTCGTCATGGCCGACATGCGCGACTCAACCGTTCTTGCAGAGCGGGAAGGCCGGCAAGCCTATATCGAGACGCTGAACGGTTTCTTCGACGCGATCGCGACGCCGTTCAACCGCCATGGCGGCCAGATCCTGAGCTTCGTCGGCGACGGCTTCATCGCCGTCTATCCCTGCGGCCGGCACAAGGAGCCTTCCGAGCTTGCGAGCCGCGAAGCCTTCGCCGCAGTCGGTACGGCGCGCGCCCGGCTCGCCGCTCTCAATGCCGAACGGAAGAGGCAGGGCCGCGAACCGATCGGCTACGGCGTCGGCCTGCATGTCGGCAACGTCATGTTCGGCAATGTCGGATTGCGGGACCGGCTGACTTTCTCGGTTTTCGGCTCGGCGGTAAACGAGGTGCAGCGGCTGCAGAATCTCACGAAGAAATACGGCCACAACGTCGTCGCCAGCGAAGCCTTCGTCAATTATTGCGGCGGCGATTGGCTGACTCTCGGGCAGGAGAGGCTGCGCGGCGTGCGCCAGAAGTTTACGGTTCTCTATCCCAAGGACGCGGCCCTCGCTGCCATCGCACAGGAACGCGCCTTCGACGAGACGGAGGATGGACTTTCCGAAGCGGAGCATGTCATGCTGCTCTATCGCAACAAGATCGGGCCGCCGGGGCCTCGCGGCCTGATCGACAAGATGCTCCAATGAGGGATATATGCTTCGCGTCGCTTTTCTGGCCGCCACTCTTCTCCTGCCGACCATCGCAAACGCTCAAGCACTGCAGCAACAACAACCGCCTCTGGAGCAGAAACTGGTCGACGGTTTCGAAGGCAAGGATTTTGCGCCGGAAGGCGGCCTCTATTACCGCGAGAATTTCGAGCAGAGCGCCGGCACCGTCGAGTTCCAGACCGCGGTCAAACGGACGGGCAATGGCGGGCTGAAGCTCAGCGTCATGCCGCATTGCCCGACATTGAACGACGGCTGCAGCGAGCGGGCGGAAATCTGGGAAAAGACCGCCCTTCGCGTTCCCTATGACCAAGGCGTCTGGTACGGCTTCGCGGTCAAGTTCGAGGACCCGATTCCGAGCGGCGACCATCGCTATCTGATCGCACAATGGAAGCGCGAGATCGATCCTGGCGCGGATGGGGATTTCAGCCCCTTTCTGGCGCTGCGCATGGACCTCGGGAAGCTCTTCGCCACCGTCGAGACCAATTATCAGCTGCCGATTTCGACCGGCCCCGAAGGCAAGCCGGCCCGCTGCGGGCCGGGCGAGGTGCCGGCCTGGGCCCGCCCCGACGTGAACCAGGTGCGCATCCTGGTGGCCACGGACCCGAACTGGACGACTGAGGACAGCAGCCTTTTCAACTCGTGCACGAAGGCGGTGACGGTCACCGATCACGGCAATCCGCTCCCGGAGCCGGGTTCCGGCTGGATCGATTTCGCGATCTTCACCAAACCCGGGCCGGACGGCACGGGGCACATCGAGCTGTTTGCCAACGGTAAGCCGATCATAACGGTCAAGGGCCATATCGGCCACGCCGACAAAGGCCTGGGAGAGAATCAGTATTTTAAGTTCGGCCCCTATCGCGCCGCCGACACGACCGACTGGACGCTCTATTACGACGACTTCCGCCGTTCATCGCGTTGTGCCGATGTCCTGACGGACGGCGTTTGCCCCTTTCCGTGAAAGGTCCGCGCGCCACTTGCCAACGCCCTCCACGTACCCCACCGGCGGTGCGCTGGACAGCCCGCGGAAGCTAAGCTACTGTTTCGACGGTGGCGGACGCTACAGCGCCGCGGGGCATGTCAAGGTCGCTGTGACACTTGAAATTGCTGCATAATATCCCTGCCATAAGGGAGGGGGATCATGCAGGAGGGGTAATGAGGGCGGTGTGTTGCAATGACTTCAGGAGCGGACCTACTAAGGGTTGAGGGTCTGCGGATCACATTTTCCGTGCTTGGCGGCAACGTGGAGGCCGTCCGGGGAGCGAATTTCAGGATTTTGCCAGGCAAGGTGACGGCGCTCGTCGGCGAGTCCGGGTCGGGCAAGTCGGCCATCAGCCAGGCGATCATGGGCATTTTGCCCAGTGTCGCCAAGGTGGGCGGCCGGGTCCTGTTTAACGACACCGCGGCCGGGGCAAAGCCGGTCGACCTGCTCTCGCTCGAAACCGACGGGAGCGAGATCCAGGAAATCCGCGGCGCTCGGATCAGCAAGATCTTCCAGGAGCCGATGACCTCGCTGTCGCCGCTCCACACGATCGGCAACCAGATTTCCGAAGTGCTGAGAATCCACACGGATGCGGACAAGGCGGAGCGCCGGGCGCAAACCGAAGAGCTGCTGGGCTATGTCGGTTTCGCTAATCCGAAGCGGGCCTACGACATGTACCCCTTCGAGCTTTCCGGCGGCATGCGTCAGCGGGCGATGATCGCCATGGCGCTGATCTGCCGCCCGGCACTGCTGATCGCCGACGAGCCGACGACGGCGCTCGACGTGACGGTGCAGGCGCAAATCCTGCAGCTGCTGCGCGAGCTCCAGTCGAAGCTCAACATGGCCATGCTGTTGATCACGCACGACCTTGGCGTCGTCGCCAACATGGCCGACGAGGTGGTCGTCATCTATCACGGCGATATTGTCGAGGCGGGGCCGGTCGAGGCAATCTTCCGCAATCCGCAGCATCCCTATCTCAAGGGGCTGATGGCGGCCGTGCCGCATTTCGACATGAAGCCGGGTGAAAGGCTGAAGGCGCTTCGCGAGGTGCCGGTCAAGGCCGGGACGCTCCTCGGAACCCAGCACGTCAAGAAGGCCGCCGGGCCGGATGTCCTCGTCTCGGTCCGCCATCTGTGCAAGACGTTCTCGACGCGCTCGTCCGGTTGGTTCGGCAGCGGCACCACGTCGCGCCACCGCGCCGTCAACGATGTCAGCTTCGACATCCGTCGCGGCGAGTGCCTGGGGCTGGTCGGCGAAAGCGGCTGCGGCAAGACGACCGTCAGCAAGATACTGATGCGCGCCGTGACGCCGGATCAGGGTTCGGTCACCTTCGACGACGGGGAAGGCGCCGTCGACGTCCTGAAGCTCGATGGCGCCGAGCTCAAGGCGCTTCGCGCCAAGATCCAGATGGTCTTCCAGGATCCGGTCTCGTCGCTTTCGCCGCGCATGACGGTCAAGAACATCCTCAGCGAGCCGCTCGAGATTCACGGCCGGGGCGATCCGAAGTCGCGGGTCGAAACCGTCCGCTCCCTGCTGCAGGCGGTCGGCCTCGACCAGCGCTTCATCAATCGCTATCCGCACAGCTTCTCCGGCGGTCAGAGGCAGCGCATCGGCATTGCCCGGGCGCTGGCGCTGGTTCCGCAGCTCCTGATCTGCGACGAGCCCGTCTCGGCCCTCGATGTCTCAGTCCAGGCCCAGATTCTCAACCTTCTCAAAGATTTGCAGAAGGAACTCGGCCTGACGATGCTGTTCATCTCGCACAATCTGGCGGTCGTCGACTACATGGCCGACCGAATTGCCGTCATGTGTTCGGGGCGGATTGTCGAGCTCGCACCGCGCGAGGTGCTGATGCGCAATCCGGTTCATCCCTATACGAAATCACTGCTGGCAGCCGTGCCCTATCCCGATCTGGATCGGAAGCTCGACTTCGACGCGCTCCAGGCGAGCGGGTGTTCGGACCAGCGTCAGTGGGGAGTGCAATTCTCGGACGGCGGCGAGGAGAACGCTCTCTTTCCGGCCGATCTTGGCGGTGGTCATTACGTGCTCGCCAGGAAATCGGCAGATGCTAGGGAGTTGCGCCCGTGATTACCCGAAGAACAGCACTCGCCATCCTCGCTTCAACCGCCCTGCCGAAAGTCCTCTTCGCCGCGGCGGGCGGGGTCGATGCCTCGGCGCCGCTTGTCGCCGAAGGCAAGATTCCGCCGCTCAACGAACGCCTGCCGAAAACGCCGCGAGTGATCAATGTCGCAGCGATGGGGAGGCAGCCCGGCCGGCATGGCGGAACGATCCGCAGCCTGATCGGCAGCGCCAAGGACATCCGCCTGATGACGATCTACGGTTATGCCCGGCTTGTCGGCTACGACGAGGCGCTCAACCTCCACCCGGACGTGCTCGAACGCTTCGAGACGGTGGAGGACCGGATTTTCACCTTCCATCTCCGCGAGGGGCACAAGTGGTCGGACGGCACGCCGCTGACCGCCGAGGACTTCCGCTACTGTTTCGAGGACGTGCTGCTCAACGAGGACCTGTCGCCGGCCGGCCTGCCGACGGCCATGGTCATGGACGGTCAGGCGGCGAAGTTCGAGGTCCTCGACGAGCGCACGCTGCGCTACTCCTGGGCGATGCCCAATCCGGATTTCCTGCAGAAGCTGGCGGCGCCGCAGCCGCTGGTTCTCGCCATGCCCTCGGCCTATCTCAAGCAGTTCCACAAGAAATACCAGGAAGAGGATAAGCTGAAGGCGCTGATGAAGGAAGAGCGGGTCAAGAAGTGGCACCAGCTCCACCAACGCATGGCGCGCTCCTACAGGCCGGAAAACCCGGACCTGCCGACCCTCGATCCGTGGCGCAACACGACGCCGCTGCCGGCCGAACAATTCATCTTCGAGCGCAATCCGTTCTTCCATCGCGTGGACGAGAACGGCCTGCAACTGCCCTATATCGACAAATTCGTGCTGAGCGTCAGTTCCTCGGCGCTCATCCCGGCGAAGACCGGCACGGGCGAAAGCGACCTGCAGGCGGCGGGCATCGACTTCGTCGACTATACCTACCTCAAGGATGCCGAGAAGCGTTATCCGGTGAAGGTCAAATTGTGGAAGAAGACCACCGGCTCGCGCCTGGCGCTGCTTCCGAACCTCAATTGCGCCGATCCGGTGTGGCGGCCGCTCTTGAGAGACGTGCGGGTCCGCCGGGCCCTGTCGCTGGCCATCGACCGGCGTGAGATCAACATGGCGGCCTTTTACGGGCTGACCAAGGAGAGCGCCGATACGGTCCTGCCGGATAGTCCGTTGTTCCGTCCCGAATACGCGAGCGCCTGGATCGCCCACGATCCCGACCAGGCCAACGCCCTGCTCGATGAGGCCGGCCTTGCGAAACGCGACAGCGACGGCATCCGCATCCTTCCCGACGGCCGGCGTGCGCAGATCGTCGTGGAAACGCCCGGCGAAAGCACACTCGACACGGATGTGCTGCAGCTCATCACCGACTACTGGCAGAAGGTCGGCATCTCGCTCTTCATCCGCACCTCGCAGCGCGACACGTTCCGCAGCCGGGCGGTCGGCGGCGAGATCGTCATGTCCATGTGGTTCGGCATCGACAACGGCGTGCCGACGGCGGACATGAACCCGGGCCAGCTCGCTCCGACCGCCGACGACCAGCTGCAATGGCCGGTATGGGGCCTGAACTATATTTCGCACGGCGAAATGGGCGAGGCACCGGACCTGGAGCCGGTGGTCGAGTTGCTCGCCTTGCTCAAGCGCTGGCGGCATTCCGCCGACGACGCGGAGCGGGCCGACATATGGAGGCAGATGCTATCCATCTATACGGACCAGGTCTTCTCGATCGGCCTCGTCAACGCTTCGCTGCAGCCGATCCTCGTTTCGACGAAGCTGCGCAACATGCCGGACGAGGCGCTGTGGGGCTTCGATCCGACGAGCTATTTCGGCGTCTACAAGGCCGATACCTTCTGGCTGGAACAGGATAGCTGAGATGCTGCGGTACATCCTCTGGCGCATCGCGGTGATGGTGCCGACCTTGCTCATCATCTCGGCACTCGTCTTCACCATCATCGAGCTGCCGCCCGGCGACTATTTTGAGAGCTACATCGCCGAGCTGAGGGCGCAGGGCGAAGGCGTCGACATGGAGCAGATCGAGTCGCTGCGCCAGCAATACGGCTTCGATCAGCCGCCGCTGCTGCGCTACGTCTATTGGGTCGGCGGCATGCTGCAGGGGGATTTCGGCTATTCCTTCGAATATGAGTTGCCGGTGAGCGAGGTTGTCGGCGACCGCCTGTGGCTGACGATCCTGGTGTCGTTCTTCACCATCATCTTCACCTGGATCATCGCCTTCCCGATCGGCATCTATGCGGCGACCAACCAATACAGCTGGGGCGATTACGGTCTCTCGCTCGTCGGCCTCATCGGCATCGCCATCCCGAACTTCATGCTGGCGCTGATCCTCATGTATTTCGCCAATATCTGGTTCGGCACCTCGATTGGCCACCTGATGGACCAGAAATACCTTTCCGAGCCGATGAGCTGGGAGAAGGCGAAGTCGATCCTCGAACACATCTGGATTCCGGTGATCATCGTCGGCGCCGCCGGCACGGCCGGGATGATCCGGCGCTTGAGGGCGAACCTGCTCGACGAGTTGCAGAAGCAATATGTGGTGACCGCCCGGGCCAAAGGCCTCTCGCGGACCCGGACCCTTGTCAAATATCCGCTGCGGATGGCGCTCAACTTCTTCATCTCCGACATCGGCTCAATCCTGCCGGCGATCATTTCCGGTGCTGAAATCACCGCGATCGTGCTGTCGCTCGAGACCACCGGGCCGATGCTGATCAAGGCGCTGCAAAGTCAGGACATGTATCTCGCCGGGTCGTTCCTGATGTTCCTGGCGTTCCTCACCGTCATCGGTGTCCTGATTTCCGACCTCGCGCTCGCCGTCCTCGATCCCAGAATTCGCCTGCAAGGCAGGAGCACCAAGTGACGTCACCGATTCCTGCCCCGGGCGAACCGCTACCGCATTACGTGTCGACCGCCCCCTTCGATCCCTATTCCGTCGAGGTGATGACGGAGGAGCAGGTGCGCGTCAACCAGGCGTCGCAGCTGCGGCTGATGTGGTGGAAGTTCAAGCGGCACAAGGTTGCGCTGGCGTCCGGCATCTTCCTGGCGGTGCTCTACGGGATGATTCTCATCTGCGAGTTCCTGGCGCCCTACAATCTGCACACGCGCAACATGAATTTCATCTACGCGCCGCCGCAGCGGGTGCATTTCTTCCATGAGGGAGATTTCGTCGGCCCCTTCGTCTACGGACGGACGATGCAGCTCGACATGGATACGCTGAAGCGAAACTACACGGACAACCGGGCGGACGTCCAGCCGATCCGCTTCTTCTGCCGCGGCGACAGCTATCGCTTCTGGGGACTTTTCGAAAGCAACCTGCATCTCGTCTGCCCGGCGGAAAACGGCCAGATGTTCTTGCTCGGCAGCGACAGGCTGGGGCGCGACGTGCTGTCGCGCATCATCTACGGCGCGCGGATCTCGCTGACGATCGGCCTGCTCGGGATCACCGTCAGCTTCGTGCTGGGCATCGTCATCGGCGGCCTTGCCGGCTATCACGGCGGCGTTTTCGATCTCGTCGTGCAGCGGCTGATCGAAGTTCTCCAGTCGATACCGAGCATTCCGCTGTGGCTTTCGCTGGCGGCGATCATGCCGGCGACATGGAGCCCGATCCTCATCTATCTCGGCATCACCGTCATTCTCGGGCTTCTCGACTGGACCGGCCTGGCGCGCGCCGTCCGCTCCAAGCTGCTGGCGCTCAGGGAAGAGGACTATGTGCTTGCGGCGCAGCTGATGGGGGCGAAAAGCAGCCGCATCATCGGGCGGCATCTGGTGCCGGGCTTCATGTCGCATCTCATCGCGACAGCGACGATCTCGATTCCCGGCATGATTCTCGGCGAGACGGCGCTCAGCTTCCTCGGCCTCGGGCTGCGCCCGCCGATCACCAGCTGGGGCATCCTGCTGACCGAGGCAAAGAGTGTCAGCGTGATTGCCTTCTATCCTTGGCTGCTGTTTCCGACTATACCAGTCATTCTTGTGATATTGGCGTTCAACTTCCTGGGAGACGGGTTGCGCGACGCCGCAGATCCCTACAAATAGCCCCGGTACCGTCGCTCGATCAAAAAACAGGCGCTGCAGCGGACTTGGCGTTTCCGTATGAGAGAAAGGTTCTTCGTATGATACGGCGCTTCGAAGATGCCCGGATTCTCATGTACAGCCATGATACGTTCGGCCTGGGGCACCTCCGGCGCTGTCGCGCGATCGCGCATGCGCTCGTCGAGGACTACAGCGGCCTGCAGGTGCTGATCATTTCCGGGGCCACCATCGCCGGCGCCTTCGACTATCGGGCCCGCGTCGACTTCGTGAAGATCCCGAGCGTCATCAAGCTCAGGAATGGCGAATACACCTCCCTTGACCGCCATATCGACCTGCACGAGACGCTGAAGATGCGTCAGTCGATCATTCGCTCGACCGCCGAGACCTTCAAACCGGACATCTTCATCGTCGATAAGGAGCCGATGGGGCTGCGCGGGGAGGTCGAGGACACCTTGACCTATCTGAAGACGCACGGGACCCGCTTGGTTCTCGGCCTTCGCGAAATCATGGATGCGCCGCACCTGCTCGAGGAAGAGTGGAAGCGCCGCGACACGATGCGCAAGATCGAGCAGTTCTACGATTCGATCTGGGTCTACGGGCCGCCGGATTTCTATGACCCGCTGGTCGGGATTGACGTGCCGGCGGCGGTGCGCGACCGCATGAATTTCGTAGGCTTCCTGCAGCGAAGCGTTCCGCATGACGGATTGCCCGATCACCGGCCGGAGGGCGACTATATTCTGGTGACCACCGGGGGCGGTGGCGACGGCGCCGAGCTCATCCACAACGTCATCCACGCCTACCAGCAGGACCCGAACCTCACGCATAACGCACTTGTCGTCCTCGGCCCCTACATGCCCGCCAAGCAGCGCAACAAGCTAATCCGGAAGGGCGGCCGTATCCCGTTCATCAAGATCATCGAGTTCGACAATCGCATGGAGGAACTGGTCGCCGGCGCCCGGGCCGTCATCTCGATGGGCGGCTATAACACCTATTGCGAGATCCTCTCCTTCGACAAGCCGGCGCTGATCGTACCGCGGCTGCAACCGCGAGAGGAGCAGTTGATCCGGGCGCGCCGCGCCTCGGAGCTCGGCCTGGTCGAGATGCTGCTGCCCCACGAGGCGGAGGACCCGTTGCGCTTCGCCGCCGCGCTCAAGGCCCTGCCGCAGCGTGCCGCCCCCTCCCGCAACAGGCACGAACTGAGGCTGGAGGGCCTTGTCCATATCTCCGGGATCGTCGGAGACTGGCTCGATCACCGATCGAGGGATCACCTGAGCGTCGTCAAGCAGACAAGCTGAAATACCCGTGCCCGAAACTCGAAAGATCGCCGTTGTTCTGAAGGGCTACCCACGCCTTTCCGAGACCTTCATTGCCCAGGAACTGTTGGGTCTCGAAAGGGCGGGGCACGATCTCGTGCTCGTCGCCCTCAGGCGCCCGACCGACGCGAAGCGCCACCCCGTGCATGACGAGATCCGGGCGAAGGTGTTCTATCTCCCGGAGTATCTGCATGACGAACCCTGGCGGGTGTTTCGCGCGCTGTTGACGTCGCTGCCGAAGGGCCGCTTCTGGCGGGCACTCCGTCCCTTCATAGGCGATCTCCGTCGTGACTGGACGCGCAACCGCTTCCGCCGCTTCGGCCAGGCGCTGGTGCTCTTCGCCGAATGGCCGACCGGGGCGCGTTGGCTTCACGCGCATTTCATCCATACGCCCGCCTCGGTGACGGCCTATGCGAGCATCATGGCCGGCGTTCCCTGGACTTGCTCGGCCCATGCCAAGGACATCTGGACTTCCGCGGACTGGGAGCTGTCGGAGAAGCTTGGTCGGGCGCGCTGGACGGTGACATGCACGCGCAGCGGCTTCGAGCACTTGAAGAGCCTGGCGGCCGAGAAATCCCGGGTGCATCTCAGCTATCACGGCCTGGACCTCGATCGCTTCCCAAGCTTCGAGGGCGATCACTCCAGCCGCGACGGATATGATCCCGGCGATCCGGTGCGCATCGTCAGCGTCGGGCGGGCCGTCGCCAAGAAGGGCTACGACATTCTCCTCAAGGCGCTGTCGATATTGCCCGCCGATCTCAATTGGCGTTTCGACCACATAGGGGCGGGCGATCTGACCAAGGATATGCGGGGACTCGCCGGTGATCTCGGCCTTGCCCATCGCGTGACCTGGCACGGCGCGCTCGATCAGAAGGACGTGCTCGCGCGCTATCGGGAGAGCGACATATTTGCACTTGCCTGCCGGGTTGCGGCCGACGGCGATCGCGACGGCTTGCCGAACGTGCTGGTCGAGGCGTCGAGCCAGCGGCTTGCCTGTGTCTCGACACGTGTATCCGGCATTCCGGAGCTGCTTAAGGATAACGAGAACGGCCTTGTCGTGCCGCCCGAGGATCCGCGTCCCCTCGCAGCCGCGCTTGAGCGGCTTATCCGCGACCCGGCTTTGCGCAGGAGGCTTGGCGCTGCGGCGGAAAGGCGCGTGCGGGCCGAGTTCGACCACCACTCGAGCGTCAGCCAGTTGAGCGATCTTTTCGAAAGCGAATGGAGAAGGGCCCCTTGAGCAAGCGGCGCGTTTTTTTCTATGTGCAGCACCTGCTCGGTATCGGGCATCTGGCAAGGGCGAGCCGCATTGCGAAGGCGCTGCTGAAGCGCGGCTTCGACGTGACGATGGTCACCGGCGGCTTGCCGGTTCAGGGCTTTCCCGGAGAGGACATCAGGACGGTCGTCCTGCCGCCGGTGACGGCGGGGGACAAGGGATTCTCCGGTCTGACAGACGCCGAGGGCAATCCGGTGACCGCCGCGTTCCAGGAGCGTCGCAAGGATCTGCTCCTGGATGCACTCCGCCGTGCGGAACCCGACATCGTCATCATCGAGGCCTTTCCGTTCGGCCGCCGGCAGATGCGCTTCGAGCTTCTGCCGCTGCTCGAGGCGATCGAAGCGATGGAACGCCGCCCGCTGGTCGCGACTTCGCTGCGCGACATTCTGCAGGAACGGACGAAGCCAGGCCGGGCCGAGGAGACGGTCGAACTGGTGAAGAAGCATTTCGACCTCGTGCTCGTCCACGGCGACCCGGCTTTTGCCCGGCTCGAGGAGACGTTTCCGCTGGCTGGCGAGATCGCCGAGCGGGTGGCCTATACCGGCCTTGTCGCCCCACCATCGCCGGGCGAGCCCGCCGAGACCTTCGACATTCTGGTTTCTGCGGGCGGCGGCGCCGTCGGCAAGGAACTGATCGGCGCTGCTCTCGGGGCTGCGAAGTTCTTGCCGCAAGAGCTCCGCTGGTGCCTGGTGACCGGCCCGAACCTGCCGCAGCCGGACTTCGACGAACTCGCCGTCTCGGCACCGGAAAATGCCAGCCTGTTTCGTTTCCGCCAGGATTTCGCAAGCCTCCTTGCCGGCGCGCGTCTCTCGGTGTCACAGGCCGGTTACAACACCGTCTGTGACATATTGCGGGCCGGATGCAGCGCGCTGCTCATTCCCTTTACCGCCGGCGGCGAAACGGAGCAGAGCACGCGGGCAACGAGACTGGAGAGGCTCGGGCTGGCCGCCGTCCTGCCCGAGGAAGGAATCACCGCGCGGCAACTCGCCCGCCGGGTGGAGGCGTCGCTTGCGCGTTCGAAACCCGATATTCCGCCGCTCGATCTCGACGGGGCCGACAATACGGCGACAATTATCGAGGAGCGTCTGAATCGGATGGAAGGCGTCAGACCGCACCGATCAGCATGAAGCGCGTATATTTCTTCATCGGCAGTGCGCCGGCGAAGTTGACCCGGGAAAGGCCGGCCTTGGCCTGAAACTCCCCGAGCGAGGCAACGCAGTTGATGTGGGTCGGCTCGCTGAAATAGTCGTTTGACTGCAAGAGCACGCGGGTGCCGGAGGGGACGAGGCCGAGCCATGCGCCAAGATCGGCGATGTGCTCGCAGCTCGTGTTGATGACGAGATCGGCCCCAAGGCCGCGATAGTCGATCTGATACATATCCGCGGTTGCGGCGTGAAAACGGGCGCCGAAGCCGGCATTCAGCGTCAGCGCCACCTGCTGGACCGCCGGATCGATGTCGAAACTGTCGATCGCGGCGATTATGAAGCGCCGATCTTCGAGCAGCATGGCCGGCAGAATGCCGTACCAGCCGCCGAGAACGGCAATCCTGCCGTAGTCGGAGCCGCCGCTCTTCAAAAGCTCCTCGCGGGCCCAGAGTTTGCAAAGAACCTGCTTGTGGTTGAAGGCATTGGCGATATTCGCTTCCGGATGCTTCGCAATGACCTTGGCTATGCCGGCGACAAGCGTGCTGCCCGTGTATGCGGCGAGACCCCGCGCGAGGTCATAACCGTTTTCGAGCCAATCGTCGGATGTGCGGGGGGAGTGGCTGGCATGCGTCATGCGGCTGTTGTAAGCTCACGATCCGGCAAGCGCAAGGCGCGCAAGAACACCGCGACTGGTCGGTTGCCGAAGGAGCCGAGCAGAACGACAGGGCAGTTCGATATCCGACTGAAGAAGTCTGCTTGGCCCACCAAGCGCTTGACATGAAGCATGCCTCTGCTCTCATGGCAGGCAGTCATCGAGTTCGCGGAAGAGGCGAACGCCATTGAAGATCTGGTGGAGAAAAACCATTTGCGGCTAGCGTCCGCCCTCGGAGCGGCCCTGCGATCCCGAATTTCAGATTAGGTCTCATTACCCGCCCATGGAACCCCGTCTTTCCCGCTACATCTGGACCCATACCCGAAAGTCGCAGCTCTGGATCCTCCTGATCGTGGCGCTGTCGATGATCCCCTATTTCATGTCTTTCGACCTGCCGAAGCAGATCGTCAACGGGCCGATCCAGGGACAGGGCTTCGAGACGCCCGGAGCGACCCAGCTCTTCCTGCCGATTTCCTTCAGCCTGCCGTACTTTGGCGAGGTCAATCTGTTTTCGGGAATCGAACTTGGGCGGCAGGGGACGCTGCTGGCACTCAGTCTCGTCTTTCTCCTGCTGGTGATCATCAACGGGCTCTTCAAGTTCTACATCAACACTTACAAGGGCCGGCTCGGCGAACGGCTCCTCAGGCGCATCCGTTTCGAGCTCGTCGACCGCGTCCTGCGCTTCCCGCCGCATCACTTGAAGCGCGTGAAGCCCGCAGAAATTTCGACGATGATCAAGGATGAAGTGGAGCCGATGGGCGGCTTCACCGGCGACGCCTTCGTGCAGCCTGCGCTGCTCGGCGGCCAGGCGCTGACGGCGCTGATCTTCATCCTGATCCAGAGCTTCTGGCTCGGCATCATCGCCTTTGTCATCGTCGCGATCCAGGCGATAATCATTCCGCGCATGCGCCGGCGCCTGCTGGTGCTCGGCCGCGAGCGGCAGCTGACGGCACGCGAGCTCTCCGGACGGGTCAGCGAAATCGTCGATGGCATCGGCACGATCCGCGGCCATGATACGTCCAACTACGAGCGCGCCGACATTGCCGCCCGCCTCGGCCGGATTTTCAAGATCCGCTACGACCTTTACCAGTGGAAGTTCCTGGTGAAGTTCCTGAACAACTTCCTCGCCCAGGTCACGCCTTTCCTGTTCTATTCGATCGGCGGCTATTTCGCCCTCCAGGGACGCCTTGACATCGGCCAGCTGGTCGCGGTGATCGGTGCCTACAAGGACCTGCCGGGACCGCTGAAGGAACTGATCGATTGGGACCAGGCGCGCCAGGACGTGCAGGTCAAATACACCCAGGTCGTCGAACAGTTCAGCGTCGAGCCGCTGATCGACCCGAAGGTGCAGGAGGTTTCCCTTGCGTCGCCCCCGGTGCTCGCCGGCGCTCTTGCTGCCGTCAATCTCACTCTTGCCGACGACGGCGGCGCCAAGCTGATCGAGCATGTCTCCTTTCAGGTGCGCCCGGGCGAGACGGTGGCGGTTACGGGCGGCACGGGTGGCGGCGGAGAGGCTCTGGCCGAGGCCCTCGGCCGCTTGGCTTGGCCGGCAAGCGGCAGGATCGTCGTCGGCGACGATGACATCCATGAGCTGCCAGAGTCCGTCATCGGCCGGCGGATCTCCTATGCCTCCTCCGAGGTCTACACCTTCCAAGGCAGTCTCGGCGACAATCTGCTCTACGGTCTCAAGCATGCGCCGCTGACCGAGGTCGTCTATGAGGGCGACAAGGCGGCCCATCGCCGGTGGGAACTGCTCGAGGCGAAGCTCGCCGGCAATCCCTCGCTCGACCTCAATAGCGACTGGATCGACTATGGAGCGGCCGGAGCGACGGGGCCGGAGGATCTCTTCAACAAAGTCAGGGCGGTGCTCGACGTCGTGCTGTTGACGAACGACATTTCGGCATTGGCGGTCCGTTCGACGATCGATCCCGTCGAACATGAGGCATTTGCCCATGAAATCGTCGAAATGCGCGCAGCGCTCCGCCGGCGCCTCGAGGCCGAGAAGCTCAGCGACCTCGTCGTCTTCTTCGAGCCGGGCTCCTACAATATCGAGGCGACGGTCGGCGAAAACCTGCTCTTCGGCACGGTCACCGACAGGGCAAGGTGGGAGGAAGCGCTCGAGAATCATCCCTTCTTCAAGACGGTGCTGAAGCGGGCGGGCCTGCACGAGACCTTCTACGAGATGGGGCTGGAAATTGCCGAGAACGTCGTCGAATTGTTCCGCGACCTGCCGCCGGATCATCCGTTCTTCCAGCAGCTGACCTTCATGACCAGCGAGGAAATCCCGGGCTATGAAGCGCTTCTGCAGAAGGTCAGGGGCCGGCCGCTCGACGAGGTCTCGGAGGAGGACGCGATCCGGATCATCCGACTGTGCTTCGGCTATATCGAGCCGCGGCATCGCTTCGGCCTGCTGACTGAGGAGCTTATGCAAAAGATCGTCGAGGCGCGGCGTGAGTTCAGCGACGGACTGCCTGCCGATCTCGTCGGCGTCATCGAGCACTACCAGCCGAACCGCTACATGGCCTCGGCCACCATCCTCGACAACGTGCTTTTCGGTCGCATCGGCCACAAGCACACGGATGGATCGGACAAGATCCGGGCGATCGTTCGCGATCTCTTCGAGGCGCTCGGCCTTTACAACAAGGTGCTGGCCTTCGGTCTCGATTTCGACGTCGGCGCCGGCGGCAAGCGGCTGACCGCAGGCCAGCGGCAGAAGCTCAATCTGGCGCGCACCCTGATCCGGCTTTCGGATTTCTACATCATCAACCAGCCGCTGGCGGCGCTCGACCAGCGCACCCAGGATCAGATTACCCGCAACGTCTTCGCCTTTCTCCACGACGAAAAGCGGGATCCGGCGATCGTGTGGGTTCTCTCCAATCCGGCCCTATCGGAACTCTTCGATCGCGTCGTGCATTTCGAAAACGGCCGGCTGGTGCACGACGAATCTGTGGAAACGCCCTCAAAAGACAGCGACTATAAGGAACTGGCGTCTTGATGTAATATTAGCATAGGGTGGCAGGCGTAATTTCCCGGCCGGTCGGGAACGGGCGTCTTCGCGCCCGCGGCACATTCGGAGAAGCGGACTGATATGCTCCTAAAAGACGAAGTGGAAATGTTGCGCCGGATAACGCTCTTTTCCGGTCTGCCGCCTGCGAAACTCAAGCTACTCGCTTTCACCTCCGACCGGGTGATGTACAGCGCCGGCGAAAACCTGTTCCGCCAAGGAGATATCGGAGACGCCGCCTATGTCATCCTGTCCGGCAAGGCCGACGTACTGGTATCGACGCCGACCGGCCAGCTGAAGGTCGCCGAAGTCGAGCAGAATTCGATCGTCGGCGAGATTGCAATCCTCTGCAACACGCCGCGCACCGCAACCATCCAGACGACCACTCCGCTCGAAGCCCTGCGGATCCGCAAGGACGATTTCCTGAAGCTGCTGGCCGATTTCCCCGAGATGGCGGTTGAGATCATGCGCGTGCTCGCCGACCGTCTCAGCCAGACGACGTCCGAGCTCACCGAAGCCCGCAGCCGCGCCCAACGGGCCGAGGCGTAGGGTTCCCAGACATTTCCGATGCGTGCGCTGGTACCCGTACGCGCATGGGCGATATTCCGGTTCCGGTTTCGGGAATCATGCAGTAGAGAGGCGCCATGCGCGCCATAACTTATTTCGACAAGACCGTTCACTTCCCCGACAAGCCGGAAAAGAAGCGCTTTTTCGCCCGCTTGCAGGCCGGTCAATGGGAACCCGGCACCTTCCAGAACATCGCGCGCCTGGTCGACGAAAAAACCACCTTCATCGACATCGGCGGCTGGATCGGCGTCACCCCCTATTGGGCGGCGCAGATCGCCAACAATGTTATCGTCGTCGAGCCCGACCCGGTGTGCTTCGACATCCTGACACAGATGAAGGCCGGCAATGCCGGCGAGGTGGAACTCGTCAATGCCGCCCTGTCGCAGGACGAACGCCTGGTGCTCAACTCCGTCGGCGGCGGTTTCGGCAGCTCGGAGACCTCGGCGCTGATCGCCGACGACACCGGCATGGCGATCAGCGCCGAAACCGTGACGATCGAGAAGCTCCAGGCAATGGCAACGACCGAGCGCCTCTGCTTCAAGATCGATATCGAAGGCTATGAATACAAGGCGCTGGACCAGTTCCGGGCGATCGACCGCAGGCGAACGGCGGGTGTGCTCCTTGCGGTGCATCCGCAGATCCTGGCTGCCTCGCTTTCCGGTCCTGCGCTGTTTCGAGCCATCCGGACCATGGCCGCGACGGTGCGCTTGATCCGAAGCTTTCGCGGACTTCGCCTGGAGAACAGGTCGGCGATCTTTGCGGCATTGCGCAAATCGATCGCAAGACGCGAACTCAAAGGCTTCGACCTGCTCTTCCTTCCCAAGTGAGTAAGGGACGGCGTGTCAGATTGCCGGTCGGACGCTATGGAAGATGGTCGGCGCGGCGCCGGGTATCCTGCTTAGCGCATAGACTTCATAGGCAGCCTGCGGATCGTCGCCCATGCCGAGCGAACCCACCGGCATGCCGGGCACCGCGAGCCCGGGAATGTTCGGGCGCTCGGCGAGCAACTTTCTAATCGCCTCGAGCGGCACGTGCCCCTCGATCAGATAGCCGTCGAGCACCGCCGTGTGACAGGCCGCCATGTCCGGCGGCACGGCAAAGCGCCGCTTGATCGCGGTCATGTCGCTTTCGTTATGGACTACGACCGCGAAGCCCGCTTCCCTCATGGCTGCCGCCCAGCTTTCGCAGCAGCCGCAGCCGGGATCCTTGTAGATCACCATGCGCATGGCGCCTGCCAGCGGGGTCGGAGCGCCGAGTAGGACAACAAAGGCGCATGCCAGGGTGCCGGCCAGGAAATCTCTGCGGTGGATGGTCATCGGATCACTCCTTCCCCGCGCTGTTCATTCCAGCGCGCCGCGGATCGCATGAAATTAGACGCCCGAATGGTCAGCGTGTCGATGCACCAGATCGCCGCAGGCCGCGGACCGGCTCGCCGCCGCGGCCGAAACGCGCCGGCTCGGGCGACTTCTTCGGTTCGTTGTCTGCATCGGCAAGATCGTCGATGATCGGGCAGTCCGGCCGCGCGTCGCCGTGGCAATGGGCCGCAAGGTGTTTCAGCGTCAGACTCATCGCCTTCAGTTCCTCCGCCTTGCGCTCCAGTATCGCGACCTGATCGAGTGCGATCTTCTTCACCTCGCTGCTGGCGCGCGAACGATCGCGCCAAAGTGCCAGAAGTTCCGCCATCTGCTCGACGGTGAAGCCGAGGTCGCGGGCCCGCCGGATGAACCGCAGCGTATGGACGTCGTTGTCGCCGTAGTTGCGATAGCCGGATTGGGCCCTGTCGGCCGGCGGAATGAGGCCAATTTTCTCATAATAGCGGATCATCTTCGCCGAAACCCCCGAGGCGCGTGCGAGATCGCCGATATTCATGTCGTCATCCTTTCGACAGCCGGCAGCCAAGCCGAAATATAGGAACTTGTCGGGGCGGACGCCAATAAGGACCCGCTGCCGTTCACGCCTGCCGCTCCGAAGCTCGGAATTCCTTGAGGCGTAACGCATTGGCGACCACGAAGACGCTAGAAAGCGCCATTGCTCCGGCGGCAAAGACCGGCGAGAGCAGGACGCCATAGCCGGGATAGAGCGCGCCGGCGGCCACCGGAATCAGAACCATGTTATAGGCGAAGGCCCAGAACAGGTTTTGCTTGATGTTGCGGATCGTCGTCTTCGAAAGGGCGATCGCATTCGGCACGCCGACGAGGTCGCCGGACATCAGCACCACGTCGGCGCTCTCGATTGCGACATCGGTTCCCGTGCCGATCGCGATTCCGACATCTGCGGCGGCAAGCGCCGGCGCGTCGTTGATACCGTCGCCGACGAAGGCGACTCTTCGGCCGTCCGCCCGCAGGCGCTTGACCGCCGCGGCCTTGCCGTCCGGCAGCACCTCGGCGAGCACCTCGTCGATGCCGAGCTTGCGGGCGATCGCCTCGGCCGTTCGGCGATTGTCGCCGGTGACGATCGCGATCTTCAGGCCGAGGTCATGCAGCGCTCGGACGGCCTCTCGCGTCGTCTCCTTCAGCGGATCGGCAACCGCGATGATGGAGGCGACCCTGCCGTCGATCGCCGCATAGAGCGGGCTCTTGCCCTCGTCGCCGAGCCGGGCGGCTTCGGAGGCAAAGTGCGAGACGTCGAGGCCGAGACGTGCCATCAGCCTGTCGGCGCCAATGTGGACGTCCTTTCCGGCAACCTCGGCTCTGATGCCAAAACCCGGAATTGCCTCGAACTTTTCAGGCTCGGCCAATTCAAGGCCGGCGGCTTCGGCCGCGGAAACGATCGCTTCGGCGATCGGGTGTTCGGACCGTGCTTCGGCGGCGGCGATTAGAGCCAGGACGGTGTTGCGCTGGAAACCGGGCGCGGTCTCCAGATCGGTCAGCTCCGGCCGGCCCTCGGTCAGCGTGCCGGTCTTGTCGAGGGCGATGACCGCGGCATTGCGCAACGTCTGCAACGCTTCGCCCTTGCGAAAAAGCACGCCCATCTCGGCGGCACGGCCGGTGCCGACCATGATCGAAGTTGGCGTGGCGAGACCCATGGCACAGGGGCAGGCGATGATCAGTACCGCGACGCCGTTGACGAGCGCGAAGGTGAGGGCCGGGTCCGGCCCGAAAACGAGCCAGGTGAGGAAAGTCACCACGGCGACCGCCATCACGGCCGGCACGAACCAGCCGGTGACGCGATCGACGAGCGTCTGGATCGGCAGTTTCGCGCCTTGCGCCTGCTCGACCATCCGGATGATCTGCGCAAGAATGGTATCGGTGCCAACCTTGGTGGCACGGAAGGTGAAGGCGCCGGTCCTGTTGATCGTGCCGCCGACGACATCCGAACCCTTCGTCTTTTCCACCGGCACGGGCTCGCCGGTGATCATCGATTCGTCGACATAGGATTGGCCTTCGACGACCACGCCGTCGACGGCGACCTTCTCGCCGGGCCGCACCAGCACCATGTCGCCCACGCGCAACTCGGCAACCGGGATTTCCAGCATCTCGCCGCCGCGCCGGACGCGCGCTGTCTTGGGCTGCAGGCCCATCAAGTGCTTGATCGCCTCCGATGTGCGGCCCTTGGCGCGCGCTTCGAGGAGCCGTCCGAGCAGGATCAGTGTGACGATGACGGCTGCCGCCTCGTAGTAGACATTGGCGGTGCCGGCCGGCAGGAGCCGGGGCGCAAAGGTGGCGACGACCGAATAGCCCCAGGCGGCGGCCGTTCCGATCGCCACCAGCGAGTTCATGTCAGGTGCGGCGCGCAACAAGGCAGGCACGCCCTTGGCGAAGAAGCGGCGGCCGGGGCCGAAGAGAACGATCGTCGCCAGAGCGAACTGCAGGTACCGGCTCTCGGCCATGCCGATGCGGGTCATCACCAAATCATGGATTGCCGGAACGAAGTGCGAGCCCATCTCGAGGAGGAAGACAGGAAGCGTCAGGAGGGCGCCGGTCAGGAAGGCACGCTCAACGCGTCTCAGCTCCTGTGCGCGCTTTTCTCCCTCGCGGTCGATATCCTGATCATTGCCGCGCTGATGTGCCTCGTAGCCGACGCCGCGAACCGCTTCCACCAGCTGCTCGGTGGAGGCGAGCCCCCTTACTAGCCGGATCGAGGCCCTCTCGTTGGCAAGATTGACATTCGCCTCGACGACGCCGGGGACGGCCTTCAGCGCCTTCTCGACGCGCCCCACGCAGGAGGCGCAACTCATCCCTTCGATGCCGAGCTCAAGCGCATCTTCAACCGCCCCGTAGCCGAGATTCTCGATCGCGTTGATGATCTCGGATGGTTTCGCCGTCTCGTCGAAGCGAATGTCGGCACGCTCCGTTGCCAGGTTGACGGAGGCGGAAACCACCCCCGGGACGGCGCTAATCGCCTTCTCGACGCGCGCGACGCAGGAGGCGCAGCTCATGCCCTCCACGGAAAGGCTGACGTTTTGCTTGCTTTCCACGTGCCTCGTTCCGGCGGCGTTCAGGGATGCCATGCTTATGTTCCTTGCGGTTATATCTGTCATTGAAGATGGGCCTTCCAACGGTGGGAAGGTCAAGGCGGACGCTTTGGAAAAATATTCGGGGTTTGTTGATGATGATGATGACGCCGGTGCTTCGAAGGGCTGCGGCGGCCTGTCGCAAGCCCTATGACGAGCGAGAGCGCTCACCGGCTTGAGACCGGCAAATTGAAGCACGAGCTGGCGCGACCGAAGGACCAGCGGGCTCACCTTCAATGTTCGAACGGTAATGGCCGGTCACCACAGCCGGTTGACACTTATATGATAAGTGCATAGTAAGAGCGTCGACTTCAATTGCACATCGCGCGGACGGGTGGCGAAACCGGGGGAATAAAGCGGTGAAAACCAGCCCTTCAAACTGCCGGGTCGGCGTCGATATCGGCGGCACCTTTACGGACATCGCCCTCGATCTGGACGGAGTTCTCCACTCCACCAAGGTACTGACCGACTACGTGGCGCCGGAGCGGGCGATCTTGAAGGGTGTAGGGGTCGTCGCCGAGATGGCCGGCATAGCGCTTTCGGACATCGATATCCTAATCCACGGCACGACGCTTGCCACCAATGCGCTCATCGAGCGGCGCGGGGCTAAGACGGCGCTGGTGACGACGGAAGGGTTCCGCGATGTGCTGGAGATGCGCACGGAGAACCGCTTCGAGCAATACGATCTCAACATCTCGCTGCCGCCGGCGCTGATTGCCCGCGCGGATCGTTTCGTCGTGCGCGAGCGGATCGCCGCGTCGGGCAAAGTTCTTCTGCAGCTGGATGAAGCATCCGTCGCGGCAGTCATCGAGAAGATCGCCGCGGGCGGTTACGAGAGTGTCGCCATCGGGTTCATCCATGCCTATGCCAACGGCGCGCATGAGGTTGCGGTGCGTGAGGCCATGCTCGAGCGGCTGCCGCAT
Organism: Sinorhizobium fredii; assembly: GCF_002944405.1. Classification (NCBI taxonomy): domain Bacteria; kingdom Pseudomonadati; phylum Pseudomonadota; class Alphaproteobacteria; order Hyphomicrobiales; family Rhizobiaceae; genus Ensifer; species Ensifer fredii. The sequence continues at coordinate 1,163,409 of NZ_CP024310.1, read as the reverse complement.
GTCTCCGTCTCGATTTCCTCCGAAGTTTCCCCGCAAATGCGCGAGTTCGAGCGCTTCAACACGGTCTGCGCCAATGCCTATGTGAAACCGGCGATCAAATCCTATCTCGACCGGCTCGTCGTGTCGCTGAAGGAGATCGGCGTCGGCTGCCCGGTCTTCATGATCCATTCGGGCGGCGGCATCGTCTCGGTGGAAAGCGCGTCGGAGTTCCCGGTGCGGCTGGTGGAATCCGGTCCCGCGGGCGGGGCCATCTTCGCGGCAGACATTGCCCGGCGTCATGGTCTCGACACGGTGCTCTCCTTCGACATGGGCGGCACCACCGCCAAGATCTGCCTAATCGAGAACCAGGTGCCGAAGACAGCCAAGACCTTCGAGGTCGCCCGCACCTACCGCTTCCGCAAGGGCTCCGGCATGCCGATCTCGATTCCGGTGGTCGAGATGGTCGAGATCGGTGCGGGCGGCGGTTCGATCGCCAGTGTCGACGGCATGCGCCAGATCCGTGTCGGACCGCACTCCGCCGCTTCAGAGCCGGGCCCGGCGTGCTACCAGCGCGGCGGCAAGAACCCGACCGTGACGGATGCCGACCTGATCCTCGGCAAGCTCGATCCGGAGAACTTTGCCGGCGGCGCCATCCCGCTCTCCATCGATGCGAGCCGCAAGGCGATGAGCGACGATATCGGCTCTGTTCTCGCGCTCGATCCGGAAGCTGCCGCCTACGGCACCTGCGAGATGGTGGACGAGAACATGGCCAATGCCGGCCGCGTCCATACGGTCGAGAACGGCAAGAACATCGCCGACTTCACGATGATCACCTTCGGCGGCGCCGGACCGCTGCATGCGGCGCGTCTCTGCGAGAAGATGGGGATTACCACCTTCCTCGTCCCGCCGGGCGCCGGCGTCGGCTCGGCGATCGGCTTTTTGAAGGCACCCTTCGGCTATGAGTCCGTGCGCAGCGCCGTCTTCAACCTTACGAAATTCGATCATGCGGCGGCGAACCGGCTTATGGAAGCGATGCTGGCCGAGGCCGTCGGCTTCGTCGAAGGCGGGCTCGACATGGGCCAGCCGGTGATCGAACGCATGCTTTTCATGCGCTACGCCGGGCAGGGCTGGGACATTCCCGTTCCGCTGCAGTCCCCCCGCTTCGACTCCGACAGTGCCAAGACGATCGCTGCGCTGTTCGAGACTGAATACGGGCGCTTCTTCGGCCGCGCCATCGAAGGCCTCGATATCGAGATCGTCAGCTGGTCGGTCAAGGCGAGCTCGCCGCTGCCGCCGGTCGCCCGGGTTGCCGCCGTTGCTGAAGGCGAGGCCGTCAGGCCCGCCAAGACGCGCCGGCTGTTCGAAGCAGCTCAAGGGACCTATCTCGAAGCGGGTATTCATGAACGGACGCACCTGAAGCCCGGCGACGTCGTCAGAGGTCCGGCCGTTATCGTGGAGCGAGAGACCTCGACGGTTCTGACCTCCGCCTTCAAGGCCATCGTTCAGAACGACGGCTGCCTGCTCGTATCACGGCTTTGAGGATATTCCCATGAACCAATCGATGATCGATATCCACATGCAGGTCATGTGGAACCGCCTGATCTCCGTCGTCGAGGAGCAGGCGCAGACGCTGATCCGCACGGCCTTCTCCACCTCCGTCCGCGAGGCAGGCGATCTTTCCGCCGGCGTGTTCGACCTCGAAGGGCGCATGCTGGCGCAGGCCGTCACCGGCACGCCGGGCCACGTCAACGCCATGGCGGAATCCGTTGCGCACTTCATCCGCGATATCGGCCCGGAGAACATCTTCGAAGGCGACGTCTACATCACCAACGATCCATGGAAGGGCACCGGTCACCTGCACGACATCACGGTCGTCACGCCTTCCTTCCACCACGGCAAGCTCGTCGGCTACTTCGCCTCGACTGCCCATGTCGTCGATGTCGGCGGCCGCGGCTTCGGCCCGGATGCGCGTGAGGTCTACGAGGAAGGCATCTTCATCCCGATCATGAAGTTCTTCGAGCGCGGTGAACTGAACCGTACGCTCATCCATATCGTGCGCAACAACGTCCGAGAAAGCGACAAGGTGGTCGGCGACTTCCATGCGCTTGCAGCTTGCAACGAGACCGGCCACCGCCGCCTCATCGACATGCTGACGGAATTCAACCTCGAAGACCTGTCGATGATCGGCGGCTTCATCCTGAAGAACAGCCGCGAGGCGACGCTCGATCGGTTGAAGGACCTGCCGCACGGCTCCTGGGAGTACAGCCTCGATCTCGATGGCTACGATGAACCGGTGCACCTTGCCGCAAAGCTCACCATCAGCCCCGAGGGCGTGGCGGTCGATTTCGACGGTACCTCCGGCACGAGCAAGTTCGGCATCAACGTGCCGCTTGTCTATGCGAAGGCCTATGCCTGCTACGGCATCAAATGCGTCGTTGCCCCGGAAATCCCGAACAACGCCGCCTCGCTTGCGCCGTTCGACGTCGTCGCGCCGGAAGGCTGCATCCTCAATGCCAAACGTCCGGCGCCGGTCGCGGTGCGCCACGTGCTCGGCCATTTCGTACCGGATCTGGTGCTCGGCGCGCTGCATCAGGCGCTGCCGGGTCAGGTGCCGGCCGAAGGCGCGAGCGCGCTCTGGAACCTGCATATGAGCGTGCGCCCAGTCTCCGATCAAATCGGCGGCAAGGGCGCGGAGATCCTGATGTTCAATTCCGGCGGTTCCGGCGCACGCGCTTCGCTCGATGGGCTGAACGCCACTGCTTTCCCCAGCGGCGTCCATACTATGCCGATCGAGGCGACGGAGAATGTCGGCCCGGTCATCGTCTGGCGCAAGGAGTTACGCGAAGGATCCGGCGGCGCCGGTGCACAGCGCGGCGGCCTCGGCCAGATGATCGAGATCGAGGCGGCCGATGGCTATTCTTTCCGCTTCTCCGCCATGTTCGACCGTCTCGGTCATCCGGCGCGCGGCCGCGACGGGGGCAGGGACGGGGCGGCCGGTTCCGTGACGCTCGACGATGGAACGGTGCTGAAGGGCAAGGGATTGCAATTCGTGCCTGAGGGAAGAAGGCTCGTGCTCGCGCTTCCGGGCGGCGGAGGCTACGGCGATCCGGCGGAGCGCCCTGCGGATGCTGTCGCCCATGACGTCAGGCACGGCTACATCACCGAAGACCAGGCCATGCTCTACGGCAAGGCGGAAGGGAAGGCATGAACATGATGACGTTCGAAAGCAGCCGAGCCGCGACGATCAAGTCCTCGCCGTCGATGGCGATTTCTCTTGCCGCCAAGGCAATGCGGGCCCAGGGCGAGCATGTGGTCGACCTCTCGCTCGGCGAGCCGGATTTCGACACGCCGGCGCATGTCGTCGCGGCGGCGACCGACGCGATGAAGCGCGGGATCATCCGCTATACGGCCCCGGACGGCCTGCCCGAACTGCGCGAGGCGATCGTCGCCAAGTTCAGGCGCGAGAACGATCTCGACTACGCCATGGACGAGATCTCGATCGGCAACGGCGCCAAGCAGATACTCTTCAATGCCTTCCTCGGAACGCTTGAGCCGGGCGACGAGGTGGTGGTTCCGGCGCCCTACTGGGTCTCCTATACGGATATTGTGATCCTGCACGGCGGTTTACCTGTCGTCGTGCCCTGCGGCGTCGAGGATGCCTTCAAGATTACACCTGAACGCCTCGAAGCGGCGATTACGCCCAAAACGCGTTGGTTCCTGTTTAACTCACCCTCCAACCCGACCGGTGCGATCTATACCGCCGACGAGCTGAAAGCCCTTGGCGAAGTGCTGGCACGCCACCCGCGCGTCGCCATCATGTCGGACGAGATTTACGAGCACATCGTCTGCGGTGACGTGCCCTTCACCTCATTCGCGAATGCATGCCCCGAACTGCGCAATCGCACGCTCCTGATCAACGGCGTGTCCAAGGCCTATGCGATGACCGGCTGGCGGCTCGGCTATGCGGCAGGGCCGAAGGAACTGACGAAGGTGTTGAACAAACTCCAGTCACAGAGCACCACCTGTCCGTCTTCGATCACCCAGGTTGCCGCCGCGGCTGCGCTGAACGGCCCGCAGGATTTCGTGACGAAAGCTGTGGCGGAATACAAGGCGCGCGGTGAAATGGTGACGCAAGGTTTCGGCGCGATTGCCGGTCTTGAAGTACGCGCCCCGGAAGGCGCATTCTATCTGTTTCCGAAATGCGCCGCCTATATCGGCAAGACCGCGCCGGACGGAGCGACAATCCCCAGTGACACTGATCTGGCGTCGTACCTCCTGAAGGAGGGAAAGGTCGCGACCGTGCCGGGTTCAGCTTTCGGCGTAGAGCCCTATATTCGCCTGTCCTTCGCAACATCGCGCGAAAACCTCGCTTTGGCCATCGAGCGAACCGCCGGTGCCCTGGCTAGACTTCGCTAATCAGGATCAAGTCTCGTGACCGATTATCAGCGCACGCTTCTCACCGGCGCCGCCGGCGCTCTTGGAACACAGCTTCGCAAATCCGGTACTAGGCTCGGCAAGATCGTTCGGCTCTCGGCCCGACAGGCGTGCCAGAACCTGGCGCCGCACGAAGAGGATTCCCCGGCGGACCTCGCCGATTTCGATGCCGTTTCCCATGCAGTGAAAGGCTGCGACGCGATCGTCCATATGGGCGGACAGGGACTCGAAGCGCCGTGGAAGACCATTCTGGACGCCAATATCGTCGGCAGCTACAACATTTACGAGGCGGCCCGCCAGCATGGCGTCAAGCGCATCGTCTATGCCAGCTCGGTCCATGCCATCGGTTTCTACGAGCGGACCGAGACCATCGACGGCAACGTGCCGACCCGGCCCGACAGTCTCTACGGCGTGTCGAAGACCTTCGTCGAAAACCTCGCCCGCTATTATTTCGACAAGTTCGGCCTCGAAACGGTAAGCCTGCGCATCGGCTCGTCCTTTCCGGAGCCCACAGATCGCCGACATCTGATCACCTGGCTCTCCTACCGCGATTGCCGCCAACTCGTTGAAAAGAGCCTGTCGGCCGAACGCGTCGGCTTCATGGTCGCCTACGGCATGTCCAACAACAGCCGCGCCTTTTGGGACAACCGCACCGCCGCTTCTCTCGGCTACAAGCCGGAGGACAGTGCTGACGACTATGCGGAAAGGGTGTTCGCCAAGACGGAGCAGGGGGATCCGAACGATCCGGCCGTGCGCTTCCAGGGCGGCAGCTTCTGTGCGGCCGGCCACTTCGAAGACGAGAACAAGTGATGCGGGCTGCCAGGACCTCCTATGACCTCGTCATCGTCGGTGGTGCCGTCGTCGGCAGCTCGACCGCCTACTTCCTGGCGACCAATCCGGACTTCACCGGTTCCGTCCTGGTGATCGAGAAGGATTGGACCTATCAACGATGCGCGACGGCGCTCTCGTCCAGTTCGATCCGACATCAGTTCTCGAACGCCATTAACGTCAAGGTCTCCCAGTTCGGCACGGAGTTCATCCGCAACTTCAAGGAGAACGTCGCCGTCGACGACGATACGCCGGAGATCGGCTTTCACGAGGCGGGCTATCTCTTCCTTGCGGGCGACGAACGAGGCGCTGAGGTGCTGCGCCGCAATCACGAAACGCAGGTCTCCTGCGGCGCCGAAGTGACGCTGCTCGAGGTCGAAGGTCTCGCGAAACGCTTCCCCTGGCTCAACCTCGAAGGGCTGGTGCTCGGCAGCACCGGCGAGCGTGGCGAAGGCTGGTTCGACAGCGTCGGCTTGATGCAGGGTTTCCGCAAGAAGGCCCGTTCGCTCGGCGTCGAATACATCGAAGACGAGGTTGTGGCGGTCAACCGCGAGGGCGACCGCGTCGTTTCCGTGACGACAAAGGGCGGCCAGACGATCGGCTGCGGGACGGTGGTCAACACCTCCGGCACCAACGGCAGACACGTCGCCCGCATGGCCGGTCTCGACATCCCCGTCGAGTCGCGCCGGCGCTCGCTCTTCGTCGTCGATTGCCGCACGTCCCTTGAAGGCAAGGTCGGACTGACCATCGATCCGACGGGAGTCTTTTTCCGTCCGGAGGGCAAGTTCTATCTGATGGGCACCTATCCCAAGCACGATCCGGAGGTCGATCCGAACGATTTCGAGGTGATGCATGACGAATTCGAGGAGGAGATCTGGCCGACGCTGGCGAACCGCGTGCCTGCCTTCGAGGCGATCAAGGTCGTCAGTTCCTGGGCCGGCCACTACGACTACTGCACGCTCGACCACAACGTCGTCCTCGGCCCGCATACGGAGGTGAAGAACTTTCTCTTCGCCAACGGCTTTTCCGGCCATGGGCTGCAGCAGTCGCCGGCCATGGGGCGTGGGCTTTCCGAAATCATTACCTATGGAGGCTTCCGCACGCTCGACCTTGCGCCCTTTGGCTACGAACGGGTTGTGGCGAACCGTCCTTTCCTCGAAGACGCCGTCATCTGACCAAAAGGGCAGGGGAACTTCATGAACAACGAAATCGAGACACGCAGCGGCGGCCAAGTGCTGGTCGACGCCCTGCGCATCCATGGCGTCGAGCGTGCATTCGGCGTGCCGGGCGAAAGCTATCTCGCGGTGCTCGACGCCTTCCACGATGCGGAAGACGCGGTCGAATTCGTCATCTGCCGCCAGGAAGGCGGAGCGGCCTATATGGCCGAGGCCTATGGCAAGCTGACCGGCAGGCCGGGCATCTGCTTCGTTACCCGCGGGCCGGGCGCCACCAATGCCTCGGTCGGCGTTCATACCGCCTTCCAGGATTCCACGCCGATGATCCTGTTCATCGGCCAGGTGGCGCGCGACCAGATGGAGCGCGAGGCATTTCAGGAGATCGACTATCGCCGCATGTTCGGCCAGATGGCGAAATGGATCGTCGAGATTGAGGATGCGGCCCGTATCCCCGAACTCGTCAGCCAGGCGTTCCATCGCGCCGTCAACGGCCGGCCGGGTCCGGTCGTCGTCGCACTTCCGGAAGACATGCTGACCGATGAGGTGGCGGTTGCCGATACGCCGGCGTACAAGCGGGTCGAGGCCTATGCGGGCGAGCAGCAGCTCGATGATCTCGTCCGGTTGCTCGCGGAAGCGAAGCGCCCGATGCTCGTTGCCGGTGGTGGTGGCTGGACGCAGCAGGCGGTCGCCGACCTCAGGACGTTCTCCGAAGCCTTCTCGCTCTCCGTCGCAGCCTCCTTCCGCTGCCAGGACCTGTTCGACAATAGGCATCCGAACTATGCCGGCGACCTTGGCCTTGCCGCCGGGCCGAAGCTGATCCAGCACATCAAGGCCTGCGATCTCTTGATTTCGATCGGCGCGCGGCTCGGCGAAATGACGACGGGCGCCTATACGCTGATCGACATTCCGGTTCCGAAGCAGACGCTTGTGCACGTCCATCCGGGCGCCGAGGAGCTCGGACGCGTCTATCACGCGGCTTTGCCAATCAATGCCAGCGTGGCCGGCTTCCTGTCGCAGGCGGCGAAGCTAAGACCTGCGGCATCCGCTGCCTGGATGGAATGGACGAGGGCCGCGCATGCGGACTATCTAGAAAACCTGAAGCATCCGGAAATTCCCGGCCCGGTGCAGATGGGCGAGGTGATGGAGTGGCTGCGCGGTCATCTGAAGCCCGACGCGATCCTGACCACTGGGGCGGGAAATTATTCCGCCTGGGCGCATCGCTTCTATCAATACCGGACGTTTCGCACCCAACTCGGCCCAACCAACGGCTCGATGGGATATGGCGTGCCGGCGGCGATCGCCGCCAAGATCACCGCGCCGGACCGGATCGTTGTGGCCTTTGCCGGCGACGGCTGCTTCCTGATGAACGGCCAGGAACTGGCGACCGCGATGCAGTACGACGCGCGTGTCATCGTCCTGGTTATCAACAATGGCATGTACGGCACCATCCGCATGCATCAGGAGCGCAATTATCCGGGCCGGGTGTCCGGCACGCGTTTGACCAACCCGGATTTTGCCGCGCTTGCCCGCTCCTACGGACTGCATGGAGAAACGGTGCAGAGGACCGAGGAATTCGCCCCGGCGTTCCAGCGCTGCGAAGCCTCCGGCAAGCCGGCGCTGATCGAAATCCGCCTCGATCCGGAAGCACTGACGTCCAAAATGAGCCTCACGCAGATCCGCGAACAGGCGATGGCGCTGGGGAGGTAAGAATACGCCGCTGCTGCCGGACAGGATGGGTGACGGTGGCATTCCATCAAGGCGACCCCAATGGCGGGAGATTGCCGGCTGAGTGAACGCATCCTGCGACAGTGTCGACGACTTGCCGAAGTCTCCGCAGGCGCGCGTAGAAAATTTGCGAACCTGATCAGTCCGCCATCTCCACACTTTCAGGCTCGTCCAGCATCAGCCGGTATCTGTTGAGGCTCTCCTCGAGATGCACGGCAAGCGCCTGCTTTGCTGCCTTCACGTCGCCCTGGGTGATCGCTGCCAGAATGGCCGCATGTTCCCTGTTGATTTTCTTCAAATAGCCACTGTAGGCGCGCGACGATTGGCGATGTTTCAGCACCAGTTCGAAGTTGATGCTTTCCATGACGGCTTCTAGAAAGCTCGGAAAATGCGGATTGCGGGTGGCGCGGGCGATAGCCAGATGAAAGTCGAAATCCGCGCGCGCTTCGACTTCCGCATCGTCCGTTTTGAGGGTTTCCAATTTGTCATAGGCGCGGGCAATCTCCGCGAGAGCTTCCGGAGTGCGCCTGGTTGCGGCCAGAGCGACGGATTGCATCTCGACGCCAAGCCGCAATTCGAGGATCTGCATGGCCGAGCGAATGTCCTCGATGCGGCTGATTTCATAGTGAAGCGTCTTGGCGTCCTTCTCAGTCACATAGACGCCAGCGCCTTGTCGCGCGGTTACGCGTCCTCCCACCTTCAGAGATGTCAGAGCCTCGCGAATGACGGTTCGGGAAACGCCGAATTCCTCACATAGCTGGGCGCTGGAGGGAATTTTCGCGCCGGGAGCATAGAGCCCGGAGTCGATGCGCTCGGTAAGCTTTGTGACGACGATTTCTGCCAAATTGCCACGTTGCGTGATAATCGACACCTATTTGCTCCGATTGAAAATCCCCGTTGGCACATATCACATATCGTGCCACATGCCGCTCGAAATATCGCGTTTCTCGATAGATTGCCTGCCTCGCGGGATTCTCTTCAAAGATGGAGGTGTTGGGCCCGCGGCGGAGTCATTTCGCACCGACAAAAACTGCTTGATCTCCATCCATCCTAGCATATAAGTGATAACATACAAACAATCAGGAGGCTCGTCGTGAAAGCCCAATCCGTTGTCATCGTGGGGGGAGCTTCGGGCCTCGGTCTCACCACTGCGAAACTGATGATCGCGCATGGAGCGGCGAAGATCGGGCTTATTGACCGCAATGAGGCATTGCTCGCCTCCGCGGCGGCGGAGCTGGAAGCACTCGGCGCGGAGGTGGCGGTAGCGGTTGCCGATATTTCCCGCGCAGAAACGGCTCACAGCGGTTTCGAGACGGTTGCCGGCAAGCTTGGCCGCATCCATGCTCTCGTCAACAGCGCAGCGATCTATCCCCGCAAGCCGATCCTGGAAATCACCGACGAGGACTGGGACCTGGAGAACGCCATCAACGTCAAGGGCACCTACCATATTATGGTGGCGGCGGTGCTGCATATGCGCCAGTTCGTGAACGCGCCGGAAGTGACAGGACGCATCGTCAACGTCACCTCCGTCGATGCCTTCAAGGCGCATCCGCAGAATGCCCACTATGCCGCGACCAAGGCGGCGGTGGTCAGCCTCACCAAGTCCTTCGCCCAGGAATGCGCCAAGGACCAGATCCTCGTGAATTCGGTGGCGCCGGCAGGCTTTGCGACGGACCGCGCTAAAGAACTCGGCTTCCTGCCGGAGCTGGCCAAGGCGAGCGCCCTTGGCCGCGCCGCCGAGCCCGTCGAAATGGCCGAATGGATCGTCATGATGGCGTCCAGCCGCAACACCTATGCCACAGGCGAGAATGTCGTCGTCAGCGGGGGCTATATCTATGTCTGACACCTATCGCGTGGCAGTCGTCACCGGCGCGACCAGCGGTATCGGCAAATCGACGGTTTCGGCTCTGCGGCAACGCGACTTGACGGTTTACGCGGTGGGCCGCAACGAAAGCCTGCTTGCGGAACTGGCAGATGGGTGCGGCGCTGTTCCGGTGCGGGCCGACGTGCGCGATACGGCCGTCATCGCCGAGGCGTTGAAGGATGTTGAAGTCGATATCCTCGTCAACAACGCCGGCATTCTTTCCACCCGCGCCACATTCCACGAGATCGAACCTTCCGAGATCGATGCGATGATCGATATCAATCTCAAGGCCCCGATGCACTTAACGCGCGTCTTCCTGCCAGGCATGGTCGCACGTAAGCGCGGGCATCTGATTTATGTGGGTTCCAGCGGCGGGCGGGCAGCCTATCCCAACATGGCGGTCTATGGACCGTCGAAGGCGGGACTAAGTCTCTTCTGCGACGACCTGCGTTGCGATCTCCTGGGGACTTCCGTCCGCGTCAGCGAAATCGTTCCGGGTCGCGTGGAGACGTCTCTCTATCGGACCTCGATTCCGGATGGTCAGGCAAAGGCCATGCTGTACGACGGATACCGCTCGATTCAGCCGGAAAATATCGCCCGCATCATCAACGATGTCATCGATTTGCCGGTATTTGTCGATGTCGCCCGTGTCGAAGTCTTCCCGACCGATCAGGCAAGCGGTGGCGGCACCATGGTGAAGCACGTGACCGCTTGAGCCGTTCGTTCTCTGGCCCAGGGGGCAAGCAAAGTCAGGACGCAACGACGAGGCGGCGAAGGAAGAGAAGAATCCGGATCTCCTCCAACGCTATCGCCCATTGGCGATCCGTTCCGTCGTCGCGGCCCATTGAATGAAGCCGCGGGAACATGCGCAGGCCGCCGCGCCTGAGCCGGCCTATGCCGCCAGCCTGCAGCTTCCTCCAGGATTTCAGTATCCGGGTGAGGATTGAGATAGCTCGCCTATCGTGAACCGGTCGCTGAGGGGGTTGGCCGGCAGAGTGGATCAGAGCGGCCGGCTTTCGTAGCCGGCCGCTCTGAGCGCGTCGGAGATCGTAGTCTTGTTTGCCGCGGTCTCGATGCTGACTTCCTTCTTGCCGAGGTCCACCTTGATTGCCGCGGCGGGATCGACGCCGCGAATCGCCCTTTCCACCACGCTTGCGCAATGGCTGCAGGTCATGTCTTTGATCTCGTAGCGGTGCATTTCCTGTCTCCGATTTTCGTTAGGAACCGAAGATAGGGCTTCCCACCGTTGGAAGGTCAAGAGCGCCCGGCGCCCTCGATCACTCCGCAGCCTCGACGAAGCGATGGCGCTCGTAGAGGAACTTGAGCACCGCTTCGCGGCATTTCAGGTAGGTGCGATCGGAGGCGAGCTCGATGCGCCGGCGCGGGCGGGCGAGCGGCACGTCGAGGATTTCGCCGATCCGGGCGGAGGGGCCGTTGGTCATCATCACGATGCGGTCGGAAAGCAGGACCGCTTCGTCAACGTCATGGGTGATCATCAAGACCGTGTTCCCGAGCGTCGCGTGGATCTGCATCACCTGATCCTGCAGATGGGCACGTGTCAGCGCGTCGAGCGCCCCGAAGGGTTCGTCGAGCAGCAGCACCTTCGGCTCCATCGCCAGCGAACGGGCGATGCCGACGCGCTGCTTCATGCCGCCGGAGACTTCCGAAGGGCGCTTGTCCGCGGCATGCGCCATCTGCACCAGTTCGAGGTTGCACATGGTCCATTCATGCCGTTCCCGCCTAGTGCGCGTCGCCGAGAACACCTTGTCGACGGCGAGCCGAACGTTTTCATAGACGGTCAGCCAGGGCAACAGCGAATGGTTCTGGAAGACGACGGCGCGGTCCGGTCCCGGCTCGTCGACCACCTGGCCGTCCAGCAGCACGACGCCACTCGTCGCCTGCGTCAATCCGGCGACGATGTTGAGCAGGGTCGACTTGCCGCAGCCGGAATGGCCGATAATCGAGATGAACTCGCCCTTGTCGACCGCGAGCGACACCTGTTTCAGAACCTCGCTGCGGGTGCCGCCACGTTCGAAGGTCTTGTCGATGAGTTCCAGCGAGAGATAGCTCTTGGGCATGAAAAGCCTCCTTTTCTTCAGGCGTTTGCCGTGCCGCGGGCGACTGCGCGGCCGATGAGCGCGATGATGCGGTCGAGGAGGAAACCGACGATGCCGACATAGATTAGCGCCACGATGATGTCGCTGATCAGCGACGAGTTCCACGCATCCCAAATGAAGAAGCCGATGCCGACGCCGCCGATCAGCATCTCGGCGGCGACGATCGCCAGCCATGAGAGACCAATGCCGATCCTCAAGCCAGTGAATATATACGGGGCGGCGGCCGGCAGCATGATCTTGGCGAAATATTCGAAGCCGTTCAGCCGCAGCACCCTGGCGACGTTCTGGTAGTCCTGCGGAATGTTGCGGATGCCGACGGCAGTGTTGATGATGATCGGCCAGATCGCGGTGATGAAGATGACGAAGATCGCCGAGGGGTTGCCGTCCTGGAAGGCGGCCAGCGAAAGCGGCAGCCAGGCGAGCGGCGGCACGGTGCGCAGCACCTGGAAGATGGGGTCGAGGCCGCGCATGGCGAGCGCGCTCTGGCCGACCAGAGTGCCGAGCGCCACGCCGACGGCGGCGGCCATGGCATAGCCGAGGGCGACGCGCTGCAGGCTGGCGAAGACGTGCCAGAAGAGGCCCTGGTCGGCACCCTGACCGACATAGAAGGGATGCGCGATCAATTCCCAGCTCTCCTCGAGCACGCGCGTCGGCGCCGGCAGGCTCGAATCGGGCGAGGCACAGGCGAGCTGCCAAGCGAGGGTGAGGAAGGTCAGCGTCACCAGCAGCGGCAAGAGATTGGTGATGGTTTGAGCGGCAAAGCGCGGCAGGCGGCTGTCAAAGCGCGGTCTTGCCGTAGCCTCGAGAGCAATCACCTGCGCCGAGGACTGCGGCGGCGCCTGCGGTTTGAGCTTCAGATTGGTGGCGGACATGCCCTTCTCCTACGGGTTCTCGGTCGACGGCAGCCGGGACCGGGCCCGGCTGCGATTGCGGCATCAGGCGATGCGGCTGATTGCCAGGCTCTTCAGATAGGCTTCGGGATTGGCGGGATCGAAGACCTTGCCGTCGAAGAAAGTTTCCGGGCCGCGCGAGGTGGAGGGCGGAATGTCGGCGACGCCGAGATCCTTCGCCGCTTCGCGCCAGATGTCCTCGCGGTTGACCTTGGCGATCAGCCCCTTGATATCCGTATCCGGTGCAAGCTTGCCCCAGCGTATGTTCTCGGTGAGGAACCAGGCGTCGTGGCTCTGGAAGGGGTAGGAGGCGTGGTCGCGCCAGAACTTCATGAAATGCGGGCTGTTCTCCACGACCTTGCCGTTGCCGTAGTCGTATTCGCCCTTCAGCCGGTCGACGATGTCCTTCGGCGGCACGTTGAACCAGCTGCGCTTGCCGACGATCTTGGCAAGCTCGTCCTTGTTCGCCATGTCGTCGCACCATTGCGCGGCCTCCTCGACGGCCATGACCAGCGCCTTGGCGGCACGCGGGTTCTTCTCGACCCAATCGGCGCGCATGGCGAAGGACTTTTCGGGGTGCTTGGCCCAGAGCTCAGCGGTATTCACGGCGGTGTAGCCGATCTTCTGGTTGACGAGCTGCTCGTTCCAGGGCTCGCCGACGCAGAAACAGTCCATGGTGCCGACCTTCATGTTGGCGACCATCTGCGGTGGCGGTACGACGATCGTCTCGACATCCTTGTCCGGATCGATGCCGCCGGCGGCGAGCCAGTAGCGGATCCAGAGGTCATGCGTACCGCCGGGGAAGGTCATCGCGACCTTTGCCGCCGCACCCGCCGCCTTCTTCTTGGCGAAGGCGTCCTTCAGCACCGAGGCATCGAGACCGATCTTGAGATCCGCATAGGCCGCGCCGACTGAAATGCCCTGGGCATCGAGGTTGAGGCGGGTGAGGATCGCCATCGGCAGCGGCTGGTTGTTCTGCGTCACCTTGCCGGTCGAGATGAGATAGGGCATCGGCGTCAGGATATGTGCCCCATCGATGCCGGCGCCGGCAGAGCCGAGCACCAGATTGTCGCGCGTCGTTCCCCAGGAGGCCTGCTTTACCACCTCGACTTCGGTCATTCCGTATTTGTCGAAGAAGCCCTTCTCCTTGGCGATGATCAGCGGTGCGGAATCGGTCAGCGCGATGAAACCGAGGATGGCTTTCGCCGTCTCCGGACCAGCCCCCTGGGCAAAGGCCCCGGAGGGCAATAGCGTTTTCGCTGCGCCGACCATGGCGGCCGTCGCGGTCGTCTTCAGCAGGCTGCGGCGAGTAAAGCCGCCGATCGATATCTTGGTCATGCGCACGTTCCCTCAACTTGTTGGCCGGTCGAAAACCGACGAAAAAAACGCCGCTCGGAAATCGCGCTCCGGGGATCGGGAGGTATCCCTTTCGGAGGCAAAGACCGTCGCGACGTCACTGTCCTTCGCAGGCGCATTTCGCCTGAACTTGCTTCAATCGCCGTTGACCGAAGCAAGCACACCAATGCAAGCGTCGTGCCAAACACCGCCAGATCTCGTATGTGGCTGAATTGACGAGGGAAAATTAGCCAATTCCGATATGCCCAAAAATATAGCATGACCTGCGGAAGATGAATTATTGTGCGTTGCACCATCCAGCAATTTTGCATGCCGCGCAAACTATGTGCGCCGTCGCATTTCCTACGGGCAGTAGCGGCGCTCCCAATCGTTGCCTTGCGGCATGACCGACAGCATGCGGTGCTGTTTCGGCCCGCCCGGATCGCCTATATTGGTGAGGGCCATTCATCGGCCTCCGCGAGATAGACCGCGATGGCATCGACCGAGTTTCATCTTGTCACGACCTGGGCCGTCGACGCCTCTGTCCAGGATGTCTGGCGGGAGCTCAGCACGCCCGAGAGCTGGCCGGACTGGTGGCCCTCGGTCAATGAGGTCACGCTTCTGCGCCCAGGCGACGAGTCCGGCATCGGCGCCGTGCGTCGGATGAAATGGTCCACCGCTTTGCCCTATGACTTGGCCTTCAACATGGAAACGACCAGGGTTGAACCGCTATCGCTTATCGAGGGCAAAGCTTCAGGCGAGCTCGATGGGACCGGTCGATGGACGCTGCGGCCGGACGGAGCGGTATGCAATATCCGCTACGACTGGATCGTCAAGGTGACGAAACCCTGGATGGTCAGGCTTGCTGTCATCCTGAAGCCCGTCTTCAGCTGGAACCATGACGTCGTCATGGAACGCGGTCGGCAGGGCCTCGTGCGTCGCCTCGCCCGGAGTGCCTGAGGAATTGGCGCTTCGTTCGCGTCTCGCATGTTCACGCCGAAGCGCGTTTGCGTGCATGAGCCCCGAAGCGGCCGAATTCCTATAGGAATCCTATTTCTTTCCTCTTGGACCTCTCTCGTCCTATGCGCTTGAGCCATATTCTATTGATCCACGCGCCGCATCGCCTCGATCGCTGCGGCGACGGATATGCACGCCATCGCGATCACCTACCGGGCGGCCGGCGCCGCCTATCGGGGACGCGCAGTCAGTAGAAACAACAGACAGGAATTATCGACATGGACCTTGTCGTATTCGCAATAGGCATCGTGTTCTTCGCCTTATCCTTTGCCCACGTTCGGGCGTGCAGCAACCTCTAGCGGCGGAGTGGAAAGATGCTCGTTCCAGCCGTGTATCACGGCTCAGGCCGCTTGGCATCCAGCCGCCGCATTCTTTGTGAAACGTCGGCGAATATCCGACACGCGCCTCCGGCGAGCACACGCCGTTTCTGACGTCACTTTCCCTTCGACAGCCGTTGCTCTATGACAACGCGGCGGAAGCGAGGGGAGGAACATGAGAAAACTGGTTGCTGGCAAACTTCACGGCATCCACGTGACCGAGGCTAACCTCAATTATCACGGCTCGATCACCTTGGATCCGGACCACTGTGAGGCGGCGGGCATCCTGCCGATGGAGTTCGTTGAGATCTGGAACAAGAACTCCGGCGCGCGCATCTCCACCTATGTCATTCTCGGCGAGCGCGGCTCGCGGTGCTGCATCCTCAACGGGGCGGCCGCCCGCACCTGCCAGCCGGGCGATCAGGTCATCATTTGCAACTCGGTCTATCTCGACGAGAGCCGGCTGACGGAGCTGAAACCGAGGGTGCTGACCTTCGACGAGAACAACCATGTTCGCGATCGCTTGACCTATTCGGTCGAGCGCGACCAGCAGGGCAAGTTTACGTTCAGCATTCTCGATGAAGAGGACAGGAGACAGCCGATCCCGCTTCCAGTGGCAGGAGCATAGCCGACTCTGGAGCGGGGCTCAGGAGGAGACCTCGGCGGCGAGCCAGCTGCGGAAGGCTTCGAGCGGCGGGTGGTTGGCCCGCGACTCGGGCCAGACCAGCCAATAGGCGCCGGAACCCGGAACAGAACGTTTGAGAAGCGGCACAAGGCGCTTTTCCTCTATCTCGACATCGGCGAGATAATCGGGAAGCAGGGCCACACCGAGGCCCGAAATGGCGGCCTGCGTCATCGTGGCGAACTGGTCCAGCAACATTCCCGTGACGCTCGGGGCTTCGGCGCCTTGAGCGGCAAACCAGATCTCCCAGGCGTTCCCGCGTGTCTCCAACTGCAGCAGCGGCAGACCGGCCATGTCGTCGACCGTGCGAACCGGGTGTTCGGAGAGAAGCGACGGAGCGATGCAGGCGGTCAAACGCTCCTCGAAGAGTTTCATGTGCCCCGCGTCGCGCCAATCGTCCGCTCCGAAATGAATGGCTGCGTCGAAACCCTCGGCGGCAAAATTGAACCGCTTGAGGCGCGTCGCAAGATTGATCGTCACGCCCGGATTCCGGGTTAGGAACGTACCGAGCCGCGGCGCCAGCCATCGCGTGCCGAAGGCCGGCAGGATGGCGAGCGACAGGGCGCCGCCGCCCGGATTGGCGGAAAACTCCATGCTGCCGCGCTGGATGAGGTCGAGCGCCCGGGTGACGTCCCGTCCATAGGCCTGAGCTGCTTCGGTCGGAATGAGCCTCTGCCTGTGGCGTTCGAACAGCGGCCGGCCCAATTGCTCCTCGAGGTTCTGGACAAGGCGGCTCACGGTGCTTTGCGTCAGATTGACTTCTCGCGCCGCCCCCGAGATCGAGCCGTTACGCAAGACCGCCTCGAAGGCCGAGAGGAGACTGATGGAGGGAAGAAACCGGCGCGGGCGCATCTGAACTATGTATTCCATACATGGAGACGGCGCAAAGTAGGCTTGCTTCGCCGGAAGAACAATCATTATCTGCATGGAGCGGCGCTTCCCTTTGCAGGGCTTCTGATCGCGCCGCCGGAGCCGAACACCCGCGCGATTCGCATAGCGGAGCTCCGCAGGGAGGAGCCAGGTCAATGGGCAACGTTCGAAGCGGCCGACATCAGTTCTTCGGGGCTCAGCGCCCGGCAAAGATTCTGGCCGTTCTCCTCGACTTCGGTGAAGCTCCAGCGCACGACGCCTTCACGGTCGAGCAGGAAATGGCCGACGAGCTGCATATGATTGGCCAGGCTGACCTGCTTATCGGCGTCCTTGATTTCGTACGGGTCCTTTTCGGCAAGGAGGTCTCCTGCCGCGGGCGGATTCATCGGTTCAGGCAATTCGCCCGGCAGGTCGACGCGCATCTCCATGACCGCGTCCATTCCGATTTTGGTTGGCCAGTCAGTCTCGTTTTCGGTGAACTCGACGATGGGCAAGCCGAAGGCGCGGTGCGATGCGCGGGCCGGATCGGATGCGGCGAGAAGACCAGCGATCGGATGGAAACGGAAGTAGAGACGGGCCCGTTCGACGGGAGTGTTTACCACGGCAAGCGTCTGAACGCCCTTTTCGCGGAGCGCCGGGTTGAGCTGGGCCATCGCCGCCACATGGCGGCGGCAGAACGGGCAATGCAGGCCGCGAAACAGGCCCACAAGCAGCGGGCTGCGGCCGCGAAAATCGTCAAGTGCGATCTTCCCCTCGCGCGAAATCGCGTCGAACACGACGTTCGGCGCCTGATCGCCCGGTTGCAATGGATTGTTGGCAGCGTGCGCAGACATCGGACAAACTCCTCGCGTCAAGGTACGGCCGAGAAAGGCAGTACGGCAGGGCTTCGAGGCCGCTGAATAGGCCTGACCTCTCGCTTTGCCGCACAGCCAGCTTCCGAATTCAGCATGGCCCCACAACGGTCCATGAGCAAGCGCTAAACGACACTCACGATCCGTTCCCGTGGCCTGGAGGCATGTCCATTTGAGGTTCACTCGATATGTGCAGGGCTGCCGGGCGGGAACATTCCCGAACAGGCGTGGTTATCGGACCACCTGAACGAGGACATGCCACGATGGTCGATCTGCCGGGAAAACGGGGAAGCTGCTGGGTGGCTGGCGCCGGGCCGACGGGCTATTCTCCGCTCGACGGCTCGATCCATGCCGAGACGGTCGTGGTTGGAGGCGGGATCGTCGGGCTTACCGCAGCGCTTCGCCTTTCCGAAGCTGGCCGTTCGGTGATCCTGCTCGAAGCGCTCGAGATCGGCGGGCAGGTGACCGGGCGTTCGACGGCGAAAATCACCACCCAGCACGCCTTGATCTATCGCCACCTCATCGACAGCCTCGGTTTGGCACGGGCGCGTAGCTATGCGGAGGCGAATTCGGCCGGAGCCGCGCTGATCAAGGACTGGATCCGCGACTATGCGATCGCGTGCGATCTCGAGCGCAAGAACGCCTATACCTATGCCACCAGCTCGGCGGGCCGCGAAGCCATCATTGCCGAGGCGGAGACGGCGCGACAGGTCGGGCTCGAGGCACAGGTGCTCGATCGTGCACCGCTGCCTTTCGAGACCACGGCTGCAGTTTGTTTTCCTGGTGAGGCGCAATTCAACCCGGCGAAATATCTCGTCGGATTGGCGCGCGCCGCGGCGGACCGGGGCGCGCGCCTGTTCGAACAGAGCCGAGCGATTCTGATCGACGTGGCGAGCCGCTGGCGCGTGGTCACTTCTGGCGGGACGGTTCATGCGGAACACGTGGTCGTCGCGACCAACATGACGGTCAAGAGCCCCGTCGGCATGGCAAACCGCACACAGCCGCGGTGCCATACCGCGATCGCCTTCCGCGTCGACAGTCCGCTCGCCGTCGATGGCATGTTCATCGGCATCGACGATCCGACACACTCGATCAGAACGGGGAGGGATGACGCCGGCCCCCTGCTTGTCGTGCTCGGTCCGAAGTTCAATACCGGCCAGGACGGGAACGTCGCCGCGCGCTTCATCGAACTCGAGGAGTGGGCGCGGCAGAACCTGGCCGTCGGCGAGCTGGCCTGGCACTGGTGCAACGAGGACTACGACACCGCCGACCGGGTGCCCTATGTTGGCGAACCCGATCCCGAAAAGGCGCCGGGCTTCCATATCGCCACCGGCTTCAACGCCTGGGGCATTAGCAACGGCACCGCGGCCGGCATTATGATCGCCGACACGATCCTTGGCCGCGCCAGCCCCTGGCGGAGCCTTTATGATCCGACCCGGCCTTATCCCAAGGGCTTTCACAAGAATGGCGACAGCCAGTCGATTGTCGGCAGCGCGAGGGACATACGACCGGGTGAAGGCGGCGTCGTCCTGCGCGGCGACGAGAAGCTCGCCGTCTGCCGGGACGATGACGGAACCCTGCGTGCCGTCTCCGCCTCCTGCACCCACAAGGGCTGCACGGTGACTTGGAACAATGCCGATCGGACATGGGATTGTCCCTGCCACGGCTCGATTTTCGCAGCAGATGGATCGGTGATCCACGGTCCGGCCCGCAAGCCGCTTGCTCCGGCGGAGCTATAGCGAGGGCGACGGGCAGTTTCACTGCGACTGACGCTTGGAGATGCCGCAACAGAGCCCTCGCGCCGTAAGAGCGGCATCATGACGAGTTGAAGCGCTTCATCGATGACGCTTCCGGTGCGGGAAGAGCGTCGTGTCGCCTTCATCGATAACGCTCAGGTATGCGCTGATCCATTTGCGAGACGGTTGAAAATTATTCTGAGCCTTGCTTCGTTCTGGTTGGTTCCAGTGCGCTCCCCGACCCATTGTTCCTCAAGTCGCGGGCGCCAATCGCAATCCACCCCCAGCGCATCCCTGGCTTGTGGTCCATTCAACCGATTGAGGAGCGCGATAATGATCTCCCTGTCGCTGATCCCGCAGTCGGAGGATAGGTATTCCCATAAGTCCCTTTGGCAGTCCTCTATGAGCTTTCTCATTTTTTCGGAGTTCATCGGACACCTCAATAGGAAAGCTCGCTACTGCATGTTCCTCTAGATCATCGCCGTTCTGGAGATAAAAACATGCAGAGATTCAAAGGCTACAGCGATATCTGTGCGTCAAGCAGGACGCGCGCCGTAGTTGAGGTCCTGGAGCGGCGCGGAAGGGCATCGGCGCACCGCTCCAGGATCATCGCACGGCCGCGGCGGCGGGGGGCTGGCCGTTGTTCCGCAGGTGCTCACTATCGAGTATGTATTGCCGAGCAGCGCTCGGCAACGGGCCTAAGACCTTTGGACCCGCTACCCCGGACTAAGGTCCTAGGCGCGCTGGCACTCCTGAAAGAGCGCCGATGCACGCCTCAGGCGAGATTCGCTGCAATACGAGAGAGAAGTTCATTGGACAATAAGTTTATCCTATCGCCGCAATCGGAAAATCCAACTTAAACTAATGGAACTGAATCGGTATGGTCGCACCAGATGCAGCTGCTGCCCCTTCAGTGCAGCGGCCAGCTCTGACGCACCGCCATGCAGAACGCCCGAGGTTGAAGACCGATGTCATCTGGATGGCGCAATTGAAGCCAAGCGCAATGGAGAGCATAATGGATTCCAAGGTCGAGAGTGCGGGCAAGTGTCCGGTGGCGCACACCCACACGGCCCATGGCGGAAGGTCGAATCGGGACTGGTGGCCGAACCAGTTGAATGTGAAGATTCTTCACCAAAACTCGTCGCTGTCCGACCCCATGGGCCAGGCGTTCAACTATGCCGAGGAATTCAAGAAACTGGACCTGGAGGCTCTGAAGAAAGACCTCCATGCGCTGATGACCGATTCGCAGGATTGGTGGCCGGCCGACTTCGGCCATTACGGGCCGCTCTTCATCCGCATGGCATGGCATAGCGCGGGCACCTACCGCACCGGCGACGGCCGCGGCGGTGCGGGTGCGGGCCAGCAGCGTTTCGCGCCGCTCAACAGCTGGCCGGACAACGTCAATCTCGACAAGGCGCGCCGGCTGCTTTGGCCAATCAAGCAGAAATACGGCAACAGCATTTCCTGGGCCGACCTGATGATCCTCACCGGCAACGTTGCGCTCGAGTCGATGGGCTTCAAGACCTTTGGCTTTGCCGGCGGCCGCGCCGACGTTTGGGAGCCCGAGGAAGACGTCTACTGGGGTGCCGAGGATACCTGGCTTGCCGACAAGCGCTATACGGAAGAGCGAGAGCTCGAAAAGCCGCTGGCCGCCGTGCAGATGGGCCTGATCTATGTGAATCCGGAAGGTCCTAACGGCAACCCGGATCCGCTTGCCGCCGCAAAGGACATCCGCGAGACCTTCGCCCGCATGGCGATGAACGACGAGGAGACTGTAGCGCTGATCGCCGGCGGACATACGTTCGGCAAGACGCACGGTGCTGGCGACGCCTCGCATGTCGGCGTTGAGCCCGAAGGCGCGGATATCGCCGAACAGGGCTTCGGCTGGACCAGCAGCTTCGGAACCGGCAAGGGCGGCGACACGATCGGCAGCGGCCTGGAAGTCACCTGGACGAGCACGCCGACGAAGTGGAGCAACAACTTCTTCTGGAACCTGTTCGGCTACGAATGGGAGCTCACGAAGAGCCCGGCCGGTGCGCATCAGTGGACGCCGAAAAACGGCATGGGCGCGGGCACGGTTCCGGATGCCCATGACCAGTCCAAGCGCCACGCGCCGGCCATGCTGACGACCGACCTCGCGCTGCGCTTCGATCCGGCTTACGAGAAGATCGCGCGGCGCTTCTTCGAGAACCCGGACCAGTTCGCGGATGCGTTTGCCCGTGCCTGGTTCAAGCTGACCCATCGCGACATGGGGCCGCGGGTGCGCTATCTCGGCCCGGAGGTTCCGTCCGAGGAACTGATCTGGCAGGATCCGGTCCCGGCCGTCGACCACCCGCTCGTCGACGAAGAGGACATCGCCGATCTCAAGGAACGGATTCTTGCGTCCGGCCTGTCGGTCTCTCAGCTGGTATCGACCGCCTGGGCGTCGGCATCGACCTTCCGCGGTTCGGACAAGCGCGGCGGGGCAAACGGTGCGCGCATCCGCCTCGCACCGCAGAAGGATTGGGAGGTCAACCAGCCGGCCCAGCTTGCGACCGTGCTCGAAACGCTTGAAGGCATCCGGAAGGCATTCAACGATGCCCAGTCCGGCGGCAAGAAGGTATCGCTCGCAGACCTGATCGTGCTCGGCGGCGCCGCCGCGGTCGAGAAGGCGGCGAAGAACGCCGGCCACGACATCGAGGTTCCCTTTGCGCCCGGCCGCACCGATGCGACCGAGGAGCAGACCGATGTGGACTCCTTCGGCGTACTGGAACCGATCTCCGACGGCTTCCGCAACTATCAGAAGGGCGACTATCTGATTTCGCCGGAAGAACTGCTGATCGACAGGGCGCAGCTTCTGACGCTGACCGCACCGGAAATGACGGTTCTCATCGGCGGCATGCGCGTGTTGAACGCCAACACCGGGCAGTCCCAGCACGGCGTGTTCACGACGCGGCCCGAGACGCTCACCAATGACTTCTTCGTCAACCTGCTCGACATGGGCACGGCATGGAAGGTCTCTGCGGAATCGAAGTATGTTTTCGAGGGGCGCGACCGCAAGACGGACGAAATCAAGTGGACCGGCACCCGCGTTGACCTCGTCTTCGGTTCGAACTCGCAACTGAGGGCCATTGCCGAGGTCTATGGCCAGGGCGACTCGCAGGAGAAGTTCGTCCGCGACTTCGTGGCGGCCTGGACGAAGGTGATGAACGCCGATCGCTTCGATCTCGTCTGATCGCGAGCCGAAAGACATGCGGGCGCGGCCGCCTTGGCCGCGCCCACCTCACTGATGCAGCAGACGGCAAGGCACGTCATACACCGAGCCTTTGCCGCTCGGTGATCCGCCAGGCCCGCGGCGTCATGCCGATGTGGCGGACGAAGAAGCGTGAGAAATAGGCTGCGTCCGAGAAGCCGAGGCGGAAGCTGATCTCCTGGACGCTCGCACGGGTGAAGACGAGCTGGCGCCTCGCGGCGTCCAGCAGCCGTCCGGCGATCACCTCGTGCACGCTCTGCCCGGCGACTGCGCGGACGACGCGATTGAGATGGGTCGGCGACAGGCCCAGCTCGCGCGCATAGTAAGCGGCCGGACGGTGGTCCAGATAGTGCTGCCGGAGCAGGGCGTCGAATCGTTCCATGCGCCGCTCGTTTTCGCTCTCCCCGGCTGGCCCGCTGTCGCGCGGCTCATCCGCGAGCCGCGCCGCCAATCCCAACACCGTCGTCAGATAGGCATCGAGCAGGCCGGTGCGGTGGCTGCGGCGCGCGTCCCATTCCTCGGCCAGGCGCTGCAATGTCTCGGCGATGTAGCGGCCGTCGTCGCTATCGCCGAGTGGCGTCAGGCGGGGTGTCGCCAGCCAGCCGCCGAGCCTGTTGCGGCCACCCGGCGCGACCGGCAGATGCGATGCGAGCACCGTGAACACGAAACCGTCGATATCAGCCGAAAAGCGGAAGCCATGGCTGACGGCGGGCGGGATGGTAATCACCGCCGGCGGCGAAATCGGCCTGGCCGTGCCGTCGAACAGCGCATCGCCTGAACCCTTGGCGATGTAGAGGATCTGAAAGAAGCTCTCGTGGCGATGAAGGCCGATCTCCCAGTGGTGCAGGCGGCTGCGCGAAGGGATTGTCTCGCAATGCAGCCAGAAATCCGGCCGTTCTCCGGATTCCTCGCCATAGAGCTCGTAGGTCGGGACAGGTCGCTTCATCTGGCTCACGCAGCATCGATGTTCGAAAAGTCCAATAACATGGCAGAAATGTCCATTGAGACAAGGGCCGGCGGCGCGCAAACTTCCCTGATAAAGGCAATTTTGCAGCGGGGACATCAACGGCTTCGCCGGCTTGTATGGTGAGGAGATACATGCGAACCCAAGTCGTCATCATCGGTTCCGGCCCGTCCGGTCTGCTGCTTGGGCAATTGTTGACACTGGCGGGCATTGACAATCTTGTCCTCGACCGCGCCAGCAAGGAACACATTCTCGGCCGGGTGCGCGCCGGCGTTTTGGAGGAAGGCACCGTCCGGCTTATGGACGAGGCGCAATCGGGAACGCGGATGCATGCCGAAGGCCTCCCGCATGACGGATTTTCGCTCGCTTTCGACGGCCGTGATCATCGTATCGACCTCAATGGTCTGACGGGCGGCAAACGGGTGCTGATCTACGGCCAGACGGAGCTCACTCGCGACCTGATGGATCATCGCGAACAGTCGGGCGCGTCGTCGATCTACGAGGCGGCAAATGTGAAGCCGTATAACTTTGAGAGCCATGCACCTTACGTCACCTATGAAAAGGACGGAGTCACCCATCGGATCGATTGCGATTTCATCGCTGGCTGCGACGGCTTCCACGGGGTCAGCCGCAGGTCCGTGCCGGAGCGCGCGATCCGCGCCTATGAGAAGGTCTATCCCTTCGGCTGGCTCGGCATCCTCGCCGACGTGCCGCCAGTCGATCACGAACTGGTCTATGCCAATCACCCGCGCGGCTTCGCTCTATGTTCGATGCGGTCCTTGAGCCGCAGCCGGTACTACATCCAGTGCCCGCTCGACGAGAAGCTCGACGATTGGGACGACGAGCGTTTCTGGGACGAGTTGCGTCGCCGCCTGCCGATCCATCATGCCGAACGGGTGGTGACCGGTCCTTCCTTCGAGAAATCGATCGCGCCGCTTCGATCCTTCGTCGCCGAGCCGATGCGCTTCGAGCGAATGTTTCTTGTCGGCGATGCCGCCCATATCGTGCCGCCGACCGGGGCCAAGGGGCTGAACCTTGCGGCGAGCGATGTGCACTACCTGTTCGAGGGCTTGCTCGAGCACTATCAGGACCGCTCCAATGCAGCCGTCGACGCCTATTCGGTCCGGGCGCTCGCGCGTGTCTGGAAGGCGGTTCGCTTTTCCTGGTGGATGACGACGATGATGCACCATTTTCCCGACACCAGCGAATTCGACCAGAAAATCCAGGAGGCCGAGCTCGACTATCTCACCCATTCGCGGGCCGCGGCGACGGCGCTCGCCGAGAATTATGTCGGGTTGCCGTTTTGACCTTGTGCTGTGCCGAGGGAAGGGAGGTTTGATAGAGGAGTATTCATAACTATGCAGTTATGTGGGGCGGCCTATCTTTCATTATTCACCGCCGTCTCAAGTGGCAAACTGACGACGATCAATTCGCAGTTGATCTTGGACGGGCACCGGACGGGAGTGAGCCGAGTGCCGTGGGGAGGAAAAATGAAACGGACTATTCTCGCCGCCTTGGCGGCACTTACGATTGCGGGTGCAGCGCATGCCGACACGATCAAGGTCGGCGTCATCGGGCCGTTTTCCGGCCCGTTCGCGCTGCAGGGCAAGAACTTCAAGGCCGGCATCGATGCCTATATGGCGCTGAACGGCAGCAAGGTCGGCGACGACGACATCGAAATCATCTACCGGGACGTGCCGCAGCCCGATCCCGCTCAATCCAAGGCGCTGGCGCAGGAGCTCGTTGTCAAGGAAGGCGTGCAATATCTCGCCGGCTTCTATTTCACGCCCGACGCGATGGCGGTAACGCCGCTGCTCGAGCAGGCCAACGTGCCGCTCGTCATCATGAATGCCGCAACGTCGGCGATCGTCACCAAGAGCCCGCTGGTCGTGCGCACCTCGTTCACGCTCTGGCAGACCTCGACGCCGATCGCCAAGGTGGCGAAGGACGCCGGCGTCTCGAAAATCATCTCGGTGGTCAGCGACTACGGCCCGGGCGTCGACGCCGAGAACGCTTTCAAGAAGGGGTTCGAAGCCGCGGGCGGACAGATCGTCGAGGCGATCCGCATGCCGCTCGCCACCAATGACTTCTCGCCGATCATGCAGCGCATCAAGGATTCGGGGGCCGAAGGAGTCTTCGCCTTCCTGCCCTCCGGCCCGACGACGCTTGGCTTCGTCAAGTCCTTCAACGAAAACGGCCTAAAGGGCGCCGGCATCAAGTTCTTCGCACCGGGCGACCTGACGCAGGAATCGGACCTGCCGGCACTTGGTGAAGCTGCACTTGGGATCCAGACGACCTTCCACTACGCGGTCTCGCACGATTCGCCGGAAAACATGGCGTTCGTCGAGGCGGCCGGCAAGGCGATCGGCAATCCGGCCGAGCTTTCCTTCCCCTCGGTCGGCGCCTACGACGGCATGCACGTCATCTACAAGATGATCGAGGCGACGGGCGGCGAGCAGGACGCACAGAAGGCGGTCGAGGCCGTCAAGGGGCTTTCCTGGACGAGCCCGCGCGGACCGGTGTCGATCGATCCGGAGTCGCGCCACATCACCCAGAACATCTACCTGCGCGAAGTCGCCAAGGCCGAGGACGGCACCTATTACAACAAGGAGATCGCGACCTTCGAGAAGCAGGGCGATCCCGGTCTGGCGGCGCTGAAGTAGGGCCGTTCGGGGAAAGGGATGCGGGGCCGCTGGCCCCGCCCTAGCGGAACAGGATGGGGTTAATGCAAACCGTCTTCAGCATAGCGGTCGACGCGCTCGCTTACGGCATGGTGCTGTTCGTGATCTCGATCGGTCTTTCCGTCACCATGGGCCTGATGCGCGTGGTCAACCTCGCCCACGGCGCCTTCGCCATGATCGGCGGATACATAGCCTCCTATGCCGCACGCGATCTGGGGCTCGGCTACGGTTTCGCGGTGCTCTTTGCCGTATTCGGAACGATCGCTATCGCCGTGCCGATCGAGCGCCTGCTTTACCGGCGCATCTACGGGGCTCCGGAACTCACTCAAGTGCTGATGACGATCGGCATCACCTTCTGCATCATCGGCATCGCCAATTACGTCTTTGGCCCTACGCTGAAGACCGTTCCCCTTCCTTCGGCGCTTCAGGGGTCGGTCGATCTCGGCTTCCGATCGATCGCCACGCACAGAATTTTTGCCATCCTTTGCGGCCTCTCCGTTGCCGCCGCCCTCTGGTACCTGATCGAAAAGACCGCCTTCGGCGTGAAGCTTCGGGCGGCCGTCGACAATGCCGCGATGGCGGCGGCGCTCGGCGTGCGCACCGAGATCGTCTATGCGGTGAGCTTCGCCGTTGCCGTCGGGCTTGCCGCGCTCGGCGGCGTCGTCGGCGCCGAACTGCTGCCGGTCGAACCCTATTACGCGCTACGCTACATGGTGACCTTCCTCGTCGTGGTTTCCGTCGGCGGCGCGGGGTCGATACCGGGTGCGTTGATCGCCTGCCTGCTGCTCGGCGGCATCGATACCGCCGGCCGCTATCTCGTGCCGGAATTCGGCGAATTTTTCTTCTACCTCGCGGTCATAGCCATCGTCTGCGTCTTTCCCCGCGGGCTTTCCGGAAGGACAAGTTAGTGACCATGGCAACGATGAACGATGCGATGACGAGCGCGCCCGGCAAAGGGCGCAAGCTCGCCCGCGATCTCGCCGGTCTTGCGGCAATTCTGCTCTTGGCCGTGCTCGGCTATCTCCTGTTTCCGAACAATCTGGCGCTGCTGACGCGTATCACCGCGATCGCGCTCCTGGTCCTGTCGCTCGATCTTGTTACCGGCTATTGCGGCGTGGCGACGCTCGGCCATGCCGCGCTCTTCGGGTCTGGCGCTTATGCGGCCGGAATTGCCGCGGTTCACTTCGGCATCACCGATCCGCTGCTGATGCTCGCCTGCGGCATTCTCGGCGGTGCTCTTGCAGGCCTCGTCTGCGGTATCGTCATTCTCAGGGCGCACGGTCTTCCGCAGCTGGTCCTGTCGATCGCGCTCATTCATCTGTTCCACGAGTTTGCCAACAAGGCCTCCTCCTGGACAGGCGGCAGCGACGGGCTCGCCGGCATCGCGCCCGATCCGCTGCTCGCTCACTTCGAATTCGACCTTTGGGGCCGCACCGCCTATGTCTTCGGCATTGTCCTGCTTGCAGTCGTCTTTACGATCTTGCGGCTCATCGTCCGTTCGCCCTTCGGCATGCTCTGCCGCGGCATCAAGGAGGACCCGATCCGCATCCGCGCCATGGGCGCCTCGCCGAAGCTTGCCTTGATGGAGATGTACGTCATTTCAGGCGCGGTTGCCGGAACGGGCGGCGCGCTCAATGCCATCTCGACACAGGTCGTCGGCCTCGACAGCCTGTCCTTCACGCTCTCGGCCGAGAGCCTTGTCATGCTCGTCCTCGGCGGCACCGGCTCGTTGTTCGGCGCGCTCACTGGCACGATCGTCTTCATGTTCTTTGAGGATGTCGTTTCCGCCGCCAACCCGTTTCACTGGCTGACCATGGTCGGCGCCCTGCTGATCGCCGTCGTCCTCTTCGCGCCGAAGGGTCTCTACGGCACCCTTGCCGGTCTGGCGTCCAGATGGCGGAGTACGCCCCGATGAGCGCGATCTTCGAAGTCAGGAACCTGAAGCGATCCTTCGGCGGTCTTGCCGTCACCAACAACGTCAGCCTCGCCATGGCACCGGGCGACCGCGTCGCGCTGATCGGCCCGAACGGCGCTGGCAAGACGACCTTGGTCAATCTCGTGACCGGCAACCTGGCGCCCGATTCCGGCGATGTCCAGCTCGGCGGCGAGAGCATCACACGCATCGACGCGATCGGGCGGGTGCAGCGCGGCCTGGTACGCTCGTTTCAGGTGACGCGCCTCTTCCAGGAGATGACGCCTGCCGAACACGTGGCTCTTGCGGTGTTGCAACGCGACGGACGGGCGGGCCGCCTGTTCGTCCATTTCCTCGCCATGCCCGACGTCATGGCGGAAGTCGGCGAACTGCTCGGCAAGCTCGGGCTTCGCGAGCTGATGCACCGGCCGGTCAGCGAAATCGCCTATGGCCAGCAGCGGCTTCTGGAAATCGCCGTGGCGCTGGCGCTGAAGCCGAAGGTGCTCCTCCTCGACGAGCCGGCGGCCGGCGTGCCGCAAAGCGACACCGGTCGCATCGAGCAGGCGCTCGCAGACCTTCCGGCCGATCTCGCCGTGTTGATGATCGAACACGACATGGACCTCGTCTTTCGCTTTGCCAAGCGCGTCATCGTGCTCGCCGCAGGCACGATAATCTTCGACGGCTCGCCGTCGGACGTCACTAAGGACCCGCGCGTGCGCGAAGCCTATCTCGGGAGCTATGCCAATGCCGGCCACGCCGCTTGAAGTCGAGAACCTGTCGGCTGGCTACGGGCCGACGCGGGTGCTGGAAGGGATCTCCTTTTCGGTGCCTGCCGGGGCGCGGCTCGCCGTGCTCGGCCGCAACGGCATGGGCAAGACGACGCTGCTCGCCACGCTCGCCGGCCAGACGCGGCGTTACGACGGACGCATCCGGATCGGCGAGACGGACGTCACGGCGATGCCGAGCGCCTCTCGCGCGTTGAAGGGCCTCGGTTTCGTGCCGCAGGCGCGCTGCGTCTTTCCGACGCTGACGGTGGAGGAAAACCTCTTCGTCGGCCTCAAGGGACGCCCCAAAAACGCACTCAAGGAAGCCTACGAGATGTTTCCGCGTCTCTACGAGCGCCGCAAGAATCTGGGTTCCCAGCTCTCCGGCGGCGAGCAGCAGATGCTGTCGACCGCCCGATCGATCCTCGGGCGTCCCTCCGTCCTGCTCCTCGACGAACCGCTCGAGGGGCTGGCGCCGGTCATCTGCGAGGAACTGATGAAGGCCTTCGCCGAACTTGCAAAGGTCGGCGACATGACGATCCTGCTCGTCGAACAGCGCATTCAGAGCGCGCTCGATTTCGCCGACCACGTCATCGTTCTCGAGCGGGGAAGGCTCGCGTGGAGCGGAACGCCGGCGGCGCTGACGAAGGATCACACGGCCGTCGAGCGGCTTCTGGGAGTCGGCGGCTTGCATTAGCCGCCGACCGATCGGCGCTGTGGGCCGCTTGGTCGTATCGCCGACTTAAGGAGGATTTTCTCAAGGAAATCCGGCGGGATGCCCTCAAAAATTTGAAAGTCTTTCGCTTTCGCCGTCGAAATGGGCGGCTAGCGATCATGCGCGCGACGCCGCACAATTAGGGCGCTGCATGGGTATCCCATCCGGCGCGGCCCAATGGTCGCCACGACCGCCCGACGAAGAATTCCGGAGAGGGGTCAAAAATGCAACGGCCGGATGCTGGAGGAGCAGCGACCTGGCCTCTGTTGTTCGGCTGCGTCGAGATGACGGCTGCCAAGGGAGGAAATATGCTTGAGCGACTGTTCAAACTGAAAGAGCACGATACGACGATCCGCACGGAGGTGGTCGCCGGTCTCACGACATTCCTGACGATGTCGTACATCATCTTCGTAAACCCCGATATCCTGTCGACCACTGGCATGGACCGTGACGCGATCTTCGTCGCGACCTGTCTGGCGGCGGCGCTCGGTTCCGCCGTCATGGCGCTCGTCGCCAACTGGCCGATCGGCATGGCGCCCGGCATGGGCCTCAATGCCTTCTTTGCCTTCACGGTCGTGGCCGCTCTCGGCTTCACCTGGCAGCAGGCCCTCGGCGCGGTGTTCATCTCCGGCCTCATCTTCCTGTTCCTGACGGTCACCGGGGTCAGAAGCTGGCTGATCGCCGGCATCCCGCATTCGCTGCGCAGCGCCATCGCGGCCGGTATCGGCCTGTTCCTCGGCATCATCGCGCTCAAGAACGCCGGCATCGTCGTCGACAATCCGGCAACGCTGGTCGGCCTCGGCGACCTCAAGCAGACCGGGCCGCTGCTCGCCATTCTCGGCTTTTTCGTCATCGCAGTGCTCGACTCGCTGCAGGTCCGGGGCTCGATCCTGATCGGTATTCTCGTGGTCACGATCCTGTCCATGTTCCTCGGGGTTTCCGAGTTCAAGGGCGTGGTCGCGGCGCCGCCGAGCATCGCTCCGACCTTCATGCAGCTCGACATCATGGGCGCGCTGCATGGTGGCCTCGTTCACGTCATCCTCGTCTTCGTGCTCGTCGAGGTCTTCGACGCTACCGGTACGCTGATCGGCGTCGCCAAGCGGGCGAAACTCGTCGAAGAGGGCAAGCCGAACCGTCTCGGGCGCGCCCTGCTTGCCGACAGCTCGGCGATCATCGCCGGCTCTCTGATCGGCACCAGCAGCACCACGGCCTATGTCGAGAGCGCCTCCGGCGTGCAGGCGGGCGGCCGGACGGGTCTGACGGCGCTCACCATTTCGGTGCTGTTCCTTGCCGCCCTCTTTATCTCGCCGCTGGCGGCCGCCGTTCCGTCCTATGCAACGGCGCCGGCGCTGCTTTACGTGGCCGGGCTGATGATGCGCGAGCTCACCGAAATCGAGTGGGACGATCTGACCGAAGCGGCACCGGCGGCGCTGACCGCGATCGCAATGCCCTTCACCTACTCGATCGCGAACGGGCTGGCTTTCGGCTTCGTGAGCTACGTGGTCCTGAAGATCTGCACCGGCCGCTGGAGCGTCATCCATCCCGCCACGCAGATCGTCGCCGCCCTTTTCGTCGTGCGATTCGCCTTCTTTGGCGGTTGACGGAGTTCTGGAGGGGCGACCAACGCCCCTCTCATGACAAAACGAAATCGGCCGGACCCGTCATATTGCGGGTCCGGCCGATTTTCGTTCAACAAGCAATCGGCTGAAGATGGCGGGTTAAGCCGGCAGCATCTCGCGAAGCCGCAGCAGGGCGATTCTTTCCACCTGACGGCAGGCGGTCTCGAACTCCGTCTCGCGGTTGTTGCGGATGCGGCTTTCGAAGGCGGCGAGGATGTCGTCCTTGCTGCGGCCCCTGACCGCAATAATGAAGGGGAAGCCGAACTTCTCGACATAGGACGCATTGAGCGTCGTGAAGCGCTCGCGCTCGCCGTCCGTCAGGGCGTCGAGTCCGGCTGAGGCCTGCTCGTTGGTCGAGCTCTCGGTCAGGCGCTTTGCCTGGGCGAGTTTGCCGGCGAGGTCCGGGTGGGCGTTGAGCACCGCAAGCCTTTCCGCATCGCTCACCTCTCGGAAGACTGCGGTCAACGCCGCGTGCAGGCCGTTCGCCGTGTCGGTTGCTGGAGAAAGCTCGCCGGCGAAGGCGCGCTCGGCGATCCAGTCCGAATGTTCGAATATGCCGCCGAAGCGGGCGACGAACGCCTCTTCGGAAAGCAGGGACGGGCGGTCGCCGTGCGGCTGGAACGGATAGGCCTCGGCCCAGTAGCGGGCGATGTCGATCCGGCGCGCCAGCCAGACCTTGCCGTGGCTCTTCACATAGTCGATGAAGCGGGCGAGTGCCGCGGCCCGGCCCGGCCGGCCGGCGAGGCGGCAGTGAAGGCCGATGCTCATCATCTTCGGCGACCCTGCCTTACCCTCGGCATAGAGAACGTCGAAGCTGTCCTTCAGATAGCTGAAGAATTGGTCGCCGCTGTTGAAGCCCTGTGCCGTCGCGAAACGCATGTCGTTGGTGTCGAGCGTATACGGAATGACGAGCTGATGCCGGTCCTGATGCTCGTGCCAATAGGGCAGGTCGTCGGCATAGGAGTCGGAAACATAGTCGAACCCGCCGGCTTCGGTGACGAGGTCGAGGGTGTTTTCCGAACAGCGGCCCGTATACCAGCCGCGCGGCCGTTCGCCGGTGACGATCGTGTGGAGCCGGATCGCCTCGGCGATTTCGGCGCGCTCCTGTTCGACACTGAAATCCTTGTGCTCGATCCATTTCAGTCCGTGCGAGGCGATCTCCCAGCCGGCATCCTGCATAGCAGCGACCTGCGTCGGCGATCGCTTCAGCGCGGTCGCGACGCCATAAACGGTGACCGGCACCTGACGTTCCGTGAAAAGCCGGTGCAGTCGCCAGAAGCCGGCCCGCGCGCCATATTCGTAGATCGACTCCATGTTCCAGTGGCGCTTGCCGGGCCAGGCCTGGGCGCCGACGATTTCCGACAGAAACGCCTCCGATGCCGCATCGCCGTGCAGCACGCAGTTTTCGCCACCCTCTTCGTAATTGACGACGAATTGTACGGCGATCCGTGCTTCGTTCGGCCAAACGGCCTTTGGACTGGGGCCGTATCCCAGGAGATCACGGGGATATCTCATGCAACTTTCCTCCTGATTTTGTCGCTGGATAGCCAGTCGTAGCGAGAAATCCGCGGGCTCATTCCCCTCGAAAAATTTGAAAGTCTCGAAGCTCGCGCCCGCTACACAAAGGGACCGGTGCTTTGGATACTTCAGCCGTTGAGAGTGAGTGGGAGGAGCGACACGCATGCGATCTCGAGGCGGAAACCCGGGGCGTCTGACGACCCATGTGCTGGACACGGCAAGCGGCAAGCCTGCGGCGAAGCTGCGCATCGACCTTTACCGTCTGGATGGCGAGTGGCGGGAGCATCTCGTCTCGGCCCGGACGAACGACGACGGCCGCTGCGATGAGCCGCTGCTCAGCGGCGAGGCGATGACGACCGGCATTTACGAGTTGCGCTTCCATACCGGCGAATATCTAGGGGCCGAGAGCGGCAGCAATCCGTTCCTCGATCTCATCCCGATCCGCTTCGGCATTGCCGATCAAAACGCGCATTACCACGTGCCGCTCCTGCTTTCCCCCTACGGCTATTCCACCTATCGCGGGAGCTGACCGGCAATGACGACCGAAATCCGCAATACGATCCGCTTCCTCCTGAACGACCGGCAGGTCGAGCTTGCCGATGTCTCGCCGGTCCAGACGATGCTCGATTTCCTGCGCATCGACCGCAATCTGCGCGGCACCAAGGAAGGCTGCGCAGAAGGCGACTGCGGCGCCTGCACGGTGCTCGTCGGCCGCCTTTACGACGGCAGGCTGAAATACGAATCCGTCAATGGCTGCATCCGTTTCGTTGCCTCGCTCGATGGCTGTCATGTCGTCACCGTCGAGGCGCTCGCCGAGCCGAATGGGCCGCTCCACCCGGTGCAGCGGGCGATGGTCGACACGCACGCGTCGCAATGCGGCTTCTGTACGCCGGGCTTCGTCATGTCGCTCTACGGTCTCTGGATGGAAAACCCAAGGCCCAGCGTCCAGGAGATCGAGAAGGCGCTGCAGGGCAATCTCTGTCGCTGCACCGGATATGCGGCGATCATTCGCGCCGCCCAGGCGATTTCGTCAATCGGCGAGGTCGGAAAGGACCCGCTGGTTGCCGAGCGCGAGAAGATCGCCGGCCAGCTTGCCGCCCTCAGGGACGGCCGCCGCGTCGAGATCGGCAACGAGGCCGATCGCGTGGTGCTGCCGGCTTCGCTCGACGATTTCGCTGATGTCCTGGAAAGCAACCCAAATGTGACGATCGTGGCCGGCTCCACCGATGTCGGGCTTTGGGTAACGAAATTCATGCGTGATATCGCCCCGGTCGTCCACCTCTCGCACCTCGAGGAATTGCGCCGGATCTCCGTCGACGATGAGGGCATCACGCTCGCGGCCGGTGTGAGCTACACCGAAGCCTATACCGTGATCGTCCGCCACCTCCCGCAATTGCGCGAGCTCTGGGACCGGATCGGCGGCGAGCAGGTGCGCAACATGGGTACGATCGGCGGCAATATCGCCAACGGCTCGCCGATCGGCGATACGCCGCCGGCGCTGATCGCGCTCGGCGCCTCGGTGACGTTGCGGAAGGGCGGGGCCCGACGGACGGTGCCGCTTGGATCCTTTTTCATCGAGTATGGCAGGCAGGACCGTCATCCAGGCGAATTCGTCGAGTCCGTCCATATCCCGTTCCTGAGCGGCGCCGACCGGTTTGCCGTCTACAAGGTTTCTAAGCGGCTCGACGAGGATATTTCCTCCGTCTGCGGCGCGTTCCGCGTGACGCTCGATAGCGAGGGCAAGGTTGCGGATGCGACGATCGCCTTCGGCGGCATGGCCGGCACGCCGAAGCGCGCGGCGAATGTCGAGGCCGCGCTCAAGGGGCGAGGCTGGACCGGTGCCGCGATCGAAGCGGCCGTCGGCGCCTTCGAACAGGATTTCACGCCTTTGACCGATTGGCGTGCCTCGGCGGATTATCGCATGCTCGTCGCCAAGAACCTCCTGCGTCGCTTCTATCTGGAGACGCAGGATAAAGGGATTGTCCGTATCGACCGCACGGTTGCGGTGGCTGTCTAGGAGGGTGGACCGATGAATGTGATGCAGCCCATCGACCGCATCCGCGGCGGCGTCCACGAGCAGGAGCGGCACGAATCCGGTCACAAGCATGTGTCGGGCACGGCCGAATATATCGACGACATGGCGGAGCCGGCGGGCACGCTGCACGGCTATCTGGGGCTCTCCCAGCGCGCCCATGCGGAAATCCTGTCGATCGATTTCGAGGCGGTGGAGAGCAGCCCCGGCGTCGTCGGCATTCTCACGGCTGAGGATATTCCCGGCGAGAACGACATCAGCCCGGCCCACAAGCACGACGACCCGGTTTTTGCGACCGGCAAGGTCGAGTTCCATGGTCAGCCGATCTTCGGGGTGATCGCCACCTCGCGCGACGCCGCCCGCCGGGCCGCGGCAAGGGTGAAGATCGAATATCGCGACCTTCCGCATGTGACCGACGTCGTCGAGGCGGCGGCCGCCAATTACCCGCTGGTGATCGATCCCCTGAAACTCGAGCGCGGCGATATCGACGCCGGCTTTGCCAAGGCGAAGAACATCGTCCAGGGCGAGATGCGGATCGGCGGCCAGGACCACTTCTATCTCGAAGGACACATCTCCTTCGCCATTCCCGGCGAAGACGACGAGGTGACCGTCATCGCCTCGACACAGCATCCGAGCGAGACGCAGCACATGGTCGCCCAGGTGCTCGGCATTCCGTCGAACGCGATCACCGTGAATATCCGCCGCATGGGCGGCGCCTTCGGCGGCAAGGAGACGCAGGCCAATCTCTTCGCCGCGGTTGCTGCCCTTGCCGCAAGGAAATACCGTCGCCCGGTAAAAGTGCGTCCCGACCGCGACGACGACATGACGGCGACCGGAAAGCGCCACGACTTCCACGTCGACTACAGGATCGGCTTCGACGACGATGGCCGCATCGCGGCGGTGGACGCGGTCTTTGCGGCGCGCTGCGGATTCTCGGCCGATCTCTCCGGTCCCGTGACCGACCGCGCGCTGTTCCACGCCGACAATTGCTATTTCTACCCGAATGTCCGGCTGCGATCGCGCCCGCTGAAGACGAACACGGTGTCGAACACCGCCTTCCGCGGCTTCGGCGGACCACAGGGCATGGTCGGCGGCGAGCGGATGATCGAGGACATCGCCTATACGCTCGGCAAGGATCCGCTCGAAATCCGCAAGCTGAATTTCTACGGCGGCGAAGGGCGCAACCTGACGCCCTATCACCAGGCGGTCGAAGACAACATCATCGGCCGGGTCATCGAGGAACTCGAAGCCTCGGCCGACTATGCCGCCCGGCGTGAGGTGGTGCTCGCCTTCAACCGCGAGAATCATGTGATCAAACGCGGCATCGCGCTGACGCCGGTCAAGTTTGGCATCTCCTTCACCAAGACCGAATACAACCAGGCCGGCGCTCTCATCCATGTCTATACGGACGGTTCGATCCAGCTGAATCACGGCGGCACCGAGATGGGGCAGGGGCTCTATACCAAGGTCGCCCAAGTGGTCGCGGATGAGTTCCAGGTCGACCTCGACCGCATCAAGGTCACGGCGACCTCGACCGGCAAGGTGCCGAATACCTCGGCGACGGCGGCCTCCTCGGGCTCGGACCTGAACGGCATGGCGGCCGCCAACGCGGCGCAGCAGATCAAGGCACGGCTCGTCGGCTTCGCGGCGCAGCGGTACGGCGCCAGCGAAGCGGATGTTGCCTTCGAGCCGAACGTGGTGCGGATCGGCAGCGAGCGCATCGCCTTTGCCGACTTCATCAAATCAGCCTATGCGGCGCGGGTGCAGCTTTCGGCGGCCGGCTTCTACAAGACGCCGAAGATCCACTGGAGCCGCGCGGAAGGCCGGGGCCGCCCGTTCTACTACTACGCCTACGGTGCCTCCTGCTCCGAAGTCAGCGTTGACACGCTGACCGGCGAGTACCAGGTCGAGCGTACGGACATCCTTCATGACGTCGGCAAGTCGCTCAATCCGGCACTCGATCTCGGCCAAGTCGAAGGCGCCTTCGTGCAGGGCATGGGCTGGCTGACGACGGAGGAATTGTGGTGGGACGCGAAGGGACGGCTGCGCACCCATGCGCCGTCCACCTACAAGATCCCGCTCGCCTCCGACCGCCCGCGCATCTTCAACGTGCGGCTGGTGGAATGGTCGGTCAATCGCGAGGAGACCATCCGCCGATCGAAGGCGGTCGGGGAACCGCCCTTCATGCTGGGGATTTCCGTCCTGGAGGCGATATCCATGGCAGCGGCAAGCGTTGCGGAGTATCGTATTCCGCCGCGCATCGATGCCCCGGCAACACCGGAACGGGTGCTGATGGCGATAGAGCGGCTGCGCGCCGCGACGCGCGGCAAGGCGGATGGGTGACCGGCATGACGGGCAGTGAGGACATTCGACAGTTTCTGAGCGGGGAAGCGGCCTGCATTCTCGTCGAGGTGTCGGGAGCGGCGGGCTCGACGCCGCGCGATACGGATGCCTGGATGCTCGTCTCGAAGGAGCGCACCTTCGCCACGATCGGCGGCGGTCAGCTGGAATATATGGCGATCGACCATGCCCGCCGATTGCTCAAGGGGACGGCCGCCGATGACCGGCTGACGATCCTGCTCGGTCCGGAGATAGGCCAATGTTGCGGCGGGCGTGTGGCGCTGGCGTTCACGGCTGTCGATCCGGAAACCCGGGCGGCATTGATCGAGCGCAGCGACACGGAAATCGCCCGCCGGCCGCATGTCTATGTCTTCGGGGCGGGCCATGTCGGCGATGCGCTCGCCCTGGCGTTGTCGTTTGTGCCGGTCAGGACCGTACTCGTCGACACCCGCGAGGACGAACTGTCGGCGGTCGGCGTGCAGGGCATCGAAACCTGCCTGACGGCGATGCCGGAGGCGGTCGTCCGCGACGCCCCGCCGGGGAGCGCCTTCGTCATTCTCACGCACGATCATGCCCTGGATTTCTTGATCGCCGCGGAAGCGCTTGGCCGCGAGGATGCCTCATATGTCGGCATGATCGGCTCGAAGACAAAGCGGGCCACCTTCAGGAACTGGCTCTCGCGCGATGTCGGCCGCCCCGAACTCTTCGGCCGGCTCGTCTGCCCGATCGGCGGCAGCGCAGTCAAGGACAAGCGGCCCGCCGTCATCGCTGCACTCGCCGCGGCCGAGATCATGACGGCGGTCCTCACGCAGCAGCCAAAGGGCACGTTGGCGGACGAGCCGAAAAAAGCCGACATGCGGGTTTCGACCGGCACCGTCTCCTCCAGGAAATGACGGATGTTCATTAGCCACTGCATGACCCCTTAAATCGAAATCGATTTGAGGATCATGCAGCAATCAAAGTGCTACAGCGACTTTAGCGCGTCCGATTGGACGCGCGGCGCTGTAGGAGTGAGGCCGTCAAGCAGGAAGTCCAGGCCCTTCCTGAAAGCGCCGTCCCAATCATTATCCAGCAGCAGGCGAGAGCGCTCGATCGTTGGGTAGTGTTCGCTGAGACGCGCAAGGCGCTGCTGCGCCGCGGCCCTGTCCTCGTCCGAGAGGTCGAAGTTCGCCCGGGTGATGGTGGCTCCCATTACATAGTTCCAGAGCGACCATATCGCGACGTTCAAATCTGCATCCGCTACACCGGCGCCGGACAGGGTCTTGCTCAAGAGTTCCAAACGATTGAGGATGTTCGGGCCGAGCGCCCGGCGCGGCAGCAGCGATGCCGACCACGGGTGGCGCAGCATGGTGGCGCGCCAGTCTTCAAGCATATGAACGACTTGCCCGCGCCAGTCTCGAGACGCAGCTATTTGTGCCGGTCCGCGATATTCGAGCACGGAATCGAGCGCCAGATCGAAGACCTCTTCCTTGTTGTCGACGTGCCAATATAGGCTCATCGCGCCCGAGCCGAGGCGATCGGCCAGCCGACGCATCGTCAACCCGTCGATCCCTTGAGCGTCCAGCAGTTCCACCGCGGTCGCCACGATCCTTTCGAGGGAGAGAGGCGGTTCGCTGCGCTGCTCTTGCGCGGACGGGAGCGACACGTCTTTCCGTTGAGAGCGGTTGATCCGAGCATCGCTACGTTTGGCTGCCATCCGTCTTCCCTGCCGATCAGACCGTCGATTTAAACCGACAATGCAACGGATGTCGATGCTCGGCGATTGACTCGTACGGTGTACGATGCGATGGAATCGTACACCGTACGAGTCACTCATACGGCAATGTCTGGAAGTTCAATCCTGCAGGCCGCCAGGGAGCGTTGCTCACGGTCTTCAGAGCCAAGAGAAAACCATGTCACGCGCAATCAAGCATCTTATCGGAGGGCTCATCATCATGACCATGGGAATTCCCACTGCAGCGACGGCGAATGATCTCAAGCTGACCATCGTCAATCCGCAAAACCTCTACGACCCCGCGCCGAACGGCTACAGCACGGCGGTGATCGTGCCCCGCGAAGGCCGGGTGGCCTACATCTCCGGACAGGGCGGCCAGGACAGCACCGGAGCCTTGTCACCCGATTTCGCCGTCCAGGTTAAGCAGGCCTACGCGAATTTGCGCAGTGCCCTCGATGCGCTCGGCGCAAAACCGGATCAGGTTGCCAAGCTTACGGTCTTCGTGGTCGATCACGATATGTCCAAGCTTGAGGTGCTGACCAGGAACGTCAAGGACATGTTCGGCGAGGCGCTACCGGCGCAGACTCTCATTCCGGTACCGAAGCTTGCAATCGACCCCATGCTTTTCGAGGTCGAAGCCGTGGTCGTGCTGAAATAGTGACGCTATCGAGCCGTTCGGCGGAACGACGCCGAATGGCCGTTTCCTAAATTTTGCCACCGTAGTGCATGCGAGAGTGGAGCCGAGCAGTCACCCGCGAAACCCGACTGACGCAAGAGACGACATGAAGTCGAACGGTCACACTTTGAGCCTTCCTCAATGCTGAAGAAGTAAGCTTGTTTTCTACCGCCGCACGTTCGCCAAATTCCCCTTGACTTGTTTATGACAGTCTTATGACAGGGGCAGGAGCGATGAGCCGCGAGAATGTTGTGTTTTTCTGTTCGGTAGCCGCCGGAATAGCCTTGTTCTTCGCCCTCGGTTTTTCACGGCCGGATTTGTTGGTCGAGGATAACCTCGTGGAAAATCTCGGCGCCATGGGTTTTGGCACAGCATCTCTGCTCGCATTAGGAACGGCGATTCGAAGGCGCGTGTTCTTGTCCTCAATTGAGACGATCACCCTAGTCTGCACCAGCGGATTGTGTCTGATACTGTTCCTCAGCGAGATAAGTTTCGGCGCCCGCATATTTGATGTGCAGATGCCAAAAATGCGCGGCGGAGGCGAGTTCGACGGCGGTCATGATATCGTCATTGTAGTCTTCCGGCTCTTGAGAGACTCTGGGCCCGCGGGCTACCTTGCGGCAGCGACTGGGGCGCTGCTTTGCCTGACCGTGGCGGTCGTGCTTCTTTACGCGTTTCAACGAACGGTTTGGGCTATCCTGCATCGAATTTTCGCACGGGCGTTTGAATGCCGCTTAGCCGTGGCTGTCGCGATGCTTGCCAGTGCCGTGACGCTCGATCTCGTGACGTCATACAAGGCAGCAATCCTGGAAGAAGTCCTCGAGTTCGGCGCCGGTGGCGTGTTGATCCTTGCGGTTACCGCATTGTGGCGAGAAACGGGAAGCGAGGCGGTCGAACACGCGCCGCCGGGTTCCTCCCGTACGGGCGATCAAAATGCTCCGTCCGTGGGGTGCTCGACGAGCCGACCACCTCGACAGGCACTCACCAAATGTTAGGAGGCCCTCACGCCTGCGCGACAAGTGTATGATGGTAGACCGGAAGAATGCCTGAAGTCATGGAGACCACTCGGCTTCCGAGGAGAATAGGCAGCCCGGTCAAGAACCTGAAACCTGATTCAGGTAATACGCCAGCTATCAATCATTCCCACGGACAGCGAAAACGGATGTTTCCGCCTGTCGGCCGCCGATATGATGTCTTGGGCCCCACGGTATGGCGGCCGTTCTCGCTAGCCGTAGCGGGGTGCCTGCTTCCCACCCCAAGCGGGAGTTCGTCTCCGCGACTAGCGTCGCCACCAAGTCGCTACAAGTACTCCTTCGCCTAGTTGCGTTTCCGGACGAGGCTCTCGTTCCGCCCCGACCCACTCTACGTCACACTCTCCTCCAGCCGCGCCGTCGCGGGCTCGGCCAGCATCTTGCCGATCAGCCGCTGACAGCGCTCGGCCATGAAGTCGATGATCAGGCGCACCTTGGGATCCTGAAACCGTTTGTGCGGGTAAATGGCCGCGAGCTGTGCGCCGAGCGGCGGCGCGTCTTCAAGGATCGGCACGAGCGTGCCATCGTTGATATGCTGCTTCACTTCGAAGAGCGGCTTGTTGATGATGCCGCGGCCGTCGAGCGCCCATTGGGTCAGAACGTCGCCGTCGTCGGAATCGTAGGGACCGCCGACCTCGAACTTGCGTACCCCCTCCGGCGTCTGCAGCGTCCAGTAATATTCCTTCGATCCGGGATAGCGCAGCAGCAGACAGTCGTGGTGCTCGGTGATGAGCTCGTCCGGCGTCCTTGGAACGCCGCGCTTCTCGAGATAGCTTGGAGCGCCGCAGAGCACGCGATCGCAATTCATGATGCCGCGCATGCGCAGGTTGGAATCCTCGAGAATTCCGAGCCGGAAGGCGACATCGATGCCTTCGCTCAGGATATCGACATTGCGGTCGGAAAGCCGCAGCCGCACCTCGATATCCGGATAGCGGTCGTGGAATTCGGGAACGCCCGATGCGATCAGCCGCCGACCTATGCCGAGCGGCGCGGTAATGCGCACGGCGCCCTTGGGATTGCGCGACAGATCGGCGATGGCGCTTTCCGCCTCGTTCACCGCCTCGAGGATCTTTACGGCACCGTCATAGAAGACGCGGCCATGCTCGGTCGGCGTCAGTTTCCGGGTCGTGCGATTGAACAGGCGCACGCCCATATGCCGCTCCAACTCCTTGATCCTGTTGCTTGCGACGGCCGGGGTTACCCGCTGGTCGCGGCCCGCGGCCGACAGCGTTCCAAGTTCCACGACGCGCACGAAGACGCGCACATTATCGAGATAGGACATGCTCCCGCCTCCGCTCCTCCGGGTCCAGACTACCGCGCCTGCCAGGCGCCTATTTTATAGTTTTTTTTGAAAGAGTTGGTGATCTCGCGGCATTTCTCGCGCCTCCAAGCAATGACACATAATGCGGCCCAATGCATGTCGCCCGAAGGTGCGTAAGCGGTTTTGGGACAACGGCATGCATGAAGACAAAGATCTAAAGCGCGTCACGTCAACTCGTTTGAACGCGACGCACTTTAGAGAAATGGGAGGCCTCTATGTACGAATATGCCATTGCCTGGGACTGGCTGACATTCGCGGTGCGGTGGCTGCACGTCATTACCGGCATTGCCTGGATCGGCTCGTCGTTCTATTTCGTCGCGCTCGACCTCGGCCTCAGGCAGCGGCCGGACCTGCCAGCCGGAGCCTATGGCGAGGAGTGGCAGGTCCACGGCGGCGGCTTCTATCACATCCAGAAATATCTCGTCGCGCCGGAAAACATGCCGGAGCACCTGATCTGGTTTAAATGGGAATCCTACGTCACCTGGCTTTCCGGCTTCGGCATGCTGGCCCTCGTCTATTATGCCGGCGCGGATCTCTATCTGATCGATCCGAGCGTGCTCGACGTATCGAAGCCGACGGCGATCGCCATCTCGCTGGCGTCGCTCGCCTTCGGCTGGCTCGCCTATGACACGATCTGTCGTTCGCCGCTCGGCAACGACAACACCCGCCTGATGGTGCTGCTCTATTTCATCCTCGTCGCCGTCGCCTGGGGTTATACCCAGCTCTTCACCGGCCGCGCCGCCTATCTGCATCTCGGCGCCTTCACGGCGACGATCATGTCGGCGAACGTGTTCTTCATCATCATCCCGAACCAGAAGAAGGTGGTCGCCGATCTCATCGCCGGCCGCACGCCGGATCCGGCTCTCGGCAAGCAGGCCAAGCAGCGTTCGACGCACAACAACTACCTTACGCTGCCTGTTCTGTTCCTGATGCTGTCGAACCACTATCCGCTCGCCTTCGGCACCGAGTACAGCTGGATCATCGCCTCGCTGGTGTTCCTGATGGGCGTCACCATCCGCCACTGGTTCAACACGCAGCACGCCCGAAAGGGCGCCCCGACCTGGACCTGGCTGGTCACCGTGTTCCTCTTCATCGTCATCATGTGGCTTTCGACGGTGCCCAAGGTTCTGACCGAGGGAAGCGAGGCGAGGGCGTCGAGCGCCGAGCGGGCGGTCGTGGCCGCGGCGGACTTTTCGAAGGTGCGTGACACGGTGCTTGGCCGCTGCTCCATGTGCCATGCGCGGGAGCCCGGCTGGGAAGGCATCGTCGTACCGCCCAAGGGCGTCATCCTCGAAAGCGACGGCGATATCGTCGAGCACGCCCGCGAAATCTATCTGCAGGCGGGGCGTTCGCACGCCATGCCGCCCGCCAATGTCACCGGTGTCACCGAGGAGGAACGGCAGTTGCTGGCCACCTGGTACGAGACAGCCGTGAAGGAAGGAACGATTCAATGAATGACTTGCTGATCCGCGGCCGCGTGCTGACCTTCGTCAAGGAGCCCGAGGGCATCGACGATGCGACCGCCTACCGCTATCACGAGGACGGCGCCGTTCTCGTCCGCAACGGCAAGGTTGCCGATGTCGGCACCTATGCTGACGTGGCGAAACGGACCGGCCGCGGTATCAGCATCGCCGATCATCGCCCTCATCTCGTCCTGCCGGGTCTCATCGATACGCACCTGCATTTCCCGCAGACGCAGGCGATCGCCTCCTATGGCGCCCAGCTTCTGGAATGGCTGAACACCTATATCTTCGTCGAGGAACAGAAGTTCAGGGAGCGCCGGCACGCCGACTTCGTCGCCGGCCGCTTCATGGACGAGCTTCTCGCGAACGGCACGACGACGGCCGTCGCCTATTGCTCGGTCCATCCGGAAAGCGTCGACGCCTTTTTCACGGCAGCCGAAGAGCGCAACATGCTGATGATCGGCGGCAAGGTGATGATGGATCGCAACGCCCCCGAGGCGCTTCGTGACACGCCGCAGAAGGGTTATGACGAAACGAAGCACCTGATCGGCAACTGGCACGGCCGGGGGCGGGCGCATTACGCGATCGGTCCGCGCTTCGCCATCACCTCGACGCCCGAGCAGATGGAGATGAGCCGGGCGCTCGTCGCCGAACATCCGGACTGCTACGTGCAGACGCATCTTTCCGAGAACAAGGACGAGATTGCCTTTGCCACCTCGCTCTATCCGGAAGCGAAGGACTATACCGACATTTACGCCCGATATGAGCTTCTGGGCCGCAAGACGCTGCTCGGCCATTGCATCTATTTGAGCGACCGCGAGATATCGGTGCTTGCCGAGAACGGCGCCGTCGGCGTGTTCTGCCCGACCTCCAACCTGTTCCTCGGCAGCGGCCTGTT
The DNA here is from genome assembly GCF_002944405.1 of Sinorhizobium fredii. Classification (NCBI taxonomy): domain Bacteria; kingdom Pseudomonadati; phylum Pseudomonadota; class Alphaproteobacteria; order Hyphomicrobiales; family Rhizobiaceae; genus Ensifer; species Ensifer fredii. The sequence goes on along the minus strand of NZ_CP024310.1, from coordinate 1,118,709 downwards.
CGATCGCGACCGCTTCGATAAGCTCGGTGCCCGCCATTCAGTCGCAACCGATGTTGGCGCCGGAACGAGCTTCTCGATGCTGGAAACGCTGGACGAAGCCTATAAGGTGCTCCACCTTCAAGGCCAGCGGCTTTCGCCGCTCCGCTCCTTCTACATGATGACGCTCGGCAACGCCCGTGCCCTCGACCTCGAGCATCGCATCGGTTCGCTGCATGCCGGCGCCGACGCCGATATCGTCATTCTCGACAGCCGTGCCAAGCCGGCGATGGAACTCAGGATGCAGGTGGCATCCTCACTTGCCGAAGAGCTCTTCGTCCTGCAGACGATGGGCGACGATCGCTGCGTCGCGGAAGTCTATGTGGCGGGGCAGCCGATGAAGCACGGCAGGAGAGGACAAGGCAAGAACTTGGCCCCGAAGAAGGCGGAACTGGTTTAAAGGCCGGAGGCCGGCAGATCCGGCCCCCGTTTCGAACGGGAAGAAGCGATGGAGCGGGATGAGGCCCGTCGCCGGATTTCTGCACCTCGCCTCCCGTTTGCCCCAAGCCGAAGTGCCGACATCGCCGGCGCTTTGGCGGAATTTCTTCGCCGCTAGGCGGCGTGCTTATCGCCCTTGATCTGCTTGTTCACCTCGCCGGCGGGCAGCACGCCGGCCTGCTGGATATCGATGCGCCGCGGCTTCATCTGTTCCGGAAGCTCGCGGACGAGATCGATCGTAAGCAAACCGTTGGTGAGGTTTGCGCCGGTGACCATCACATGGTCGGCAAGCTGGAAGCGGCGCTCGAAGTTACGAGCGGCAATGCCGCGATAGAGATACTCCGCATTGTCCTCGCCGACCTTCTCACCGCTGACGACGAGCAGCCGCTGCTCGTGCGTGATGGTGAGTTCGTCCGGGCTGAAGCCTGCAACCGACATCGCTATGCGATACTGGCTCTCGCCAACGCGCATGATGTCGTAAGGCGGCCAGTTGTCGGCCGGTGCCATGCGGTTTGCAGAGTCGAGCAGTTCGAACAAGTGGTCGAAGCCCACGCTGGAGCGTGACAGCGGCGAAAAATCGAAGGTTGTTCTCATAGCCATATCCTCCTTGAGCAACATGGACGATGACGAGCGCCGAAGAGGCCGGAGCTCCTCGACCGTGAGACCCCTGAAAGGCGGCCCACACGATCGATTTAGTTACTCGAACCATGGATTCAAGAGGCATTTCACGCCCATTTCACCGCTTCTCGGGCGCCCCGCGGCGGCCTGGAGAAGAAGTGCGCGGCTCGGGCTTGTTGGGTTCTTGAATCTGGCTTTTCGACGCCAAATATCTCTGTGCGTGCGATCCATTGACGGCATCAGAAAGGAGGAAAAAATGCTTCTCAATGAGATTCCCTGGACGATTCCGCTGACAGTGCGCCTCTCAAACGGCCTGGAACGGACCTTCACCTCAGTTTACGAGGCTGTCGATTTTCTCGAGAACGAGTGGCCGCTGCGCAAAGGAGAGCGCTACGAGCGCGCGCTGCGCACCTGCCTGCGGGCACTGAACAGGATGACACCGGCGGCGGTGGCCCGGGAGGCCTTCATCGCGGCCTGCCTGGAGGCGGGCATGCCGCTGGTTATGGTGACGCCGCGCCACGAACTGCGAAGCGCTGAAGCAAAGACTGCGATATCAGCCTGATGAAGGGAATGATTGGTCGGAAGCGCTCCGGCCTTCCGATCAATACCTAACGTCGCTTTATACCCGGACATTGAGCATCATTCGACAAAAACGCGCACCGTAGAGGCCCGGCCCAGCGCGTCGATGACCGTCAGGGTCGAATAGCCGCCGCCGTCGGGCAGCCATTGGCTGACGCGGCGGCGCGTCACGTCCGGCAGCGGGCGGCCGTTCGCCAGCCAGCGGAACGGTGCCCGGCCGCCTTGCAGTTTCAGGGTCAAAGGGATCATTGCCTGGCCGGCGGCGGCACCAAGCTCGACACGCGCGCCTTCCGGCGGAAAGACGATCCGCGGCGCGGCTTCACGGATGGATGTGGACGGCAGGCCGTTCGCCGTCACCGAGAAGCGCCTTTGACCGATCGGCAGGTCGGCCTGCCCCAGGCGAATGGCGCCGGCCGGCGCGTCCGGCAGCGCGGTGATGGCGATGCCGGCCTTGGCAAAGCCTTCGAACAGGATCGGAGCGGCCGCGCCATAGCCGCTCAATCCGGGGACGGCGCCGTTGTCCGGCCGCCCCGCCCAGACGCCGAGCACGTAGCGGCCGTCGAAGCCGACCGACCATGCATCGCGATAGCCATAGCTGGTGCCCGTCTTGTAGGCGATACCGTGCTGACGGGTTCCGGCCGGAGGCAGCACGCCGGAGAGGATGTCGGCGACCTGCCAGGTGGCGACCGTCGAAAGCAGCGGCTCGCCGTCGATCAGCCCCGGCTTGCCTTCGATGCCGTCGCCGAGCCGAACCGGCCAGCCGCGATTGGCAAGCCCGGCATAGAGCTGAACCAGGTCGCGAAGCGTGATGCCGACGCCGCCAAGGCCGATGGCCAATCCCGGCGCTTCGTTCGGCGGCAGCTTCGGGTGCACCTCGGCGCGGCGGAAGCGAACCATCAGACGCGACGGCCCGACTGCGTCGAGCAGCCGAATCGCCGGCACGTTGAGCGAAAGCTGGAGCGCCTCGCGCACGCTGACATCGCCCTGGTAGCTCATGTCGAAGTTGCGCGGCCGATAGCCGAAGAAATCCGCCGGCCGATCCTCGATGATCGTCTCCTGGCTGACGATGCCTTCCTCGAAGGCAAGCCCGTAGATGAAAGGCTTCAGCGTCGATCCGGGCGAGCGGGTGACCCGCGCCATGTCGATCCAGCCGGAGCGGCTTGCGTCGAAATAATCCGCCGAGCCGACCTCGCCGACGATCTCGCCGGTCCTCGCATCGGCCATCACCATTGCTACCGACACCTTCGGTCCCAACCGCTGCGCCCCCTCCCGCGCCACCGTTTCCAGCCCGCGCTGGATGTCGCGGCGGAGCGTCGTCTCGTGGCGGAGCGCCTTCGGCTCCTTGCGGAGCGCGGCTTCCGCCAGATGCGCCGCATGGGCCGGCAGCTGCAGGCGGCGGGTCGGTATGGCGGTCATCGCCGCACGCTCAGATTCGCCTTGGCCGATGACCTTGGCGACCGCGGCGCGGCCGAGCACCCGTTCTCGCGCGGCATCGGCGGCCGCCAGGTTGCGGTCCGGGCGACGCTTCTCGGGCAATTGCGGCAGCGCGACGAGCAGGGCCGCCTCGCCGACCGCGAGGCGGCGCGGCTCCTTGCCGAACCAGGCAAGGCTTGCGGCACGCACGCCTTCGAGATTGCCGCCATAGGGGGCATGGGTGAGATAAAGGGCGAGGATCTGATCCTTGCCGAGCCGCCGCTCGATCTGGATGGCGCGCGCAAGCTGCAACAGCTTTGCCGCCCATGTCCGCCGCTCGCGCGGCTCGATCAGCCGCGCCACCTGCATCGAGAGCGTCGAGGCGCCGGAAACAATGCGGCCATTGGTGACGAATTGCAGTGCCGCCCGTCCGAGCGCCAGCGGATCGACGCCGTGGTGCTCGTAAAACCGCTGATCCTCATAGGCGACCAGCATGTCGAGGAAACGCGGGTCGACATCATCAACCCTCGTCTTCAGCCGCCAGCGGCCATCCGGCGTAGCGAAGGCGCGCAAGAGGTGTCCATCCTTGTCGAGAACCTCGCGGGAGAAGATCTGGGCGCGCTCAAGTGGCGGCGGGAAGGTTCGGTCAGCCCATTCTAGGCCGATCGCCACAAGTCCAGTCATGATAAGGACGATCGCCAGCGTGATCAGGGCACGTACTGGGGAACGCGTTGGGCTTCGAGGAGCATCGCAATGGATCGGGCCGGCGCTATCCCCCTCTGTCCTGCCGGACATCTCCCCCACAAGGGGGGAGATCGGCCGGTTGCTAGGTCTTTGCTTCCAAAACGCGTCGAACTTGGTGGTTCCGTCTACAATCGGCGGATGCGCCTTGAGCGCGATGCCGGTTGTGGAGCGAGCGGTCGCATCCCCGATCTCCCCCCTTGTGGGGGAGATGCCCGGCAGGGCAGAGGGGGGTGATGCCGGGCCGACGCCCTGGCGGCACAATCCTATTCGCTCAAGAAACCGCCCCGGCACACCGATAATGAACTGTCGCCAAATGGACATCGCGCGTTCTACTGTGCCGCCAGCACCTCCATGCGCCCAGTCGCCGTCCAGGCCGAGAACTGTGGCCGGTACATGTCCTCGACGCTTGCGGCCGGATGGTCGTACGTACCGGGGGTCACGGCGCGCACGACATAGGCAAGCGTGATCTCGCGATTGTCGCCGCTCGACCGGTCGAAGGCGGCGACGAAGCGGTCGCTGCGGAACTCGGTGTGGGCGGCCTGAACTTCGCCGATCCATTCGAAATTCGAGAGTTGGGCACTGTCGACAAGACTCGGATTGTCGATCTCGAAGCCGGCCGGCAGGAGGTCGGTGATCAGCACGCGCGACGGCCAGTCGTTGCTCTCCGTTGCCTTGAGCACGACCACGTAGCGTTCGTTCTGTCGCGCCTCACTGACATTCGCCTCGGCGCCGTCGAGGGTGTAATAGGTCCGCTCGATGGTGAAGCCCTCGCCGCCGGCCGAGAGCGGCTGAGCGGGTGCCGCAACGGTCGTCACCACGGCGGAAACGGCGTCAGTGCCGTGGTTGCGAATGACGACGGGGTGCTCGATCAGCGCATCGCCGGTTATCCGGGCAGCGTAGCTGCCGGTGCTCTGGGCGCCGTTGACCTCCAGCTTCATATCCTCGTCGCCGCCCTGGACGGCGCGCGCCGCGAGCAGCATCCAGGCCTGTTCCTGGGTGCTGGTGTAGCGGGCCCGCTCCCATTCCCGGGCGACAATTTTTGAAAGCTCCGGAATGATCGGCGGCACCGGCCGGCTTTCGGCTGCGAGCGCCAGCACCGCCGCGTCGTCGCGCAGCGACGAGCCGTAGTCGGAGCGGGCGAGACTGACATTGACGAGGCCGGTCGACATGTTGACCGCCGCCGCGAAGATATCCTGCGATCGCCCGCCATCGCCGTAGAGCGCGAGTGCCGCGGCGATATGCGCCTTGGCAAGCGGCGTCGGAAAATCGCCAAGCAACGTATCTGCATAGTAGCGAAGGTCGCTGATCGCGGCCTTGCGGTTGCGGGCGAGCACGTAGAGCGCGTAGGCGATCTCGTTGCCGCGGTGCTTGACGTTCGTTTCGTAGCTCAGCGCGTTCTGCAGGTTTTCGAGCGCCTGGACCATCGCCTGTTCCGGCACGTCGAACTTCTGCTCGCGGGCACGGGTCAGGAAGTCGGTGACATAGGCGTCGAGCCAGAGATCGCCGGAACCGGGGCTCCAGAGGCCGAAGCTGCCGGAGGAGGACTGGTAGGAAAGCACGCGGTAGATCGCCTCCTGCACGCGCTTTGCCACCTCGCCGTCCTCCGCAAGTCCAGATTGTTTCGAGAGTTCGCTGAGATAGAGCAGCGGCAAGGCGCGGCTCGTCGTCTGTTCGGCACAGCCATAGGGGTACCGGTCGAGCGACATCAGCAGCGCCGGAACGTCGAAGGCGGCCGAACGGGTCACGTTGAGGCTGACCGAGGCGCCCTGCAGCAGACTGTCGGCCAGCAGTTGATCGTCGACCGTCAGGCTGCTGCCGGCGGCGATGTTGACGACCTGGCGCTGCGTGATCGGCAGTGCGGCCGGGCGAACCGGGATGTTCACCGCCTGCTCCAGTGACAGGCCCTCGGCGTTCGAGAGGGTGACGGTGACAAGGCCGTTGCCCGGATATTGGCCGGTGAGCGGCAGCGTCACTGTGGATTTGCCGCCGGCACCGAGCTGTACGGTCTGGGATGGAGCGATCTGTTCGACCGTGGCCGGACCGTTGGTCGTCACCTGCAACTGATAGTTACCGGCCGGGCCGTCCGTGTTGGCGATGTCGAGCCTGAGGCCGGCCCGGTCTCCGGGCGCCAGGAACTTCGGCAGGCTGGCAGTGACGACGATCGGGTCGCGGACGACGACGTCCTTCACCGCATGGCCGACGCCGGACTTCGTCCAGGCGACCGCCATGACGCGGGCCGTGCCGTTGAACTGCGGGATGTCGAAGCGCACATGCGCCGTGCCTTCGGCGTCGAGCTTCACCGGCCCGGAGAAGAAGGCGACCAACTTTTCGGTCGGCGGGCTGCCCTGCAGCGGCATCTGCCCGCCGTCGCCGCCGGTGCGCAGTCGCCCTGTGGCGCCGAGCGAGCCGTCGATGAGGCGACCGTAGAGGTCGCGGATTTCAAGGCCGAGCCGTCGCTGGCCGAAATACCAGCCGTCCGGGTCGGGCGCCTCGTAGCGCGTCAGGTTCAGGATTCCGACATCGACGGCGGCAACCGTGACGTAAGCGTCCTCGTTGGCGCCCGCGCCGCGGACCTGGAGACTGATATCGAGCGGCTGGCGCGGCTGCGTCCTCTCCGGTGCGTCGAGACCCACAGCAAGCTTGCGATCGGCCGGGTCGACTGCAAGCCACTTGATGCCGATCGCCCGCATCGGCATGCGGCTTTCCTGAGCGTCGCCGGGCCGATAAAGCGTCGCCGTCACGTAGCCCCCGGCGCCCCATTCGGCGGTGACCGGCAGTTCCACTTCACCGCCCGTCTCGGCGATCGTCGCCGTCTTCGTCGTGATCAGGTTTTCGGTGCCGACGGTCACCAGCAATTCGCCGGCAAAACGCGGCGAAACCTTGAGTTTCGCCGTCTCGCCAATCGCGTAGTTTGCCTTGTCGAGGGCGATCTCCAACCCGTCCGGGGTTTCCGTCGACGTGGCTTCGACATACCAGCCGGCGTCGAACTCGACGCTGGAGGTCGGGCCGTCCGCCGCCGCGGTCTCGATCTCCAGACGATAACGGCCCCAGCCGACCGGCACCGCGATCTCGGCGCCGTTCTCGGTCACGTCGACCGTGCCGTTTGCCACCTGCTTCGTGGAGATGACCGGCTCGTATTTCCAGGCGCTGCCGTCGCGATACCATTGATAGTTCCGCTCGACGCTGATCAGCTTCCAGGAGAGGCCGGGCATCGCGACCTTGGCGCCGTTCGCGTCGATGGCGATGACATGGAATTTGCCGACCGAATTCTCGGCGAGCTCGCCGGAAAATTCGGGCTTGATGCCGATCATCGGACCGTCCGGCTTGACCGGCAGCGTCAGGGCGCGCTCGACGGCCCTGCCGCCGCCTTCGCGCATGCGAACCGTGACCGTGGCGTTGAGCAGCTGCGTCGTCGCCGGCACCTCGCCGAGATCGAGGGCAATGACGGCCTTCCCATCCTGGTCGAGCGGTTCGAGCCCTTCGAGCGGCACGCGGTTGTCTTCGCTCGCCTCCTCGTCGGCGAGCCCGAAGACATAGCCCTTGAAGGCTTCGTTCTCACGCGTCGGCCTGACCGTCACTTCGCCTTCCAGTGTCAGGCCCGCAGCCGGTGCGCCATAGAGGAAGCGCCCGTCGACGGCGACCTCGATCGGCGTGCCGACTTCGATCGCCTTCGCATCGCTCGCCAGGTCGAACTCGGTGCGGTCCGGCACGAAATCGTCGACGAGGAACTGCTTCTCGCCGATCGCCGAGCCCTTCGGATCGGTGAAGATCTGCATCGTCCAGGTGCCGCGCATGGCATTTTCCTGGATCGGCAGATCGAGTGTATGGCCGCCGAGTTTGCCGCCATTGCTGACGATCCGCCGATCCTCCACCCCGTCCGGGCGCAGGAAGACGAAAGTGAGCGGCAGGTTTTCGATCGCCTGACCGTTGATGTCTCGGGCAAGCGCTGCGGCATGCACCGTCTCGCCGGTGCGGTAGATGCCGCGTTCCGTCCAGGCGTAGATGTCGATCGCGCCGGGTGCGGCACGGCCGGTGACGCCGCGGTCGGAAAGGTCGAAGCCGGCGCGCGTCATATCGAGAAAGACGTAATCATCCTCGCCTTTCCTGGCCGTGATGACGGCGGGCACCATGCTCGCCGTGCCGCGGATCAGGCCGGCGGCGAAGATCGCTCTGCCTTCCGCATCGGTCGTGGCGGTGCCCAGCACTTCATTGTTCTTGGCGACCAGCTGCAGTTCGACCTCGGCAAGCGGCTTGGCGCTTGCGAGCGAGCGCGCAAAGACGGTGAGCCCGTCGGTTCCGGCATAGGTCGAGATGCCGATATCGGAAACGACGAACCATTGCGTGGCGCGCGCGTCCCAGTCCTGGCTGAGCGCAGTCGCGGAAGCCGCCGTCAGCACATAGACGCCGGGTTTGCGCTTCGGCAGCGCCTCATCGACCGGGAAGCTCGTCACCACTTCCTTGTTGAGGTCGGTCTTGATGTCGATGCTGCCTTGCCAGACGAGCTCTCCGCTCTCGGTCTCGATGCGCTCGGCACTATAGCCGTCGAGCTGGGTAAGGAACTGAGAGCTTGTCAGCAACGACGAGATGCTGCGGTCGCCGACGCGATAGAGCTTGAGGTTGGCGCTTTCCGAGTTCACCGAGACGATCGGGATGCCGCGCCGCGCCGTCGAAGGAAGCACGAAACTGTCGCCGGTGAAGCGCACCATCGGCGCGCGGTCCTTGACATAGATGTCAAGGCTGACCGGCGTCTCGATGACTTCGTCTACAGACGATGGCAGTCCCGGCCTCAAGGCCAGCTTGTAGCGCTGGCCGTGCTTGAGCCCATCGACGCAGATCTCGCTGCCCTTGGCCTCGACCGCCTTCGGGGCGACGCCGTCGAGCGTCACGAAGGAGGCGTAGTCGGGGCCGTTCTTCAGCAGCTGTTCGGAGAATTGCACGCAGGCGCGCGGGCTTGCGCCATCCGCATCGACCGTGTGGCCGGTGACGCGGAAGCCCTGGCGCTCCTTGAGGTCGAGATAAGCCGTCTCGACCGTCTTGGCCTGCACGAGGTCGAGGCTCGCCTTGTAGGCCTGGAGCGCGGCTCGGTAATTCTGCAGGTTGTCGAGCGCCTGGGCGAGGATGGCCAGCGCATCGGCGCGGCTCTGGGCGGTCCTCGTCAGCTGGTAGCCGTTGAGCGCTGCAAGGGCGGCCTCGCTTGCTAGATCCGTGCCGCCGCTGAAGCGGTTGGCTGTTCTGGCGGTCTCCAGCCACAAGTCCCCTTTCTCCGGGGTGATCGCCAGCGCGCCGCGGAAAGCCTTGAGCGCCGCGACGAAATTGCCGGCTGTCAACTCGTTGCGGCCCGCTTCGATCAACCCGTTGACGCCGAAGCCCAGTTGATCGTCTGCCAAGGCGAGCCCGGCCTTGACGTCGCGCGCCTGCTGCAGGAGGTCGTCCGACACGAAGGGCAGTCGTGGCGGGGCGCCGAGATCCGGTTCGCCCGCGGCGGTCTCGACGACCTTGCCGGCGATGGCACCCTTGAACGTGTTCAGCTGGTTGAAGTCGGACTTGAGAAAACACCACTTCACCTTGGGATTGTAGGTGAAGGCCCTGCAGGCGCGGTCGGCGATGCAGCGTGCCTGGCACTCGTCGAGCGAGACATTCTGCTCGGTCCGTAGATCGAAGCCGAAATAATCGGCGTCGCCGGTCACCTCGACCTTGCGGTCGGCTTCGGCGGCCGCGGCCGGAGTGCCGAGGGAAAGAAGCGCGAAGAGAAGGGTGGTAAGGCCGAGAAACGCGCGCATCGACAAAGTCCTCCCAACGCTGCCCGCTTCGAGTGAGCACCACTCTTTCAACCTTCGAAGAGCGTTGTCAACAACCAGCTTTGCAACCATAGGGATTCGTCGGCACGGGTCAGCTGCGAGCCGGCGCAAAGGCCTCCATCGCCCCGGTATAAGCCTTCGCGAGGGGCGAGGCATAGGAGCCGCGCTTGCTGGTCACGAGTCCCTGTGCGACGAGCGCTTCGGCCTGCTTGACCGCCGCCGAGACGCCGTCGATGACCGGAATGTCGTATTCGCGCTGCAGCGATTGCGCGAGGTCGGCCATGCCGGCACAGCCGAGGACGATCGCCTCGGCGCCGCCGTCGTCTAGCGCCCGTTCGATCCGCCGCCTAAGCTTGTCGGAAGCGCTCGACGCCTTGTCTTCAAGCGCGAGGACCGGAATGTCGGCGGCAAGGACCTTCGCCCGGTCGCCCATGCCGTAGCGGCGCACAAGGTTTTCGATGAGGACGCGGGAACGCTCGAGCGTCGTGACCACGGCGAAGCGCTGGGCAACAAGTGCGGCGGTGATCACCGCGGACTCGCAAAGACCGAGCACCGGGATCCCGGCGAGGGCTCGGGCGGCTTCAAGCCCGGTATCGTCGAAGCAGGCGATGATCGCGGCGTTTGCTCCCGCCGCCTCTCCTTCGCGTATTTCCATGAGCACGCCGGGGACGGCGATCGCTCCATCGTAGTGCCCTTCGATCGAGGCCGGCCCGCTCCTTGACGTGGCAGCGATGACTTCGGTGCCGTGCGCCGCCACCGCCCGTGCGGCGGCCGCCGCCTTTTCGGTCATTGAGACGGTCGTGTTGGGATTGACGAGTAGAATGCGCATGGACGTCAGCTTAACCTTGCGTGGCGGCGCCGAAGCACGAGGATAATGGCGAGCGCTGCGAGAATGATGGTGAAGGAGAAGAGCGTCGTGACGGTGCCAAGCGCATAGAGCACCGGCGTCGTAACGTTGGTGGTCATGCCGTAGATTTCCAGCGGCAGGGTGTTGTAGGTGCCGGAGGTCATCAGCGTGCGGGCGAACTCGTCATAGGAGAGCGTGAAGCCGAACAGGCCAACGCCGATCAGACTCGGAGCGATCATCGGCAACACGACGTGGCGGAAGGTCTGCCAGGAGGTCGCGCCGAGGTCGCGGGCGGCCTCCTCATAGGCCGGCGAGAAGCGGTTGAAGACGGCGAACATGATAAGCACGCCGAAGGGAAGCGCCCAAGTGAGATGCGCGCCGAAGCCCGAGGAATACCAGGCAGGTTTCAGGCCGAATTGCTGGAAGACGACGCCGATGCCGAGCGAGATAATGATCGACGGTACGACCAGGCTTGCGACGGTCATGTAGAACAGGGCGGTCGAGCCGCGGAAGCGGTGGCGGAAGGCAAGCCCCGCAAGCAGCGCGACAGCGACGTTCACCACCATGACCATCAGCCCGAGCGTGAAAGAGCGGCGGAACGAGGCGCCGAAATCGCCGACGGCCTGCTTTTCGAAGAGATTGTAGAACCAGTGAAGCGAGACGCCGTTCAATGGGAAGGTGAGGCCGCCGTCCGGCCCCTGGAAAGAGAGGATCAGGACGGCCGAAAGCGGCCCGTAGAGAAACAGCACGAACAGCGCGAAGAAGGCTGCGAGCAGGTAGAATTCCTTGCCGCGTCTCTCGTTCTTCATGTCAGAGCTCCTTGCGGATATCGACGACCCTGAGGATCGCCGCAACCATCAGCAGCACCACGATGAGCAGCACGACCGCATTGGCGGCCGCCGCCGGATATTGCAGCAGCGACATCTGGTTCTTCATCATCAGCGCGACTGATGCACTCTGCCCGCCGGACATCACCTGAACCGTCGAGAAATCGGCCATGACTAGCGTGACGACAAAGATCGAGCCGATCGCCATGCCGGGCTTGGCAAGCGGCAGGACGACGTTCCAGAGCACCTGCCAGCCGCTCGCGCCGCAGTCGCGCGCCGCTTCGATAAGCGAACGGTCGATGCGCATCAGCGTGTTGAAGATCGGCGTCACCATAAACAGCGTGTTGAGATGCACCAGGGCGAGGACCACGGCGAAATCGGAATAGAGCAGCCATTCGATCGGCTTCGCCACGAGGCCAAGCTTGGTCAGGGTGGAGTTGACGAGGCCGTTGCGGCCGAGGACCGGTATCCAGGAGATCATCCGGATGATGTTCGAGGTGAGGAACGGTACGGTGCAGACGAGGAAGAGCACCATCTGCATCGTCGTCGTGCGGACATGGAAGGCAAGGAAGTAGGCGACCCAGAAGCCGATGAATAGCGTCAGCGCCCAGGTGATGGCGGTGAATTTCAGCGTGTTGAGATAGGTCTTCCAGGTGACCCAGGAGCCGAGAGTGTCGGTATAGTTCATCGTCAGGAAGTCGGGATAAAGGCCGGCGAAGTCGTAATCCCAGAAGCTGACGACGATGATCATCAGGATCGGCAGGATGAAGAAAAAGCCGAGGATGAGGAGAAGGGGCGCTACCTGGAGATAGGCGATCAGCCAGGACGGCGCGGCAAGGCCGCGGCGTGCCTTGTCGGCTTTCATTTCTCCTGAGGTTGCGACTGCCGTCATTATTTATCCTTCCGAATACATACAGCTTTGGCAGCCCCTCATCCGCCTGCCGGCACCCTCTCCCCGCAAGCAGGGAGAAGGGAGCTTGCGGCGACGTCTCGGTTCCCTCTCACCGCGAGCGGGGAGAGGGTTAGTTAAACCAGGGAGAGCGCAAAACCTCTCGCTCAAGCCGCGATGAACTCGTTCCAGCGGCGCACCATGTAGCGGTCCTCGTCCATCACCGAGTTCCAGCAGGCGACCTTGCCCATCCGTTCCTCGAAGGAGCCGCCGTCGCGCACTGCCCCGGCCTTTTCCATGACCTTGCCCTCCGGCGAGAGGATGTCGCCCTTGGCCGGCTTGCCCTCGACCCAGAAGCCCCATTCGTCCTCGGACATGTGGGCCTTCGCCGTTTCCAAGGCGGCGGAGTAGTAGCCTTGGCGGTTGAGGTAGGCGCCGACCCAGCCGGAGAGATACCAGTTGATGTATTCGTAAGCGGCATCGAGCTGTGCGCCCTGAAGATGCGCCGCGAGCCCGAGGCCGCCGCCCCAGGCGCGATAGCCTTCCTTCAGCGGCTGGTACTTGCAGGCGATGCCCTTGGAGCGGACGGCGGCGACCGCAGGCGACCACATGGACTGGATGACGACCTCGCCGGAGGCCATGAGGTTGACGCTCTCGTCGAAGGATTTCCAGAAGGCGCGGAACTGGCCGTCCTGCTTCGCCTTGATGAGGAAATCGATCGTCTGGTCGATCTCGTCCGTGGTCATGTTGCCCTTGTCGGCGTATTTGATGTTGCCCATCGCCTCCATGATCATCGCCGCGTCCATGATGCCGATCGACGGAATGTTGAGGATCGCCGACTTGCCCTTGAAGGCCGGGTCCATGATGTCGGCCCAGGTGGTGATCTCGCGTCCGACGAGGTCCGGGCGAATGCCGAGCGTGTCGGCATTGTAGATCGTCGGGATGAGCGTCATCCACTGTGTCGGCTCTTTGGCGAAGCTCTTGGAGTCTTGCGCCTCGACGAAGCCGACGGTGTGCGGCGCGGTGCCCTGGGCGACGACGCTCTCCGGCTTGAGCTTGCCGTTGATGAAGAGCGGCACGATCTTGTCGTAGTATTTGATCTTCGACACATCCATCGGCTGCATGACGCCCGTCGGGAAGACCTTCTTGGCGATCCAATATTCGATGTCGGCGATGTCGTAGGAATCCGGCTGAGTGACGGCGCGCTGGGCGGCGGCATCGGAATCGGTCGCTGTCATCTCGAGGGTGATGCCGAGATCTTCCTTGCACTTCTCGGCGATCGCATTGATGTTCGAAACGCCGGTGCCGAACTGGCGCAGCGTGATAGGGTTCTGCGCCCAGATCGTCGGGAAGCCGGTGATGGCGCCGGAACCGGCGATGGCGCCGACCGCGGCGGCGCCTGTCTTCAGGAGGGTGCGCCGGGATATTCCCTTATCAGTCTTCGTTTCACTAGTCATGCTGTCGTTCCCCTTTTTCGTGGTGCTTGATTGATGGTTTTTGTGGGATCGGGTCGATCGTCGCATTTCGGCGCGCATCAGGCTGCGAGGCGGCCGAGAGGGATCACGTCCTCAAGGGCCCAGCTCAGGGACACCGCGTCGCCGGCCGACAGGGGCTTGCTGAAGTACTCGGTATCGGCAACGACGAGGGTGAATTCGTCGCTGCCGGCGCCGATAACGGTGATCTTCACCGAGGCACCGCGATATTCGACATTCGAGACGACACCCTGGAAGCCGAGTGATTTGTCCGATGCGGGTTCGAGGCGCACGCGGTCCGTGCGGATGCCGATGTCGATCGGCTTGCCGACCTCCTGGGCGACGTCGCGGACGGAAAAGGTCTGGCCTTCCGGCACCGTCAGGGTAACGACACCGCGGCCGATCGCGGTCACGCGGCCGGAAAGAACATTGTGGTCGCCCATGAAACGGGCGACGAAGGCCGTCGCCGGCTTTTCGAACACGGTTCGCGGGGCTGCCGCCTGCTCGATGCGGCCGTCGTTCATGATGACGATCAGGTCGGCGAGCGCCATCGCCTCTTCCTGGCTGTGCGTCACATGGACGAAAGTGATGCCGAGCGTCTTCTGCAGTTTCTTGAGTTCCGCCCGCATCCGGATCTTCAGGAATGGATCGAGTGCGGAAAGCGGTTCATCGAGCAGCAGCGCTTCGGGGTCGGTGATCAGCGCCCGGGCGAGCGCCACACGCTGCTGCTGGCCTCCGGAAAGCTGCGCCGGCCGGCGCGTCGCATAGGCCTCCATCTGCATCAATCGCAGCACTTCGAGCGCCTTGGCGCGGCGCTCTTCCCTCTCGACACCCTTCATCTTCAGGCTGAAGGCGACGTTGTCGACGAGATCGAGATGGGGAAACAGCGCATAGGACTGAAACATCATCGCCGTGCCGCGTTTTGCTGGCGGAAAGTCGGTGACCACGATGCTGCCGAGGCGGATATCGCCGGAGGAAATGCGTTCATGGCCGGCGATCATGCGCAGCGTCGAGGTCTTGCCGCATCCGGAGGGGCCGAGCAGGCAGCAGTAGCTGCCCGCCGGAATCTTCAGGCTGATGGCATGGACGGCGGTCGTCGCGCCATAGACCTTGGAAACGGAAGCGATATCGATCTCTGCTGCTTTGGACATGCCCGCTTTCTCCTTGCAGCTGAGAAGAAGCATCAAGCGTGCCAGTTTGCTAAAGGCCTGAATCCGCGGCTATGTTTTCGTACGTCGCCAAACTGGGCAGCCGGCGGGCCATGTTGGATGCACATTTTGTGGGCGTTCGTGCTCAAAGACTGCCTATCATTGTATACAATATTGAGCTTTGATTGACGGCAAAAAGCGGTTAACTTCCGCTGTACCCACTGTAACGGCATCGTTCGGATTCCCTGCCTCATGACGTCAGTCAATCTAAGCCCGGCGGGAAGCGCCATGGACACCGGCGCCCAGCAGATCCGCGACGCGATCCGCGATGCGATCGTCGAGCGGCGCCTCGCGCCCGGAACGAAGCTCTCCGAGACCGACGTCGGCAGCCTCTTCAATGTCAGCCGGACGCTGGTTCGCGCCGCCCTTCAGGCCCTTTCTTATGAGGGGCTCGTCAGTGTCGAGAAGAATCGCGGCGCCTTCGTCGCCTTTCCTTCCGTGATCGAGGCTCAGCAGATATTCGCGACCCGCCGGCTGTTGGAACCGGTCATACTCCGCGAGGCAGCGCCCCATATCGGCAAGGCTGAGGTCAAGGAACTCAGAAAGCTGCTTGCGGAAGAGCAGCGGTTGATGAATCAGCGCGGCGCACCTGCCCGCCGCGCCGAGATCAAGGCTTCCGGCGATTTTCACCTGGCGGTCGCCGCCATGAGCGGCAATGCCATTCTCAAGCGCTTCATGGATGAGCTCGTTGCGCGCTCCTCGCTCGTGATCGCGCTTTATGGGCAATCGGTGATCTCAAGCTGCGGCCACAATGAACACCAGCATATCGTTGATGCACTGGAAAAGAAGAATGTCGAAGCTGCCTGCGCGCTGATGCTGCAGCATATCGATCATATCGAGGCGGATCTCGACCTTCGGCCGACGAAAAACGCCGGAGGTTTGCGCGACGCTTTTCATTTGTGAGTGTCGCAACGGCGCTTCCTATCCAGATTGTATTGCGCCGGACGACAACGCACAGCGCACTTGCGGTGACGTTTACATTTGTGATATTTCTAACAAAGATTGTTAGGCTGCAGCTCGTCGCGCCCCTGGTTTAAGCCTGCCCAGGGCGCGGACTCCGGATGGAAATGGCCAATCGCAAGACAACACGGATTGTCGCTTTGACAAATGCCCTATCGGCGCGGCGCGTTCTGCATCTGAAAGATGCAGCCGCCTTGCTGGGCGTCTCCGAAATGACCATTCGGCGCGACGTCGCCAACAACCCCGGCCTCTTCGGATATCTCGGCGGGCATATCGTTCCGGCCGCCGATATCGAGGCTGAGGCGCCTTACGATCTCGCGCGTGCGGCCGACAGTCACGCGGCGGCGAAGCGGGAAGCCTGCGTCCATGCCGCCCAGCACATCCGTCCCGACGAGACGATCTTCATCGATTGCGGCACGACGCTTGAGTATCTCGTCGATCTCATCCCGGAAAATTATTCAATTACGGCGGTGTGTTATTCTCTGAATGTGGCCGATCGCCTGACCCGCAGGCCCAATGTCCGGATCGTCATGCTCGGCGGCGTTTACCACCCGTCCTCGGCTTCTTTCTCGGGCAATTCCGGGCTCGAGACGCTCAATCACCTCGGCATCAATGTAGCCTTCCTCTCGGCGGCCGGCGTCGACCCCAGCCGTGGCGCGACATGCGTTCATTTTCATGAAGTGCCGGTAAAGCAGAAGGTGATTTCACTCGCGCGAGAGAATTACCTCGTGGTGGACAAGAGCAAGATCGGCAGGCTGAAGCCCGCCTTCTTTGCGCCGCTCACCACATTCCGGGCGGTGATAACGGAAGACGGAGAGGCGGCGCCTGCGGTGCGTGAGGCGCCGACGGGATAAATGTGATAGTCTCGCCGCTTCGACCGCGTCATCGCTTGACACTCATCAAGCCTGATGAAATGATAACAAAAAATAGATAAAAAAATAACAAGTCGGCGGTTGACCCGCAGGGGCCTGGTCCGGCAGGGAGATACGAGGAGTAATCGCTTGGAAGACCTTGCTGTGAAGAGGGTGCCGGCCGGTGCTGCCGAGCCCGCCGGCGCCGGTCATAACTGGCCCCGCAACGACGGTGTCGATCTCGATCTTTCCTGGGTGCTCGACCAGCGTGTCAACCTTTCCGCCGCCGAGCGTCGTGTCGCGACGCTGCCGGGTCGCCGGACCGTGAAAAAGGATGCGCAGGCTGCCTGGCTCTTGAAGGCGGTCACCTGCATCGATCTGACGACGCTCAATGGCGACGATACGACGGAGCGCGTCAAGCGTCTCTGCGCCAAGGCGCGCCAGCCGGTGCGCCAGGATCTTCTCGAAGCGCTCGGCATGGGCGATCGCGACATCACGACCGGCGCGGTCTGCGTTTATCACCGCTTCGTGTCGACGGCGGTCGAGGCGCTCGAGGGCAGCGGAATCCCGGTCGCCGCGGTTTCCACCGGCTTTCCGGCCGGTCTCGTGCCGCATGACGTCAAGCTCAAAGAAATCGAAGCATCCGTTGCTGACGGCGCCAGGGAAATCGACATCGTCATCACCCGCGAGCATGTGCTGACCGGCAACTGGCAGGCGCTCTATGATGAGATGCGCGATTTCCGCGACGCCTGCGGCGATGCGCATGTCAAGGCGATCCTGGCGACCGGCGACCTCAAGACGTTGCGCAACGTCGCCCGCGCCTCGCTCGTCTGCATGATGGCCGGGGCCGATTTCATCAAGACCTCGACCGGCAAGGAGGGTGTGAATGCGACGCTGCTCGTCACCCTCGTCATGCTGAGGATGATCCGCGCCTATCGGGAGCGGACGGGCGTCAAGGTCGGTTACAAGCCTGCCGGCGGCATCTCGGCGGCGAAGGACGTGCTGAATTACCAGTTCTTCATGAAAGAAGAGCTCGGCCGTGAATGGCTGGAGCCGGACCTCTTCCGCGTCGGGGCATCGAGCCTGCTGGCCGATATCGAGCGCCAGCTCGAACACCATGTCAGCGGCGCCTACTCGGCCCTCAACAGACACCCGATTGGATAATCCGATGAGCGTCGCCAGGTTTTTCGACGAAATGTCATACGGTCCCGCACCCGAAGGCGATAGCGAAGCCCGGGCCTGGCTCGCCCGTCACAACGGCGAGTTCGGCCACTTCATCAACGGCGGCTTTGCCGTGTCCGCATCAGGAAAGACGTTCGACAGCTACGAGCCGGCGACGGGTGCGCTTCTGGCGAAGATCGCGCTCGGCGTCCGCGAGGACGTCAACGCCGCCGTGGCCGCGGCCCGCAAGGCCCAAGGCCCCTGGGCCAAGCTCTCCGGCCACGCCCGGGCCCGGCACCTCTATGCGCTGGCGCGGACGATCCAGCGCCACGCCCGGCTGATCGCCGTCGTCGAAGCGCTCGACAACGGCAAGCCGATCCGCGAAACGCGCGATATCGACATTCCGCTTGCCGCCCGCCACTTCTATCATCACGCCGGCTGGGCGCAGCTCCAGGAAATGGAATTTGCCGATCAGGTGCCGGTCGGCGTCGTCGGCCAGGTCATCCCCTGGAACTTTCCCTTCCTGATGCTCGCCTGGAAAGTGGCGCCGGCGTTGGCGCTCGGCAACACGGTCATTCTGAAGCCAGCGGAGTTCACGCCGCTGACGGCGCTGCTTTTCGCCGAGCTTGCCTCGGCTGCCGGCCTGCCGCCGGGCGTGCTCAACGTGGTGACCGGCGAGGGCGAGACGGGTGCGCTGATCGTCGAGCACGACGACATCGACAAGATCGCCTTCACCGGCTCGACCGAAGTCGGCCGCCTGATCCGCGAAAAGACCGCAGGCACTGGCAAATCGCTGACGCTGGAGCTCGGCGGCAAGTCGCCCTTCATCGTCTTCGACGACGCCGATATCGACGGCGCGGTGGAAGGGGTCGTGGATGCCATCTGGTTCAATCAGGGCCAGGTCTGCTGCGCCGGCTCGCGGGTGCTCGTTCAGGAGGGCGTGGCGCCGCTGTTTCACGAACGGCTGAAGCGCCGCATGGGGACGCTCCGGGTCGGCCATCCGCTCGACAAGGCAATCGACATGGCGGCGATCGTCGCCCCGGTGCAATTGCAGCGGATCGAAAACCTCGTCAGCCAGGGCGTCACGGAAGGTGCCGCGCTGTACCAACCGCAGATCGAACTCCCCAAGGGGGGCAGCTTCTATCCGCCGACGCTGCTGACCGCGGTCCAGCCGACCTCCGTCGTCGCCACGGAGGAAATCTTTGGTCCGGTCGCCGTTTCGATGACCTTCCGCACGCCGGAAGAGGCGATCCAGCTTGCCAATCACAGCCGCTACGGCCTTGCTGCCAGCGTCTGGAGCGAGACGATCGGGCTCGCCCTGCATGTCGCCGCCAAGCTTGCCGCCGGCGTCGTCTGGGTCAATGCCACCAATCTTTTCGACGCTTCGAGCGGCTTCGGCGGAAAACGCGAATCCGGCTTCGGACGCGAAGGTGGCAGGGAAGGCTGCTACGAATATCTGAAGCCCAGGGCCTGGCTCGGCCGGAAGCTCCGCGCGGAGATCGCGCCGCCGGTCCTCAAGGCCGCCGCCGGCGATTTCGCCATGCCGCAGCTCGACCGCACCGCCAAGCTCTTCATCGGCGGCAAGCAGGCGCGGCCGGACGGCAACTATTCTCGCGCGATCCTGACGCCGAAGGGCAAGGTCATCGGCGAAGTCGGCGAGGGCAATCGCAAGGATATCCGCAACGCCGTCGTCGCGGCACAATCGGCCTCAGCCTGGTCTTCGGCGACGACGCACAACCGCGCCCAGATCCTCTATTACATCGCCGAGAATCTGAGCGGCCGGGCGGCGGAATTTGCCGACCGCATCGTCGCCATGACCGGCGCGTCGGGGGCGAATGCGAAGGCTGAGGTGGAGGCCGCGATCGCCCGTCTCTTCAGCTATGGCGCCTGGGCCGACAAGTATGAGGGGGTCGTCCACCTGCCGCCTCTGCGTGGCGTCGCGCTCGCCATGCCCGAGCCGCAGGGCGTCGTCGGGGTGATCTGCCCGCCGGAGGCGCCGCTGCTCGGTTTCGTCAGTCTCGTCGCGCCGCTGATCGCTGTCGGCAATCGGGTGGTCGCCGTTCCCAGCGAGCCGCATCCGCTCGCCGCGACGGATTTCTATTCGGTGCTGGAGACGTCCGACGTTCCGGCCGGCGTCGTCAACATCGTCACCGGTTCGGCGACGGAGTTGGCCAAGACGCTGGCCGGCCACAACGACGTCGACGCGCTCTGGGCTTTCGGTTCGCCGGAGCTATCGACCCTTGTCGAGAGGCTCTCGATCGGCAATCTCAAGCGCACCTTCGTCGATTACGGCAAGGCGATCGACTGGCTGGACCGTTCGGCTGCCGAAGGGCCGGCCTTCCTGCGCCGCGCCGTCGACGTCAAGAACATCTGGATCCCCTACGGCGAGTAGAGGGTCCGCGCATGCCACCTGGCGGAGGAGGCCGACCGGCGGTGTGTACAAGGCATTTGCATATGTGATCAGACCGCCAGCGGCGCCATGCCGCGGCGCGGCAGTCTAATTAATGGTTTGGAGGAGGACCGACATGCTCAAGAATATCGACCCGACGCTCAATGCGGACGTGCTGCACGCGCTCCGATCGATGGGGCACGCCGACACGCTGGTGATTTCCGATACCAATTTCCCCTCGGATGCCATCGCCCGGCAGACGACGCTCGGCAAATTGCTCCATATCGACAATGTTTCGGCCGCCCGCGCGGTGAGGGCAGTGCTCTCCGTGCTGCCGCTCGACACGCCGCTGCAGCCTTCGGTCGGCCGCATGGAAGTGATGGGCGCGCCAGAGGAGATCCCCGCCGTGCAGCGCGAAGTTCAGGCCGAGATCGATCGCGCCGAGGGTAAGCCGACGCCGATGTACGGCATCGAGCGCTTTGCCTTCTACGAGGAAGCAAAGAAGGCCTACTGCGTCATCACCACCGGCGAGACGCGGTTCTACGGCTGCTTCCTCATCACCAAGGGGGTTATTCCGCCGGAAACAGCCTGAAACACCCGGCCGGCAGCTTTTTTGGAAGAGGAGGCTACGCATGAAGACGGGTGTTTCGATCCTCGGGATCTTCGTGGCCGACACGGCCTATCTGGCGTCGCGCATGCCCCGGCTCGGCGAGACGATCACCGGCAGCGGCTTCTCCGTCGGTCCGGGCGGCAAGGGCTCGAACCAGGCGGTGGCGGCGGCGCGGGCCGGCAGTCAGGTCTCGTTCATTTCGAGGCTCGGGCGCGATACTTTCGGCGAGATGGCGCTGAAGACCTATGCCGAGGCAGGCGTGACGCCGAAGGTCCTGCAGATGGATGATCTGCCAACTGGCGCCGCCTTCATCTATGTCAATGACGAGAACGGTGAGAACGCCATCATCGTCTATCCCGGCGCCGCCGGCTCGATCGGCATCGAAGATGTGGAAGCGGCGCGTGGCACGATCGAGAATTCGCGCGTCTTCGTCACCCAGCTGGAACAACCGGCGGCGGCTGCAGAAAGAGCGCTCAAAATTGCCCATACCGCGGGCGTCACGACGGTGTTCAACCCGGCGCCGGCCGAGCCTTTTCCTGAAAGCATCTATCCGCTCTGCGACTACATCGTACCGAACGAAACGGAAGCGGCGGCACTTGTCGGCTTCGCGCTGCCGACGCCTGACGATGCCCGCCGCGCCGGCGATGTGCTGCTGAAGAAGGGGGCGAAAACGGCGCTGATCACGCTCGGCGAGCGTGGCGTGCTCTACCATGCCGACGGTCAGTCGGTGCTCGTGCCGGCGGTCGCCAGCGGTCCGGTGATCGACACCACCGGCGCAGGGGACGCATTCGTAGGCGGCTTTTCCGCGGCTCTGGCACGCGGGGTCTTGCCGGTCGAGGCGGTACGGTTCGGTTGCGCGACGGCCGGCATTGCGGTCACGCGCCGCGGAACGGCCCCGGCGATGCCGAAGCTCGAGGAGATCGAGGCGCTGCTGGCGCGCGGAGCGGCGGCATGACGCGCAACGACCCGATCAAGCATTTCTTCATCTGGCCGGCCCTGATCATCGTTCTGTTGATCTCGATTTTTCCGCTCGTCTATTCGCTGACGACGAGTTTCATGAGCATGCGGCTGGTGCCGCCGATGCCGGCCCGTTTCGTCGGCTTCGGCAACTATGCCGACCTGCTTTCCAATCCGCGCTTCTGGCATGTTGCCGGCACGACGACGCTGATCGCCTTCCTTTCCGTCGGGCTGCAATATGTGATCGGCCTTTCCGTGGCGCTGGCGCTGAATTCCCGCGTGCCGGGCGAGGGGATATTCCGCGTCGGCTTCCTGCTGCCGATGCTTGTGGCCCCGGTCGCCGTGGCGCTCGTCGCGCGCCAGATCCTCAACCCGACGATGGGGCCGCTGAACGAGTTCATGACGCTCTTCGGCTTTCCGAACCTCCCATTTCTGACGCGGACGGCCTGGGCGCTCGGCTCGATCATCGTCGTCGAGGTCTGGCAATGGACGCCGTTCGTCATCCTGATGTTGCTGGCCGGGCTGCAAACCTTGCCGGACGACGTCTACGAGGCCGCGGCGTTGGAGAACGCCACGCCTTGGCAGCAGTTCCGCGACATCACCTTTCCGATGCTGCTGCCGATCTCGACGGCCGTCGTCTTCATTCGCCTCATAGAAAGCTACAAGATCATGGACACGGTCTTCGTGATGACCGGGGGCGGACCGGGCGTCTCGACAGAGACATTGACGCTGTTCGCCTATCAGGAGGGGTTCAAGAAGTTCAATCTCGGCTACACATCAGCTCTGTCCTTCCTCTTCCTGATCTTCATCACGGTGATCGGCCTCGTCTACCTGGCCGTGCTGAAGCCCTATCTGGAGAAGCACAAATGAGCGTGCGCACCCTTCAGGGAAAGCGGCGTTGGCTGGCGCTCGGCGGCTGCCTGGTCTGGCTCGCCTTCACCTTGTTTCCACTCTATTGGGTGGCGATCACCTCGTTCAAGACGCCGATTGCCGTTGTTGGCGGGCCGACCTATCTGCCGTTCGTCGATTTCGAGCCGGTGCTGACGGCCTGGAACGAACTGCTCTCCGGCGAGCGCGGCGCCTTTTACAACACCTTCATCGCCTCGCTGATCGTCAGCCTGTCGGCTGCGGTGCTTGCAACCTTCATCGGCGCCATGGCGGCCTACGCGCTCGTGCGGTTCACCTTTCGATTTCGGCTGCTATCCGCCCTCATCTTCGTGGTGGTCGCCTTCGGCGGCTTTCTGCTCGGGCGGAACGTGCTCGGTTTCGGCCAAGGGATTTCGCTCATCTATTCCTTTATCGCCGCGCTCGCGCTCGCGGTGATCTCCAGCCGCTTTCGTCTGCCGGGGCCGGAACTTGGCAACAACGACATCGTCTTCTGGTTCGTAAGCCAGCGTATGTTTCCGCCGATCGTCGCCGCCTTCGCGCTCTATCTCATGTATACGGAAGTCGGAAAGCTCGGCTTCAAGCTCGTCGACAGCTATATCGGCCTGACCTTCGCCTATATCGCCTTCTCGCTGCCGATCGTCATCTGGCTGATGCGGGATTTCTTCGAAGCGCTTCCGATCGAGGTGGAAGAGGCGGCCATGGTAGACAACGTGCCGTCCTGGCGCATTTTCTTCGGCATCGTCTTGCCGATGTCGAAACCCGGCCTCATCGCGACCTTCATGATCACGCTTGCCTTCGTCTGGAACGAGTTCCTCTTCGCGCTCTTCCTGACGAGTTCGAAATGGCAGACGCTGCCGATCCTGGTCGCCGGACAAAACAGCCAGCGCGGCGACGAATGGTGGTCCATATCCGCTGCAGCACTCGTGGCGATCATCCCGATGATGATCATGGCAGGGATCTTGAGCAGGCTCATGCGGTCGGGCCTGCTTCTGGGAGCGATCAAGTGACCGCACGCATCTCCAGCTTCGCAAGGTTCACTCAGAGGGAGGAAAAAATGAGGAGACTTCTGCTTGCATCCACCGCCGCCGGTTTGCTGGCCGCGGCGGCCAACGGAACGGCCTTTGCCTGCGACCCGGACTTCAGCGGGGTGGAACTGACCGCCACGACCCAGACCGGCCCCTACATCGCTTCGGCGCTTCAGATCGCCGCGAAGGGCTGGGAGGAGAAAACCTGCGGCAAGGTGAAGGTCGTCGAGTTTCCCTGGTCCGAACTTTATCCGAAGATCGTGACCTCGCTGACCTCCGGCGAGGACGCCTTCGACGTCATCGCCTTTGCACCGGCATGGGCGCCGGATTTCACCGACTTCCTCGCCGAAATGCCGGCTGAGATGCGGCAGGGTGCGGCGTGGGAAGATATCGCGCCGGTCTATCGCGAACAATTGATGGTATGGAACGGCAAGGTCCTGTCGCAGACCATGGACGGCGACGCTCATACCTATACCTATCGCATCGATCTCTTCGAGCATCCGGACAACCAGAAGGCGTTCAAGGAGAAATACGGCTACGACCTGGCGCCGGCCAAGACCTGGAAAGAGTATCTCGACATCGCCGAGTTCTTCAATCAACCGGCGAACAACCTCTGGGGTACCGCAGAAGCCTTCCGCCGTGGCGGCCAGCAGTTCTGGTTCCTCTTCAGCCATGTGGCCGGCTATACGAGCCACCCCGACAATCCGGGCGGCATGTTCTTCGATCCGGACACGATGGACGCGCAGGTCAATAATCCCGGCTGGGTCCGCGGCCTCGAGGAATATATCCGCGCCTCCAAGCTTGCGCCGCCGAATGCGCTCAACTTCTCCTTCGGTGAAGTGAACGCCGCCTTTGCCGGCGGACAGGTGGCAGAGTCGATTGGCTGGGGCGACACGGGTGTTATCGCCGCCGACCCGAAGCAGTCGAAGGTCGCCGGCAAGGTGGGCTCGGCGCCGCTGCCCGGAGTAGACGAGATCTATAACTACAAGACGAAGAAGTGGGACAAGTTCGATCAGGTCGTGCAGACCTCCTTCATGGCCTTCGGTGGCTGGCAGGCAGCCGTGCCGAGTTCGTCCACGAAGCAGGAGGCCGCCTGGAACTATATCCAGTATCTGACGAGCCCCGAGGTCTCGGCGCAGGCGGCGATTACCGGCGGCACGGGGGTCAACCCGTATCGCCTTTCGCACACCACCAATCTCGAACTCTGGTCGAAGATTTTCTCGGATCGTGAGGCGAAGGAATATCTCGGCGCCCAAAAGGAAGCGGTCACCGCCAAGAACATCGCGCTCGACATGCGTCTGCCCGGTTACTTCTCCTATACGGAGGTGCTCGAGATCGAACTCTCCAAGGCCCTTGCAGGCGAGGTGACGCCGCAGCAGGCACTCGATACGGTGGCCGAGCAATGGAACAAGCTGACGGACGAGTTCGGCCGCGACAAGCAACTTGCTGCCTATCGCTCGTCGATGGGCCTCCCACAGAAATAAGGATAGGTGCCCGCTCCGGTTCCGGAGCGGGCACCGCACGGGGGCTGGCAGTCGGCGCCCCTCTTTCGCAGTGCGTTCCCCGGCTTTGGGCATGGGGTCTCGAGAAAGGCATTCGAATGTCGCAGGTCCGCCTGGAACAAGTCACCAAATCCTTCGGCAGCGTTACCGTCATCCCGCCGCTCGATCTGTCGATCGCCGACCGCGAGTTCGTCGTTCTCGTTGGCCCCTCCGGCTGCGGCAAGACGACGACGCTCCGAATGATCGCCGGGCTGGAGACCGCGTCTTCCGGCACGATCCGGATCGGTGAACGCGATGTCACGGATATTAGGCCCGGCTTGCGCAACTGTTCGATGGTGTTCCAGAACTACGCCCTCTATCCGCACATGACGGTCGCCGAGAACATCGGCTACGGCATGAAGGTTCGCGGCACGCCGAAGGCCGAGATCGAAAAATCCGTGGCGGAAGCCGCCCGTATCCTGAATCTCGGCGCCTATCTCAGCCGCAAGCCCAGCGCGCTCTCCGGCGGCCAGAGGCAGCGTGTGGCGATCGGCCGCGCGATCGTCCGTCAGCCGGACGTCTTCCTTTTCGACGAGCCGCTGTCGAACCTCGACGCGAAACTCCGGATCGAAATGCGCACCGAGATCAAGCTTCTGCACCGGCGGCTGCAGACCACGGCCGTTTATGTGACGCACGATCAAGTCGAGGCCATGACCATGGCGGACCGCGTCGTGGTGATGAACCAGGGGCGCATCGAACAGGCTGCCGATCCGATCACGCTTTATGAAGCGCCGGCCAATCTCTTTGTTGCCGCCTTCATCGGCGCGCCGAGCATGAATTTTATAGACGGCATTGTCGAACGCGGCGAAGCGGGGCTCTCGTTCCGAGCGCCTGGCCACGTCGCCTTTCCGCTTCCGGAAAACCTGGCCATGAGGCTTGCTCCCCATATCGGCGAGGCGGTTGTGCTTGGCATCCGCCCCGAGCACACGATTGCGACCGATGCGGCTTTTCCGAAGATCAAGCTGCAGGTGCGCGATATCGAACCGCTCGGTCCCCACACGCTGGTGATCGGAAGAGTAGGATCGGCCTCGTTCACCGCCCAGGTGCACGCCGCGGCACGTATCGCACCGGACGACGTGATCGAAGTTCCGATCGACATGGCGAAGGTTCATTTCTTCCTGAAGAACACCGGAGAAGCTGTCGGGCGGTGAAGGTCGCTCGCCCCGGCACGGCCGCGCAGCCAGGGCTGATCCTGAAATCGACTTTGATCTCCATGGCCGAATCCCGAAATAGCTGGAATATTGTCTTCTCAGCAGATGGATGAGGAAGCCCGATGGCCGAGCTCAGAGTGAAGACGAGGCAGACCGGCGCGGGCGCGACCGTCGGGCGAACGGGTTCCCCGCATGTGACCTCGGTGACCGGCGGTGCGCTCGACATCGTCACGAGCCCGTCGCCGGCTGGGTTCGGCCCGCTCGACCTTCTCTACGCTTCGCTTGCCAGTTGCCTGGTGCTCAGCGCACGGATCGCTGCAAGTCGTTTCGGCTTGCTCGACAGGCTCGTGGAAATATCGGCCAACGTGACCGGCGCAAAGGCGCAGGACGAACCGTCGCGCGTGGCACGCTTCGATATCGAATTCGTCATCCGCGGCGATATCGACGACGCAATGCGCCACGCAATCGCCGAAGCGGCGGAAGTGGAAATCTGCACGGTCAGCAATACGCTGCGCGGCAATCCTGAATTCGTCAGCCGGATTTCCGGATAACTGAGAGGGGTAGAGTTTCTCGATGACATCGCGTCCGGTCTATCACTTCAACTCGATCATCGCCCGGGAACCGGCGAATTCCGTTGTCTGCGGATTGCGGGCGCAGGACCGCGGCAGCCCAAGCTATGCGGGCGTCAAGGCCGAACACGACGCCTATCTGGCGGCGATGCGCGAGGCCGGCGTCGAGGCGACGGTACTGCCGCCGCTGGAGGCCTTCCCGGATTCGATCTTCGTCGAAGACCCGGCGCTGGTCTTCACCGAGGGCGCGATTGTTCTGCGCCCGGGTGCCGCCACGCGTGTTCGGGAAACCGAAGAGATCGCGCCGACGCTCCGCGACCTGTTCGACACCGTCCTCGATCTGCCGGCAGGCTATGCCGATGGCGGCGACGTTCTCACGACCCAGGAAAGCGTTATGATCGGTCTTTCTGCCCGCACCGACAAAGCGGGGGCCGAGGCATTGCAGGCTTGCTTGGACAAGCTCGGCCGCAAGAGCGAGATTGTTGAAACGCCGGAGGGCGTCCTCCACTTCAAGACCGATTGCTCGCTGCTCGACGAGGAAACGGTGCTCTCCACCAGCCGCCTGGCGCGCTCGGGCGCCTTCAAGAAACTCCGGCAGATGCTCATTCCCGAAGGCGAGGAACCAGCCGCCAATGCACTTCGCGTCAACGATGTGGTGATGGTCGGCGCCGATTTTCCGCGTACGATCGAGATGCTCGAA
Source organism: Sinorhizobium fredii (assembly GCF_002944405.1). NCBI lineage: Bacteria > Pseudomonadati > Pseudomonadota > Alphaproteobacteria > Hyphomicrobiales > Rhizobiaceae > Ensifer > Ensifer fredii. The sequence continues at coordinate 1,091,038 of NZ_CP024310.1, read as the reverse complement.
AAGGCCGGCTATAAGGTGGTGCCGTTGAAAACGACGGAGATTGGGAAGATCGACGCCGGGCTTTCCTGCATGTCGCTGCGGTGGTTCAGCCGTGGAAGGTGAACGCGTGCCGCACAGGCGACGAGCGTTGCCGATGGCGCCAGCCTTGCCAAATTGTCCGGTTGAGCCCGCTCTGCTATTATTTTAGCGTCAGCTAATGCGGTTAGACACAGCCGCGGGCCGATAGCATGAAACCATGAACACGATCCGGGAGAACGGCCATGAAACGGCTTCTGACGGCTGCTGCCTTTTTGGCGGCGAGCAGTTTGGTCGCAGGGCAGGGCGCAGCCGCCGACGACGCTGCGCTGATCAAGAGCGCCGAATCCGCAGCGCCCGCTGCGGTCGCAAGCGGCGCTGCCATCCATGCCATGGATGAGAAGGGCACGATGCGCACCTTGAGGGAGGGCACGAACGGTTTCTGGTGCATGCCGGACAACCCGGTCACGCCCGGCCCCGACCCGATGTGCGGCGATGCCAATGCGATGGAATGGGCGATGGCATGGATCGGCAAAAAGGAGCCGCCCAAAGGCAAGGTGGGCTTCATGTACATGCTGGCCGGCGGCACCGACGCGAGCAATACCGATCCCTATGCGACGAAGCCCGAAGAGGGCAACAACTGGGTGCAGACCGGGCCGCATGTCATGATCGTCAACGCGACGGACATGATGCAAGGCTATCCGACGGATCCCAAGCCCGACACGACGATGCCCTATGTCATGTGGGCGGGCACGCCCTATGCCCACCTGATGATCCCGGTAAAATAGCGATGGCCAGAAATCGCGGGCGCCAACGGGCGCCCGCAAATGGCGGCCCTGACGGTCAGCTGCTCGTGCTATTTTCGATCGAGAATGTTGGCTCCGAATTTGGCTCAGTCGACTTGTTCCGCATGGCTGAAGCGTGCTCAAAGCGAGTTCGTCTGAGCGACGCGCTACAGCACTTTGAATTGCTGCATGTCTTCCTCTTTAATCGACGCCGATTTAAGAAGAAATGCAGTAGGCACCCTGCGATCCTACAGTATTGAAGAACACGCCCGGATTGAACCATACTCGCGGAACAAGCAGAACGCATGCTCCGTTTATTGCGAGCCCGAGGGCACCATGAACGCAGTTCGGTCGAGCGATAAGCCTCCGTGTCGATGCGCACGCGAGGCTTCGCTATGTTAAACGAATCCTGTTGCGGAGCCTCCCATGGAAGACTTCCTACTGTTCGCGGCGGTCGGGTTTCTGGCTCAGGCTGTCGATGGTGCTCTTGGAATGGCCTATGGCGTGATCTCGTCGACGGTGCTCCTCGCCTTCGGCGTGCCGCCGGCACAAGCCTCGGCATCGGCCCATGCCGCGGAACTGTTCACCACCGCCGCCTCCGGCTCCGCCCATCTCTATCACCGCAACATCGACTGGAAACTGTTCCGGCGCCTCGTGCCCTTCGGCGTCGGGGGCGGCATCCTCGGCGCCTTCGTCCTCACTTCGTTCGACGGCGACCAGGTCAAGCCCTTCGTCACAGCCTATCTCGCCATCATCGGGAGCTGGCTGTTGTACCGGTCGTTTCATCGTATTCCGACGAACCCGGTGAAAATGCGAATCGTTGCGCCGCTCGGCGCAACTGCCGGCTTCCTCGATGCGGCCGGTGGCGGCGGCTGGGGTCCCGTTGCGACGACCGGCCTGCTCGGCGCCGGCGGACAGCCGCGCTTCGTCATCGGCACCGTCAATGCGAGCGAGTTTCTGATTGCGCTTTCGGTCTCGCTGAGCTTCCTCGCCATGATCGTAACCGGCCACTGGGAGGAAGCAGGCCATTTCCGCGACTATCTGGCATCGATTGGCGGTCTGATCGCCGGAGGCGTCCTGGCGGCGCCGCTGGCCGGTTGGATGGTCAAGGCGCTGAAGGAGAAGACACTCCTGCGGCTTGTCGGAATTCTGATCACCCTGCTGGCCGGCTACCAGACGCTCCAACTGACTGGAGTGCTCTAAAATTCTTGCGCTACGTCGCGGGCGAAAGATCGCCGAATACGGTGGGGATCAATTCCGACACGGTCGGGTGGATATGCATGGCGCGGCTGATCGTGGTGTAGGGCCGCTTCGCATACATGACGTCGAGGATGCTCTGGATGGCCTCGTCGCCGCCTGTGCCGAGGATCGAGGCGCCGAGGATGTCCTTCGTGTCGGCGTCGACAATGACTTTCATGAATCCCTGCGTCTCGCCCTTCTCGACGGCACGGCCGACGCGGGTCATCGGCCGGGTGCCGATCAGCAGCTTGCGGCCGGTCCGGCGCGCCTCGTTTTCGGTCATGCCGGCCCGGCCGAGCGGCGGATCGATGTAGAGCGCATAGGTCTGAATGCGGTCGCTGACCAGGCGCGGGTCATTGTCGATGAGGTTCGCGGCGACGATCTCGAAATCGTTGTAGGATGTATGAGTGAAGGCGCCGCGTCCGTTGCAGTCGCCCAGCGCGAAAATATGCGGCACGTTGGTGCGCAGCATGTCGTCGACCTCGATGTATCCGCGTGCGTCGGTCGTAACACCCGCCTTGTCGAGGTCGAGATCGTCGGTGTTCGGGCGGCGGCCGGTGGCAAGCAGCACGTCGGAGCCGACGACTTGCGGGGGGCCCGACGTGCAGTCGACCCCGGCGGCAATGCCGTCGGCGTGCCTGGCGAAGCGGATGCATTCGGCGTTGAGGCGGATGTGGATTCCCTCCTGTTCGAGGATGGCGCGGATCGCATCCGAGACGTCGGGATCCTCGCGCGCAATCAGGCGAGGGCCCTTCTCGATGACGGTGACTTCGGACCCGAAGCGGCGGAACATCTGTGCGAATTCAAGCCCGATATAGCTGCCGCCGATGATGATGAGACGCCGGGGCAGGTGGGCCAGCTCCATGATCGAGCTGTTGGTGAGATAAGGGACCTCGTCGACGCCCGGAAAATCCGGGATCGCGGCGCGTCCGCCGACATTGAGGAAGATCTGCTCTCCGGAAATCCGCTCCTCGCCGATGCGGATCTCGGTTGGACCTTCGAAGCGCGCATGGCCTTCCAGCACCGTGCAGTTCTTCATGCCTTTGAGCCAGGATTCGATTCCCGATCGCGACTCGAGTCGGATTTTTTCCTTTCGCGCCATGACCCGGGCGAAATCGACCGAAACAGGACCGGTCGTCATGCCGTATTCGGCACCGCGGCGCGCCGTGTGGATCGCATAGGCGCTCGCGACCATCGCCTTGGTCGGCATGCAGCCGGTGTTGACACAGGTGCCGCCGAAAAGCTTGCGCTCGATGAGCGCCACGGTCTTGCCGGCCTCCGTCAATCGGCCGGCAAGCGACGGACCGGCCTGACCGGCGCCGATGATGATCGCATCGAATTGCCTGCTCATGACGACACCACCCAATAGGCCAGCAGAATTGCGGCGAGATCTTCGAGAAGGGCGATCGGCAGGTCCTTGCCGCCGGTCATCGCGACGAGCCGCTTGCGCGCTTGATAACCGCCGAGCGTTCCGATGATCGCACCGATAACGCCGGCGATGGCACCGCCGGCCAAGGAGCCGCTTGCCGTGCCGATGACCGCGCCGCAAAAGCCGCCGCTGACAATGCGGGCGCCGAACTGCTGCGGCACCGTGCGGCTCGGCGTGCCCGGCAGCTGGTCGGTGACATATTCGACGAGCGCCAGCAGGCCGAAGATATAAGGCGTGAAGCGGTAGCCCATGAAGGCCGCCCAGGTGCTGGCAATCGGCAGCCAGCCGGCCGCGGCGGCGATGCTGACGGCAGCTGGCGCGGTCATCGCCCGCAACCCTGCGACGACGCCGATGAGAAGCGCTAGCACATAGACGGTCATCACATCCCCCGACTGTTTTCTCAAGGACCGCTGCGGCCGGTGCGGAAATGCCGTTGCCTCAGGCCGACCGGGCTCATGCTGGCATTCTGGAATGACGAAAGTGGCGATCAGCCGCCACCGGGCACGGAGAACTGCTGCTGTAAGGGAGGCCTCGCGTAAGAGTGACCGACTTCGCCATCGATTGCAACCTGTTAGTACGTGTTCTGACCTCAGTCGACCCGAAGCTCAACCGCAAGTACTAAAGGGTCGTTGCCCTGTTCTTTGCGGAACCCTGACATATATGGATGCTCTAACCGGACGCAGCGGAGAGCCGTGGCGGCTGCGATCAATTGAGGGAGACAATCATGCGCCTGACCCTGATGAACACAGTTATCGGCACCGCTCTAGCCCTTGCTCTGAGTACCGCCGCGGCCAAGGCCGACGTCGTGGTTTCCTCCAAGATAGACACGGAGGGCGGCGTTCTCGGAAACATCATTCTCGCCGTGTTGAATGCCAACGACATCAAGACCACCGACCGGGTCCAACTCGGCGCTACGCCTGTTGTCCGCAAGGCGATCACGGCCGGCGAAATCGACATCTATCCCGAATATACCGGCAACGCCGCGTTCTTCTTCGAGAAGGCAGACGATCCCGCCTGGAAGGATGCGGCCAAAGGCTATGAACTGGCAAAGAAGCTTGACTACGATGCCAACAAGATCGTCTGGCTGACACCGTCGCCGGCCAACAACACCTGGGCGATCGCATTGCGCAAGGAGGTGGTCGAGAAGAACAGCCTCAAGACGCTTTCCGACTTCGGCAAATATGTCAGCGACGGCGGCGAGGTCATCCTGGCGGCGTCCGCCGAGTTCGTGAACTCCGCGGCTGCCTTGCCGGCATTCCAGACCGCCTACGCCTTCACGCTGAAGCCGGAGCAATTGATCACGCTGTCGGGCGGCGATACGGCAGCGACCATCGCCGCGGCCGCCAACCAGACGAACGGCGCCAATGCGGCAATGGTCTATGGTACCGATGGCGGCATTGCGCCCTCCGGCCTGGTCGTCCTCGAGGACGACAAGAACGTGCAGCCGGTCTATCAGCCGACGCCGATCATCCGGGAGGCCATCTTGAAGGAAAATCCCAATATCGAGACGCTTTTGAAGCCCGTCTTCGAGAAGCTCGATCTCGTGACGCTGCAGGAACTGAATGGCCGCGTGCAGGTGGGCGGCGAACCGGCGAAGGCGGTCGCCGAGGATTTTCTGAAGAAGAACGGCTTCCTGAAGTAGGCTGATGAACGGGGGGTTGTCCGATGCTGGATCGGACAACCCCCGCGAAAGATGGGGCGAGCGGATCAATTCATGGCGATCGGTGTCATCCGGGAAATAGAGCGCAGACCCCTTACTATTATCGATAAGCTCGGCGTAATCATTGCGGCTCTGGCGCTTTATGGGGCGTTTCTTGCCCCCTTCGCGACATTCCGGGCAAACCGCATCGTCCAGGGGGAGGGAAAGGCGATCCTGGAAGCATTGCCGCCGTCGCTCGGCTACGGACTTCTTGCTCTTGTAATGTCCGGTGCCATCGTTGCGGTCCTGAGAACATCCGTTCTCGTGCGCATGGCGGCGGCCTTTGCGGCCCTCGTCGCACTCTGCTTTCTCATCGGCAGCGCTGCGGCCAGCCTGACGCCGGCGGACAATGCCTATGCCCGCGTCTCGCCGGCCTCGGGCTTTTGGATACTCGTCCTTGCCTTTGCGCTTCTGGTCGCCGATGCGTTGACTCGGTTGAACCCCGGACCCGGCCTCCGGCTTCTATTCCTCGCGGGGGCCTTGGCGCTCATTGGCGCAATGCTCGCCACCGGGCAATGGAATGGTCTGTCGATCCTCAAGGAATATGCGAGTCGTGCCGAGACGTTCTGGGCCGAGGCCGGCCGCCACCTGACGCTGGCGCTTGGATCGCTCGCCGTGGCAACCGCCGTCGGACTGCCGCTCGGCATTCTCTGCCATCGCGTAGATCGGCTGCGGGCGGCGCTCTTGAATGTCCTGAACGCCATCCAGACGATCCCGTCGATCGCCCTTTTCGGCATCCTGATCGCCCCGCTCGGCTGGGTTGCGACGCATGTTCCGGGCGCTCATGCAATCGGCGTGCGCGGCATCGGCGTCGCTCCGGCCTTCGTCGCGCTCTTTCTCTATTCGCTGCTGCCGGTCGTCGCCAACACGGTCGTCGGCCTCGCCGGCGTGCCGCGCGCGGCCAACGATGCCGCTCGCGGGCTCGGCATGACCGAAGGGCAGCGGCTCGCCCGAGTCGAGTTTCCCTTGGCCTTTCCGGTCATTCTTGCCGGGATCCGCATCGTGCTCGTCCAGAATATCGGGCTTGCCACCATCGCCGCACTGATCGGCGGCGGCGGCTTCGGCGTCTTCGTCTTTCAGGGCATCGGCCAGACGGCCATGGATCTCGTGCTGCTTGGTGCCGTGCCGACTGTCCTGCTCGCTTTTGCCGCAGCGATCGTCCTCGACGCCCTGATCGAAGTGACGGGTCCGAAACACAGCCGGGGCAAGGCCACATGATCGAATTCGACCGGGTCACCAAGCGATACGACGAAACCGAGGTGGTGAGCGACGTTTCGCTCACCGTCATGCCGCATACGATCACCGTCATCGTCGGGACATCGGGCTCGGGCAAGACGACGCTGATCAGGATGGTCAACCGTCTGGTCGAGCCGACCTCCGGCATGATCCGGATCGACGGCGAGGACAATCGCCTGGTGCCGGAATTCGAACTGCGCCGCCGGATCGGCTATGCGATCCAGGGGCACGGCCTCTTTCCGCACCGCACGGTCGCCGAGAACATCGCCACCGTACCGACGCTGCTCGGCTGGGAAAGGACGCGGATCAAGGCCAAGGTGGAAGAACTGCTGACCCTCTTCCAGCTCGATCCGGATTTCTTCGGGCCGCGCTATCCGCACGAGCTCTCCGGAGGCCAGCAGCAGCGCGTCGGCGTCGCGCGGGCGCTGGCGGCGGAGCCGAACCTGCTTCTGATGGACGAACCCTTCGGTGCGCTCGACCCGATCATCCGGGCCAAGGCGCAGGACGACCTGCTCGCCATCCAGAAGCATTTCGGCACGACGATCATCCTCGTCACCCACGACATGGAGGAGGCCTTCCATCTCGCCGACCGGATCGCCGTCATGGACAAGGGCGAAGTGGTGCAGCACGGAACGCCGGCCGAGATGCTGGTGCGCCCGGCAACGCCTTTCGTCGAGGAACTGATCGGCGCGACGGAAAGGCCATTCCGCCTGTTGGCCATCGAGACGGCAGGCGACGCCGTCGAACCCGGTGCGGCGGAGGGCACGCCGATACCGGAGGCCTTGAGCCAGCGCGAGGCCCTTTCCGAACTCCTGTGGTCCGGGCGCTCTGCCTTGCCGGTTGCGGCGGCGAACGGCTCCATCCTCGGCAAGATCAGCCTCGACGGCCTGGTCAAACGTGCGGCGAGGCCGCGGTGATGCCGTCGCTCCCGACGCTCCTGCGGCTGGCGGTATTCCTCGTCTTGCTGGCCTTCCTGCTGCAGCCCGGCTGGTTCGAGCCGCTATTCAAGCCGCTGGTGCAGGAGAATGCGCCGGCGGTCTACAATCGGGGCAGCATTTTCTGGCTGACTCTCCTCCATCTTCGAACCGTGCTCGTCGCGACTTTCGCCGCGACGCTTGTTGCCGTGTCGCTGGCGATCCTCGTGACGCGGGAGATGGGCGCCGAATTCCTGCCGCTGTCGCGCAGCCTCGTGAATATCGGCCAGACTTTCCCACCCGTGGCGGTGCTGGCGCTCTCGGTTCCGATCTTCGGCTTCGGCGAGAAGCCGACGCTGATCGCGCTTTTTCTCTATGGCTTGCTGCCGATCTTCGAGAATGCCCTGACGGGGCTGACGACGCTGCCGCCTGCGGTGATGGAGGCGGCGCGCGGTGCGGGCATGACCGAACGCCAAAGGCTTCTTCAGATCGAGCTTCCCCTGGCGCTGCCGGTGATCCTCACCGGCATCCGACTTTCGGTCGTGATCAGCCTCGCGACCGCAACGATCGGCTCGACCGTTGCCGCCAAGACCCTCGGCGAGGTCATCATTGCCGGCCTGCAGTCGAACAATCTCGCCTTTGTCCTGCAGGGCGGTCTCATCGTTGCGGCGCTCGCCGTGCTCATTCACGACCTGCTTCAGGCGCTGGAGCGCACGCTCGCCGGACGCACCCATGCATAGCGTCAGGCGTGCCATTCGGGAGCCCTGACGGGAAGCGGCGTTCGCCGGCCGATGAAAATGAATTTCACATTTTCTCCGAATGTTTGGATTTCTGTTGACGCGATGAAAATTCTATCCCAGTCTACGAAAATAAATTACGAAACGGGAACGGCATCAGCATGAAGGTCGGGATAATCGGACTCGGATTCCGTCTCGGATATCTGGGCTATGTCTTCAAGGCGATCGACGAAAGCTTCGTGATCGCCGGCTATGTCGACCCCGCCCCCGCCGGCCTCGCGACGCTTGCGGAAGAGGGCATTTCGGCGGGAAAGGCCTATGCCAAGCCGGAGGAACTGATTGCCGGCGAAAAACTCGACCTCTTGATGATCGGCTCGCCGAACCACATGCATCTGGATCACATCCGCATCGGACTCGAGGCGGGTCTCAAGGTCTTCTGCGAAAAGCCGATCGTCAGCACCATAGAGCAGAGCGTCGAACTTGCCGCGCTGCTGGCGAAGCATGGGCACGACCGGCTGATGGTGGGGCTGGTGCTGCGTTATGCGCCTATGTACCGCGATCTTCGCGCCGCCCAGGCGGCTGGAACCCTCGGCGAGATCGTTTCGATCGAGGCGGCCGAGCATATCGAACCCTATCATGGCGCCTTCTTCATGCGCGATTGGCGCCGCTACGGACGCTATGCCGGCAGCTTCATGCTCGAGAAATGCTGCCACGACCTCGACCTCTATAACGGCGTCGTCGGCGCCCGGCCGGAGCGGGTGGCGAGCTTCGGCGGGCGCAAGAGTTTCACCCCAGCCAATGATCCCGCCCGCGACGGCATCAACGACCTGCAACTGTTTCACCGCAAGCCGAGCGGCTGGCTCGGCTCCGACAAGGTCTTCGACAGCGACGGCGACATCATCGACTATCAGGTTGCGATCATCGAATACGCCAATGGCGTGGCGATGAATTTCCACACGAACCTCAACGTGCCGGACCAGTTCCGCCGCTTCTGCGTGATGGGTTCGCGCGGCATGGCGGAGGGCGACTTCATCCGCGGCTATCTCGACGTCCACGAGGCGCTCTCCGGCAGGAAGGTCGTCGAGAAGAAATATGCGACGGAAACAGCACTCTCGCAGCACTATGGTGCGGACGAGCAGATGGCGGCCGAGATCATCGCCCATGTCAAGCACGGCGGACCGCTGCCGGTCTCGCCGCTCGATGCGCTGGAGGCAGGCATCCTGGCGCTCTCCATGGACGAGGCGCGCATGAAGCGGCAGGTCATCGATCTCCGGCCGCTCTGGGACCGCTTCGACGAAGCCCTGCACGCCCGTGCGGCCTGAGGGGCAGGGGCATGAGTGTTCGCCGCAGCACCGTCATCTTCGCCTGGATACTGCTTCTTCCGGCCGTCCTCTACGTGACGGTAATCGTCGCCTATCCGCTGGTCGATACGTTCATTCTGTCGTTTACGGATGCCTCGCTCAAGAAGACCACCAAATGGGTCGGCACTGCCAATTACGACAATATTTTCAACGCGACCTTTGCGGAAGTGATCATCCGGACCTTCGTCTGGACCGCCTTTTCGGTGGCGATCAAGATGATCATCGGCACCTTCGGCGCAGTGATGCTGAATGCCGCAGTGCCGGGGCGGGCGCTGTTCCGGGTGCTTACCATGCCGCCCTGGATCGTGCCGATGGCGATCGGCATCTTCATGTGGGGCTGGATGTATAACGGCCAGTTCGGGATGATCTCCGGCCTGCTGCAGAACCTGGGGCTGGTTAGCGGCCCGGTCGCCTTCCTGGCGCACGGCTCGACGGCCTTCTGGGCAACGATCATCACCGATGTCTGGATCGGCGTGCCGCTGGTGACCCTCTATATGCTCGCTTCGATGCAGGCGATCCCGCAGGATCTTTACGAGGCCGCCTGGACGGACGGCGCAGGGCGTTTCTACCGCTTCCGCCGCATCACCCTGCCGCTGCTTGTGCCGTCGATGATCACCATGTCGATGCTGTCGCTGATCGCCACCTTCAACTCCTTCGACATCATCTGGATCCTGACGCAAGGCGGCCCGAACGGCGACACGACGACGATGATCATCGACACCTATCGAACGGCCATCGGCTCGAAGAAATACGGTGAGGGTGCGGCGCGTGCGGTGCTGATCTGCATCTTCCTGTCGATCTTCTGCATCACCTATTTCCGCGTCACGCACCGCCTTGCCTCCGGAGAAAGCCGATGAGCCAGCCGGCCATGATCAACCGCTACCGCTGGTACGAGCTCGTCGGCATCTATGCAGGGATATTCGTCTTCCTGAGCTTCATTCTGGCGCCCTTCGTCGAAGGTTTCCTGGTGTCGCTGAAACCGCTCAGCCTGCTGTTTTCCTCGCCCTATCGCTTCTGGCCTGAGAACGGCTCCTTCGAAGCCTATAGGACCATGTGGGTAAGCGTGCCGGGATTTGCCCGCTACATCTTCAATTCGTTCTTCGTGTCCTTCATCGTCACGGCGGTCGTGCTGGCGCTGGTCGTGCCGGCCGCCTACGCTTTCGCGCGCTTCAGGTTTCGGGGAAACGGGGCGTTGCTCGGCGCCTTCCTCGCGGTCAACATGTTTTCGGGCGCCGTGCTGCTGATCCCGCTCTTCCGGCTGATGCGCAGCATGGGCGTGCTTAACACCTATTTCGCGATGATCGTGCCCGGGGTCGCCTTCCTCATTCCCTCGGCGATCTGGCTCCTGCGCACCTATATGCTGCGCATCCCGCGCGAATTGGACGAAGCGGCCTTCGTCGATGGCGCCAGCCATTTCTATACGCTTCGCCGCGTGATCCTGCCGATCGCCATGCCCGGCATCACCGTGGTCGCGATCACAACGTTCATCGGCTCCTATGCCCAGCAGTTCATCTTCGCGCTGACCTTCAACTCCAAGACCGAATACATGCCGTTGCCGGTCGGGCTCTTTGCCTATTTCGGCCGCCAGGAAGTCGTCTGGAACGAGTTGATGGCCGCAAGCTTCGTCGGCATCGCGCCGGCGGTGATCGTCATCTTCTTCCTTCAACGCTATCTCGTCAGCGGTCTGACCGCCGGCGCGGTGAAACAATAAGCAACCACCAGAGAACGGGAGTCTTACAGTGACCATCGCTTACAAAACCGGGTTTCTTGCGCTTGCCCTGCTAGGATCGACCGCGCTCGCCGCACAGGCCGCCGACCAGGAGATCAGCTGGATCTATTGCGGCGACAAGATCGACCCGATCCACGAGAAATACATCAAGGAATGGGAAGCCAAGAACCCCGGCTGGAAGGTGACGCCGGAAGTCGTCGGCTGGGCGCAGTGCCAGGACAAGGCGACGACGCTCGCCGCGGCCGGCACGCCGGTTGGCATGGCCTATGTCGGATCCCGTACCCTCAAGGAATTCGCCGAGAACGAACTGATCGTTCCGGTGCCGATGACCGAGGAAGAGAAGAAGAGCTACTACCCCAACATCGTCGACACGGTAACCTTCGAGGGCAATCAGTGGGGCGTGCCGATCGCCTTCTCGACCAAGGCACTCTATTGGAACAAGGACCTCTTTAAGCAGGCCGGTCTCGACCCGGAGACGCCGCCGAAGACCTGGGCGGACGAGATCGCCTTCGCAAAGCAGATCAAGGAAAAGACCGGTATTCCGGGCTATGGTCTGCCGGCGAAAACCTTCGACAACACGATGCACCAGTTCATGCATTGGGTTTACACCAACAACGGCAAGGTGATCGACGGCGATAAGATCGTCATCGACAGCCCCGAAGTGCTGGCGGCGCTGCAGGCCTACAAGGATATCACGCCCTATTCCGTCGAAGGCGCAACCGCGTACGAGCAAAACGAAATTCGGGCCATCTTCCTCGACGGCAAGGTCGGCATGATCCAGGCCGGCTCCGGCGCCGCCGCGCGCCTGAAGGAAACGAAGATCAATTGGGGCATTGCGCCGCTGCCGCTCGGCCCCTCGGCCAAGGGCGAAGGCACGCTCTTGATCACCGACAGCCTGGCGATCTTCAAGGATACGGGCGTCGAGGAAAAGGCGATCGAATTCGCGAAGTTCATCACCTCTCCCGGTCCGCAGGGCGAGTACGAACTGCAGGGCGGCGCGGGGCTGACGCCGCTGCGCCCGTCGCCGAAGGTCGATGAATTCGTCAAGGCCGATGCATCCTGGAAGCCCTTGATCGACGGGATCGCCTATGGTGGACCCGAGCCGCTCTTCAAGGACTACAAAGGGTTCCAGAACACCATGATCGAGATGGTCCAGTCGGTCGTCACCGGCAAGGCGGAACCGGCCGATGCCTTGAAAAAGGCCGCTGCCGATCTCGAACAGTACAAGTAAGCCCGAGAGGATCGCGGGGCTCAGCTCCCGCGGTCCCTCCAATTCGCGGATAAGCCGCCTTCGCCGGCGGCCGGAGAGAGTGACTTGGGACAACTCAAACTCAACAAGGTTCAAAAATTCTACGGCACCTATGAGGTGCTGAAGAGCATCGAACTCGAGGTGAAGAACGGCGAATTCGTGGTCTTCGTCGGCCCCTCCGGCTGCGGCAAGTCGACGCTGCTCAGAATGATCGCCGGTCTCGACGAGACGACCGCCGGCGACATCGTCATCGATGGCAAGCGGGTCAACGACCTGCCGCCGGTCAAGCGCGGCATCGCGATGGTCTTCCAGTCCTATGCGCTCTATCCGCACATGACCGTGTTCGAGAACATTGCCTTTCCGCTGCGCGTGGAAAAGATGGCGGAGGAGAAGCTGAAAGCAAAGGTCGAGCATGCGGCGCGCATCCTCCATCTCGACCAGCGGCTGCAGCAGAAACCGGGCATGCTTTCCGGCGGTCAGCGCCAGCGCGTGGCGATCGGCCGGGCGATCGTGCGCGAGCCGAAGATCTTCCTCTTCGACGAGCCGCTCTCGAACCTCGACGCGGCGCTACGCGCCGATATGCGCATCGAGCTCGCGAAACTGCATCGGCAATTGAAGGCAACGATGATCTACGTCACCCACGACCAAGTCGAGGCGATGACGATGGCGGACCGGATCGTCGTGCTGAATGCCGGTGAGATCGCCCAGACCGGCGCGCCGCTCGAGCTCTATCACAAACCGGCCAACATCTTCGTCGCCGGCTTCATCGGCCATCCAAAGATGAATTTTCTGCCGGTCACCTGCATCGGCGTGCGCGAGGACGGCGTTGAAATCGACTACAGAGGACAGACCGCGGTCTTACCGGTTACGGCCCGCAGCGGCATGGTTGGCCGTTCTCTGACGCTTGGCGTGCGGCCGGAGCACATCCAGACGGGCTCCGCCGACCTGACGCTGGTGATCAACCCGTCGGTCATCGAGCGCCTCGGAGCACACACGGTTGCCTACGCTTCGCTCGGTGGCGAGGGCGAGAACTATTGCGCCATGCTGCCGGGTACCGCCGTCATCCGCGCGGAAGAACAGGTGACGACCGGCATCCGCGCCGGCGATTGCCACCTGTTCGACGAAAATGGCGTTGCCTTCGAGCGTCGGGTCGAGATGACCGACATCGATCTGGCCCTCTTCGATCCGGCGGCCTGAGCGTGACCGTGGCGATACGACTGCTGGGCCCCGACGAGGTCGGGACCTTCCGGCGCATCCGCCTCGAGGCGCTGCGCACCGAGCCCGATTCCTTTGCCAGCAGCGCGGCGGATTGGGAAAAGCTTCCAGACGAAGAATGGCGCCGGCGGCTGACCGACAATCCCGTCTTCGTCGCCTTCCGCGGCGGCGAACCGGTGGGCATCATGGGCCTGCTGCGGCAGAGCGCCAGCATGATGGCGCATCGCGCCACCGTGGTCATGGTCTACGTGCATCGGAGCTTGCGCGGCAGCGATGCCGCAGGGCTGCTGCTCGCAGCGGTGACCGACCACGCGCGGCATCAAGGCATCCGGCAATTGGAGCTGTCGGTCAGCGCTGAAAACGCGGCGGCAATCGCCTTTTACCGCCGCGAGCGGTTCGAAGCGGTCGGTCGCATTCCCGGCGGCTGCATCCGCAACGGCCGGGAAGTCGACGACATCATCATGGTCCGGCGGATCGTCGATTGAACAATGAGTGCCGGCGCAGTCAGAGCGTCGAATTGAGCGCGCCGCCGTCGAGCAGCAGGTTCTGGCCGACGATATAGCCGGCATACTGGCTGCACAGGAATGCCGCGGCGGCGCCGAACTCGCTCGGCGTGCCGATGCGCCCGGTCGGATTCTGCGCATATTCCTCGGCGCGAGCCTCTTCGAGCGAAATCCCGCGTGCCTTGGCGGATTTTTCAAGCAGTTTTTCCAGACGCTCCGTCTCATGCGAACCGGGCAGCAGGTTGTTGATGATGACGCCGTGACGGGCGACCTGACGGGCCGTGCCGGCAACGAAGCCGGTGAGCCCGGTGCGGGCGCCGTTGGAGAGACAGAGTTCTGGGATCGGCGATTTCACCGAGGCCGAGGTGATATTGACGATGCGACCCCATTTCCGCTCGATCATGCCGGGGATCAAGGCCTTCATCAGCAGGATCGGCGCCAGCATATTGGCCCTGATCGCCTCCAGCCAATTGTCTTCGGTCACGCTCGACCAGTCGCCGGGCGGCGGCCCGCCGGCATTGGTGACAAGGATATCCGGACGCGGCTCCGCCCGCATGAGCGCTTCGCGGCCATCCTCCGTGGTGACGTCGGCGGCGACGATCCCGACCTCCACGCCATATTCCTTGCCGATGGCGCGCGCCGTCTCGCGAAGCTGTTTCGGCTCGCGCGCATTGAGCGTCAGGATGACGCCCGCCTCGGCGAGCTTTTCAGCGACGCCTCGGCCCAGCCCCTTGGAACCGGCGCAGACCAACGCCCGCTTGCCTTTGATACCCAAATCCATCGTATGCTCCGATTTTCACTTTTGGCCAGTTTGCCCTCACAGGTTCACAAACTGGCGGCTGATATTGAGCGACGTCACACTCGCCTGGCCATGTCGGCCACTGCCTCTGACAGTAAGGCAATCTCCGACGCCGTGTTCAGATAGCTTACCGACGCCCTGGCGATATGGTCCAGTCCTCGTGCGGTCATATCGAGCGGCGTATAGGGAACACCATTCGCACCGATCGCGATTTGCCGTTCGGCGAGTGCCGCACGAATGTCGGCCGCCGGAACGCCCTTGACCGTAAAGGAGACGATACCGGAGAGTTCTGTTCCCAGATCCCGCAGCGTCACATTCGGAATACCGCGCAGATTGTCGCGCAGCGCGCTGGAGAGTCCGCTGATCCGCGCGCGGATCGCTCCGATGCCGAGGGTCCGTGCCTGGCGAATGGCAGCGCCCAACCCGAAAATCAGCGCCGGCGAAATCTCGCCCGCCTCGAACCGGCGTGCGTCGTTGCGGAATTTGACGACCCCATCGACGATCGGCCCCGAAAGCACATCGAGAGAGCGCGGCGCCAGCCGTGGCAGGAACTCTTGTCTGACATAGAGGATCGCCGTGCCGCGCGGCGCCCGGAGGAATTTCCGGCCTGTTGCCTTCAACACATCGCATCCGAGCGAGGCGACATCGATCGGGATCTGGCCGAGGGCCTGGGCGGCGTCGATGAAATAGGGAATGCCGGCCGCCTTGGTCACGCGGCCCACGGCCGCCGCGTCGTTGATGAGGCCGCCATTCGCGGGAAGCCATGTGAGCGATACCAGACGCACGCGATCGTCGATCATCGATGCCAACGCCGAGGCGTCGACGCTGCCGTCATCACGGGCGGGAATTGTCTCGATCCGCGCTCCGGCCCGCGCCGCGGCCTCTTGCATTGTGGCGAGATTGCCGCCCCATTCCTGGCGACCGACGAGAATCCGGTCACCGGCGACAAGCGGCGGCAAGGCCGAGAAAGCCGCGCCCCAGGCGGCCGACCCACTGGTGAGGAAGGCAATCTCGTTCGGATCGGCGCCGATCAGTGCGGCCGTGTCGGCGCGCACCTCTTCCAGAAGCGCGCTCGTTCCACTCGCCGCTTCCATCGGTCCCTCGATCGCTTCCTTGCGCAGGTAGTCCCAGATCGCCGCAAGTACCGCTTGCGAGGGCAGCGAGGCGCCGGAATGATTGAAATGCATTCCGGCCCCACAGCCGGGAGTCTCCGCACGAAGCTGCTCCACGTCGAGTGCTTCCTTCATGCGGCAGGCCCCAGCTCCACCAGTGCGTCGACCTCGACCATGGCACCGGCGGGCAGCGCGGCCACGCCCACGGCGGCACGCGCGTGCCGCCCCGCTTCGCCAAACACCTCGACGAACAGGTCCGATGCGCCATTGGCGACTTGCGAGTGCGCCGTGAAGGCCGGCGTCGAGGCGATGAAGACGCCGAGCCGAACGACACGCCGGACCGCCGCCAACGTGCCATCGGTTGCCGCCGCAATCTGCGAGAGGACGCCGATCGCAGCATATTCGGCCGCGATGCGACCTGCCTCCTCAGAAACGCCGGTGCCGAGGATCCCGGTCAGGACCTCTTCATCCCTCACGCTGATCTGCCCCGAAACGGTGAGGAGGTTGCCGGTTCGAGCCGTCGAGACGTAATTCGCCGCCGGCGCCGAAGCTCCCGGCAATCGGTGGCCGAGGGCAGAAAGTTTGGATGCGATGGTCGCTGACATGGCGGTCTCCCGTTGGAAATGCCGAGAGAATGCGACGGTCCTTCGATTGCTTCCAATTCAAACTGCGCTATGGTGCGATCGATTACGCTAATGCCACGACGAAAGAGCCCATGCGCACATCCCGCACCATGCCGCCGCTGCAGGCCTTGCGGGCCTTCGAAGCGGTGGGTCGCTTGCTCAGCTTCCGCAAGGCGGGCGAAGAGTTGCTGATCACCCAAAGCGCAGTGAGCCACCACATCAAGCAGCTCGAGGAGACGCTCGGCGTGCGGCTGTTCGTCCGCAAAGCCAAGAGCATCGAATTGACGATCGAGGGGGCGGACTATCTCGGCAGGACCACCGAAGCCTTCGGGATTATCGCCGGCGCGACTTCCGAGATTCGCTACCGCGCTGCCAGGCAACGCGTGCGCGTCAGCGTCCTTCCCTCCTTTGCCGCCAACTGGCTGGTCTCCCGTCTTTCCCGGTTCATGATCGAGCATCCTGAGATCGAGGTGGACCTCGAGCCGACATTGGGTCTCACGACCTTCGAAACCGGCGATGTCGACCTGGCCATACGCTTCGGTGCCGGGCAGTGGGATGGGATGTTGGCGGAGCGGTTGATGAACGAAGAGCTGAGCCCCGTGTTGAGCCCGACCCTCTACGGCGATGGATCACGCTTCGCAAGGCCGGCGGATTTGCTCGCCCAGATCCTGCTCGAGTCCAGCAAGCCCGTGGACTGGCAGCTTTGGTGCGGCGAAGCCGGTGTCGACTATCGGCGCGGCCGAATACTTCAGCTGACCGACTACAACATCGTGCTTCAAGCGGCTCTCAATGGGCAAGGTGTCGCGATCGGGCGCCTGCATATGGTGCGCGACCATCTTTCGGCCGGACGGCTCGTGCAACCTTTCGCGCACTCGGTCCGGTCCGATCGGATCGCCTACTGGATCGTCACGCCAAAAGGTCGCCGACCGGCCCCCGCCGCAGAAATCTTCGCTTCCTGGCTGAAGGAAGAGGCGGCATCACCGCCTTCGACGCTCCGCTAACAAGCGACACGGAGGCTGACGTGTCGACGGCGATCATTACAGCAGCCCGTCATCCCCATAGAGGAAGTCCCGACTGCGGGCTGCACTGGGGCCGGACGTGTGCGTTTGGGCTGCGGAGTCGCGTATCGTATCGAGATGTTCACGCCGGTGCGGATCGCTTATGATCGGCCAGATATCGCGCCGCGCCCGCCGATAGGGCGTTTTCGCCGGATCGTTGGGGTAGGGCGTTCCGGCCGAGCAATAGAGGATCTGCGACGCGATCTTGGAGAACGAGGCGTAGAAGTGGTTGGTGGATTTGACCACCAGGATTTTCTTCGCATTCGGATCGATACCCATCACCGAGAACAGGCTCGGGTCGAAGCTTTGGGCGCGAGTCGAATTGAGAATGATGTCGATACCGCGATACTGAAGGTGCGCTGCGTCGCCGAAGGGGGCGAAGCTCTCGCCGAAGCGCATTTCGGCATTGCGCACCAGCCGCACCACCCTGACGATGCCGTCGATCGGATGGCCCGTGCCGGGGGCCGATTTCGCCCCGAAGCGCAAAGGAATTTCGGCGCCTTCGCCCGCCGCCATGCAAATCTGCACGGCCATCGGATCCCAGATGGTGCCGATCGCCGCGTCCGTCACACCGTTCGCGAGCAGTTCCCCGAGCACGACCGTCGCATCGCCCGCCGTGCCGCCGCCGGGATTGTCCCACATGTCGGCGATTACGACCGGACCTGCAGGTGCGGCGATCGCCGCGGCGACCGCCTGCCTTTCGTCGATTTCCGGCATGCGGAAGGTGCCGCGCCTTTCGAAAAGCTCGAGGCCGAGTTCGCGAGCGAGCGCTTGGCCCTTTTCCGGACGGCCATCGGTGACGACAACCGTCTTGGTGCCCATCTCCGGAACGTCGCCGGCCATGAAGCCGTGCACGACCGACAGCGACAGGACGTCCGGATCCTCCCGCTCGATCCGCATCAGCTTGTCGACGAAGCTGCGCATCGGTTCGCGCGACGTCGGAAAGACGTCGATCATCCGGCAGTCGAATACCGACATGACCGGTCGAACGCGCCCTTCGAGCGTGTCGACGGCAATGCGCCAGAGGTCTTCGGCGCGATCGACGAAATCCGTGTGCGGAAATTCCTTGAAGAAGACGAAGAAATCGGCGGCCGCAACACGCTTTTCAGTAAGATGGCTGTGCGGATCGAGCTCGACGCAGACGAGCACCTCCGGCCCGACGATCTCGCGCACGCGCGTCAGGAGATCGCCCTCCGTATCCTCGTAGCCGTCGGCGACCATCGCACCATGCAGCCCGAGCACCACGGCGTCGACGGGGAGGGCTGAACGCAATTGCCCGAGGATCTCGTCGCGCAATGTCTCATAGGTTTGCCGGTTGACCAGCCCGGCGGGGTCCGCCCAGGCCGCGGTGCCCTCGATCAGCTGCCAGCCCTTCTCCGCCGCCACGCGGCGGCCCACGGTGATCGGCGCGGTGCAGAGCGTCGGCGTTTCCGGATGCTTGCCAGGAGGCGCATAAAGCGACGCTTCGAAGGCGCGCCTGTCGATGCAGATGGGAGAGAAGGTGTTCGTTTCGGTTGCCAGGGCCGCTGTAAAAATGCGCAATGCCGTCGCCTTCCTCAATCACCCATCGGATTCGGCAGATAACCGGTGAAGCCAGAGATCTTCCACCGGCCTTCATGCAGCCTGCAATAATAGACCGTTTGCCACTTCAGGACATCGGCGCTGCCGTCGGCTTTCCTGATCTCGCCATCGAACTTCTTTCGGGCGAGCGCCCGATCGCCGTTGATCTCGATGTCCTCGAGCGTCGTGGTGGTGAAAATCGCCGTGCGCGCGTCCTCCGAGAAGGACTGCTCGGCAAAATCCAGGGCTTGGCGCAGCCACTCGTCGCGATAGGCGGCAAGCGACGGAAACGCCAGCCGCCAATTGTCAGGGCTTGCCGTCCGTTTTCCATCGATGCCGATGAAACCCTCTTCGACAAAATCGGCGGCCACCAGCGACCAGTCGGCGGCAAGGAAAGCGTCGATGTCCCGCGTCACCAGCATCTCCCAGATCTGTCGCCGGGCGGCGTCGCTGACGGGGAACGGATTCTGGAAGGGATTCCGCATGTGTTCGCCCCTTATTGAAATTCTTTTCATGATTGGCGTTTTTCTCTGGCCAAAATTGTCTTTCTGTGGTGATTTGTCAACGTAATGCGAAAATAATTTGCACAAGGCTCCTGATGTCCATCAAACGCTATGGCACCGAAGAGATCGGGGCGGGCGGAAAATCGCTGCCTTTCGCGCGGGCCGTGGAGGTAGACGGCTGGCTCCATGTGTCCGGGCAGGTTGCCATGGAAAATGGCGAGATCGTCGACGGGAACATCGTCGCCCAGACCCACCGGGCGATCGGCAATCTGCTGGCCATTTTGAAGGAGGCCGACTACGGTATCGAGCACGTGGTGAGAGTCGGCGTCTGGCTGGACGATCCGCGCGATTTCTGGAGCTTCAACAAGATCTATCAGGAATATTTTGGAGCTCATCCGCCGGCGCGTGCCTGCGTGCAGTCTTCGATGATGGTCGATTGCAAGGTGGAGATCGACTGCGTCGCCTATAAGCCCAAGGACGCCCAATATGTCGCGGGATGAGGAAAAGTGCGTGCGGATTTCCGCCCGCATCCCGCGGCTCAGATAGGAGTGGCCGT
Source organism: Sinorhizobium fredii (assembly GCF_002944405.1). Classification (NCBI taxonomy): domain Bacteria; kingdom Pseudomonadati; phylum Pseudomonadota; class Alphaproteobacteria; order Hyphomicrobiales; family Rhizobiaceae; genus Ensifer; species Ensifer fredii. Next base: position 1,070,716 of record NZ_CP024310.1, on the reverse strand, counting down.
CCGGATGGATATATTCGCAACCTTGCAGCATGAAAAGGAGCGGCTCTCGCAGTCGGAGAGCCGCATCGCCGACATTCTGCTCAACGACTTCGAATTTGCCGTCAACGCATCGATCATCGAGCTTGCGGGGAAGGCGGATGTCTCGCCGCCGACGGTGACGCGCTTCTGCCGGCGGCTGGGCTGCGACAGCTTTTCCGATTTCAAGGTGCAACTCGCCCGCACCGCCTATGTCGGGATGCGCTACCTGAAGCCCGAGCCGAAAAGCCAGGAGACCGGCGATGTGGCCCAGGACATCATCGCCAAGGCGCAGAACGCGCTGTTCCTGCTGCATCGTTCGCTCGACCTTGCAGCCCTCGAACAGGCGGCCGACCGGCTAGCCGGCGCGGAAATGATCTACGCCTTCGGGTCGGGCGGCAATTCCTCGATGATTGCCGGCGAATTGCAGAACCGCCTCTTCCGCCTCGGCCTGCGCATCACCGCGAGCTCCGACCACAGCATGCAATTGATGCTCGCGGCAGCCGCCAGGCAGAGCGATGTGATCATCGGCTCGTCTTTTTCGGGTCGCAACGCCGAGCTGGTGCGTGCCTTCGGCCTTGCCCGCGAAGCGAAGGTGCCGACCATCGCGCTTACCCAGACCGGCAGCCCGGTGGCGCGCGCCGCCGACATCACCGTTCCGGTCGACCTGCCGGAAGGCAACAACATCTACCGTCCGACATCCACGCGCATCGCCTATGTGGCTCTGGTCGACATCCTTGCCAGCCTGGTGGCTTACCGTGTCCAGCCGCAGGCCACCGCAACGCTCAGGCGCATCAAGCAGCAGCTGGTCGCGCATAGGGATGGCGACGATCGCCAGCTTCTCGGAGACTGATGTGGCAGAGCGACCGCCCAAGCCGAAATCCGTAGCGATCGTCACCGGCGCAGCCGGCGACATCGGCCGGGCCATTGCCCGTCGCCTGGCGGATGGACACGACGTCGTTCTCCTCGCCGATATGGACGGCGATGCCGGAGCCAAGGTCGCGCGTGAACTCGGCGCAGAGGAACGGTTCGCCGCCGTCGCCTGCGATGTGACGGATGCGGCGAGCGTGGCGGCCATGGCCGCAGCCGCGGGGGAGCGTGGCGTCGTCCATACGCTCGTCAACAATGCCGGCGCGGCGCGCGCCGCCAGCCTGCAGGATACGACGCAGGACATCTGGCGGATGGACAATGCGCTCAATCTCGAAGCCGCCTTCCTCTGCTTCCGGGCGGTCGAGGACATGCTGAAGGAGAGCAGGGGTTCGGTCGTCAATATCGCCTCGGTGAATGGTGTCGGCGTCTTCGGACATCCGGCCTATAGCTGCGCCAAGGCCGGCCTCCTGCATCTGACCCGGCTCATCGCCGTCGAATACGGCAAGTTCGGCATCCGCTCGAATGCGGTGGCGCCGGGCACGGTGCGCACCCAGGCCTGGGAAGCCCGCGCCGCGGCCAATCCGCAGGTCTTCGAGGAGGCCAAGCGCTGGTATCCGCTTCAGCGCATCGTCAACCCCGAAGACGTCGCCAATGCCGTCGATTTCCTGGCCGGGCCGCAAGCCGGCGCCATATCGGGCGTGTGCCTGCCGGTCGACTGCGGCCTGACAGCCGGCCAGGCCGAACTCGCCCGCACCTTCTCGCAGTCCAGCCATTATTGACCAATCCCCTTGGAGGATGCTGATGCAGCCGGTTTCATATCGCCTCGAATCTGCCTGGCAGCCGGATGGCGGCCCCAACGGTCGCTTCACCTTAAGTCTCTTCAACCTCTCCGGCAGGGCGCTGAGCGGCTTCCGTCTCGTCTACACCTCGCTCACTCGCGTCATCGATCCGGCTGCCTGCGAGAACGCCGTCTTCCTGCGCCGCAACGCCAATTTTCATGAATTCGCCCCGCCCGAGGGGCTGACCCTTCAGCCGGGGGAAAGCTGGACCTTCGTGGTCAGCGGTCTGCACCGGCAGGCCAAGCACTGCAGCGACGGGGCGAAGTCGGCTTATCTGACGCTCTCCGATGGCAAGCATGTGCCGGTGGCGGTCTCGGACCTTAGGCTCGAGGGTGCCACGAGCGAACCGCCGCCGGTCCGTCTGCCCGAAGGACGGCTCGACCTGCCCTTCGCGCTGCAGCCCTGGCCGGCGAAGATCGACGCCGTGGCAGGAGATGAATTTCCCGTGGTCCTCTACCCGGCCGCGGGAAGCAGCCCGGAGGATGTCGAGGCAGTTTCGAACGTGCTGGCGCTGTTTCATCGGCTCTTTGCCGCCGGGCACGCTCCCTTCAGCCTCGCACCATCGGAGCAAGGGGTGCCGATTGTCTTCGCAAAGGGTGCTGATTTGGCTCCCGAGGCGTACCGTCTTACCTTCTCCCCCCGCGAGATCCGGCTTGAATATAGCGCGGCAGCCGGACGGCAGTACGGGCTGACGACGCTCGCGCAGCTCCTCGACGGCGCGCGCAGCCATGCCGGCAGATTCCGTTTTCCTGCCTCGGGAACGATCGCCGACCAACCGCGCTACGGTTGGCGCGGCTGCCATCTCGACGTGTCGCGGCAGTTCTATCCGACTGCCGACGTCCTGCGGCTGATCGATATTCTCGCCTGGTTCAAGCTCAATATCTTCCACTGGCACCTGACCGACGACGAGGCCTGGCGCTTGGAAATCAAGGCTTTTCCGACCCTGACGACCCTCGGCGTACTGCGCGGGCCTGACGAGCCGCTGCTGCCGCAGCTCGGCAACGGGGCGGAGCCCTCGGGCGGCTTCTACAGCCAGGAGGACGTCAAGGCGATTGTCGGCCATGCGGCCGGTCTCAATGTCGAGGTGGTGCCGGAGATCGACATCCCCGGCCACAGCACTGCGGCGCTCGTGGCACTTCCCGATCTTGCGGATGGCCAGGAGGCGCCGGAGAGCTATCATTCCGTCCAGGGCTATCCCAACAACGCGCTCAATCCAGCCGTCCCGCTCACCTACGAATTCCTCGAGAAGGTCTTCGACGAAATGGTTGAGCTTTTCCCGAGCCGCTATATCCACATCGGCGGCGACGAGGTGGCGAACGGCTCGTGGCTCGCCTCGCCCCTGGCACGCAGGCTGATGGAAGAGGAGGGCATTTCCGGCACCTTCGCGCTCCAGTCTTTCTTCCTCAAAAAGGTGAAGCAGATGCTGACGGCGCGCGGCCGCAAGCTCGTCGGCTGGAACGAGGTCGCCCATGGCGGGGGCGTCGGAACCGAGGACACGCTGCTGATGGCGTGGGAGAACCCCAAGGTCGGCATCGAACTGGCGCACGAGGGCTACGACGTCGTCATGACGCCCGGCCAGGCCTACTACCTCGACATGGCCCAGGCGGAAGCCTGGCAGGAGCCCGGCGCAAGCTGGGCCGGCACGGCAACGCCGGTGCATACCTATGCCTACGAGGCGGAAGGCGAGTTCCCGGAAGAGCTAAAGAGCCGAATGAAGGGCGTGCAGGCCTGCATCTGGTCGGAGCATTTTCTGTCGCGCGGCTATTTCAACCGGCTCGTCTTCCCGCGCCTGTCGGCGATCGCCGAGGCGGCCTGGACGCCAAAGGCTGAGAAGGACTGGCTGCGCTTTGCGGCGATCGCTCCCCTGAGCCCGATCTTGTAAGTTTTGCGTCATGCGGATCGCCGTCGGCGGAATCCACACGGAATGCAGCACCTATTCGCCCGTCCTGATGTCGGTCGAGGACTTTCGGGTCTTGAGGGGCGAGGAACTGCTGAGGGCCGACAATTTCAGCTTCCTCGACGCTGAGGATGTGGAACACGTTCCGCTGCTCCATGCCCGCGCCGTCCCCGGTGGGCCGGTTTCCCGGCCGGCCTATGTGGCCTTCAAGGCGGAGTTCCTGGAAGGGTTGAAGGCAGCCGTGCCGATCGACGGACTCTATCTCGCCATGCATGGCGCGATCAAGGTCGACGGCTTGGACGATGCGGAGGCCGACTGGATTTCGGCTGCCCGTGACGTCGTCGGTCCCGGCTGCCCGATTGCCGTCAGCTATGACCTGCACGGCAATGTCAGCCAGCGGATCATCGACCAAATCGATATTTTCGCCGCCTATCGCACGGCGCCGCATATCGATTCGCGCGAAACCATGGTGAGGGCGTGGACGATGCTGGTCGAGGTGCTGCGCACCGGCGCTCGGCCGGGCGTCGCCTGGGCGCCCGTGCCGCTGCTCCTGCCAGGAGAGAGGACCTCGACGGAGGACGAGCCTGCGGCAAGCCTTTATCGAGTCCTGCCCGAGATTAATGTTCGGGCCGGCATCCTCGATGCTAATCTGATGGTCGGCTATGTCTGGGCGGACGAGCCGCGGGCCACCGCCTGCGCGGTCGTGACCGGATCGGACCAGGAAGCCACTTTGAAAGCGGCGGAGGAAATCGCCGCAAGCTACTGGGATGCCCGAGAAAAATTCCGTTTCGGTTCGGTGACCGGAGCCCTAGAAGCCATGCTCGACATTGCCGAAGCGGCAACGACGCGACCGATCGTTCTCGCCGACTCGGGCGACAACCCGACCGGCGGCGGCGTCGGCGACCGCGCCGACGTGTTGAAGGCGCTTCTGGCACGTGATTGGCAGGACGCGCTCATTGCCGGAATTGCCGATCGGCCGGCGGTAGAGGCATGCTTTGCCGCAAGCGAAGGCTCGACCCTGGCCCTTCGGATCGGCGGCAGCCTCGACCCCTCGGGTGCTGCCGTCGAAGCCGCGGCGAAGATCGTCAGGCTTTACGATCCCGGCTTGCTTGCGGAACGGCAGGCGGTGGTTCAGGTCGGCGGCATCACCGTCGTGCTTTCGGCCCGGCGGCGGCCCTATCACAATATCGAGGATTTCCGCCGGCTCGGTCTCGACCCGCAGGCGGTCCGCCTGCTGGTCGTCAAGTCCGGTTACCTTTCACCGGAACTCGCGCCGATCGCCAAGCCCAACCTGATGGCGCTCACCGACGGTGTCGTCAATCAGGACATCGAGAAGCTCGCGAGCGAGCGCCGCCAGCGGCCAATCTTCCCCTTCGATCGCGATTTCGACTTCACCCCGAAGGCGCGGCTGTCCGCCCGCTGGACCTGACGCCGCAGCCGCACGACCCCGCTCGATGCCTCGGGCGGACAGAACTGACCTCGCCCCTTCCGCGGAACACCCCTCCATGTCTTCGTCGCTGCTCACGGCCATGCGAAACCCGGTCATTCGCGCGAGCATGCTCGCGATATTCCTCTTCGGCTTCGCCGGCGCCGCGACCTCGCCCTATCAGTCAGTGGTCGGCATCACCGAACTCGGCCTCGGCAACGCGTTCTATTCGGCGCTGATCTTCGCCGCCGCCCTACTCAACGTCATTGCCAGCGTCACCGTCGGCATCGTCGCGGACCGCGTCGGCAATTACCGCACGCTGATGCTGGCGGTCATTCTGTTCGGCGTTGTCGGCTATGGGATGGTCTATGCTTGGCCGGCGAAGGCGAGCTTCGTGATGCCACGCTGCTGCTCCTGCCGATCTACGGCGCCCTCAATTCGCTCCTCTTCGCCAATGTACGCACAGCGGCCAACCACATGGGCGGCAGGGACGCGGCTGCGGTCAACTCGGCAGTGAGGGCCGCCATCTCGCTTTCTTGGGTGCTGGTCCCGGGCGTGGTCGGCTTCGTGCTCGCAGCGCGCGGCAGCATGCTGCCGGCCTATCTGCTGGCGAGTCTCGGCTGCGCCGCCAACCTCATCCTCGTCGCTTTCCTGTTGCCGCCCACAGCCGGTGCCGGCTCAGCCCTCGGCAAACGGCTTTCCTATCTCGCGTCCCTCGGCGAGATCCTGTCGCCGCGGGTACTCGGGCGGCTTGTCGCCATCGCGCTGATTTCCTCGACCCTGCATGTCAATGCGGCGGTCCTTCCCTTGATCGTCACCGGTGCGGCCGGCGGCACCGCTACCGACATCGGCATCGTCGGCCTCGTGGCGCTGTTGGAAGTGGCCTTCATTCTGGTCTGGGGCCGCATTCAATACAGCCTCAGCCATGTCGATGCCCTGGCGCTCGGCACCGCTGTCTACGTGGTCTATCTGGCGCTGCTCGGCTTGTCGGATCGGCCTTGGCACGTCTATGCGCTGACCCTCGCCAGCGGCCTCGGTGCGGCGGCGCTGATCAGCATCCCGATCACCTACCTCCAGGACCTGATCGCCGATCGGCCGGGGCTTGGCAGTTCGCTGATCGCGGTGAACATCTTTTTGGGCGGGGCGTTCAGCACTGCGCTCTTTGCGATCGGCACGCGCTTCAGCGACTATTCCGGGACGGCGCTGCGGCCGGGCTCGCAGGGCTGGTGCTGCTCCTTTTGCTCGACGGCAAGCGTGCCAGGATTGCGACATCGTAGGAGCCGGGCAGCGGGAGGCCGCGGGGCAGCTTCCCGCCATTTCGTCAGTTGCCGAGGATGCCCGGGAGCCGCAGGCCCTGTTCCTTGGCGCAATCGACCGCGATGTCGTAGCCCGCATCGGCATGGCGCATGACGCCCGTTGCTGGATCGTTCCAGAGTACCCGTTCGATGCGGCGGGCGGCATCTTCCGAGCCGTCGCAGCAGATGACGACGCCCGAATGCTGCGAAAAGCCCATGCCGACTCCGCCGCCATGGTGCAGCGAGACCCAGGTGGCACCCGACGCGGTGTTGAGCAGTGCGTTCAGGAGCGGCCAGTCGGACACGGCGTCGGAGCCGTCCTTCATGGCTTCGGTCTCGCGGTTCGGCGAGGCGACGGAGCCGGAGTCGAGATGATCGCGGCCGATGACGACCGGTGCGCTGAGCTCGCCGGTCCTGACCATCTCGTTGAAGGCGAGGCCGAGGCGGTGGCGGTCGCCAAGACCCACCCAGCAGATGCGCGCTGGGAGGCCCTGGAAGGCGATGCGCTCGGCGGCCATGTCGAGCCAGTTGTGCAAGTGCTTGTTGTCGGGCAGCAGCTCCTTCACCTTGGCATCGGTCTTGCGGATATCGTCCGGATCGCCGGACAGCGCCGCCCAGCGGAACGGGCCGATGCCGCGGCAAAACAGCGGGCGGATATAGGCCGGCACGAAGCCAGGGAAGGCGAAGGCGTTTTCGAGGCCCTCTTCCTTCGCCACCTGGCGGATGTTGTTACCGTAGTCGAAGGTCGGGATCCCCATGTCCTGGAAGGCGATCATCGCTTCGACATGCTCGCGCATCGAGGCGCGGGCGGCCTTTTCGACGGCTTTCGGATCGCCTTCACGCTTCTGCTTCCACTCGGCCATGGTCCAGCCCTTCGGCAGATAACCGTTGATCGGGTCATGGGCGGAGGTCTGGTCGGTCACCATGTCCGGGCGGATGCCACGTCGGACCATCTCCGGCAGGATCTCGGCCGTGTTGCCGAGCAGACCGACGGATTTCGCCTCGCCCGCGGCGGTCCAGCGGTTGATCATCTCCATCGCTTCGTCAAGCGTTTCGGCTTTCGCGTCGACATAGCGGGTGCGGAGACGGAAATCGATGGAATCCGGATTGCATTCGACGGCGAGGCAGCAGGCGCCGGCCATGACGGCGGCAAGCGGCTGGGCGCCGCCCATCCCGCCGAGGCCGCCGGTCAGCACCCATTTGCCCTTGAGGTCGCCGTTGTAGTGTTGGCGGCCGGCTTCGACAAAGGTCTCATAGGTGCCCTGCACGATGCCCTGGCTGCCGATATAGATCCACGAACCGGCGGTCATCTGGCCGTACATGGCGAGACCCTTCTTATCCAGCTCGTTGAAATGGTCCCAGGTCGCCCAGTGCGGCACGAGGTTGGAGTTGGCGATCAGCACGCGCGGCGCGTCCTTGTGGGTGCGGAAGACGCCGACCGGCTTGCCGGACTGGACGAGCAAGGTCTCGTCCTCGTTGAGATCCTTCAGCGTCGCGACGATCCGGTCGAAATCCGCCCAGGTGCGGGCGGCCCGGCCAATGCCGCCATAGACGACGAGTTCGTGCGGGTTCTCGGCGACTTCCGGGTCGAGATTGTTCATCAGCATCCGGAGCGGCGCTTCCGTCAGCCAGCTCTTGGCGCTGATCTCGGTGCCACGCGGGCTGCGCACGTCGCGGATGTTGTGGCGCGGATTGTTCATGGTCATGCCTCACTCCCTGTCAATTGCGGTTCCGGCGGGATGCTGGAGAATGTGCTGCGCTATCGGATCAGCATTCCGCCATAAGTGTCTGTGTTTGTTCAATTCTGTAAGTTTAGTTATCGCGAAGACCGAGGGCGATCGCTTCGATCTGTTCCAGGATCGCCCTCAAATGACTGCGGAGCAGCTTGGCCTTGCCTGCGTCGAGGGCGAAGGGCGGCGCCTCCGTCGCCAAATGAGTCGATTGGGCGAGTTCCATTTGGATCGCATGGACGCCGGTCTCGGGGCGGCCATAGTGACGGGTCGTCCAGCCGCCTTTGAAGCGTCCGTTCAGGATGTGGGTGTAACCCTCTGCCTTGCTTGCGATATCCGCCGTCGTACGCTCGATCTGCTGGGCGCAGGTCTTGCCCATATCGGTGCCGATATTGAAGTCCGGCAGCTTGCCCTCGAACAGGAAGGGGATATGCGAGCGGATCGAGTGGCAGTCGTAGAGGACCGCCACGCCATGAATGGCCTTGACCCGGTCGATCTCGGCGGCGAGCGCGGCGTGATAGGGGGCGTGAAAATCGCGCAGTCTCGCGGCAATATCCGCGTCCGTCGGGCCTTCGTCTTCCTTCCAGATAGGCACGCCATCAAAATCGGTTTCGGGAACAAGGCCGGTCGTGTTCTGGCCCGGGTAGAGGCTGGCGCCCTCCGGATCGCGATTGGCGTCGATGACATAGCGATGGAAGGTGGCGCGGACGATGGTCGCTTCCGGCAGCAGGTCTTCATAGAGCTCGTGGATGTGCCAATCGGTATCCGCGAGGATACGGCCGTTGTCGTTCAAGCGCTGCCAGATCGGCGGGGGAACGTCGGTGCCCGTGTGCGGAAAGCCGAGAATGACGGGCGAGGTGCCCTGCCGGACTTCGTAGACGGCCATGTCAAATCTCCAGTCGCGGGAGAATGCCGTCGGAGACGGCGGCTGCGAGCCGCCCGGAGGCAACGAGTTCGCCGGCGGACCTGAGGTCGTCTGCCATGTAGCGATCCTCCTCGACCGTCGGGGAAACGGCGCGCACGACTGCGGCCGCCTTCTGAAGTTCCGCGCTGGTCGCAAGCGGTGCCCGGAATTCGATGCCCTGGACGGCGGCCAAGGCCTCGATGCCGACGATCGAGAACAGATTGTCGGTCATCTGCAGCAGGCGGCGGGCGCCGTGGCAGGCCATGGAGACGTGGTCTTCCTGGTTGGCCGACGTCGGCGTAGAGTCGACGGAGGCGGGATGCGAGAGCTGCTTGTTCTCCGACATAAGCGCGGCCGAGGTAACTTCGGCGATCATCAGCCCGGAATTGAGGCCCGGCTTCTTGGCGAGAAAGGCGGGCAGACCGTAGCTCAAGGCCGGGTCAACGAGGAGCGCAATGCGGCGCTGCGAAATGGCGCCGATCTCACAGATCGCGAGCGCAATCTGGTCGGCGGCGAAGGCGACCGGCTCGGCATGGAAATTGCCGCCGGAGACGACGGAATTGTCGGAGAGCACCAGCGGATTGTCGGTGACGGCATTGGCCTCGGTGGTGAGGGTCGCGGCAACCGAGCGCAGCAGATCGAGGCAGGCGCCGTCGACCTGCGGCTGGCAGCGGATGCAATAGGGATCCTGCACGCGCTCGTCGCCCTCGAGATGGCTTTGGCGAATGACCGACCCGTCAAGCAGCCTCCGGAGTGCGGCCGCCGTGTCGATCTGGCCGCGATGGCCGCGCAGCGTATGGATATCCGGGTGGAACGGGGCTGACGATCCCATGGCCGCATCGGTCGAGAGCGCGCCGGTGATGAGCGCCGCCTGGGCGGCCCTATGGGCACGGAACAGGCCCGCCAGAGCCAGTGCCGTCGAAACCTGGGTGCCGTTGATTAACGCCAGGCCTTCCTTCGCGGCGAGCGTCACCGGGGAAAGCCCGGAGGCCTTTAGGGCAGCATCGCCCTTCATGCGCTCGCCGGCGACGAAGGCCTCGCCATGGCCCATCATCACCGCGGCCATATGGGCGAGCGGCGCGAGATCGCCGGAAGCGCCGACCGAGCCTTTTTCCGGGATCAGCGGGATGACGCCCTTTTCGAGCATCCCTTCGATCAGGCGGACGAGTTCGAGGCGCACGCCGGACGCGCCGCGACCAAGCGAGATGAGCTTCAGCGCCATGATGAGGCGCACGATATTCTCCGGCAGCGGCTGGCCGACGCCGCAGCAATGCGACAGGATCAGATTGCGCTGCAGGGTGGCAACATCGGCGCTGTCGATCTTGATCGAGGCGAGTTTGCCGAAGCCGGTATTGATGCCGTAGACGGGGGCATTGCCGGCGATGATCTCGGCGATCCGGGTTGCGGCCTTTTCGATACCGGCATCATAGGCGCGATCGAGGCGGGCCGGCTTACCCGTCCAATAGATCGCCTCCAGGTCCTTGAGCGGTACCGAACCGGGTTTCAGAACAATGGTCATCGGGCAATCCTTTCACCCTTGAAAATCCGCTCGGAGAGGGGGTTGAACCCGATGCGGTAGATCAGCTCAGCCGGCGCCTCGATGTCCCAGAGAGCAAGGTCGGCCGACTTTCCCGCTTCGATCGTGCCGGTCTCGCCGAGGATACCAAGCGCGCGCGCCGCCTCGCGCGTAACGCCGGCGAGGCATTCCTCCAGCGTCAGGCGGAAGAGCGTCGCCGACATGTTCATGGTCAGGAGAAGAGACGTCAGCGGCGAGGTTCCCGGGTTGCAATCGGTGGCAATCGCGATGCGCGCGCCGGCGGCGCGCAGCGCCTCGACCGGCGGCAATTGCGTTTCGCGAAGGGTGTAAAATGCTCCCGGCAGCAGGACGGCGACGGTACCGGCCTTCGCCATGGCGGTCGCGCCGTCCGCATCGAGATATTCGAGGTGATCGGCCGAAAGCGCGCCATAGGAGGCTGCAAGCTTGGCACCGCCGAGATCGGAAAGCTGTTCGGCATGAAGTTTGACCGGCAGGCCGAGCGCCTTGGCCCGGTCGAACACATGGGCGATCTCGGCCGGTGAGAAGGCGATCCCCTCGCAGAAGCCATCGACAGCGTCGACGAGTCGTTCCGCATGGGCCTGGCTTAGTCCGGGGAGAACGACATCTTCGATATAGTCGGCGTTCCGGCCCTTGTATTCCGGCGGCGTGGCGTGGGCGGCGAGATAGCTGGTGACGATGCGGACCGGGCGCGCTTGCGCGAGTTTGCGCGCCGCCTGCAGCATGTTCAGTTCCGCCTCGATGTTGAGGCCATAGCCCGATTTGACTTCGATCGTCGCAACGCCCTCGGAAAGCAGCGTATCGAGCCGCGGAAGGGCGGCTTCGACGAGCTCGTCGACTGACAGAGCATTGGTCGCCTTTACGGTGGAGACAATTCCTCCGCCGGCGCGGGCAATCTCTTCATAGCTAGCGCCTTCGAGCCGCATCTGGAATTCACGGGCACGGTTCCCGCCATGGACGATATGGGTGTGGCAGTCGATCAGCGCCGGCGTCATCCAGCGGCCTTCGCAATCGATCAGCCGGTCGGCGCCGGACAGCCGAGAGGGGAGTTCGCTTTCGGCGCCGGCATAAACGATCCGACCACCGCGCACGGCCACGGCGCCCGTTTCGACAATGCCGAGCGGGCCCAAATCCTCGCGAAGCGTCGCAAGGCGCACGTTGCGCCAGAGACTGCTGCGTTCCGCTTTCATGTCGGCGTTTTCGTTCATAAGCTTTCCGCCCTTCTCTTGCGATAATGTATATACATAATAAGCCGGCGGCAAGCGGAAAAAATGTTCGACCCTCTGCCAGGAGGTAAGGCGGCCCGTGGACGCAATCGCCAAGAAAAAAGCCCCGGTCTTTCGATCCGGGGCTCGGGCGAAATTGTCCGAGGGTCGGCGATCAGGCGGGGTGGGGGGCCTTGGCGCAATGCTGTTCGACAAGTGCGACGAAACGCTGCCCGGCAATGTCGAGCCGGCCGCTATTGTCGATCACGGTCACGTCCGGCCCGGCCACGACGTCGGGGACCTGCCGCTTCAGTCGACGCAGCACGTCTTCCTCGCTTTCGCGACCGCGTTGGGCGAGGCGCTTTGCGAGCACCGATGCGTCGGCGGTGACCAGGGCAACGGCCACCTTGCCGAAGGCGGCTCGGATGGCGGGAAGGGCTGCGCGACTGCCGTTGACGATTGCCGTCATACCGCTTTCGATCCTGTCGGCGATCTCACGCGGAATTCCGTAGCTCAAGCCGTGCGCCTGCCAGGCAACGGCGAAGGCGCCGACTTGCTGCATCTCTTCGAATTCCGCCGTGGAGACGCTTTCGTGCACTTCGCTGCCGGCATCCGAGGGGCGGGTGATGACCCGTCGGACGAAGAGAATATCCGGCCGCTGCGCGAAGTGGCGGGCGGCGAAACCCATGACGCTATCCTTGCCGGCGCCGCTCGGGCCGACGACGACGATGAGCGTCCCGCCCTGATTTTCCGCGGCCATCATGCGACACGCCGTCCTTCGCGCCATACGGAGCGAACCACCGGAATGCCCTCGGGCCGATGGACACGCGCTACATCGGCGCGCAGGCCGACGCCGATCCGGCCGCGATCGGTGAGGCCGACGGTGCGTGCCGGCGTTGCGGTCACCAGGGCGATCGCGCTCGGCAGGTCGATGCTCTCGACCTCGTCGGCGAGGATGAAGGGTGCATGGATCAGGCTGAAGGGCACGTAATCCGACGAAAGCACGTCGAGCACGCCGCGCTCCGCAAGCTCACGCGCGGCGATGTTGCCGGAATGCGACTTGCCGCGCACGACGTTGGGCGCCCCCATCAGAACGCTCAATCCCGCCCGGTGGGAGGCTTCAGCCGCTTCGAAGCTCGTCGGAAACTCTGCCAGCCGGACGCCGTAGCCGATCGACTCCTCGACATGCGCGAGGGTAGCGTCGTCGTGGCTTGCGACGGTGATGCCGCGTTCCGCGCAGGCTTGCGCGACCGCCGTGCGGTGCGGGGCCGCATAGCGTGCCGAAAGGGCCTGCTGGCGCTCGACGAAAGCGGCGAAAGCCTCGTCGGTCAGGCCGCGCTTGGTCTTATAGTAGAGGATATACTGCTCCATCGTCTGGAACTGGCGCTGGCCGGGGGCGTGATCCATTAGGGAGACGAGGCGAACCTGCGGGTCGTCGCGAAAATCGTCGTAGTGCTCCAGCACGTCGGCGGTCGAAACCTCGCAGCGCAGGTGGATGAGGTGGTCAGCGCGCAGCCGGCCCTCGTCCTTCGCCTGCGCCAAGGCGTCGGCCATGCTGCGCATCTCGCCCTTCGGGAAGCCGCTTTCCTCGTCCGAGCCGAGGCGCAGACAGTCGAAGACGGTGGTGATGCCGGAGGTGACGACCTGGGCGTCGTGCGCCTGGATGGCGGCGATCTTCAGCCAGCGCACACCCGGGCGCGGCGAATAATGCGCCTCCAGGTGGTCGGTGTGAAGCTCGATCAGCCCGGGCAACAGGTAGTCGCCCTCGAAATCTTCGCCAACCCGACTCGCCCCTTCCGAAATGTCGGCAATCTTGCCGTCGCGGATCAGCACCGAACCATCGATGATGTCATTTTCGAGAACGATGCGGGCATTGCTCAGAACCTGTTCGCTGCTCATGTCATGCAATCTTTCGTGCGGATGCGCTGCCGAGTGGCAGCAGGGAATGAACGGTGAAGGGGGCGCCGCGCTGCGGCTCGACGAAAAGAGCGATCGTCGAGACGCTCAGCGGCCGCCCGATAAATTCGTCGAAGGCGGCCTCGAGCGTATCGCGCATCAGGCCGCGCGTCTCCTCCGGCACGGAGCCGGTGAGCGTCAGATGGAACTGGAACTCCTCGAAGACATAGGGGTATCCCCATGCCGCGAGGTAATCCTTTTGAAGCTGCGTCAGTTTTTCCGGATTGCGGCGGGCGAGATCAGCTCCGGAGAGAGGGGCGCGAAAAGGCTCGAAGCGGCGAACCGCCTGCTCCGCCAAATCTTGCATGGGCGCCGACGGCGCGCTCGGTACGAGCGCGAAGAACGGACCGATTTGGTGGAGCCTGATCTCCGGTATCGCGAAGGGCTCGATTTCCGCGGCGAATTCGTCGAAGGCGGCGATCAATTCCGCTTCGCTTCGTCCCGCCGCAAGCGCGAAGGGCGCTTTCAAGGTCCCATGGAAGCCGTAGCGGCGCGGCTCGGCCGTCAGGGTCATGTGCTGTTCCCGTTCGAGTGCCAAGTTGTCCGGCCAGGCCAAGGCGCCGTCGAGGAAGGCATCGCGGCCGAGCCAACGGGACGCGGTCTGCGACAGCCGGTCATCGGCCGGCGGCGCGAAATAGATTGCGTAGCGCACTGGTCTTCACTTTCTTGATCGTCGCCCGGCGGTGAGGCGAGCCGACCACTTGTGGGTGTGATGCGCAGCTAGCCGATTTGCATGACAACATCATGATCGCATCGGTCTGAAGCGCAAAAAGAGTTCAGTGTCCGCTGCGCCCGATCAGCCGGGAGCGGCACGCGTTCGAGATGCTGTCGAAAACGAAGACAACCATCAAGATCAAAAGAACCATATAGGCGACATTTTCCCAATCCGAATTGGTCCGCATGGCTTCCCAGAGCTTCAGACCGATGCCGCCGGCCCCGACGGCGCCGATGATCGTGGCAGAGCGTGTGTTCGATTCCCAGAAATAAAGCGCCTGGCTTGCAAAGACGGGAAGCACCTGCGGCAGCACGCCGAAGCGCTGCACCGCGACCGGCGGAGCGCCGACGGATTTGACGCCTTCGCGCTGCTTGTCATCGATGTTTTCCAGCGCTTCGGAGTAGAGCTTGCCGAGCGTGCCGGTGTCGGTGAAGAAAATCGCCGACATGCCGGCAAGCGGCCCCGGACCGAAGGCACGGGTGAAGAACAGCGCCCAGATGAACATGTCGACCGAGCGCAGGAAATCGAAGAAGCGCTTGGCCAACTGGTTGGTTACACGGCTCGGGGTGATGTTGCGGGCGGCAAGGAAACAGAGCGGGAAGGCGATAAGGGACGCGAACACCGTCCCGACCAAGGCCATGACGACCGTCTGCAGCAGCTTCGTCCAGACATCGAGATGCTGCCATTCGGCATTGTAGAGGACGTTGTCCCAGGCGAGTGACAGGTTCGAGCGCGCCGGGTCGATTCGGTCTCCCGACAGGATCAGACGTGCCACTTCGCCGTAGGATTTTCCGAAGAACGGCGAGTTGGTGTCGAAGAGGAAGTTCGCCCAGCCGAAGAAGCGATTGCGGATCGAGACCTCGTCGCCGGTAACTTCCGCCCAGCCGGTGGAGCCGAAGGAAAGCGTGACCTTTTCGCCCGGCCGCTTCTGCGTGGCCCAGCTTGGGAGGGGTGTCTGCGGCGTGACGGTGTCGACACCGTCAACCGTCATGGTGAGCGTTTCGCCGCCGTGGATGGCGGTGACCAGTTTGTCGCCGACTTCGATGCGCGTCGAACGGTCATAGGTTACGACCGCTCGGGTTACGATTTCCTCGGTACGTGTCTCATCAGCGTTCTGGGCGGCTGCAGCCTCTCCGCCACCGAGTGCCGCCTTCGGAGCCATGAAGTTGAATGAGGAACTCGTCTTCGGCTTCGGCGCCTGTTTCGTCGCAGCCGGTGCCTCGACGGTGCGCGTTGCCGTCCGCTTTTCGAGGGTCACCCATTCCGGGTCGGGATTTCGACCGAGCGGCGAGTTGCGCTGGTAGGAAACGGCCATCGTCCCGTCGGGGGCGACGGCGATCTCGGGTCGAACCTCATAGGAGACCCAGTCGGCGAGATAGGTGCCCGCGATACCCCAATTGGCGTTGGCGAGCACATGGCCGATCGAGAAGAGCCACCAGCTGAATGCGAGATAGAGAACGACGCCGATGCCGATCAGCGCCGTCCTGCGCCGCCTTGCGGTGGATGACTCCAGGAGATGCGGGTGGCGCGCCGCAATGGCTTCCATTTCGAGCGCGCTGGGCTTGGTCGAGGCAATCATGGCGCGCTCCTACTGGGCGAGCTGGAAGGCCTGGTCGCCGACGAGGCGGCGGCGAAGCCAGGCGGAGAACTGATCGACGGCGAAGATCGTTGCGAAGAGCAAAAGCACGATCGCGAGCGTCTTGGCCTGATGGCCCTGGCCGATCGACAGGCGCAGGAGCTCGCCGATTCCGCCGCCGCCGACAGCGCCGATGATCGTCGAGGCGCGCACGTTGATCTCCAGGCGAAGCAGGAAATAGCTGGTGAAGTTCGGCAAGACCTGCGGCACGATCCCGAACCAAACCCGCTCGATCCAGCTGGCGCCAACGGCGCGCAGGCCCTCCTCCGGCTTCATGTCGGCATTCTCGACCACTTCGAAGAACAGCTTGCCCAGCGCACCGATCGTGTGAATCGACACCGCCGCGATCGCGGGGATCGGGCCGAGCGACAGGATCGCCAGGAAGAAGCCGGCGATCACGACTTCCGGAAATGCGCGCAGGATTTCCATGATCCGGCGGACCGGGCCGCGCACCCAAGCGCTGGGCGTCAGGTTGCGGGCCGCGAGGAAGCACAGAATGAAGCCGAAGAACGCACCAATCAGCGTCGAGAAGATGGCGATATTCACCGTCTCCAGCATCTTGTGAAAGTATTCGGGAATGTAGAGGCTCTCGGTGACGTATAGCCGGCCTTCCGGATAGTTGTATTTGAAACTGCCGTCGTCGTAGGGAGAGGGCAGATCGAAGAGCGCCCGAACGATCTCCATCGGCTCGCGCGGCATCAGGTCACCGACGAAGTCGAAGAAATGCGGCAGGCGGACAAGGAATTTCCCGGCATTCGAGTCGTTCGCGAACCAGAGCGAGCCGAAGAGCGCCAGCGCCAGGGCGGCAAGCCCGAGGCAGGTATAGAGGCGACGGCGCGTATTGAGCTCCTGCCAATGACGCTCGATCAGGGCGCCGTTCTCGCTCAAGCGCTGTGACAGCAGGGAGGTGGCCATGGGATTTCCGGCTCGTGCCGGCCTCTTGCGGTGGGTGCCGGCGGCAACCCCGAACAATCAAACGCTGGCCGCGTAACGCGGCCAGCGTAAATCTGGCGGTTCTTGATCAGCCGCCGATCGTTGCCTTGCGAGCGTCGATGATCGGCTTGTAGAAATCGCTGTTGACTTCCGTAAAGCCGGTGAAATCACCGCCCTGGATGGCGGAGAAGCAGGCGGCGTCGGTCTTCGGCAGATCCATCATGAACTGCTTGAACTTCGCCTTCATGTCGTCGTTCATCGTTGTACGCACGACGATCGGGCCGTTCGGAATCAGCGGCGAGCGCCACAGCTCGACGAGGTCGTTCATGTCGAGCACGCCCTTGTCGACCATCTTGCGCAGATTGCCGGAGGTGTAGCCGTCCTTGAACTCGCCGACGCCGGAGCCGAAGGTCGTGCCGGCATCGAAGGTGCCCTTGAGGACTTCGAGGACGAGGTTTTCATGACCGCCGCCGAAGCCGGTCTCTCCGAAATATTCCTTGACCGGTGCGCCGATCGCTTCCGGAAGGGTGACGAGGGGGACGAGGTAGCCGGAGGTGGAGTCCGGATCGGCGAAGCCGAGCTTCTTGCCCTTGAGATCCTCGAGCTTGGTGATGCCGGCGTCCTTGCGGGCGACCATGATCGAGTGGTAGCCGGTGGAGCCATCGGTCTGGACCGTGGTCAAGATCGGCTCGACGGCATCAGCCTTGGCGAGGTAGATCTTGGCGTAGCCGGAAGCGCCGAGTTCGGCATAGTCGAGCGTGCCGCCGAGCAGCCCCTGGATGACGCCGTCATAGTCTGCAGCCGGGAAGAGCGAGACCTTCTCGACGCCGATGGCGGCCGGGAGCTTGTCGACCAGGCACTGGTAGTTGCGCAGGCGGTCGGCTTCGTTCTCGCCGCCCATGATGCCGATGCGGAATTCCTTTAGGTCTTCGGCCTGGGCATGGCCGGCCAGGGCGATGAGCGCAACGGCGCCCAGAAGAGCTTTCTTCAGCATGAGGTTCGTCTCCCGTTTATCCGGCCTCGCCGGATCAGTGGCTGTTTCGATTGGGCGCCCTTGACGCGGGCATTCGATCGCGGCGGCCTTAGAGGCCGGCCAGTGCCAGCGGCTTGTAGCTGGCCGATGCGTTTTCCTCGCGAGCGACAGCCGCGGGAATGTTGATGCTCGTCGAGGTCATCGATTCCTCGATCGCCGTTTCGGCGCCGTAGATCTCGGCGACCGCCGTGGCGGTGAGATCCTTCGGCTGTCCGTCGAAGACGATCCGGCCCTGCGCCATGCCGATGATCCGTTCGCAATAGTTGCGCGCCGTGTCGAGCGTGTGCAGGTTGGTGACGACGGTGATGCCGTCACGCTCGTTGATGTCGCGCAGCGCATCCATGACAATCTTGGCGTTGAGCGGATCGAGCGACGCGATCGGCTCGTCGGCGAGAAGCACCTTCGGCTGCTGCATCAGCGCCCGGGCGATCGCGACGCGCTGCTGCTGGCCGCCGGAAAGCGTACCGGCCGGCTGCAGCGCCGTCTGCTCGATGCCGAGACGCTCGAGTGCGCCGATCGCCATGATCCGTTCCTCCCGGGTGAACAGGTTGAGGATGCTCGAGACCGTCGAACGATGGTTCAGCCGGCCGAGGAGGACATTGGTCAGAACGTCGAGGCGCGGGACCAGGTTGAACTGCTGGAAGATCATCGCGCAGTCGCGCTGCCAATGCCGCAGGGCAGAACCCCTGAGCGAGGATACCTCGATGCCGGCGAATTCGATCGTCCCGGAGGTGGGGTCGACGAGCCGATTGATCATCCGCAGAAGCGTCGACTTGCCCGCCCCGGAGCGGCCGATGACCCCGACCATCTGACCTTGCGGTATGTCGAAGGTGACCGTGTCGACGGCTCGCTTCTTGCCGAACTGGCGGGTCACGTTCCTCAACTGAAACATCGGCGGCAGGTCCTCGTCGGTGGGGCGATCGTTTATTAGTGATCCCTGCCATATCGGCGCTTCGTGAAGGCGCGATGTCAGTTTGTTGTAGCTTCTGTTACAGTTCACAGGCGCGGGCCTGGGCCCTCTCATCAGCGACAACAGAAGCGGATGAAGCAGACGACTGCTTGCAACTGCCCCCAATTCAGGAAACCATGCAGCAGGTGCATGAGTCATTGCCTCAATTGCATTTGAAAGGCTCGACCCCGCTTGCGATAACTCCAGGGAGCGGGATGGGGAAAGGTATGCGGCCTGATTCCCGGTCCTATTTAGATCCGATGGGAGAGAAACATGGCCGGCAAAAGTCAATTTCAGTGGGACGACCCATTCCTCCTCGAGGATCAGCTGAGCGAAGACGAGCGAATGATCCGCGATACGGCGCGCGCCTACGCCCAGGAGCGGCTGCAGCCGCGGGTGATCGAAGCCTATCGTGACGAAAAGACCGATCCGGCGATCTTCCGCGAAATGGGCGAGCTCGGCCTGCTCGGCGTGACCGTGCCCGACACCTATGGCGGCGTCGGCGCCTCCTATGTCGCCTATGGACTCGTCGCCCGCGAGGTCGAGCGGGTCGATTCCGGCTATCGCTCGATGATGAGCGTGCAATCCTCGCTGGTGATCTATCCGATCTTCGCCTACGGCTCCGAGGAGCAGAAGCAAAGATACTTGCCGAAGCTGATAAGCGGCGAGTGGATCGGCTGCTTCGGCCTTACCGAGCCGGATGCCGGTTCCGATCCGGCAGGTATGAAGACCAGGGCGATCAAGACCGGCAGCGGCTATCGGCTGATCGGCTCGAAGATGTGGATATCCAACGCGCCGCTCGCCGATGTCTTCGTCGTCTGGGCGAAGTCGGAGGCGCATGGCAATGCCATTCGCGGCTTCGTGCTGGAGAAGGGCATGAAGGGCGTATCGTCGCCGAAGATCGCCGGCAAGCTTTCGCTCAGGGCGTCGATCACCGGCGAGATCGTTCTCGACAATGTCGAAGTGGGGGAGGAGGCGTTGCTTCCGAATGTCGAAGGTCTCAAGGGTCCTTTCGGCTGCCTCAACCGCGCCCGTTACGGCATTTCCTGGGGAGCGCTGGGCGCGGCCGAATTCTGCTGGCATGCGGCGCGGCAATACGGCCTCGACCGCAAGCAGTTCAACCGACCGCTCGCCCAGACCCAGCTCTTCCAGAAGAAGCTCGCCGACATGCAGACCGAGATCGCGCTCGGGCTGCAGGCGTCGCTGCGCGTCGGGCGGCTGATGGACGAGGGGCGGATGGCGCCGGAGATGATCTCGATCGTCAAGCGCAACAATTGCGGGAAGGCGCTCGACATTGCCCGCATGGCCCGCGACATGCATGGGGGCAACGGCATTTCCGAGGAGTACCAGGTCATGCGCCACATGGTGAACCTCGAGACGGTCAACACCTATGAGGGGACGCACGACGTCCATGCGTTGATCCTCGGCCGCGCCCAGACGGGGCTGCAGGCCTTTTTCTGAGCGGTGTGACGATGGAAGCGCCGCTGAAGGGCATAAAGGTTCTCGAACTCGCCCGCATCCTCGCCGGTCCGTGGATCGGCCAGACGCTCGCCGATCTCGGCGCCGAGGTCATCAAAGTGGAAAGTCCGGCCGGAGACGACACGCGCAGCTGGGGGCCACCCTTCGTCGAAGGCGAGGGGGGCGAGAAGCTCGATGCCGCCTATTTCCATGCTTGCAATCGGGGAAAACGCTCCGTCGTTCTCGACTTCACGACGGAGGAGGGGCAGGAGGCCGTGCGCCGGCTCGCGGCGCAGTCCGACGTCGTTCTCGAAAACTTCAAGGTCGGCGGGCTCGCCAAATACGGGCTCGACTATCAGAGCCTCAGACAAATCAATCCGCGGCTGATCTATTGCTCCGTCACCGGCTTCGGCCAGGACGGGCCCTACGCTCATCGCGCCGGCTACGACTATATCATCCAGGGCATGAGCGGCATCATGGACCTGACCGGCGAACCGGATCGAGAGCCGCAGAAGATCGGCGTGGCCTTTGCCGACATCTTCACCGGCCTCTATGGCGTCATCGCCGTGCAGGCGGCCCTGGCGCAGCGGGAGCGCACCGGAGAAGGCCAACAGATTGACATGGCTCTGCTCGACTGCATGACCGGCGTGCTCGCCAATCAGGCGCTGAACTTCCTCGTCTCCGGCAAGGCGCCGCGGCGGCTTGGCAACGCCCATCCGAATATTGCGCCCTACCAGGTGTTCCCGACCTCGGATGGCCACCTGATCGTCGCGGTCGGCAACGACCGACAGTTTATCAAGTTCTGCGACCTGCTCGGCCGGCCCGACCTTGCCGCCGACGACCGCTACCGCACGAATGCGGGCCGTGTTCAGCACCGTGACAGCCTGACGCCGGAACTCGCCGCGAAAACCCAAGACTTTACCCGGGACGCCCTGCTCGCCAAGCTAGAAGCGGCCGGCGTGCCGGGCGGGCCGATCAACACGGTTGCCGACGTCTTTGCCGATCCTCAGATCGTCCATCGGCAGATGCGGGTCGAGACGCCGCATACGGGTGCGGCGACCGGCACGTCGCCGGGTGTCAGAGCACCGGTCCGGTTTTCCGGCGCAGCGCTGGCCCTGGAGCGCGGCGTGCCGCGTCTAGGCGAGCATACGGCTGAAGTGCTGGCGGGAATTGGAATGGGCGCGCGCGGCCCGGAGAAGGGATGAGGTCGTACAGACTTGCCCTGATTTTGCACGCGCGTGTCTTGATTTGCCCCTCTCCTCGGGTTTAACCGGGGTACTAGCCCTCTCCCCGTCTTGCGGGGAGAGGGAGCTTGAGAGGCGCCGCGAGTCTCCTTCGCCCCGCGTGCGGGGAGAAGGTGGCCGGCAGGCCGGATGAGGGGCAGGATTTTAGCCCTTCAACGCCCTATCAAAAACGCGCGACAGCCGCTCCGCAAAGGCGCGCGGATCCTCCGGCTTGTCGCCGTCCAAAACCCGCGCCTGATCGAGAAGCAGTTTCACTGCGTCCTCTCGGAACGAGCCTTCTTCCGCCGGGCAGTCAGCTAGGGCGGCGATCAGGTGATGCCCGGGATTGATTTCGAGCACAGGCTTTGCCGCTCCTTCGATACGCCCCGCACCTTGCAGCATCTTCTGCAGCTGACGGTCCGGACCGTGTTCCGGCGCCACGAGGCAGACGGCGCTTTCCGTCAGGCGGTCGGAAGCTCTCACATCCGAAACCGCTTCGCCGAGCGTCGCCTTGGCAAAGTTCACGAACTCGGTGACGGCGGGATTCGCCTCGGACGAGGCGGCTTCTGAGTTCTGCCTCGCGATTCCGGCGAGGTCCGCGGCGCCCTGGGTGATCGACTTGAACGGCTTTCCCTCGAAATCAGGCGCCGTCGTCACCCAGAAGCTGTCAACCGGATCCGTCAAGAGCAGCACGTCGATACCGCGGGCGCGAAATCCCTCGAGCTGCGGAGACGCCTTAAGCTGGGCGAGGTTGTCGCCGGTGAGGTAGTAGATCGCCGACTGGCCTTCCTTCATATCCTTGACGTAGTCGCTCAAGGCGCGCGGCTTTTCATCGCCGGCAGTCGTACGGAATCGGGAAAGAGCCAGCAGCTGGCTCCGCCGCTCGAAATCCTCGTAGATGCCTTCCTTGATGACGCTGCCGAAGTTCTCCCAAAGCGTGGTGAAGGTCTCCGGCTCGCCCTCCGCGAGCTTTTCAATGCTCGTCAGCACGCGATTCGTCAGGCCCTTGCGGATGCTCGCAAGCAGCGGGCTTTCCTGGATCATCTCGCGCGACACGTTGAGCGGCAGATCGGCGGTGTCGACGAGGCCGCGCACGAAGCGCAGGTAGCGCGGCAGCAACTCCGCCTCGTCGGTGATGAAGACACGCTTCACATAGAGCTTCATGCGGCCCTTGCGGTCCGGGTCGAACAGGTCGAAAGGCTTCGAGCCGGGAACGAAGGCGAGCGCCGTATATTCGTGGCGCCCCTCTGCGCGGAAGTGGACGGTCACCGCCGGCTCGTCGTACTGCCCGGCAACGCCGCGGTAGAAGTCCGTGTAGTCTTCCTTGCTGATGTCGCTCTTCTGCTTGGTCCACAGCGCCGTACCGTCGGCAACCTGTGCAGGCTCGGCGCCTGGCTTCTCGACGATCGAGATCGGTACCGGCACGTGCCCGGACTGATCCTTGACGATCCGCTCCACGGTCCAGCGCGAGGTGTAGGTTCTTGCGTCCTCCATAAGATGCAGCGTGATGCGGGTGCCGCGCGCCGGCGCATCGGCGAGCTCGACGGCGGAGACCGTGTAGCTGCCCTTGCCGTCCGACGCCCAATGCCAGGCCTTGTCGGCGCCGGCGCGGCGGGAAACGACGTCAACATTGTCGGCCACCATGAAGGCCGAATAGAAGCCGACGCCGAACTGGCCGATCAGCTGCGCGCCGTCCCTGCCCTGTGCCGCCTCGATCCGCTCCATGAAGGCGCGGGTGCCGGAGCGGGCGATCGTGCCGAGCGATTCGACCAGCTCGTCGCGGCTCATGCCGATGCCGTTGTCCTCGACGACCAGGCGGCCGTTCTCCTCGTCCAGCGTTAGCGTGATGCGCGGAGCGGGATCGCTGCCAAGCAGTTCCGGCGCGACGATCGCCTCGTAGCGCAGCTTCTCGCAGGCGTCCGCGGCATTCGAAATCAGTTCGCGGAGAAAGACGTTCTTGTCGGAATAGACCGAGTGCACCATCAGATGCAGCAGTTTCGCCACATCGGCTTCGAAGACATGTTTCTCGACGGACATTTCGACGTCACTCATCGTGCTGCGGGCCTCCTGGGATTAGCTGACTTCGACGGGCCGAAGCGAGCCGACGGATATTCATCCTGCTTCGGTTTTCGCCCCAATTGGCAAGGCGCAGCGTGAATTTCAAGAGCCGGAAGGTTCCGGCAATGCGATGAACCGAGAGGTGCAGCTCGAAAGGTCAGATATTGCCCATACAGAGATATTTCATCTCGAGATAGTCTTCGAGGCCGTGGCGCGAACCCTCGCGGCCGATCCCGGACTGCTTTATTCCGCCGAAGGGGGCTGCCTCGGAGGACATGCGACCGGTATTGATGCCGACCATGCCGTATTCCAGCGCCTCGGCCACATGCCAGACCCGCTTGAGATTCTCCGCATAGAAATAGGCGGCGAGACCGTAGATCGTGTCGTTCGCCTCGGCCACCACCTGCTCGGCGGTCTCGAAGCGGATGATCGGGGCGATCGGCCCGAATGTCTCCTCCTGGGCGACGCGCATGTCGTGCGAGATGCCGGTGAGAACCGTGGGCGCGAAGAAGGTCCCGTTCGTGCCGATTCGCTCCCCGCCGCAGCGCAGTTCGGCACCCTTGGCGAGGGCGTCGGCGACATGCGCCTCGATCTTCTCGATCGCATGGCCATCGATCATCGGACCGATGGTGATGCCGGGCGAAAAGCCGTCGCCAACGCTGAGCTCGCGTACCCGTGCGACAAATTTCGCGGCGAAGGCGTCGTGCACCGCCGATTGCACATAGATGCGGTTTGCCGAAACGCAGGTCTGCCCGGCATTGCGGAACTTCGCCTGAACCGCGCCGTCAACCGCCTCATCTATGTCGGCGTCGTCAAAGACGATGAAAGGGGCGTTGCCGCCGAGTTCGAGGCTGACCTTCTTGATCTGGTCGGAGCATTGCCGCATCAGCAGGCGGCCGACTTCGGTCGAACCGGTGAAGCTGATCTTGCGGACCTTGGGATTGCTGCAGAGTTCGCGCCCGATCGGCGCCCCCTCCGAAGCGTAGAGCAAATTGAGCACGCCTTCTGGAAAGCCGGCCTTCTCGGCGAGCACGAACATCGCACCGGCGACGAGTGGCGTCTGTTCCGCAGGCTTCAGGACGACGGCGCAGCCGGCGGCAAGCGCCGGTGAAATCTTGCGGGCGACCATCGATGCCGGGAAATTCCAGGGCGTGATTGTGCCAACGACGCCGACCGGCTGCTTGATGACGAGCATGCGACGGTCGTTGGCAGGGGCAGGAAAGGTTTCGCCATAGACGCGTTTCGCCTCCTCCGCATACCACTCGACATAGGAAGCGGCGTGCAGCACTTCGCCCTTCGCCTCG
Source organism: Sinorhizobium fredii (assembly GCF_002944405.1). Taxonomy (NCBI): domain Bacteria; kingdom Pseudomonadati; phylum Pseudomonadota; class Alphaproteobacteria; order Hyphomicrobiales; family Rhizobiaceae; genus Ensifer; species Ensifer fredii. The sequence continues at coordinate 1,045,715 of NZ_CP024310.1, read as the reverse complement.
CCGAGCGGCTTGCCCATCTCGGCCGTGAGAATGGCAGCGAGATCGTCGACATGCTCGACGATCAGGTCGTGCCAGCGGCGCAGGATCGCGCTTCGGTCCTTGGCAGGCTTTCCCGCCCAGAGCGGCTGGGCGCAGGCGGCCGCATCGATTGCGGCATGGGCGTCCTCGATCTCCATGTCGGGCAGCGTCGCCAGCAATTCGCCGGTCGAAGGATTGAAGACATCGAAGGTCGGGCCGTTCCACTCGGAGGCGGCCCGGGTCACCCGATCGAGCGTTGCGAATTGGTCCGCTGCGCGAAGGTGCTTGGTGAGTGCGGGTGTCAGGGCCATGGCGCGTCCTCCGGCGAGGCGGGCCACGGCTCAGCAAGCCTCGCTCTTTGTTTTGTTGCGGGGCACGCGTCCGCGCGCCCCAAGCCGGTGTCGGACGAGCGCGATAGCGGTCGGCCGGCGTGCCGTCAACCGCGCGCTTCGACGATCGATGCTTCGAGGATATCGAGCGCTTCGGCGAAGACTTCTTCCTGGATGGTGATCGGCGCCAGGAAGCGGATGACATTGCCGTGGACGCCGCAGGTGAGCAGGATCAATCCCTTTTCGAGGGCGACGAGGCGGGCCTTGTTGGCGAACTCCGCGCTCGGCAGGTTCGTTTTCGCGTCATTGAATTCGACGGCGTTCATGAAGCCGGGGCCGCGGATGTCGGCGATCTCCGGCGCCTTTTCGCGGATCTCGGCAAGGCGCTGCTTGAGCCGGTTGCCGAGCTGGTTTGCCCGCTCGCAAAGCTGCTCTTCCTCGATGACGTCGAGCACGGCGTGGGCGGCTGCGATGCCGATCGGATTGCCGCCATAGGTGCCGCCAAGGCCCCCCGGGCCCGGCGCGTCCATGATCTCGGCGCGGCCCGTCACCGCCGCGAGCGGAAAGCCGCCGGCGAGGCTCTTCGCCATCGTCGTCAGATCCGGAGCAACGTCATGATGCTGCATAGCGAAGAGCTTGCCGGTGCGGGCAAAGCCGGTCTGGACTTCGTCGGCGATCAACAGGATGCCGTGCTGATCGCAAATCTCGCGGAGTGCCTTCAGGAACGCGGTCGGGGCCGGATAGAAGCCGCCTTCGCCCTGAACCGGTTCGAGGATGATAGCCGCGACGCGGCCCGGATCGACGTCGGCGGCAAAGAGCTTCTTCAGCGCTGCGATCGACTGCTCGACGCTGACGCCGTGCAACTCGATCGGGAAGGGGGCATGGAACACGTCGGCTGGCATCGCGCCGAAGCCGACCTTGTAGGGCACGACCTTGCCGGTCAGCGCCATGCCCATGAAGGTGCGGCCATGGAAGCCGCCGCCGAAGGCGATGATGGCCTGGCGTCCGGTTGCGGCGCGGGCGATCTTCACCGCGTTTTCGACCGCCTCGGCGCCGGTGGTGACGAAGATCGTCTTTTTGGCGAACGTGCCGGGGGTGAGCGCATTCAGCCGCTCTGCCAAGTGAACGTAGTTCTCATAGGGAACGACCTGATGGCAGGTGTGGGTGAAGCGATCGAGCTGCGCCTTGACGGCAGCGATCACCTTCGGATGGCGGTGTCCGGTATTGACCACGGCGATGCCGGAAGCGAAATCGATAAAGCGATTGCCTTCCTTGTCCCAGATCTCGGCATTTTCGGCGCGCTCGGCATAGATCTGCGTTGTCATCCCCACGCCGCGGGAAATGGCGGCGTTCTTGCGTTCGGTCAGGCTGGTCATCGTCACTGTCCTGTCTGGATTCAGAGATATATTGCATTTTTTCTGCAATTTTCCTCCGGAAGTGGTACATCTTTTGACATGGAAAGCAAATCAAATTTGGTGATGGAGCGAGCACGCCGAGTGATGGCCGCTTCTTGTAAGTCCGCGGGGCGCGCCGCTAGATTGCCGAAAACTGTGCACGAAGGGGAATCGCGCCGTCTTCGGCGTCGGAAGGACGGATCTTGATGAGTGGGCCGGACAATATTCGCTACAAGGTGGCCGAAGCGGCAAGGCTCGCCGGCGTCTCGGCTTCGACGCTGCGTCTTTGGGAAACCCAAGGGCTCGTGGTGCCCGGCCGTTCGGCGACCGGCCATCGGCAATATACCGAGGCCGACCTGGCGCGGTTGAAGCGCATTTCCTGGTTTCGCGCCGAGCGCGGCCTCAACCCGGCGGCAATTCGCGAGGCGCTGGAGGCCGAAGGCGCGGCGAACGACCACGCCAGGCCCGGGCCGTCGGCGGAAGCCAATGCCGACCTCCAGGTCGGGCGCAAATTGAGAAGCCTCAGGCATGCGGCGGGCAAGACACTGGAACAGGTGGCCGGCGATGTCGGCATCGCGCCATCGGTACTCTCGACGCTCGAACGAACCTCCCAGGGCGTCTCGATTGCCGTCTTGCACAATCTCGCCGAACATTTTGGCACCACGGTCTCGAGCCTCTCGGGTGAAGAGGAGCCGCAGGCACGCGCGCTTGTCCGCGCCGGCGAATGGCGCAATTGGCCGCGTACGACTCCAGGCGTGACGGTGCAACTGCTTGCCGAGGGTAAGAACCAGATGGACTGCCACCGCTTCATACTGGCGCCCGGCGCCTCGAGCGAGGGAGCCTATCGGCACGAAGGCGAGGAGTTCGTCTATGTGCTTTCCGGTCGCGTCGAGTTCGTGCTGGATTCGGATCAGTTCTACGACCTGCATCCGGGCGACTCCCTCTATTTCGAGAGCCGCCGCCGCCATGCCTGGTCGAATCGCCACGACGGCGAGACCGTGCTGCTGTGGATCAATACGCCGCCGACTTTTTAGGCGGCTTGGCAAAGAGTTACGGCGGCGACTTCAGGTAAGTAGGCGTACCGCTGCTGCATCTTATTTGGCGTAGTGCCAAGATTCTTGCAACCAACTCAGATCTCGTCTCTCGTTGCAGGCGAAACACACTTCTGCGCGTTCCGATGCCTCCACCGGAATGCTTGCGCGACGCGTGCCAAAGTTTGGCCCTATTCGACTATACAGTCGCCGACCACCGCCTTAACTATTTTTCATATACCTGAACTCACCGCTCTTCCGAAGAGCATCTGGCGAAGCTGCGGCAAAAATCATACCGGCAAGGGATGCCGCCAAGGAGAATCCCGCAAGGTTTTACTCTGGGGATGTTCATGCAGATTGCGCGCGACCGGCAGCTGGACGGCCTAAGAGCCATCGCCGTTTCATTGGTTCTCTACGCGCACTTCTTCGCCGACGGATCCCATCTGGGACATATCGGGGTACGATTGTTCTTCGTTATGAGCGGTTTCCTGATCACCCGGTTGCTGCTCGAAGCGCGCGCTGATGCTCGCTTCGAAACTGCTGCGGCCCTCAAATCCTTCTACGTGCGCCGGGCGCTGCGCATCTTTCCTCCTTACTTCGCGGTGCTAGGCTTCGTTTGGCTGATCGGTTTGGAAGGGTCCAAGCAAGTGCTTGCCTGGCACGCGCTCTATCTTTCGAACTTCTGGTATGCGCTGCAGAACGAGTGGAACCCTTGGGTGCTCTGTCATACCTGGAGCCTGAGCATCGAGGAGCAATTCTACATTGTCTGGCCGCTGGCCGTGCTTATGGCGCCCAGGCGCTCGGTCGCCGCTATCTGTCTCGGCGTAATCGCCCTCTCGCTCGCCTACCGCTTCTATTGGCCCTTGACCGGGACGCCGTCGCTCGCGCGCGACTTGTTGCCGCCGGCCTCGATGGACGCGCTGGCGGTCGGCGCGCTTCTGGCCACCAGACGATCAAGCAGAGAAGCTTGGCCTCGATGGGTTGAGCGAAGCTGGGTGCCGCTTATGGCCATTTCCCTGATCCTCCTATGGTTTCGCCCGACGTCGAAGCCGCCGCTCCTGGAGTGGCTGGCCTGGATGGGGCTCGAGATCCTTCCGCTCCTGCCGCTGGCGCTGCTCGTCGGCAATTGCCCGCGCGGGATCGGAGGCACTCTTGGCCGCCTTCTCGGATGGGGGCCGATGGTCGCCCTCGGCCGCATCAGCTACGGCATCTATCTTTACCATGCGATCGTGCTTGCCCTTGTCGTCAAGGCGCAACCCATCATTCCCGTCAATGTTTCGGAGCAGGGGCCGGGGCGGCTCCTGGTCGCCGGCGCCGGTACGCTGATCCTTGCTTCGATTTCCTGGATCGCCTTCGAGCAGCCGCTCAACGCGCTAAAACGCCACTTCCCCTATGTTCGCCGCGGAAGCGGGAATTCGGAAGGCGCCGCGTATCGGCGCGCGCCGGGTGAGCGCACTGGAGCCTTCCAGGGCTCGGAGGTCCAATAAACATGAGCCGAACCATGCCCAGCCCATTGGTGTCCGTCCTGCTGCCCGTCTACAATGGCGAACCCTACCTCGCTGCAGCGCTCGAGAGCATTCTGTACCAGGACTACAAACACCTTGAGGTCGTCGCGATCGACGATGGATCGACGGATCGTTCGCTCGAAATCCTGGAGACATATCGCAAGGAGGATGGCCGCCTTTCCATTCTTTCGCGGGAGAACCGCGGCCTGATCGCGACCTTGAACGAGGGACTGGCGCTCGCAAACGGCGAGCTCGTGGCGCGGATGGATGCCGATGACGTTGCCTATCCGTCGCGCATCTCCCGACAGGTCGCGCTCTTTGCCGAAGAGCCTCGGCTTGCCTTGTGCGGCTCAGGCGTCGATACGCTTATCGGCACACGCATCATCCGCGGGAAGCCTAGCCCGATATACCGGCGGGAAAGCATGCGCATCCTGTCGATGTTCTTCACCCTCTTCCTCCACTCGACCGTCGTCTACAATCGGAAAGCAATCCCCGAAAGTTTGCTCGTCTATGATCCGGACTATCCGCATGCGGAAGACTTCGATCTGTTCCGTCGGATCGCCGACTGTTGTCCGGCCGCGATGATCGACGAGCCGCTGGTTGCCTACCGCATCCATGGCAACAGCGTGACGAGCAAGCACCAGCGGCGCATGCGTCAGACGCACTTGAAGATCGTCGCTGAAAACCTTGAACGGGATGGTCTTTTCGATGATGCCAGCCCGCTTCGCGAGATCGGAGCCGCGGTGACGAGGCAGACGATCGCGGCCGTTTCCGAATTCATGCTCTTGCTGGAACGCAGGATTTCCACCTGCCCGGCCGAGACACGCAAGGCCTACGAAGACGGCATCCTGTGCTTCTTCTACTTCCTCTATCAGATGATCGTCGATGAAGAACGGCCGGAACTGACGCACGATTTCCTGACACGGACGGGGAAATGGCAGCTCATTCGGCGCCGGGAGCGGTACGGCCTGCTCGCCGGCGCGCGTGCACCCTGGTGCAGCCGACTCTCCATGGCCGCGACCAGGAAAGTGGATTGGCTGGCGCGTTATATGCAATCCGTTCCAGCGGCGACGATCCTTCCTCAACATGGCGCGGTGTGAAATGGCGCTTGAACGTACGCTGGAACCGAGGACGAACCTTTGCGCTGCTGGGGCGCGGACGAGGCCTTACGCGAGCTTCATCGTCTGTACGCGGAACCGCGTACGGGCGCTTAAGGCCTGTATCCGTTCGATAGAGGCGGCTCGCAGCGCTTACCCCGCCGTCACTAGCGAACTCGTGGTGGTCGACAACGGATCGACGGACGACACACCGCTCGAGCTGCGCCGCATCGCCGCGTCTTCAAATATGACGATCACGCTCGTCACCGAGCCGCGCCTGGGCCTTGCGGCCGCGCGCAATGCGGGATTGGAGCGGGCCGGCGGACGGATTCTGGTGTTCGTAGATGATGACTGCGAAATTGATCGAGCCTATTTGCGTGACCTGGAACGGCATTACGCAAGCGGCGACCGGCGCGTTGTTCGCGGCGGCCGCGTCGAGCTCGGCAACGCCTGCGACCAGCCTTTCACAATCAAGCGGTCGAAGATCGCTGCCCGCCTGACCCGCGATGTCCATCCCGGCGGCTTCGTCCTCGGCTGCAACATGACCATGCACCGCGAGGTCGCTGCTCTTATCGGCCACTTCGACGAACGCTTCGGCGCGGGCACGCCGCTCCATTCCGCCGAGGATACCGACTATCTCGTGCGTGCCTTTCAACTCGGCATCCCCGTCGAATACGTCCCGGACATGACGGTTTTTCATCACCACGGACGAACGTCCCGCGCTGCGATCGAAAAGCTCCACCGAAGCTACAGCCTGGGCAACGGAGCGCTTTGCCTGAAACATCTCTTCAAAGCGCCGTGGCTTCTCCGGCATTTCTGTTGGACGGTCAGATCGGCATGTGGCCAGGTCTTTGGCGGTCCCCGTTTCGATCCTGAACTCCAACTGTCCCATTGGCCGATCGTGTCCATGAACCTGTTGGGCGCCGCGAAATTCGCCTATCTCGTTGTGGCAAGCCGGGCCGCGCCGACCGAGCTGCAGCCGGTCGAGGAGAGGACAGCTGAGCTGGAGCGGAGCCGATGATTGTGCGCTTCCTCATGCCCGGCCTGCAGTTTCTGCGTGACGCGCTCGGGCGCCAATTGCACCTGCTTCCATTAGTCGTGGTGCTCGGACTCGCAAGCGCGGCGCTCGAAGGAGCCGGCATCGGTCTCATCATCCCGATGCTCGGGATTATCGCCGGCAGCGACGATTCCCCCGCTCTGAGCGGTATCTCGGCGATCTTCCAGCAGGTGGGATCGGAGCTGGACAAAGGCGACAGGCTGCTGGCACTCGCGGCTGCGATCCTTGCGCTGATCGTCCTTAAGAACCTCCTCGCCTTCGCGAACACCGTACTCACCAATTTTATCTACGGAAAGGCGAGCCATTCGATCCGCAGCGCATTGGCCAATCAGCTCTTGCGTATAGGCTACCCGTTCTTCCTGCAACAGAACCCCGGCCGGCTGCTCAACATCATCTCGAATGAATCCTGGCGGGCCTCGGACGCGATCCAGACCGTGCTCGCGGCCGTGGTGAACGCGTCCGCCGCGGTGATCCTGTTGGCCTTCCTGCTGCTTCTTTCCTGGCAGATGACGCTTTTCGTCGCGCTTGGTCTGGTCCTTGTCCAGGTAGCGCATGCGGCACTATCGGCGACCCTGAGGGGCCCTAGCCGCAATGTGACCTCCTTCAACAGCGAGCTTGCGGCGCGGATGCTGCATCTCGTTCATGCGGGACGGTTGATCCGCGTTTTCGGGCAGGAAGGTCGCGAGAAGGTGGCGTTCGACACGGCCTCCGATTCCGTGCGCCATGCGGGTTTGGTCTTGCAAACGCGACAGGGCATCCTGCCGCCGCTGACGGAAGTACTGCATTCCGCGCTTTTCCTGGGGGCGGTCGTGAGCGCCTGGTCCGTCGGCGTGAGCTTCCCGGTAATCGTTGCCTTCGTCGTGCTGCTCTACCGGCTGCAACCGCATGTGCGAGCCTTGCAAATGTCCTGGAGCCAAATCCAGGGCTGGAGCGGATCGCTCGAAGAAGTGCGCTGGCTCTTGGATTCGTCTGACAAGCCGAAGCCCCCGGCCGGCAGCGAACCGGTCGAGGGCCTGCACCGGGACATCGCATTCGATCGGGTGACCTTTAGATATCCAGGCTTGGAAGCCCGCCCCGTCGTGTTGCGCGCCGCCACCTTTACGATCCGCATGGGCCGTTCGACGGCTCTCATAGGTCGATCGGGCGCCGGCAAGACGACGATCGTCAACCTCCTGTGCCGCTTCGTCGACCCGGACGAAGGCCGGATCCTCGTCGACGGCGTGCCGCTCGATCAGATCGATCCGGCGCAATGGCGGCGCCAGATCGCCGTCGCTAGCCAGGATCTGGAACTCGTCGATGGCAGTATTCATGAAAACATCACCTACGGTCAGGAGGCGACGGCCGCGGAAGTCGAGCGAGCGGCCAAACTGGCCGAAGCGCACAGCTTCATCGAAATGCTGCCGCAAGGCTACGAGACTGTGGTCGGCTATCGGGGAGCGAGTCTTTCGGCCGGGCAACGCCAACGCATCGCGCTTGCAAGGGCGCTGGTGCGCGATCCAGCGATCCTGATTCTCGATGAGGCGACGAACGCCGTGGATGGACTGTCGGAGGCGGCAATCGTCGAGACGCTTAAGCTGCGCGCCGGCCGGCGCACGACCATCGTCATCAGCCATCACAGAAGCACGATTTCCTTTTGCGACGACGTCGTGGTTCTCGGAAGCGGCCGCGTGAAAAGTCAGACGCCGCTCGCCGACGTCGCCTCGCTCAGCATGGATCAGCTCTACGAGCATGAGGCGCCGCTGGAGCGGCTGGACTAAAATAAAGCCGCGCGCCGTGAGTCCGGGTGCGCGGCTTCCGCCTTCCTGTCTGGCAATGAATGCGCCGTCAGGCTGCCTTGGCGTAGCGCTTGGCCATTTCCGGGAGCCGCAGCACCCGGATCTTCGATGCTTGGCCGGCCGCGCGGAAGGCCTCGAAGCGCTCCTTGCAGACTTCGGTCATATGCGCGATGGCCGGCTTCAGGTAGTTGCGCGGATCGAAATTGTCCGGATGTTCGATATGGTGCTTGCGGATCTCGCCGGTGAAGGCGAGCCGGAGGTCCGTGTCGATATTGACCTTGCGGACGCCGAGCGGGATGGCCTTCTGGATCTCGGATACCGGCACGCCCCAGGTCTTCTTCATCTTGCCGCCATAGGCGTTGAACAATTCCTGCAGGTCGGCGGGCACCGAGGATGATCCGTGCATGACGAGGTGGGTGTTCGGAAGCCGCTTGTTGATCTTGGCGATCGTCTCGATCGAAAGGATTTCGCCATCCGGCTCGCGCGTGAACTTGTAGGCGCCGTGGCTGGTGCCGATCGCCACCGCCAGAGCATCGACGCCGGTCTTGGAGACGAAGTCGAGGGCCTGGTCGGGGTCGGTCAGCAATTCTTCACGCGAAAGCTTGCCTTCGAATCCGTGTCCGTCTTCCTTGTCGCCGGCGCCGGTTTCGAGGTTGCCGAGGCAGCCGAGTTCGCCTTCGACCGAAACGCCCGCCGCATGAGCGATCTTCACCACTTCGGCCGTGACTGCCACATTGTAATCGTAGCTGGCGACGGTCTTGCCGTCCTTTTCCAGCGAGCCGTCCATCATCACCGATGTGAAGCCGTTGGTGATCGCCGAAATGCAGGTCGAAGGCTGGTCGCCGTGGTCGAGATGCAGACAGACCGGGATATGCGGATATTCTTCCGCCGCACCGAGGATCAGGTGACGCAGGAAGGCGTCGCCCGCATAGGCACGCGCGCCGCGGCTTGCCTGAAGGATCACCGGGGAGTCGGTCGCATCGGCGGCGCGCATGACCGCCTGGATATATTCGAGATTGTTCACATTGAAGGCCGGCAGCGCGTAGTCGTTCTCCGCCGCATGGTCGAGCAGTTGCCGCAATGTGATCAATGCCATTCGAAATCTCCCTGATGCTGGTGCGCCTCACTCCAGGCGCCGTGAATGAAGCGGCCCACGCGCCGCCACGGTGCGGGCTCGTTCGCCGGCGACGCGGCAGCGTGCGCGCGCGCTCCGATGCCTCCGAACCGGCTTAGCGGCCCAAGTCAGAGGCACAATAGTTGATGAGGACCTTTTGGCAACCGGAACGATGGGCGGGGCGGACAGTTGATTGACGTGCGTCAGAGGAATTTGCTGTGGATGAAAAGCCCTCATGCGAAAAATCGGGGCATTCGCTTTCTGGTTGGTGGTGGCGTCCGCGGAGAAATCCGGTGGGAACGGCGCTTTCGTCGTGCCTGTTCTCTCCTTGTCTCGATCCGTCGCCTGGTTGCGGGGTCTTCGGCCGGCAGCACGCAATGCGCGCGTCCCGCAAAAAGATTGCGAAAGGCGTTCAGAATTTGTACGCATATTACGTAAAGTGCCATATCTATTCATGAAGTTTGCACGGAGTCTTATTTCGCCCTGTCAACAGAGCGCGGGCTCGTTCTCTCTTTCTGATCTAAATCGTTGCAGTTGCGGGTTTCCGGCGCATAATTCGTTGGCTGGACAGGTCTAACAGGCGATGGAATCCCCCGCAAGGGCGCGATGCAACTAAAGCGATTATCAGAGTTTCGTTTTATAAAGGAGGGTGCAAAATCGCCTTGCCTTTGGTGAGGATTTGCACTTCTCTCCTGCGATCAACCACACTCAAAACGAGGGGAAGGAGAAGAAAAATGGCTTCAATGAAACTCAACCTCAGCGCTGCCGCGCTCATCGGCTCGCTGCTTATCGGTGCAAGCCCGGCGCTCGCTGAAGCTGTGTTGCATCGCGGTAATGCCGGCGAGCCGCAGACGCTCGACCAGGCGCACACCTCCATCAACATCGAGGAATTCATCCTCAAGGATCTCTATGAAGGCCTGACGATCTACGATGCCGCCGGCAAGATCGTGCCGGGTGCTGCGGAAAGCTGGGAGCTTTCCGATGACGGCGTCGTCTATACGTTCAAGCTGCGCGCCGATGCCAAGTGGTCCGACGGCTCGCCGGTGACTGCCGAGGACTTCGCCTTCTCGTTCCGCCGCGTCGAGGATCCGAAGACGGCCGCCGAGTACGCCAACATTCTCTTCCCGATCAAGAACGCGGAAAAGGTCAATAAGGGCGAGGTGCCGGTCGACCAGCTCGGCGTGAAGGCCGTCGACGAAAAGACGCTCGAAATCACGCTTGAGCGGCCGACGCCCTTCTTCCTGGAACTGCTGGCGCACCAGACGGCGCTGCCGGTCAGCAAGGCGAGCGTCGAGAAGAACGGTGCCGACTTCGTCAAGCCGGGCGTGATGGTCTCGAACGGCGCCTTCCGCTTGACGGCGCACGTGCCGAACGACAGCCTGACCGTCGAGAAGAATGCGAGCTATTGGGATGCCGCCAACGTCAAGCTCGACAAGGTGATCTTCTACCCGATCGACGATCAGGCGGCCTCGGTGCGTCGCTTCGAGGCGAAGGAAATGGACCTCGCCTACAACTTCTCGGCCGATCAGATCGAGCGGCTGCGCAAGTCCTATGGCGACCAGGTGCATGTCTCGCCGACGCTTGCGACCTATTACTACGCCTTCGACACGCGGCAGGAGCCCTATAACGACGTCCGCGTCCGCCGGGCGCTGTCGATGGCGGTCGACCGCGACTTCCTCGCCAAGGAGATCTACAGCGGCTCGCAAATTCCTTCCTACTCGATGGTACCGCCGGGCATCGAAGGATACGGCGAACCGGCCAAGGCAGACTTTGCGGAAATGTCGCAGCTCGACCGCGAGGACAAGGCGATCGAGCTGATGAAGGAGGCCGGCTACGGCGAGGGCGGCAAGCCGCTGAACATCGAGATCCGCTACAACACTAACCCGAACCACGAACGCGTGGCGACGGCGGTCGCCGACATGTGGAAGAACACTTTCGGCGCCAAGGTCTCGCTGGTGAATCTCGACGTCTCGTCGCACTACGCCTACCTGCAGGAAGGCGGCAAGTTCAACGTCGCCCGCGCCGGCTGGGTCGCCGACTATGCGGACGCCGAGAACTTCCTGGCGCTGAGCCTCAGCACCAACAAGACCTTCAACTATGGCCACTTCGAAAACGCCGAGTTCGACGCGTTGATGAAGAAGTCCTATGAAGAACAGGATCCGGCGGCGCGCTCGAAGATTCTCCACGAAGCCGAGACCCTGCTGATGAAGGAGCAGCCGATTGCGCCGTTCCTCACCCAGGCGGACCTGTGGCTCGTGTCGAGCCGCGTCAAGGGCTGGCAGGACAATGCGCCGAATGCGCATTTGAGCAAGTTCCTCTCGATCGCCGAGTAACGAAATGAGGCGACGCGCGGGAGCCCGCGCGTCGCCTCCGGAGCCACGTCCATGATCTCCTTCGTCCTTCGCCGGCTGGCGAGTGCGGTGCCGACGCTGTTCATCGTCGTCACGATATCCTTCTTCCTGATGCGGTTTGCCCCCGGTGGCCCCTTCAATCTCGAGCGCCCTCTTCCTCCATCGACGATGGAGAACCTGATGAGGACCTATCATCTCGACCAGCCGCTTTGGCGCCAATACCTGATCTATCTCAGCAATGCGGTAACCGGCGACTTCGGCCCGAGCTATATCTACCATGACAACAATGTCGCGCAGCTAATCGGCAAGGGCCTGCCCTATTCGATGGAGCTCGGCTTCTACGCGCTGATACTTGCCGTCGTCGGCGGCGTAATCGCCGGCACCATCGCCGCGCTGAGGCAGAACAGTTTTCTCGATTTCGCCGTGATGTCGATTTCGACCGTCGGCGTCACCGTGCCGAATTTCGTTGTCGGTCCCGTCCTGACCCTCATCTTTGCGATCATGCTGTCGTGGCTCCCGGCCGGGGGCTGGGGCGACGGGTCGTTCCGCTTCCTGATCCTGCCGATGATCGCATTGGCCCTGCCGCAGCTCGCCGTCTTCGCACGGCTTACGCGCGGCTCGATGATCGAGGCGCTTCACACGGATCACATTCGAACGGCCAAGGCCTACGGGTTGCCGTCCCGCGTCGTCGTCGTCACCCATGCGATGCGCGGCGCCATGCTGCCGGTTGTTTCCTATCTGGCCCCTTGCGCGGCGGCACTGCTCACCGGTTCCGCGGTCGTCGAGACGATCTTCACCATTCCTGGCGTCGGCCGCTACTTCGTGCTCGGCGCGATCAATCGCGACTATACGCTCGTCATGGGCACGGTGGTCCTCATCGCCATCTTCGTCATCGTCTTCAATCTTCTGGTCGATATTCTCTACGGCCTGCTCGATCCGAGGGTTCGCCATGACTGATATCGTTCAGGTCCCGGCGGTCTCGCCGGAGACAAAAGGGCGCAGCCTCTTCCAACTCGCGGCGCTGCGCTTCCGCCGCAACCGCGCCGCCATGGCGGGCTGCGTCATGCTGGCACTGATCGCGCTCTTCTCCTTCGTCGGGCCGTTCTTCTCGCCGCACAGCTACGATCAGGTCTTCCCCTCTTATGTGTCGATCGGCCCAAGCCTCGAGCCGCGTCCGGATACCTCGACGCTGCAGGAAGTCATGGAGAATGTCGCGGCGCGCGCCCGCGTGACGCTCGAGGAGTTCCACGTCGAGGGCGAAGCCTTCACTGCCACGGTCACCTCCGAGCAACCGATCGATCCGCGCGCCACGCGCTACTTCGATAGGGCCAACGAGTTCGAAAACACCAAGGTCGTCGCGACCGAGGATGATGGTCGCAGGCTGAAGGTCGAGGGCCAGGTCGATCGCGAATATTTCCCGTTCGGCACGGACTCCAACGGCCGCGACCTCCTTGTCCGCGTCATGCTGGGCGGCCAGATCTCGATTGCGGTCGGCCTGCTCGCCAGCCTCGTCTCGCTCGGCATCGGCGTCGTCTACGGGGCGACCTCCGGCTATATCGGCGGGCGCGTCGACAACGTCATGATGCGCTTCGTCGAGATTCTCTATTCGCTGCCCTTCGTCTTTCTCGTCGTCGTTCTGGTCGTCTTCTTCGGCCGCAGTTTCATCCTGATCTTCCTGGTGATCGGCGCCGTCGAGTGGCTGGACATGGCCCGTATCGTGCGCGGCCAGACGCTTGCCCTGAAGCGCCGCGAATTCGTGGGTGCGGCGCAGGCGCTCGGACTGACCGACTGGCAGATCATCCGCCGGCACATCATTCCGAACACCATCGGCCCGGTGATCGTCTTCGTCACCGTCGTGGTGCCGAAGGTGATCCTGCTCGAGAGCTTCCTGTCGTTCCTCGGCCTCGGCGTGCAGGCGCCGCTGACGAGCTGGGGCGCGCTGATTTCCGAAGGGGCAAACAACATCCAATCGGCGCCCTGGCTGCTGATATTCCCGGCCATCTTCTTCGTCGTCACGCTGTTTTCGCTGAACTTCGTCGGCGACGGCCTGCGCGATGCGCTCGATCCCAAGGACCGCTGACATGGCAGACACCAAGGATTCCATTCTCGCCGTCCGCGGCCTCAAGGTGGATTTCTCTACCCCGGACGGCACGGTCGAAGCGGTCAAGGGCATCGATCTCGAGGTCAATGCCGGCGAAACGCTGGCGGTCGTCGGCGAATCCGGCTCGGGCAAGAGCCAGACGATGATGGGCATCATGGGGCTCCTGGCGAAGAACGGCACGGTTTCCGGATCGGCGCGCTACCGCGGGCAGGAACTCATCGGGCTGCCGCCGAAGGCCCTCAACGACGTGCGCGGCTCGAAGATCACCATGATCTTCCAGGAGCCGATGACCTCGCTCGACCCGCTCTATACGATCGGCCGGCAGATCGCCGAACCGATCGTCCATCACCGCGGCGGCACGTTCAAAGAGGCGAAGAAGCGCGTGCTGGAACTTCTGGAGTTGGTCGGCATTCCCGAGCCCGGGCGTCGCATCGACAGCTATCCGCACGAGCTTTCCGGCGGCCAGCGTCAGCGGGTGATGATCGCCATGGCGCTTGCCAACGAGCCGGACATCCTGGTCGCCGACGAACCGACGACCGCACTCGACGTCACCATCCAGGCGCAAATCCTTCAACTGCTGAAATCGCTGCAGAAGCGCTTCGGCATGGCAATCGTGCTGATCACCCACGACCTCGGCATCGTCAAGCACTTCGCCGAGCGCGTCGCCGTGATGCGACGCGGCGAGGTGGTCGAGCAGGGGAGCACGACTGAGATTTTCGAGCGACCCAAGGCGGACTACACGAAGATGTTGCTCGCCGCCGAGCCGAGCGGCCGCAAGCCGGCGCCGCCGGGCCACGCGCCGATCATTCTCGAGGGCCGCAACGTGGCGGTCGAATACGCTATCGGCAAAGGCCTGTTCGGCGGCTCGTCCTCCGTCTTCCGGGCGGTCGACGGCGTCAACCTGCGCCTGAGGCAGGGCCAGACGATCGGCATCGTCGGCGAGTCCGGTTCGGGAAAATCGACGCTCGGGCGGGCGCTGCTGCGATTGCTGCCGAGCAACGGCTCCTACCGCTTCGGCGCGACCGACATTTCCGGTTTCGACCGCAGCACGATGCGGCCTCTGCGCCGCGAGCTCCAGCTCGTCTTCCAGGATCCCTACGGCTCGCTCTCGCCGCGCCTGACGGTCGGCGAGATCATCACCGAGGGCCTCTATGTGCATGAGCCGGGGCTCGGCCGTGCGGAGCGCGACCGGCGCGCCATTGCCGCCTTGAAGGAGGTGGGCCTCGATCCCGCCTCGCGCAATCGCTACCCGCACGAATTCTCCGGCGGCCAGCGCCAGCGCATCGCCATCGCCCGGGCGATGATCCTGAAGCCGAAGGTGGTGATCCTCGACGAGCCCACCTCGGCGCTCGACCGCTCGGTACAGGGCCAGGTGATCGAGCTGCTGCGCGACCTGCAGCGCAAGCACGGCCTTTCCTACATCTTCATCAGCCACGATCTTTCCGTGGTGAAGGCGATGTCGGACTATGTGATCGTCATGAAAAACGGTCGCATCGTCGAAGAGGGGGAAACGGACGCGATCTTCGAAGCCCCGAGAGAGCCTTATACCAAGACGCTGATCGGCGCCGCCTTCAACGTGTGAGCAGGCGACGGTCTGACGGTTCGTCCTCGGCGACGCAAATTGCCGCAAGGTTCCGGTCGGAGATCACGACAGCGCCGTGCGTCTTATCAGATGCGCAAAGGTCGCTGCAGCACTTTGAATCCCTGCATGTCTTTGTCCCTAAAGCGCGT
This sequence comes from Sinorhizobium fredii, assembly GCF_002944405.1. Taxonomy (NCBI): domain Bacteria; kingdom Pseudomonadati; phylum Pseudomonadota; class Alphaproteobacteria; order Hyphomicrobiales; family Rhizobiaceae; genus Ensifer; species Ensifer fredii. The sequence goes on along the minus strand of NZ_CP024310.1, from coordinate 1,030,212 downwards.
CGCGTTTAAACGTGTTCACGCGGCGCGCTTCAGGTCTTTGTTTTTGTGCATGTCGTCATCCCAAAACCGCTGCACACTTCTGGGCGACATGCACCAAATCGAGGTCGATTCAAGGAGACATGCAGCGCCTCGGCGCGAGTTCGACTCGCGCCGACTTGAGCGATGGTGGAAACATCCACCGCAGGTCAGGCCCGCGTCCGTGCGGACCGAGACGATAGGATTGCCCTTCGCGGTGAAGCCGCCTCGTCCTACTTCATGAATTCGCGGATCTTGTAGGCGACCTCGGTACGATTGGTCGCGTTCAGTTTCTTCATGATGTTGCGAATGTGGACCTTAACCGTGCTTTCGCACAGGTCCATTTCATAGGCGATGATCTTGTTGGGCTTGCCACGTTGCAATGCCTCGGCGACTTCGATCTCGCGGGGCGTGAAGAAGGTGTCGGAACAACGCGCGCCGTTGACGGCGGAGTTGATCGTTTCGCGCATCGTCAGGATGCTGCTCGCCGGAACGAAGACACCGCCGGCGCGTGCGAGCGCAATCGCCTCCGCCGCGACATTGATACCGACATTGCTTGGAATGTATCCGCGGGCACCGCACTCCAGCGCCTTGAGGATTTGGCCGAGTTCGTCGGTTTCGGCAACGACGATCACCGGGCTGAACTTGAACTTCTCGGCGAGGTTCTCGATCTTCTCGCAGACTTCCTGTTCGCCGATCTTGCTGCCGCCAACGATCAGCAGCACGGCGGACGGATCGGCGTGCAACTTGCGGGCGCGCCACTCGTCGAACGAACCGACCGTCACGATGCTGAGCGTCGGATCATAGTCCAACAAGCTCTTGGCTAGGCACTCCCTGTCCAGGGCGCGTGGATCGATGAGCAGGATGTAGTCCGCATCCTCCGGATGGTCAGTCACGTCCGGGTCAGTCAAACCTGGAGGCGATTGACGGTCGAGCGGCACTTGAAAGGTTGCACGGCTGTTCGTTACGGTTCTTCCGACAGTCGCTGAGAGAATATACATATATAGTACTCCAATTCGTTCTTAAATATAAGAATAATTCAACAATTAACCGGTATCGTCGCTCAATATTACTACCGATTCGTCAGTCTTTTCGGCTGCTTCGCGATCAGCTCATGTCCGGGTGCTCAAGGGGGTGCGCCGGATGGATGCACCTGATAATGCCTCAAGTCGCCCCACCATCGCGCACACTCTCTCTTCGGTCTGCACGATTGTACTTTAGAATATATCAGGCAACCGATGGTTGGGAATATTACCCAAGATAGTTAGGCTGGTGATAAATCGGGGGAGTGTTGCCTAGCCCCCGTGGGGGATTCTCCCGCTCAGGTGCTGTGAAAGGCGAACAAAATCAATGCCAATGCCGGGATTTCAAGCATTGGATTCAGATCCGGGATGAAAGGCTCACGGTCTCACTGATGCGGAAGCGGTGAGTGCGGCGCGTCGGTCGTGGCGCTGGATGCTGCTTCCACCAGCAGTCTTGACCGGCTGCGCGCCTAGCAGGGCAGTTTCGAGCCCGCGCACGCCAGATCGCGCTCGCGAGACGATCTCATCCCGCGCCGTCGGATCGATCCCCTGGCGTGCAGCTTCCGCCAAGGCGACTGCCATCTGCCGGACCGGCATGTCACCGGCAGCGAAGCGGTCCGGTTGCCCTGTAAAGCTGAAGAAGCCCTCGACCTTTTCGTCCCATGCGAGCCCGATCTGCGGCACGCCCAGCGAATAGGCGGCAATGCATGCGTGAAGTCGATGCGCCATAATCACCTGCATCGCGGCAATCGTATCGACGAGCTCCTCGGGTCGGGTCGGACGCGGCGCCAGGCTGAGCCTGTCTTGGGCGACACAGCGGGCGAGGTCCGGCGCGCCGAGGAGTCGCCTTGCAAACGCCTGGTCTTCCTCGGCGCCATTGCTGAAGAGGCGGACATTGTAGCCGTCATCGAGCAGCAGCTTGATGAGTTCCTGATATTCACCCGGACCGCGGAAAGGTATGGTCGACCGGCCCTGTGTCGCGTGCCTGTGGAGGATGAGCGGGTCGGTCACACAGACGCCAATGGTCATGGTCCGCGCCGGTTCACGTCCGTAGTGTCTTGCCAGAAGATCGATGGCCAGGAGGCCGGGATCGGGGACGATCTCGGCGTGCGGGCCGGCGGGAAAATGTTGCGCCCAGTTCCTGGCCGCGATGCGGTCGCGAACGGAGACATGAACCACACGCGCCAGTTCAAGCCTGCGAAACAGCTCGTCGGCGCGCGGCGACCATTGGCGTCCGACCCCGACCGCATAGATCGCGAGCGGCTTTGCGCTGCGCCGCACGCAATCGAGAACGGTTGCGACCTTCAGGGGAAAGTTCAGGTCATCGTCCTGAAAGAGATTGCCGCCGCCGATCACCACGGCGTCGGCGTCGTCTATCAACGCCTGCCAACGATCGCGCAAGTTGCCGAGCTTTCCGGCAAGCCCGCGCGAAACCGCGGTGCGCCGGAGAAAGGAGGGAAGCGTCTGGAGAGCCCGAAGGAACAGACGCCGCCTGGCATTGTTGCTCTCTCCAAAAGCGCTCCGCCCTGCGAGGTCTATCGTCTCGACGGTGAGTTCATCGGATCCGCGCATCAGTTCGCCCTCGAGGCATTGTGCCAACAGGCCGTCTCCGAGGTTCGCACTGTATTTGACGTTGAAGACGAGGACCTTCATGACAGGCTTCCCGAATGTCGCCGTCCCGACGCGCCGGCTAGGTGCGCCCGAGCGGGCTGCGTCATCGTGACGCGAGGATAGGTGAGGGCCGAGATGCTGCCGGCAAGGATGTAGAATGTCAGGCCGAGATCGTAAACCGTGCCTGAAATGAGCGATGTCGTCAGCCCTGCGACCAACCCGGCCTTTGCCGCACGCACCACCGACGCCGTTTCCCCGTCGCCGCTCGGCGCCTTCGGCATTCTGGACCGGAGAGTGGCGGCGACAAAGAGGCAGAATGCCGCCGTCCCCGGGACCCCGACGTTCGAGAGGAGCACGAGCAGATAGCTCGATGCGCGAGCGCTTCCAAGCCCGGCGCCGAGCCCGGAAGTGTCCAGAAATGTCTGGTAGGCGGCGGCGTTCCAGGCCATGCGCTCCCGGCCAGACTGACTGTCTGCCTTGGACAGCAGGATCTCGTCGAGGAACTGATTGATGGACTCGGCGGTGGCCGGGAAGAGGGTTATGGTCATCATAAGGGCGAGGGGCATCAAGGCGGCCACGGCGAGGAGGAAGCCGGTGCGCCCCGCTCGCCGGGAACCGAGCGCGGATGCGACCGAGCGCGACCAGAGAAACGGGACGACGACGGCGAGGCCCACGAGGGCCGTCGCGGACGTGGACAGCACCAATGCGACAAGCAACGCCGCCGCCATCGGTCCGGTCACGCGCGAGCGGATACGGTCGAGCCAGAGGCTGGCAATGGCCGCGAAGAGAACCAGTGTGTAGTCGGCGAAGGCCGACGCCTCGGGAAAGGCGCCGGAAATCCGCTTGAAGCCACCCTTCTCGGAGGCCGTCAACAGCGCGTAGTTGGCCGTCCGGACGAACTCCAGGAGTTGCTCCGTGCCGGTGAAATAGGTCAGGACGTCGGCGACGGCAAAGCCGAGATTGACGGCGGCAACGATCAAGAGAACGTTGATCAGATGCGCGGACGCAGCGGTCCGGCGGATATACGCGTAGCAAAGGCCAAAACAGACAGCACCGCCGAGCGCGTAGATTGCTTGCGTTATGTTGCTGGACGAAAAGCGAAGGGGCACGTGGGCGACGATGCTGCGCGCGCCGACCGAACGCTCGACGGTCAGTACATCGATCGTACCCTGGAACAGGCGCGGCAGGAGGATCGCGGTCATCAGCCCGAACATCGTCAGCACCAAGAGCCAGAACCCCGCCTTTGGTGGGGCGTAGGCCGCAAGCACCGGCCCTTCGCCATAGGCCATGAAGATCCTGGCGCAAAAGAAGAGCAGAAAGACGTTGGGCACAAGCACGGACGCGCCGCCAAGGGCAGGCAGGTTGAACGCAGCCGCGGAACCGAGTGCCGTCGATATGACCATGAACGTAAAGGCCCAATGGACCGGTGCGAACAAGACGCCCAGTCCTACAATCACCGTGATGACGCCGATCAGTTCAAAGTTCATTGCCAAGATCCGGTTGTGCCAGGATCGTAGCAAAGGCTGTTACGCGCGTATTTACGCCCGCGGTTACGCCTTTCGTATAGCCGCTCGACCCGATTTGGTAGTGGATGGCCGCGACGGGCTTGCGCTAGTTTGTTCCGATGTTCTCGCACCCTCGCGATCTCGGGTTTGGATTGAACCGCCGGTTCCTGATCAGGAGGCTCGCTTCGGGGCTTCTGGCATGCGCGCTGGCATCGACCTTCCCCGGCCCGGTGCCGGCAGAAGGCGTTGCTGGCAGCGATACCGGCGACGAGCTCTCACTCGCCAGGATGGAGACGTCTTTCGACGAGAGTTTCGACACCCTCAGCGTATCCGCCTGGGGGCCCGACACGCGCTGGATCGCGCATACGCCCTGGTCGGGCGATTTCGGCGGTGCGCGCTTTGCCAATCCTGAAGCCGGATATCCGTTCACCACCGAGGACGGCATCCTGCGCATCGAGGCCAGGCGCGACGACGAGGGCAAATGGACTTCCGGCCTGCTTGCCTCGGTCGACCCCAAGGGCAAAGGCTTTGCTCAGCAATACGGATATTTCGAGATGCGGGCGCGGCTGCCGACCGGCGCCGGAGTCTGGCCAGCTTTCTGGCTGATCGGCAAGGACCGGTCCAAGGCGACGGCCGAGATCGACGTGCTGGAGTTCTACGGGGACAAGCCGGACGGCTACTCCTCCGTCGTGCATGTGTGGCATCGCGATGGGCGTCACGATTCCCAGTTCAAGCGCATCGATGCTTTTGCTGCCGGCGATCCGGGAGAATTCCATACTTATGGCGTCAAGGTCGACGCCGAGTTCATCCGAATGTACTTCGACCGTCGCCTGGTCTGGAAGGCAAGCACGCGTCCCGAGCATCGCCAGCCGATGTTCATCTTGCTCAACCTCGCCCTCGTCGAGTCGACCGCAGACGATGCACCCGACCCTTCCCACATGTATGTGGACTACGTCCGCGCCTACCGTTTCCGTTGATATCTCGAGATAATTTCACCTCCACGGAGCGCGTGCGCATTTCACGCGCTCGGAGCTTGTTCGACCTCGTTTCTAGGTGCGACCGCGGCCGTCCCGTGAGAGCTTCCGCCGAAGGACTAAGCAGTCTAACCCTTTTGGCAGCGGGCAAAGCTGAAGCTATCCCAATGATCAACTGTTTATTTTTCCTCACCATGAAATTCTGACGACCGGCGGCACGGCTTGAAAGTTGTGTCGCCGTTGCCAGTCGCGTCGGACGACCGCATTCGGCGCTCTGTGGGGACGGGAAAGGGACAGGAGATCGGCAATGATGGACTTCCGTGTTTCCGCGACGGAGGAGAAATCCGGCGTCGCCCGATCGGCGGAGCCGCGCTCGGATGTCATCATACATTATGACCGGGATCGCTCCATTCCCTCGATCGTTGCACAGCACGCTGCAGCCAGTCCGAAGTCGGTAGCACTAGTTTGTGAGGGGCGCACGATCACCTATGACGAGCTTGAACGAGTTTCGGACCGCCTAGCGGCCTATCTCATCAGGGAAGGGGTCCAGAAAGGCGACATCGTCTGCTTGTTCGTGCCGCGGTCGCCGGAAGCAATTGTGGCCATGCTGGCGATCCTGAAGGCCGGGGCCGCTTACCTGCCGCTGGACACGACTTTTCCCATTGAGCACCTCGACTATGTCATCGGCGAATGCGAGCCGAAGGTCGTCTTCGTCGACCCCGAGACGGCGCGGACGATCCGTTCGGTCCCGAACGCAAAGGGATCGAACGTCGATCTGTTCGCGCTGCTCCAGAAACTCACTGGCGGCGCAGACGAGATCCGGCCTGACATCGCAGTCGGTGGCGGCGATCTGGCCTATGTGATGTTCACTTCTGGCTCTACCGGCCGACCGAAAGGCGTTGCCATCGCCCATCGCGGCATTGCGCGGCTGTCGCTGGACCAGAACTACCTCAAGCTCACAAGCAACGACGTCATGCTGCACGCCGCGACGATCGCATTCGACGCCTCCACCTTCGAGGTCTGGTGCGCCCTGACAAACGGTTGCAAGCTGGCGATCTTGCCGGACGGCAATTTTTCGGTCGCCCGCCTGCGCGATGTCGTGGGCGGCAATGGCGTCACGGTCGCGCTGCTGACAACGGGGCTCTTCAACCTGCTCGCCGACTACCCCGGTTCGGCCCTGCCGTCGTTGCGCCACATGTTTTTCGGCGGCGAAGTCGCCTCTGTCGAACATGTGCGGCGCTTTCAGAAGACTTTTCCCGATTGCCGGGTAACCAACGCTTACGGGCCGACCGAGATCACCGTTCTCGCCACCGCCTACGACATACCGGCAGGCTTCGACGGTAGCGACGTGCCGATCGGTCAGGCGGTGGAGCATACCGGCATTCTGATCGTTGACGAAGAGCGTCGTCCGGTTCCGGCCGGCGTCGAGGGCGAACTGGTGCTGACGGGTGACGGCGTGGCCATCGGCTATTTCAAGCGGCCCGAACTGACGGCGGAGCGGTTTGTCACGATCGAAACGCCGGAGGCGCCCCTTCGAGGTTATCTGACCGGCGACCTGGCCGTCCTGGATGAAAACGGGTCGGCCCGGTTCAAGGGCAGAGTTGATCGACAGATCAAGCTCAACGGCAAGCGCATCGAGCTCGACGAGATCGAGGCCGCGCTCCGGCGCGACCCGCGCCTCTCAGACGGCGTCGTCATCTGCCAGACGCTCGGTCCGCAGAACAAGCGAATCCTCGGCTATATCTGCCCACAGGCCAGCGCCACCGCAGATGACGCCGAGTTGATACGGGGTGTTATGGAGCGGCTGCGCAACGCCTTGCCGGCCTACATGATCCCGAGCGTCGTCACTGTGCTCCGCCAGCTTCCGCTGCATCAATCGGGGAAAGTGGACCGATCCAAGCTGCCCCTGCCTGTCAATGCGGCGCCAACGGCAACGGCACCGATCACGAGCCAGACCGAGGCGGTCCTGCTCGGCCTCTGGCAGGCTGTCCTCGGTATCCAGGCGGTGGAACTCGATCGGAATTTCTTCGACCTCGGAGGGACGTCGCTTCAACTGATGCGCATCCATGCAGCACTCGAAAGCAATCTCGGCCGGCCGGTCGACGTCGTGGCGCTCTTCGAGCATCCGACGATCAGGGAACTGGCGGGCTTTCTCGATGGCAGAGCCATTGCCGGTGCACGGGCAATGTCGGCGGCGGAGCGAGCCGCGCTGCAGCGCAAGACCATGTCTCAATTCCGCAGGAGTGCTCCATGACGGCGATTGGCGAAGCAGACAGCAATCTTTCCGGCATCGCCATCATCGGCATGTCAGGCCGCTTTCCCGGAGCTCCTTCGGTGGAAGCCCTGTGGCAGATGATCTGCGAAGGGCGGGATGCCTTTTCCAAGCTGAAACCGGATGAGCTCGAAGACGCTTTCACCGACGAGGAGCGCGGCAGCGCCAACTACGTGCCCGCCCGGCCGCACCTGCCCGACATCGAACTGTTCGACGCCGAGTTTTTCGGCATGTTTCCGCGGGAGGCCGCAGTCACCGACCCGCAGCATCGGGTCTTTCTGGAGATCTGCTGGGAAGCGCTGGAACGCGCCGGCTACGACCCACAGAAATATCCCGGACTTGTCGGCGTTTTCGCCGGCGCTTCAATGCCGACCTATCTCATCAACAACGTACTTGGAGAGCGGGCGAAGGCGGAGGAGTTCACGTCCAACTACCAGATCGGTTGCTTCCAGCAGATCGTCGGCTCCTTGACGGATGCACTGGCGACCCGGATTGCCTACAAGTTTGATCTGCGCGGACCCGCCATCACCATTCAGTCGGCCTGCTCGACGTCGCTGCTGGCGGTATCGCAGGCCTGCCAGAACCTGCTGACCTATAGTTGCGACATGGCGCTCGCCGGTGGCGTGTCGATCACCGTGCCGCAGCGGCGCGGTTATTTCTACCAGGAGGGCGGCATGGTTTCGCCCGATGGGGTTTGCCGACCCTTCGACGAACGAGCCGCCGGAACGGTCTTTGCCAGCGGCGCGGCCGTCGTCCTCCTGAAGCGGGTGGAGGATGCGCTTCGTGACGGCGACCACATCTTCGCGGTGATCCGCGGCTATGGCGTCAACAACGACGGGTCGGAGAAGGTCGGGTTCACAGCGCCGAGCGTCGCTGGCCAGGCCGGGGCCATTGCTGCAGCGCTGGCGGGCGCCGACGTCGATCCTGCGACCATCGGCTATGTCGAATGCCACGGCACGGCGACGCCACTCGGCGATCCAATCGAATTCGGAGGCTTGCGCGCCGCCTTTGCCGAAACGAACGAGCGGCGGGGATCATGCGCACTCGGGTCGGTGAAGGGTACGGTCGGCCATCTTGATGCGGCGGCCGGCGTCACGAGCCTCATCAAGGCGGCGTTGGCACTCCAGCACGCAAAGATCCCCGGTTTACCCAACTTCACGCGCCCCAATCCGCGCATCGACCTCGACGGGAGCCAGTTCTACATCCCCACGGAAATGACCGACTGGCCAGAGGGGGAGGGTCCGAGACGGGCGGGCGTGAGCTCCTTCGGGGTCGGCGGGACCAATGTCCATGTCGTCGTCGAGGAGGCACCGGTCCGCGGGGAGGCGGCGGGCGATCCCCCCCGCGGCCCATTCATTCTCCCCCTGTCGGCGCGCAATGAAGCGGCGCTGGCGGCGATGCGCCTCAACCTGCGAGACCATCTTGCAAAGATGCCCGATGGTACATTGGCGGCCGTCGCCCATACGCTCCAGACCGGCCGACGGGCCTTCGCGCATCGCTCCGCGATCGTTGCCAACAGCGTCAGCGACGCGGTAGAGCGCCTAGGGTCCGAACGCGTAGCGAGCGCAGTCGCCTCCGATCGCCCGCCCGTCGTCTTCATGTTTCCGGGCCAGGGCTCGCAATATGTCGGAATGGGTGCCGTGCTTTACAATTGCGAGCCGGAATTCACGCGCTGGATCGATCGCGGCACTGAAATCCTGCGTGCGTCCCTCAAGACCGACCTTCGCGATTTTATCTGTCACGCCGGCGCAGTCTCGCAGGCGATGGCGGACGAGCAGCGCGAGACGCGGATTGCCCAACCCTGCCTGTATCTGGTCGAGTACGCGCTGGCGCGGTTGTGGATGAGCAGGGGGCTCAAGCCGAGCGCGATGATCGGCCATAGCGTCGGCGAGTTCGTTGCCGCGACGCTCGCCGATGTCATCTCCTTCGAGGATGGCCTCCGTCTGGTGGCCGCCCGCGGCCGCCTCATGCAGGCGCAGCCGCAGGGCGCGATGGTCTCCGTGCGTGCGGACGTCGAGACCGTGACGATGCACCTACGCGAGGATGTGGAGATCGCGGCGATCAACGCGCCCAAGCTCTGCGTCGTTTCCGGAACGTTCGCCGGCGTCGATGCGACCTGTGCGGCCCTCGAAGCATCCGGGATCGCCTTCAGCCGGTTGCATACCTCGCACGCCTTCCATTCCGCGATGATGGACGGAGTGACCGACGCGCTGCGCGAGGAAACCGCCAGGGTCACCTACGGAACGGCGAACCTGCCGTATGTCTCCTGTGTCAGCGGCAGCTGGCAAACGGTCGAGCAGGGCATGTCGCCGGACTACTGGGCGCGTCATTGCCGGGCGGCGGTGCGATTTTCGCAGGGGCTCGAAACTCTCAGCCGGGAGCAGAAGCCGGTGCTGCTCGAGGTCGGCCCAGGGCGCACGCTCTCGGTCTTTGCCGCTCAGACACTGAGCCGTGATGCCACCCATGCTATCGTTCAGTCGCTGCCGGAACACGATCGCGCCCATGCCGCGAGCGAGACGCTTGCAGAGGCGCATGGCAAGCTCTGGACGGCGGGTTGCGATCTCGACTGGCCGGAGAAACCCGGGCCGCAGCCGTCAAAGCTGCTCCTGCCGACCTATCCATTCCAGCGTCAGCGGCACTGGATCGATGCGCCGCAATCGGTCCGGCGCGCCGGCGACCACGCCTCGGCGGCACCGGCACTGACTGCCGAGAGACCTGCATCCATTGCGTCAGCCCCATCGATCGAGGGAAGTCCCACCATGGAAGTCGTCAAACCAATACCCGTGGCCAGCCGCGCTCCCAAGCTTGAGGCCTCGTTGTTGAACGTCTTGGCCGATATGTCCGGCGAGGCACTCGGGGCAGGGGACTCGACGGCGACCTTCCTGGAGCTGGGTTTCGATTCCCTGTTCATCGGACAGTTCGCGCAGCGGATCGAAAAGGATTACAAGATCAAGCTCTCCTTCCGCGAATTGCTGAGCAATATCCCGACCGTCCGGGATCTGGCGCGCCACCTTGACCAGCAACTGCCGCCGGAACCGGCAAACTCGGCCGAAGCGGTGGCCGCGGAACCCGCCAGTGCGGCTCGGGTCGCCGTGCCGCCGGCGCCATCGGCGCCCGCTCCAACCGCCGCCTTCAGCGCACCGACGGCGAGCGCGCCGCCCGCGAGCGCCAGCGGTCTTGAAGGGATCTTGCAGTCTCAACTTCTGATGGTGCAGTCGATTCTCTCGCAGCAGCTCCAGGTCTTGCAGGCGGGTACCGCGGAGCGCGCGCTGTCCGCGGCAGCGCCCGTTGCGACGACGGTACAGCCCATGCCTATGCCGGTGACGGCGGAAGCGGCACGGGCCGTGGGCGATGGCGATGTCGGCGCGCAGCGGATCAAGCTCTACAGCCCCGGCGCCAAGAACGCGGCTTCCGAGATGACACCCGAGAAGCACGCCTTCGTAGCCGAGCTGATCACTGCCTACGAGGCGCGCAATCCGAAATCCAAGAGCTTCACGGACCGCAACAGGCGGTGGCTTGCCGATCCGCGCACGGCCGCCGGCTTTCGGCAGGACTGGAAAGAGATCGTCTTCCCGGTCGTGTCCGATCGGTCGAAGGGCTCCCGTATCTGGGACATCGACGGCAACGAATACATCGACCTGGTCAACGGCATGGGGCAGACCGCCTTCGGCCATGCGCCCGATTTCGTGACCGAGGCGATAAAGTCCCAGGTGGATGCGGGCTTCGCCATCGGTCCGCAGACGCCGCTTGCCGGCGAAGTCGCCGAGCTGGTTGCGGCGATGACCGGACATGAGCGCGTGACCTTCTGCAACACCGGATCGGAAGCGGTGATGGCCGCGATGCGCGTCGCCCGCACAGTGACCGGCCGAGACAGGATCGTCGTCTTCGGCAACGATTATCACGGCCAGTTCGACGAGGTTCTGGTGAAGGGAAGGAACCGTGGAGGCACACCGGTCGCGCTGCCGGTCGCGGCGGGGATTCCGGCGGCCTCCGTCACCAACATGACCGTGCTTCGCTACGGCGACGCCGAGAGTCTCGACTGGATCCGCGCCAATGCCGGAGAGATTGCCGCGGTCATCATCGAACCCGTGCAGAGCCGGCATCCGGAGCTGCGTCCGCAGGCGTTCGTGCGGTCTTTGCGCGAGATCGCAACGGCGTCCGAATTCGCGCTCGTCTTCGACGAGGTCGTCACCGGTTTCCGGGTCGATCCGGGCGGCATGCAGGCGATCTGGGGAATCAAGGGCGACATGGCGACCTACGGCAAGGTCGTCGGCGGCGGCATGCCGATCGGCCTGCTGGTCGGCGACAGCCGGTTCATGGATGCGCTCGACGGCGGCCACTGGAGCTATGGCGACGATTCCGTGCCGATGACCGCGCCGACCTTCTGCGCGGGCACGTTCGTTCGCCATCCGGTGGTTCTCGCTGCGGCCCGTGCCGTGCTGCAGCATATTAAGGGCGACGGCGCCGCTCTGTATGGACGGGTGGCCGAACGCACTGAGGCGCTGGTGGCTGAGGTCAACGCCGATCTCGCGCGGCGCGGCATTCCCAATGTCGTCCAAAGCTACAAGAGTTGGTTCGTCACCGATTTCGGCAGGGACGATCCGTTGGGCACGCTGCTCTATGCGAAGATGCGCATGCTCGGCATCCACATCCAGGACGGCTACCCCTGCTTCCTCACGACGGCCCATAGCGAAGCGGATTTCCAGGCGATCGCTGCCGCGTTCCGTGAAAGCCTTGATGCATTTCAGGCGGTCGGCATTCTCGGTACGCCGCCTGCGGAGTTTGCCTCCCCACCGCAGACGTCGACCCCGCGGGCGGCCCGTCCTTCGGCGGCTCCTTTGACGGAGGCGCAGAAGGAGATCTGGCTGGCGGCGCAAGCCGGGGACGGTGCGTCATGCGCGTTCAACGAATCCTTCACGATGACGATCGACGGGCAGCTTGACGAAGAGAAGCTTCGCCAGGCCCTCAAGACCGTCATCGCGCGGCACGACGCCCTGCAGATCCGGTTCGGCAGAGCGGGAGATCATTTCGAGTTCATTCCCGACTTCGATCTCGATATCGGTCACGTCGATCTCGTCGGGGATGCCGATCGTGAAGCGCTGTTCGCCCGGTTTCTTGAAGACGATGCGCACACGCCCTTCGATCTGGCAGAAGGCCCGCTCGCCCGGGCATGCATCCTGCACATGGAACCCCAGAGCCACCGGCTGGTGTTCACCGCCCACCACATCGTGTGCGACGGCTGGTCCGTCAATGTTCTCGTCGAGGAACTGGCGAAGGCCTATTCCACCCTGGTCGATGGCGCGACGCCAGACCTGCCCGCGGCCCTGTCCTTCGCGACCTATGCCACGGATCTTGCGCCAAAGGCGGAAATGTCAAACGCGACCGAGCGCTTCTGGCTCGATCAATTCGCGGAGGTCCCGGACCTGCCGGACCTGCCGCTCGACCACCCCCGCCCGGAGCGCCGGAATTTTGCCGGCGGGACCGTGCACGGGCAGATTGAAGCCGATGACTACAAGGCTCTGAAGAAAGCCGGTGCCAAGGCTGGTGCGACGTTGTTCTCCACACTGCTTGCAGCGCTTCAGATGGTGATCTCCCGTCTTTCCGGGCAGGACGACATCGTCGTCGCCGTACCCTCGGCCGGCCAGAGCCTGCTCGACGGCCAGACGCTCGTCGGCCATTGCGTCAACCTGCTGCCACTGCGCCAGCAGGTGGATGCAAGCATGCGGTTCGACGCACATCTGAAAGCCACGCAGCAACTCGTGATCAATGCCTTCGAGCATCAGGACTACACCTATGGCACCCTGGTGCGGAAGCTCGGCATCAAGCGCGACATGCACCGCCTGCCGTTGACCGAGATTCAATTCAACCTGGAGAGAGTGCCGGAAAATCTGGACTTCGGAGGCCTCGAGACGCGGATCGCCTCGAACGGCAAGGCTTTCTCCAACTTCGACATGTTCTTCAACCTGACCGAGGGCCCGCAGGGCGTGCGCATCGACGTCGATTATAATGCCGAGGTCTTCGATAGAGGCACGGTCGAACGCTGGATCGGCCATCTTGTAACCCTCGCCGGTGCGCTTGCCGAGGACATAACCAGGCCGATCGGCCAGCTTCCGCTGATGCGCGCAAGCGAGAAGAACTGGCTGGTCCACACGCTCAACGACAGCGCGGCGGACTATGATCGCGACGCCTTCGTGTTCTCGCTTTTTGCGGAAAAGGTTAAGGCCCAGCCCGATGCAGCGGCCGTCGAGCACGACGGGCAAGTGCTAACCTACGCGGAACTCGATCGCCGTTCCGACCAACTCGCCACCTATATCCAGGAGGTGGTGCCCGATCCTGGGCTGAGGATTGCGGTGCTGGTCGAGCGCTCGCTCGACATGGTCGTTGCGTTGATCGCCATCATGAAATCCGGGCATGCTTACGTGCCGCTCGATCCAGCGCACCCGGAAAACCGACTCGCCCAGACGCTAGAGATCGCACGCGTGGCGGCCGTCATCTGCGATAGCGAAAAATCCGCGGGGCTTGCAGGATCGCAGCTCCAGGCCATTCGACTGGACAGGGACGCCGACGCCATCGCGGCCGTCCGAAGTGCACCAAAGCTGCCCACCGACACAACATCGGCCGCCTACGTCATCTTCACGTCGGGTTCTACAGGGGCACCCAAAGGCGTGGAAGTGTCGCACAGGGCGCTCGTCAACTTCCTGGTGTCTATGGCGAAGGAACCGGGTCTGACCGATCGCGACACCATCGTCGCCGTCACCACGATCTCCTTCGATATCGCAGGCCTGGAGCTGTATCTGCCGCTGATCACGGGGGGACGCGTCGTACTGGCGGGCCGCCAGGCGGTACGGGACGGCTTTGCGCTCGTGCGCCTCGTCGAGCAGTGCAATGCCACCGTGCTGCAGGCGACGCCGACGCTGTGGCAGATGCTCGTGGAAGCGGGCCTCAAGCGCCCCGGGCTCAAGATGCTCTGTGGCGGCGAACCGTTGCCGAAGGCGCTGGCCGAAACCTTGCTCGCCACCGGCGGCGAACTCTGGAACATGTACGGACCGACGGAAACGACGATCTGGTCCTCCGTCGGGAAGATTGATGCAGCCGACGGGCCGATCACGATCGGTCACCCGATTGCCAATACGCAGCTTCATATTCTTGACCGGACCGGCAGTATTGCGGCGATCGGTGTTACCGGTGAGCTCCACATCGGCGGCGAGGGATTGGCGAACGGCTACTTCGATCGTCCCGACCTCACCGAAAAAGCCTTCGTCGAGATCGACATCGGCACCGGCACGCCACAGCGCTTCTATCGGACGGGTGACGTCGGCAGACGGCTTGTCGATGGCTCCCTGCAATTGCTCGGCCGCCGCGACCAACAGATCAAACTGCGTGGCTTCCGTATCGAACTCGGCGACATCGAAGCCGTCATGGCACGCGCACCCGGCATTCGCCAATGCGCCGTCGTCGCGGCGCATAACGGTCGGGGCGAAAAGCACCTCGTCTGCTACCTGGTGGTCGAGGAAGGCGGCAGCCGCCCCAGCAACGCGCAACTCTCTGCCCACGCGGAAGCTAACCTTCCTGCCCACATGGTTCCGACCTTCTGGGCATTCGAGGAGACGCTCCCGCAGACGGCCAACGGCAAGCTGGATCGGAAGGCCCTCGAACAACGGGGCTTGCCGCAGCGCGCGGCGACCGTGATCCGGGTGCCGCCCCGCACGCCGATGGAGGAGCGACTCTGCACCATCTGGCGCGAGGTGCTGAATTCCGACGATATCGGCGTGGAGGACAATCTCTACGCGCTGGGCGCCGACTCGCTCGTCATCTTCCGCATCGCGGCACGTATGCTGGACAGCGGCCTCGAACTCGAGGCGAAGCATCTGATGATGCATCCCTCGGTGGCCGAACTCGCGGCCTTCGCCGAGGCTCGCAATGAGACGGATGGGACGCTTCCCCATCCCTCTGTTCCCTCGCTGAGGGATTTCCGCAATGGCGCGCGCCGCCGCATCGAACAGGTGACACGGGCATGAAGGAAACGAACCAGGCAGTTCCGACAACCGCACCGACGGTCGTCGCCGAATTTCCCTGCTCGCAGACGCAACTGCGCTGCTGGATTCTCGACCAGATGAAACCCGGAAATCCCGCGCTCAACGTCGCAGTGCGTTGGGAGGTGCGCGGCGCGATCCGCTCGTCGGCGATCGAGGCGGCGTTCCGCACCGTCATCCAGCGTCACGAGATCCTGCGCACCCGTTTCGTCGAAGTTGGCGGCCGTCCATGCCAACAGGTCGTCGACCAGGTCGACTTCCGCATGTCGGTGATCGATCTCAGGAACGTGCCGGCCGACCAGCGCGAGGCCCGCATCCTTTCGATCGGCGAGGAGACGGCGCGCGCGCCGTTCGACCTCAGCCAGCCCTGCCTTTTCCGCGTCTCGCTGCTGATGGTGGAGAACGACCGCGGCTTCCTGCTGATCACCGCCCACCAGAGTTGTTTCGACGGCTGGTCGATCCGCGTGCTTGGGCGGGAGGTCGGCGAAATTTCGGCGGCGATCGAGGCCGGGCGTTCGCCTGCCCTCCCGGAACTGCCTTTGCAGTATGGCGACTTCTCGCTCTGGCAGAGCGAGTATCTGGAAAGCTATGGGTTCGAGGCGGAGAAGGCGTTCTGGCGTGAGCGTCTCGAAGGCGCTCCCTATTTCGAGGTCGTCCCGGACCATCCGAGGGGACCTGTCAAGACGACACGCGGCTCCATCCTGTCGGTTGCCAAACCCGTCGAGTTCGGCGAGCGCATCGATGCCGCCTCCCGGCAGCATCGCGTTTCCCTCTACAGTTTCGGCGCTGCCGTGGTGAGCGCGCTGCTCCATCGCTACGCCGCTGCCGACAAGGTCCTCTTCGGGTCCCAGGTGGCCGGGCGCGACGACACCGATCTGGAGAATCTGATCGGCGTTTTCATTAACAACATCGTGTTGCGGTTCGACTTCCCCAGTGACATGACTTTTGCCGACCACCTGCGCTCGGCAAGCGAGATCGTCACGGCAGCGCTCAATCATCACCGGATGCCGTTCAACAAGCTTGTCGAGATGGTCAACCCGATGCGCGATCCTTCGCGCAATCCACTGATCTCCGTCAACTTCAATCTCCAGAAGGCGTTTCTCGAGGACCAGCGATATGGCGGCCTCGAACTTATCAGTGCGCCGTCGCAATCGCCGGGTGTAATCTACGACCTCAGCTTCATGATGATTGGCCGCCCGAGCGGCTGGCGCATGTCGATCGAGTACAATGCCGACCTGTTCGAGCGGCGCACCATCGAGGGCTTGCTCGATCTTTGGCAACAGATCTACGAGATCGTGCTGGAACGGCCGTCCGCGTTGCTGTCCTCGTTGATCGTGCCCGAACGGGAGATATTCCAACAGCCGGAAATTCTTCGGTCTGTCCCGGTCGCGGAGCAAGTCCTTTCCAGCCACCCCTCGGTTGCTGCAGCGGCGGTGGTACCTACCGATGGCGGCATGGGCAGCTACGGCTTCGTGACGCCTGTCCCCAATATGATCGAGCCGCTCGACCGACTGCCCGAGACGCTCATGACCTATCTCCGGTCGCAGCTGGCGACCCCGGCGATGCCGCAAGGCGTCAGTGTGCTCCTGAACCTGCCGCGCAAATTCGATGGCACGGTTGATCGCGATGCGCTGACTGTCCCCGTCAAAACCGCGCCGGCGGTGCAGGTCACACCTGCCGCGGGCAAGACCAGCATGCCGATTGACGAAAGGACGAAGGCGCTCGCAGCCATCTGGTCCGATGTGCTCGATGTCCGAGAAATCGCGCCCGGCGACAATTTCTTTTCGCTCGGCGGCCACTCTCTGCTCGCCTTGCGAATGTTGTCCGCGGTCCGCTCCAAGCTCGGCGGGAAAGCGGATCTGGAGCTGCTGTTCAAGCAACCGACCTTTAGCGGTTTCGCCGGTGCGATCTTCGGCGTTGCCGACGGGGATGCGGCAGCGAAAGACGACAATCCCTGGTCCGTCAGCGTCTGCCGAGAGGGCACGGGCCCGTGCTCGCTCTACACTCTGAACCACCCGTTTCTCTACTATCGGCTCGCCAACGAGCTCGACAGCACTGTGTCCGTCTACAACGCCAACATGTTCAGCGCGGATCTCGACGGAAGACTTGCGTCAATGTCGTTCGAAGACATTGCACGGCGCGTCGTCGAGAGGATGGGCGCCGACATTCTCAAGGGGCCGATCGCCATCATGGGGCTCTGCGTCAACGGCGTGCTGGCCATGGAGGTGGGCCGGCAGCTTCGCGAGCGCGGAGCGGACTTGCGCTTCACTGCGGTCATAGACGCCTGGGCCCCCGGCTTCGTGCGCTCCCAGCCGAAGCTGCGCCGGCTGCGCTGGAATGGCGAGCGGCGCCTGAAGCGGCTCGGCTATTTCACCCGCAAGCTGTTGGCCGGGCGCATCCGCCTGGTCGACTTCCTCCGGGAGTTCAATTTCAGCCTCGGCCTGATGAAACGCATCGGTTTGCAGGCAGGCGCCTACTCGGACGAGGAAGAGATCAATGCAAGGGTGACCGACCTGCTCGTCGACGCGGCTCGCAGCTATCGTCCTGCGCACGCCGACGGCAATCCGGTTCTGCTTTTCCGCAGCGAGGCGAACCATCCGCGGGCGCGCAAGCTCCTGTTCGGCTGGGGCGAGGCCGTTGCCCCCGACACGGAGGTCTTCGACCTCGAGGGGTGGCATGAAGACAGTCTCAACAGCAACAGTATCAAGGCACTTGCCGCCATTGCCACACATCGCTTCGGCGGCCGTAGCACCAATTGATCACCGACGTGGAGAGCACGACCATGCGCGATCTGAGCCGCCCGCTGCGCATTGGAATCCTCGCGGATGCCGTAGACTTCGAGAACTGGCAACTTATGGTCTTCGACCGCATCATAGCGGACCGCCGCTATGCCCTGACCGCGATCTTGATCGACAGGCCCCGGGGATTCCGGACCGCTCCCTCGGCACTCCTGAAGTTGGCCTATGGCTTCGAGGAGAAGACGCTGGGAAGGCAGGCGCCGTACAGCCCCTGCAATTTCGAGGCGCGCAAGCAGCGCATCGTGCCACTTGCACAGTCGACGCCGGGTGCCGTACAGGCGCAAATCGCCGAACTCGGGCTTGACCTCGTCATCCGCATGTCTCCGAACGGAATGCCCGACGATGCCGTCGGGCACTTGCGCTACGGCGAATGGGCGTTTTCGTTTTCGGACCAGAAGGCGAGGGGCTGCGAATGGTTCAGCTATCGTGAGGTTGCCCGCAATGCGCCTTGCGTTGATCTCTCCCTCTATGTCCGGTCTGGCTCCAGCGTGGGCGACATCGCCGCCTCGTCCTTCAACATCAAGTTCAGTGCGCTCCGGAACATCAATTTCGTCAAGGAGCGCGCGGCCACCCTGCTGATGCGCGAACTGTCGCGCCTGGCGGATTCGGCCGAGCTGCCGTCGACGTCACACTCACCACCCGATGCGGCGCCGCCGACGACCGGGGAACTCGCCAAATACGTGGCCGGCCTCACCAAACAACTTGCCGGGCGTGCGTTCAAGGCGCTCAAGAAGAAGACGGGATCGGGATCGGCGGTCTGGACGCTTTACACCGGAAGCGGCGGGATCGACAACTTCGAGCCGTGCGGCTCGGTCGAAATTCCTCCCACCCGCGACAACATCAGGGCCGATCCTTTCCTGCTCGAACACGAGGGCGCCTGCTACCTGTTCTACGAAGCCTATGCCGATGGCGACCGCAAGGCGCATATCGCCGTGGGACGGCTCGACGGCGACCGTTTGCAGCCTATCGGCATTGCTCTCGATTGCCACTATCACCTTTCATATCCCTTCGTCTTTCGCGATGGCGAAGATATCTTCATGATGCCGGAAACGCATCAGTCGAAGCGGATCGAGATCTGGCGCTGCGTGGAGTTTCCGTTGAAATGGGAGCTTCATTCGACCGCGCTCAACGGCATGTCGGCCGCCGACAGCGTGCTGACCCGCCACGCCGATCGCTGGTGGCTCTTCACCAACTTGTCGGAATACCACGCCTTCGAAGATCACTGCAGCGAGTTGCACATATTCGAAGTCGACGGGCCGGCCCTATCGCGCATCACTCCGCACCGGCGCAATCCGGTGGTGATCGGCAGCACCTTCGCCCGGAACGCCGGGCGGATCTTCGCGCGCGACGATCGTGTGTTCCGCCCCTCGCAGCGCAATGCGCACGGCATCTATGGCTACGGGCTGAATATCATGGAAATCGAGCAACTGGACCTCGACACCTACAGGGAAAAATGCGTGCGCACGATCGAGCCCGACTTCAAGCCTGGATTGGTCGGCTGCCACCATTTCGATTCTGCTGGCGATCGCTACGTCCTGGATGCGCGATTGATGTCTTGATCCGGAAGACGTCCTCCCTGCGATAGCGCAGGCGCACGGCATTGCCGATCGTCAGGGCCGCCACGGCGCCGTGAAAGTTCTCCGGCGCCATCAGTTCCAGCAGGCTCCAGTTCGATGGTGCGTCCACGTCGCCGTCCAGCCGCTTGAGTCGTGGCGGCTCGGTAGCGCTGATCGTCACGTCGAAAGTGTCGAGCGGCAGGGAGAGGCCCGCGCCGTGCGCCTTCACGAAAGCCTCCTTGCGTGTCCAGCAGCGATAAAAGGCCGCGAGATAATCTTGCTCCGGCAAGGCGGCCAGTTCGGCGCATTCGCGAGGCGAGAAGAAATGGGTGGCGACATCTTCCTTCAGCGGTTTGATTTCTTCGATGTCGAGGCCGACGGGATAGTGATCCGACACGGCGAGCATGGCGACATCGGCACTGTGGCTTAGATTGAAGTGCAACTCCGGGATCATCGCCGCGGCGATGCGCGGCTTGCCGAAGACATTGTAGGCGAGCCCGATGCGTGCTGGCGGAATATGAAGGTAGCGGCTGAGCACCAGACGCAGCCCCGCACGGCCGACGATGAAGCGATGCCGGTCCCGGGCGTGGATGAACCGTGACGCGCGGGCACGATCGGCGGCGCTGAGCAGCGGAAGATGTGCCTCGGCTTGCGCCGCCTCGGCCGCGATGCTCCACTGCCATATGTCGATGGTGTTCGGGCCGATGCGCTCGAGACTACGTCGCATAGGCCAATCCCCCCTTCGATGCCTCGCGCTGGCGCCGCATGCGTCTGGCGAGATAGGTCATCAGCGCCAAGGGGTAGTTTTCGCCTAGACTCACTCGGCAGGTCCGCTTGAGAATGTCGAGCGACCTCGAGCAGCTGTCGGGCGCATATTCGATCCTCCGCGCAGCCCATGAATAGGGGTTCATTCTGGGATTGGCGGTGCGTTGCTCGATGATCGGCAGCCAGTTGGTATAGACGTGCCGGCTGGAATCGAAGAGACGGTAGACGCCCCGCTTGTTCTCTGCGGCAAAGCTTTCTGCTTCCTTGGCAGTGTCGAAGAGGAGGTGCAGCCCGGCCGCGCTTTCCTGGTCATTGTGCGGGCCCAGCGTGAACCCCGCGCTGTCGAGAATCTCCGCCATCGCATCGTAACGCACCCGCATCCGCCGGATCATCGGATCGAGCTTCTTCAGTTGGACGTTGAGCATGGCGCCCTGTATCTGACTGGCCTTGAGATTTACACCGACCATCGATGGTTCGTTGTAATTGTCGAGATGGCCGCGGAACAGCGCTCCGATATCGTGATACATGCGTGCGCGAGCGAAGAGACGGTCGTCATTTGTAACGATCGCGCCTCCCTCGCCGATGTTGATGTTCTTGAACTGATTGAAACTGTAGGCGCCTGCATGACCGATCGTTCCCACACGCACGCCCCTGTATGTGAGCCCCACCGCCTGGCAGGCATCCTCGACTACGATGAGATCGTGCTTTCGCGCGATCGCCAGGATCGCACTCATGTTGCAAACCATGTTCGCCATATGCACAGGAACGATCGCCCTGGTCTGCGGGGTAAGCTTGCGAAGAATGTCCGCCGGATCCATCGTCAGGGTTTCGTCGATATCGACAATGACCGGAACCGCGCCCACGGCGATCGCCGCTGCGGCTGTCGCAATCCAGGTATAGGCCGGAACGAGCACCTCGTCGCCGGGGCCCACGCCGCAGGCCGCGAGCGCGGCGATGAGCGCGCCCGTTCCACTGCTGACAGTTAGCGTGTGCTTGACGCCGAATTTCTCCGAAAAGTTAGCTTCGAACCGCGTCAGCGGACCCGTGCCGTCGCCGCTGAATCGCGCCAGCTTTCCCGACGCGAAGACAGGCGCAAGTGCCAGCCATTCCCTCAATCCTACGCGAGCCATCGCTTGTTCTCCGATCCGCGCCGGTCCCGTCGTCGCCGACCACCGGCGTTCCAGGCAAGAGGGACCGCTGCCGCATACCGGCGCAGTGTAAGGTTAGTCGCGTGCTTGCCGCGTTTCAAAATGGACATACGGTCATGGCCTGCTCAAAGTGTGCAGGCCCCGCCTATCCGAAATCAGTAGTGCACCTAAACTCCTATCCATATTGGCGGATTTCGGCCCGAGAGTGCTTCTGGTACCACCGGAATCCAACGCGCAGGAGAGGCGCATGTCGATCCACGATCTCCGCACCTTCCCGTCGGGAACCAACTTTCGGGCGGACATCGCTCTCATCGGCGGCGGCCCGGTGGGCATCACGATTGCTCGCGAGTTGTCCAAGAGCCGCTGTCGTGTCCTGCTGATCGAAAGCGGCGGCCCCGATTTCTGCCAGGAGCATCAAGTTCTGAACGCTGTCGAAAATGTGGGGGAGCCGATCGCCCGCGCCGGCGCCGAACCACTTGGCCGCGGCTATAACGGCGGGCTCGCCTGGTTGAACGATGTGGCTCCCTTCGAGTTGCGCAATCGCACGCTCGGGGGCAGTTCGCATACCTGGATCGGCAAGTGCGCGAGTTTCGACGAGATCGACTTCGAGCGCCGGCCGTGGCTGCCGGTGTCCGGCTGGCCGATGACGCGCGAGAACCTGTCGCCCGCGCTGGCCAAGGCCGCCGACCTGCTCAACCTTGGTCCGAATGTCTATGACGAGAGCCTGTATCGCCTGCTGCGGACGCCGCCGCGCGGCTTCGATTTCGACGCCGATCTCCTTCGGCCCTTTTTCTGGCAGTTCAGCCATGAACGCGACCGACGCGGTGAGCCGATGCGATTTAGCCGCATGGCGCGGGATCTCGATGCGCCGAATGTCGACGTGCTGTCGCGCGCCACGGTGACGGCCATCAATCTCGACCGAGACGCCCGACGGGTGATCTCGCTCGATATACGCGCTGTCGAGGGCGTCCACGCGACCGTGCAGGCGGCGACCGTGGTGCTTTGCGCAGGCGGCATCGAGAACGCCCGCTTGCTGCTCGCCTCCAACGCGGTGATGAAATCGGGCGTCGGCAATTCCAGAGACGTGGTCGGTCGCTATCTCGCCGACCATCCTCGCGCAGCGATCGCGCGCTTCGTCGGTCCTGATATCGACAAGCTGGCCGGGCACTTCAATTTCTACGGCCTGTCACATCAGGGGCGGCCGCATTTCTATCTCCACGGCATGCGTCTCAGTCCTCATGTGCAGCGGCGCGACGGGCTGGTGAACTGTGCGGCCTATCCGGTGCAGGTCCATGCCGCAGGCGATCCCTGGGCAGCGGTGAAACGGTTGATGCAGGGCGGCAGCACGCGGCTTTTCGGCGATCTCGCGACGGCTCTCCGATCGCCCGGCCTGCTGGCTCAGGGCGCTTTCCGCCGCCTCGTCCAAAAGCGCGGAATGCTGCACCGTTCCGACGAGCTTCGCTTCGACGTGATGGCCGAGCAGAGGCTCGATGCGGACAGCCGCGTAACTCTCTCGGAGCAGCGGGATCTGTTCGGGACGCCGTTGCCGCGCGTGAACTGGAAAATCGGCGAGGCGGAGGTCGAGAGCATAAAGCGGCTGGCGCACGCCCTGTCCTCGCAGTTCGTCCGCAACGGCCTGCCGGCGCTCCGCTTGGCCGCCTGGATTGCCGAGAACGACGACGGCAAGGCGGTTTTCACCGACATGGCGCATCCCTCCTGCACGACGCGCATGGGCACCGATCCATCAGTCAGCGTCGTCGACCCCGATGCCATGGTCCATGGCGTCGACGGCCTGTTCATCGCCGGCAGTTCGGTCTTTCCGACGCCGGGCCACGCCAACCCGACCTTGATGGCCCTTGCACTGGCGATCCGGCTTGCCGATCACCTGAAGGCCCGCAACGAACGCCGCTCCGTCGTGGAATTGCGGCGGCAGGTCGCCGCAACCGGGAGGTGACGCCCGGCGGCGCAAACGGCACGCCGGGGTAATGCTGTTATCCGAGCCGGTAGTAGAAGCCGGCGCTCTCGCTTGCGCCCAGTTCCGGATGCGTCTCGATCACGTGGGCGAGCGAGGGGATTGTCCAGCGATCGACGAGCGTGTAGCCGAGGTGTTCGATGTCCTGGCGCAGCGCGCCTTCATCGCGCATCTGGTAGGGAACGGTCGCGCGTCCAATGCGCTCAAGCGTGACCACTGCTCCTCCCTTTCGTAGCGCCACCTTGTTCAAAATCAGATGTCGTGGGGGGACAGGGAGTTCGTTGAGGAGCCGAGACAACGGGACGTCGAGGTATTGCAGTAGACCGGAGCCCAGGAAGAGCTCAACCGGCCCGGCATCCGCGATGCACTCCACGAAGTGCAACGCGGGGAGATTTTCTCGCTCGGCCCTGCGCCGGCCCGCCTGGACGATCGACGGCAGATCGTAGACGACCCATCGGAACGTGTCGTCGAATTGCATGAGATTGCGGAACGCCCGGTACTTCGTGCCCATGTGGCCGCCGGCATCGACGAGCCCGTTAACCTCGCCGGCGATCTGGTGCATCCAGAACAGCACCGGATAGTCCCAGGGTGCCACCTTGCACATCTGCTCGAACGCGACTTCGGCGATTTCCTCGTGATCGTAGCCGGCGAGACCGTTCGACCGCGCGGTGGCAAGCGCCTCCTCGAACGTGGCATAAGCGCCGGTGAACCGCTGCGGGAAGGGAGAAAGATAACGCAGTCGTCCGCCGGCAGCGCGCAGCGGCGTGAGCGACTGGTTGAGGCTGCGAACCGCGCGGCGCAACAGTGGATAGGCCGTGTTCCTGATATCGTTGCCCAGCATCTGTGGTCCCCCGTGGCAGGCGTCACTGGATCAGTCGTCAATGCCGCCCGAAAGCGAAAATAGGCTTCAGCGCGCCGCCCCACCGCTGCAGGAGGGCCAGCGTTGCTACATAGATGCAGGCGCCGGAGACGACCTGGAGAGCGACCGTCGAGATCTGCCTCAGTGCCGACACCTCGGCAATCCTGCCAAGGAGCAGCACGGTTGCCGCCATCGCCACGACAGCGATGGCCACCAGGCCGCAATTGCCGAGCACACGGCTCCAGACGAGGCCGCCCTGTTGGGTTTGAAGGCGCATCGAGATGTTGAATGAGATGACGGCCGCAAGGCACTGTCCGAGCGCGGTGGCGATCGCGCCGAACGGGGTCAGCAGCACGATGAGACCGACGGAGATCGCCCCGTTCAGCATTATGGCCCGTGGCATCTTGTGAATGGTGCCGCTCAGCGAAAGCAGCGGCTCGGTCACGTATCCGGGAATGAGCAGGGTCTGCTTGGCTGCCAGAATGGCGACGAGAATGGCGGCGGGCGCCCATTTCTCGCCGAGCAGGACGTCGATCAGTCCACCCGACACCAGCGCGAGGCCGAGATAGACCGGAGCGGAGACTGCCATGAGCACGGTCATGAACGTGGTTGCCGTGGAACCGATCGCGGCTCGGTCGCGCTCACCCTTGGCCTGGCCGCCGGCGCGGCCGAAGACGATCCAGGCCAGCATGCGCGCCGGCTCGCCCATCAATTCGGAAAACGCGGCGACGATCCGCTCGGCGGCGCGATAGTAACCGGCCTCCGCAAGACCCAAAACGCTGCCGACCACCAGCGTGCCCGCATAGGAGCGGAAGAACACGACGAGGCGGTTGGCGACGATATGACGGGAAAACTCGAGCACTTCGAGCGCGAAGTCGCGGCAAAGGCGCAGGGAGGGAAGCCAGCGCACGAGCACCATCGATGCACCAAGGAAGGTTATCTGCTGCGCCAGCCGACCGCAGATGAGGGCCGCGATGCCTTGGCCTATCCACAGCCCGCCGATCGCAACGACAAGTCCGACGGCTTCGCCGGCGATGCGGATCAGGGACTGGCCACGCAATTGCCCGCGCGAGATGAGGATGCCGTCGTAGACCGTGGAGAGCGACGCCGGCAAGTACCAGGCGCTGAACAGGAGGATCAGGACGGCCGACCAGCCGTCTGCGAACCACGAGACGGCCGCCAGCGCTGCAAGCAGGCCGAGCAGTGTCGCGATCGCGCCCGACAGGATCGACATGGTCGCGAGCTGGTCTAGATCGACCTTGTCCGCTCCCGCCTTCATGACAAATTCTCCCCACCCGCCCTCGGCCATGACGAGGACGAAAATGGCGAAGGATGAACTGAAAGCGAAGAATCCGAACTCGGCAGCCTCCAGGACATGCGCGGCGACGATGAAAATAGCGAGTTGAACCGCCTGGGAGACCACTTTGGCGGAGAGGGCCATGAAGCCATCCCCGACCAGGGCTGGAAGGCTCACCAGTCGCCGCAGACCGGCGGACAGGTTTCCGAGGTGTACGGCGGCGATGGAAAGATGGCGCCGCATCATCGCTCGCGGATCGTCCGGTCGTCCGGCCTGCCGACTGGCATCGCCCGCTCGCGGTTGGGAGCCGCGGGACGTGTGCCACGACGGACTGGAAAACACCACTCTGTTGCCGAAATATCACCACATGACGGGTGTCCTATGACATAGAGGCGTGGGTCGATTTGCCGTCGGTCGCAGGATGACGAGTAGGGCAACCGGGACTTGCGCCTGTGAATGGATGGGCAGGCGGAGGCGATCGTCTCTCCGCGGACATTTTGCCCCCCGGCAGGAACGAAGGGCTCGCCGCAGATGTCGAGGCAGGCACCATTTGGCGGAATGGACATCATGACCAGCCGAACTTCATGGAACGCGCAATTGGTCATTCGCTGGCTGGCAATCGCGTTTTGCCTCATCTTTTGGGCTGCGCTCGTCATCTTCATCTGGTGAATCGCCCCATTACGCATAGTTCGTTGCAAACAGGACGATGCCGACCGTTTTCACGATGATCACCAGGTCGAGATAGGCCGACCGGGATTGGCAATACTTGATGTCGTACTGGACGCGTTCCTCGTAAGTGGTGTCGGCCCGCCGGTTCACCTGCCACATTCCCGTCATTCCGGGCTTCAACGATGTGTAGTAGTGCAGGTTGCTGCCGTATTTCTCGGTCTCGTCCGGAGGTATGGGGCGGGGTCCGACGAGGCTCATGTCGCCACGCAGCACGTTGTAGAATTGCGGCAGCTCGTCGAGGCAGGTCATTCGAAGAATCTTCCCAAGCCAGTGGACCCGGGGGTCGCTGCTGAGCTTCCGTTTCTCGGCCCACTCCCGTCGACGCTCGGGATCAGTCGCGAGCAGTTCCGTCAGCCGTTCCGAGGCATCGCGCCGCATCGATCGAAACTTAAGGCAATCGAACAGCCGGCCCTGGGCGCCGACGCGTGCGTGACGGAAGATCAGCGGCCGGCCGTCCACGGCGAGCAGCGCGACGGCGATGACTGCCAGCAGCGGCGCGAAGAACAGGAGCGCGGCAGCGGAAACCGTCACGTCGAAAATGCGTTTACCGCGGTCGCCGCGCGGCGCCGCAACCGTCGCCGGAATGGAGCGTTCCCCTCTTGCCGCGCCATCGGAAATAGACAGCATATCTCTCGCTCCTCGAAGTCGTCCGATGTCCTTCAGGCTGCCAGCGGCCACCTTGATTGACAATCCGATCATGATGGCCAACACCTAGTCCAATGGACGTACACGGCAGGAAAAATCAGGATGACGCTCGGCCGGTCGACGGACGGCGTGCTAGCCGTCACGATGTCAATGGTGGCGAGCATCACCAGATCTGATCGCGCAGGGTCCCCCAGCCTGCCGCGCGAGGGGCCGGCAGTGTGGCCGGTGCCCGTGGATCTGATCGGCCGCGCAGCAGAATGCTTTCGTAGAGATCGATGAGTGCGTCGGCCCAACTTTCGGGCGTGTGTGACAATTGCCCGGCCACAGCCACGCCGGTCATGCTCATCCGGTGAACGAGATCGTCGTCGGATGCGATGCGGCGCATGGCTGCGGCAAGGTCGTCCACATTCGCGGGGGTGAAGGACAAGCCACAGCCGGAGGCCGCGATTTCCTGAGAAAGCAGAGCCGCTTTGGTGATGATGACGGGCAATCCACTGCCGGCGGCCTCAAGCGCAGCCAGGCCAAAGGGTTCGGGCACCCGCGAGGGAACGACGACGGCCCGTGCCCCGCACACGATATCATGCATGGCCTCCTTGGATTTCCAGCCGTGAACCCTCGCTTGCGGAAATTCCCGCTCGAGGAAGGCGCGGCCTGCGCCGTCGCCAATGAAATGCAGCGGCACACCGGCGAGGTGCGCTGCGCGCGCCGCGTCCTTGTACCCCTTCTCTTCCTCAAGCCGTCCGATGAAGACGAAATTCGAGCGCGTCCAGGGCGCCAGGCCCGGCCCGGCGAGCGGAGAGACGGGGTTGCGGATCGTCGAGATGCGCCCGTCGCCGATTCCGGCGCGCAGCATGTATTCGCGCATTCTCTCATGGACGATGACGATGTGCGCAGGTGCGCTGCGAGTGGGAAAGAGATGTTCGCGCAAGAGGTGACGCGCCGTCCGCCAGAGCTTCTCATGCAGGCCGCGCTTGTCGCACTGCGTCGCCAAACATCGGCGCGACATCGGTTCAAGCTCGCAGACGCGTTGCGTCCTGTAGTTCACGAAGCCTCCGTTGGGGCAGGCGAGGAAATAGTCGTGGGCATGCAGGACAACCCGCTCGCGCACCTTGGCGAGTGCGCGGAAAATGGCTGGCGACAGGATCTTCGACCAGCCGTGCACGTGATAGATCGTCGTCGGCGTATCGCGGGTCGAGATCAGTCCGCTCAACGCCTCGTGGGCCCGCGGATTGTAGAGGCCCAGGCGCAGAGCGTCGCTTCGCGTCCGGTCGAGCAACGGAGCCTGTCCCAGGTTTATCATGTCGTCCGCGGGCGGCTCCCCCGGCGCGTTGTCGCCGGCAAAAAACGTGACCGAAAGTCCGCGCCGCCGCAGCAGTTCGGCCGAAAGGATCGCGAGATTGGTCGCTCCGCCGACCCTGGTGGAGCGGTCATTGATGATGACGATGCGGGCGGGCGGGATGCCGGTCATGGACCCTACTCCAGTCCTTCAACATTTCGCGGCCCGAGGCGACCCAAGAAAAGGTCGAGACAGGCGCGTGCATTGCCCCGCAGCCGGCCCTTGCGATCGACCCAGGGCTCCGGCTTCCAGACCTTGACGATATTGGCGATCAGGTTACGTGCCACCTGGACCGCCGCGATTGGCAAACTCATCGTCTTCTTGCGCACGAGGTAAATGGGGTTGGCGATCTGCGAATAACCGAACTTGACGCCGGGGGTCCGCGATATTTTGGTGCCGAGGTGAACACCGAGCAGGCGGTTGGAGCGCACGATGCTGCCGTGGGCCGCAACCAGCCGACTGAAGTCGACGTCTTCGAGCCAGCCGTATAGCGGCAGGTTCTCGTCAAATCGCAGCTGCCCGCGCCTGACGGCCGCCATCCGGATGGCCATGTTGCAGCCATAGGCGTTGTAGACCGGCTCCAGCCTTTCCGCCGGGCGCGGCTTGCCTTTGGTCGCGTCGATAGTCTCGAGCCCGACCTCGATCGAAATGCCTGGTCCGATGATGCCGTCGGCGACCACGGTTCCCGTGGACATCGCGATGCCGGGGTTCTCCTCGAAGAGGCGCTCGAGTTCCCCGAGGTAGTCCGGCGCCAGCAGGAAATCGTCGTCGAGAAAGAGCACGACGTCCGCTGTCACGGCCGTCAGGATCGCGTTACGCTGACGGCAGAGACCCCGCTGTGACAGGATGACCTTGCCGGGACAGTCGAGCATGTCGATGCTGTGCTGGTCGATGTCGGCCGTCGAGCACAGGCAGACGATCACCTCATCTGGCCTGCGCGTCTGACGGGCAATCAGCGGCAGAACCGCCGAAAGAACCTCCCGTCGCCCGGCGCTGGCGATGCCGATGGCGATCCTGGTCGTGGAGGCGCCTGTCGAAGGCGACGCCTTGGTGCTTTCGGGCCGAACGGCGGACGGAATCACATGCTGCTCGGGCGCCATGGCTTCCGATCCTTCATCTTGGCACGACGCGGACCTTCACTGCGGTTCGAGATGACGCCGAGCAGCGCCACGCGCGACTTGCCAAAGGTCGAAAGCGCTTCGGCAAGACGCTCGACCGTCATCTTGTCGGATTGCCCGAGCACGACGACGATACCGTCGAGATAGGTGCAAATCACCCGCGTGTCGGCAGAATCCTCGAAGCCGGACATGTCGACGATGATCACCTTGTAGCGCTGCCGCAAGAGTTCGAGCTCAGCCTTCAACGCCGGCAAGTGGCCGTAGCGCTGATGCGCGACCGCCGCCTTGCGGGTCTGGTCGACCGTCAGCACCGGCACGCAGCATACCGCCTTGCCGTCGAAGTCCTCGGGGTTCGGTGTCTCGCCGCTCGATCTCCGTTTCGAATATTGTCCCGATATGCCGATGAGCCGCAGGCTCTCCATGCCGAAGTTCGCGCCGTCCTCGCTCGTGACGCGGCTGAGACGGGAGCCGATGAAATCCGCGTCGACCAGTAGAACGGACGTGCCTTCGTTCATGTAGAGCTGCGCAAGATTGGCAGCGATGGTCGTCTTGCCTTCCCCGGGGCCGACAGACGTTACGCCGACCACGGCTGTGGCATTGGCCGGGAAGGCGGAATCAATGGAATTCTTGACACCGCGCAATGCCTCGGAGAAGCGCGAATAGGGCATGTCAAGCACCGAGCGCAGCGGCAGCATCGTGGACGCAATGGCCGGCTGCTGCGGCCGCGGTCCGCCTCGGTAGACCGGAACGTGTCCGAGCGATGCGATGCCGAGTTCGGCGCGGAGGCGCTCGCTCGAACTGACGCGGCGGTCGAGACCATCGCGCATCAGGGCCATCACCAATCCCGCTCCCAAACCGAGAGCCAGCGAAAGCGGCAGGACCGTCGAGGGTTTCGGCCAGGTCTTGCCGAGGGGGGCGGTAGCCGCCATCACGATGCGAGCCTTGCCGAGCGGGAAGGATTGCGTCTGTAGCGCACCGATGAGTTGTTGCAGGACACCCTCGTACATGTTGCGGTAGGTCGTGGCTCGGCTTTCCATTTCGGAGAGTTCCACGCGGGCAACGTTCTTGCCTGCGCCGGCCGCAGTAAGTTTGGCAAGCTCCGTCTCCAGGAGCTTTTCGCGGGTCTGGGCGATGTCGACATGCGACCGCAAGAGCCGCTCGATCCGCTGGAACTCGGCGCGCATGGCCGCTTCGAGCCGTTCGATCTCGGCCTTGGCGGCGACGATGGCCGGATTGCCTTCGTGGTAGCGGGCCTTGAGATTCTCGAGCTTGCTGGTGGCGGCGCGCATCTCGTCGCGCAGCTTCTGGAGTTGCGGGTTGTCGGCGCCTTCGTCGATATCCGCCATTATCGAACCGCTCGCGATCACCTCCTGGAAGGTCATCAGCTTGGCGGACTCGGCCGCGGTCGCTGCCCGCGCTGCTAGCATTTGGCTGCTGAGCTCTGAGAGCTGCTGCTGCTCGAGCGTCGAAGTCGTGCCGATCGTCGTGATGTCGTTCATGGCACGAAAATCTTCGACGGTCATTGCCGCGGCACGCGCCTGTTCGCCAATTTCCATCAGCCGGCTTTCGAGCCAGCGGGCGCCGCTGCGGGCCGCTTCTGCCCGCTCGTTCAAGCCTGTCTTAATATAAGCCATGGCGATGGCGTTGGTGGTTTTTGCCGCCTTCTGAGGGTCAAGCGAAGTGTACCCTATTTCGAGCACGTAGGACTGGCCAACCCGACGCACCGTCATGCGCGACAGGAACGTCGCCATGGTGCGTCGCATGAGATATTCCTCGTCCGGCACGTTGTCGGCTTCATCTTTGGCGCCGAGCGTGAAGACGGATTTCACCGTTTCCTTGATGGAGGACATCCAGGACGAGGTGCTGACGATTTCCGGGTCTTTCGTGAGGTTCAGTTGCTCGATGACGGCGCGCGCGATCGCCTCGGACTTGACAATCTCCACCTGGCTGGCGATTTCGGCCGCCTCGATGATGATCGTGCCGGTTGATGCGTCCTGTGAGGCGATGCGTCCTTGCTCCGGATCGATGACAAGCCGCGCCGTGGCTGTGTACGAGGGCGAGGTGTTTAGGATGTAGAACACGCCGAGTGCAAGCCCGATCGCCCCGAATGACCCGATGAGTGCCGTATGCCGGCGTAGGAAATCGGTCACGTCACGAAAGGATATATTCTCCTGCCGATCGGCGCGGCGCGCCTCGAAGTTCTCGTCCAGTACGATTTTCGAGATGTCATGCACGACCATTGTGCTTCCCTATCGAAGGTGCGGCGCTCATGCGCTTGTGGTTATTGTGACTGTTCGATTCCGACGGATGACAGAAGTTGCATGTCGACCGCCTCCGGCAGCGGCGAGCGCACGTCCAGAACGTCGCCGGGCACGAGCAGTGTTGAGTCCGTAACCCTGAATGGTGCGTCCTGGCCGGCGCGCGTGATCCAGTATTCCAGGGGCTGCTGATCGAACGTCTTGAGGCTGGCGATGCGCGAAAGCGAGGCGCCGTTCACCTGAAGGAGTTGCAGATAGGTATTACGTTTGACCTTCAGATCCTCGATCGAAGCTTCCGTCGTCTGCAGGTCGCGTCCCGCCTCGGTGCGGCGCTGTCCCTGGAGCGTGACCACGTCACGTTCGGTTTCGCTGAGCTTCTGCCTGGCACGCATGGCGGCGATCTGCAGGTCGAGGTTGTCGCTTTGGAGTTCGGCAAGTATCCGTTCAAGCGAGGTCTGCCTCGACTTCGTCACTGTCTGGTCGCTAAGCAGCTTCGACACGCCCTTCAGTTCATCCTGGGCGATCACGACCTGCCGTTCCTTGAAAACCCTCTTTTCTTCAAGGACATCGATCTCGTTCTTCAGCAGGGTGGCGAGTTCGTTGAGAGACTCGATCTGTCGACGCAGCGCCTCACGCCGGGCATCGAAGAGCGTGGTTTCGTCCCGGATCATCTGTTGGATCGCGGCGCCCTTGGCGCCTGTCAGCACCGGAGGGAACTCCACCTTGGGGCTCTCGCCGAATTCGGCCCGCAGCCGCGCGCGGCGGGCCGCCAATTGAAGCAACTCCAGTTCCACACGATTGAGCTCGCCCGTGTAGCGGATCTGCTCCATGTCGGAGTATCCGCCGGCCGGGTTTGTCCGCCGCTCTCTCCCGCCTGCCATGGTCACGGCCTGCATGACCATCAGGCCCGGCCTGTATTCGAGTTCGCTCGGGCGATCCACCAGGCCGGTGACATAGATCATCGGATATCGGATGACCTCTACAGTCGTCTGCGGTGCCGTCATTAGCCCGGTACGCTGCTTCAGCAGATCGGCAATCGCTGAAGACAGCTCGGCCGGTGTGCGGCCCTTGGCGGTGATCTCCCCGACCATGGGCACGGAGATCGTGCCGGACGGCGACACGCTGTATTCTCCGTTGAGGGCGGACCATTCCTTGTATTCGCCGGTGGACGCCATCCACTCGACGATCGCCACCTTAACTCTCGTTTGCGGCTGCAGGCGAAAGGCGGAATCGGCATGGGCCGACGCAAGGGCGCCGAAGGCCACCAGACCGATTGCGGAGCAAAACGTCGATGCGCGTCCGAGGGTACGCATCAGCTTCGGCAGGCTCTGACCGGCAGTTCGCATGGGACCTCGCAAATTTCTCAGAAGGTCGCGATCCGCCGAGCGGCCGAACGCAAAACCGGCCCTGATTGTCGGCTCAAAACGTTCGAGATAAAATTGACTGCGGCCTAAACGCGGCTAATCCCTTTTGGGGAAGCTGCCTAAACCAGGGAAACTATCGTATAGGCGACACCTGCCCAATGCCCTAGCGCTGCGCCGGACCCCAGCCCGACCTAACCCTTTCGATCAGGGACATCGTTCGCTCGGATGCGGGCGCGAACCGTTCTTGGCGCTATCAACGACATGCCCGTCTGACGCATGCTGAGCTGGGGTATTGAAAGCGAGGGACAGCTATGCGCGTCGCAATCGTACATTATTGGCTGGTTTCGATGCGCGGTGGCGAGAAGGTGATCGAGGCGTTGTGTGATCTCTATCCGGAAGCGGATATCTTCACCTTAGTCTACGACGAGGCACAGGTTTCCGATACGATCAAGAAGCACAAGGTGACTTCATCCTTTCTGCAGCGAGTCCCCGGGGCCATCGGCCACTATCAATCCTTGCTGCCACTGATGCCGTTTGCGCTCGAAAGCCTCGACCTCAGCGGCTACGACCTGATCATCTCAAGCGAATCCGGTCCGGCCAAGGGTATCATCCCGCCGCCGCATGCCGCCCATATCTGCTATTGCCATTCTCCGATGCGCTATCTTTGGGATCATTATCACGCCTACCGCTCGAGTGCGGGTATCCTGTCGCGCATGATGATGCCGGTGCTGGCGCCGATGTTGCGCACATGGGACGTCAACACCAGCCTTCGCGTTGACCGGTTCATCGCCAATTCACACCATGTGGCGGCCCGCATCGGCAAGTATTACCGCCGACCTGCCACTGTGGTGTATCCGCCTGTCGGCATCGAGGACTTCTCGCCTTCGGCCGAGGTCGAGGATTTCTATCTCTGCGCCGGGCAGATCGTCTCCTACAAGCGGATCGACCTCGCCGTCGAGGCGTTCACCAAAATGGGCAAGAACCTGGTGGTGATCGGCGGCGGTAAGGAGCAGGACATTGCCAGGCTGAAGCGCATGGCCGGTCCGACCGTTACCTTTCTGGGGCGTGCGCCGTTCGCCGTGCTCAAGGAGAAGCTCGCGAAATGCCGTGCCTTTGTCTTTCCCGGTGAGGAAGACTTCGGCATCGTTCCAGTCGAGGCGATGGCGAGCGGCCGTCCCGTCGTCGCCTACGGCGGCGGCGGCGCGGTCGAAACGGTCGTGCCAGGACTGACAGGCATTCTGTTCGAGAACCAGACAGTCGAAGGGTTGATCAAGGCCATCTATTCCTTTGAGGCCAGGGAGGATTCCTTCCGGGCAGATGTCATCAGGACGCATGCAGCGCAATTCAGTGTGAGGCGGTTCAGGTCCGGCATCCAATCTGTCGTCGATGAGGAACTGCGGCATCGCCGCTCGCTACCCTTCGCCGATGGCAAGTATGCGCTCGCCGGGTTCTCGACGCATGATGCCGAAGCCCTGACGCCCTTTCATTGATTGCCAGCCGGGGAACAGTGTGCTCTTGCGCTGCCAAAAGCGCGGCGGGCGAACATGCTGGCCTGTAATGCTATCGCATTAATACTATATCGCTACATAGATTATTAGAATGTGATACTTCATTCGCGGTCCAGCATCTGTTATTGTTAATTTCGAGTAGCTTAGGCCTGTATAAATGTTTAGCAAAAGTCTACTTCTGCATCGGAGAGAGAGTAGACCTTCCTCAATAGCATCTATTGGACAGATAGACCAAAGTAATTCATTGGATTTATGTCAGTAATACGCGTATAAGTTGCCGATCCCGACATTGCGGCCGGGGATCTTCCGTTCAGGCGAACAGTATCCTCGTGCCGCAGGTTAGCCGTGGTTGCCGCGGCGACGCTCTTCCCGTTTCAACAGCCAGCGGCATGCGAGATGATGCAGATGGATCTTGCTTCCTTCAAACCAGGCTCCCCGCGTGAGCCCGAATCCGACCGATTTGCTCTCGAGACGAGCGCGCTGATCAGGCCGACAGGCTTTCGGGAGTACGACGCGCGGTGGTGGTTCGGGCGGCCGGACGACGGGAAGGCTCCGGAGCTGAACCTGATGGGGGTGCAGGCTCTGGGCATGGGGCTCGGCACCTTCATCCGACGCTCGGGCGCCGGCCCCGACATTGTGACGGGGCATGACTTCCGCTCCTATTCGCTTGCCATCAAGCTGGCCTTGGTCAGTGGGCTGATGGCCGCCGGCGCACGGGTCAGGGACATCGGCCTGGCGCTGTCGCCGATGGCCTATTTCGCGCAATTCGCGCTCGACGTGCCGTCGGTGGCGATGGTGACCGCCTCGCACAACGAGAACGGTTGGACCGGCGTCAAAATGGGCACGGCCCGGCCGCTGACTTTCGGTCCGGACGAGATGGCCGAGTTGAAAAGGATAGTGCTGGAGGCCGACTTCGACCTCGCCGGCGGCGGCTCCTATGAATTCGTCCCGGACTTCCGCCAGCGCTACATCGACGATCTGACCCGTGGAAAGCGGATCGCCCGGAAGCTGAAAGTGGTGGTGGCTTGCGGAAATGGCACCGCCGGCGCCTTCGCGCCGCAGGTGCTGGAGCGGATCGGCTGTGAGGTAATCCCGCTCGACTGCGAGCTCGACCATTCCTTCCCGCGCTATAATCCCAATCCCGAGGACCTGGCGATGCTCCATGCCATCCGGGAAAAGGTGCTTGAAAGCGGCGCCGATGTGGGGCTGGGCTTCGACGGCGACGGCGACCGCTGCGGGGTGATCGACAATGAGGGCCGCGAGATCTTCGCCGACAAGGTCGGGGTGATGCTGGCCCGGGATTTGTCCGCCTTGCATCCCCAATCGGTGTTCGTGGTCGATGTGAAGTCTACCGGGCTGTTCGCGGCCGATCCGGTGTTGAAGGCGAACGGTGCTCGCGCCGACTATTGGAAGACCGGCCATTCCTACATCAAGCGCAGGGTCGCCGAACTCGGCGCCATCGCGGGTTTCGAAAAATCAGGTCACTTCTTCTTCAACCCGCCTCTCGGGCGCGGCTATGACGACGGGCTGATCACCGCGATCGTTGTCTGCGAAATGCTCGACCGCAATCCCGACAGCAGCATGGCCGAGCTCTATCGCGCTCTTCCCGTGACGTGGGGATCGCCGACGATGTCGCCGCATTGCGGCGACGAGGTGAAATACGCAGTCGTCGAGCGCGTGCTGGAGCGCTTCAGGACCATGCAGCGCGACGGTCTGCCGATTGCCGGTCAGAGGATCGCCGACCTGGTCACCGTGAACGGCGTTCGTGTGGTGATCGAGGACGGCACTTGGGGTCTGGTGAGGGCCTCCTCCAACAAGCCGGAGCTTGTCGTCGTGGTGGAAAGCCCGGTGTCGGAAGCACAGCAGCGGGCCATGTTCGCGGCGGTCGACCGTGTTCTCAGGGAGCATGCGGAGGTCGGCCCCTATAACCAGACGTTCTGAGCGGCAAGACGTGTGCGGCATTCCGCCCGGCTGGCGGGCAAGGGAAGGGGACGAGAGAATGGCGGAACGGATCTCCTGCTTCGTGATGAGCGGCGGCGTCGGCTCGCGGCTTTGGCCACTATCGCGCGAGGACAATCCCAAGCAATTCCATGACCTTTCCGGCCATGGCTCGATGCTGCTCGGCACCATCCGGCGGCTCAAAGCTCGCCCAGCGGGCGATACGCCGATCCATCTGATCGCCTCCGAACGCCATGCCGAGCGAGTGCGCGCCGACATGGCCGGCATCGATCTTGCGGGCGGTCGCGCCGTCTTCGAGCCCGTCGCCCGCAACACGGCGGCCGCGGTGGCGGTGGCCGCGCTCGAGACGATCGCTGCCCACGGTGACGGGCTGGTGCTGGTCGTGCCTTCGGACCACGAAATTTCAACTGAGGAGCAATTCTGGAAAACGGTAGAAAGAGGAATGCCGGCTGCCGATGCGGGCAGGCTTGTCATCTTCGGGATCCCGCCAAGCCAGCCGGAGACCGGCTACGGCTACATCGAGGCGACTGGGGAGGGCGATGTCCGCGATGTCGCGCGCTTCGTCGAAAAGCCCGACCTGGAAACGGCAAAGGCCTATGTCGCGGCCGGCACCTTTTTCTGGAACGCAGGCATCTTCCTGTTTCGCGCGAGCGCCATGCGCGCGGCATTCCGCATGCTTCAGCCGGAGATTTGGGAGAAGGCGGAGCGCGCCCATGCTGCGGCAGTGAGCGAGGTGTCGGGCGCGTATCTGCCGCAGGGGCTTTATTCGGCAATTCCTTCGGTGTCGATCGACTACGCGATCATGGAGCATGCCGGCGACATCGCCATGGTGCCGGCAAGCTTCCGCTGGAGCGACCTCGGCTCCTGGCAGTCGCTGCTTGACGTCAGCGCGACCGATGCGACCGGCAATGTTGCGATCGGCGACGTCGTCGCCATCGACTGCGAGCACTCCTACCTGCGCAGCCAGGGCCGCCTGCTCTCGGTTATCGGGCTGAAGGATATCGCGATCGTGGCGACGGCCGACGCGACCTTCGTAGCGCCGGTGGCTAAGAGCCAGGAGGTCAAACGCATCGTCGAACAGCTGGAGAAGAGCGGGCGGCTGGAGACCAAGTTCACGCCGGCGCACGACCGCGTGTTGCTGCCAGGGGCCTGGCGGCAGCGGGTCGCCCATTGGCTGTTCGAAGAGACCCTGCCGCTGTGGTCGACGGCGGGCGTCGACGAGCGGAATGGCGGATTTCACGAAGCGCTGAGCTTCGATGGCGCGCCGCTGATCAAGCCGAAGCGCATGCGCACCATGGCCCGTCAGGTCTACGCCTTTTCCGTGGCAAAGCTGCGCGGTTGGGACGGCGATGCCGACCGGCTGATCGCGCACGGCATCGCATTCATGGAGAAAGGCCGCACGAAGCGGGGCGGCTGGGCAAGGGTGCTCCAGGAAGACGGCGCCATCGCCGATGGCTGCGAAGACACCTATGATCATGCCTGCGTGCTCCTGGCGCTTGCTCATGCCCACCAGGCCGGACACCCGGAAGCGCTGCGCCTTGGCCAGGAGACCTTCGCCTTCCTTGACGCCCATCTGGAGGACGAACGGCTGACTGGATTCCTGGAAACCTCCGACGGCACCGAGCTGCGCCGCACGAACCCGCACATGCACCTGCTCGAAGCCCTTCTCGCCTGGCACGCGGCGACCGGCGAGCGCAGCTACCTTCGGCGCGCTGCCCGCATCATCGATCTGTTCCGCAGTCACTTCTTCGATGTCGAAAGCTGGACGCTCGGAGAATATTTCGACGATTCCTGGCGGCCGGCCGCCGGCGAGCAGGGCCAGTGGACCGAGCCCGGCCATCACTTCGAATGGGCATCTCTTCTGGTCGATTTCGTCTCCAAGAGCAGGCAGACGGATTTGATCCCCTTTGCCCGGAAACTCTATGCATCCGCAATCGCCAACGGCCTCAACCGCTCGACCGGGCTGGCCTATGGCGCCGTCTCGCGATCCGGCCTGCCGCTCGACGTCATCTCGCGCAGTTGGCCGCAGGCCGAGGCTATAAAGGCCGCGATCGCGCTTGAAGGAACCGGCGGACCGGACCTCAAGCCGGAGATCGAGGCGCGCGTCGGCCACCTGTTCCGCTGGCATATCGACCCCGCCCCCCTCGGAATGTGGATCGACCGCATCGACGAGAAGGGAAGGGTCGTCGCTAACGAAGTTCCGGCCTCGATCTTCTACCACCTCGTCACCGCTCTCATGCAGTATCTCGACAAGACGGAAGGGACGGCAGTCATCTACCAATTGCCTGCCTCCCCGCAAAGCAGCGCCGCCGTGGATCCCTCTACCGCGCTTGGCAAGGCAACAGCGTGAGACGAGATGGAGCGGAGCACGCGCCTACTGCATGTCTCCTTGGATCGATCTCGATTTGAGGACAAAAGACATGCAGCAATTCAAAGTGCTACAGCGACCTGCGCGTCTGATATGACGCGCGGCGCTGTAAGGCTTCGCGTCTACGGCTCGTCCGTCAGGGCCCGCTTGTCGAGGCCGAGCTTCTGCATTTTCTCGTAGAGCGTCTTGCGCGAGATGCCGAGCGATTCATAGACCGGCTTCAGCGCGCCGCCGTGTGCTGCGAGGGCGCTGGCGATGACGCTCTTTTCGAAGGCGGCGACCCGGTCGGCAAGGCGAGACCCGTTGGCGGGCGAGGCTGCTTCGTCGCGGTCCGTTTCGAGGCCCAGCGCCAGCCGTTCGGCGGCATTACGCAGTTCGCGGACATTTCCCGGCCAGTCCCGCGCTGCCATTTCTGAGGCGAGCGAGGGCGAGATCTCGATGTCGTCGCGGCCGTAGCGGGCGGCCGATTCCCGGACGAGCTGCATGAAAAGCAGCGGAATATCGGAGCGGCGTTCCGCAAGCGGCGGGACGCGCAAGGTCGCGACGTTCAGCCGATAGAGCAGGTCGGCGCGGAAGCGCCCGGCGGCGACCTCCGGCTCGAGCTCCAGCTTGCTGGTGGCAATGAAGCGCACGTCGAGCGGCACTGTCTCGTTGGAGCCCAGCCGGGTTATCACCCTTTCCTGCAGTACGCGCAGGAATTTCGCCTGCAGATCGAACGGCATGGAGCCGATTTCGTCGAGCAGGATCGTGCCGCCGCGCCCGTGCTCGAACTTGCCGTAACGCGGCCTGAGCGCCCCGGGGAATGCCCCCGGCTCGTGGCCGAAGAGCTCGCTTTCGATCAGGTTTTGCGGCAGGGCGGCGCAATTGATGGCGATGAAGGGGCTGTTGGCCCGGCTGCTCAGATCATGCAGCGCCCGGGCCACCACCTCCTTGCCGACGCCGGTCTCGCCGATGATCAACGTATCGGCGTCCGACGCGCCGATGGCGCGCACCCGGTAGCGCAGGTCGACCATGCCCTGGCTTCGCCCGGGCAGGCGCTGTTCGATATCGTCGCGCTTGCCAGCGACGGCCCGCAAGCGCCGGTTCTCGAGCACCAGGCCGCGCCAATCAAGCGCCCGGCGGATCGTGCCTGCAAGTGTCTGCGCCGTGAATGGCTTCTCGACGAAGTCATAGGCTCCCTCCCGCATCGCCCGGACCGCCAGTTGCACGTCGCCATGGCCGGTGACCAGGATCACCGGCACTTCCGGATCGATCTCGCGGATGCGCTGCAGGAATGTCATGCCGTCCATTCCCGGCATGCGGATATCGCTGATGACGACGCCCGGAAAACTGAAGCTGATGAACTCGAGCGCTCGCTCGGCGCCGGCAAAGGTATCGACCCGGAAGCCCGCGAGTTCCAGCGCCTGCGCGCTCGAACGGCGCAACTCCTCTTCGTCGTCGACGAGCAGCACGCGGCTTTCGCTCATTCTGCCGCCTCCCTCTCGGCTTCGGGAACGACGGCAAGCACGATACGGAACACGGCTCCTCCCTCGCCATGGTTCGACACAGTCAGGCTGCCGCCGAAATCCTTGACGATATTGTAGGAAATGGAGAGGCCAAGGCCGAGACCCTTGCCGACACCCTTGGTCGTATAGAAAGGATCGAAGATGCGCTCGGCGATGGCGGGGGCGACGCCAGGCCCGCGATCGCGGATGGTCAGCACCGCCATGTCGCCTTCGCGCCAGGCGCGCAGCGATATCGTGCGGTCATCAAGCCCTTCGACCGCATCGGCCGCATTGGAGATCACGTTGACGAGCACCTGCTGCAGCCGCACCGATCCGGCGCGGACGACCAGCGCTTCGGGGCCGAGGTCGATGTCGATTGCAGCCTGCGCCGTCTTCAGGCGTGTCGCGACGATCTCCATCGTGTCGTGTATCACGTCTTCGAGCGGAACGGGGCCGAGCTTCTCATTCGGCTTACGGGCGAAATTGCGCAGATGCCGGCTGATTGCCGCCATGCGGTCGATGAGCCCGGAGATGCGCCTGACATTGTCGCTCGCTTCCGTCGTCCTCCCCCTCTCGATCAGCAGCGCCGCGCTGTCGGCATAGGTCTTGGCGGCGGCAAGCGGCTGGTTGAACTCGTGCGAAAGGGCGGCCGACATCTGGCCGAGCCCGGCGAGCTTGCCCGCCTGGACGAGGTCCGCCTGCGTCTGGCGCAATTGCTGCTCGGTAAGCCGCCGTTCGGCGATCTCGGCCTCGATCTGCTCGTTGACGCGAGCGAGATCGGCGGTGCGTTCCTCGACCCGGCGCTCGAGTTCCTCCTGCGCCTGCGCCTGCATCAGCATGCGCTCGCGCAGCCGCGCCCGCCGTTGGATGAGGATCGCGACCGCCAACCCGGCAAGACAGAGCAACAGGATGGCGGCTGCGACCGTGGTCAGCGCCTGGGTCCTGACCGAAGCCGTGTCGGTCAGTACGTTCACCGTCCAGTCCGCTTCCGGCATGTAGTGCGAGAGGACAAGATACTCCCGGGCGCTGTCTGCTCCCGAGACTTTAATCAATGCATGACCGTCGACCTCGCTACGAGCGACCGGCAGGGGGTGAAGGATAGCATTGGCATAGCGCCTGGAAGCTTCCGTCCGGGAAAGCCGATCCGGCGTCAGGGGAAGGATACTCGCGTAAAGCCATTCCGGATCCCCGCTCATGAAGATGATGCCTTCTGGATCGGAAACGAAAATTCTGTACTCGCCGCCCTGCCAGGAGGCCTCGATGGTCTCGATATCGACCTTGAAGACGATAACGCCGCGGATCTCCTCGCCGATACGTATCGGCGAGCCGAAGTAATAGCCGCGCTTCAGCGATGTCGTCCCGAGCGCATAGAAGCGGGACTGCTCCCCCCTGAGCGCATCCTGGAAATAGGGGCGGTAGCTGAAATTCTGGCCGACGAAGCTTGCCGGTCCGTCGTAATTGCTGGCGGCTATCGTGTCGCCGTCGGGGGTGATGACGTAGATGTCGGACGATTTCAGGAGCGCATTGATCTCTTTCAGATAACCGTTGACGGACTCGCGCAGCCGGCGATCCCGCGGGCGCGTCACCAGTTCCTTGATGTCATCGTGATCGGCGATCAAGGCGGGCAGAGCCTGATAGCGGTTGAGATGGCCGCTGAGGGCGGCAACCGCCAGTCTCAGCGCCGTATTCGCCTGCGCCGAGGCTTCCTGCATGTAGCTCCGGGTCGCAACGACATTGCCTTGTACGGCAAGCGTCACGACGGCAACCGGCAGGAGCAGGAGCAGGAGCAGGAAGCGATGTTTCACGGCATGCCCGGGCTCCTCCTCCCGCGGATTTCAGACAGTATTCCGGATCGTAAGAGCGTGCTCGACCGGTGGCAAGCGGTGAATACCGTGCGGTATAGACGAACATCGATGTACGTCAACACAACGTTGACAATGCGTTTGTTGCCACTGGTCTTTCGCGCTCGAGCGGAAGAGCGCATCTATCCGGCATCGACAAGCCCGAGGATAGACGGGCAGAAAGGCAGCGACAAATGCTCGACCAGATCAGAGGCCTGCATCACGTAACGTCAATGGCGGACGATGCCCGTGCCAACAATCACTTCTTCACGAACACGCTTGGCCTGCGCCGCGTCAAGAAGACCGTGAACTTCGATTCGCCGGACGTCTACCATCTCTATTACGGCGACAGAACCGGAACGCCCGGCACGGTGATGACCTATTTCCCCTTTCCGCAGATGCCGCGAGGGCGCGCAGGGACGGGGGAGGTCGGAACGACTGCCTTCTCCGTGCCGAAGGGGTCTCTCGGTTTCTGGCAGGAGCGCCTGACGCAACTCGGCGTCACCGGCGTCAAGGCTGAGGAGGCCTTCGGCGAAAAACGCCTGAATTTCACAGGGCCGGACGGCGACGGCTTTGCCCTGGTCGAGGTCGAGGACGACTCGCGCACGCCCTGGACCGAAAGCGGAATTTTCGAGGATCACGCGATTCGCGGCTTCCACTCGGTTTCCATGCGGCTGCGCGACGAGGGCGCGACCGCGGAATTGCTGAAGTTCATGGGCTATGAAGAGCTCGACCGCAGGGATGGCGTCACGCGGCTGATCGTGCCGGGCGGCAATGGCGCAAGCCTTGTCGACCTCGAGACATTGCCGAATATCAACCGCGCCGCGCAAGGGGCCGGCTCGGTGCACCACGTCGCCTTTGCCGTCGACAATCGCGAAAAGCAGTTGGAGGTGCGCAAGGCGCTGATGGATACCGGCTACCATGTGACGCCGGTGATCGACCGCGACTATTTCTGGGCGATCTACTTCCGCACCCCAGGCGGTGTGCTGTTCGAGATCGCCACCAACGAACCCGGCTTCGACCGCGACGAGGAGATCGCCCATCTCGGCGAGGCGCTGAAACTGCCGCAGCAGCACAAGCATCTGCGACCGATCCTCGAGAGCCACTTGCAAAAGCTGGAAGGCTAAACGTGTCCTTCGGCGCTCCGCTCCTCCTTCGTCGATGCGCGGGAGGCGCAAGCGCTCTTGAAGTTCCGTGCTACAAACGACCGCCGACCTGTTGGCGGAAAAGGAGAATTCAATGGCCGACCATGGCTATGTTCACAAGCTGAGGGCAAGCAAGCCCGGCAAAGCGATCCTCTTCGCCCTGCACGGAACGGGGGGCGACGAAAACCAGTTCTTCGGCTTCGGCGCCGAGCTCTTGCCCGAGGCGACCATCGTCTCGCCGCGCGGCGACGTTTCCGAGCACGGGGCCGCTCGATTCTTCAGGCGCACGGGCGAGGGGGTTTATGACATGGCGGACCTCGCCCGCGCCACCGACAAGATGGCTAGCTTCGTGAAAGCGCTTGCCGCCGAGCATGATGCCTCGGAGATCATCGGTCTTGGCTATTCGAACGGCGCCAATATCCTCGCCAATGTGCTGATCGAAGATGGTGTCTTCGACAGGGCGGTGCTCATGCATCCGCTGATCCCGTTCCGTCCGAAGGACAATGCCGCGCTGGCGGGCCGGAAGGTGCTGATCACCGCCGGCGAGCGCGATCCGATCTGCCCGGCGCCGCTGACGCAAGCGCTCGCGGTCTATTTCAAGGCGCAGAACGCGGAAGTAGACCTCGAATGGCATTCCGGGGGACACGACATCCGCCAGAACGAGATTGCGGCGATCGAGCGGTTCCTGAAAGCCTAGCAGCCCCGGCCGCCTGTCAAAAGGAGCGAGTGCGCTCATCGAAGACCGTGCAAACGCGCCCTATTTCAGCGCGGCGAGCCTTTGGGAAATCGCCATCAAGCGCGGTCTCGGGCGGGCGGACTTCCAGGCCGATCCTCGGCTACTGCGTCGCGGACTGCTCGACAACGGCTATGCGGAACTGCCGGTAAACGGCGCTCATGCGGTGGCCGTCGATCAGCTTCCTCCGATCCATAAGGACCCATTTGACCGCATCCTCGTCGCCCAATCGATTGTCGAAGGTTTTGTGCTCGTGACATCCGACGAAATCGTCGGCCGCTATCCCGGTCCCGTCCGTCTCCTCTGACCCTCACTCCAGTCGGCGGCGGAAAAGCCAGGCGGCGGAGGAAAGCGTGACGACGGCGATCAGGCACAGCGGCCAGGTTTGGTGCACCACCTCGGCGAGCGGAATATCCTTCAAAAAGACGCCCTTCACGATGACCAGGAAATAGCGCAGCGGATTGATCAGCGTCACCGGCTGCAGCCAGGCCGGCATGTTCTCGATCGGCGTCGCAAAACCTGATAGCAGCATGGCCGGAACCATGAACAGGAATGCTCCGAGGATGGCCTGCTGCTGGGTCATCGACAGTGCCGAGATGAAGAGGCCGAGTCCGACGACTGCGGCGAGGTAGAAGATGGCACTTCCGTA
The DNA here is from genome assembly GCF_002944405.1 of Sinorhizobium fredii. Classification (NCBI taxonomy): domain Bacteria; kingdom Pseudomonadati; phylum Pseudomonadota; class Alphaproteobacteria; order Hyphomicrobiales; family Rhizobiaceae; genus Ensifer; species Ensifer fredii. The sequence continues at coordinate 985,248 of NZ_CP024310.1, read as the reverse complement.
AAGCAGCAGCAGCGAGCCGCGCAGCGGCACGCCGAAGACGAAGACGGCGGCCAGAATATAGATGGTGATGTGGAAGAGCCCGATCATCATCGGCGGGATGAGCTTGCCGATCAGGATTTCGTGCGTCCGCAGCGGCGAGACGATGAGCTGGTCGAATGTGCCGAGTTCCCGCTCGCGAGCGACCGACAGCGCAGTGACGATCAGGCCGATCAGGAGAGCGATGCTCGCCACGAGGTTGGGCACCATGAACCACTGAAAGGTCAGATTGGGGTTGAACCAGTTGCGCGCCTCGACCCTGATCGCCTCGGAGGCGGCGCGTTTGCCGGCCGGAGCCTCGGCTGCGAGCGCACCGACGATGCGGCTCAGATAGCCGGACACGATCTGCGAGGCGTTGGAGCGCCGCCCGTCCAGGATCATCTGCACTTCGGCGGGCTTTCCCGCCTCGATGTCGCGGGAAAAGGTGGGGCCGATCTCCAGAGCGGCCAGCACGTGCTGGTTATCGATCGCGGCGCGGACCTCGGCGGGACTGTCGGCGAGCCGCATCGAACGGAAGGTCGGCGAGCCGCCGATCTGCTGCACGAGCTCCTCGCTCCAGCGGCCGTTGTCGCGGCTCAAGACCATGAGGTCGACATTCTTCACCTCGAGCGTCGCCGCGTAGGAGAAGACGAGCAATTGGATGATCGGCGGGCCAATCAGGATCGTGCGGCCTTTCGGATCCCGCAGCACGGCCAGCAGTTCCTTGACGATCAGCGCCTTCAGTCTGCCCCACCACATCTAACCGATCCTCTTTCTGGTGCTGCGTGCGGCGAGCGCGAAGAAAACGCAGCCAATCAGGAACATCACCACAATCGCCCGGGCGAACATCGGCCAGATGTCGCCGGCGAGAAACACTGTTTGCAGGCTGGGGATGAGATAGCGCGCCGGCACGACGTAGGTGATCCACTGGATGACGGTCGGCATCGAGTTGATCTCGAACAGGAAGCCCGAAAGCAGGAAGGCCGGCAGGAATGCGGTGATCAGTGCGAGTTGCGACGCCAGGAACTGGTTCTTGGTGACGGCAGAGATCACCAGACCCTGCCCTAGTGCCGGCATCAAAAAGACCGCGGAGAGCGCATAAAGCGCGACCACCGACCCCCGGAACGGGACGCCGAACAGAAAGACGGCGAGAAGAACGCAGAGCGTCATCGAGGTGAGGCCGAGAATGAAGTAGGGCAGAAGCTTGCCGGCAAGCAGTTCGGCAGCCGAGACGGGGGTTGCCATCATCGCTTCCATGGTGCCGCGTTCCCATTCGCGGGCGACGACGAGCGAGGTAAGCAGTGTGCCGACGAGCGTCATGACGATCGCGATCGAGCCAGGGACCAAGAAGTTGCGGCTCGTCAGTTCCGGATTGAACCAGAAGCGCTGTTCGGCGGCGATCGCCGGCAACTGGCCTTGGCCTTCGCTCACAAGCTGCCGCTCCCAATTGGCGACCGTTCCCTGCGCATAGTTCTGCACGAAATTCGCCGTGTTCGGATCGGACCCGTCGACGATCACCTGCACCGCAGGATTTCGTCCCGCCGCATGGTCGGCCGCAAAGCGCGCCGGAATGACGACGATGCCCCGCACTCGTCCGAGGACGAGGTCGTCCTCGAACTCGCGGCGGTCCCGGCCATTGACGACGGCGAAATAACGCGAAGCCTGAAAGCTCGCGGCAAGATCGCGCGTCAGCGGCGTCGCCTCCTCGACGACGAGGCCGATCCGCGTCTGCGTCGTGTCGAGCGACACGCCATAGCCGAACAGGAAGAGCAGGATCAGCGGCAGCACGAAGGCGATCAGGATGCTACTCGGGTCGCGCACCACCTGGTAGGTTTCCTTGCGCACAAGGGCTGCGAAGCGCCTTCCGCGGCCAGAGCTTTCGGCCTCCCGCCTTTTCTGGTCGGCACTCATGCTGCCTCCCTTGCCTCCGAGCCCTGCACTAGAGCGATGAAGGCGTCTTCCATGGTCGGATCCGGCAGGTCCTTGCCGGTGACCCGCGCTTTCATCTCGTCCGGCGAGCCGAGGGCGATCGACCGGCCGCGATAGATGAGCGAAATGCGGTCGCAATATTCGGCCTCGTCCATGAAATGGGTGGTGACGAGAACGGTGACGCCCTTTTCGACGAGCCCGTTGATATGGGTCCAGAACTCGCGCCGGGTGATCGGATCGACGCCGGACGTCGGTTCGTCGAGAAAGAGCACCTCCGGCTCGTGCAAGACGGCACAGGCGAGCGCCAGCCGCTGCTTGAGGCCTAGCGGCAGGTCCTTCGCCGACATGTCTCGGATCGCGCGGAAATCGAAGATCTCGGTCATCAGGTCGATCCGCTCGCGCTTCCTCAAGCCGGAGAGACCGTAGACGCCGGCAAAGAAATTCAGGTTCTGCAGGACGCTGAGGTCGCCGTAGAGCGAGAACTTCTGGGCCATGTAGCCGAGCCGGTTGCGCGCCTCGGCTGCGTCGCGCCGGAGATCGAAGCCCGCGACCCGACCCTCGCCGGCGGTGGGTTTCAAGAGCCCGCACAGCATCTTAAAGGTGGTGGACTTGCCGGCGCCGTTGGGACCGAGCAGGCCGAAAATCTCGCCGCGCGGGATTTCGAAGGTGATGCTGTCGGCGGCGGTGAAGTCGCCGAAGCGCTTCGTCAGCCCGCGCGCTTCGATCACCGGCCGGCCGCCGTCGGTGGTAAATGGCCGCTGGGTCTCAGCGAGCCGTGACTGCCCGCCGGGACCGCCGCCGAGCATGTCGACGAAAGCGTCCTCGAAGCGCGGCGGTGTCGTCGTGGCGCGGCCGGAAGATGCCTCGTCGAGAGACGGAGGGGCGAGCCCTGGCCTCATCACCAGGCGTATCGCTTCGCCCTGGATGACGCCGTCGACGACGCCCTCCTGGTCCAGCAGGCGTGCCAGTCTTTCGCGCCGTCGCCCGACCGTGCCGGAGAGACGGAAGACTCGATTTTCGACGCGCCCGGTCATCTCGTGCGGCGAACCGGAAAACAGTAGCTTGCCCTGGTTGAGCAGCAGGACATGATCGCAGGCTTCCGCTTCGTCGAGATAGGCCGTCGACCAGAGCACGCCTATGCCTTCCGCCGTCAGGTTCTCGACCATTTTCCAGAGGTCGCGCCGCGAGATCGGATCGACGCCGACGCCGGGTTCATCAAGCAGCAGCAGCCGCGGCTTACGCAGAAGCGCGCAGGCAAGGCCGAGCTTCTGCTTCATGCCGCCGGAGAGCTTGCCGGCCAGACGCGCGGTGAAACGGGCAAGATCGGTGAATTCAAGCAGCTCGGCGAATATCCGGCCGCGTTCGGCAAGCGGCAGGCCGCGCAGGTCGGCATAGAGATCGAGGTTCTCCTGAACCGAGAGATCCTCGTAGAGCCCGAAGCGCTGCGGCATGTAGCCGATCGCCGCCTGGATGCTCGCCGGATCCCTACGCGTGTCATAGCCGAGCACTTCGACCGTACCCTGGTCGGGCAGCATCAGCGCGGTCATCAGCCGGATCAATGTCGTCTTGCCGGCGCCATCCGGACCGACTAGGCCGGTGATCCTGCCGCCCGCAATTATGCCGTCGATGGAGTCCAGGGCAGGTGGCGCCTCGCCGAAGCGCTTCGAGACGGACGACAGCCGTATGAAAGGCGCCGCCGCGGCCGAGTTGTCGGGAGCGGATGTCATGACCCGGTCTCCTGGCCTGGCAGGTGCACGGTCACCGGCATGCCCTGGAGCAGGTCAGTGCCCGGCTTGTCGACGACGATTCTCAGCCGATAGACGAGATCGGTTCTAAGCTCGGGCGTTTCCACCGACTTCGGCGTGAATTCCGCCACTGGCGAAATGAATCCGATCGTTCCCTCATAGCCTTGCCGGGGGTTAGAGTCTGAGGTCACCTTGACCTTCATCCCAGGGTGGACGCGGCCGAGGTCCGGTTCGGCGACATAGGCGCGGACCCAGACGGGCGCGGTCAGAGACAGCACATAAACGGTGTCCGACGGCGAGACGACCGCCCCGACTTCCCGGACGCGAGAGAGGATGACGCCGGCGCTCGGCGCGACCAGCGAGACGTCCTCGAGTGCGGTGCGGGCGCTCGCGGCCTTGGCCGTTGCCGCATTCGCTTGCGCTTCGGCCGTGGCTATGTCTTCGACGCGGCTTCCCTCTTTGAGCAGGGCCAATGCCTCGCGTGCGGAGGCCGCACGGGCCGTGGCCGCGGCACGGCTTGCGATCGCCTGGTCGAGCTCGGCTTGCGAGATCGTGCCGGCCGGCCGCAGTCGTTGCGCCCGCTGATAGGCAAGTTCGGAATTCTGGAGTTCGGCAAGGCGTTCCTCATGGGCGGCGCGAGCCTGGGCGATCTCGGTTGGCCTAGCGCCGGCCTTGAGCTTTGCGAGCGTTGAGCGGAGCGCCTCGGCATCCGCCTCGGCGGCGTCCAGCGCCTGCTGGAACGGTTCGGCATCCAGTCTGGCGATGACGTCTCCGGCCTTGACGGTATCACCCTCGTCGACGCGCAGTTCGGCGATACGGCCGCTGACGCGGAAGCCGAGCGACACCTGGCGGATATCGACATTGCCGTAGAGAACCGTGTTCCTGTGGTCTTCGGCCCAGCCGATCCGGGCGGGCAGATCCAGCCACCAGGCGCCGGCCGCGCCGGCCGCAAGGGCAAGGGCGATGAGTGCAATCTTCTTCATGGCTGGCGATCCTTCTCCGCACCGAGTATCGCGACAAGTTCAGCCGCGTGCCTGTGCAATGTCTCGATCTCCTTCGGCCCGGCTGTTTCCCATTCGAGCTGCGCATAGACGGCTGCATGCGCCATGCGGAACACGAGCACGCTGCCAACGAAGGAGAGGGTTCTGAGCCGGATGTGCTCGGAGGCCGGGTCGTCCTCGAGAATGGCGCCGATCAGCCGCCGGGCCATCTCGATCATCGGCCGCATGATGTTGCCGTAGAGGCGCGTGAATGCCTCGGTCGGCTCCATCTGCTCGCGGATGATGAAGCGCGCCCAGCTCTCCGATTGCTTGCTGACGAAGAGAACGATCATCCTCTGGACCATCTGGGTGAGGAAGCCGCGCGCCTCGGCTGCAGTCATCGGCTGGCCCTGCTCCTCGAGTTCGGCAAGGCGTCCATGAATGATGGCGCGTAAATCGCTGACATGGTTGCCGATCAGAGCTGCCAGGTGCTCGGCCGCGGCGATATAGAGGCCCTCCTTGCCGCCGAAATAATAAGGGATGGCCTGGAGGTTGACGCCCGCCGCATCGGCGAGCTTCCGCGTCGTGGCGCCGTCGAAGCCGTAGCGGCCAAAGATGTCGATCGCCGTGGCGAGAAGCTTCTCTCGCGTGGCGTCGCCGCGCTCGGCCTTGAGCTGTGTCATGGTGTCCTTGTTTTTTATCATTTGCTGAAATTATATCATTCAAACGACTAAGTCAATCGATCGAAATAAATCCAATGGCTGCCGGGGAGCGTTTGGCCCAGCTGGCGCCTCGGCCAGCCGCGGCCAGCAATGGAAATGAGGAGGATCAGGAACTATCGCGAATCAGGCGACCTGCTGCACGGCGTCAAGCCGCCCCTGGAACAGCGCCGCGATAAGATCCGACTGGGTGACGATACCGACGACGCGGTTGTCAGCGTCGACGATCGGCATATGATGCAGACCCATGTCCGCCATGGGCGGCACCAGCTTGGCGATCATTGTTTCCGGCAGGGCCGATTGGACTCGGGCAATCATGATTTCGGAAACCAGCCGAGGCGATTTCGCCGGCAGTCCAATGATATTGCCAATCCGCTCGCGAAGGCCGATCTGCAGCCGCCCGTCCGCCGCCAGCGTCGTGTGCTTCATGAAGTCGGCTTGGGTAATCATGCCGACCATGCCGTCTTTCTGGGTCACCACCGGCAAGGCCTGAATTCGGTGTGCGACGAGCATTCGCCATGCCTTCCGCAGCGGCGTGTCGGGCGCAACGGTCAGCACGTCGCGGGACATGATCTCGCCACAGGTTATTTCGCCCGACCGGCGGGTGAAGGCACGAATTTGCGCCTGGTGAATGAAGCTGTCGAGCTCCTCGGGACTGATGTCGACGATCTCGCCATATTGCGCCAGCACCGCCTGGAGGTCGTCCGGCACGACACCGAGGCGCTGGCTTGGCAGCGGATCCTCGGTCCGATGGGGGTTCGGGGCAGGGGCAAGGTGCGGATAGCGCCGGCCGGTGAGATTGTTGAAGATTAGCGCCGCCGTCAGGATGACCAGCGAGTTAATGGCGACCGGGGAAAAGACGAAGGCGTAGCCCGCCTCACGGATCACCGGGCCGCCGAGAACCGCGGTCAGGGCGACGGCGCCGCTCGGCGGGTGCAGGCAGCCGAGGAGCAGCATGGCGCCGATCGCCAAGGCGATGGCGATGGCTGCTGCCACCACCGGGTTGGGGATGAGCAAGGCGCAGGTGACGCCGACCGTTGCCGAGACGACATTGCCGCCCACGATCGACCAGGGCTGGGCGAGCGGGCTCGACGGCGCGGCGAAAAGCAGCACCGCGGAGGCTCCCATCGGGGCGATGAGCAGCGGCAGGCTGGCGTCGGCCCCGACGGCAACCGTGCTGATGAACCCTGTCGACAGGACCCCGATGAGCGCGCCGCAGGAGGCGCGCAGGCGCTCCCAGCCGCTGACCGGTACCAGCGAGGGCATGAAACGTCGAAGAAGGGCTGCGGCCTTGGACATGGATATTCGTCAGCGACACGGAGGGTGGAACGAGAACGAAGTGCACAGCGCAATAGCATGTGACTGCGGATTGGGCACGAAATCTGCATCCAAGAAAACGCACCGGATTAAAAAATATGCACTATGCTCAACAAATACCCGGCACAAGGAGCGGCGCCGAATTCAGGCCGCAGAGGCAAAGTCGATCGTGATCTTGGTGCCCCGGTTCGGAGCGGTGTCGTATGAGATTTTCGCCTTGTGCAACTCGGCGATCCGATGGACGATTTTCAGGCCGAGACCGAGCTGGCCGGAGCGCTTGACGTAGCCGAGGTCCTCGTTCAGTTCCGGTAGATCGACCATGCCCTTGCCGTCATCCTCGACGGAGACCTGTGGGCCGGGCCCGCAGGTCAGAACGATCCGGGTACCCGGCGGATTGTGCTTTACCGCGTTCTCGATCAGGTTCCTGAGCATGTTCTCGACGAGCGCGGGGATCATCCTTACCGGCGTCGTCCCGCGGTCGACGAACTCGATCGACCTGTCGTGATCGAAGACGAACGGCGCCGTGGCTTGCGCCACCTCGGCTCCGATTTCGGACAGATTGCCCTGTTCATAGGCGGAAGGGTCCACTGCGTCCGCCCGCGCCAGCGACGTCAGCTGCTCGAGAATATGCGTCAGCGCGTCGAGATCCCGCTCGGCATTGCGCGCCCGCGGATCGTCGATCCGGCTCAACTCCATCTTGGCGATCGAAACCGGCGTGCGTATCTCATGGGCGATCGAGGAAGAGAAGACCTTCTGCGATTCAACGAGATCGGCGACACGGGCAAGCAGCCGGTTGACGGCGCTTACCAGCCGTTCGATCTCTTCCGGCATGCGGGTTATCGGCAGTCGGGCGCCGCTGTCGCGCGGGTCGATCGCATCCGCAGCCTTGACCGCCATCGCCACCGGCCTCAGCGCACTTCGGATCGACCAGATCGTCGCGCCGATGACGAGGCAAAACATCAGCGTCATCGGAACGATCATTGAATCGAACATCTCGCGCAGGAGGGCCCCATACATGAAACCGTTCGGGTCTTTCAGGATCGCCAGCTCGACGAACACGGATTCGCCACCCCGCTCGAAGGATTGGCCGCCCGCCACGCTGAATGGCTTTCCCTCCTCGATTGTCCGCTTCCAGAAGCGCGGCGCATTAATGCTCAACGGCAGGAAATGCTCGGCGCATTCCGTCGTGCAATCGGAAAAGAGGATAGAGCCGGAAGCGGTCCGAATCCGGACATAGATCGCGCCTGCGCGCCCATCCAGTTCGACGTAGCGTTCACGGAACGCACGATCGGCTCTGAATGTCGGCAGCCCGCCCTCCGTCGTGATCCCTTGCGACAGGATCTCCGTTTCCTGCTGCAGCATCAGGACGCTGAGCTTTTCGTCGTCAAACCAGTAATCCGCGAAAACTACGCCGATCTCAAGCACCATGGCGAGCAGCGAAAAGGCGATGATGCGCCCGGCAACGATGCCGATCAGCGACGGATTGCCTTTCCTCATGCAGCGGTCCGCAGGAGATAGCCGATGCCGCGCACCGTTTCGATCCGGATACCGGTGGCGAGGGGCTGCAATCGCTTCCGAACGCGGGAGACGGCGAGCTCCAGCGCGTTGGAACTAAGCTCCTGGCCATATTCGGAGAGGGCTGTCTCGAGCCGTCGCTTTGGAACGACGCGCCCGACCTCACGCATCAATATCTCGATCAGGGAGCGCTCGCGCGGGGGAAGGGCGATGATCGTCCCATCGCAGCTGAGCTCTGCGGTGGCTGGATCGAAGCGCAGCGCCCCGGCTTCGAGCACCGGCTGTATCGCGTGCGGATTGCGCCTCAGCATGGCCCGGCAGCGGGAAAGCAATTCGCGATGGTGGAAGGGCTTCACCAAATAGTCGTCCGCCCCGGCATCGAGACCCTGGACCCGCTCGTCGACGGAGCCGCGGGCGGTGATGACCAGCACCGGCAAGCCGGCGTGCTCCTGCCGTATCCATCTCAGAAGGTCGAGGCCGTCGCCATCCGGCAGGCCCAGGTCGAGAAGTACAAGATCGTGCTCCCGTTCGACAATGGCAGCCTCGGCTTCGCTGACACTCGAAACGGCGTCGAGCCGCCAGCCCGCATCGCGCATGGTTTCGCCCACAAGTTCGATGAGGCGGGGACTGTCTTCGATAAGCAGCAGGCGCATGCGTTTCCCTGATCTAAAGCCTTCTTGGATCGGCGGCCGCAGACCATAGGGGGTTTTCCCTCACGTGCCAACGTCGCAGAACCCGGGGAGCATCGTGCCCGACAGGACCTCGACAGTTTGCCCGCGGTACTGGCGGAGGTGTCGTGACACGCCGGCAACTTCGTCGCGTCCAAGAATAGGGACGACGCCGGTTCGAAAAAGGTGCGACGTAACCACGGGCAAAGAATTTCCATCCTGGAGAACAATGTTTTGGCTGTCTTCAGAATTCGCCGGCCGGAGATCGGCAGCATCTCCTTGAGTGCGGCGGCCACGCTTTATCTGCTGCTCATCACCAACAATTCCTTCTGGAGCCATGCGGTGACCTCTTTCGGTCACGCGTGGATCGCTGTCCTATCGTTCGGCGTGGCACTCGGTCTGACCACCTTTTCAGTCCTGACCATGCTGTCGATGAAATATCTGATGAAGCCGCTGTTGGTCCTGCTGATCGCCATATCGGCGGCTGCGTCGCACTTCACCGAGACGTTCGGCATCGTCATCGACAAGGAAATGATAGGAAACGCCGCCGTCACCACCGTGCCGGAGGCAAGCCACCTGTTGACTGGCAGTTTGGCGCTTCATCTTGCGCTCTACGCGCTCTTGCCGTCGCTTCTCATAGCCTGGGTTGAGATCAAGCATCGGCCGCTGCTCTCAAAAGCGGCTATCAATTTCCTCTTCATTGCTCCAGCGCTTCTCCTGAGCGGCATGCTCATCTACGCCAACTTTGCCGGCATCGCCTATGCACTCAGGGAGCATCGGGATCTGATGGTCCGGTTTAATCCGGCCGGACCGATCACGTCGGCGATCCGCTACGGGCTTTCCAGCTATCGCGAGCACAATCTGGTCGTGCAGCCGCTCGCGGTCGACGCCAAACAAGGCGCGCGCATCGCCAAAGCCGGCAAGCCTGTCGTCGTGGTGGTGGTCGCAGGCGAGACTGCGCGGGCGATGAACTTCTCTCTCAATGGCTATCACCGCGACACAAATCCGGAACTGGAGGCACTCGGAGTGGTCAACTACCGTGACACGACGAGTTGCGGCACGGCGACGGCCGTCTCGCTGCCCTGCATGTTTTCCATCTATCCGCGCATCGAGTATAGCGACTGGAAAGCTCGCTCGACCGAAAACCTCGTCAACGTACTGACGCATGCGGGCGTTTCGGTCACCTGGTGGGACAACAACACCGGCAGCAAGGGCATCGCCGACCTCGTCAGTTTTGCGAGCATGACGCACCAAAAGAACAGCCCACTTTGCAGCAATGGCGAATGTCTCGACGAAATCTTCCTCGGCGACCTGGATAAGAAGCTTGCCGCGACGACGAAAAACAGCGTCATCGTACTGCATCAGCTCGGCAGTCACGGCCCGGCCTATTACCTGCGCTATCCCGAAGCGTTCCGCCGCTTCACGCCGGACTGTCGCACGCCGGAGCTGATGAGCTGTACGACAGAGGAAATCGTCAACGCCTATGACAACACGATCCTCTATACCGACCATGTTCTGGCGAGCGTCGCCGGGCTCATCGAGAAGCATCAGGACCGCATCGCCGGCGCGATGATCTACATGTCGGACCATGGGGAATCGCTTGGCGAGAATGGCATTTACCTGCACGGCGCTCCCTATGCGATCGCACCGAAGGAACAAACTCAGGTCCCCTTCATCGCCTGGTTCTCGAAGCCCTACCAGGCGTTGATGGGCGTCGACACGGGCTGCCTTGCCAGAGATACCAACGAGCCGCGGTCGCACGACAACCTGTTCCATACTGTGCTGGGCATGATGGACGTGCAGACGCGAGTCTATAATCGCGCCCTCGACGCCTTCGCGGCCTGTACCAGGCCGGCGGGGCGGGAGAAAGGGGCGCCGGGCTTCCATGCGGCTGACAATGCTGCGCCACGGCGGCTGTCGGCAGTTCGACAAATCTGGTAGACTGCCGCGCTAGCATGGAGGAGAAAGCGATGCAGTTCGTTGGCATCCAGGTCTTCCCCGAGCGCGGCGGCAAGGCGGGGTTCACCGTCGAGTTCGTCGGTGCGACGGGTGAAGTCGTTTCCGTCCTGTGCCCGCAGAACGCGGCCGGCACCCTGAACAGGCTCAACGCCGTGGCGCGCGCGAAGGAAATCCTTGGAGCCGCCATGGAGGCGGATGGCGAGTTGCTCGGCATAACAGGCGCGCGGCGATCCCCATCGATCCCGGAAGGCGCGCTCGCGAATGCCCGCCAGGCACATGACGCGGATGCGATGGAAGAGCAGTTGGAGGAGGGGCTCGAGGACACGTTTCCTGCCAGCGACCCGGTGTCCATCACCAGTTCAGCCATTCCGAGAGCCACGCCGCGCCGTTGAGCTGTGCCACGGAAGCGCCGGACATCCTTCTTCCGGCTCTTCTGCCGCCTGATTAACCAACATATTGCGTTTCCGCAATTTTTCGCCGAAAGCGATTCCTTTAAATTTTGTAATGCGATAGAGCTGTTCGCTGAACCATGTGTTCGTAGCAGCAATTCAAGGTGCAACACGCGCGCCGCTGCAGCGACGGGGACAGGAGCACCGCTTCATGAATGGCCGACGTCTGACATTTGCTGTCGGTGACATTCACGGCTGTCTCGATGAGCTCGAAACCCTACTGAGCGCAATCGAGTCCGCCGCGCCGGAGGGGAGGGTGATTTTTCTCGGCGACCTCGTCGACCGGGGCCCGGAGAGCCGGGGCGTCGTCGAGCGGATCATGGCGGGACCGACCCAGGCCGGTTGGCAATGGCTCACGCTCAAGGGCAACCACGAAGACATGCTGCTCTCGGCCCGCAAGGGTCTCGCCGAGATGAGCTCGTGGCTGATGAACGGCGGCGGCGAGACCCTGGAGTCCTACGGCGGCGCCATACCCTTGAGCCATCTGGTCTGGATGGCCGAACTGCCGTCGATCATTGTCGACCCCTATCGCATCTTCGTCCATGCCGGCGTAGATGATTCGATCCCGCTCGAGGAGCAGGGCGACGACATTCTGCTCTGGATGCGGACCGATCCGAACTACTCCGGCCATTACTGGGGCAAGCATGTCTGCCACGGGCACACGCCGAGCCGCGGCAACCCCCGCACTGTCGGCAACAGAACCAATGTCGATTCGGGTGCCGTCTTCGGCGGCGTGCTTTCCTGCGCCGTTTTCGACGATGACGTCGCCGGCGGGCCGATCAATTTTCTTATTGCCGGCGGGCATCGCTGAGAGCGCCGAGAAGGAGGTTGTGCGCCGGCCCGTCCAGGGATAGTTGTGCAATCGCGCGATGCGCGAGACACTCGTTTCAAGGAGCCGGCTTGGATACCCTGACCACCGCGATATTCCCAAAAAGCTTCGCTGCCCTGCTGTTCGATATGGATGGCACCTTGCTCAATTCCATGGCCGTCGTCGAACGGGTATGGGGGGCATGGGCGGTCCGCAATGGGCTCGATCCCCATGAGTTGATGAAATCGGTGCACGGCGTGCGCGCGTCGGACACGATCCGCAAGCTCGGGCTTGCCGTCGACCCCGACCTCGAGGCGCACGCGCTCGCCTTGGCGGAGATCGCCGATGTGGAGGGTATCGTCGAGATACCCGGGGCGGTCGCCTTCCTTAATTCATTGCCGCCGGAGCGCTGGGCGATCGTCACGTCGGCGCCGCTGGAGCTGGCCAGGCGCCGCCTTGCCGCGGCCTGCATTCCGGTTCCGCGCCACATGGTCACCGGTGAGGACGTCACGGCGGGCAAGCCCGATCCGCAGGGCTATCTTCTCGCCGCCAGCCGGCTCGGTGTTCGCGGCGAGGACTGCTTGGTCTTCGAAGATGCTCCGGCTGGGATACTCGCGGGCAGTTCCGCCGGCGCCGAGGTGGCCGTGATCACCGGTGCTCACGCGGCAGCGGAGGGAACGCCGCATCTGACTTTGGAGCACTACGCCGACATCGAGGTCCGGATCGGCGGCGACGGCTGGCTTTCGCTCCACCGGCGCTATTGCTGATTTGCTCGCTGCAGGATGAGGCGATGCCGGTCGGTCGGCGCGCTTCGCTTATCCGGCATTTTTTCCAGTAATTTTGTAGAGAATGGACCTTCATTCCTTACCTTCGCTCTTGCTGCCGGGCACAATCTCCGCATGAACCTATTCATTTGCAGCAACCGGTGTTCCGGGGAGCGAACGTATGGTGAAGACGCTGATCGTTCCGGGTTTGTTCGGATCGGGCGAGGGGCACTGGCAGCGCCACTGGCTCATCGATCAACCAGGGGCCACGCTCGTCGAGCAGGGCGACTGGAGCCGACCGGCGCTTGCGGCTTGGCGAAGTGCTCTGGAGACAGAAATCGACAGGCATCCGTCGGTCGACATCGTCGCCCACAGTCTGGGCTGCCTGTTGGTCGCGGCCTTGGCCGGACGCCCGATTGTCGAGCGAATCCGAAGCGCGCTTCTGGTCGGCCCCTGTGATCTCGAGGAGACGGAGCGACTGCATCCGGGGGCGATCGCCTTCGGGGGCATGCCGCGACAGCGGCTTAGCTTTCCAAGTCTCGTCGTCGGCAGTCTTAACGATCCCTATATGCGCTTCGACCGCTTACGGATTTTGTGTGAAGAATGGGGCGGCCGCCTCGTCGATCTAGGCCATGCCGGCCACATCAACATCGCGAGCGGCTTCGGCCGCTGGCCGGCCGGCTACGATCTGCTCCAGGTTCTGAACGGCATGGCTAAAGACGACCGCTCGATCACTGCGCCGACAATGCTCGTCCGTCAATTGGCGCGTTCGGCTCCAGCGAGCCGGCAACGATCATTTTCCTAAGGCGCGTTCAAACGTATTCACGCTGCACACTTTGGGCGACATGCATTAACGCCACATACCGCGCATGCGGGCCCGGACATCGATGCGCAATTGCTGCGCATCACGCTGGCCAGCCGCAGCCGGCTTGGCAACGGGCCAGGCCGAGCACTCGAAGAATTGCAGAAGCGTTGCAGGTAGGAAGCGGCTGCGCGAGGCGTAGACATGCCGGTCGCCCTGGGCATGCTGACCGTGCGTAAAAAAGCGCTGCGGGGTGATCAGATGCAGGCTGTCCTTGGCGCGCGTCATGGCGACGTAAAGCAGACGGCGCTCCTCCTCGACCTCCGCCGTGCTGCCGACACCGAGATCGGACGGAATGCAGCCGTCGACGCAATTCAGCACGAAAACCGATTTCCATTCCTGCCCCTTGGCCGAGTGGATGGTCGAGAGGATGAGATAGTCCTCGTCGAGCAGCGGCACGCCCGCATGGTCGCTGGTGGCGTCCGGCGGATCGAGGGTGAGCTCGGTCAGAAAGCGCTCGCGCGACGGATAGCCGCTGGCGATCTGCTCGAGCTGCAAAAGGTCGGCCCTGCGCACCTCGGCGTCCTCATGGATCCGCTCCAGATGCGGTTCGTACCAGGCGCGGGCCGTGCCGATTTCCCCCGGCCAGCCGGTCCGGCCGGATCGCAAGCTCTGCAGCATGCCGGCGAAGGCCGTCCAGGCATCGCCGGAGCGCGGCGGGGCAGGGATCTCCGCAAGCGCCGCCAACGGTTCCGGATCGGCGGCGATCGCCTCGAGGACGCGCCCCGCCGTCTGCGGACCGACTCCGGGCAGCAATTGCATCAGCCGAAAACCCGCGACCCGGTCGCGCGGATTATGCGCAAAGCGTAGCGCCGCCAGCATGTCCTTCACATGCGCGCTGTCCAGGAATTTGAGCCCGCCGAACTTTACGAAGGGGATGTTGCGGCGGGTCAGTTCCACCTCGAGGGCACCGCTGTGGTGCGAAGTGCGGAAGAGCACCGCCTGCTGCTTCAGCAGCATTCCGCCTTCGCGGTTCTCCAGAACCAGTTCGACGACGTAGTTGGCCTGATCGGCCTCGTCGCGCACGGTCACGAGCCGCGGCCGCTCGGCCGATTCCCGCTCGGTCCAGAGGTTCTTGGTGAAGCGTTCGCGGGCCAGCTCGATGACGCCGTTCGCGGCAGCGAGGATTGGCTGTGTCGAGCGATAGTTCCGATCGAGCGTGATGATTTCCGCCGCCGGCGTGAAGCTTGCCGGAAAATCCAGAATGTTGCGCACCGTCGCGGCGCGGAACGCGTAGATCGACTGGGCGTCGTCGCCCACCACGGTGAGGCCCCGACCATTCGGCTTCAACGCAAGGAGGATCGAAGCCTGCAGCCGGTTGGTATCCTGATATTCGTCAACAAGCACGTGGTCGAACCGGCCGCCGACGTCCTCGGCGAGGACGGCGTCGCCCATCATCTGCGCCCAGTAGAGCAGCAGGTCGTCGTAATCGAGGACGTTCTGCGCCTGCTTGGCTTCGACATAGGCGCCGAAAAGTTCGCGCAGTTGCTTTTCCCAGGCAGAACACCAGGGAAAATTATCGCGCAGGACCTCGTCGAGCGGCTGTTCCGCATTGACGGTGCGCGAATAGATGGCAAGACAGGTCGCCTTGGTGGGGAAACGGTTCTCGCTTTTCGACAAACCAAGTTCGTGCCGCACGATGTTCATGAGATCGGCGCTGTCTTCCCGGTCGTGGATGGTGAAATCCGGATCGATACCGATTTCCCCCGCATGGTCGCGCAGGAGCCGCGCGCCGATGCCGTGAAAGGTTCCCGCCCAGGCAAGCGCGTCGGAGATCGTCCCGGCCTTGCCGCCGAGCACCTGGCCGCAGATGCGTTCGACCCTTCGGCCCATCTCGGCGGCCGCCCGGCGCGAGAAGGTCATCAGCAGGATACGTCGGGGGTCCGCACCGTTGACGATCAGATGCGCCACCCGGTGGGCAAGCGTGTTGGTCTTGCCGGAGCCGGCGCCGGCGATGATGAGAAGCGGACCACCGATATGGGCGTCCGGTCCGACACCGTGTGAGACGGCACTGCGCTGGCGCTCGTTCAGCTTTTCCAGATATGCGACGCTCATCCGGCTCGTCCCGCCTCCAGTTGAACAGGCGCGTCCTGTGAAGGCGGCGGGATTGCCGCGAATCGCGCGTGAACGGAAAAGGAACATAGCCGCAGTTCGACATGCCGCAAAGCCGCCAGCGGTCTGGATGATCAATTTCGGCCTGAACGGATGGTCGCTTCGCTATTCGACTCGCGTTCGCTGCGCGTCGGCACCCACCGGCTTTCGCGCCTGCTGGCGCCGCGCCATGGATCGGGCTTTTCTGCGGGCGATCCTCAACTCGGAGAGTGTCGGCTGCCACCATCCCCTGGAAAACGCCTCAGGCCCGGGCTCTCGGCGGGCCGGCCATGTCGCGACGAGTTCGGCAAGGGTCGGTGGGCGCCATCTCCCCCAGACGTGGTCAGCGGTGTGATCCGCTTGCGGATAGTATTGCGCCAGCGGCGCCGGCTCGGCGACTTCGCCGGAGAGATCCACAAAGACGACGCTCTCATACTGAACGGTCGCAACCGGGCGGCCCAAGGGCGGCGGATCGTCAGCGGGGAGGGGATAGCGGCGGCGACGCCTTTCCGCGGCCCGCGCTCTCGCCGCTCTCTCTGCCTCGGAATCTTTTTCCGCATCTCGGCGGCGCTTTCTTTCCTCCGGTTCGCTTCGTCGAGCGGCCTCCTCGATCCGTGGCCAGTGTCGCTGCAGTTCCTCGTAGGACCGGAAGGGTACGCGCCAGACCCGCCCATCCTCGTCCCAATGCGCCCAGGGAATTCCGCGCAGCAATTCGATCACCGATCTGGAATAGGGCGTTCGGATGCGCAGGTCGTCGCGGACCTCTAGATATGGGCTGACGATGGGCTCGAAATCATAGGCGTCGCGGCCTTTGGCGTCACCATGGATGTCGGCGCGCTCTGCTTCCCGTGCCAGCCACCGCTCGATACGACCGGCGGCCGTCGTTCCCGGCACGAACCAGCTCTTGCGTTCGTCGTTCCACCGGGACCGTGGGAACTCCTCGCGAAATCGCTCGACGGTCGCTCGATCATAGGGAAAGGACGCGAACTCACCTTGCCGAGCCTCAACGTCGCGCTTCCACTGATTGTGCGGAACCATGACCGTCTCCACGCCCTTCAGGAGTAACGCTGCGCGCGGTCGCTTTCTTCGTCTCTATCGAGCCTCCCGCAGCCAGATGCTTTTCGGAACGGCGCGATGGAACCGGTCTCCTCGTCTGCGAGTTTCCCTCTTCACTAGGAGGAACGATGCCTAAGGTCACCGACACGATCACCCAGCCCCAGCCCCCGGACCGCCGGGTCGAGTGCGAGCGCGCGCTGGAAGAGGATTTTCAGATTTTCACGAGTCTGGCCGAAAGCGCCGGCTGGACGTGGCAGGAGATCGCGCTCGCGCTGATGGAGCTCACCGAAGACTATGTGATCGCGATGCGAATGGCCGCGAAAATGGCCGAAGCCACTCCCGTTGCCTTCCCAGGAAACAAGACGTTGCACTGATGGCAGGCGGCCCGACCTCGCGTCGTGGGATCACTCCCGCGGACGCACGGACAGTTTTTTCAGCATTGCGACGTCGCGCACGCCGGACTGATAAATGCGAATCAACCGTGCGGCGATTTCATTCGCTCTCTCGCCGCTGCTCTCCACACCCTTTTCCTCCAGGATCTGTTCGAAAATGCTGTGCAGCAGATCCACCTCTGTGGGGCCGAAAGTGCTGCACCGGTCGCGAGATGGCACCATGGTTCATCTCCTCTCGACGGGGGCGGATTCGCACATCCGTGGCGCCCGAGCGTGTGCCGGAAACGTTCAGTGTATGCCTGATTGGGACGATGACGAGTCACTGCAGGTAGCGGCCCCGAATCTCTGTGCAAGTGCTGGTTTGCCCTTTGGGACCGTTGCCGGAGAGGAATGTCGGCCACGACGCCATTCGCCAAGCGCTTGCATTCGCACCGCTGGCTTATTGCTTCCTTTAACGAAGACCGTCTAACGTCGACATATGGCGAAGGATACCAGTCGACTCTTTGAACTCTTCGAGACCTCTCCGGTTCTCGTCGCCGCCTATGACGAGTTCGACAGGCTGCGCTACGCCAACGAGGCATTCCGGTCAGCCTATTTCGTCGCACCGGATGAGACGCCGCTATGGCCGGACTTGATGCGGCGGAACTTTCATGCCCAACGCGGAACCGTCATTCGCGCGGGAGATTTCGAAAAATGGCTGCGATCGACCCAGTCGCGCCGCGGCAAGGTCGGCTTCAGGTCTTTTGAAACCGATCTGTTCGACGGGCGCTGGCTTTGGATGACCGAAACCGTCGAGAAGGATGGCTGGATGCTTTGCGTGGCCACCGATGTGACCGGTCTCAGGGTGAAGGCGCGCACGGTGCGACAGGATCGTGATCTGGCCATCAAGGCCTCCTATACCGACGAACTAACCGGCGTCGCCAACCGCCGTTTCGTGACGGCGAGAATCGAGGACATGCTGCAGCAGAGCTCGCCAGGCTGCCTCTGCGTGCTGGACATCGACCGTTTCAAGAGCATCAACGACCAGTTCGGCCATCAGACCGGTGATGCAATCCTGAGGGATTTCGCGACGCGCATTCACCGCCTGGTGCGGCGCACCGACTGCTTCGGGAGGGTCGGCGGCGAGGAATTCGTGCTTACCCTACCGGCCACGCCCGTCGAGCAGGCTAAATTGATTCTCGAAAGAATGCTCGCCTCCGTGCGCAAGTCCCGTCCGCTTCAGGAGCGGCCCGATTTCGGATACACGTTTTCGGCCGGCATCGCGGGTGCTCAGCCGGGCGACACTGCGATCAGCCTCTATGCCCGTGCGGACCGGGCCCTCTACATGGCCAAGCTCGCCGGCCGGGACCGCATTCACGTGGATGAAACCGATTCCGACCGACCGGCGGTTGCCGGATAGATCAGGCGACCAGCCCCCGGACGGCCAGAGGTCAAGCTTCTGCCAGAGCGGATTTCTGCTGGATTCCCTTTCTGGGTCATGGAAGTCGGCGGTACAGTCCTGTACGAAGATAGAAACTTCTCCGATTTCCGCGCGTTGCAGAGAAGTTGGCGCCCTGCCTCCATTTTTGGCCCAGCATCATGCGCGTCCGTCACTTCGGGGATTTTCTGACGTGGAGAACCCATGACCGCCTCCGTCGACCATGCACCGGCACAGGGCCGTGGCCTGCGCCAGTTTCTCGCCCTGATGCTCGGATCCGTGGGAGTGGTCTATGGCGACATCGGCACCAGCCCCCTCTATGCGTTTCGTGAGGCATTGCGGCCCTTTGCGGCGGGCGGTGTCGAGCGGGCAGAGATCATCGGCCTCATCTCGCTGGTCATCTGGACGCTGACGATCATCGTGACAATTAAATACGTGATCCTGCTGCTTCGCGCCGACAACAATGGCGAGGGCGGCACCTTGGCCCTGCTTGCCCTGCTGATGAAGAAGGGCACCAGGTATCCGGTACTGATGTTCTTCACCGGCATTTTCGGTGCGTCGCTCTTCGTCGGCGACGCAATGATTACACCGGCGCTCTCGGTGCTCTCCGCCGTCGAGGGGCTGAAGCTCGTGACGCCGGCCTTGCACGACTACGTGCTGCCGATCTCGGTCGCGATCATGGTGCTGTTGTTTGCCGTTCAGTCGCGTGGCACCGGCGCGGTCTCGATCTTCTTCGGGCCGATCACCCTCATCTGGTTTTTGGTCCTGGGCGCAGCCGGCGTGGCCCATATCGGCGACGATCTCGCAATCCTCGGAGCCTTCAATCCCGTGCACGCCGTCGTTTTCCTATGGAATGCCGGCCTCGTTGGCTTCATCGTTCTTGGGGCGGTGTTTCTGACGGTCACGGGAGCGGAAGCTCTCTACGCCGATCTGGGGCATTTCGGCCGCGCCCCGATCCAGGCGGCCTGGATTGCGGTCGTATTCCCGGCGCTGACCTTGAACTATCTCGGACAAGGCGCGCTGATCCTGTCGCATCCGGAGGCGATCTCCGACCCGTTTTTCCTGATGTTTCCGAGCTGGGCCCTGTTGCCGGTGGTGCTCCTTGCGACGCTCGCGACCATCATTGCCAGCCAGTCGGTAATAACCGGCGCGTTCTCGCTCGTGCGGCAAGCCATCCACCTCGGCTTCCTGCCTCGCTTCGAGATCTGCTACACCTCGGAAACCCATACTGGCCAGATCTACCTGCCCTTGGTCAACACGGCGCTCCTCATCGGGGTGCTCGTCCTTTTGTTTGTGTTCGGCAGTTCCGAATCCCTCGCGCCCGCCTATGGCGTCTCGATCACCGGTGCCATGCTGATCGACACGATTCTCGCGTTCGAGTTCGTTCGCCGGCAGTGGGGCTGGGCTGTGCTGACTGCCATTGCAGTCCTACTCCCCTTGTTCCTGCTGGAAATGGTCTTTCTCGGCGCCAACCTCTTCAAGATTCACCATGGCGGCTTCGTACCCATCCTTTTCGCCGGAACGTTGATCACGATCATGTGGACCTGGCGGCGAGGCGTGCAGCTTCTGCGCGAGAAGACTGCGCGTCTGGAAGTGCCGCTCGACCAGTTCATCGCTGCCGTCGAACGAAAATCCGAGCACGCTCCGGTCGAAGTGCCGGGAACGGCGATCTTCCTGACCGCCACGCCCGAGACCACGCCGTCCGTCCTCCTGCACAACATCAAGCACAATCATGTGCTTCACGAGCACAACGTCATCCTGACCATCAAAACGGCAAGGGTGCCCTATGTCGCGGAGAAGGATCGCTACACGCTGACGAAGCTCTCCGACCGGTTCAGCAAGCTCGAGCTGAGGTTCGGCTTCATGGATGACCAGAATGTCTCACGGGCGCTGGCGCGCTGCCGCAAGGAAGGTTTTAAATTCGAGATCATGTCGACGTCCTTCTATCTCGGCCGGCGCAAGCTCGTTCCGGACCCCGCTTCGGGTATGCCGAGATGGCAGGACAGGCTGTTCATAGCGATGGCTGACTCGGCAATTGACCCGACCGACTACTTCCATCTGCCCGCCAACCGCGTCGTCGAGTTGGGGGAACAAGTGATCATTTAGCCGAAAAGGCACTCAGCGCCGAGACCTTGCGGAGCCGTTCGCAAGAAACTGTCATAACCTCCCGGGCGCGCTCAGCCTCTCTTGGGTCAGCGGTGCGTAGACCTTGGCTCCGGATCGCCTATCGTCTGCGACGCCGGTCGCCAGCACGAGGTAAGCGACGATGAGGCCGATCGACAAGAGCAAGACGCCAACGGCAAAAGCCGGTGAAGTCTCGGTTTCGTGAGCGTGCCATTCCTTCCTGCTGAACATGGGAACCTCCCATTGAATGGGAAAGTATGAAATGTGACGGTTGGGTGGGGATGAAATTCATGGGATTTACGAAAGAGCGTTTTGCCGCTCGGCGACCTCCGTCTCAAGGCTCGCACAACGAGGTCTGCAGTCAAGAATTAGACCATGACCCGAATGGGCGAGGGAGCATTGATCTAACGGGTCATTGGCGCGTCCCGCTCTCCTGTGCTAGAGCAATTTCTAGAACAGGCATGTAGCGGTCCTCCGTCCAAAAGTCATAATTTCAGAGAGTTAGCGCACTTCGTTGCTTTCATAGATTCGGTGAAGCAATGAAATGATGTCAGGCCTGCCATGTCGCTGGAGCAAGTGGAATGCATCATCGCGGGAGCCGGCGTCATCGGGCTTGCCGTTGCCCGCGCCCTTGCGCTGGCCGGCCACGAGGTGCTCATCCTCGAAGCGGCCGATCGCATCGGAAGCGAGACCTCGTCGCGCAACAGCGAAGTCGTCCATGCCGGCATCTACTATCCGGCAGGCAGCCTGATGGCGCGTCTATGCGTCGACGGCCGAAACCTGCTTTATGCCTATTGCCGCGAGCGCGGGCTTCCACACCAGCGGTGCGGCAAGCTGATCGTCGCAACTTCAGAAGCGGAGCTGAAACAGCTGCCGGCGATCGCCGCCGGGGCGGCGCACAACGGGGTGACGGATGTCAGGCAAATCTCTGCCGGGCAGGCGCGCTCCCTCGAACCGGCACTTGCCGCGACCGGCGCGCTCCTGTCGCCTTCGACCGGCATTGTCGACAGTCACGCCTATATGCTGTCGCTGCTCGGCGATGCCGAAAATGCCGGCGCAGTCCTCGTCTGCAACAGCCCGGTCGAGCGGGGTAGGGCAACCGCGCGCGGCATTGTGGTCGATGTCGGCGGCGCCGCACCGACACGTCTCGGCTGCCGTCTGTTCGTCAATGCCGCCGGGCTTGCCGCACCCAGGCTGGCACGCCTGATCGACGGCATGCCGCCGGCGCTGGTGCCGAAGGAATACTTCGCAAAGGGAGACTATTTCTCGCTCGTCGGAAAGGCGCCGTTCTCGCGCCTGATCTATCCCGTCCCCGTCAAGGGAGGCCTCGGAATCCACCTGACCCTCGACCTGACCGGCCAGGCGCGGTTCGGCCCCGACATCGAATGGGTCGACACGCTTCGATACGATGTCGACCCGGCAAAGGCGGCGCTCTTTTATGCCGGCGTACGCCGCTATTTCCCAGACCTTAAGGATGGCGCATTGCTGCCGGCCTATTCCGG
Source organism: Sinorhizobium fredii (assembly GCF_002944405.1). NCBI lineage: Bacteria > Pseudomonadati > Pseudomonadota > Alphaproteobacteria > Hyphomicrobiales > Rhizobiaceae > Ensifer > Ensifer fredii. Next base: position 962,936 of record NZ_CP024310.1, on the reverse strand, counting down.
CATTCGGCCGAAGATCGTGCCTCCGGAGGTCGCCTATCAGGATTTCGTCGTACAGGGCCCCACCGTGCATGGCGTGCCCGGGCTGATCAACCTGTTCGGCATAGAATCGCCGGGCCTCACCGCCTCTTTGGCCTTGGCGAAGTTGGTGGCGGAAGCGTTTGGCCAGCATCCCAAGAGGCGACGACTGTCGCATCTCTAACTGGCTCATATGTCGCATCTCTAAAATGCCGCTACATTGGATGTGGCGGCCAGGTTGAAATGTCCGCTCCGGCGCAAAGTAGAAATGTCACTTGCAGCGCTGCCACACGGCACGAGGACCAGCCCCGATCTGACCGGCTGGTCCGGGTTGCAAGGTGAGATCGGGGCGGGTGGATTATCCACTGATCGGCTTTAGCTTTGACAGCCAGACCACTGATTATTCTGCGGCATCAAGGCGAGAAAGCGCTTGCTGCCGGCGGGCGATGACCGCGGGATCGTTGATAAAATCCGTCCGTTTGCCCGGCTTACGTCTTCGCGGCCTATAGCCATTCTTCTCGCTGTTGGTCCCGACCTTCGGCGCCGGCAACTGCTCCTGCCGCTCCTTGATGTAGGCCAGCACATCGGAAAGCCGCTTGTTCTCGGTGATCGCCGCATGCGTCACCCGCTGGTCCTTGTCGAACGTCTTATAAGGCAGGGAATGTCCCTTCCAGCGCACGTCGAGCCGGCCGTCGGCGAAAGCGTAGGTCTCGACATAGCGCCCGACCAGTCCGCGTGTCACCTCGTTCTCCTCGAGCGTGATCCGCTTGCGCTCGTAGGAGAACGTCAACTGGGCGCCGACATAACGCTGCTCGCGCTTGCAGAGAATATCCTTTAGCCGGTCCGGCATGAGGTTCAACGGCCGATGCAGATTCTCCGACCGGGCAGGGGTGCGGGCAAAGCGTGCATTGTGACGCGCGATAAAGCCGGGCAGGAAGTCGTTGCCTGCGTCCATGCCGGAGATCCCGGCGAGCCGCAGTTCCTTGACCAGCCGGTCCTGCAGCGTTCGGTTCATCCGCTCGACCCGGCCCTTCGCCTGGCTCGAATTTGCGCAAAGAATCTCGATGTTTAGCTCTGAGAGCGCGCGCCCGAACTGCGTCATTCCCTGACCGCCCTTGGCATCCTTCTTCGCCACCCGGAACACCGAATGCTTGTCGGAATAGAAGGCGACAGGAGCGTCGTGCTCCTTCAGATAGAGCTCCAGCCCTCAAAATAGCTGAAGGCGCTTTCCGACCGCACGACGCGCAACTGCAGCAGCTTGCCCGTCGCATCGTCGATGAACACCAGAAGCGAACGGGGCGGCCCACGATCCTCAAACCAGCGATGCTCGGAACCGTCGATCTGCACCAGCTCGCCGTAGGCTTCTCGGCGCAGCCGCGGCTGATGGAACGTGCGCCGCTGCTTGCGTGACAGCCACAGGCCGGCCTCAGCCATCCATTTGCGCAAGGTCTCGCGCGAAACCGTCAGCCCATGCGCTTCGGCCAGCTTCTCGGCCGCCAGCGTCGGACCGAAATCCGCATAACGCTCGCGCACAATCGCCACCGCATAATCGCGCACGCCGTCGCAAATCCGATTGTTCGACGGCCGGCCGCGCCTTGTGCCGGATCGCCGCCGCGCCATGCTGCCCGAAGACATCCAGCAACCGGCGAACCTGACGCGGGCTCAGCGCCAGGACTTGGGCTGCAGACACGATCGTCGTCCGACCGTCGACGACCGCCGACAAAACCTCAATCCGCTGCAGATCGCGCTCGCTCATCGCAATCAGTCCCATCCGCAATCTCCCACGGCATCAAAACGCGGGGAGAGTGACATTCTTACTTTGCAGGATCAGGACACTTCAACTTTGCGGCTACAATGCAAAATCGCGTAATCTATCTTATGGAACTTCGGACAATGAGGCCACCCACTGGATTATTTGCCCCGAAACCTTCGACAGACCCGTCACCGCCGGGGCTTGGTTCGGGTGGCGAGAACGTTGCGGATTGAAAAGCTCGAATGGATGCGCAGGACGCCGGGCAGCGTCGAGAGAATGTCCTTGTGGATCCGCTCGAACTCGCCGGCGCCCGCGACTTCTACCCGCAGCAGATAATCCGATCCGCCCGTCATGAGGAAGCATTCGCGTATTTCCGGATGCTTGCGCACCGCCGCTTCGAAACGGTCGAGATGATCCTCCGTCTGTCGCTCCAGCGTGATATTGATGATCACCGCGATCGTGTCCTCGGAACTGCCGCTTTCCACCAGCGCGGTGTAGCCGCGTATGACGCCGGCCTCTTCGAGCAATCTTATCCGGCGCAGACAAGCCGACGGCGACAGGCCAACCTCCTTCGCCATGCGGGCATTGCTCATGCGCGCGTTGACGCGGAGCAGACGCAGGATATTTCGATCGATCGCGTCAAGCGCTGTCATGCATAAAAGCTCCGTTTTTGTGCAGTATGTGCAGGTATTGCCCATACTTTGATACAATCAATCAACACCAGATAAGATATTCGACGATCGTTTCAATATGTTCTGCGCAACGAGAGGGTTGCACATGAACCGTCATGCCTTGCATGTTCCAGATCGACAAACGGTGGGTGGCGCTTCGGGCTACCTGACGATCGATCTTGCCGCCTTGCGGCGGAATTATCGAAAGCTTTCGACAAGGGTCGCACCGGCAACCGCCGCCGCGGTGGTCAAGGCCGACGCCTATGGCCTTGGCGCCGAGCAGGTCTCCGACGCCCTGCATGCGGAAGGCTGCCGGCATTTCTTTGTTGCGCATCTCCCCGAGGCGGTGAAGCTCGGACCGCTTTTGCCGAACGACACGCAGATATTCGTGCTCAACGGGCTGCAGCCCGGAACGGAGATCACCTGCGCCAAGGCCCGCATCGTTCCGGTTCTCAACTCTCTCGAGCAATTCCGCCGCTGGTCGCTGACGGCGCGGAAGCTCGGGCGCGTTCTTCCCGCCGTCTTGCAGTTCGACACGGGCATGTCGCGCTTGGGGGTTCCCCCGGAGGAACGAACCCCGCTTGCGGCTGATCTCGAGGGCTGCGGCAATATCGAAATTCTGTTCATCATGAGCCACCTCGCCTGCGCCGACGAGTTGGACAATGGCCAGAATGCAGAGCAGCTCGCCGAGATCGGTCGGATCGCCGCCGAGTTTCCAGGCTTGAGCGTCTGCCTAGCCAATTCCGGCGGCATATTCATGGGCGACGACTATCACGGTGTGCTGTCTCGTCCCGGCATCGCCCTCTACGGGGGAGCACCCACAGCGGGCAAGCCCAATCCAATGGAGCCGGTCGTGCGGCTCGACGTTGCCGTCATTCAGACGAGAACGGTGCCGGCCGGCACGCGGGTCGGATATGGCGGTGCGCATGTGACTTCCGCCGAAACCAGGCTTGCCACGATCGCCGCAGGCTATGCCGACGGCCTGCCGCGCAGTCTCAGCCATCGCGGCGCCGTTTTCTACGACGGCGTTCGCCTGCCGTTCGTCGGGCGCGTCTCGATGGACAGCATAACCGTCGATATTTCCGCCCTTCCCGAAGGCACGCTTGCGCTGGGAAGCCTTGTCGAGGTTCTCGGCCCTCACCAAACGCTTGAAGAACTGGCGGAAGCAGGCGGCACCATCTCCTATGAAATTCTGACTAGCCTCGGCCGCCGCTACGAGCGTCGCTACCTCTGATCGTCCATCATCGAGGAAACCATGAAAGTCATCGTTCTCGGCGCCGGTGTGATCGGCGTCACCAGTGCCTACCAGCTCGCCAAGGCAGGACACGAGGTCACCGTCATCGACCGCCAGCAAGGTCCGGCCCTGGAAACCAGCTTCGCCAATGCCGGCGAAGTCTCCTTCGGCTACTGCTCGCCCTGGGCCGCACCCGGTATTCCAATGAAGGCGCTGAAATGGCTCTTCATGGAGCATGCGCCGCTCATCCTGCGGCCGAAGATCGACCGCGCCATGCTCACCTGGATGTTCCAGATGCTGAGGAACTGCACCCCGGAGCGCTACGCGATCAACAAGAGCCGCATGTTGCGCCTCGCGGCTTACAGCCGGACATCACTGGCGGAGGTCCGGGCGGAGACCGGCATCGCCTATGACGAACGCATGCAGGGCACGCTGCAGCTTTTCAGGACGCAGCAGCAGCTGGACGCTTCGGGCAAGGATGTCAAGGCGCTGGCGGCCGACGGCGTGCCCTACAAGGTGCTCGACCGTGACGGCTGCATTGGGGTCGAGCCCGCTCTGAAGCATGTCCGAGAAAAGATCGTCGGCGGTCTGCTGACGCCGAAGGACGAAACCGGCGACTGCTTCAAATTCACCAACGCGCTCGCCGCCAGGGCGGCGGCGCTCGGAGTCCGCTTCGCCTATGGCACGCTTATCAAGGGGCTGGATGTTGAAGGCGGGCAGGTGCGCGGCGTCCTGACCGAACGCGACCGGCTGAACGCGGATGCGGTCGTCGTCGCGCTCGGCAGCTATTCACCGCTGCTGCTGAAACCATTCGGCATCAAGCTGCCGGTCTATCCCGTCAAGGGATATTCACTGACGATTCCCATCACCGACGCTTCGCGCGCACCGGAATCCACCGTCATGGACGAGACCTACAAGATCGCCATCACGCGTCTCGGCGACCGGATCCGTGTCGGCGGCATGGCGGAAATCTCCGGATACACCAACGATCTTGGCCCTGCCCGGCGGCGCACCCTCGACCATTCGGTGACAGATCTGTTCCCGGGCGGCGATTTGCGACAGGCATCCTTCTGGTCCGGACTCAGGCCGATGACGCCGGACGGGACGCCGGTGATCGGGCCGACGAAGATTGCCGGTCTCTACCTCAACACCGGACACGGCACGCTCGGCTGGACGATGAGCTGCGGTTCGGCCCGTCTCATCAGCGATCTGGTCGGCGGGCGCAAGCCAGAGATCGACGCGAAGGATCTGGCGATCGGTCGCTATAGGTGAGCCGTCATGTTCACTGAGAAAGCCATGTCCGCCTCCCCGATTGGTCGTAGGTGGCGCAACGAGGCCTAAGAACGTTGCGGGCGGCCGCTCTCGGCGGCCGCGAGAATTGCTTCAATGAGGCGGTGAACCCTTATCGCCTCGCGGCCGTTGACGCGCGGCTCTCGTCCGGTCTCGATGGCATCGAGGAAATCGGCGAGCACCGCGCGGTGATGGTGGTGCGGGAAGGCCATCGGATCGGCGCCGGCACCTCCGGCCGCCTCGTCCTCGATCGTGAGTTCCGTTCCATCGTGAAAGGAGACGGTCAAATTCCTTCCGCCGAGGCGCGCCATGCCGCGCGTGCCGATGACGTCGATCTCGTCGGGAAAGCCCGGATAGGCGCAGGTGGTAGCACTCACCGTGCCGATCGCTCCGTTTGCAAAGCGGATTGCCGCCATGGCGAGGTCTTCCGTTTCCATGCGGTGCACCTTGCTGGTTGCCGCATGGGCTCTGACCTCCTCCGGAAGGCCGGCGAGTGAAATCATGAGGTCGAGCGTGTGGATCGCTTGGGTGAGAAGCACGCCGCCGCCGTCGCGAGCCCGCGTGCCACGTCCCGGCTGGTCGTAATAGCTTTGCGGGCGCCAGTTGTGGAGGCGCGCCGAAGCGCTGACGATCTCGCCGAGACGCCCCTCCTCGATCAGTTCGGCAAGTGCCTCGCTGACCGGGCGAAAGCGGTGCTGAAGCACGATGCCGAGTACGATTCCTGCTTTTTCGGCAAGTTCCACCAATGCCTCGGCGCGCGCCGGCGTTATCTCCAGCGGCTTTTCGAGAAGCACATGCTTGTTCGCTGCGGCCGCCCGCCGGACGAGGTCAAGATGTGTATTGGGCGGCGTCAGCACCATGACGGCTGCTATCGACGGATCGGCGAAGATCGTCTCGGCGTCGTCGCAAGTTGGAAATCCATAAGTCTGCGTAAATGCTTCGCGCCGCGCCGGCGTAGGACTGAAGGCAGCGGCGACCTCGGCCCTCTCCTGTAAATCGAGCAGACTTTTGGCATGTGGCGCTGCGGCCATGCCGAGGCCGATCAGACCGACGCGTATCCTTGCCATCTCGCTCTCTCCATCACCCGGTGATCGGCGATCCCTTTGAGCAGAACCGCACCGCTGCCGCCCTTGGTTCATACAGTCTGACAGGGCGCGAACGCGACTTGCCCAACGTAAGAACGTGCACAACCAAATTCATCATACAAGTAAAAAAATTTGTATGTTGACATTTTATTTTACAGGCTCTAGCCATAGAAAGCCTATAGGAGGAGCGGGCCACATGAAGGGGCTGATCGACCCAGATCTTCTGTTTCCGGCGGACGAGGGCACGCGGCGGCTCGCGCGGGACCTCTATGCCGAGGTGCGCGGACTGCCGATCGTCAGCCCGCACGGTCACACGGAACCGCGGTGGTATGCGCTCGACGAGCCCTTCCCCGATCCGGCACAGCTTCTCATCGTACCGGACCACTATGTATTCCGCATGCTGTTCAGCCAGGGTGTGAAACTGGAAGAGCTCGGCGTGCCGACCCTCGACGGCGCGCCGGTCGAGACGAACGGACGCGCGATCTGGCGACTTTTCTGCGAGCGCTATCATCTGTTTCGCGGCACGCCGACGCGCCTCTGGTTCGACTACACGCTTTCCAACCTCTTCGGCATTGAGGAGTTGCCCTCGGCGGAAAACGCCGATCGCCTGTACGACCGCATCTCCGCTTGCCTCGACAAGCCGGACTACCGCCCCCGCGCCCTCTATGAACGCTTCAATATCGAGGTAATCTCGACGACCGACGGCGCGCTCGACGATCTGCATTGGCACGCGAAAATCCGCGAAAGCGGCTGGAAGGGCCGCGTCGTTCCCGCATACAGACCCGACTCGGTCGTGGATCCGGAGTTCGCCGGCTTTTCCGCCAATCTTGACAGGCTGGGTCAGATCACCGGCGCCGACACCGGAACATGGAAGGGCTATCTGGACGCGCATCGGGCCCGGCGCGCCTATTTCAAGCAGTTCGGCGCAACTTCCACGGATCACGGCCATGCCACGGCGGATACGGCGAACCTTTCCGAGGCGGCCGCAGTGGCGCTCTTCGACAAGGTGCGCTCTGGCAAGGCGGATGCGGACGAGAGCCGACTGTTCCGTGCTCAGATGCTGACCGAAATGGCAAAGATGAGCCTTGACGACGGACTGGTGCTGCAGATCCATCCGGGCTCCTTCCGCAATCATTCCCCGTCGATGCTGGCAAAGTTCGGCCGCGACAAGGGTTTCGATATTCCGACCCGCACGGATTACGTGACGGCCTTGAAGCCGCTGCTCGACGCCGTCGGCCTGGAGCCCGGCCTGACCGTCATTCTCTTTACCTTGGACGAGACGAGCTATGCGCGCGAGCTTGCGCCGCTCGCCGGCGTCTACCCGGCGCTCAGACTCGGGCCCGCCTGGTGGTTCCACGACAGCCCGGAAGGCATGCGCCGCTTCCGCGAGATGACCACCGAGACGGCCGGGTTCTACAACACGGTCGGCTTCAACGACGACACCAGGGCGTTTCCGTCGATCCCGGCGCGCCACGATATCGCACGCCGGGTCGACTGCGCATTTTTGGCACGCCTGGTGGCCGAACATCGGCTGAGAGAGGACGAGGCCTGCGAGCTTGCCCGAGATCTTGCCTGCGGACTCGCAAAGAAGGCGTACCGACTTTGAAACAGTGAAAGTGAGATCATCGATCTGATCATGCGAAACGGGAGGAGAGCATGAGAATTCTTGGAAAACTGACGGCGGGCCTGCTGCTTGCCGCTGCATTCATGACCGGTGCGGCCAGCGCCCAGACAGTGCTGCGCTCATCGGATACGCATCCGGACGGCTATCCGACGGTTGAGGCCGTCGAATATTTCGGCGAGCTGGTCAAGGAGCGTACTGCCGGCCGCTACGCTGTCGAGGTTTACCACTCGGCGCAGCTCGGCGAGGAGAAGGACACGATCGAACAGGTGCGCTCCGGCGTGATCGAGCTGAACCGCGTGTCGATGGCACCCTTCAACGGCACGGTGAAGGAGTCGATCATCCCGGCCCTGCCCTACCTCTTCCGCTCGGAAGAGCACATGCACAAGGTCATGGACGGCGCGATCGGCGAGCAGATCAAAAAGGCATTCGAAGGCGCCGGACTGGTGGTGCTTGCCTATTATGATGCGGGCTCGCGCTCCTTCTATAACAAGCAGAAGCCGATCACTTCCGTTGCTGACATGAAGGGGCTGAAGTTCCGCGTCATCCAGTCGGATATCTTTGTCGACATGGTGGCGGCGCTCGGCGCCAATGCGACGCCGATGCCCTATGGCGAAGTCTACTCGGCGATCGAGACGGGCGTCATCGACGGTGCCGAGAACAATTTCCCGAGCTACGACACCGCCAAGCATTTCGAGGTGGCCAAGAACTTCTCGCTCGACGAGCACACCATTCTTCCGGAGGTGTTCGTGATGAACAAGGCGGCCTTCGACAAGCTAACGCCGGAAGACCAGGAGATCTTCAAGCAGGCCGCCAAGGACAGCGTCGCCAAGCAGCGCGAGCTCTGGGCGGCCAAGGTCAGCGAGTCGCGCGCCAAGGTCGAGGCGGCCGGCGCGAAGATTTCCACGCCCGACAAGCAGGGTTTCATCGATGCGATGAAGCCGGTTTACGAGAAGCACGTCACCGATCCGGTCCTGAAGAAGATGGTCGAGGACGTACGGGCGGTTCAATGACGCCATTTGATGGGCAGGCCCGACCCTGCCCATCCCTTCTAGGGATGACGACCATGTCCACCAGACTGGTGAAAACGGGCCGCGCGCTCTCGGGGTTGAGCACGCTTACGCTCTGGCTCGCGGGGATCGGCCTTGTCGTGATGACGGCGATCGTCGCTTGGCAGGTGTTCTGCCGCTATGTGCTGAACGACTCGCCGAGCTGGACCGAGCCCGGCGCCGTCATGCTGATGAGCTGGTTCATCTTCCTGGGTGCCGCGGTCGGCGTGCGGGAAAACTACCATCTCGGCTTCGACGTCCTGCTCTACGTGGTACCCAAGGGTGGGAAGAAGTGGCTGCGGATGATCTCGGACCTTGTCGCGCTCGCCTTCGGCTGCGGCATGATCTGGTACGGGGTCGAGCTTGTCAGGCTCACCTGGGACACCATTCTGCCGTCCCTGCACATCTCCGGCGGCTGGAACTATGTGCCGCTGGTTGCAGGCGGCGTGCTGATCAGCCTGTTCGCCCTGGAACGCATCGTTCTTCGGCTTGCAGGAGAACCGATCGACGATCTTCTCGACGAATTGCCGCCGGCGGAGGCTGCCGCCGAACTCGACACCGCGAATGTAAAGGCGTGATCGGATGGATATGATGATCCTCTTCGGCGTATTTACGCTGCTGATGCTGATCGGCACGCCGATCGCCTTCTGCCTCGGCGTCGCCTCTTTCGCGACCGTGCTCTATCTTGGGCTGCCGCCGCTCGTCATCTTCCAGCGACTGAATTCCGGCATGAGCGTGTTTTCTCTGCTCGCCATCCCGTTCTTCATCTATGCCGGCGACCTGATGGTGCGCGGCGGCATCGCCCAGAAGATCGTCGCCTTCGCCGCCTCGCTGGTCGGCCACATCCGCGGTGGACTGGGTCAGGTCAACATCGTCACCGCGACGCTGTTCGGCGGCATTTCCGGTTCCGCCGTCGCAGAGGCCGCCGCCGTTGGCGGGCTGATGATCCCGCAGATGAAGGCGCGCGGCTACGGCGCGGACTATGCCGTCAACGTCACCTCCATGGCGGCGTTGATCGCGCTGATGCTGCCGCCTTCGCACAACATGATCATCTATTCGATCTCGGCGGGCGGCAAGATCTCGATCGCGGATCTCTTCACCGCGGGCATCGTCCCCGGCCTCCTCTATGCGGCCGCGCTGATGGTGACCGCCTATTTCGTGGCACGTAGCCGCGGCTATCCCACCGAGGTCTTTCCAGGATTTGCCCGGGTCGGCCGCTTGCTGCTCATCTCGACCCCCGGTCTGCTGCTCATCGCCATCATCTTCGGCGGCGTCCGTTCGGGCGTGTTCACGGCGACGGAAAGCTCATGCATCGCCGTTCTCTACGCGCTGGCCGTGACCGTCTTCGTCTACCGTCAGATGAACTGGCAGGACTTCGTCCGCGCCACCTTCGGCGCGGTGCGCACGACGGCGATGGTCCTCTTGATCATCGGCATGGCCGCCGCCTTCTCATGGCTGATGGCCTTCCTCAAGGTGCCTGCCGCGCTGATCGATTGGATGAACACAATCTCGGAAAATCCGATCATCGTCCTCCTGCTGATCAACGTCCTGATGCTGTTTCTCGGCACCTTCATGGACATGGGGCCCACGATCATCATCTGCACCCCGATCTTCCTGCCGGTGGCGATGGCCTACGGAGTCGATCCGGTCCATTTCGGGGTGATCATGATCCTGAACTTCGGGATCGGCCTCAATACGCCGCCGGTCGGCGCGGTCCAGTTCGTCGCCTGCGCGGTCGGGAAAATCACAGTGTGGGAGGCGATGCGCAGCATCTGGCCCTTCTATCTGGCGGGTTTGATCGTCCTCGGGCTCGTCACCTATGTTCCGGCCCTCTCGCTTTGGCTGCCGGGCGTCTTCAAGGGGTAAGAGCGTCATGGACTCCCCGGCCGAATCCAGGATGGAGCGCAAGCCGAAGCTTTCCGAACGCGTTGCAAGCGCGATCCGGGAGCAGGTTCTGAAAGGCGAAATCCCGCCTGGCGACAAGCTGCCGACGGAGAGCCGGATGAGCGCGTTTTACGGCGTCAGCCGGACCGTGGTGCGCGAGGCGATCGCGACCCTTGCCGCAGATGGCCTGGTCGAGGCGCGACAGGGAGCCGGTGTCTTCGTCAAGGATCACCCGACACTTGCTTTCGGCTCGATCAGCCTCGACGTCGGCAACCGGATCTCCCATGCCCTGAACGTCATCGAAGTGCGGATGGGGCTTGAGATAGAGAGCGCCGGGCTTGCGGCGCTTCGGCGCAATGCCGCCCAGGAGGCGCAGATCCAGGAGGCCTTCTTTGAATTCGAACGGCTGCTCGAGCGCGGCGAGGCGACCGGCAAGAGCGACTTCGCCTTCCACCGGGCGATCGCCGTTGCGACCAACAATCCCTACTATGTGGAAGTTCTCGATGCGCTTGGCATGCGGGCGATCCCCTGCGACATCGCCTCGCCCTGGGGCACCGACAGCATCCTGTCGCGCGAATATCAGGAGGGCCTGCAGCGCGAGCATCTGGCGATCCTCAAGGCGATTTCCGCCAGCGATCCGGACGCTGCCCGCGCCGCCATGCGCGCCCATCTTACCGCCAGCCAGGAACGCTATCGCGTGCGGCTGAGCGGTCAGCAGGCCAAATGGATTTTGGACACGACAACCCGCCGGGACTGACTTCCTTTCTTGCAAATCCGAGGACAACACGCCGATGACCGCAACCCATATCGACTATGCCATCCGTCACGCCATCGACCCCGAAGCCGCCGCGCGCATGGATACCGATGCGCTTCGCGCGAATTTCCACATTTCGGGGCTGTTCAGGCCGGGCCGCATTTCACTGACCTATACCCATTACGACCGGATGATCGTCGGCGGCGCGATGCCGGTCCACGCACCCCTGCCGCTGGAGTCCATCCGCCCGACAGGCACGCCCCGCTTCCTCGACCGGCGTGAGCTCATCGCCGTCAATATCGGCGGCGCCGGCCACGTCGAGGTCGGTGGCGAAAGCTTCCGGCTCGAGCCGCGCGACATGATCTATGCGGGCATGGGCGAGGACGTCTCCTTCTCGTCCGAAGATCCGGCCGCCCCCGCCAAATTTTATCTGCTCAGCGCGCCCGCCCACCAGGCATTGCCGGCGCGCCATATCCGCATCGGCGATGCCAAACGGCTCGATCTCGGCAGCGCGGCCACCTCGAACGAGCGCTCGATCTTCCAATTCATTCACCCGGAAGGCGTGAAGACCTGCCAACTCGTCGTCGGCATGACGCAACTTGCGCCCGGCTCCGTCTGGAACACCATGCCCTGCCACGTTCACGATCGGCGCATGGAAGCCTATCTCTATTTCGACCTAGCGCACGGGGCACGCATTCTGCATCTGATGGGCGAACCGAGCGAAACACGCCATATCGTGATGGCGGAGGAGGAGGCGGTGATTTCGCCGCCCTGGTCCATCCATTCCGGCTGCGGCACGTCCAGTTATGCCTTCATCTGGGCCATGGCCGGCGACAATGTCGATTATACCGATGTGGAGATAGTGCCGATGGAGGCGCTGAAGTGAGCGTTCCGTCGGCCTTCAGCCTCGCCGGCCGCCGCATCATCGTCACCGGCGCCAATACCGGCATCGGCCAGGGCGTGGCCGTGGCGATCGCCCGCGCCGGCGGAACAGTGATCGGCGTCGGCCGCTCCGCCATGGACGAAACCGAGACGAAGGTCTCGGAGGCAGGCGGAAGCTTCATTTCCGCGCATGCCGATCTTGCGGACCGCGAAGCGAGCCGTTCGCTGATCGACCAATTGTGGCGCGAGCATGGTTTTCTTGACGGCCTGGTCAACAATGCCGGAATCATCCGCCGCGCCGACGCGGTTGATTTCAGCGAAGCCGACTGGGACGACGTCATCGATATCAATCTCAGTTCGTTGTTCTTCCTGAGCCAGGCCTATGGCCGCCGGCTGCTTGCCGAGGGACGGCGCGGCAAGATCGTCAATATTGCCTCGCTGCTTTCCTTCCAGGGAGGTATCCGCGTCGCCTCCTACACCGCGTCGAAGCATGGCGCGCTGGGCATCACCAGGGTTCTCGCCTGCGAATGGGCGGCCAGGGGCATCAACGTGAATGCCGTGGCGCCCGGCTATATCGTTACCAACAACACCGAGGCGCTCCGCGCCGACGAAAAGCGAAGCGCGGCCATTCTGGAGCGCATCCCGGCCGGCCGCTGGGGCACGCCGGACGATATCGGCGATGCGACCGTGTTTCTGCTTGCCACGGCTTCCGACTACATGCACGGCGCCGTCATTCCGGTAGACGGCGGCTGGCTCGCGAGATAGGAGACGATCATGGATAGGAAACTTTTCGCCCGCGGTAACGAAGGCGAATGGATAGATCTCGGAGAGGGCAATCGGCGCCGGGTGATCCTCTCGACGGACGAATTGATGCTGGTGGAATTCGCCTTCGAGGAGGGAGCCATCGGCGCTCCCCATTCTCACCCGCACGTTCAGGCCAGTTATGTCGCGGCGGGGAGCTTCGAGGTGACGGTCGGCGGGCGGACCCAGGTTCTTTCCGCCGGCGACAGTTTCATCGTGCCGTCCGGGGTGGTCCATGGCGTCAAGGCGCTGGAGGAGGGCCGTCTCGTCGATAGCTTTACCCCACATCGGGCCGATTTTCTCAACTAAGGATGAGCGGCGGTCGAGGAGAGCACTCCGGCACGCGAGCTCCTTGCTGCGCCGCCTGTTCAACGCTCTGGTCGACGGACGCCGCCCGCTCCTGCAGGCTCTTGCCCTTGCCTGCAGGACTTTCATACGCTCAATGCTGGCCCGCTACGTGTAATGTCGCCTCTGCAGCTTCAGCCGATCCTCAATCGGTCGCGAAGCAATAGAAGAGGCCGTCTCCTCCGGTGCCCTTGAAGGCCTCAATCGTGCATCCGCCTCGCGTCGAATGGGAAGAGTTCCAGGATTTGGCCGCGGCCGAGTCGTCGGTACCGGTGCGGTCGCTGTGGCCGACGATTGCAGCACCCTCCGCGCCGCCCATCGTCCAGTTGCCGCAGGTTTCCGCGGCGGCGGTTCCGTCCGGCTTCGTGCCGGTCAGAATGTCGTGGCGGTTCGGCGTGTCGCCCCGACCGTTGATGACTTCGCCCTTCTCGTTGAGCGCGGTCTGTTTGGTCAGGTTGTTGGTCTCGCCATGAAGCGCAGCGACATCGTCGGCGATCTTTTCGCCCTTGGCGTTGTACCAGGGCCCTGTCCCGATACGGTCCTTGGCGTTCTCCGTTTCGGTAGACAGATACGCCCTCCAGGTCTTGCCGGTCGAGCCGCTGGCCGCCGCCAGCGCGCCGCAATGGGCATCGGCGCCCGCAAGTCCGCCGAGATCACCGCCCTTGCCCGGATTGGAGCTGGTGACGAAGAAGCTCATCGACGTGTCCTGAGCAACAGCCGGGCCGACCGAACAGGCCAATACCGTCACGATAAGTGCCATGCGTTTCATGGCATGCCTCCCTTGGATGTCCAGGCTATGAGCGTATTGCGTGCAAAGGCCAGCGTAAAATCTCAATCTCGTGAGGTAGAGGGCGCGCCGGCCGTCGCTCAGGCGCCCTCGACGGCTAATCCGCAGCCTTTCCGAGCGTATCGGCGACAAAAGCCCCGCGTTCGCCCATCGGCATCGGCTCTCCAGTGGTGGAATCGACCGCCGTCTGATGCTCGAGCTCGGCGTTAAGGAGAGCGCCGGTGATCAGGATGACCATGGAAATCCAGACCCACATCATGAAGCCAATCAGCGCGCCGAGTGCGCCATAGGTCGCGTTGTAGTTCGCGAAATTTTCCAGATAGTAGGAATATACCCATGAGGCGGCGAGCCACAGCAATGTGCTGAATACGGCGCCCCAGTTCAGCCACCGCAGCTTGGCCCGCTCGCGGCTCGGTCCATAACGATAGATGAGCACGGTGCCGAGGGTCCCGAGCAGCAGAATGGCCGGCCACCGCGCCACTCTCGTCAGGATCTCAATCCAGCGATCCAGCCATAGATAGGCGAGCAAGGCCGGAATGACGCCGATCGCCACGATGAGGACGACGGCAAAAAGCAATGCGGCAAAGGTGAAGGCAAGGCACAGGAGCGTTCTAGAAACGATCCCTCTCTTCTCCTTTTCCCCATAAGCGACGTTCATGGCGTCGAAGAGTGCAGCAATGCCGTTGGCCGCACTCCAGAGCGAGACCAACAGTCCGCCGATGAAGCCAAGGCTGAGGGTCGACGTCTTCTGCGTGGCAAGAGACGTCAGCTGATCCGTAATCATACTGTACGAGCCGGGCGGCAGGAGCTCGTCCAACACGGCCATATGCGCGCCTATATCGGAGGGATTTGCGATAAACCCGTAAAGCGAGACGAGCGCGCCCAGAGCCGGAAACAGCGCCAGCAGCAGGTAAAAGCTTACCCCTGCCGCGATCAGGAAGACGCGCTCCTCGGAGATCTCGGACATCACCCGCCAGAACACGTCGCGCAACCCTTTCGCCGGTATCTCTCCCGGCGTGGCTGCACTGCGCCCCCTGCCCGGATCGGCGGTCTCCATTGCCTTCGTAAGATCGACGTCCTTAGCGTTCATCGAGGCATGTCCGGTGTTACTCTCGATCCTAAGCTAGCGCCCAACTTTCGGGGAACTTCCTTGTTCCAGCGCGCCGAGGATTTGACCAGTCGCCGCGCGCCGTCCCGGAACAATCGCCCCCTGCCGCAGTTTTGTTCGATACTGGACGGGAGATGCAGACATGAACAGAAATTGGGAGCGTTTCGCGCTGATCGGCGCCGCCATCATCATCCTCGCCAGCGCACTGTTCTATTTCTACGTCGACCGCTTTCCGACAAGCAATGCAACGCGTATCGAAGACACGAAAGTCAATGCCGACGGCGTGAAGACGATCGACCCTAACCCGCCAAGCGCCAGCGGAGACAAGAACAATCGATCCTAACGGGTTTGCGGTTCATTCGTGGCATGACCGCTGCCGCGCTTATGTATCAGCCTTGTCTTGTGATGGGGACAGTATTTGCCGACGGCCTTGGCGGCGCAGAAGAGATAGGGTCCACCGCTGTTGATGGGCCAGATGCAATCGCCGGGCAATAGATCCTCGAGGCGCTTTGCGAATGGCAGTCGCCGCACGTCATACTCGTTCGCAGGGGAAAACTCTCTCTGGTGCTCAGTCATCGGTATTTGGCGTTGCCCTCTTTTCCTCTGGCCCAACTCAGGGGTTTCTAGAGGCTCACTTGATCGGAAGGGCGATCTTGCCAACGGTGCGGCTCAGTCGACAAGTCCAAGCCTCCGCCGGCCAACCTTCCGCCCGCCCATCGACAGGCGTCAGCCCGGAAGCAGGGTGACCACCATCACCGCCGCGACCACGGCAAGCGCAGCGAAAAGGGCGATCAGTTCGATCATCATGTAACGCTGCATATCGCGACGCATGCCCGATCCTCCACATCGTTGCGAGGTTCAAGAAAAACGCTTCAACACCACAATTGTTCACGCAAGGCCGCAGCAGGTTCCCGAATGCAGGCAACGAGATGTCTCGCCCCCGCGGTCGAGCGCCCGAACAAGGCGAAGATCAACCGCTAGTCGTTGATCATTTCGGGTGTCGCGTCGCCCGTCGTTAACATCCGCATCAGGGCGATTTCGCTCCTTACGCCTTGCTGGTATAGGTGAAAAAGCATCCTGCCTATTTTAGCACCCTCTTCACTTTCCGGCTCCAGCTCCCTGGAGGAGCAAGCATAGACATGAACGCGCCGGAGCATCGAGATTTCAGGGTCGTCAATGGCGAGATCCGAAAAGCGCATATGCATTTCCCTTTGACCCTCCGATCAAAGCAGGTTTGTTGCTCATGCAATGATATTGGTGCGCCAAGCTTCGGATTCCAGATGTTGCGCATCAATGACCGTTGATCGTGGTCGACGGGAACGTCAGACGCGGCAGACGCGTTTTTTACGATCTTGCTGCGCGTCTTTCGGAGCTATCATGCCCACAAATCCCCTCGTGACCTTCGATCTCGATCCAGCCCCAGCGTTGATCGACTGAGAGGTACCGCGGATGGAGCACTACGACATAACGCTTGGGCTGTTTGGGCTGGTCATCCTGCTGACCGCCTGGATTCCCATGGCGTTTCGCCGCCTGCCGCTTTCACTGCCCATCTTCTGCATCGCCATCGGCGCCCTGGCCGGACACACTATACTCAGACCGGTCGTCGATCTCGGCTCGTTCGACAGTCGGCTCGTCATCGAGCATATGACGGAGTTCACCGTCATCGTCGCGCTGATGGGTGCCGGACTGAAGATCGACCGGCCGATCGGCCTGCGCAACTGGGCTCTCACCTGGCGGCTCCTGGGCATTGCGATGCCGCTGGGGATCGCCGTGATGGCCGCCGGCGCCTCGCTGATACTCGGTCTTGGAGCAGCTTCCGCCATTCTGCTCGCCGCCTGCCTGGCACCAACCGACCCGGTCCTGGCGAGCGATGTCCAGGTAGGACCGCCGGAGACGGGAACCGAGGACGAAGTTCGGTTCGCGCTGACGTCCGAAGCCGGCTTGAACGACGGCCTGAGCTTTCCGTTCGTGTATTTGGCAATTGCGATCGCACTCGCCTCCGATGAGCCGGACTGGTTCGCCGGGTGGCTGCTGCTGGATGTCACCTGGCGGCTCTTCGCCGGCATCGTGATGGGATGGATTGTCGGCAAGGCGCTCGGCTTTGCCACGTTTCGCCTTCCGAAGGGCGCTGCGCTCGTGCGCACGGGCGACGGTTTCGTCGCCTTGGGGATCACCTGCCTCGCCTACAGCCTGACGGAACTCGTCCACGGCTATGGATTCGTCGCCGTGTTCGTGGCCGCGCTCTCCTTCCGCACCGTCGAGCGACACCACGAATTTCACAAGGAACTGCACGACTTCTCCGAGCAGATCGAAAGGCTCCTGATGATGGTGCTTCTCGTCTGCTTCGGCGCCGCCGTCAGCCTCGGACACTTCATTGTCGACCTCGATTGGCGCGTGGTCGCCTTTGCCCTCTTCGTCCTGGCCATTGCCCGGCCGGCCACCGGATGGGTGAGCCTGCCATCGACCTTGCCAAAGGGTGAAAGGGCGGCGATCGCCGTCTTCGGGATCCGCGGCCTGGGCTCGATCTACTATCTCGCCTTTGCCACCGGGGTGGCGCGTTTCGAAGAGGTCGACGTCATGTGGTCCGCCGTCGCCTTGATCGTGCTGATTTCCATCGTTACGCACGGGCTCACTGTCACCCCGGCGATGCACTGGCTCGACAGGCGGCGCAAAAATATCGGCAAGGCCGACGAAGCAATGCGTGCGAAGACCAAGTCCGGGAGTGCAGCCCTATCCGATTGATCTCACGCGACTCCCGCTTCGGGGAATCCGAGGATGTCGACGGTCCCGAGGATCTGACCGCGCAGCCAGCGATGCGGCGGCTCGTCGTCGTGACGGGCGTGCCAATACATCCTGATCTCCGGAACGGGGATCGTAAGCGGTGGCTCATAGATGGCAATCAGCAGGCTCCGCGCGGCCGAAACTGCGAATTGGCGAGGAACAGCGGCGAGGTAATTCCCGCTTGCCACGGCCAACGCCACGGCCTGGAAGTGCGGCAAAGCCAGGCTCACGCGGCGCGCCCGCCCGATCTTGGCGAGGGCATCGTCAGTAAAGCCCGACATCGAACCGTCGATCGAGCGGATGGCATGCGGAAGTTCGCAGAAGATTTCGATCGGCAGAAGTCCATTCTCGCCGATCCCAGCCCGGCCGATCGCGATATTGTCCTTGGCTGCGATGATCGCAAAGGGTGAGTGAAAGAGAAGGGCACTCGAGACCCAGTCGGGCACCTCCAGCGGCCGCTCGAGCGCCGCGTCGACCTCGTCGTCCTGAAGCAGCCGTGCGACATCGCCGCGCGCGCTGTCGAGAAAACGGAGTGACACGGCAGGCGCCGTGTGCGTGATGCGCGCTGCCAGGGACGGCATCAGCAGCATAGAAAAGAAATCGGCCCCCATCAGCGTGAAGGTGCGCTCAAGCTCCGCAGGCTCGAACCTCTTGGCTGAGTGAAAAACGCGTTCGATTTCGCGCAGCGCCACCCGCACCGGCTCCGCCAGGCTCTCCGCCCGGGGCGTCGGCACCATCTCGTTGCCGCGCCGGACAAACAACTGATCATTGAGCGCGTGACGCAAGCGGTTGAGTGCCGCGCTGACGGCAGGCTGGCTCAAGCCGATCCGATCGCCGGCGCGGGTGACGCTTCTTTCCCGCAGCAGGGCATCGAGCACCCGCACCAGATTGAGGTCCAGAGCATTTAAATTCATCCCGTCAATTCGCCCCATACGATCATTCGATTTCCGCTCGACCCGGTCGGCCGGTAAGTCACCCGCGACGCCACGTCACATAAGGCAAAGGAGCAAGCCGCTATGTCAATCACTAGCGACACCTCAGAAGGCAAGGAACTCTTCTGGTTCAACAACACGCTCGTCGCGATCCACGTCTCCTCGAGCAAGGGGAACGACGGCATCTGCATGGTCGAGCACCAGATGCCCTACGGGGATTCTCCGCCACTGCACGTGCATCGCCGGGAAGACGAAGTCTTTCACATCCTCGAGGGCCGAATGCGTTTTCACATCGATGGCCGCGAGCGGATTGCCGTTGCCGGCGACACGGTTGTTGCGCCGAAGGGCCTCGCCCACACCTTCCGCGTCGAATCGGGCGGCGGGGCCCGGTGTCTGACGATTACCCGCGGTTCGGACTTCGAAACACTGCTGCGCCGGATGGGCCGCCCGGCCGATCGGCCGGAATTGCCGCCGCAGTCGGCGCCGACACCGGAAATGATCGCTGCCCTGACACGGTGCTGCAGCGCGAACGGCATCGATATCATTGGAGCGCCGCTGGTCTGATTGGAAAGGTCGCATCCGCCTCGCACCGGCCCTTCGGCTGGCCGCGCACCCCTGCCCCGCGCGGAGCGTCTTGACCTGAGGAAGTTCTCCTCACATCTGCAGCCTTGAAATCCGCTATTCTTTGCGGAAGATTTCACTCTCCTTGTCGGAATGGAGGCTGCGGCTGCGTCTTGGAGTTGCCGACCGATCACGTTCAGGTCGGCAACTCCAAGTACATAAGAGGAGGAATTCTTGTCATTGTTTGTTGCGCTCGAAGTCGTGACCCTTTTTGTGGATGATCTCGGCGAGGCAAAGGCCTTTTACAGGAAGGCTTTTGAGCCGGAAATCGTGTACCAGGATGACGTCTCCTGCGTACTGAAGTTCGAGGGCGCCATGATCAATCTGCTTCACGCATCGCAGGCGCCGGAACTGATCGAACCTTTGCCGGTGGCGTCGGCGAGTTCGGGCGCGCGTATCCTGCTCACGATCAGGGTCGCGGATGTAGACGCCGCCTGCGCCAGCCTGGAGGGTCGAGGCGTGAGACTGCTTAACGGCCCGATCGATCGCCCTTGGGGACGCCGCACCGCCGCCTTTGCGGATCCGTCGGGGCATGTTTGGGAGATCGCTCAGGAACTTGCGTCGACCCAGGAGCCATTTGATCCGCCTTGCAATTCACCTCAGTAACGCAAGCCGCAAGGATACGAGGAGCATCATGACAGACCAGAGCGTTCGCATGCTAGCCGGACGGTGCCTCTGCGGCGCCGTCCACTTTGTCGTCGCCGACGAATTCCGCTATGCCGCAAACTGCCATTGCGCGGATTGCCGGCGGGCGACCGCGTCCGCCTTCAAGCCGTTTGCCGGCATCGAGCGCGAGAAGTTCACCGTCACCAAAGGGGCAGACCATCTCCAAACCTACGGCGAGGAGAACGCGCACAACGCCCGCTGTGGCAAATGCGGCTCCTTTCTCTATTCGGTGGTCCGCGATGGCGCCTATGTGCATGTCGCGCTCGGTCCGCTCGCCGACGAACCGGCAATCCGGCCGAGCGAGCACATTTTCGTCGGCTCGAAGGCACCCTGGTACACGATCAACGATGAGCTGCCGCAATATTGGGCTCACGTTGCGGACGGGACGCCGATCAACTGCTGAACGTCCCGGCATGCTCAAGCGGCACGCAACCTTTCGCCACCACACGTAGCCGCACCGGCGCATCAAGAGTATATTGCAGGCGGAGGTGTTCATGCGCCGACCTCTCGCCCTTGCTGCCGCCGTTGCCCTTGCTCTCAGCTTTCCGGCTCAAGCGGAAGTTCTGATCGGTGTTGCCGGCCCGATGAGTGGCAAACTCGCCTGGACCGGCACCCAGTTGAAGCGCGGCGCGGAGATGGCAGTCGCGGAGATCAATGCCGCCGGCGGCGTCCTCGGCGAGCAGGTTCGATTGATCGTGGCGGATGATTTCTGCGATCCACAGCAGGCCGTTGCGGCCGCCCGGAAGCTCGTCGCCGACCGTGCGGTCTTCGTCGTCGGCCATTACTGCTCGGGCGCTTCGATCCCCGCCTCCAAAATCTACGCCGCGGCCGGCGTGCTGCAGATTTCGCCGTCCTCGACCAATCCGGCCCTGACCGAGCAAGGCCATGCCAACGTCTTCCGGGTCTGCAGTCGGGACGATGCCCAGGGCTTGAAGGCCGGCAACTACCTGGCCGATCAGTGGGGAACCAAAAAGATCGCAATCCTTCACGACGACACGACCTACGGCAAGGGTCTCGCCGAAGAGACGAAGAAGCAGTTGAATAAGCGCGGCGTCAACGAGGCGATCTATCAGAGCTACGAACCGGGGAAGGACGACTACTCGGCCGAGATCGCGGATTTGCAAAGGGCAGGTATCACGGTGCTCTATCTCGGCGGTTATCACACGGAAGCGGCGCTCATGGTTCGTGCAGCGCGCGAGCGCGCCTTTCCGGTGCAGGTGATTTCCGGTGACGACACTGCAACCGAGGCCTTCGGCCTGATCGCCGGCCCCGCTGCCGAAGGAACACTCTTTACCTTCGTCGCCGACCCGCGTCGCAATGCCGAGGCGGCTGAGGTCGTCGAGCGCTTCCGGGCGGAGAATTTCGAGCCCGACTCCTGGACGTTGCACAGCTACGGCGCCGCCGAAGTTTGGGCGCAGGCGGTCCGTAAAGCGGGGTCGCTGGAACCGCCGAAAGTCATCGCGGCGCTGCGCAACCACGCGTTCGATACGGTGCTCGGCCGGATCGATTTCGACGAGAAGGGCGACCTCACCGTTCAGAACTGGGTATGGTATATTTGGAAGGGTGGCGAGTACGTGCCGCTGGAGTAACTGGCGGCTCACCGCAGCAGCACGCATCTGAGAAGAAATCCGTGCGGACGATGTTGACCGCCTCAGCCGGAGCGAGGGGCCGCGATGTTTGATCGTCTCGGCATTCGCGGTCGTCTGCTGCTCGCCTTCTTCGGCATCAGTGCCTTCGCCGTGCTTGCGACCGCTGGCGCGCTATACGCCTTTCTCCAGCTCGGCCAGGTGCTCGAACGGGTAACGGAGCGCCGGGCCCCGTCCGCCCTTCTATCTCTCGAACTCTCCCGCCAAGCCGAGCGCGTCGCCGCCACCGCTCCCGCCGTGCTTGCATCGAGCAGCCAGGCCCGGCACGCCGAGGTATCAGCGGCGATCGGCAGCGAGATGACGCGCCTGGAGGAATTGCTTGCCGCCTTGAGGGGAACGGCGCTCAGCTCGGCGGTCGTTGCCGAAATCGAAGCGGCGGCAGTGGGGCTGCGGCGCAACCTGAACGCCCTCAATGGTCTCGTGACCGCGCGTCTCGACGCCGTGGCCCGAAAGGAGGAGCTTCTGCGCCGCCTGTCGGCGACGACCAATGCCAGCCAGCGGCTCGTCGCGCCCGGCATTCTCGTGATGAATTCCAAGGTGCCGCGGTGGCGGGCCGCGACTGTCGATCCGACACTGTCGCCGGAAGCGGAAGCTGCGGCGACGCGAGATCTCGCCCGGGCAATCGCCGCCTATATTCCGCAGCAAACGGCGCAACGCGAGATAGCGGCGATCAACGACACGCTTTTGCAGGCTGCCGTCGTGCCGGCCCCGGGCGACCTGTCGCTGCTTTCGTTTCCCCTGCACCGCTCGGTCAACGCGCTGGAGGCCGTCACGCCCGAATTCGACGAGCAATTGCGCAAGCGCTTCCGTCAGCTCGTCGACGAGTTCAAGGCGCTGATCGACGGGCCAACAAGCATTCCGGGCGCGCGCGGCGAAGAACTTGCTCTCCTGGCAGAGGGCGAGAAGCTGGTGGCGGAAAACGATCAGCTTTCGCGCAAGCTGACGCTTGCCGTGGATCGCCTCGTGGCGGCGGCGAAACGGGATATTTCCGAAGCGGGCGCCGAAGCCGCGACCGTGCGGCGCTATGGCACCGCGATCGTGCTCGGCTCCGCCCTGCTAAGCCTGCTGAGTTCGGTAATGATCGTTTGGCTCTATGTCGACCGTAACCTGCTTGCCCGTCTTGCCGGGCTCAGCCACAGCATGCTCGCCATTGCCGCCGGCAACCTGCGTGTGACGCTGCCGGATACCGGGCGCGACGAGATCGGCCGGATGGCCAAGGCGTTGCGCGTCTTCCGCGACACGGCGATCGAGGTCGAAGAGAAGAACCTGCGCGACGTCGCCGAAGCCCGCCAGCGCCTGATCGACGCGATCGAGAGCATTTCCGAAGGTTTCGCGCTCTATGATGGCGAGGACCGGCTCCTCCTCTGCAACAGCCGATATCGCGAGATACTCTATCCGGGCATGGATGACGCCGTCGTCTCCGGCACGAATTTCGAGGCGATCATCCGTGCCGCGGCGGAGCGCGGCCTGATCGAGGATGCCATCGGACGGGAGGATGAGTGGATCGCCCGGCGCCTCGCGGCGCACCGCAATCCCGTCGGAACGATCCTGCAGCAGCGCGGTCCGGATCGCTGGGTGCAGATCAGCGAACGCCGCATTTCGGGCGGCGGCACGGTGGCCGTCTATTCCGACGTGACGGAGCTGAAACGTCGCGAGCAGGACCTTTCCGAAAAATCGGCCGCCCTCGAAGCCTTGTCGAGCAAGCTGGCGAAATACCTCGCCCCGCAGGTCTACAGTTCGATCTTTAGCGGCCGGCAGGATGTCAGCATCGCGAGCCAGCGCAAGAAACTGACGATCTGCTTCTCCGACATCGCCGGTTTCACCGAGACGACCGACAAGATGGAATCGGAGGAACTCACTCAGCTCCTCAATCAATACCTGACAGAAATGTCGAAGATCGCCCTGTCCTTCGGCGCCACGATCGACAAGTATGTCGGCGACGCCATCCTGATGTTCTTCGGCGATCCGGAGACGAGCGGCGTGAAGGAGGACGCCATCGCCTGCGTTTCGATGGCACTTGCCATGCAGAAGCGGATGGCCGAACTCGGCGAGACTTGGCGCGGCGCCGGAATAGAGACGCCGCTGCGCTGCCGAATAGGCATTCACACGGACTACTGCACCGTCGGCAATTTCGGCAGCGAAGATCGAATGGACTATACCATCATCGGCGGGGCCGTGAATCTCACCGCCCGACTGGAGCAGGAAGCGGAGCCTGGCGCGGTGCTGATTTCCTACGAGACCTTCGCGCAGGTGCAGGATGTGATCCATTGCGAGGAGGTGGGACGCGTCCGGGTCAAGGGCCTAGCCTACCCGGTCGCTACCTTCCGAGTCGTCGACTTTAGGGCCAATCTCAGCGTCGCTTGCGACGCGATTCACAAGGAACTCCCGCATCTGAAGCTTGATGCAGAGCCCGACCTCATGTCGTCCGGCGAGCGGGAAGAGGCCGCCGCGACGCTTCGCGAGGCACTGAACCGGCTCTCTCGATAATCCGCTGTTCACCATCCGCGGAACATGTTCCACCCGGCGCCTGTTGGAGCAGTAAGGTGCAACGCGCCGGCAATGGCTGCGGTATTACGGTAATCGCCGGCGACAGAAGGGGGAAGGATGAGAGTCCTTGTGATAGGGGCTTCGGGGCTGATCGGCGCTGCCGTCTGCGCGAAGCTTCTCGAGCGCGGCATGACGGTCGTACGCGTGGTTCGACCGGGCTCTTCGCTGTCAAAGACCGGCGAAACCGTGGAACTCGATCTTGCCCGAGCGGTTCGGCCCGAAGACTGGCTGCCGCATCTGTTGAACATAACCGCCGTTGTAAATTGCGCAGGCACACTCCAGGACGGGCCGGGTCACGATACGTCCGGCGTCCATATCCGCGGTCCCTCCGCCCTGTTTCAAGCTTGCGAACAGGCCGGTGTCCGCCGCGTCATCCATTTCTCGGCCATGGGCGTAGAAAAGCAGCAACCTTCCCCCTTTTCGCGCACCAAGCTCGAAGGCGACGAGGCGCTGATGGCCAGGGACCTCGACTGGGTCATTCTGCGCCCTTCCGTTGTGCTCGGCCCCGGCGCCTTTGGCGCCAGTGCGCTCATCCGTGGGCTGGCGGCTTTGCCCGTCCTGCCGATCATGCCGAATACCGGGCTGCTCCAGGTCGTGCGCCTCGAAGACGTGGCACGCACCGTCGAGATGCTCGTCCATCCGAGTGCCCCCAAGCGACTGATCCTGGAGATAGCAGGGCCGGAGCCCCTCTCCTTCGAAGATGTCGTGAGAACCTACCGGCACTGGCTTGGCTGGAGCCCTGCCCGCATCCTCAACATACCCGCTCCGCTCGCAGGTCTCCTCTATAAGCTCAGCGATCTCGCCGGGGCACTCGGCTGGCTTCCGCCGACGCGCAGCACGGCGCAGAAGGAGATCACCCGCGGTGCCGTGGGCGACATCCGGGCGTGGTCGGAGAATACCGGGATAGAACCGACCGCGCTCTCGGTGGCGCTGGCGAGAACGCCGATTACGGTTCAGGAAAGATGGTTTGCCAGGCTCTACCTCCTGAAGCCGGTCATCTTCGTCGTGTTGTCGTTGTTCTGGATCGCTACCGGCGTCATATCGCTGACGACCGGTTACCAGATCGGCATCGACCTGATGGAGCGCACCGGCGCGGGGGTGCTTGCTGGCCCCAGCGTCGTCGCCGGAGCGATCGCAGACATCGTCATCGGACTTGCCATTGCGGTTCGTCGAACGAGCCGCGCCGGGCTCTACGGTGCGATCGGCCTCTCCCTTTTCTACGCCTTGGCCGGGACGATACTACTCCCTGAGTTGTGGAATGAACCGCTCGGCCCGCTGATGAAGATCTGGCCGATCATCGTGCTGCACCTCGCCGCCTTGGCGATCCTGGAGGAGCGCTGATGCTCTATTTCGTTCTCAAGTACCTGCACATCATCGGGGCCTCCGTGCTGTTGGGCACGGGCGCGGGCATCGCGTTTTTCATGCTGGTGGCGCATCGCACCGGTCGTGCCGAGACGATCGCTTCGGTTGCGCGCATCGTTGTCCTGGCCGACTTCCTGTTCACCGCCACCGCCGTCGTCCTGCAGCCGATGACGGGGGTGGCGCTCGCCTGGCATGTCGGTTACTCCCTGACGGAAGGTTGGATCCTGCTGTCGATCCTCCTCTACCTGATCACCGGTGCATTCTGGCTGCCGGTCGTTTGGATGCAGATGGAGATGCGCAGGCTCGCCGAGGCCGCGAGCAAGGGTGGGCAGCCATTGCCCAAACGCTATTATCGGCTCTTTCACCTGTGGTTCGCCTTCGGTTTTCCGGCCTTTGCTGCGGTCCTCGGGATTTTCTGGCTGATGATCGCCCGGCCCGCTATAGAGTGGTGAGCGGCGGCGTGGCGCTTATCGGGAGGGACAGACCACATGATTGTCGTGCGCCCGGCTTTAGCGGACGAAGTGGAGGCTCTTGCCCGGCTGGGGCTCTCGGCCTGGTGTAAGGGGATAAAGCCGCTCATCCCACCGGAAGTTGCGCTGGCGGTCGAGCAGAATAACCCGTTCCTGCCATTTCTACGGGACATGCGGTCAAAGGTCCTGGTAGCCGAGGTCGAAGGCCAGGCTGCCGGCATCGGGGCCTGCGAGCACGCGGACAATACGATCAGCGACATCTGGGTGGCTCCGGCATTCGAGGGTCGAGGCGCCGGATCGGCGCTTGTGAGAGCGCTCGAAAGACAAATCCTGGAGCGCGGATACTGCGAAGCGCACATCGAAGTGGCCGCTGCGAATGCGAGAGCGCTCGAACTCTATCAACGCCTCGGTTACCGGCAGCTTTGGAGGAAGGTCGCCTTTGATGCGGTGCTGCGAACGACACTCGAGAAGATCGGCCTGGCGCGGCGTCTTTCACCCGCGTGAGCGCGAGGCCCTGACGAGTACCCCGCTCAAGGATTGCCGAAAGCCTCCGACAGATCGTTGTGCGCGGTGACCGCGGCGATCTCTCCCTGCGCCATGGCGACTCCCATCTGATTTAGGCCCGTCACCACATCGCCGATCGCGTAGAAGAACCGGACATCGGTTCGCTGATGCCGATCGGTCGGTATCCGCCCTTCCTCGTCAAGCTTCACTCCGATTGCCTGCGCCAGGAGGGACTGAGGCCTGCAGCCAAGCGCCGAATAGACCGCCACCGCCTCCATCGTTGCCGCTCCCATGAATTCCAATGCCATGCGATCTTCGGGGACGGGCGCGTGCCGGGCCAATCGGGCGGTGAGCAGCCGAATGGGCGGCCTGATGTCCGCAGGCGTCAGGCCCTCGGGTTCGGCGCCCAGGGTCGCCACCGTCACGTCGTCGGTGAACGACAGCAGAAATGCGGCTTCCTTCAGCGCCCGCCGGTTGTTGCCGATGACGACCACCGGTGCGCCGTTGATCTCATACCCGTCGCAGATCGGGCATAGCCTGAGATTGCCATTCCGCACGAGTTCATTCGCATTCGGCCAGGGCGGAAGAACGTCGAGGAGGCCCGTCGCGCAGATGACCGCGCGGCTCCCGAGAAGGCGGCCGGCCACTCTGCACTGAAAGCCGTCCGCTACCCGCTCCAGCAGATCGGCACGGGCGGCGAGACGCTCGACTCCGAACTTGCCGGCTTGATCATGCATACGGTCGAGCAACACCTGACCCGGGACGCCATCCGGGAAGGCTGGATGATTGTAAGAGCGCGGAATGAGAGAAGCGCGGCTATTCCCCTCGTCGACGACGACCACATGCCGATTGAGGCGCGCCAGATAGACGCTTGCCGCCAGGCCGGCAGGGCCACCACCGAGAACAATGCAATCATAGTCGAGTTTATCGCGCACTTGGCGTCTCGCCGTTCCGGTTTCCTGTCAACAGCCTGCTTCGAACGGCTCAAGCGGCCGGTTGTTCCGGGGGCCACTCATGGCCGGAAGATATGGCGGTCCCGCCGCGGCGCCTATTCGTCAGCGGCCGCAAGCGGCTTGAAGGCAGGCGCGTTCAGGGGCTCGCCATCCACCGAAAAGTGGGAGCCGTGGCATGGACAGTCCCAGCACCTCTCAAAACTGTTCCAGTGCACGACACAGCCGGCATGGGTACAAGTCGCGGATCGAACATGGAGTTCGCCGCCGTCATCGCGGTAGGCGGCAAGCTTTGAAGTGCCGCGACGAATGAGGGCGCCGTCGCCGGGCTTCAATTCGTCGAGCGACGACAATTCCCCGCCAGTGAGATGTTCGGCGAGATTGGCCGGCATGGTGAGGTTTTCAGAAATGTACTCGCCAGCTGCGCCGATCGAGATCCGGCTGGGCTGATAGATGCCGGCCCAGATATTCTCACGGCCCATGACAAGATCGCGCAGGATCAAGGAACCGGCGACACCGTTCGACAGGCCCTCGCCGGAATCGCCGGTCACAACGAAGACGTTGTTGTTTCCGGGATTTCGGCCGATATAGGCGAGGTGGTCGACTGGCTCCATGACCTGGCCGGACCACGCAAATTCCGGATCGCCGATCTGCGGGAAGCGCGACTTTGCCCATTCGGTGAGCCTCGCTAGCCGCTCCGGCTGGTCGTCGACCTGTCCGGTCTTGTGGTCCTCGCCGCCGACAAGCAGCCAGTCATGGTCTGCGCCTGACGGCTGCAGGCGCACATAGTGGTACGGGTCCAGCGTATCCCAGTACAGCGCGTCGACCACCGAGCCGCTTGGTACTCGGCCGGCAATTACATAGGTGCGATATGGTGCCTGCTTCGTGTGAACCGCGATCCAGTCGTTGATCGGCGAATTCGTCGCGATCACCGCCGCTCGCGCGCGGATTTCGCGGCCTTCCCGTGTGCGGACAATGGTTTCGCCGTCCTTCTCTTCGACACTTACGACTGGCGTCTCTGCGTATAGGCGTCCGCCATCGCGTTCGATGCAGCGGATGAGGCCGTCGAGATATTTGAGCGGATGGAACCGTCCCTGGTCCGGGAAGCGCAGACAACGGCGGTCGCCGCCGTCCCCAGTACCCGGCAATGCATCCCAGGCGACGCCGGAGAAGCCGAGGCTGTAACAGGCATCGATCTCCCGCTCCAGGATGGAAACGTCTTCGTCCGACGCCGCGAACAAATAGCCGTCCAGGCGACGGAAGTCGCACTCGATATTTTCGGACGCCTGAATCTGTTCCACCCGATCAAGGGCCGCCACCTGGCTGCGAAAGTATTGCCGCGCCTCCTCGAGGCCACGCAGCCTGATGAGTTCGTGGTAAAAGTCGTCGAGGACGGAGGCAAGATGCGCGCTTGTGCGAGCCGTCATGCCTCGGGCAAGAGCGCCCCGATCCACGACGATCACCGACTGTCCTTCACGGCACAATTCGTAGGCGACCGAGAGACCGGCGATACCGGCGCCCACCACGACGACATCGGCTCGCTCATTGGCGGCAAGCAGCTGCGGCCGGTGCTCCGCGGCGGTTGCCATCCAAAGGGACTGGCTGCGTTCGGACTGCACGTTCATGGCTTCAATCTCCCTCCCGACGAACCGCGCTCAATCAGAAATGTTCCTTGGACAAAAAGGGCACCGGCCTGCCTCTGGCAGACCAGTCGCCGCGGCCCCGGGCGCCGTTTGGACGGCCCCGCCTTGCGTGCCCCCTTCTCCGCGGGTTTGAAAAAGCCTCCACTTGCACTATGCAATCTCTAGCGTGCCGGCCGATCGCGATTCGTGGTCGTGGCATGAGATTGAGATATGGAATGCGGGTGGCGCGGCCCCTGCATTCCTTACCTGCCTGCTGCGTGTTTCATTTCGTCGAGCCGATTCATTGAAACATGTAGCTATTCGATGTGCCGCAGCGGCCTTTGCGCGTTTCAAGAAGACGCGCGTCCCTGTAAGGCAAGGTTGGAGGTTGCCAGTTTGCGGTGCAGCGGCAAGGCCGTCGGTTTGATCGTTCTCGCGTCTCTGTCCCTTGCAGGCTGCACGGCCCGTGAAGGTGCCCGCGTGCCGACCGGCGCAACCATCGTAGCGACGGAAAACGCGCTCGTCCTGCCGCCGCCCGGCGGGCCCGACATCCTAAACGTGGTCGAGCGGCGCTTCGGCAACGCCGTCGAGCAGGACGTCAATTTGCATACCTCCGCTTCAACACCCGGACAGAACTACCTGCGCGCCACATTCTTCGGACCGACAGGTGCCGGGCTCGATCAGAAGACGGCAACCTATTCGGCCGTCCGTGCATCGGAAATGATGCGGGAGGCAAGACGGGCAGTTCCGGGCGTCCCCCTGGCCCAGTCGCCCTATTTCCTTCAGAACAACTACGGTCCGTTCGGCTATGCCTTCGGGCGGCGCGACGGCGACGCCTGCCTCTATGCATGGCAGCAGATACGTCCGCCGGAAAGCCAGCGCTCGCCTCTGCGCAGCTATGGCACCATACAGGTGCGGTTCCGCTATTGTGCGACCGATGCGTCGGAAAACGAACTGCTGAATATCGTCTACGCCTATACGATCAGCGGGACCATCATCGGCGATCCGTCCTGGAACCCCTACGGGCCGCCGCCGACGGTCGACGCCGGGCTCGGACGTACCGGCAGTCCCATCTACCGGACGGCGCCGCCTTCGGACCAGGCACCCGCGCTCGAACGCCCGAGACGCGCAGTGGTGACGACTCCCGCGCGCACGGTGCCTGAGATCGAAAAACCGGAGGTGACGCGCCAGCCGGTCGTCGCGCCACTACCCGCACCGCAGACAGGCGGAAGCCTGCCGAGCCCGGCGGGTCCCACCGGCGCGGCAGGCAGCGTCGTCGTCCCCCTGCCGACTTGCACACCGCAGGGAGGGCCGGCCTGCCCTTAAACGGGGCGCTAACTCGGGCCTGCTAAGGGGCCAATGGAATCGTCTGATCAGGCTAGTGTTGTAAACCATTGCCAGCGACATGAACGCCGCTGTTGGAAGGCAAATGTATGAGTAAGATCGCGACTCTTGCCGCATGGGTTGTCGTATCCCTTTGCCTGGTCACGCTCATCACGCTGCCCGTCAACATGCAGACGCAGCTGGTCGCAAGCGTCCTCGTCGTGACGTTCATGGGGCTCATCAAGCTCCTGGACGCAGGCGGCAAATGGCGGCTCATCGCGCTTGCCTTCGGCAGTGCCATGGTGCTGCGCTACGTCTACTGGCGCACGACGAGCACCTTGCCGCCTGTCAACCAGCCGGAGAATTTCATTCCGGGCTTCCTGCTTTACCTGGCGGAAATGTACAGCGTCATGATGCTCGGCCTCAGCCTGTTCGTGGTCGCCATGCCGCTTCCGCCGCGGCCCTCCCGTTCGGCGACGCCCGGGAAATACCCGAGGGTCGACGTTTTCGTGCCCTCCTATAACGAGGATGCGGACCTGCTTGCCAACACGCTCGCCGCGGCCAAGGGCATGGACTACCCGGCCGAGAAACTGACGGTCTGGCTGCTTGACGACGGCGGCACTTTGCAGAAGCGCAATTCCACCAATCTCGTCGATGCGCATCGCGCTGCCGCACGACACCGGGAACTGCAGAGACTCTGCGAGGATCTCGGCGTGCGCTACCTCACCCGCGACCGCAACGAACATGCCAAGGCCGGCAATCTCAACAACGGGATGCTCAATTCAAACGGTGAGCTGATCGCCGTATTCGATGCCGACCACGCCCCGGCGCGCGACTTCCTGCTCGAAACGGTCGGCTATTTCGAAGACGATCCGCGCCTGTTCCTGGTGCAGACGCCGCACTTTTTCCTCAACCCCGATCCGCTCGAGCGCAACCTCAGGACCTTCGAGAAGATGCCAAGCGAGAACGAGATGTTCTACGGCATTATCCAGCGCGGTCTTGACAAGTGGAACGCCGCCTTCTTCTGCGGCTCGGCGGCCGTGCTCCGGCGCAAGGCGCTGGAGGATACGAGCGGCTTCAGCGGCTTGAGCATCACCGAGGATTGCGAGACGGCGCTGGCACTGCATGGGCGCGGCTGGAACAGCGTCTATGTCGACCGCCCCTTGATCGCCGGATTGCAGCCGGCGACATTCGCGAGCTTCATCGGCCAGCGCAGTCGCTGGGCGCAGGGAATGATGCAGATCCTGATGTTCCGGTTCCCTCTGCTCAAGGGCGGTTTGTCCATACCGCAGCGCCTCTGCTACATGTCGTCGACGCTCTTCTGGCTGTTTCCGTTCTCGCGGACGATTTTCCTCTTCGCACCGCTGTTCTACCTGTTCTTCGATCTCCAGATCTTCACCGCCTCCGGCGGCGAATTCCTCGCCTATACGCTCGTCTACATGCTCGTGAACCTGACGATGCAGAACTACCTATACGGATCGTTCCGCTGGCCCTGGATATCCGAGCTCTACGAATATGCGCAGACGGTTCATCTGCTGCCGGCGGTGGTTTCGGTTCTGCTCAACCCGCGCAAGCCGACGTTCAAGGTGACGGCAAAGGACGAGTCCGTCCTCAAAAGCCGGCTTTCCGAGATCAGCCGGCCCTTCTTCATCATCTTCGCCGTGCTCCTCATCGCCACGGCGCTCGCCATCTACCGGGTCTATACGGAGCCTTACAAGGCGGACATTACCCTCGTCGTCGGCGGCTGGAATCTCCTCAATCTCATCATGGCGGGCTGCGCGCTCGGGGTCGTTTCCGAGCGGGGTGAAAAGGCAGCCTCGCGGCGTGTGAAAGTCAGCCGCCGCTGCGAATTTTCCTTCGGCGAGCAAACCTATCCGGCAACGATCGAGAATGTTTCGGCGCATGGGGCGCGAGTCCAGGTCTACGGCTTGCCCACCGACGAACTGCTGATCGATGTCAGGGGGCAGATCCGGTTCCAGCCCTATAGCGGCGACGGTACCTTCGAAACGCTGCCGGTCTCGATCAGGAACATCGAAACCGAGGGCGATCTGACGATCGTCGGCTGCCGCTATCTGCCGGAAATCGCCCGCCACCACAGTCTCGTCGCCGATCTTATCTTTGCGAACTCGCAGCAGTGGAGCGAGTTTCAGCGCCTGCGGCGCGGTAATCCGGGCCTGGTGCGCGGCTCTCTCTGGTTCCTGTGGCTCGCCCTTTATCAGATGAGCCGCGGCCTGATTTACTTCTTCCGCAGCATCAAGGCCGAAGCGGGAGCGGGCAAATGAAACGCGTGCTCGCTCTCCTGATGGCTTTCTTGGCCGGCTCGCCGGCGGCTGCACAGCCCTCCCCCTTCGACATGTCCGGGGAGCGCCCTGCCGAACAGCGTGCCGCACCGCCGGTGGAAGAGGCGCCGCAAAGACGAGATGCGGCGCCAAGCTCCGGCAGCCCCAAGGCGGTCTCGCCCCGCCCGGCGGCAGCGCCGTTCCGGCGCTTCGTCCTGCCGTTTCCGACCTTGTCGCTCGCCGGCGAAGCGGACGAGCGCGCCTGGTCCCTCTATCTCACGCCGGCGCAGGCGCAAGCCGGCCGCAGGCTGACCTTTGCCTATCAGAACGCAATCGTCGTTGCGCCCGAGGCATCCGTCCTGTCCGTCCTGGTGAACGGCAAGCTTGTCGGCGAAGGAGCGGTGCAGGCAGCCGACGGGCCGCACGAGCGCAGCTACGACATTCCCGCCGGCCTGTTGCGTACCGGCGAGAACGAGATCCGCTTCCGCGCGCACCACCGCCATCGAACGGACTGCACGATCCAGTCGACCTACGAACTCTGGACAGAGATCGCCTCGGAGAGCGCCTTCATCACATTCGAGGGTGAGGAGCCCCGAGCACTGACCGCAATCGAAGACATTCAGGCCGTCGGCACGAACGAGACCGGGCGAACCCAGTTCAATATCGTGGCGCCCGCGCTGGAGCAGCCGAGCCGCGTACCGGTGCTGATGCGGCTGGCGCAGGGCGTCGGCCTACTCGGGCGCATGCGGTCCCAGTCCATCGTCTTCAGCCGCATCATGCCGGAGCTCGGCAAGCCCGGCGAGCTGACGATCGTTGCCGGAACCGCAACGGAACTCCAGCCCCTGCTTCCCTCGCTGCCCGCCGAGGCGGCGACCGGCACGATTGCCGCCTTCGCGGAAACCGGGACGGCACATGCGCCGGTTCTTGTCCTCAGCGGCCCCGATTGGACAGCCGTGGCGGCGGCGATCGAAACGATCATCGCCGCCACGGAGCAACCCTCGAACATCCCGCGCGACGTCATCAAGACGGAGCGCTGGCGGCTGCCGCAAACGCCGCTGGTGTTTTCCGGCAAGCGGCTGCGCTTTTCCGAACTGGGCGTCGCGACGAGCGAGTTCTCCGGCCGGCGGTTCCGGACGGCCCTCCAGGTGGCGATCCCATCCGATTTCTATGCCGACGCCTATGGCGAGGCCACCATCCTTCTCGATGCCGGCTATACGGAGGCGGTCCGTCCCGGAAGCCGGATCGACGTCTATGTCAACGGCAACATCGCCACGACGGTCGCCCTGGAAGCGTCGGCGGGCGGGATCCTTGGTCACCTTCCGATCAATGTGACGCTGCGGCATTTCCGGCCCGGTGCCAATCTCATCGAGCTCGAAGCGGTCCTGCTGACCGAAGCCGACAAGACATGCGCGCCCGGGACGCCGGCTTCTTCCGAACCGCGCTTTGCCCTGTTCGACACGTCTGAATTCGCGATGCCCGATTTCGCCCGCATCGCACGGCGCCCGGACCTCGCGGCAACGTCCGGCTCCGCCTATCCCTATCGCGGCAGCGCCGATCCGGTGGCACTCTACATCGACAGAGCCGACCCCGACACGCTTTCCGCGGCTGGCACCTTTATCGCGAAGCTGGCCGTCGCCGGCGGACGGCCGATGCAGATCGAAACGATCGCCGATCCGCTGGTGGCCGACGGCAGGCAAGCGCTGTTCATCGGCGCCATGCCGCAGCTGCCGAAGATGGTGCTGACGCAGGCCGGGATCGACCCGGTCAGCCAGGCCTCCTGGGGGAGCGCGAAGGACGTTGCCCAGGGGCGCAACACACAGACGGCGCTGGACGAGTGGCAGACGCGGCTGAAGGGGGGCGGCTGGCGGAGCGCCATTATCGATTTCGAAAGCTGGCTCAAGGAGAATTTCGACATTTCCTTGAATTCGCTGCGACTGATACCGGAGGCCGAGGCGCCTTTCGTGCCGCCGAAAGCGGCGACTCTGCTGGTGGCACAATCGGCCAATCCGGCCGAGAACGCCACCTGGACAGTGGTTGCAGCTCCTTCGCCGGCATTGCTGCGCGAGGGGGTGGCGGCGATCGCGGACACGTCGCGATGGAGCGAAGTGTCGGGGCACATCGCGGTCTACGACCCCGTCGACGACAAGGTGAGCGCCACGCCGGCCCGCCGCTTCAGACTCATCGAGACGCAGCCGCCGTCTTTCTGGAACTACCGGCTGATCGCCGCGAACTGGCTTTCGACGAACATTCTCTTCTATGCGGTACTGCTCGTCAGCCTTGCAGTCGTGCTCGGACTGGCCACTGCCGTGCTGCTCGGTAAACTGGGGCGCCGAACATGAAATACCTGTTGATATTCGCGCTCCTTCTGGCAGCGCTGGTCGGGCCGGTCGGAGCGGATGAAAGGCAGGCAAGCGTGAAAGCCGACGCCTGGGCGCAGTACAAGTCGAAGTTCCTCGATCCGAGCGGGCGCATCCTCGACGACGTCAATGGCAATGTCAGCCACAGCGAGGGACAGGGATATGGCCTGCTTCTTTCGTTCCTGGCAGACAAACCGGCCGATTTCGAGCAGATCTGGTCCTTCACCCGTCGCGAGCTTCTGTTACGCGACGACGGGCTTGCGGCCTGGAAATGGAGTCCGGACAACGATCCGCATGTTACCGACATCAACAACGCGACCGACGGCGACATTTTGATCGCCTATGGCCTGGCGCTCGCTGCCGAGCGCTGGGGCCGCAGCGATTATTCGCAGGCGGCAGCCACGATCGCCAAGGCCATTCTCGACAAGACCGTCGTCAAACATGGCGGGCGCACGCTGCTATTGCCCGGCGTCGCGGGATTTTCAGCCGCCGACCGGGACGATGGCCCGGTCATCAATCCCTCCTATTGGGTGTTCGAAGCACTGCCCGTGCTCGACCGACTCGTCCCTTCGCCGAAATGGCAAGAGCTCGGGGCAGACGGCAAGACGATGATCCAGGGCATGAAATTTGGACCGCAGGACATGCCGGCCGATTGGGTAAGCGCCAAGACCACACTCAAGCCGGCCGCCGGATTTCCGCGAGAGTTCGGTTTTAACGCTCTGCGAATTCCCCTTTACCTCGTGCGCGCCGATCAATCAGATCGGGAGTTTCTCTTGCGGCTGCAACGTGGGATCTCTGGGCCGCAAGGCGAGCTTCTGACCCGCGATCTCGAAAGCGGAGCGGTGCGCGCGACGCTGACGGATCCGGGTTATCGAATTATTAACCATATTCTGGCCTGTGTGCTCGAAGGCACGAAGATGCCAGAGGACGCCAAGGCGTTCCAACCGACGCAATACTACCCTTCGACCCTGCACCTGCTGGGGTTGTCTTTCGTGGAGGAAAAGCATCCGGAGTGCTTATGAAGTTTCCAGTCATAGCCTTCGCAGGGGTCACCGCAACGGTGATCGGAATCGCCGGCTTCGCCGACGGTAACCATCTGCGCAAGGGCTTGGGAGACCTCATCGCCAGTGCCGCACCGGAACCGGCCGTGCCCTTCGGTAACGTCGACGACAGCCGGAAGGGCGCGAGAGAGCCGGGTTCGCGCGTTGTCGCCCAGGCTGAGACGCCGTCCGAAGCGGAAACCCCTCCGCCTGACGAACCGGCAGCCGTGGACGAATCGGCGCTGCGCTATTTGCCAGCCAGGGCGACACGGCCCGCCTGCAGGCGGAGATTTCGCGTCTGAGAGCGCTCTATCCCAATTGGACCCCTCCCGAGGATCCCCTGGCAGTTCCGCGCAACGAGGACGTGCAGCTCGAAGCCATGTGGCAGCTCTATGCGGAAGGCCGCTACGCCGAGGTGCGCAAGGCGATCGCCGACCGGAGATCGAGAGAAGCCGGTTGGCAGCCGCCCGCCGACCTCCTTGAGCGCCTCGATGTCGCCGAGGCCCGGGCAAGGCTCGTCAATGCATCCGATCTCAAGCAATACGAGACTGTCATTCAAGTCGGGGCGAGCACGCCCATCCTGCTCA
This sequence comes from Sinorhizobium fredii, assembly GCF_002944405.1. Lineage (NCBI taxonomy): Bacteria > Pseudomonadati > Pseudomonadota > Alphaproteobacteria > Hyphomicrobiales > Rhizobiaceae > Ensifer > Ensifer fredii. Next base: position 925,970 of record NZ_CP024310.1, on the reverse strand, counting down.
CCTGCAGCGAGGTTGACGTGCTTTGGCGCGTCGCCGAAGCTTTTGCGGAAACGAAGCGCCAAGGACGGGCGCGCGACGCCTATCTCTACATCCTGAAGAATTGCGACAGCGGACCGGAGCGGCTCGCGACGCTGCAGAAGGCAGCAGCTCTCCTGCCCTATGCCATGGTCCAGGAACTGCTTTCCTACGAGAAACCCAACGCATCAGGCACGCTGGAGTTCGAAAGCATCCGCGACGACCTCGCCCGCCGCTTCGTTGCCGAGGGTGAAGACGACGCGACGCTCGCCGTCGACCCGAAATACCTGCAGCGGGTCGAACGGCTGGTCGAGACGCAAGGAACGGCATCGGACGCGCTGCTGCTCGGCTGGTATCACCTGCGCCGCAAGAACATGAGCGCGGCGGAGCAATGGTTCAGGCGTGCGCGCGAGAAGCAGGATTCCGCCTCCGCCTCGCAAGGCCTGGCGCTCACCTTGATCGACCGCAAGGCGCCGGAAGAAGCCGAGAAGGTGCTCTATCCCTGGCGGGATGCTTCGGCCGACGCTCGCGCCACCTATATGGCCGCAACCGCCAATCTGCTGGCAATGGAACCGCCGGTGATTCTCACCGGCGAAGTCCTTCAACGCATAGCGCAGGAGACCATCAAGGCGCGCGATCCGGCCACTGCGCAGCAGTTCGGCTGGTATGCCCGCACGCTGGGGCAGCCGCAGACGGCCCTTCAATGGTTTTCGACGGCGCTCAGTTGGAAACCGGATGACGAGCCGTCGGCCTATGGTCTGGCGATCACCCGCCATCAACTTGGCGACACCGCCGGCACGGCCGAGATCCAGCGGCTTTGGGCGGGCCGTTCGGAGCGGATCGCTCGTCTGGGAGAGCCGGAGAAGCCGGCGGAACCCGCTCAGCTGCCGGCTCCGCCGGTGCTGCAAGGCGCAAAGCCGAACGTAGCGGCAGGCGGTCAGCCAGCCGACGCCGTTGTCCGCCGACAAGGCGGCTTGCCCGCGCGGGTCGGCACCGCGCCGCGTCAGGTCGTGCGAAGGACGATAGCCTGCCGCGAGACCCTCGACCCGAGCCGCCTGTCGCCGCAGGCGGCGTTGGCACGGGGATGGTGCCTGATGGACATGAATCGTCCGCTTGAAGCCGTCCAAGCCTTCGAGGTTGCGCTTCGCGCCCCCGCTTCCGCCGTGAGGGAGGATGCCGCCTACGGTCAGAGCCTGGCCTATCTTCGCGCCGGACTGACAAGCAAGGCGGCCGTCGCCGCGACGAAGTCGCCGCAAAGCCGTGCCCGCGTGGCCGAACTGCAGACCGCCATCCTGGCAGACCGGGCAATCGCCGCCTTCGACGCCGGCCGCTACCGAGAAACCCTGATATTCCTCGATCAGTTGCGGCGGATTTCCACGGAGCGTACCGACCTGATGGTCCTGCGCGGCTATGCCTATCTCAACCTCAACCGCTTCGCGGAAGCGAAGCGCATCTTCGAAGCCGCCGCGGCAACCGGTAACCGGGACGCGCGGCGGGGCCTCGCCGATGTCAGCAGGGAACAGGAGATCTGGCCGAACAAGTAGCAGGCGATTGCTCCTCTACAGCGACTCCGATTTTTCGGGCCGCTACGCTAGGCTTCGTCCATCGCCGCTCTACTTGCTTAGGAGGACGCTACGAACAAAGGTTGCGCCATGCTCAAGTGGGCTCTCATTTTCCTGGTCATATCGCTGATAACGGGCTTCCTCGGTTTTTCCGGCATCTCCGCGGCGACGGCCGGGATCGCCAAGATCCTGTTCTATCTGGCGCTCGCCATATTCCTGCTCTTCCTGATCCTTGCCCTGCTCGCCGGCAGCGCCGTGGTGTAGGCCTCATCTTGCCCAAGGCCCTTCGGAGATGCACAAAGCAGTCTGATGGTTTTGGGGGCATAGGGATAAGATGCTGAGGTTTTCTCGGAGAGCCGATCAGGATCAGGTCAAGGCCGGCAGCCGATCGTTGCAGATCGCTTTCGCGCCAGCGTCGTCAGCAATCGCGCAGCCTTCCCGGCTTCCAACGCTTGCCGCGACGGCGGCGACGGTGGCCGTTCTTTATTTCGCCAGCGAAGTGTTTCTGCCGCTTGCGATCGCGATCCTGCTGACATTTGCGCTGGCACCCGTGGTTTCGCGGCTCAGAAGAGCCGGCTTGCCGCGCTCGGTCGCAGTTATAGTCACCGTCGCGACAGCCTTCCTGTTCCTCTCCGCATTCAGCGTCATCCTGGCCGTGCAGGTCAGCGAAGTGGCGCAGAATCTCCCCACCTACCAGTACAACATCATCGAGAAGATCAGGGTTCTGAAGGAGGCGGGCTCGGAAAGCCAGATCTTCGACCGCATCAGCCGCGTCGTGGAAAGGATCAGCACGGAGATCAGCCGGCCGAGGCCCGAAACGCCCGTATCCCCTGCACCGGAACCCGGGCAGAAACCGCTTCTTGTAGAGATATTCTCTCCTGAACGCCCGATCGAAACGCTCAGGAATATCATCAATCCCCTGCTCGGGCCTTTGGCCACGACCGGTCTCGTCATCGTTGTCGTGATCTTTATGCTCTTCGAAAGAGAGGATCTGCGCGACCGCTTCATCCGGCTTGTCGGTTATGGCGATCTGCACCGCACGACCGAGGCACTGCAGGATGCCGCCGCGCGTGTCGGCCAGTATCTGCTCATGCAGCTGGTGGTGAACATCACCTACGGGATACCGCTGGCGGTCGGCCTCTGGTTGCTCGGCATACCCAATGCGATTCTCTGGGGAATGCTCGCTATCGTGCTGCGTTTCGTCCCCTATATCGGCCCCGTCATCGCCGCTGTCCTTCCGCTGTTTCTCGCCTTCGCCGCCGCTCCGGGTTGGAGCCTGCTGTTCTGGACGGCGGCTCTCTTCATTGTCCTGGAACTGCTAAGCAACAATGTCGTCGAGCCCTGGCTCTACGGTTCGCGGACCGGCCTTTCGCCGCTCGCGATCATCGTCGCGGCGATTTTCTGGGCCTGGCTCTGGGGGCCGGTCGGCCTGGTGCTGTCGACGCCGCTCACCGTTTGTCTTGTCGTGCTCGGCCGCCATGTCCCGCAGTTCGAATTCCTCGAAATCCTCTTGGGCAACGAGCCGGTGCTGGACCCCAAGGAACGGCTCTATCAACGACTGCTGGCCGGCGATCCGGACGAGGCGACCGACAACGCCGAAGAAATGCTCGAGGAGAAATATCTCGTCGAATTCTACGACACGGTCGCAATTCCCGCCCTGCTGCTCGCCGAGCACGACCGCACCCGTGGCGCTTTGTCCGAGCCGCAGGTGGCTCAGATAGCTCAAAGCGCCCGCACGCTTGTCGCCAATCTCGAGGAAATCGCCGCCGAAGAGGAAGAAGAGGACGAGGAGGATGAGGCCGGCGAAAATAACGGCGAAGGAGACGATCAGAGCGACGACTATGACTTGCCACTCGGAGACGGAAAATCCGTCCTCTGCATCGGCGGACGCAGCGAACTCGACGATGTGACGGCGGCGATGCTCGCCCAGGTCATCCGCGTCCAAGGGGCGGATGTCGCTGCCGCCAGCCATGACGACCTGAAGCCCGGGACCATTCGGGCGCTGCCCTTCCCGGGGCGCAACGCGATTCTCGTGACTTTCCTCGATCAGGATTCACTTCGCCATGCGAAATTCATCGTGCGCCGGCTGAAACGCCTCACGCCGATCGCCCGCATCGGCATCGTGCTGTGGCGGGAAGACGGCACGCCGATCGCCGAACTGGTCGAAGAGCTGCAAGCCGATTTCGTTGTCTCTGTGATCTCCGACGCCGTCCGTGAGGCGCTTTCCGAGGAGGTGGCGCGGCCATTGAAGGCCGTGCGCGCGAAGATTGCCCGCCGCCACCAGGCGCGCAGGCGGCGTGGTTCGACTGCGGAGAAAACGGCTCCCGCCGGCCAGGACGCGGTATAGACCGCATCCTCCGGATCACGGCTCAGGCAGCGCAAGAAGCCGCGTCACGCGACGCCGGCAGACCAGCGGCGCGGGTTCGTTCGACCAGCGCCCCCAATATGCCCTTGCCCTTGAAAAGCTCCTGGCCAATCAGATACTCGGCCGACAGTGAGGGGTCTAGGGCGAGCGCCTGGGCCACGAGTTCAGCCCCGCGCGCTGTCTCACCGCGAGCCATGCGCGCCGCGATCCGATAGAGATAGGTGCGGCGCGTCTGGAACGGCAGCTTGTGGGCCACTTCGAACATGTCCTCAAAACGATCGAGCGCGTAAAGAGCCGCTACCCGCTCCTCGGTGATCCAGACGGGGAGAAACGGATCCAGTGTTTCGGCGCGATCGAGGAGTTCGAGCGCCCGCAAGGGCTCGCCGGCGAACAGGTAGAAAGCCGCGCAGCGGCCGACTGTGTAGGCGTCGTTCGGCGCCAATTCGATCGCGCGTTCATGGTGGAAGCGCGAGGCGACGAAATCGCCGCGCTTCATTTTGATCGCGCCCATGATGCGGTGGGCCTCGGGATCGGTGGGGTCCAACTCCAGGGCATGGGCCGTCTGCAGTTCGCCGGCCTCGAGATCAAAGCTCGGCAACGAACTCCACGAGCAAACTTGCATGGCGAAGGGGCGCCCGAAGCCCGGATCCGCCTGCATCGCCTTTTCGAACCAGCGCATCGCCTCATAGAGATGCAGGTCGGCGACGCCCGCCAGCCGGTGATGGTCGAGACCTCTGAGATAATGCTCATAGGCGGACATGCTCTCCGGCCGTTTGAGGCGTGCGGCCGCGAGTTCTGACTGCTCGATCCGACCCGAAACGGTGGCGGCGACCCGCGCAGTGATCTCGTCCATGATGTCGAGGACCTCTTCGAAGGGACGCTGGATGCGATCGGACCAGAGTAAATGCCCCTGCCCCGTTTCGATAAGAGAGATATTGACGCGCACCTGGGCGCCGCTCTTGCGCACCGAGCCGGCGACCACGTAGCGCACGCCGAGCATCCTGCCGATTTCGACGGGATCGGCTGTCCGAAGCACGCTTGATGCGGATCTCGACGTTACGAAAAGGCTTTTCAGCCGGCTGAGCTCGAGCGTTAGGTCGTCTGTCATCCCTTCGGCAAGAAAAGTCTGGTCCTGATCGGCGGACGCTGCCGTGGCAAACGGCGTCACCACGACCTGAATTTGGCCGCACCGCAGATGGCGGTGCGGCACGGGTGGGGGCAATCTGAAAGCGATGGCGGTCCATCGCTGCCCCGACGCGGTAGATGCGAACAGGTTCGGACACGCCCTTCAACTGTCGCTCTCCGACGGCTTCGAACGCGCAGGGCGAAACACGGCGAACATGATCGTAGAGTTGTCCGGAAACTTCGATCTCGCCCGGCTCGGCTGACGCCTCTATCCGTGCAGCGACATTGACGCCATCGCCGCGCAGATCCTCGCCGACGACGACCACGTCGGCGAGATGCAGGCCGAAGCGCATGTCCTGCGACGAAGTCCGGGGCACGGCCGCGATCGCTCCGCGCATCTCCATGGCGGCACGCAGCGCGTTGACCGGGCTGGAGAATTCCGCGAGGACGGCGTCGCCCGCCGTATTGAAGACCCGGCCCTCGAAGCGGGTTACGATCTCTCCAATGATGGTCATGCAATCGACCAGGCGCGCGATCGTCTGCTCCTCGTCGTGCTCCATCGCCGACGTGGAGGCGACAAAATCGCCGACCAGAATGGCAGCCAGTTTCCGCTACATCTCGCTGTTCCCTGCACGGCTCAAGGAAAGCGCGAATGATAGCATAGCGGTCCGCAAAGCGCCTAATCCGGCCCGCCGGACGATCCGCGCAGAAACTCGCATCCGCAGAGCAAAAAGCGTATAAACTTCATAGCTGTGTCCCGGGAGCGTCCAGAAGCCGGGAACGTTCCGAGGGCGCTGGCGTTCTGAACCGGGAAGAACGTGGAGTAAAGCCATGGAACAGATGAATGCGCGCAAGCTGGCGGACGAATATCTGCGCCTCGGCGGCCACCGCCGTGTGGTCATCGACGACAACGTGACGTCGATCCGGAATTGGGAGCCGGAGCCGGACGAGGCCGAGGCGTTCTGGAAGACCAATGTCGAAACGCTCAGCCCCGAGCGGCAGCGGGAAGTAGAGCTCTTCCTGCCCACGATCAATCGCGCGTAAGAAGACTGGTCTTCCTCCAACATTTGGAACCGAAAAACTTTGTTCGGGATTGTAGCTGGCGAACGCCATCCATCGACGGGCGGATGCGGCAGCGGAACCATGGACATGAACATCGCTCAGGAAGTCACCGACTTGACGCTCGCAGCCGCCGGCGAATGGTGGACGCAGCACCGCGGCCAGTCGCCCGTCGTCGCAACCGCCATCCACAACGGCCACGCGATGCGTGACGCAGCCAAGCGCCTCTGCGGGCTTACCGAGGAAGAGCGCCTCCGCGAGGAGGACCCCTTTACCGAGTTCATCATCCGCGACGTGCCGAACCGGATCGTCGTTCACCGGTCCCGTTTCGAGGTCGATCTCAACCGGCCGCGCGATGGCGCAATCTACCTGCGGCCGGAACAGGCCTGGGGTCTCAACGTCTGGACTGGCGAACTGCCGAGCGAGATCACCGAGGCGTCGCTCGCCATGCACGACGAATATTATGCGATGCTGAAATCCTATCTCAGCGGCATCGAGCGCTGCCACGGGCGCTTCGTCGTCCTTGACGTGCACAGCTACAACCACCGTCGCGCCGGCCGCGAGGCGGAGCCGACGTTCGCGGCTGAAGCGCCGGACGTCAATATCGGCACCTTTTCCATGGACCGCAAGAAATGGGCGCCGCTCGTCGATCGCTTCGTGGAAGCGATCCGGTCCTTCGACTTCCCCGGCGGCCGCCTCGATGTCCGGGAAAACATCGCCTTTCAGGGCCGCGGATACCAGACGCGCTTCATCCACGAACAGTTCCCGCAGACGGGCTGCGCCATCGCCGTGGAGTTCAAGAAGATCTTCATGGAGGAATGGACCGGAGAACCATTCGCCGAGACGCTTCGCGCGCTCCGGCAACTGCTCGCCTCGACGCTGCCGGCCCTCGCCGACGCCCTGGAGGCGGAGCGATGAAGTCGGCAAGCGCACCCCTCGCTGTGAGAGCGGGGCAGCCGAATTGGCTGACCGAAGCGCTCGCGGCAATCGAAGCGGGCAAGGCGGTGCGGAAGGAACTGCCGGACGGAGGCCGGCTTCATATCGATCGAGCCCTGCCTTTTCTCTGCGTCCATGTCTCGGACGTCGGCCATGCTCCCGTCGCGCGCGAAATCACCCAGGCGAACGCTTCCTATCTTCTCGCGCCGGACAGCCCGACCGCCGACCTGATCGTCTCTGCCGTCGGGGCTCTCTTAGAACGCCGCTTCGGTGCCTTCATGGTGCTCGAAATGGGGGAACTCGCTTCTGACGAGTTGCTCACCGACAAGGAACCGTTTCTGCCGCCCTTCACGATCGAAGTGACGGCGGAAAAAACCGGACCCATTCGTGCAGCCGCACGTGCCTTCATCGCAGCCATCGAGGCGATCCAGGTCAAGTTCCGCACGCCGCGAGTCGAAGTCCACAACTGGCCGGGAGACGGGCGAACCGCGGCCGGGGCGCTCGACATCCCCTTCCCGTCGATGCGCGTGCGCTTTGCGCCGGTCTACCGCCAGCAGGAGTCGGGCAACATCTACCCGGAGCTGCGCGAGCGTCTCGTCGCTGCGATCTTCGATGCCGGCCTGCACGCCTTTTCGGCTTTTGCCACTTCGACGGGGAGCCTGACCGCCCCCACGCATCGCGCCCTGGGGCGGAAGGCCTTTGTCGACGCGGTCGTGCGCACCGACCGCTGCATCGACGAAGTGGCCTCGACTTTCGATTTCCTGCTTGCCGTCACGCCGATCAACGCCGAGGCCGCCTGGAGCGAGTTTGCCGCCAGCGGTTTCGATCGCACGCCGCGCTTCCTCTATCGACCCTTGACGCTGCAGGTGGAGGCGGCCAAGCGAAAGCTCTTTTCCATTTCCTTCGAGCATCTCGAGGATCCGGTGCTCTACCAACTGTACCGGGAGAAGCAGCAGGAGCTCGATCTGCAACTCTCGATCCTTTCCGCACGGGAAACGACAAAGTTCATCGAATTCGGCCGAGCGCTTTACGGTCCCGTGGAGGCCGAGCTCCTGCGCGTGGCCGAGACCATCCTTGGCGTCAGCGACAGCGGCGCAAAGAAGAGCCGCCATTCGGCATCGGCGATCCGACCGCCGGCGGATTGCCACTTCGTCGAAAGACGCGCGCGCGAAATGATCGCCGAGTATCAGCGCCGCTGCAGTGACTTCGAAGCACGCGTCGAAGTGCGGGATGACCTGCCCTCCGGCTTGCTCGTATCGGGCAGGCGATTGCTGATCTCGCGGAGCACCCTGATGCCGATCGATCGCGTCGAAGCGATCCTCAGCCACGAGATCGGCGTTCATCTGCTGACCTATTTTAACGGCTCGGCCCAGGGGTTGCGCCTGTTTCGCTCGGGTCTTGCGGGATACGAGGGCATGCAGGAGGGGCTGGCGGTCTTTGCGGAATATCTGTCCGGCGGGATGACGAGCGAACGGCTGCGCCTGATCGCCGCACGCGTGATTGCCTGCGCCGCCATGCTCGACGGGGCCTCGCTGCCGGACACCTATTGGCTGCTCGCGCGTGAGCGCGGCCTGCCGGAGGCGGATGCCTTCAACGTCGTGTTGCGCGTCTATCGCGGCGGCGGGCTGGTCAAGGACGCAATCTATTTGCGGGGGCTCCTGCAACTGCTTCACCATCTGGCCGAGGGCGGAGCGCTCGAGCCCTTCTGGATGGGAAAGATCGCGGCCTCGCATTTCCGGGTCATGCAGGAGCTCAGTGCCCGCGGCCTGATCGGGGCGCCGGCGGTGCGCCCCATGTTCATCGACCATCCGCAAACCCCGGCGCGACTTGAGAGGGCGCGATCGGGAATGTCCCCGCTCGATCTCTTGGACAGTTAGGAGACGCCCATGCGCATCGCCTTTTTCGTCAACTCCATCGAGGGCGAGGCAACGTATTACACGACGACGTCGCTGGCGTTGGCGGCGCTCTCCCGCGGCCACGAGGTCTGCTATGTCACGCCGGGAGACTTCGTGCTCCGCCCGGACGACAGCCTGCTCATCCGCGCAACGACCCTGACCGGCTCCAAACCGAAGAAGCCAGAAACGCTGCTCGCGAGCCTCAGAAGCGCTCAGGAGAAGGTGACCACCATGGAGATAAGCGAGATCCAGGTGCTCTTCCTCAGAAACGATCCCTCCGAGGACGCTGACCGGCGCCCCTGGGCCGTCTATGTCGGGACCAATTTTGGACGCTTGGCCGCGGCCCGGGGCGTCATCGTCGTCAACGACCCCGACGGCTTGGCGCTGGCGCAGAACAAGCTCTATTTCCAGGGCTTCCCGGAGGTCGTGCGACCGACGACGATGATCTCCAGGAGCATCGAGGAAATCCGCGCCTTCATCGACGACCATCCGGACGGCGTGATCCTGAAACCGCTGCAGGGATCCGGTGGCAAGAACGTATTCAAGATCCGCTCCAAGGACGAAGCCAACCTCAACCAGATCTTCGAGGCGGCGAGCGGAACCGGATACCTGATCGCCCAGAACTATCTTCCGGAGGCGGTCGGCGGCGACATTCGGCTTTTCCTGATGAACGGACGGCCGCTCGAGCGCGAAGGCGTCTATGCCGCCTTCCGACGCGTACCGGCAAAGGGCGATGTCCGCTCGAACCTGCACGCCAGCGGCACCGCCGAACCGGCGACCGTCACACCGGAAATTCTCGCCATAGCCGAAAAGCTGCGGCCCAAACTGATCGAGGACGGTATGTTTCTGGTCGGACTCGATATCGTCGGCGACCGTGTCCTGGAAGCCAATGTCTTCACCCCGGGCGGCCTGCCCGAAATCGAAGCGGCGCACGGGGTCGATTTCGGCGAGGACATCGTCATGGCGCTGGAGGAGAAGGTGCGGCTGCAGCAGCTCTATCAGGGCGCGCTCCCCAACCGCACGCTGGCGACACTTTGAGAAGGTACCAGGCCCACAATTTGCGGATGAATCCACAAGAACAAAAACAGTTGCATTCAAATGTGAGTTTACAAAAGTAATATTATATGATTTTTTCTCCACAGCTGCATCGAGAGCAGCTTTCTTTGGGAGGAAATCATGAAATTCGTGAAGGCACTTGCTAGTGCAACGATCCTTGCTGCCTGCACTTTCGGCAGCGCTTCGGCCGCCGAGCTCGTCGTCGGCTTTTCCCAGATCGGATCGGAATCCGGCTGGCGCGCCGCGGAGACGACGCTGACGAAGCAGCAGGCCGAACAGCGCGGCATCGACCTCAAATTTGCCGATGCGCAGCAGAAGCAAGAAAACCAGATCAAGGCGATTCGCTCCTTCATCGCCCAGGGCGTCAACGCCATCCTTCTCGCGCCGGTCGTCGCCACCGGCTGGGATGAAGTCCTGCAGGAAGCCAAGGATGCCGAAATCCCGGTGATCCTGCTCGACCGCACCGTCGACGCACCGAAGGAGCTTTATCTGACGGCAGTGACTTCGGACCTCGTGCATGAAGGCAATGTCGCCGGCAAGTGGCTCGTCGATACCGTGGCGGGCAAGCCCTGCAACGTCGTCGAGCTTCAGGGCACGACCGGCTCCTCGCCCGCCATCGACCGCAAGAAGGGCTTCGAAGCGGCGCTCGCCGGCAAGGACAACCTGAAGATCGTCCGCAGCCAGACCGGCGACTTCACCCGTACGAAGGGCAAGGAAGTCATGGAAAGCTTCCTGAAGGCCGAGGACGGCGGCAAGAACATCTGCGCACTCTACGCCCATAACGACGACATGGCCGTCGGCGCGATCCAGGCGATCAAGGAAGCCGGCCTGAAGCCGGGCAAGGATATCCTCGTCGTCTCGATCGACGCCGTTCCGGACATCTTCCAGGCCATGGCCGCCGGCGAAGCCAACGCCACGGTCGAACTGACGCCGAACATGGCCGGCCCGGCCTTCGATGCGCTTGCTGCCTATCTGAAGGACGGCAAGGAGCCGGCAAAGTGGATCCAGACGGAATCGAAGCTCTACACCCAGGCCGACGATCCGATGAAGGTCTATGAGGAAAAGAAGGGCCTCGGTTACTGATCTCGCTTGCGGCCCACGCGATCCGCTCGCGTGGGCCGACAATGTTCCATGGCGTCTCACCGGTCGTCGCGGAAAGAACGCCTGATCCTTGGCGAGGAATGGCGCGCGACGCCCCGATACGGCAACGCGCCGCCTTCCGGTGCAGAGACAGTTTCCATGCAGACCAGCAACGACAATATTCTCTCGGCCGTCCGCATCGAGAAGGGCTTTCCCGGAACGAAGGCGCTAGACAAGGTCGACTTTCACCTCAGGCGCGGCGAGGTCCATGCGCTGCTCGGTGAAAACGGCGCCGGCAAATCGACGCTCATCAAATGCCTGACCGGCGCCTATCGCAGGGACGGCGGCAGCATCCTCCTTGACGGTGCCGAAGTCGACCCGCGCGATACCTTCGACGCCCAGCGGCTCGGCATCGGTACCGTCTATCAGGAGGTCAATCTCCTGCCGAACCTGACCGTCGCGGAAAATTTGTTCCTCGGCCGCCAGCCGCGCCGCTTCGGCATGGTCGATACGCGCACCATGAACCGCAAGGCCCGTGAGCTGCTTGCCGAATACGAGCTCGACCTTGATGTCACCCGCGACCTCGCAAGCTATTCGGTGGCGATCCAGCAGGTCGTGGCGATCGCCCGCGCCGTCGATCTGTCCGGCAAGGTGCTGATCCTCGACGAGCCGACGGCGAGCCTCGACGCGCACGAGGTCGCCATGCTCTTCCGCATCGTCCGGCGCCTCAAGGCGCGCGGCCTCGGCATCATCTTCATCACCCACTTCCTCGAACAGGTCTACGAAATCTCCGACCGCATCACCGTGCTCCGCAACGGTCAGCTGGTCGGTACGCGCGAAACGTCCGACCTCAACCGGCGCGACCTGATCGCCATGATGATCGGTCGTGAGCTCGCAGCCGAGATTCATTCTGCGCGCGTCGAGACCGCCGAGGGCCGGATGCGTTACCGGTTCAGGAATTACGGCCGCCGCGGCCGCATCAATCCTTTCGATCTCGACGTCCGCGCCGGCGAGGTGGTCGGTATCGCCGGCCTGCTCGGCTCCGGACGCACGGAGACGGCGGAGGTGCTCTTCGGCGCCCATCGCGCCGACAGCGGCAGCGCGGAAATCGACGGCCAGACGGTCGATCTGTCGTCGCCGCGGGCGGCGATCCGCCACAAATTCGGCTTCTGCCCGGAAGACCGCAAGACGGCCGGTATCGTTGGCGATTTGTCGGTGCGCGAAAACATCGTGCTGGCGCTGCAGGCAAGGCGCGGCTGGACGCGGCCGCTCTCGCGCGCCGAACAGAACCGGCTGGCCGACCAGTACATTCGAGCGCTCGACATCCGAACCGCCGACCGCGAGAAGCCGATCAAGCTCTTATCCGGCGGCAACCAGCAGAAAGCGATCCTCGCCCGCTGGCTTGCGACCGAACCAGAATTCCTGATCCTAGACGAACCGACCCGCGGCATCGATGTCGGCGCGCATGCCGAGATCGTCAGGCTGATCGAGAGCCTGCGCGAGAAGGGCCTATCGCTGATTGTCATCTCGTCCGAAATCGAGGAACTGGTCGCCTATAGCTCCCGCGTCGTCGTGCTGCGCGACCGCAGCCACGTCGCCGAGCTCGGCGGAGACCGTATTACAGCGCATCAGATCGTCGAAGCGATCGCAGCGGCAAACGAGCGGGAGGCATCGTGACATCGATCGTGCGAACCTATCTTGGCAGGCTGCTGCCGCAATTGATCGCTCTGGCAATCATCATCGCGGCGATTTCAATCATTTTTCCCGGTTTCCTCAACCTGCAGATTCAGAACGGCCGGCTTTACGGCAGCCTCATCGATATCCTCAACCGCGGCGCGCCCGTGGTACTACTGGCGATCGGTATGACGGTCGTCATCGCCACCAAGGGCATCGATCTCTCGGTCGGCGCCGTGATGGCGATCTGCGGCGCGGTCTCCGCCTCGCTGATCACCTCCGGCCATTCGCTGGCCGAAACGCTACTCGTCACCCTTGCCGTCGGCATCCTCTGCGGGGTTTGGAACGGCATTCTCGTCGCCGTCCTCGATATCCAGCCGATCATCGCCACCCTCGTGCTGATGGTCGCCGGGCGCGGCATCGCCCAGCTCATCACCGAGGGCGCCATCCTCACCTTCAACGATGCCGGCCTCATTTTCATCGGTAGCGGCTCCTTCCTGGGCCTGCCGATGCCGGTCGTCATCTGGCTGGTCTTCGGCATTCTCGTCGCGCTCGTCGTCCGGCAGACGGCGCTCGGCATGCTGGTCGAGGCAGTGGGCGTCAACAGGGAGGCGAGCACGCTCTCGGGCGTCTTCACGCCGGTGCTGCTGATTGCGGCCTATGTCCTTTCCGGCCTGTGCGCGGCGATCGCCGGCGTCATCGCCGCCGCCGATATCAAGGGGGCCGACGCCAATAATGCCGGGCTCTGGCTGGAGCTCGACGCGATCCTTGCGGTTGTGGTCGGCGGCACGTCGCTGCTCGGCGGCCGGTTCAGCATCGCCGCATCGGTCCTCGGCGCCGTCATCATCCAGGCGATCAACACCGGCATTCTCCTGTCGGGCTTCCCGCCGGAATTCAACCTGATCATCAAGGCGGCGATCATCGTCTTCATCCTGGTGCTGCAGTCGCCGCGTTTCCGGACCGCCTTCACCTTCGTCAGCATGCCACGCGCAGCCGGCAAACCGACCGAGCGAGAAGCAAAATGAAGCAGAGATATCTTCCGCTTACGGCGACGATCCTCATCTTCCTTCTGAGCTACGCGCTCTGTGCCGCGCAATACCCGAACATGCTTTCGACGCGGGTGATCGGCAATCTGCTGACCGACAACGCATTTCTCGGCATCGCCGCCGTCGGCATGACCTTCGTCATCCTTTCCGGCGGCATCGATCTCTCGGTCGGCGCGGTGATCGCCTTTACCGGCGTCTTCCTTGCGGTCGTGCTCGAACAGACCAGCATCCATCCGCTCGCCGCCTTCGTGCTGGTGCTCGCCATCACGACGCTCTTCGGGGCGCTGATGGGCGCAATCATCCATCATCTCGAAATGCCGGCCTTCATCGTCACCCTTGCCGGGATGTTCCTCGCCCGCGGCATGGCCTTCGTGCTGTCGATCGATTCCATTCCGATCAAGCACCCCTTCTACGCGACGCTGAAGAGCCTCTATTTCAAGCTGCCTGGCGGCGGGCGCATCACACTGATCGGCGGCCTGATGCTGCTCGTCTTTGCCGTCGGCATCCTTATCGCCCACCGCACCCGCTTCGGGACGAATGTCTACGCCCTTGGCGGCGGCACGGCGACGGCCAAGCTCATGGGCGTGCCGGTCGCCAGCACGACCGTCAGGATCTACGCGCTGTCGGGGCTCCTGGCCGGACTTTCCGGCATCGTCTTCTCGCTCTATACCTCGGCCGGCTATTCCCTTGCCGCCGTCGGCGTCGAGCTCGATGCGATCACTGCGGTCGTCATCGGCGGAACGCTGTTGACCGGCGGCTCCGGCTTTGTTGCCGGCACGCTCGTCGGTATCTTCATCCAAGGCCTCATCCAGACCTACATCACCTTCGACGGCACCCTTTCGAGCTGGTGGACCAAGATCCTGATCGGCCTGCTGCTCTTCGCCTTCATCCTCCTGCAGAAGGGGATCATCCGCCTCTCCCGCCCTGATCGGCAGCACGCATGACGAGGTGGAGGGCCGCCTAAAATGCCGTCGTCGGGTTTCGGCCACCAACCGGGCAAGCGGACCAGCCATCGGCTCGTCGTTGACGAGCTTGGCCAGGCGATCGTCTCCGGTCACTTCCCCGTCGGGGAAACGCTACCCGGCGACACTGAACTCGCGGCACGCTTCAACGTCTCCCGCACGGTCCTACGTGAAGCGATGAAGACACTGGCCGCCAAGGGCCTCGTCGTGGCCCGGGCGCGGATCGGCACGCGCGTCATGCCGCGGGCCAACTGGAACCTGTTCGACGGCGACGTGCTCACCTGGCATTTCAGCGCGGGCGTCGACGAGGAGTTTCTGCGCCATGTCAGCGAAGTGCGCCTCGCCCTCGAGCCCTATGCCGCAAGCCTCGCGGCCCGCCGCGCGACTGATGCGGACATCGCCTGGATGATGCGGCTTGCCGTGGCCATGGGGGATGCGGGCCATAGTGGCCAGACGCTGGCGAAAGCCGATCTCGATTTTCACCTACGGCTGCTGGAAGCCTCGCTCAACCCTTTCATGCGGTCGGTCGGAAGCCTGATCGAAGCCGCACTCGTGGGTGTCTTCCGGCTGACCAGCCCCTCGGCGGACGACAGCGAAATCGACCGGGTCGCCTTGGCGCATATCCGCATCGTCGAGGAAATCGGCCGCCGCAACGAGGAAGGCGCCCGCCATGCCATGGAGCACGTCATCCGGGTGGGGCAGGAACGGCTGATCCTCGACCTCAGGGCACGGGAGAACTTGGCGTAAGTTCGCAGGCGCCCTGGGCGGGCCGCCCCTCATCCGGCCTGCCGGCCACCTTCTCCCCGCAAACGGTGCGAAGGAGACTCGCGGCCCGCTCCGGTGCAAATCGCCCTCTCTTCAAAGCGAAGAGCGGACACTGGACGGGCGCGGCTTGCCCCTTCTCCCCGTCAAAACGGGGAGAAGGTCGCGGCAGCGGGATGAGGGGCAGCGCGCGGCACAAATCGGAGGTTCGCGCGACCGCCTTCCCCTTCGATCCGCGTTCCCGTTTCCGCATCGAACAGATGCAGTTGCTGCGGATTGATCGCAAGGCCGATGACGTCGCCGCTTTTCACCTCTCCGCGTCCGGTTTCGACGACGGTCAATTCGGGCTGCGTCGCGGCAGTGACGTAGGTAACCGAGCCGGTCGATTCGACAATGCCGACCGGGACATCGAATGCCCCTTCGCCGGGGGCGACGATTCGGACATGCTCCGGGCGGATGCCGACGGTGACGGCGAGGCCGGGTGCGAGGCGCGAGTCGAGCGCCAGCCGCGCCCGCGTACAGCCGAAATCGAGGACCGCATCCTCGCCGCCCTCCCCGACGATCGCCGGGATGAAATTCATCGCCGGCGATCCGATGAAGCCGGCAACGAAGCGGTTGGCAGGTTTGTCATAGAGGTCGAGTGGCCGCCCCTGCTGCTCGATCACGCCGTCGCGCATGACGACGACGTGGTCAGCCATGGTCATTGCCTCGATCTGATCATGAGTGACATAAACTGATGTGGCATGCAGCCGATCGTGCAGCGCCCGGATCTCCTTGCGCATGTGGACGCGAAGGGCTGCGTCGAGGTTCGAGAGCGGCTCGTCGAACAGGAAGGCCTTTGGATGGCGGATGATGGCGCGGCTCATCGCAACGCGCTGCCGCTGACCACCCGACAGCTCCCGCGGATAGCGCTTCATCAGGTGCGAAAGGCCCGTCGTCGCCGCCACCTCTTCAGCTGCCTTGCGGGCCTCCGCCTTTTTTACGCCGCGAATGCGCAGGCTATAGGTGAGGTTCTCCTCTACGGTCATGTGCGGGTAGAGCGCATAGGACTGGAAGACCATCGCGACGTCGCGCTTGCGCGGCGGAACGTCGTTCATCCGCTGGCCGGCGATCTTCATCTCGCCGGTCGAGATCTTCTCGAGGCCGGCGAGCGATCGCAGCAGGGTGGACTTGCCGCAGCCCGACGGGCCGACGAGGGCGACGAAGGTACCCTCCTCTATCGCAAGTTTGATGTCCTTCAGCGCATGAAAGGCACCATAATATTTGTTGACGCCGTTGAGCTCGATCTGGAGGGTCATTTGAGGGCTCCCGAAGTGAGGCCGGAAACGATGCGGCGCTGCAAGAGGACGAAGACGGCGAGGACAGGCGTCACATAGATCGTGGCATAAGCCATGATGTTGTTCCATTCATTGGTGTTCGGCCCCATGAACGAGTTGAGACCGACGCTCGCCGGCTGCAGTTCGACCGCCTGGATCATCGATTTCGAATAGACGAACTCGCCGAAGGCCTGCATGAAGATCAGAATGGCGCTAACAAGGATGCCGTTTCTTGCAAGCGGCAGCACGATGTTGAAGAACGCGCCGATGCGTGAATTGCCGTCGACCAGCGCCGCCTCCTCGAGTTCCATCGGCACACTCATGAAGGTAGCCCGTACGAGCACGACGAAGAACGGCATGCTCTTTGCGGCGATCGCCAGAATGACGGCAAGCCGCGGCGTGTCGAGCAGGCCGAATTGCGAGAAGCCAACGAAGATCGGCGTCACCATCAGCGAGGCCGGCAGCACCTGAAGCATCAGGATCAGGAACAGTCCGATGTCCACCCAGACATTGCGGTAGCGCGCCAGCACATAGGCGCAGCCGACGCCGAGCACCGCGATCAGCGAAACGGCGCCGAAGGCGATGACCAGCGAGTTCCACAGGTAGCGTCCCATATTGCGGCTTTGCCAGACGAACTCGTAGATGTTCCATTGGGGATCGCTCGGCAGGAATTTCGGCGGCGTTGCGAACATCGCCGAACCGGTTTTCAGCGCAGTGATATACATCCAATAGAGCGGGAAAAGGTAGATGGCCGCCAGAACGAGCGCGACGGCAAACATCAGCCGATTGCGGAAATCGTCGGTCATCCTCGGACCTCGTGGCGGGTGGAGCGCACATAAACAATGGAAGCGAGCATCACGAAGACGATCATGATCACCGAGATCGTCGCCCCCTTGGCAAAGTCGTATTGCCGGAATGAAAGGTCCCAAGCCCAATACTGCGTCACGTTGGACGAGTTGTTCGGCCCGCCCGAGGTAATGCCGGCGAAGAGGTCGAACTGCTGCAGAGTGAAGATCAGGCCGAGCGCGATGATTGCGCCGATCGTCGAACGCATCATCGGCAGGGTGATCGTGAAGAAGCGCTGCAATGCGTTCGCTCCATCGAGCTCGGCCGCCTCGAAAAGGTCCTTCGGTATGCCCGACAAACCGACCGAAAGAAGGATCATGTTGAAGGAGGTGCCGAGCCAGATATTGGCGATGATCACCGCCCAGAGCGAATAGTGCGGATCGGAGCGCCAGAAGATATTGCCTTCGATGATGCCTATCTCCCGCAGGAAGAAGTTGAGCACGCCGAAATCGCCGGAAAGGATCCAGTTCCAGATGGCGCCGACGACCAGACCGGGCATCACCCAGGAGACGAGAAAGAGGCCGCGCATCCAGGACGCTCCTGGAAAGTTCATCCAGAAGAACAGGGCGAGGGCGAAGCCGATGAGGAACTGGCCGGCGATCGAAGCGCTGACGAAAAGCGCGGTATTGACGAGGATGGGCCGGGTTTCGGGTTGCGAGAACAGGTCGACGTAATTCTTGAAGCCGACGAAAGGCCGGGCGAAGGTGCCCAGGCTAAACATGTCCACTTCCTGGAAGCTCATCAAGACGTTGTAGACGAGCGGCAGCCCGGACATGACGAACAGGAAGGCGAGCGGTAGCAGAACGAGGCCGATGTCGAAGCCTTTTCCGTCCGTGACGCTGGCTAGTATTTTCTTCATTGGCTATCCCCCATCCCCGGAGGCGATCTCGGCCGAAGCCGCAGATCGCCTCTCTCGGGAGGAAACTCGAGGCGGATGCAATGACCCGCCGACGAATGCGCCGCCCGCGGGAGCGGCGGACGCTAGTCAGCCCAGAACCGACTTAATCTTTTCGGCAGCCTGATCGAGCGCGTCCTTGGAACTCATCTGGCCGGTCAAGGCCGCCTGGATAGCGTCCTGGATAGCCTTGGAGATCTTCGGCCACTCCGGATGCGGACCGCGCGGCTTGGCGTATTTCAACTGTTCGAGGAATACCTTGAGCGCCGCGTCCTTGAGCGGTTCGCCGCCGGTCGGCGGAATAGCGATATCGGAGCGGGCCGGCAACTGCCCAAAATCCTTGAACATCCTATCATCCTGCGAAACGAAGTATTCCAACACCTTGAAAGCTTCTTCCGGATGCTTGGTGCTCGAGAAGATCGCCCAGTTGAAGTCACCCATGGCAGAGGAGCGCTCGGCGCCCACTTGCGGCACCGGCAGCAGTGCGACGCCCCAGTCGAACTTCGCCTCCTTGATCATGCGGTCAAGTTCCCATGGGCCGGAAATCGCCATCGCCGCATTGCCCGAGTTGAATGTGCCGGTCGAATCCCATTGGCCGCGCGTAAGCGTATCGGGAGAAGCGAGCTTCTCGTCGAGAATGGTCTTCCAGATCTCGAGCGCCTTCACCGCACCCTCGGAGTTGATGTTGTCGTAGCTGGTGCCGGCCATCTGCGCCCAGGGCAGAAACTGGAAGGTTCCCTCCTCGTTTGCCTTGGCGGAGAAGGCAAGGCCGTATACGTTCGCGGCCGGGTCGTTCAGCTTGCGCGCCGCCTCCACCAGTTCGTCCCAGGTCTGCGGCGGCTTGTTCGGATCAAGGCCTTTCGCCTTGAACATGTCCTTGTTGTAGTAAAGCGCGATCGTGTTGGTCGCCTTCGGAATGCCGTAATACTTGCCGTCCCAAGTCACCGAGGCGAGCGGTCCTGGAAAATAGTTCTCCGGCTTGACCACCGAGGATTTCGCGATCATGTCGGTGAGATCGAGAAAGGCGCCGCGCGAGGAGAAGAGCGCGTGTTCGGGATTATCGACCGCGATGATATCCGGCGCCTGTCCGGTTGAATAGGCGCGCATTGCCTCGCTGACCACGTCATCAAACTGGATCTGCCGATATTCGACTTTAATTCCCGTGTTGAGTTTGTTGAAATCTTTTATCAAGTTCGGCGCCGGCTGGATGTCCCTGTCGAGCGACCAGACGCTAATGGTCACATCTTCCGCACTTGCGGACAAGGCCGGCAAGGAAAGGCTGGCAAGGGCGAATGCGCCCAGCATTGCATATCTGCTGATACCCATGGTCTCCTCCTCTCAATCGTTGACCCGCGGCCGGCATCCTCCACGCCGGCCGTCGGGCATGCCTCAGGCAGGATCGGCGACGAAGTCACCTCCCCGGCAGGTCTTCAGGTAATTGAGCGCGTGCACCTGGCCGGTCATTTCCAACGCGTCGCGATAGACCGGATCGTGCCAGCCTTCGATATCGATCGAGCCGGACCAGCCGGCGAGCCTCAACTCGGAAATGATGTCGGTCCAGTTGCTGTCACCGAAGCCAGGCGTGCGCATGAAGACGAACTTCTCCTTGCCGAATATCCCGTGCTCGCGGATGACGTCCCAGCGGATCGTCGCGTCCTTGCCGTGCACGTGAAAAATCTTGTGTGCCCATTTGCGGATCTGCGGCAATGGCTCGATCAAGTAGACCATCTGGTGGCAGGGCTCCCATTCGAGCCCGATGTGGTCGTCCGGCGTCTCGTTGAAGATCAGTTCCCAGGCGTCGGGATTGTGTGCGATGTTCCAGTCGCCCGTCGCCCAGTTGCCGTCCATAGCGCAGTTCTCGAAGGCAATCTTGACGCCCCTGTCGGCGGCACGCGCTGCAAGCTCCCGCCAAACCTTCCGGTAACGCGGCAGGCTGTCGGTGAGCGGCCGGTTGCGAATGCGGCCGGTGAATCCGGCGACGCAGGTCGCCCCGAAATGGTGGGCATTGTCGATGCAGGCCTTCCAGCCTTGAAGCGTCTGCAGGTCGATGTCGGTCTCCTCGAGAGGATTGCCGAACATGCCAAGCGTCGAGATGGTGATGTCGCGATCGCCGATCGCCTCGCGGCAACGTTTGCCCAACTCGGCGAGATCCTGCCCGTTGGTCGTCTGCCAGAAGAACGGCTCGAAACTCTCGAAGCCGAGGTCAGCGATCTCGGCGATGCGCTTCGCCGCCTCGCCCTTGGTGGCGCTGACCATTGTGCCGATGCGAATGGACTTGGCTGGATTGCTCATCAAATGCCTCGCTCAGATTGTCACGCGCTGCCGGGTGCGGGCGCTCTCGATCGCCGCGAACACCATGGCAAGGCTGTTGATATTGTCGTCGCTCGCCGTTTCCGGCTTCTGCCCACTGCGGATAGATGCGACGAAATCGGCAATCACGCTGACATGCCCGTGCGTCTGCCGCGGGTCGGAGGGTTCCGGGATTTCGAGCGGCAGCGGTTCGCGTAGCAGGCCTTCGCCGCCCGCGACCGTATGGGCATGGAAGCTCTCGGCGCCATCCCAAAGCAGGGTGCCCCGCGTCCCGGTGATCCGCCAGGCGCTCTCCCAGCTCGTATTGGCGCCTTCGGCGCACCAGGAGCCGCGGTAGGTAAAGGTCACGTCATCCGAAAGTTCGAAGATCGCCGTCGCGGCCGCGCCGTGACGATACCAGGAGCCGCGCGGGTTCTCCTCATAGCAATAAACGGCAAGCGGCTTCTTGTCTGCGATGAAGCGGGCGGCGTCGAACGTGTGGATTGCCATGTCCAGAAGCAGCACGTGCTCCATTTCTTCCCGGAATCCGCCGAAATGGGCACCGATGA
Organism: Sinorhizobium fredii; assembly: GCF_002944405.1. Lineage (NCBI taxonomy): Bacteria > Pseudomonadati > Pseudomonadota > Alphaproteobacteria > Hyphomicrobiales > Rhizobiaceae > Ensifer > Ensifer fredii. The sequence continues at coordinate 904,518 of NZ_CP024310.1, read as the reverse complement.
AGAAGTCGCAGTGGATGCCGGTGAGTTCTCCGAGTGCACCCTCGTCGACGAAACGGCGGATCCGGCGCACACCCGAGATGAAGCGGCGGTTCTGCACGACCGCATGCAGCTTCCCCGCCTCATCGGCGAGACGGATTAACTCCCGGCCGTCCGCCAGCGAAGCGGCCATCGGCTTCTCGCTCAGAACGTGGCAGCCATGCCGGAATCCGGCCGCGACCACGTCGCGACGCGCAGCCGGTACGACGATATCGAAGAGGATGTCCGGCTTCGTTTCAGCCAGCACCGCGTCGAGATCGGGTCCGATGACGACGTCCTGAAGATCGAACTCGGCGGCAAGCGCGGTGGCGACCTCCAGCTTGACGTCGACAAGCCCGACGAACCGGATCTCCGACCGGAGATCGGGGTTGGCGGCGATCGCCCTCACCCAGCCTCTGGCCATGGCTCCGCACCCGCATAGAACTGCGCGCAAGATCACGCTTCTCCTCCCGAACGATGACGATTTCGCCTTGTATCGGCCTCCGTAAACGTTTACGGAACTATGCGGAGTTTCCGAAACATGTCAATAGGGAATCGGGAACGGCAAGCGGCAGAGGAGGAAACACTCCGGCAATGAAGGGCATTCGGCGGCTTGCGCAGCATCTCGACATCTCGATTGGAACGGTTTCCCGAGCACTGAACGGTCGCCCGGATGTCAACGAGGAGACGCGCCGGCGGGTGCTGGCGGCGGCCAAGGAACTCGGCTATGTGCCGAACCAGTCGGGGCGAAGCCTGCGCCAGGGCACGACCAACATCATCGGTTTCATGATGCAGACCGGTACGGAGATCACCGGTCAAGGCGACACGTTCTTCATGAGCGTCTTCGACGGGGTGCAGGCGGTCTTCGCCAGGCACAAGCTCGATCTCGTCGCGCTGCTCTGCTCGTCGCAGGAGGACCCGGCGGATTATCTGCGCCGCGTGGTGACCCGCGGCTTTGCCGACGGGATGATCCTCTCGGCGACGCAACGGCACGATGCCCGTGTCGAGCTTCTGTCCGAGCGCAACATTCCCTTTGTCACCCTTGGCCGGACCCTGACGGATGCCGGCCAGCCCTGGCTCGATCTCGATTTCGAGGGCATGGCGCAGGCGTCCATCGACCGGCTGGTGGCGCGCGGCCATCGCCGCATCGCCGTCACGCGCCCGCATGACGACGTCAATCTCGGCTATGTCTTCGTCGAACGCTGCCGCGAGGCGCTGGCCGCCCACGGACTAACGCTTGACGAGGAATTGATCTTCCGGTCCACGCCCAATGAAGCGGGCGGATATGAGATCGGCCGCGAACTTCTCTCACTCGACGAGCGCCCGACCGCCATCGTGCTGATCAACGAGACGATCTCGATCGGTTTTTACCGGGCGCTTTCGGAGGCAGGCGTGAAGCCCGGACGCGATATCGCGGTCATCGGACGCTACAGCCCGCATGCGCAGTTCCTCTCACCCTCGCTCACCTGCTTTCGGCTATCGCTGCGCGATCTCGGCGTAGCCCTGGCCGAAACGCTGCTCTCGACCATGCCGGCCTTCCGCGAGCATTATCCGCATGGGACGGCGAGCAAGCTCTGGCCGATGGAGCTTGTCGAAGGCGCCAGCGACGCCCTCCATATCCAGCAGTCCTGAGTGGGCCGCAACCTGCCTCGTCACAATCAAGAGGTGGCTGCTGGCACCAATTGCAGCGCCAAGACGTGAATTCGCCGAATTTGAAATGTACGGCGCTGATGTGGATCAATTTGGATGATCCCACCGTTTGTAAGCACCAGCGAACGCCGTCGGGTCCGAACCAGTGGCTCTCGTTGGGGAATTGGCGACTGTCCTTGCCGATCGCAGTGTTTTTGCGGGGGCTCGATCCCGAGCCCATAAAAGCTATTCGATTCCAATGGTTAAAGCGGATTTCGAATGTAACGCGTTCTCTCGACATCCTGCTGGAGAAGGAGATCGCAATGCGCGGAATTTTCTTTTTGCTCGTCGGATTGTCTACGACCACCTTTGCTTACGCCCATGACGCGCCAAGCGGCTGGAAATATCCGAACTCCTGCTGTTCGAACTTCGACTGCCGTCACGTCAACCAGACGGCCGTAAGCGAACGACCCCAAGGCTACATCATCAACGCTACCGGCGAGGTCCTGCCCTATTCCGACAGAAGGGTCCGCATATCGCCGGACGGCGAATATCACTGGTGCTCGGCGGCGGGCGAAGACCGCGGAAGGACGATCTGTCTTTTTGTCCCGGCAAGAGCCTATTAGGGGCGTTCACGCGTCCGGGCGATGTCAGACGCAGATCGATCGCGATCAATCCCGATGACGCTTCGGCAGCCGCAGGGAACGAACCTGCCGGCCATTGATTGTACATTCGAGTTTGCGCCGCCGCCCGGTAGACGATCGAGGCGATGTCCAAGCCGCCGCCGGCAGCGTACACTCGGTCACGGTCTTACCCGTACGGCAGGAGCGCATCGCGCATGGCTTGGTCATTCAGGATTGGGACGATTGCCGGCACCGCGCTCCGCGTGCATGTGACCTTTGCGCTGCTGCTCGTCTGGATCTGGCTGATGCACTACCGGATCGGCGGTACACCGGCCGCGCTGGAAGGGATCGCCTTTGTCCTGGCTGTATTCGGCTGCGTCGTGCTGCACGAATTCGGGCACATTGCCGCGGCTCGCCATTTCGGCATCAAGACGCCGGATATTACCCTGCTTCCGATCGGCGGTGTCGCCCGGCTCGAGCGCATGCCGGAGGAGCCGGGGGCGGAATTCGTGATCGCGATCGCCGGCCCGCTCGTCAACGTGGCGATCGCCGGCGTCCTCATTCTTGTGCTCAGGACCTCGATCGGCCTGGAGCAGATCGCCGGGATCGAGGACCCGCATATGAGCTTTCTGGCGCGGCTCGCCGGGGTGAATGTGTTTCTGGTACTTTTCAACATGATCCCGGCCTTTCCGATGGATGGCGGCCGCGTCCTGCGCGCCGCGCTTGCCTCGCGCTTGAGCTGGCCGCGCGCCACCCAGATCGCCGCAATGATCGGCCAGGGCCTCGCCTTCGTCTTCGGTTTCGTCGGCCTGTTCTACAATCCGCTGCTGATCTTCATCGCAATCTTCGTCTATCTGGCAGCGACCGCGGAAGCGCAGAACGCCCAGATCCGCGAAGTTTCCGGCAGCGTTCTGGTGAGCGACGTAATGATTACCGAATTCGCGAAGCTTGACCGCACGGCGAGCATCGACGAGGCCATCGAAGCGCTGCTTGCGACGACGCAGCGCGAGTTCCCCGTGGTCGACGCCTCCGGGCATTTCGAGGGCCTGCTCACCCGGGACGATATGATCCGTACATTGAAGGAAAAGGGCGCGACAACGCCCGTCGTCCTGGCGATGCGCCGTGACGTGCCGAGAATCCACCATCGCAAGCGCCTCGACGAAAGCCTCCGCCTCATGCAGGAGGCGAGCTCCCCTGCCGTCGCGGTCGTGGACAGCATGGACCGCCTCGTCGGCCTGATGACCCACGAAACCATCGGCGAGATGATGATGGTACGCGCGGCCGCCGCCGGACGCTTTCGTTTCGGGCATTTGCGGCATCGCAATCCCGAGAGCCGAAGCTGAATTTCGCGGCGGCTACGGCCATTGGCTTCACGGAATGTTGTTGAGGGGAGTCTCGATCCGGCCGCGGCTTTGCGGATAGTGTTGGGCATCATGGGAAACATGGTTCCGCAACGATGAAGACCAGTCGCTCCCTGCCATTCGCGCTCCTGCTCTTGCTCGTGCCCTGCCACGGGTTCGCGCTGGATCTGCCCCGTTCCGGCCATGCGGTCTTCGATCGCGCCGTCGAGTTAGTCGTCGACAATTTTTATGACACATCCGCGCTTGATCGCTTCAGTGCCGCGGTCCGCCGCCAGGTCTCGGATGAGCGCGGCAGGCTGACCGCGAAGAGCTCGGAGGATCGCGTCGATGCGGCAGTCGACACCGTGCTTGCCAGCCTCGGCGTGTCGCATACCGGCCGCTTCACCGACGACACGATCGACTATTACGAACTGGCCGACATATTCCGCTTCGCCATCCGCAACGACATCAAACGCTTGTTTCCGCCGGACGGCGAAGTTCGTTATGCCGGAATCGGCATGGTTACGCGGGTGGAAGGCCGTCAGCGCTTCGTCAGCGATGTCTATGACGGGGCCCCCGCCGCCCGGGCAGGCATCAGGCTCGGCGACGAGATCCTCTCCGTGGACGGTCTGCCCTACCGCGAGATCGCTTCCTTCCGCGACAAAATCGGCCGAACCGTCGACGTCCGGCTGCGCCGGCACCGCGACGCACTGCCGATCACCGTCACGGTCGCCGTCGAGCGGCTGCAGCCGCTGCGCACGTTCGAAAAGGCGATCGAGAACAGCATAGCGGTGACCGAACGGGAGGGGCGGCGCATCGGCTATCTGCGGCTCTGGACGCTGTCGACCCGCGACGGCCTCGACATCGTCGCCCGTGAACTCGCCGGCGGTCGCCTCAAGAACGCCGACGGGGTTATTGTCGACCTGCGCGGTCGATGGGGCGGCGGCCCGCCGGACGCGGCGGACCTTTTCGTCGGCGGGGTGCCGACGTTCCGGCTGATTTCGCGGGACGGCAAGGACATGTTCGGAACCGTTCGCTGGCAGCGGCCGGTAGTGGCGATTATCGATCAGGGATCGAGAAGCGGCCTCGAACTCTTCGCGCATGCCCTGAAGGTGAATGGCATACCGCTCGTCGGCTCACGGACGGCCGGCGCCCTGCTCGCCGGACGCGCCTTTCTTCTTCCCGATGACAGCCTTCTGGAAGTGGCGGTCTCCGATGCGGTCATCGACGACACTCTTCGTTTGGAAGGCCGCGGCGTCGAACCGGACATAGCCGTGCCCTTCAGCCTGCCCTACGCGGCCGGGCGCGACCCGCAACACGACGCAGCCATAATGGAAATGCAGCGCATCCTCACCAAGGGCTGAGCGGCTCGACCGCCCTTACTCGCTCTGGCGGAAACTGCGAATGCGATCGAACAGAACGGCGAGCACCGTCGCGCCGCCGATGAAGGTTCCCTGCCAGAAGGCATTGATCCCAAGCAGGCCGAGGCTGTTGCGGATCACTTCGATCAGCGCCGCACCGATCAGCGCGCCTGAAGCGGTACCGACGCCGCCGGCCAGGTTGGCACCGCCGATGACCGCCGCGGCGATCACCTGGAGCTCCATGCCGGCGCCAATGTTGGTGGTGACGGCGCCGAGCCAGCCGGTCTGGATGATGCCGGCGACGCCCGCCGCGAGTGCCGAAATCATGTAGACGGCAACCTTGATGCGACGGACCGGGACGCCCGTCAGCGTCGCGGCGTGCTCGTTGCCGCCGATCGCGAAGACGTAGCGGCCGAACTTCGTCCAGCGCAGCACGAAGCCGGTGAGCAGCGCCAGTACGATCATGTAGATCACCGGATTGGCGATGCCAAAGAACCAGGCGCCGCCGCCAAGCGCCAGCAGAGTGTCGTGATCCGGACCGAACTGGAAGACGACGGTGTTGTTGGAGGCGACCATCGCCAGGCTGCGCGCGATCGACAACATGCCGAGCGTGATGACGAAGGGCGGAAAGCCGAGATAGGCGATCATCACGCCGTTGAAACCTCCGATCAACAGGGCCGTGCCGACCGAGGCGGCAATCCCCACTTCGATGCTATAGCCAGCATTCATGACCACCGCGAGCACCATGCTGCAGAGACAAAGGACAGATCCGACCGACAGGTCGATACCGCCAGTGATGATCACTAGCGTCATGCCCAGCGCAATGATCGCCACGAAGGTGAAATTGCGGGTGATGTTGTAGAGGTTCTTCGGGGTCGCGAAGGTATCCGTCGCGACCGACAGGAAAAGGCAGGCCAGAATGACGGCGATCAGCACCCAGAATGTCTGGCTGGACAGAACCGAGGTGATCCAGCCCTGCTGCCTCTGCCCAATCGCTCGATCCAAGGTAATTGCCATGACCGACCTTCGCTTTTCCTGAGCCCCACTATACCTGTTCGATCGCCCCGGTGATCAGGCCCGTGACCTCTTCGGGCGAGCTCGCCGCAATCGCCTTGTCGGCAACCTTCCGGCCGCGCCGCATGACGATGACGCGATCGGCGACGTCGAAGACGTCCGGCATGCGGTGGCTGATCAGCACCACGGCGATGCCGCGGTCGCGCAAATGGCGGATGAGATTCAGCACTTCCGCGACCTGGCGAACGGAGATCGCCGCCGTCGGTTCGTCCATCAGCACGATCTTGGCCTCCGATAGCATGGTGCGGGCGATCGCGACTGCCTGCCGCTGACCACCGGACATCTGCTTGACGAGATCGCGCGGGCGGGTTTCCGATTTGAGCTCCCTGAAGATCTCGCCGGCACGCCGGTACATGGATTTGTAATCGAGAATGCGCAACGGTCCGATACCGCGCCGCAACTCCCGACCGAGGAACACGTTCGCCGCCGCCGTGAGGTTATCGCAGAGCGCCAGGTCCTGGTGGACAATCTCGATACCATGCTTGCGCGCTTCGACGGGGCGATGCATGACGAGATCAGCCCCATTCATGCGCATAGTGCCATGGCTTGGCCGGAAATTTCCGGCGATCATTTTGACGAGCGTCGATTTGCCGGCGCCGTTATCGCCCATGAGGCCGACGACCTCGCCCGCCTGAAGCGCGAAGGAAACGTCGTTGACCGCCTGGATGGCGCCGAAATGCTTGGAAACATTGGCGAGTTCGAGAACCGCCACGTTAGCCTCCCGATAGCTGGCAGAAGCCGTGCTCACGCATACCTCGTCGGGACGAAGCCTGTATGACGCCGCTGCCGGGTCTCCTCCCCTGGGTGATGCGATCTCCATTTACGCAAATGCGCGGAACAGCGTCAATCAATCATCCTACAAATAAAGACGTATATGCGCGCGAACTCATATTGTATTACAAATATTCGTTGACGCGCGAGGCGCGCCGATATTAGCTATCAGCAGGAGGAGAGCATGCTGATCCTTGTCACCGGGGCAACGGGCAAGGTCGGACAGCACCTCATTGCTAGGCTGCTTGACGATCCGCGTTTTTCCAAGGCGCGCATCCGTGCGCTTTGTCACAACCGCCTGCATGCCGAGACTGACCGTGTCGAAGTGGTTCGCGGAACGATCGCCGAGCGCGATTTCGTCGCCCGCGCCCTTGCCGGGATAACGCATGTCATCCATCTCGCCACCTGCAAGGAGACCCCCGACAGCGTCATGGACGTGACGGTCAAGGGACTGTTCTGGCTGCTCGAGGAATTCCGCGCCAGGGACACCGCCCGGCAGTTCATCCTGATCGGCGGCGATGCAGGCGTCGGCCATTTCCATTACCGGCACAACGGCCCCATCACCGAGGCGACGCCGCATCGGGCCTATCCGGGCTGCTACGCCCTGTCGAAAGTCCTCGAGGAGGTGATGCTGGAGCAATACGGCATCCAATATGGCTTGAACGGCTGCTGCCTGCGCGCGCCCTGGATCATGGAGAAGGATGACTTCAAATACTCCCTCTCCTTCGGCGACGATGTTTTCGGCGGGCCGGTGTGGAAGGACCTCGTTCCCGAGGCCGATGCGAAGCGCTATGAAAAGGACGGCACGGTGCCGTTGCTGCTGGACGCCGACGGGCGACCGCTAAAGCGCAACTTCGTTCATGTCGATGATCTCGTCTCGGCGATACTGGCGGCGATCGATCATCCTTGCGCGGTCCGGCAGCTCTTCAACATCTCGATGGATCGACCGGTCGATTACGGCGAAGTTGCAACTTATCTCGCCCGCACGCGCGCTCTTGGCTTCGTCAATATCCGCAGCCGCTTCCATTCCAACTGGATGGACAACAGCAAGGCCAAATACCTGCTGGGCTGGCAACCCGCCTATGATCTCGAGAAGCTTATAGACTCTGCCTGGCAGTACGAACGCTCGGAGGAGGATCCGCGCGTCGTCTGGTATCCCGGCTGACTGGTGTCGCGGACACGAGGTGTCCGCGCGTTTCAAGGGAGGAAAGCATGAGGAAGGCATTATTGCTTGCCGCAGCCGTGCTGGCGCTCAGCGCCGGAACCGCTCTGGCCCAGAAGAAGCAGCTTGTCATTGTCGTGAAAGGCCTCGACAACCCGTTTTTCGAGGCGATCAACCAGGGCTGTCAGAAGTGGAACAAGGAAAATCCGGATTCGGAATATGAGTGCTTCTACACCGGCCCTGCCTCGACATCCGACGAGGCCGGAGAGGCGCAGATCGTCCAGGACATGCTGGGCAAGGCGGATACCGCGGCAATCGCCATCTCGCCCTCGAACGCCAAGCTCATTGCCCAGACGCTCAAGACCGCAAATCCGACAGTTCCGGTCATGACACTCGACGCGGATCTCGCGGCCGAGGATTCGGCCCTTCGCAAGACCTATCTCGGCACGGACAATTACCTGATGGGCTACCGTATCGGCGAGTACATCAAGAAGGGCAAGCCGAATGGCGGCAAGATCTGCACCATCGAAGGCAACCCCGGCGCAGACAATATCCTGCGCCGCGCCCAGGGCATGCGCGACGCGCTGACCGGCCAAAAAGGGCTGGCGGAGCTTAAGGGCGAAGGCGGCTGGACCGAAGTTGCCGGCTGCCCGGTCTTCACCAATGACGATGGCGCAAAGGGTGTGCAGGCGATGACGGATATCCTGGCCGCCAATCCCGACCTCGACGCCTTCGGCATCATGGGCGGGTGGCCGCTGTTCGGCGCGCCGCAGCCTTACCGCGACCTGTTCAAGCCTATGGCCGACAAGATCGCCAAGAACGAGTTCGTGATCGGCGCTGCCGACACGATTGGCGAGGAAGTGGCTATCGCGAAAGAAGGTCTGGTGACCGCCCTTGTCGGGCAGCGGCCCTTCGAGATGGGCTACAAGGCGCCGTCGGTGATGCTCGATCTCATCGCCGGCAAGCCGGTCGAGGATCCGGTCTTTACCGGTCTCGACGAATGCACCAAGGACACGGCGGATACCTGCATCCAGAAGTAACATCTGCAAGGGAGACCGGCCGCTTGCTGTCGGCCTCCCAAGCCTCCGTCGTTAGATCTGCCAGTCGGCGTCCAACTGATAGGCCCTGATATAGTCGATCTTCATCTGCGACCCATCGACGAGCCCATCGCTCGGCGCGCCGGCGATGCCCCCGACCGCCAGGTTGACGAGCATATACATCGGGTCGTGCATGTCCGACGGCGTGTCGGCGCGCGCGATCGCCGCATCATCGAAGTACCAGACGATCTCGTCCTCGGTCCAAAGCACCCCGTATTTGTGAAAGCCGCTGGCGTCAGCGACCTTCACTGCACTCGCTATGCTGGTCTGCGAGCCGGTCTCGTTCGAATGAACGGTGGCGATAACGGTATTCGGATCCTGGCCACGCATTTCGACGACGTCGAGTTCCGGTGGCCAGGAGCCATCGGCGGGCAGCAGCCAGAAGGCCGGCCAGACGCCCTGGTCGTCCGGCATATCGGCGCGGATTTCGAAATAGCCGTAGGTCTGGGCGAAGGACGAGTGTGTCGTGAGGATTCCGGACGTGTAATCATAGGCGTTGATTTCGGCTTGGAGAGCCTCCGACGCGGGCTTGGCAGTAATCGTCAGAATGCCGTTGTTGACAGAAAACGGATTGGCCGAAGCCGTCGGCTGATAGCTTGGGTTGATATACCATTGCAGTTCGCCGTTTCCGGTAAGCGTGCTGCCTTTCTCAGGCGCCCACCAGAATTTCGGATCCCAGACGCCGCTCGTGCCGCTTCGGAGCTGGAGCGTGGTGAACTCGTCCGAAAATGTCTGTGTCAGCACGGAGCGATCGAGGCTGAGCCTGAATTGATGCGCCTGCAACTGGTCGGCAGTGGTATTGGCGAACACCAGGCTCTCGCCATCTGCCAAAGCAATCCGCAGATTGGCCCCTTCCTGGCTCGCATTGGCGAGGACCTGCTGGAAGGAAGTAAACCCGTAGCCGTCCAAGCGAACAGTGTCGTCATAATTGAAGTCGGTGATGAGGTCGCTTCCGTTGCCTCGCGCAAACACGAAGGTGTCGGCCCCGCCCGCGCCGATCAGGACATCGTTGCCACCGTCGCCGTCGAGCGTCTGGCTTCCGGAGCCGCCCTTGATGATGTTGTCCGTATCGTTGCCGAAGGCGAACCGGCCGCTTCCGGTAACGGTCAGGTTCTCGAAATTTGCCGGCAGCGTATAGCTCATCCAGGTATTGATGGTATCGACACCCTCGCCTGCGGCCTCATAGGCCCGGTTGATCCCCGAATAGAGATAATAGATGTCGTCGCCCTTCCCGCCGATCATGGTGACGTTGACGGAACTGTCGCCCCACATGGAATCATTGCCGGCGGTGCCATAGAGTGTTGGCCCTGATCCGGTGGCGGAAAACCAGGCCGTCGAGCTTCCGCTGTAATAGAGCGGCTTGCCGACGGCATTTAGCACAGTTCTGCTCATCGTATATCTCCAGTTTTGAGTGACCTCCTCCTCCGCGAAAGCCCGAGGGGCTACACCCTCTCCGACGAACCTACCATCTGAGATGCGGTCGAGCACCCCTACCTCTTTTGGGGCGCCTCGGAACAAAGCTCCGATCAGCGGCGTTGTGCAGCGTTATGCGGCGTGCGGAGGGAACAGATGTGCAGTGCGGAGACTCTGCCCAAATTCGATTTGGGCGATCTGAGTGTGTTGGGGTCACCAGATTTTCGAGCGGCACTCGATGCGCTTGCCGTTGCCGTTTACATCACGGATGCAGACGGCTTCATCACCTATTGCAACCCGGCCGCAGCCAGCCTCGCGGGGCGCCAGCCGGTGCTCGGCCAGGACCGCTGGTGCATCAGTTGGAAGCTTCGTCACCCAGACGGCACGCCCTTGCCGCACGACGAATGCCCAATGGCGATGGCGCTGAAAGGGCGCCAGCCGATCCGCGGGCAGGAACTGGTGGCGGTTCGACCGGACGGTTCGACCGCATTGCTCCTCCCGCATCCCACGCCGATCTTCGACAAGTCCGGTGAACTTGCCGGCGCCGTCAATCTGCTCGTCGACATTACCGAACGCAAAAGCGCGGAGAAGGATTCGCGCTATCTGGCGGCGATTGTCGAATCCTCAGACGACGCCATTGTCGCCAAGGATTTGAACGGCATCATCACGAGTTGGAACAAGGGCGCCGAGCGGCTGTTCGGGTACCTGGCCGACGAGGTGGTGGGCAAGTCGATCACCATTCTCATGCCGCCCGGCTATGAAAACGAGGAGCCCAACATCCTCAGACGCATCCGTAGCGGCGAGCGGATCGATCACTACCAGACGATCCGTCGCCGCAAGGACGGCAGGCTGATCGATATATCGCTGACCGTCTCGCCGGTCCGAGACGCGTACGGCCGCATTATCGGTGCGTCCAAGATCGCCCGCGACATCACCGAACAAAGGCGGAGCGCCGCGGCGCTGGCCGCTCGCCTGCGCGAACAGGGCGCGCTTTACCGCCTGACCGAGCGGCTGCACCGGGCCCAGGACATCTCGGAGGTCTACGAGGCCGCGCTCGATGCCATCCAGGGCGCGCTCTGCTGCCATCGGGCCTCGATTCTGATTTTCGACAGTTCAGCAACCGACAGTTCCGCAAAGATGCACTTCGTCGCCTGGCGCGGGCTCTCGCCAGAATATCGGACCGCGGTGGACGGTCATTCTCCCTGGACCGGCGATGAGCGGGATCCGCAGCCAATCTTCCTCGAGGATGTTGCGCAAGCCGAGGCGGTTGCGACCCTTCGGCCGGTCATCGAGGCGGAAGGTATCCATGCGCTCGGCTTCATACCGCTCGTCGCCGACGGCAGGCTCGTCGGCAAGTTCATGACCTATTATGACCAGCCGCATGCTTTCACCGACAATGAGGTCGACGTCGCATTGACGATCGCCCGCCAGCTCGGCTTCAGCATCCAGCGCATGCGCGCCGACGAGGCGCGGCGTCTCGCCGAGGAGCAGCTGCGACGCAACGAGGCAAGTGAGAGGGCACGCGCAGCCGAGTTGATGGCCATCATGGAGGCGGTGCCGGCTTCGATCTGGATCGCGCGTGCGCCCGATTGCCGTGTCATCAGCGGCAACCGAGCCGCCTATGAGCTTCTCCGTCAAGCACCCGACAGCAACCTGTCGCTCTCGGCCCCGACGAGTGAGCGACCTGACAACTTCCGCGTCTTCTCGCTGGGAAAGATGCTGTCGCCCGAGGAGCTCCCGGTGCAGCGTGCGGCGCGCGGCGAGGTGGTGCCGAACTTCGAGGAAGAAATCCGCTTCGAGGACGGGACGTCCCGTTACCTCTTTGGCAACGCCACGCCGCTGCGCGACACCGTCGGCGAGGTGGTCGGCGCCGTGGCCGCATCGGTGGACATCACCGCGCGCAAGCAGGCCGAAGAAGCGCTGCAGGAGAGCGAACGACGGCTGCAGATCGCTCTCGGCGCCGGACGGATGGGCGCCTGGGAATGGAATATCGCCACCGGCAAGGTCATATGGTCGCCGGGCCTCGAGGCGCTACATCAGCTCGAACCGGGAACATTCGGCGGCACGTTTGAGGATTTCAAGCGCGACATCCATCCCGACGATCTCCTCCTTGTCGAGCTGGAAATCGCCAGGGCGATGGAGACGCGCGAGGATTATCACGTCGTCTACCGGATCAGGCTCCCCGACGGGAGGATCCGCTGGATGGAGGCGTTCGGGCAGTTCTCGCCTCAAGGTGCCGCAAAGCCAGGCAAGCTCGCCGGCGTTTGCATGGACATCACCGAGCGCAAGGAAGCCGAAGCCCAACGCAACCTTCTCGTCGCCGAGCTCAGCCACCGGGTCAAGAACACGCTTGCAATCGTAAGCTCGATCGCGCGCCAGTCCTTTTCGGTCAGCCCGGAGATGCACGAGGCGCATCGCTCGTTCGATGCCCGCATCAGGGCGCTCGCTCAAACCCATACGCGTCTGGCCGAAGCAAGCTGGTCGGGGGTCTCGCTGGAAACCGTGCTGTTGGACGAACTGGCCCCCTATCACGACGATGGCAGGAACAACGTGACGCTCTCCGGACCGCCGATGATGCTGCCGCCTAAGTACGCCCTGACGCTCGGCATGGCGGCCCACGAACTTGCCACCAACGCCGCGAAACATGGGGCGCTTTCGGTTAAAACCGGCGGCGTCGGCATCGAATGGTCCGCAGACCGGGAAACCGATCGGCTCCATATTCGCTGGAGCGAATCGGGCGGCCCGGCCGTCCTCGCCCCCAAGCGCAACGGTTTCGGCCGCTTGCTGCTGGAACGCGTCTTGGCCTCCGACCTCGGCGGCGAAGTCAAGCTCCAATTCGCGCCGCAAGGCCTGGTCTGCATGATCGACATTCCCTACCCTCGCGAACCCTCCCCATGACCGCCACGCAGCCATATCGGGTCTTCGTTGTCGAAGATGAATTTCTGGTGGCATTACAAATCGAGGACGATCTTATTGCGGCCGGCTATCTGGTGGTTGGGCCTTTCACCAGCCTCAGCACGTCGATCGCGGCCTCGCGCGCCGAGAGTTTCGACGTAGCGACGCTGGACCTGAACTTGCGCGGCGAGCTCGTCTACCCGCTCGTCGACGAACTGCTTGAACGCCAGGTGCCGGTCCTGCTGCTGACCGGCTATGCGCCATCGGATCTGCCGGAGCGGTTCCGTGCGCTGCCGCGCCTCAGCAAGCCATTCGACGGGACCGAGCTCGTTACCAGCATCAGGAGCCTTGTTCCGGCTGCATGAAGCTCGCGTCGAACAGCTCGCGCGCATAGGCATCATGGGCGACGCCGCGCTGCAGGTCGTTTTTCGTCAACTGGTCGACGAACGTTCCGTTCTTCATCACCAGAACCCGATCGCACATATGGGCAACGACGGCGAGATCATGGCTGACCAGCACGAATGTCAGGTTCCGCTCGTCGCGCTGGTCCGCCAAGAGGTTGAGGACCTCGGCCTGGATCGACACGTCAAGCGCCGATGTCGGCTCGTCGAGCAGCAGGATCGGCGGAGACAGGATCAGGGCGCGGGCGATCGCCACGCGCTGCCGCTGGCCGCCCGAGAGCTCATGCGGGAAACGGTTGGCGAAATCGGCGGGGAGGCCCACCTGCCGCAGAGCCCGCAGCACCCGCTCCCGATCGTCGCGATGGCCCATCGCTTTCACGGGTTCGGCCAGCGCCGTGCCGATCCGGTGGCGCGGGTGGAGCGAACCATACGGGTCCTGGAACACCATTTGCGCCAGCTTGAGCTCCTCGCGCCCTCGAAGCTTTCCGACTTCGCGCCCGTCGAACCAGATGCGCCCCGTCCAGCCGCCCTCGAGGCCCGCCAGCGAGCGTAACAGCGTGGACTTGCCGCAGCCGGACTCGCCGACGATGCCGAGCGTCTCGCCCCGCTCCACAGAAAAACTGACGTCGCGCACGACGTGGTGGCGGCTCTGGCCATGGCCGAAGGCCACATCGAGTTTCTCGACCCTGATCACGCCACCCTCCCGCCGATGTTTTCGAGCGCCTGACGGTCCATGACGGCAAGCCGCCGTACCGGATGGCGCGCGTCCGGCATCGCGGCGATGAGGGCCCGCGTATAGGGATGCTGCGCCTCGTCGAGGCTGGTCAGTTCCTCGACGATCCGACCGCGATACATGATGATGATCCTGTCGCAGAAGCTCGCCACCATCCGGATGTCGTGGCTGATGAGGATGAGACCGGAATTGTTCTCGCGCACCAGCTCGTCGAGCAGCAGCAGGACGTCCTTGCGGACGCTAACATCCAGGGCCGAGGTCGGTTCGTCGGCGATCACGAGTTTCGGCCGGGCGATCAGCATCATGGCGATCATCACGCGCTGTCCCATGCCGCCTGAGACCTGGTGTGGATATTGCCCCACCACGCGGTCCGGATCGCTGATCCGCACCCGGACCAGCATGTCGCGCGCGGCCTTGAGAGCGTCCTTGCCCTTGAGACCGAGATGCAGCCGGGCGGATTCGGCGATCTGCTTGCCGATCGACAGGACGGGGTTCAGCGAATAGCGCGGGTCCTGGATGATCAGCGCCATCTCCTGTCCCCGCAAGCGGTCCATCTGCCGCTCCGTCTTGCCAAGCAGCTCCTCGCCGCAGAAGGTCATGGTCTTCGCGGTGACACCGGCCTTCGGCGGCAGCAGCCGCATGATCGCCCGGCCGGTCGTCGACTTGCCGGAGCCGGATTCGCCGACGATACCGACGCGCTCGCGGCCGATGTCGAAGCTGATTTCGGTGACAGCGGCGACCGCGTCTCGGCCGAAGCGGACGTTCAGGTCGCGTATGGAGAGGATTGGCGAAGCGTCACGACCGGGCATGGCGTGGGTCCATGATGTCGCGGAGCGTATCTCCAACGATGTTGAAGGCGAGGCTGGTCAGGAGGATGGCAATCCCCGGCATCACCGCCACCCACCAGAAATCGAGCATGAACTTGCGGCCGCTCGAGATCATCGCGCCCCATTCCGGCGCCGGCGGCTGGGCGCCGAGGCCGAGGAAGCCGAGCGACGCGGCCGTCAGGATGATGCCGGCCATGTTGAGCGTCAGGCGGACGATGACCGAGGGGATGCACATCGGGGCGATGTAGAGGAAGAGGACGCGAAGCCGGCTCGCCCCGTAGAGCCGTGCGGCCGCCACATAGTCGGCATTGCGAACCACCAGCGCCTCAGCCCGGGCGAGCCGGGCGATCGGCGGCCAAGCAGTCAGTGAAATCGCGATGATCGCGGTCGACAGGCTGGCACCGAGCGCCGCCGCGAAGGCGAGCGCCAGGATCAGCGACGGGAAGGAAAGCACGATGTCGGTGGCGCGCATCAGGATCGCGTCGGTACGCCCGCCGAAGAAGCCGGAGACGACGCCGATGACGAGCCCGATAGGGCCGACGATGATCGAAACGAAGAAGATCGTCTGGATGGTGATGCGCGAACCATAGAGGAGTCGGCTGAAGATATCGCGCCCGAACTCGTCGGTCCCGGCGAGATGCGCAAGGCTTGGCGGCTGCAGCGCGTTCGACAGCGATTGGGCGGTGGGGTCATATGGGGCGATCAGCGGCGCGAAGGCGGCCACCAGCAGGAGCAGGCCGATGATCGCGAAGCCAGCCAGACCGAGCGGCTCCTCGGCAAGCTTGCCGGCCGCGCGGCGGAGCGCCGAAAGCATGCGCTCCGTGAGACCTGGCGACTGCAGCATTTCTGAAGCGGTCCGGATCGCGTCACTCATCATACCGCCTCCCGGGTCCGCGGATCGAGGATCGCATAGGCAATGTCCGCAACGAAGTTGAGCAGCATGAACACGAAGCCGACGATGATGGTTGCCGCGAGCACCGCATTCATGTCGCCGATCATCAGGGCGTTCGTCATGTATTGTCCGATGCCCGGCCAGGAAAAGACGATCTCGGTCACCACCGCTCCTTCGAGCAGATTGCCGTAGGAAATCGCAAGCACCGTGATCAACTGCACGGCGATGTTCGGCAGGACGTGATGGGTGACCGTGCGGGCCGGCCCCGCACCCTTGGCACGGGCCGCAATCACGTAGTCCTGGCTCAACTGTTCCAGGGTGAAGCTGCGCGTCATGCGGGTGATATAGGCCATGGCCATATAGGCGAGGATGGCGGCCGGCAGGATGATGTGCGACAGCGCGTTCCAGAAAATCTCGGTTTCTCCGGCAAGGAGGCTGTCGACGAGCAGCATGCCGGTCACCGGCTCGACCATGCCCTCATAGAAGACGTCGATCCGCCCCGGTCCGCCGACCCAGTCGAGCGCCGCATAGAAGATCACCAGCCCGACGATGCCAAACCAGAAGACCGGGATGGAGTGGCCGACCAGAGCCACGACGCGGGCGAACTTGTCGATGAAGCTGTCGCGGAACAGTGCGGCCGCGAGGCCCAGCGGAACGCCGACGACGGCCGATATGATGATCGCCAGCGTCGCCAGCTCGAAGGTTGCCGGGAAGGCCTGCAGCATGTCGCTGGCGACCGAGTTGCCGGTGAGGATGGCTTGGCCTAAATCGCCCCGGAACAGGCCCTGCAGATAGATGAAGAACTGCTGGTAGATCGGCAGGTCGAGGCCGAGCCGCGCCCGCATCGCCTCGTAGGCGGCCGGATCCGCCAGCTCGCCGACAATGGCGCCGACCGGATCGGCCGGCAGGACACGGCCGATGACGAAGGTGACCGAGAGCAGGATGAACAGGCTGATGACGAGATGGAGGACGCGCCGTGCCAGCTCGATTGCGGTGAGTTCCTTCATGGCCGTGTCCCGACGCCGCCCTTAGTCGGACGCCTTGGTGACGCCTTCGAGCCGCGTCAGCTGATTGGGATGACCGACATAGTCCTTGACGCGCGCATTGACGACGATCGGCTCGAAGCGTTCGAAAAGCGGCAGCACGGCGGGCTTCTGCTCGACGAATTCTTCCTGCATCTCGACATAGATCTCGCCCCGCTTCTTCGCGTCCGGCTCGAGCGAAGCCTTGGCGGTCAGCGCCGTCAGTTCCGGAATGTCCCAGGCCGAGCGCCAGACGAAGTTGCCAGCATTGTTCGCCTCCTTGGAATTGTCAGGATTGCTGGAGAACTGTTCCATGGAGCCGAGGACGTCGGCATGTAGGCGCCGGTCTGGGGGATGAGCAGGTCGAAATTGCGCGCCCGGTGATCGGCAATGATGTCCGAGCCGTTGCCCTGCTGGATGTCGACCTTGATCCCGACCTGGCCGAGCGAACCCTGGATGGCAGTCGCCAGGTCGATGCGCGGCGTCTGCGCGATGGTCTTCAGCGTCAGCGAAAAGCCGTTGGGATACCCCGCTTCCGCCAGCAGCGCCTTGGCCTTCGCCGCGTCGAAGTGCCAGTCCGGATTGGCAATGGCATACTCGTAATCCTCCGGCACCGGCACGTTGCGGACCCGGCCATAGGGGCCCATGATCGTCTGCTCGATGCCCTTGTAGTCGATGCTGTAGGCGATCGCCTCGCGCACCTTGGGATTGGCGAGATATTGGTTGCCGGCATTCATCGACAGAACATAGAAGCCGCCGGTCGGCACCCGCTGGACCTCGAAACCTTGCTGGTCCCCGAAGGTCTTCAGGTCCGCTGCGCTCAGCGCGCTGGCGATATCGATGTCGTTGCGCTCGAGCATCAGGCGCGCCACCTGGCTTTCCGGCACGTGCCGCACGATGACACGACGCATGTGCGGAGCGCCGCCGGCATACGCGTCGTTCGCCTCGATGATGACCATCTCGTTGGGCGTCCAGCGCTTCAGCGTGAAGGGGCCGGAGCCTGCCGAATTGGTGCGCAGCCAGGCATTGCCGTAGTCATTGTCCTGCACGTGCTTCTTGACCTCGACGCTGTCGACGACGCTCGCGACGCACATTGCCAGCCGGTAGAGCAGCAGCTCCGCCGTGGTTTCGCCGGAAAGGTCGACGCGCACCGTTTTCGGATCCACTGCCCTGACAAGCTTGTCGACATTGTCGGCCATATAACCGATGCGCTTGAAATTGGCAGCCGAGGCCTGATCGAGCTTGAGCAGCCGACCGAGCGAATAGACGACGTCGTCGGCGGTGACCGGATTGCCGGAGGCGAAGGTCGCTTCGCGCAGATGGAAGGTGATGCCCTTGTCATCGATCTCCCAGCTTTCGGCGAGCTGCGGCGCGATCTTGCGGTTTTCCGTCTTCACCAGCCGGTCGTAAAGATTGGACATGATCTCGATCGCCTTCGCCTCGGTCGCCTGTTGCGGATCGAGCGACAGAACCTGGGCGAGAGAGGTGCCAATGACCAATTGGTCGTCGGGAGTAGCGGCGTGTGCGCCGGGCGCAGAAAAGCTCAGAACGATTGCCGCGGCCCCTGCGATGAGGCCCTTCGAAAAATGCTTCATTGAAACTCCTCCCTGACCTATTATAGGAGACATATTACGTCGTCCGTATGTCATAGTATGAATTAGCGACATTCGGCGGCGTTGGCAAGAGCTTTCCGGGCGAGACCGTGAAAGCAACGGACTCTGATGAGGGATAAATGACGGGCGGACGACAGAGACTGGCGCAACAGGTAATCGACGAACTGCGCCGGCAGATCGAGGCCGGCAGGCTGAAGGAGGGTGACCAATTGCCGACCGAGCCGCAATTGGAGGCGAGCTTCGGCGTGAGCCGCACGGTGGTCCGCGAGGCGATCGCCGACCTGCGCGCCGCAGGCTACGTCCGCCCCATTCAGGGCAAGGGCGTCTTTGTCAGCGACCCGAAGGCAAGCCGGCGCTTCGCGCTCACTCCGGTCGAAATCAGGAGCATCCCGGAAACGCTCGAGCTCCTCGAGTTCCGGCTGGCCTGCGAGAGCGAAGCCGCGGCGATTGCCGCATATCGCAGGACCGCCGAGCAGGAAGCGGCGATTAGCGTCGCCAACAGAAAGATGGCGCAGCTGATCGAGGAGGGGAAGCCGACGGTCGAGGCCGATTTCGAGTTCCACATGGCCATCGCCGCGGCGACCAACAACCGCTTTTACCTCGATGTGATGCGCCAGTTCGGGCCGCGTGCCATTCCCCGCAGCCAGTTCACGACGTTGCCCGAGGCGGCCGACAAGGCCTATCTGCTCGGCGTCCAGGCGGAACATGCCGACATCCTCGCAGCCATTGCCGACCAGGATCCGGAACGCGCCAGGCAGGCGATGCGCAAGCACATCATCGCCAGCCAGCGCCGCTATCGCCGGCTCGCCGAGCAATAATCGCTCGACATCTCCGAATAATTCATATTATGTCATACGACATTGGATAAGTTCGGGAAGGAGCCTCTCCGTGTATGTAGGAACGCAGGTCGCGGCGCGCGACGACGAGGATTACCGGGTCTACGCCCAGCTTGGCGTCAAAAACATCTCCGCCGATCCGCCGGGCGATCCGGCAGGCTGGACGCTCGAGGATCTGGAACGGCATCGCGACCATGTCGAGAGTTTCGGCCTCGTACTCGACATGATCCAGCTTCCCCTGCCCTCGAAGCCGATCGAGAAAGCTTCCTTTCCGGATATCCTGCTGGCCGGCCCGGAACGCGATCGGCAGATCGATGCTGTCTGCCGGATGATCGAGAACTGCGCCCGCGCCGGCATTCCGGCGGCCAAGTACAATCTGAACCTGATCGGCATTCCCCGCAGCGAAATGGAACGCGGCCGCGGCGGTTCGATGAACGAGGCGTTTCGCTGGGATCGGATCGACCAGAACGCCGCGCCGGGCTTGGCCGGCGTTCTGTCGGAGGACGAGAACTGGGAGCGCATCGACTATTTCCTGGAACGCGTCGTGCCGGTTGCGACCAGCAATCGGGTACGCATCGCCTGCCATCCGCACGATCCCTATGCGCCGCCCGGCTATCGCGGCGCCACGCGCGTGTTGGGCACGGTCGAGGGGCTCAAGAAATTCGTGCAGATGCATGAGAGCCCCTATCACGGCCTGAACTTCTGCCAGGGCTCGATCGGCGAGATGCTCGACAATCCGCGCGAGGAGATCGACGAGATCATCCGCTGGTTCGGCACGCGCGGCAAGATCTTCAATCTGCACTTCCGCAACATCCGCGGCGGCAAGCTTTCCTTCATGGAAACCTTCCCCGACGAGGGCGACATGGACATGGTGCGCTCGCTGAAGATCTATCACGAGGTGGGATACCAATACATGGTGATGCCCGACCACGTGCCGACGATCAGCGGCCGCGACCCGACCGGCGTTGCCTTCGCCTTCTGCTATGGCTACATCACCGCGCTCATCGAGTCGCTTTCCACCGGGGCCGCCCAGGGTTAACTGCGGCATTTTCGTGACTATCCCTTCCGGCCGGCAGACAACTTTAGACGCAGCGCATGTCGACGCGTATCCTGCTGACAGACGCTTTCTCCAGTGATATTATGGTATCCCATAATATGCGGCTCGGACGTAACCGCCAGGACCGGATCGAGATCGCGCATTTGCCACAGGTGCTGGCGGAAAGGGAACGGCCCCATGAGCGCGTCTGAACAGCCGATGCGAGTGCTCCGTCCGGAGAAGACCCTTCGCGAGCTTGCCCTGGAAAAGATGCGCGACGCTATCGTCAATATGCACTTCAGGGCCGGCGAACGGCTTGTCGAACGCGATCTCTGCGACCAGCTCGGCGTCAGCCGGACGATCGTCCGCGAGGTGCTGCGGCACCTGGAATCCGAGGGCCTCGTCGCCATCCAACCGAACCGCGGCCCGATCGTCGCCGAGACAACCCCGGAGGAGGCCCGGCAGATCTACGAGATCCGCGGCGTGCTCGAAGGCATCGCCGCCAAGGCCTGCGCCACACAAAAGGACCCCGCGGTCGTGGCCGAGCTCGAGCGCATCCTTGCCCGCATCCGGGCCGCCTATGCCGCCAACGAGCTCGCGGCGGTTCTCAGCGCCACGACGGATTTCTACCGCACCCTGTTTGAGAATTCCGGCCGCCATGTCGCCTGGGGAATCGTCAATTCGATCACCGCGAGGATCAATCACCTGCGCTCCATGACGATCAAGACGCCCGACCGCGACACGCAGGGTCCGGCCCAGATGCAGAAGATCATCGACGCGATCAAGGCCGGCGACGGCGCGGCGGCCTATGAGGCGGCAAATGTGCATGTCAAGAATGCGGCGGCAATCGCCGAGGCGCTGCTCGCGGAACAGCAAGGCGCGAGGGCGGGGTAACAGTGCCGCCCGGAGCTGGCGCGAAAGTAAAAAAAGCCCCTCTCTTCAGACGAAATTAACCATGATGCGCACTGGTGGAATTCTTGGCCGCCGGCGCCCCGTTTTGCTCGCATTCCCGCGATCATGATGGGGGATGGATAAGGCAGGCATCGCATTCATGGCGCTGATACTCGTCCTCGTCTCTCTCGTGATGAGCATCCTTGCTGTCGACCGAGCGGAGTTGGAGACGCCGCCGGCCAGGGCGGCACTGGTTCCCACCAACTACCGGTGAGGCATCCTTCGCGCTGGAACAACGAGGTCTCCGGGTGAGTTGCTAGCCAATGCAACGATCCCCGGGAAACCTTCATGCGTCTCGTCCTGTTCGTAATCATCGCCTCGGTCATCAGCATACTTGCTTTCAAATATGCGGATAATTCCTTGGGCAATGCACCTGTCGCAGCAACAGCGGAAGAACTCTCTGAAGATTAGCAAAGCAGGCGCCAACCTAGGATTTATCACCGCTTTTCCGAACCTTACGCCGCTTCAGCAGAAGACGTGCGCCGTCGCCGGGTCGAAGCCGAGCCAGACGCTGTCGCCGCGGCTGAGGCTGGAAATCGCCTCGTGACCGAAGGGAAGGCGAACGGCCAGCGCGTCGCCCCTGGCGGTCTCGGTCGCGACATGGATGTTGTTGCCGAGAAAGGTGATGTCGCTGACCCTGACGGGCAGAGCCGTCGCGCCGCCCGGCGCCGATCGCATCAGGCGCAAGCGTTCCGGCCGCAGCATAAGCGCCGCCTTGCCGCCGGCAACCGGCTTGCCATGCACCGGTACGTTCGGGATAACTGTCGTGCCGGCGAGCGCGATCTCCGCTTTGCCGTTTGCCGCCGTCACCAGATCGCAGGGTAGGAAATCGCTGTCGCCGATGAACTCGGCGACGAAGCGGGTTGCCGGATTGGCGTAGAGTTCCGGTCCCGTGCCGATCTGGTCGATCACCCCCTTTGAAAACACGGCGATCCGATCGGAGAGCCTGAGCGCCTCTTCCTGGTCATGGGTGACATAGAGGATCGTCACTTCCGTCTGCTGGTGGATGCGGCGGATCTCGTGCTGGATCTCCTCGCGCAGTTTCTTATCGAGCGCCGAAAGCGGCTCGTCCATCAAGAGCAGCGGTGGGTCATAGGCGAGCGCCCGCGCCAGCGCGACGCGCTGCTGCTGGCCGCCGGACATCTGTGCCGGCTTGCGGTCCTCGAAGCCTTCGAGCCGCACGAGCTTCAGCATGTCGCGCACCTTGGCATCGATCTCGGCCTTCGGCAGCCGCCTGACCTTCAGCGGGAAGGCGATGTTCTCGCCGACGGTGAGATGCGGAAACAGCGTGTAGCGCTGGAACACCATGCCGATATTGCGCTTGTGCGACGGCGTCGACAGCAGCGTTTCCCCGTTCAGCACGATGTCGCCGCGGGTCGGATCCTCGAAGCCAGCAAGAATATAGAGCGTCGTGCTCTTTCCCGAGCCGGAGGGCCCGAGGAATGTCAGGAACTCCCCCTGCGCTACGTCGAGATTGACGTCCTGAACGGCGGTGACGGGTCCATATTCCTTGCGGATGCCGCGGATTTGCAGGAAGGGTTTGCTCATGACTTCAATCCTTTGCGAACGATGGCGACGAGCACCATCAACAGCACGGTGAGCAGGATGAGGAGGGTGGAGGCGGCGGCGACGACCGGCGTCAGATCCTGCCGCAACGTCGCCCAGACCTTGACGGGAAGCGTCTGCAGCGTGGGGCTCGCCATGAAGATCGCCACCACGACTTCGTCCCAGGAGGTGAGGAAGGAGAAGATCGCCGCCGAGAAGATGCCGTGGCTGATCGCCGGTAGCGTCACGCGGATCTTCGCCTCGAAGGGGGACGCGCCGCACAGCACGGCGGCGTCTTCGATCGACTTGTCGAAACCCTCGAGTGCACTGGTGATCGACAGAATCGAGAAGGGCAGCGCCAGCACCAGATGGGAAATGACGAAGCCGGTCAGCGTTCCATTGAGGCCGATCTGCAGGAAGAACGCGTAGAGCGCCACGGCGAGAACGACGACCGGCAGGATCATCGGCGTCAGGAATAGGGCTTTCAGCGCTTCGCGAAACATGAAGCGGCCGCGCGTCAGACCGAAAGAGGTGACGAGACCGAGCAGGACCGAAAGGACCGTGACGATGATGGCGATCTGGAAGCTCGTCCAGGCGGACTCCAGCCAGCGGGGATCGGCAAACAGTTCCTGATACCATTTCAGCGTCCAGCCGGGCGGCGGAAAGATCAGCCATTGCGACGAGCCGAAGGAGAGCGCCGCGATGAACAGGATGGGCAGGAGCAGGAAGGCGGCCGTCAGCAATGTGATGCCGAGGAGAACCAGCTTCCACCGGCCGAGTCGGTCGAAATTCAGGAGCATGTCAACGCCCTCCCATCCGGTCGGTGCCGAAGAAGCGTAGCTGAACGGCATAGAGCGCGAGCGTGACGACCAGCAGCACCAGGGCCGCTGCACCGCCCATGCCCCAATTGACCAGAGACTGAACGAACTGCGCGATGAGTTCGGCGAGCATCATGTTCGCCGTCCCGCCGAGCAGCGCCGGCGTGACGAAGTAGCCGAGCGACATCACGAAGGCCATCAGAGCGCCGGCCGCCATGCCGGGAATGGCGAGCGGCAGGAGAACCCGGACGAGGGCCTGCCAGCGATTGGCGCCGCAAAGCGCCGCCGCCTGCAAAACGGCCGGATCGATTTTCCGGATGACGCCATAGAGCGGCAGGATGATGAAGGGCAGCATGATATAGGTCATGCCGATCGTCACCCCCGTCAGGTTGTTGACGAGCGGCAGAGGCTTGTCGATCAGGCCCAGGCCGATCAGCAGCTTGTTGATGACGCCGGTGCGCTGCAGCAGCACCATCCAGGCATAGGTGCGTGCGAGGAGATTGGTCCACATCGACAAGAGCAGGATGGCGAAGACGACAGAAGCGAGGCGGCTCGGCATGATGGCCAGCGCCCAGGCGACGGGAAAGCCGATCAGCAGCGATACGAGCGTGACCAGGCCGGAAACGATGAAGGTATTTGCGAATATCCTGAGATAGGTGGAGGAGCCCAAGAGTTCGGCATAGTTACCGAGGCCCGGCACGGGCTCCGAGACGCTGCGCGCCAACAGGATGGCGACCGGCACGACGAAGAACAGGACCAGCAGGCCGAGCGCCGGCAAGGTCAGGTCGAAGTCGGTGAAGCGCAGGCGGTGTGCAGGGATCTTCGATCCTTCCGCCCTCGCGTCGGTACGCGACAACATGGCTGTGTCTCCCATTTCAGCTGCGCGAGGGACCTCCTCCTGCCCCTGCGCCGGATCGGCGGGGAGTACGGGCTGCGCACTCCCCGCCTCCTACATTTACTCTGCCTGCCAGGCGTACCAGCGCTCGCCGATTGCGTCGCGGTTCTCTGCCCAGTAGCTCATGTCGGCATTGACCTGGCTTGCCGTCTGCGCATCCGGCAATGTCTTCGCCAATTCCGGGTCCATCACCTTGGGAGAATCCAAGTTGATGGGCGCATAGCCGGTGGCCTTGGCGAGATCGGCTTGCGCCTGAGGCGAGGTAGCGAGCGCGATGAACTGCATCGCGGCTTCCTTGTTCTTTGCGCCCTTAGGCACGACGAGCGAGTCGGCGGCGGTAATGTTCTGCTCCCACGAGGTCTCGACATTGATGCCGCTCTGGGCGAGCGCCGTCATCCGGCCGTTCCAGAGACTGCCGAAGGGGGCCTCGGCGGAGGCGAGGAGCTGCTGCGACTGCGCACCGCCGGTCCACCAGATGATTTCCGGCTTGATCGTGTCGAGCTTCTTGAAGGCGCGGTCGAGATCGAGCGGATAGAGCTTGTCGGCCGGGACGCCGTCGGCGAGCAGCGCAGCCTCGATGACACCCGGGGCCGACCACTTGTAGAAGGCGCGCTTGCCGGGGAACTTCTCGATGTCGAAGAGATCGGCCCAGGTCTTCGGGCAGGCCTCGACCGCATCCTTGTTGCAGCCGATGACGAAGGAATAATAGAAGCTGCCGACCGAATAGTCGGTGACGAAGCGCGGGTCGAGCTTCGTCTTGTCGATCACCGAAAAGTCGAGCTTCTCGAGCAGCCCGTTCTTGCCGGCCTGCGCCGCATAGTCGCCCTCGACGTCGACGACATCCCAGGTCACCGAGCCTGCCTCGACCATCGCCTTCAGCTTGCCATAGTCCGTCGGCCCGTCCTGCAGGACGTTGATGCCGGTCTTTTCCGTGAATTTCTCTGCCCAGGCGATTTTCTGCGCGTCTTGCGTCGTGCCGCCCCAGCTGGAAATGACGAGATCGGCGGCCGTTGCCGGCATGGCCGTTGCGATGGTTGCGGCTGCAGCCGCCAAAGCGAGTATCTTCTTCATGTTCCCTTGCTCCGTGATCCGGTTTTGCTTGCTTGTTCTATGACACGCTGCCGCCCGTCGGCGAAAAGCGCGCCGCCTTCATGATCTTGTTCTCCGCGACTTCTATGAGGTCGCGTATCTTGGGGAGGAAAGCCCGCCAGGCCGGGTCTTCCATGAGTGCGCCCCGGCGCCTCTCGCGATCGTCGAGGCTCCGATAGGCCCAGATGTGCACGATCTCGTTGATCGGCCCGATCTCGGAGAAGAAATAGGCGACGATCTCGCCGAGATGCTTCTTCTGGATCGCGGATGCCCTCTTCCTCGACCACCTTCAGGTAGGCGGGGATGGCGCCGTTCTTCAGCCGATAGGTGCGGATTTCGTAGAACATCGCCGTCACCGCATCACGAAAGGATCGGGGATCGGCTCGTCCGAGGTCCTCAGCCACACCGTCTTCGTCCTCGTAAAGTCGAGCGCGGCCGCCATGCCGCCCTCGCGGCCGTGGCCGGAAAGCCCGAAACCGCCGAAGGGCGCGATCGGCGAAACCGCCCTGTAGGTATTGACCCAGACGATCCCGGCGCGGATCCCCTTCATCAGGCGGTGTGCACGGGTGAGGTCGCGGGTGAAGAGGCCGGCCGCGAGGCCGTAGCGGGTATTGTTGGCGAGTTCGAGCGCCTCCGCTTCCGTTTCGAAGGAAAGCACGGAAAGGACGGGACCGAAAAACTCCTCATCAAGTGACGGCGAAGCACTGCCGTCGCAATCGAGAATGGTCGGCCGGTAATAGTAGCCGGTGCCTTCGGGGGCCGTGCCGCCCGTGACCAGCTTGGCGCCGGCGGCAAGCGAGCGCTCGACCAGCGCCTCGATATGATCGCGCTGACGGCGGGTCGCGAGTGGCCCGACCTCGGTCGCCATGTCGAGAGGGCTGCCGATCCGGACCGCCTCGGCCTTTGCCTTGAGGATGTCGAGGAAGCGGTCCTTGACGCTTGTCTCGACGATCAATCGCGATCCGGCGACGCAGCTCTGGCCGGTCGCCGCGAAGATGCCGGCGACCTGGGCATTGGCCGCACTCTCAAGATCAGCATCGGCAAAGACGATGAAGGGCGACTTGCCGCCGAGCTCAAGCGAGGTCGAGGCGAGGTTCTCCGCCGAATTGCGTACCACATGACGCGCCGTCTCCGGCCCGCCGGTAAAGGCGATATGATCGACCTTCGGATGGCGGCTGAGCGCCGCACCGCAGGCGGGGCCGAAGCCGGTGATGATGTTGACGACGCCGGCCGGGAAGCCCGCCTCGTGGATGAGCCGGGCAAATTCAAGGACCGGCGCCGGCCCGTCTTCCGAGGCCTTCACTACCATGGTGCAGCCGGCCGCCAGCGCCGGGCCGATCTTCACCGCCGACAGGAACAGCTGGCTGTTCCACGGCACGACCATAGCGACGACGCCGATCGGTTCTCGGCGCAGCCAGACATCCATGTCCGGCTTGTCGATCGGCAGATAGGAACCCTCGATCTTGTCGGCGATCCCGGCGTAATAGCGATAATATTCCGCGACATAGGCAATCTGCGCCGAGGTCTCGTGGATGATCTTGCCCGTGTCCCGCGTCTCCAGTTCGGCCAGTTTCTGGGCATTCTCGGCGACGAGGTCGGCAAGCTTGTAAAGAAGCTTGCCTCGCTGGGTGGCGGTCAGCTTGGACCACGGTCCCGCGGAAAGGGCCCTATGGGCCGCCTCGACAGCGCGATTGACATCGGCTTCGCGCGCTTCCGGCATCTCCGCCCAGGCGGCACCCGTCGCCGGGTCGATGCTTTCGAAGCGGGCTTCGCCGTCTGCAAATTCGCCATCGATATAGCACTGGAAGCGCTGCATGTGCCCTACTCCGCAAATGCCGGCATGACATCGGCGATGAAGCGCTCAAGCGAGCCCTTCTTGCGCTCGAAGCTCATGCCGGTATCGATCCAGAAGGAATATTCGTCGTAACCCATCGCCTGATAGGTCTTCAGGCGGGCGATGACTTGATCGGCCGTGCCGACCGCGAGGTTCTTGCGCATCACCTCGGGCGAGATCAGCGCATTCTCAGCCATTTCCTCTTCGGAAATCGTCTTGATCAGCCCCTGCCGGATAGGCTTTTCGTTTTTGAACCAGGCGAAGAAATAGTTGTAGTAGACGCTCATCTCCCTGGCGGCCTGTTCGAGATCAGCCTCGTCCGTGCCGACATAGGCGTGCTGCAGCAGCATGATCTTCGGGCGCTTGATCTCCGGGTTCTGGGCGCAGGCCGCCTCGAAACGCTCCATCAGGCTGGCGATCTCGCCGTCGCCGTTCCAAAGCGGTGTGACCTGTACGTTGCAGCCATTGGCGACCGCGAATTCATGGCTGTTGGGATCGCGCGCCGCCACCCAGATCGGCGGATGCGGCGCCTGCATCGGCTTCGGCGCCGAGGTCGTCGACGGAAAGGTCCAGAATTCGCTCTCATGCGCGTAGTCGCCTTCCCACAGGCCCTTGATGGCGGGGATGAGCTCGCGCATCCGCTGGCCGGCGCCCCAGGCGTCCAATCCGGGGGCGAGCCGCTCGTATTCGAAACTATAGGCGCCGCGGGCAATGCCGATGTCGAGCCGACCGTCGCTGATGATGTCGGTCATCGCCGCTTCGCCGGCGAGCTTGATCGGGTGCCAGAACGGCGCGATCACAGTGCCGGTGCCGAGCCGGACATTTTTCGTGCGGCGGGCGAGATCGGCGAGGCTGAGGAAGGGATTGGGCGCGATCGTGAAGCTCATGCCATGGTGCTCACCGGTCCAGATCGCATGCATGCCGCCCTTGTCGGCGATTTCACAAAGCTGGATGAACTCGCGATAGAGGCTCTCGTCCGACTGTCCGGGATTGAGCCGCTCGAGATGCACGAAAAGCGAGAATTTCATGGATCAGGCCTTTCTGGCATAGGGGTGAACCTTGCCCTGTTTCTCATCCCCGACGTAAACGCCGAAGTTGCCGAGCGCGCTCTCGGCGGCAAAGCGCCTCAGGAGATCGGCCGTGGCGGAGTTGTCCATCGCGTCGAGCGGCAGGTCCGCAATCGGGACGAACCGCCCCGCCTTGGTGTCGCCGGGCTCGGCGGCGGCCCGATAGACGATGTGCTGGTGGCCGGTCGTCTTGTTGTCGTAGACCGAATAGAGAAATCCGACCTCGATCGCCAATTCCGTCGTGTTCGTCAGATGATCTTGCAGCGCCGCCAGCGGCTCACCGCCCTTGAGCTCCATCTGTGGCAGGCGCCAGTGGCCACCCGCCTCCGGGATCAAGAGGACGGCGCCGGCGCGCTCGACGACGGCGGCAATCAGCGGCACGCCCTCCGCGGCGGCCGACACCGCCTTGCCGGACAGACCCGGCGTGATGTAACTGCCGCGTGCGAAGCCGAGCCCGGCCATGACACCGTTCTCGAAGGCCTCGACGCGGCCGATCAGTATGGCGTGGTCGCCGGCGTCGACGATCTCGTTCGTCGAGCAGTCGAACCAGGCACTGACGCCGGCGAGAATCGGAGCGCCGTATGGCCCATGCCGCCATTCGACCGTCGCGAAACGATCCTCCACCGGTTTGGCGAAGGTGTTGGAAACGGTCATCTGCTTTTCCGACAGGACGTTGACGGCAAAGCCCTTGGCGCCCGTCATCGTCGCGAAATTGCGGGAGGTCTTGGCGATGCAGACGAGCAGCAGCGGCGGATCGATCGACACGGAAGCGAAGGAGTTGGCGGTAAAGCCGATGGGATTTCCAGAGGCGTCCTTCGCCGTGACCACCGTCACGCCGGTCATGAACGAACCGAAGGCGTCGCGCAGCGCGCGGGGGTCCAAAGAAGCTGTGTTCATGACCTCTCCCCTTCCCTTGAAAGCCAGTCTTCGAGGATTGCATTGACCGTGTCGGGCGCCGTCAGATTGACCATGTGGCGGTGCCCTTCAATAATTCGCGCCCAGCCGCACGGCGCAGCGGCGGCCATGGCGTGCGCCATTTCCGGCGTCGAGTTCGGATCCTCCGAGCCGGTCAGGAACAGGGCCGGGCAACGAACCTCGGGCCAGCGTGGGGCATAGACGGCATCGCCATGCGCGAAGGCGCTATAGGCCGTCGCATAGCCTTCAGGATCAACGGCCTGCAGCCAGCCTCGCGTCAGTTCGTAGACCGACGCGGTTCCACTATCCTCGCCGAACCAGCGTTTCAGCGGCCCGTCGACGTCGACGGCGCCCTTGCCGATCATCTGGGCCCGGGCGACGACTGCCGCCTTCGCATCGGCATCACGCAAGTATACGCCATTCAGAAGCGCCGCGCGGCGGATGCGCGTGCCAAAGGTTACGGCCGCGCCACCGGCGATCAGGGCGCCCATCGAATGGCCGGCGAGATTGACACACGCGAGTTTCAGGTCATCAAGAAAGACGCCCAGCCAGGCGACGAAATCCTCGAGCTTGGCGCCCGGAGCCAGCCTGTCGCTCTTGCCATGGCCCGGCATGTCGACGGCGATGACCCGGCACCGGCCAGACAAGGCGGCAACCTGCGGCGCCCAGGCCTCGAGCCGCATGCCTACCCCGTGGACGAGGACAAGCGGTTCGCCATGGCCGGTCTCCACATAGGCGGCGCCATGTGCGGTTCGCTCTCGCCCGGCACCCAGGCCAGCAAATTCCGTTCGCTCTGACTGAAGCATCGCCGCGGTCCAATAGAGAGGCGTCAAACGCCGGCCGGGTTGGCGACGTCCTGCCCG
This sequence comes from Sinorhizobium fredii, assembly GCF_002944405.1. Lineage (NCBI taxonomy): Bacteria > Pseudomonadati > Pseudomonadota > Alphaproteobacteria > Hyphomicrobiales > Rhizobiaceae > Ensifer > Ensifer fredii. The sequence continues at coordinate 873,801 of NZ_CP024310.1, read as the reverse complement.
AGATCCTTCAGATCCTGATAGCGGTCGCCGATCCGGTGATGCGGACGTCCGCCGACCGAGGCGCCGAGCGCAACGACGATCTCGTTTGCCGCCGGGGCGTCGGCGATAGAAGTCTGGATGGTGAGATAATGGGAGCGGCGTCCTTCGTCGTTCTTGTCCATGAGGGGGATCATCAAGGGTGCGTTTGCCGGTCCGCGCGTATTGCAGAAGGCCAGATAGGATTTGGCCCCGACAGCCTGGCGGTAGTGATTGCCGAAGCGCAGCGTGTGGATCAGTGCCGAGGCATGCTCGACCTCGCCGTCGAGACCGACGATGGCCGACTTACCATAGGCCTCGACCGCCTCGCCCGAGCCGACGGCGTCGATGATCATCTTCGTCAGCAGCTCGCCGAGAACCGGGGCAGCGGCGTGGATCTCCGGCTTCAGGTTCTCGACGTAGCCCACACCCGCCCAGGGGTTCTTCACGACGGCGATGGCCGAATAGAGCTTCAGCGGCGCCGGCGCAGCCTTGCCGCCTTCGATCAGCGTCGTCTCCACCTGCAGCAGGGTCTTGCGGATTTCGATGGGCATCGCCGCCTCCTTGATATCTCTATTACATACTATGGTATGCCATAATACCGCGGAGTCAAGCGGCGTTTTCGGAAATGCGCAAAGCCGAAGCCATTCAGCAGCCTGGAACGAAAAACCCCGCTCGTTGCCGAGCGGGGTTGAGTCGGTTGGCGATACGTTTCCTTGCCGTCAGCCCATTCGCTCGGACGCATAGCTCCCAGGGCTCGGCGGAAACACCACGACGCGGTTGCCGTTGATGAAGGTGCGGTGATGGATATGGGCGTGCACGGCGCGCGCCAGCACCTGGCTCTCGACGTCACGGCCGATCGACACATAGTCCTCGGCCGACTGCGCATGGGTGATGCGGGCGATGTCCTGCTCGATGATCGGGCCCTCGTCGAGATCGGCGGTGACGTAGTGCGCCGTCGCGCCGATCAGCTTGACGCCGCGCTCATAGGCCTGCTTGTAGGGATTGGCGCCCTTGAAGGACGGCAGGAAGGAGTGGTGGATGTTGATAATCTTCCCCGACATCTTCTTGCAGAGCGCGTCGGACAGAACCTGCATGTAGCGGGCCAAAACGATCAGCTCGGCGCCGGTCTGCTCGACGATCTCCAGAAGCTGGGCTTCGGCCTTTGGCTTGTTCTCCTTCGTCACTTTGATGCAGTGGAAGGGAATATCGTGGTTGACGACCACCTTCTGGTAATCGAAGTGGTTGGAGACGACGCCGACGATGTCGATCGGCAGCGCGCCGATCTTCCAGCGGTAGAGCAGGTCGTTCAGGCAATGGCCGAAACGCGACACCATCAGCAGCACCTTGGTGCGTTCCGCCTGGTCATAGAGCGCCGTTTCCATGGCGAACTTTTCGGCGATTGGCTTCAACCCCTCCTCGAGTGCGGCACGGCCGACGCCCTCTTCCGAAATGAAGGAAATGCGCATGAAGAACAGGCCGGTTTCAAGATCGTCGAATTGCGAGCTGTCGATGATGTTGCAGCCCTGCTCGGCGAGATAGGCGGAAAGCGCCGCGACGATGCCGCGGGTGGATTTGCAGGTTACCGTCAAGACATAGCTGTTCATCATTTGTCCTTAGCTGTCGCATCATTGGGCGTTGCGCCCATTTGCTTCCCTACTGCATGTTCCTTAAATCGATCTCGATTCAAGGACAAAGACATGCAGCAAACTCAAGGTGCTAGCGACCTTTGCGCGTCTGATAACACGCGCGGTGCTGTAAACCGGAGCCAATTAAAGGATAATTCCTGCAGCAATTGAAAGTGCTGCAGCGACCTTTTGCGTCTGAAACGACGCAACGGCGCTGTCACGATCATCTTACGCGGAACGCCGCGTGCTCCTGCTTATCGATCTTGCCGAGGAATTCCTTCAACTCCGCCGGCTCGATACCGACCAGATGTGCCTTCTCCGGGTAGGCGCCGGAGCGGACATCCTCGGCATATTCTCGGAAGGCGGCGATACGCTCCCGCTGCAGCCGCTCGAATTCGGCGGCAAAGTTGCGATAGACCTTGGCATGGCGGGGATAATGGCCGCGGTTCTGCCCGAGCACGTCTTCGGCAAAGAGATACTGGGCATCGCATCCGGTGCCCGCTCCCATCGAAAGCATCAGCAGCGAGGTGCGCTCAGAAATCGCGGCCGCCACTTCTCCCGGCACAACCTCCATCTCGGCCGAAAAGGCGCCCGCCTCTTCGAGCGCCTTCACCTGGCGCCAGATCTCGAGCGCGCTCGCCGCCGTCTTGCCGACAGCGCGGAAGCCGCCGGTCCAGGTGGCCTTTGACGCGATCAGCCCGACATGGCCGCAGACCGGGATGCCTTCCTCGCGCAGCCGCTTGACCGTCGAAAGGCCGGCCGCACAATAAACGGCATCGCCGCCCGCCCGCATCGCCTGGAACGCGCCGCGCAGATAGTCTTCGGCGGTGACAAAGTCGCCATATTCGAGGCCGGGAAAGGCAAAGACCGTCGGCGCCGCCTCGCGGAATTCCGGTCCCAGCAGCGCCGGCGGAACGGATACGAGGTCGATGCCGGCCTTCTCGGCGGCTTCGGCCTCCTCCAGCGTCACGACGCGCAGCATGGTGAGTTGTCGCTTGCCCTTGATCGACAAGAGATCGGCAACGGTCGGGCGACGGTGTTTCATGGAAATCTCCGGTGAATGCTTGGAAGGGGGCGAACTGCAGCGGCCGTCAGGCCGCCAGCAGCGTCTTCAGCTTGGTTTCGGGCGAGGAAAGCGCCGCCGGGTCGGGCCTGCTGCCGGCGGCGATCAGCATTTCGGCGAGGCGAATGTCGCGGGCGACCGCGTTGCCTGGCCCGATGCCGCTTGCGGCAATCAGCCGGCCTTCGCCATCGAGATGAAAGAGAACGAAGCCGCCGTCCGTCAGATCGCGCCGTACTGTCGTCGCGGCGCCGTCGGCAAGGCCGGCGATCTGCAGGGTCAGCTCGTATTGATCCGACCAGAACCACGGCACGCTCGCGACAGGCTCGGCCAAACCCATGAGATTGGCCGCAGCGAGCGTCCCCTGATCCTGCGCGTTTCGCCAGGCTTCGAGGCGCACCCGCCGCCCGTCATAGTGCGACAGGGGAAAGGAACAGCAATCGCCGGCCGCATAGATGTCGGGGTCCGATGTCCGCAGCGTCTCATCGACCGCGATGCCGTTTTCGATCAGAATGCCGGCGGCTTCCGCAAGCTCGGTATTCGGGACCGCGCCAATGCCGACGACGATCAGGTCCGCGAGCCTGCTGGTGCCGTCGGCGAAGAGCACCCTTGCGCCGCCGTCATCCGCCTCGAGCGCGGCGATGCGCCCGCCGCATACGATCTCGACACCTTCCTGCCGATGTCGCTCGGCAACGACATCCGCGATTTCCTGCGGCACGCCGCGCGATAGGACGCGCGGCAGGCCCTCGATGAGCACGACGTCGGCGCCGAGCTTGCGGGCCGTCGCGGCAAGCTCGAGGCCTATGAAGCCGCCGCCGATGATGGCGAGCTTTCGGCCGGGTACCAGCGCCCTGCGGATCGCCAGAGCGTCGGCGTGCGTCCGGAGCATCCGGATGCGCTCGGCGTTTCCGCTCATGCCCGGAAGGGCGCGTGGCCGGGCGCCGGTCGCGAGCAGCAGCCGATCATAGTCGATCGCACGGCCGCCTTCGAGCCGCACAGCCTTTCGCCGTCGGTCGATCGCCTCGACCGCGACGCCCGTCACCACGGTGATGCGCGCCTCTTCGTAACGCTCGAGGCCGGCCACATATTTCGGCGGCTCGGCCCCGGCGAGCCCGTCCTTGGAAAGCGGCGGACGCTCATAGGGGAGATGCGGCTCGGCGCCGATCAGCGTGATTTCGCCTTCGAAACCCTTTTCCCTGAGAGCAAAGGCCGCCCTTGCCCCGCATTCGCCGGCGCCGACGATAACGATATGGCTCATGTTCTCCTCCCCTCGCCCCTGAAGCGTCAGGAAATCGCGATAAAGACGCTGCCGGCCTCGACCTTGACCGGATAGGTCGTGAGATTGACGCAGACGGGCGCGCCCTTGGCCTGGCCGGTCTTGTAGTTGAAGCGGCCGTTGTGCTTCGGACATTCGATGATGTCCTCCATCACCAGCCCGTCGGCGAGGTGGATCTGCTCATGCGTGCAGAGCCCATCGGTGGCAAAATATTCGTCATCGGGGCTGCGGTAGACGGCAAAGGTGCGCCCTTCATGGTCGAAACGAATGACGTCTTCCTCGTCGATTTCGTCGGCGGCACAGACCTCGACCCAGTTCGAGCTCATGGGGTTCCTCCATTCAGTCGTTTGTTCTGATTTGCGGGATCGCCTGCCGCTCACTCGGCGGCCTGGGCTTCCCGGTCGTTGTGGAATTCTTCGCGATAGGGCTTTGCCGTCGGCGGCAGTTCGCGCTTCAGGAAATAATCCTCGTTACGCAGCTGCCGGAGGAAGGCCGGGATCATTTCGCGATAGCCGTCGAAGATCGATGGGTTGGCCGCCGGCAGGTCGTGCTTGATCATCGCGTGCAGCCTCGGCAGCGCGTGATAGGGCACCATGGGGAACATGTGATGCTCCACATGGTAGTTCATGTTCCAGTAGATGAAGCGGCTCACCGGATTCATGTAGACGGTGCGGCTGTTCAGCCGGTGGTCGATGACATTGTCGGCAAGGCCGCCATGCTGCAGCAGGCCGGTCAGCACGTGGTGCCAGGCGCCGTAAAGCCGCGGCAGGCCGATCAGCATCAAGGGCAGTATCGAGCCGAGATAGACCGAGAGACCGGTGGTCGCCAGATAGATGGCAAGCCAGATGCGGGCGACGAGAATCGCCTTCGACCGTTCCATTTCCGGAATGAAGGTCTTTTCCGCTGCGCTGATCACGCCGAAAGCGTTGCGCAGCATGTCGATGACCGCATACCAGACATCGATGATGCCGAAGAAATTGAGGACGAGACGAATGAGATCCGGCGGCCGCATGACGGCGATTTCCGGGTCGCGGCCGACGATGACCGTGTCGGTGTGGTGGCGCGTGTGGCTCCATCGCCAGGTCACCGGATTGCGCATGATCATGAAGCAGGCGATCAAGTAGACGGCGTCGTTCATCCACATCGTCTTGAAGGCGGTGCCGTGGCCGCATTCGTGCCAGCGGCTGTCGGAGGCCGAGCCGTAAAGGACGCCATAGGCAAGGAAGAACGGCACGGCGAACCAGGTGCCCCAGAAATAGGTGCCGAGCCCACCGAGGACAGCCATGCTGCCGAGCCAGATCGCTGTGTCGCGAATGGCCGGACCATCCTCGCGCTTCATCAGCTCCTTCATCTGCTTGCGCGGAATTTCCGTATGGTACCACTCGGCCGCGGCGAGGCCGTTCGCCACCGCGGCTTGGGCATCGCGGCCCAGCAGGCTGTAATCTCGTTTCGTCGGACCTGTCGTCATCCCTGCCTCCCGAAGAGCGCTCCGGATTGCGCCTTCATCTGATGCGAGGAGAATAAGTTGACTTTTGACAGCTCTCAATGCAGCTATGATATATTCTATCAAAACACATCATAACTGTGGCCTCATTCATGAGGTAATGCTGTCAGGGAGGCGGAGATGAGCAGCAGGCCGACGATAGCGGATCTGGCGCGGGCCGCGGGGGTGAGTGTTGCGACGGTGGACCGGGTGCTGAACGGACGCCACCCGGTGCGCGAGGAGACGGCGCGGCGCGTCTACGACGCGGCAAAGGAAATCGGCTACCATGCGGTCGGGCTGCTGCGGCAGCGGGTTTTCGAGGACCTGCCGCAGTACCGTCTGGGTTTTCTCCTGCAGAAGCCGCAGCAAGCCTTCTATCAGGCGGTCGCTCGGGAAATGGAGAATGCGGCGCTGTCACTGACCAATGTCCGGGTCATCCCGCAGATCGACTTCGTCGCCAATTCGACGCCGGCGGGGATTACCGAGAAACTTAAGACAATGGCGGCACGCAATCAGGCAATCGCCTTCGTCGCCCCCGACTACCCGGCCGTCACTGCCGCGGTCGAGGAACTGAGAGAGCGCGGCATTCCGACCTTCTCACTGCTTTCCGATTTCGCGTCCGGCGTGCGCGAGGGCTATATCGGCCTGAACAACCAAAAGGTCGGGCGAACGGCCGCCTGGATGATCGCCAAGGCGGCCAAGCGACCTGGCAAGGTCGCCGCATTCATCGGCAGCCATCGCTTTCTCGGCCATGAACTGCGCGAGATCGCCTTCCGCTCCTATTTTCGCGAAAAGGCGCCGGAGTTCGAGGTGCTGGACACGATGGTCAACCTCGATACCGCCGAGATCACCCATGAGGCGACCCTCGACCTCCTGAAACGCCACCCGGACCTTCTCGGTTTCTACGTCTGCGGCGGCGGCATGGAGGGGGCGATCTCGGCGATCCGCGAGGAGAAGTTGGTCGGCAAGCTGCTCATCGTCGTCAACGAGCTGACACCGGAATCGCGCGGCGCCCTTGCCGACGAGGCGGTCATCATGGCGGTCGCCACACCGGTCCCGACGCTGGCGCGAGAGACGGTCAACCTGATGATCGGTGCGATCGACCGGGGTACCGCCGGCGTTCCAGGGCAGACCATCCTGCCCTTCGACATCTACACGCCGGAGAATATCTGACCGCTAGGTCTAGTTCTGCGCCGAGAGCCGAATTGCGTGCGGGCGCATCCGGAAACAGGTGAAGCAACGCGGGAACATCGCCCTGCCCCTCACGTTGTAAGTGACGCCGCCAGCGCACAACTGCAGGCGAGGCTTCATGAGGAGGTTGCGTGGGCAGATCCGTGAACGAAAAACGAAATGGGGCCCCGCTCATCCATGGTGCCGGCGATCTGCCGTCGGTCACGGTCGACGATTACAATCTGGGGCTTCGTTCCGGCGACGGTTTCTTAGGGGACAGGGCCAACAAATTTGCCTTTCAGGAAAAGCTCGATGCCTGGCGCAAGCGCGTGCGCAAGGGCGGTGAAGACCCGCTCGGCAACACCCCGACCGACGGCCTGTCGAAAAAGCAGATCGACGCATTCCTGCTCGGAGACGACAAGGAGGCGGCCGCCCTCGTCATGGGAGCGGTCGACGAATTTGCCGGCGAACTCTCCGGCGTGCTCGGGAAATTCCTGCAGCAGAAGAGCTGGAAGAATACCGAGCGCGTGGTGATCGGCGGCGGCTTCCGAGGGAGCGCCGTCGGTGAACTCACCATTGCCCGGGCAATGGTGCTGTTGAAGGCAGAAGGTCTGAAGATCGAGCTCGCGCCCATTGTCCACCATCCGGATGACGCGGGGCTCATCGGTGCCGCTCATCTCATGCCCGGCTGGATGCTCAAGGGCCACAGGGCCATACTTGCCATCGACATCGGCGGCACCAATGTGCGCGTGGGCATCGTCGAACTGCGCTTGAAGGAAGAGACCGACCTCTCGAAGGCCAGAGTCTGGAAATCGGACATCTGGCGGCATGCGAAGGACAAGCCCACCAGGAGCGCCACGATCGAACGCCTCATAGCGATGATCGACAAGCTCGTCGCTAAGGCGGACAAGGCCGGCCTCGCGCCGGCACCGGTGATCGGCGTCGCCTGCCCCGGCGCCATCAATGCCGATGGCTCGATCCTGCGCGGCGGTCAGAACCTGCCGGGCGGCAACTGGGAGAGCGAGCACTTCAACCTGCCCGTCGCGCTCAAGCGAGCCATTCCGCAAATCGGCGAGGAGGAAACCTTCGTCATCATGCACAACGACGCCGTTGTTCAGGGTCTCTCGCAGATACCCTTCATGCAGGACGTTTCCGACTGGGGAATTCTGACGATCGGCACCGGCCTCGGCAACGCCCACTTCAGCAACAAGGCTGATAACTGCGACCCGTCCTGAACCGCGCCAGCTCTGACGCCACAGCACGCAGCGGTTGCCTTTCCCGCCAGGTTTCCTAGCTACGGACATGTCAACGCTTTGAAGGAAACGCACTGAATGAGCCGGAATGGCCTCTATCTCATCATCACTCTTCTCGCCGTGGTCGCTGTCGGACTGGGCATCTACGTCTACCGCGAAGAAAACCAGCCAGGCATCGAGATCAAGATTGGCGAGCAGGGTATTTCGGTCGAGGAGAATTGACCTACCTGTGCCTCAAGCGGAGGTCTGGCGACCCCGTCCCCGCACGCAAGACATCGACCGTCCGATGCAGGCCAGCCTCGCTAAGCGCGACTTCGCAGCACCTCATCGCGCGTGGCCCCCTCGCCTACAATGATAGTGTAGTGCAAGCTATGATGCTGCCGCCGACTCGCCGCAGCTGGCGCTGGTGTTTCTCATCTTATCCGCTGGAGCCGCCATGTTCGACCTGATCATTCGTAACGCCAATCTGCCGGACGGGCGCTGCGGCATCGATATCGGCATCCAAGGCGAAAGGATCGCCGAGGTGGCGGCGAAGATCGAAGCGTCGGGCAAGGAGGAGATCGACGCGACCGGCCGGCTCGCCACGCCGCCCTTCGTCGATCCGCACTTTCACATGGACGCGACGCTGTCGCTCGGGCTGCCGCGGATGAACCGCTCCGGCACGCTGCTCGAGGGCATCGCGCTCTGGGGCGAACTGCGCCCCACTCTGACGCGCGAGGCACTGATCGAAAGGGCCCTGCGCTATTGCGACCTGGCGGTCTCGCAAGGGCTCCTCGCCATTCGCAGCCACGTGGACATCAGCGATCCGCGGCTGGTTACCGTCGAGGCGCTGCTCGAAGTCCGCGAAAGGATCGCGCCCTATATCGACCTGCAGCTCGTCGCCTTCCCGCAGGACGGCTACTACCGCTCGCCCGGCGCCGTCGACGCGTTGAACCGGGCGCTCGACATGGGCGTCGACATCGTCGGCGGCATTCCGCATTTCGAGCGCACCATGAGCGACGGGACGGCGTCGGTGGAAGCGCTGTGCCGGCTCGCCGCCGAGCGCGGAATGCCCGTCGACATGCATTGCGACGAGACCGATGATCCGATGTCGCGTCATATCGAAACGCTGGCAGCGCAGACGATCCGCTTCGGCCTGAAGGGCCGGGTGGCGGGATCGCACCTCACCTCGATGCATTCGATGGACAACTACTACGTTTCGAAACTCGTCCCGCTGATGGCGGAGGCCGAGATCAACGTCATTCCCAATCCGCTGATCAACATCATGCTGCAGGGCCGGCACGACACCTATCCGAAGCGTCGCGGCCTGACGCGCGTGCGCGAGCTGATGGAGGCCGGCCTCAACGTCTCCTTTGGCCACGATTGCGTCATGGACCCCTGGTACTCGATGGGCTCCGGCGACATGCTGGAGGTCGGGCATATGGCGATCCACGTCGCCCAGATGGCCGGGATTGACGACAAGCGGAAGATCTTCGACGCGCTGACCGTCAATTCGGCGAAGACGATGGGCCTCGAAGGCTATGGTCTCGACAAGGGCTGCAACGCCGACCTCGTCATTCTCCAGGCACGCGATACGCTGGAGGCCCTGCGGCTGAGGCCGAACCGGCTCGCCGTGATCCGTCGCGGCAAGGTCATCGCCCGCACGCCGCCACGGCTAAGTGAGCTGCATATCGAGGGACGACCTTCGGCCGTCGATGCCGCCAATTATGCGCCATGGTCCGGGGACTGACGTCTCCTGCGAGTGCCGCTACTGCGCGACCGCTCGCCTCGGCGAACTTGCCATCAGCCGCGCATAGGCGATCGCCGAAAGCATGTTGACGTGGTTCGCCTTGCCGGTGCCGGCGATGTCGAAAGCAGTTCCGTGATCGACGGAGACGCGGTCGATCGGCAACCCGAGCGAGACGTTCACCGCCGTATCGAAGGCGACGAGCTTGATCGGGATGTGTCCCTGGTCGTGATATTGCGCGATGACGAGGTCGAAGGCGCCGTTATAGGCGCGCGCGAAGACGGTATCGGCCGAGATCGGACCGGAAACGTCGATGCCCCTGGCCCTGGCCAGTTCGACGGCGGGCGCCAGGAAGCGGGTGTCCTCGTCGCCGAAGAGACCATTCTCGCCGCAGTGCGGGTTAAGGCCGGCGACGGCGATGCGCGGCTTCATACCAAGTCGCAGGAAATGATTGTGGCCGGCCTCGATCGTCGCCAGCACCCGCTCGACCGTCGCGCGCGCGATGGCGCCGCGCAGCGACACGTGAGTCGACACGTGGATGGTGTTGAGCCGCTCGGAAGCAAGCAGCATGAAGGAGCTTTTCGAGCCGGTGAGGTGCGCCAGAAGACCGGTGTGGCCGTCGAAATGATGGCCCGCGAGATTCATCGCCTCCTTGTTGATCGGCGCCGTCACGATGCAATCGGCCTCGCCCGCCGTCGCCATTTCAACGGCGCGGCGGATATAGCGCACCGAGGCCTCGCCGGCCGTGGCGTTCACCTTGCCGATCTCCGGCAAGGGCGCGTCGATCGGCACCTCCTCGACCAAAACGGCGCCGTCCGTCGGGTGCGACGCGAAGTCGACAGCCGCGGATGTGGCGCGATTCGCCCGTTCCAGCGCCTCGATATTGCCGACGACGATAAAGCTCGCGAGCTCCTTGCGTGGCAGCGAGGCGAGCGCCTTGACGATCACCTCCGGCCCCACGCCGGCCGGATCGCCGAGCGTGATTGCGACGCGGGTGTCCTTGCCCATGGTTTTCTCCCTGTGCCCCGCCTAGAAGGCCGCTTCATAGATTGTGAGAATGTCGGCGCGCGACAGGTCGCGCGGATTGTTGTCGAGCAGCCGCCGGATGGCGAAGGCATCGTCGGCCATCGTGCCGAGGTCGTTGGCAAGCACGCCGAGCTGCCTGAGCTTCATTTCGATGCCGAGCGCGGCGCAGAACCCATGCGCGGCATCGAAGACCGAGTCGACGCGCTCCGAGGCAGGCAGGCCGAGCGCCTCGAGCACCGCCCTCGTCTTGTCCGGCACGGCCGGCGTGTTGAAGGCGAGCACATGCGGGAAGATCAGCGCATTGGCGGCGCCATGGGCGACGTGCCAGCGCGTGCCGAGCGGATAGGCAAGCGCATGCCCGCCGGCCGTATTCACCGGGCCGAGGCAATAGCCGCCGTAAAGCGAGGCGAGCGACAGCCCGGCGCGGGCCTCCGCATCATTGCCGTCGCGGACGGCGCGGGCGAGATAGCGGCCGACAAGCCGCACGCCTTCGATCGCATAGATGTCGATGGCGGCATGGGCCTTGCGGTTGGTGAAGGCCTCGACGCAATGGGCGAGCGCATCCACGCCTGTTGCCGCGGTCACCTTCGGCGGCACTGTGAAGGTGAGCACCGGGTCGATGACGGCGATATCGGCGAGCATATGGATGCTTTCGACGGCGAGCTTGGCTGTCGTCTCCGGGTCGGTGACGAGAGCGCGAATTCCCGCCTCGCTGCCGGTTCCGGATGTGGTCGGCACCTGGGCAAGCGCGGCTTTGCGCGGGCCCGCGACCTTGCCGGCTCCGACGACTTCGGCAAGCCGCTGCGGCGAGCCGGCAAGAACCGCCGCAAGCTTGGCGAGGTCCATGGCGCTGCCGCCGCCGAAGCCGACGATCAGATCGGCCCTGGCATCCTCCGCTGCCGAGAGCACACGCTCGAGATCGCTCGTATCCGGCTCGGCCTTGACCTCGCCATAGACGGTCACCTCGCCAGCGAGCCCGAGAACTTCAGTCCGCGTTGCGTTGAAGGCATCGGAAATCACGAGGACACGGCGGTATCCCTTGCTGGCGGCCCATGTGCCGAGCCTTGCCGCCACACCGGTGCCGAATTCGATCAGGTCTGGTCTCACCATGGAAATGGGCGTTTCCAGATTGCTCATCCGCTCGATCCTCCCTGAACCCGGCGCCGCAAGTACGACAAGATGTAAAGTTGTTATCCTTTATGTCGCCCTATGGCAAGAGCCGTGACCGCTCTTTTGTCCGTGACATGTTCTTTGCTGCTTCACCGTGGCCGATGACGACGCCGGACGGTTACCACTATCGCTTTGTAACCAAACGCAATTCCTGTTCGCGCGCTGCGGCGTCCGCCAGCGCACAGCGATTGACCCTGGCAAGCCGGCGATGCGATGGCAGCAGCTCCACTTGTCAATTCTGGGCCGCGGCCGGTCAGCCGGACGCCAGTTCACCCGGCATTTTCGAGGAAGCCCGGCTCCAACCGGACGTATTTGATCGCCCGACGAAAGTAGGTGTAGGCGACGTGCAGCCGGCCCTCGGCGTCCTCAACGATCGACGGATAGGAGAATTCGCGATTGAGCGAATCCTTCGAGTTGTTGCTGAGGCAATAGCCATCGCCCGTGTCGAGATCGATGCGGCGCGGGAAGGTTCGGCCGCCGTCCGTCGAAAAAGCCAGGCTTAACGGCGCGCGCGGCACGCCCCAGACGGCCGGACGGGCGGAGACGACCTCATTGGCGGAAGCGCCCTCCTCGCCGCCGTCGATCTCGTCATAAAGCGAGTGCCGGCGCGCATCCGACATGGACGCATTGCTATGGTTGTAAACCATTGTAATGGCGCCGTTTTTTGTGCGAATGGCCTGGATCGACGAATTGTTGTTCGGCAGGTCGACCGCTTCCGGCGCCGTCCAGTTGAGCCCCGCATCGTCCGACTGGCTTCTGAGCACATGGGTCGCAAAACGGTTGCGATAGAAGGCGATCATCGTGGCACCGTCGGCCGGAACGATGTTCATGTGAACCGCGCCGATGCTGTCGGGCACGTCGGACATCGTCCAGCTCCTGCCCTCGTCGCGCGAAATCAGCACGGCGGCGCGATCGACGTCGCCGGTCCAGCGCCGGCCCGCTTTCCCGATGCAGCGAAACACCGGCAGAAGCCAGGCGCCGGCGTCATTGACGATGATCGGCTGGCGCACGAAGGTGCCGGGAATGTCGCAAAGCACTTCCGTCGGACCGAAAGACTTGCCGCGGTCATCGGAAATGCGCCGTTTGACCACCGCTCCATCCTGGTTGCCGGAGGTCTGCGAGGTAAAGAGCAGCCAGACGCGGCCGTCCGGCGCCGTGAAGATCAATGGATTCTGCTCGGACTTCGCCGGGTCGTCCGACATCTTTTCCGGATTGGACCAGCGGCGCTGGCCGGGCTCCAGCCGCGACATGTAAACCGAGATATCGCCCATGCCCTCCATCGTTCCGCCGAACCAGACGCAAGTCAGGGTGCCATCCGGCAGAAAGGCAAGATTGGCCGCGTGGTTCTGCACGCAAGGGGATGGAAGATAGGCGTCGCAGCGGCCGGGCTCGGCCGGGGTCGGCACGAGCTCGCCCGTCATCCGGGACGGAACCTCGTGCGGCTCCAGGGCGGAATAGGTCATCCGATCCTCCTCAGTCCAAAGCCGCGAATTTTTCGGCGAGATCGGCGCGCTCGCTGTCGTTCAGCGGCACGAGCGGCGCGCGCGTCTGGCGCCAGGCATCCTCCCCGCGCCTCAGGGCGACCATCGCCTTGATCGTCGGGATCTGCACATAGGAATTCGACAGAGTCCGATAGGCGTTGATGCGCGCCTGCGCCGCCTGGACCTCGGCCGCCTTTGCCGGATCCGAAACATGGTCGAAAATCAGCCGCAGGGAATCGGCGACGAGATTGGACGTAGCGGTGATGCAGCCCGCGCCTCCGACCTGCAGGAGCGGCAGAAGCAAGGGATCGGCGCCGGCCAGCACGGAAAAGCCCGGCAGCTCCGCCACCAGCGCCTGCATGTTGGCAAAGTCGCCGGCGGAATCCTTGATGCCGACGATGGTCTCGGGAAAGGCCGCCGCGAGCCGCTTGACCAGCGGGATCGAGAGCGGAATCCCGGAGACCTGCGGAATATGATAGAGGATCACCTTCAGCCGGTTGTCGGCGATCTTTTCAACGATTTGCGAATAGGCTGCGTAGAGCCCCTCGTCGCTGACGCCTTTGTAGTAGAAGGGCGGAAGCATCACGACCTTCGTCACCCCGAGCGAGAGCGCATGCTTCGTCAGCGCAACCGTTTCCGGTATGGCGGCAACCCCGGTGCCGGGCATCAGCCGGTCGGCGGCAATGCCGGTTCCGAGGGCGCTCTCCAGGATTGCCCTGCGCTCGTCCTGCGAAAACGAATTGGCCTCGCCGGTCGTGCCGAGGAGGGCGATTCCATGGCACCCCTCCGCCAGCAGCCTGCCGCAATGATCGGAAAAGAGCGCGAGGTCGGGATCGCCGCTGGCCTTAAGCGGCGTCGCAGCGGCGCAATAAACGCCGGTCACCACATGTCGTCCGTTCATCTGCGCCTCCTCCGCGGTCCCGCAAACGGTTGACGAACTTGTCAGATGCGGCCTTCCGGACCGCTTTTCGCCGCTTCCCGATGCGCTTCATCGCTCCTGTTTGGTTCAACATGACCCATGTTGTCAATATGAAAAACGGAGCGCCAATTTTCGCGCATCTGCAACCAATTGATTATACGTGATTTTTTCAACAACGCCGACCTCGCTGTTGAACGGACGTGCAATTTTAGTTGACATATTTACAATATGGTCCAGTGTAGGGCCAATCAGAGCACCATGATCCGGGGAGAGCGGAGGCGCTCGATTTCACGCACGGGAGGAAGAAATGACCAGACGGAATGACCTCGACTCCGCAACGGCGGGCATCTCGCGGCGGGAGGCGCTGAAGCTCGGTCTCGGCGCCACGGTGGCGCTGACGATCGCCGGCATGAACGCGCGCATCGTGATGGCCCAGGAAGGCCAGGTGCTGAAGGTGGCCAATCCGGCCTTCAACCAGGACTGGTCGCCGCTGCGCGGCGGCGGCGTCCCCTATCGCTGGAACTCCATCTGGTGGGCCTCGCCGATGTTCTTCGACAGCGAAGGCAAGATCAATCCTTATGTCTTCACGAGCTGGGAGTCCTCCGAGGGCGATAAGGTCTGGACCTTCAAGATTGATCCGAAGGCCACTTTCTCCGATGGCAGCAAGATCACCGCCGAGGACGTCAAGGGATCGTGGAACGTCTCGGCGATGCCGAACACCAAGAACCAGCGCGCCGACCAAGTGTTGAGCAAGGTCGCCGGCTATGCGGAGTTAAGCGGCGGCAGCGCCAAAGAGATTTCCGGCATCGCCACGCCGGACGAAGGCACCGTCGTCGTGACGCTGAGCGAGGCCGACCCGATCTTCTTCATGCGCCTTGCCAACCATATCGCGCCGATCACCAAGGCCGAGCAGTCGCGCGGTGAAGACGGCGAGGAGATCGCCGATTGGTACACACCGGACAGCGGCGCCGTCTATTCCGGTCCGTTCAAGTTGACGGCGATCGACATCGATGCCGGCACGCTCACCTTCGAGCCCAACGAGAATTTCTTCGGCCCGAAGCCGAAGCTGGCGCGAATCGAGATCGGCTCGATCGAGGACAACGTCACCGCGACGTCACTGTTGAAATCCGGCGAATTCAACGCCCATACGGAACTTGTCACCTCGACGATCATCCAGGACCTCGGAGCGGACTTCGCCTCCGGCCCAATCATCCCGACCAGCCAGCATTTCTGGTTCAACACGGCGCGCAAGCCGATGGACGATCCGAAGGTGCGCGAGGCGTTGATCCGCGCCGTCGATCGCGAAGGGCTGATGAAGGCCTCCTTCCCCGACGGTCCGCACAAGAAGACGGACCAGATCCTGAACTCCGTGCCGGGCGCCGACAATTCCGGCTTCGAGCCCTACCCTTACGATCCGGAAGGCGCCAAGAAGCTGCTTGCCGGGTCGAGCTATGGCGGACCGGAGAAGCTGCCGAAGCTTCTCTTCGTCGGTGTATCCGGCCCGGCGATTGAGGCGGCTGCGCAGTTCATCGCCGAACAATGGCGCCAGAATCTCGGTATTTCCGCCGTCGACATGAAGCCGCAGCAGGACGCCTATGCCGGCCCCGACCAGAATGCCGTACAGATCTTCCGCGACGACGTCGGCACCCGCGTGCCGGATGCCGTCTCCTACCTGCAGGGTTCCATCGCTTCGACCTCCTCGAATGCCCAGAACAAGCTCGGCGGCTATAAGAACGACAAGGTCGACAGCCTGCTGAAGGAAGCCTCAACGAAGGCGGCCGACGATCCGCAGCGCGTGGCGCTCGCCCAGGAGGCGCAAAAGGCCTTCCGCGACGACTGGACCTTCATCCCCTGGTATGCTCAGGCGATGTCGCGCTGGGCGACCGCCGAGGTCAAGGGCATCGACAAGAACCTCGACTGGCAGGTTGCCAAGCCCTGGGAGATTTCGGTCGGCTGATACGGCCGGCTGCTGTCGACCTTAAACAGGACGAGTCGCGCGAAGGCTTCCGGGCCTTCGCGCTCAAATAGGCGCATGGAACGCAAGCTTCGGCTTCCGTGGCGGTCCTGGCGCCCATAACGGCCGGCACGCCAGCGCCCTTTACGGACCCAGGGCGGCTCAGGCAAAGCATGACGCCCGGAGATCGCCATGGCGGGTTGGCCGGCACCATGCGGGAGGAATGAGCGACATGCTGCGTTACGTCGCGACACGATTTGCCATCTGGATACCATCGGTTCTCTTGGTGATGATGGCTGTCTATGCCCTCGCCTTTTACGGCGCCGGCGACCCGATCAAGCTGATCTTCCTGCGTGCGCCGGGAGACGTCGCCTATAATCCGGAACGCATCGAGGCGATCCGCGAAGGCGCCGGGCTCAACAAGCCCTTCATCGAGCAGTTCGGCTACTATGTTTGGAACCTGCTCCAGGGCGATTTCGGCAACTCGCTGAACTCCGGGCGCTCCGTCTGGGCGATGGTCAAGGCGGCCGCACCCGTCTCCTTCAAGCTGGCGCTCTGCTCGATCATTCTCACCGCGCTCATTGCCATTCCGCTCGGGATGATCGCGGCGCTCAACCAGAACCGCCGCCTCGACTACATCATCCTCGGCTCGGCGCTCTTCCTCTGGGCGATCCCGGCCTATGTCGCGGGGCCGCTCTTGATGGTCGCCCTTATCGTTCTTCTGCCGGGCGTCAACGTGCCCTACGGCTGGGGCGGTGTCTTCGACATCCGCATCCTCCTGCCGCTGGTCGTGCTGTCCTTCCAGCCGATCGCCCTCATCATTCGCCAGACGCGCGCCGCGGTGATCGAGGTGCTTTCCGAGGATTTCATCCGGACCGCCCGGGCGAAGGGCGTGCCCGAGATCGTCGTGGCGCTCAAGCATATCCTGCGGCCGGTGCTGACCCCGGTCGTCACCCAACTCGGCCTCATCATGATCACCATCGTCAATGGCGCGATCTTCGTGGAACTCGTCTTCGGCCTGCCGGGCCTCGGCCGGCTGACCGTCAAGGCGCTGACCAATTCCGACTATCCGGTGATCCTGGCGATCACCCTTATCGGCTCGTTCCTGGTGATGATCTCGAACCTCCTGGTCGACATCCTCTATCCGTTCCTCGATCCGCGCGCCGTCGATGCCAAGAGGAGCCGCTGACATGTCTAGCGTTCAAGCCCAGCCCGCCCCTCTTATGGATGAAGCGCCGGTCAGCCTGTGGCGCGATGCCTGGTACCGACTGAAGCGAAACCGCCTGGCGATCTTCGGCCTCGGCATCATCATCCTGCTCGCCTTCGTCGCGCTGTTCGGCCCCTATCTGACGCCTTACGACTTCCTCAGCCAGGATCTCGAGGCCCGCAACCAGGCGCCGTCCCTCGCCCACCTCTTCGGTACCGACGATCTCGGCCGCGACGTCTTCAGCCGCGTCGTTTACGGCACGCGGACCGCCTTTGTCGTCGCCGTCGTGGTGACGGCAATCGCGCTTGTCATCGGTACGGTTCTCGGCGCGGTCGCCGGCTTCTTCGGCAACCCCTTCGACCGGGTGATCATGTGGCTGACCGACATCACCATGTCGGTGCCGAACCTGCTTCTCGTCGTCGTCATCAACGCATCGCTGAAGACGCCGATCGCGCAATGGATGGAGGCGCGCTATCTCGAAACGCTGAATCCGTTCTACCGCGAGACGGTCTGGATCGATTTCCTGCTCGTCTTCGGCTCCATGGCGCTGATTTCCTGGCCCCCCTATGCGCGTCTGGTGCGAGCCCAGGTGCTATCCATCCGCAGCCGGCCCTATATCACCGCCGCCCAGGCGCTCGGCCTGTCGAACCGCATCATCCTAATGCGCTATGTGATACCGAACGCGCTCGGGCCGCTGATCGTTGCCGTCAGTGCCGGCCTCGGCACCGCGATGGTGCTCGAGAGCGCCTTCTCCTTCCTCGGCGTCGGCGTCAATCCGCCGACGCCCAGCTGGGGCAACATGATCTCGGACGGACTGCGCGTCTGGCAACACTACCCGCATCTGCTCGCCGCACCGGCGGCCGTCCTCGGCCTCGCATCCGTCGCCTTCTCCTTCCTCGGCGACGGCCTCAACGATGCCCTGAACCCGCGAGGTAGCAAATGATGAGCGCGAACACGGAATATCGCCTGCTCGACGTCAAGGGACTGACGGTCGAAATCGAAACGCGTAGCGGCCCCGCGGTCATCGTCGACGGCATCGACCTGCATGTCGACAAGGGCGAGACGCTCGGCGTCGTCGGCGAATCCGGCTGCGGCAAGAGCCTCACCATGCTGAGCCTGATGCGGCTTTTGCCCAACAAGATCCGCGTCGCCAAGGGCGAGGCGCATTTCGACGGCCACGACCTGCAGAAGATGTCGAATCGGGAGCTGAGAAAGGTGCGCGGCGGCGACATCGGCTTCGTCTTCCAGGATCCGATGACCTCGCTCAACCCGGTAATGCGGATCGGCGACCAGCTCGCCGAGCCGTTGATCTACCATCGCGGCATGAACAGGAAACAAGCCCGCGAACGTGCCATCGAGCTACTCCGCCTCGTCGGCATTCCGGGGCCCGAGGACCGCATTCAGGCTTATCCGCACGAACTCTCCGGCGGCATGCGCCAGCGCGTCATGATCGCCATCGGGCTTGCCTGCGAGCCGAAGCTGTTGATCGCCGACGAGCCGACAACGGCGCTCGACGTGACGATCCAGGCGCAGATCGTCGACCTGGTGAAGGGCTTGCGCGAAAAGCTCGGCATGTCGGTGGTCTGGATCACCCATGACCTGGCGCTGATCGCCGGCCTCGTCGACCGCGTTGTGGTGCTTTACGCCGGCACCGTCGTCGAGGATGCCCCGGTCGACGCGCTCTACGCCAATCCGCGCCACCCCTATACGCGCGGGCTGCTCGCCTCGATTCCGAAACTCTCCGATGCTCCGGCCTCGCGGCTGAACTCGATCGGCGGCACGCCGCCGGAACCGGGCCGCAGGCCTGAGGGCTGTCCCTTCGCGCCGCGCTGTCCGCTGGCGATGGACATCTGTCGCTCGCATGTGCCGAAGCTCGAGCCCGTTTCCGCTGCAGGAAGCCACCGCGCCGCCTGCTTCGCCGTCGAAAAAGCGCTGGAGGCCGCCTGATGGGTGCAGAACCGCTGCTGAAGATCGAAAACCTCATCAAGCACTTCCATGTGCGGCTCGGCGCCTTCGGCGAACGGGCGGCGACAGTGCACGCGCTCGACGATGTCAGCCTCGATATCGTCGAAGGCGAGACGCTCAGCCTCGTCGGCGAGTCCGGTTGCGGCAAGTCGACGACCGGCTTCACCATCCTGAACCTCCATCGGGCGACCTCCGGCAAGGTTCTCTACAAGGGCCAGAACCTGACGGCGCTTGACGAGAAGCGGATGCGGCCCTTCCGGCGCGACCTGCAGATCGTCTTCCAGGATCCCTATTCGACGCTCCACCCGCGTATGACCGTCGGCGAGGCGATCGGCGAACCCATCCTGTTCCACAAGCTCGCCAGCAAGGCGGAACTCGAAGCAAAGGTTGCGGCACTGCTCACCGATGTCGGCCTGCCGCCGCGCTTCGCCTCACGCTATCCGCACGAGCTTTCCGGCGGCCAACGCCAGCGTGTGGCAATTGCCCGGGCGCTCGCCTGCCAGCCGAAGTTCATCGTCTGCGACGAAGCGATCTCGGCTCTTGATGTCTCGATCCAGGCGCAGATCATCAATCTGCTGCTCGATCTGCAGGAGAAGTACCGCCTCACCTACCTGTTCATCGCCCACGACCTGGCGGTCGTACGCCACATCTCGACCCGCGTCGGCGTCATGTATCTCGGTCGGCTCGCCGAGCTTGCCAGCCGCGACGCGCTCTTCGAGACGCCATTGCATCCCTATACCAAGGCGCTGCTCTCGGCGGTGCCTGAAACCGATCCCGAACATGAGCGCAGCCGCAAGCGGCAGATCCTCGAAGGCGACGTGCCGAGCCCGCTTGCCCCGCCCTCCGGCTGCCGCTTCCACACCCGCTGCCCGATCGCCATGGAGGTCTGCCGCCGGGTGGTTCCGAAGTGGAAGGAGGCGCGGCCGGGGCATCTCGTCGCCTGCCACGCCGTAAACGGCGAATAGCATGACCCTCAAAGTCGCCATCATCGCCGATGATCTGACGGGCGCCCTCGATACCGGAACGCCCTTCGTCGATGCAGGCCTGAGCGTCGCCGTGGCGCTCGACGTCGAGGCAGTCGAGGCCACGATTGCGACGGGCGCGGAGGTCGTCGTGGTCAATACGGTGTCGCGCGCGCTCGATTCCCTCCGGGCTGCGGATCGCGTCAGGCGGGCCGCCGCCGCCCTGTGCCGAACCTCGCCCGTATTCGTGCTGAAGAAGATCGACTCGCGCCTCAAGGGCAATGTCGGGGCGGAGAGCGAAGCGCTGGCCTTTGCCGTCGGCCGCCGGCGCTTGGCTGTCGCTCCTGCCGTGCCCGACCAGGGACGCTACACCCGCGAAGCCCGTGTCGCCGGTTTCGGCGTCGGCGAACCGCTGCCGATCGAGCCGCTCTTTTCCGGCAGCGCCATCGACGTTCGGATCGCCGACGCGGCCTCAGACGAGGATCTCGACGCGCTAGTCGAAAGCCTCGACTGGTCGACCAGCATCGGCGTTGGAGCGCGCGGCCTCGGGCGTGCGCTTGCCCGGCGGCTCGCCCGGCCTTCGTCGCCGGCACCTTTCGCGCCGTCGCCGTGCACGCTCTTTGCTTTCGGTTCGCGTGATCCGATCACCGAGACGCAGATGGCGGTGCTGCTCGAAAGCGGTCACATCGCCAGTCACGTCGATGCACCGGCCGGCGAAGTGCCTGGTGAGCGCGGACCGGCGCGGCTGCCGGCACTGTTGAGATGCACCGGGACGTTGGCCGAGGCACCGGAGATTGTGGCGGAACGCTTCGCCGCAGGCGTTGCCCGTCTCGTCGCCGCCATGGCGCCCGACATGCTGATGATGGGCGGCGGTGATACGGCCTATGCTATCCTGCATACGCTGGGGGCTCGCGTGCTGTTGCCGAGGGGCGAGATTGAGGCGGGAATCCCCTGGTTCGAGACGGAGCGCCGGGGCGGCGGGAGGATGCGGTCAGCGATGAAGTCGGGGGGCTTCGGCAATGCGCAATCTCTGCTAAAGGTTCTGCGAGACGCGCCAGAATTACGGCATGCGGCCGATGAACAGGATGGGTAAGCGAATGGCGGAGAATGGCGGCCTTGGCCATGAGGCGGCAGCCGAAGCGAAAAGCGAACGCGGCAAATCGGTAAAGCTCGTCGATCGGGTCTTCAACCAGTTGCACGAGCGGATCCGCACCGGCAACTACGCACCGGATTCGAGGCTTCCGGGCGAGCATGAGCTCGCCTCGATGCTGGGCGTCTCCCGCCCCGTCGTGCGCGATGCGCTCGGGAGGCTGCGCGAGCAGGGCCTGATCTATTCGCGCCAGGGTGCGGGCACCTTCGTCAGCGCCCAGGTCTCGGCCGCCGCGCAGCTCGCCTATTCGCCGGTCAAGTCGATCGCCGACATTCAGCGCTGCTATGAATTCCGCCTGACGATCGAGCCCGCCGCCGCCTATTACGCCGCCCAGCGACGCGACGAGGCGGCGATCGCTCGGATCGCCGCGGCGCTTGCCGAACTGCGCGAAGCGACAAGCCATCAGTTGCACCGCACCGATGCCGATTTTCTCTTCCACAAGGCGGTCGCCGAAGCGGCCAACAACCACTACTACACCGCCTCGCTCGAGGCCCTGCGCGCCCATATCGCCGTCGGTATGCACCTTCATGGCCTTTCGCTGATGGGCCCGCGACCGGGCCTGGAACAGGTCTATGAAGAACATCGGCAGATCTACCGCGCCGTTCAGGAGGGCCACGCCGAAGAGGCCCGCGACCTGATGCGCAAGCACCTCGAAGGTTCGCGCGACCGGCTCTTCGAGGGCAAGGTCCTCGACCTTTCCTTCTAAATTCAGGGCTCCCAAAAGGGAACGAAAAAGCCCGGCACAGGAGTGCCGGGCAGGAAGCAGGGTTTTGGCAATCCCTGCGGGGAAGCGAGTGTATGGAGGCGGATGCCGTTCGGCGCGGTCAGTTCCTGCGATCGCGCCACCGTCGAAGCCTATCGCCCGTAGGCACCGACCGGCGCGCCCTCGTCGGCACGCCGCTTGAACTGGCGGATCGAGGCGTTCATCCAGACCATCGAGACGGCGACGATCACGAAGAGCAGCATGAAACAGCTTGACCAGAGGCCGGTCCAGTCCTTGAGGAAACCGAAGGCGACGGGCAGGATGAAGCCGCCAAGGCCGCCCATCATGCCGACGACGCCGCCGACAGCGCCGACATGCTCAGGATAATAGGCGGGAATGTGCTTGTAGACGGCCGCCTTGCCGAGGCTCATCACGAAGCCGAGCACGAAGGTAACGGCGACGAACACGACCGGGGTAATCTGGAACGCGCCGCCCTCGGGCACGGAGAGGATGAGCGTTGCGACGGCCGACACGGCGAACATCGCATACATGATCTTGCGCGCGCCGATCCTGTCGGAAAGAGCGCCGCCATACGCACGGAAAATGCTGCCGGGAATGGAGTAGGCCGCGGCGATCATGCCCGCCGTCTCGAGATTGAAACCGTAGACGCCGACGAGGTAACGCGGCAGCCACAGCGCTAGCGCGACGAAGCCGCCGAAGGCGAAGAAATAGTAGAGCGAGAAGCGCCAGACCTGAACGTTCCTGAGGGGCGCGAATTCGGCGAGGAAGCTCTTGCGCGGCTGGCTCACCTCGCGGCGGGCACGGAACTTCGGATCGTCGTCAGTCGTGAACCAGAAGACGATGGCCGTCAGCAACAACCCGGCCGCCCAGACCTGCGCGACCGTCTGCCAGCCATAGGCGACGAGAACGAACGGCGCCAGGAACTTGGTAACCGCCGCGCCGACATTGCCGGCACCGAAGATGCCAAGCGCCGTCCCCTGCTTTTCCGGCGGGAAGAAGGGGGAGACATAGGCGACACCGACGGCGAAGGAGCCGCCGGCAATGCCGACGCCGAGGCCGGCGAGCAGCATTTCAGGGAAGGTGGTGGCGTAGGCGAGGAGAAAGGTCGAAAGCGCGGCCGCCAGCATGGTGACCGTATAGACGAGCCGGCCGCCGTAGCGGTTGGTCCAGATGCCGAGCACGATGCGGATCAGCGAGCCTGTGAGGATCGGCATGCCGATCAGCAGGCCGAACTGCGCTTCGCTTAGTCCCAGTTCCTGCTTGATGCGCACGCCGATGATCGAAAAGATCGTCCACACGGCAAAACAGATGGTGAAAGCGGTCGTCGAGATCCACAGGGCGCGGCCCTGCTCCCCGGCAGTGATCTTCTGTGACTGGTGAACAGCGGACATAGCTTCTCCCGGCGCAAAGGCGCCATTCGATCGTTGATCCTGGAAATGCCCCGAACAACGCGCGTCGCTTCTCAGCGATCGCCGCTTCCATCCTGCTTAAGCAACCTTGCTCCTGGTGCGCGACATTGGGCACCGCCGGCGGTCAGCTCGGGCTCACCAGATGAAAAGCAAGAGACATGCCAACTGCAAACATTTGATATAAGCGCTGCAAAAGCAGTGGCTTGCTCGAAGAAGCTCTACCGTCTCGCTGGGCAGGTGACCAAAAATTAGCCTGCTGGGACGGGCCTGATGAAACAGTGGGCATATCCGATACGGCTAGATCTGCAACGAATACTTCCACGGGTAGACGACCACTTCTACGGAGAGGCCCGAGAGGCTCGCGCCGGAGATATTGAGCGGATGGATGCAGCCGGCGACGCTCGTTTCGTTCACGACTAAATGTAAAGAGTTGCTTTGTGGCGCGGCAGATGCATCTCCGATAGGAATCGGCTGACGGGCTACTCGTGAAACTAGCACAAACGGGGCGTTGAATATCCACAATGCGCAGCAATGGCGGCCGCTCGCCCACTGAATCAGCAATATAGTAACCTTTATAAGAGATTGTTCACTTCCGCTTCTGCATGCCATGGTTGTAGCACCCGGAGTATGTCGAAGAACACTGCCGTGCGAATGACTCGATCGGCTTTTCTCTACCGACAGGAACCATGACGACTTCCTAGATCTCATTTGACCGGAGGATCGATGAATCGGATTTCACTCAAAACCTCACTCGTCGGCGCTTTTGCCGTCTTGCTGTTGCTACTTGTCGGGCAAGGTCTGTTTGCCCTTTCCCTAGCTCGCAGCATTTACGGCGACGTGGAGACCCTCGCGACGCGCTGGGTGCCGAGCGTCGACATCACCAACAAGATCAACACTGCGATTTCCAACCTCCGCGGCTCGGAAAATCGGCATATCGTCAACCGCACCGAAGCCGGCATGAAGCGTGCCGACGACGCAATCGCCGCCGATCTCAAGAAACTGGAAGAGCGGATGAGAACCTATGACGGGCTGGTGTACGACCAGAAGGAGCGCGAGCTTTACACCGAGTTCAAGGATGTACTCGCCACCTATCTGAAGCAACATGACGAGCTGATCGCGATGTCGCGCGCCGGTAAGAAGGACGAGGCGGGGGATTTCCTGACAAGCGCCATGCGTCAAAGCTACAACGAACTGGACAAGCTGGCTGACGGGTTCCGCGACATCAACCTTGCGGGGGCGAAGCAGAGCTACGCGGACAGCTCGACCGACTTCACCAGCGCCCGCATCACGACTTTCATGCTGCTGGCGATCGCCTGTCTGGGCGCTCTCGGCGCCATGGCCTTAGCGATTGTCGGTATCTCGCGCCCGATCAATCGGACCACCGCGGTCATGCGCACCCTCGCGGGTGGCGATCTGTCGCTCGAAATCCCCTTTACCGACAGGGCGAACGAAATCGGCGCGATGGCGCGCGCCGTCGAGGTGTTCAAGCAGAACGGCCTCAAGGTGCGCGAATTGAACGCGCAAGAAGCCGCGCTGCAGGCGAAAAGCGCGGACCTTCAGTCGAGCATCGGAGAGGTGGTGACCGCGGCGGTTGCCGGCGATTTCACCCGGCGCATCACCAAGACCTATGACAATGCCGATCTCGACCGCTTCGCCACCCAGGTGAACGAACTGGTTACTTCCGTCGACCGCGGCGTTGCCGAGACCCGCCGGGTGATCTCGGCATTGGCGGAGGGTAACCTTACGGAAACCATGCGCGGCGAGTTCCAGGGCGCCTTCGGCGAGCTTCAGTCCAATGTCAATCAGACGATGGCGAACCTGCGCTCCGTGCTCGGCGAGGTCCGCGGGGCGATCGACACGATCAACGGCGGCGCCGGCGAGATGCGGATTGCCTCGGGCGACCTCTCGAAGCGCACCGAGCAGCAGGCCGCCTCGCTCGAAGAGACCTCCTCGGCGCTGGAGGAAATCACCGCCGCGGTGAAGAGCTCGACGGAGCGGGCGACGGAGGCCAGCCACATGGTCGACGAGGCCCGCAAGAGCACCGAGCAGTCGAGCGCTGTCGTCAAGGATGCGGTCTCGGCCATGGGCAGGATCGAAGCGGCCTCCGGCGAGATCGGCCAGATCATCAACGTCATCGACGAGATCGCCTTCCAGACGAACCTCTTGGCGCTCAATGCCGGCGTCGAGGCGGCACGGGCCGGCGAGGCCGGCAAGGGCTTCGCCGTCGTGGCGCAAGAGGTGCGCGAGCTGGCGCAGCGCTCCGCCAATGCGGCCAAGGACATCAAGGCGCTGATCTCGCGCTCGGGCAACGAGGTCGAGGCCGGGGTGAAGCTGGTGACCGCGACCGGCGCGGCACTCACCCTGATCGAGGGGCATGTGATCAAGGTCAACGAGCACGTCCATTCGATCGCGACCGCCGCCCGCGAGCAGTCGACCGGCCTGTCGGAGGTCTCGACCGCGGTCAACCAGATGGACCAGGTGACGCAGCAGAACGCGGCGATGGTCGAGGAATCGACGGCGGCGACGAACCGGCTCGCCGACGAGGCGGCAAACCTCGCCCGGCTGATCGCCCGCTTCCGGCTTGAGCCGGGCGCGGCACCGCGCCTCGCCGCAGCCGACAGCATGCCGGCGACGTCCCCCGCCCGGGCGCTCGGCCGCAAGCTCGCCGGCGCCTTCGGTGGACAAACCGCCGCTGCGACGGCCGATTGGCAGGAGTTCTGATCGCAAGCAGCCTCGACTTGTCGCAACATTCAGCTCCGCATCGTGGTAATGCCGCATGCGCAAAGGCCGCGTTTCGAGGTTGCGCAGCACCAGCCACGCCTCGAACGGCGACAGCTTGGCGCCGGTATAGGGAGAGATCTCGCGATTGATCGTGGCGTTACGATCAGCGGCGTTTTGATCTTACTGGCACCGGAACTGCTCTTCGCCGTGACCGTCTCGCCGTCCTTTTTCTCTTCTGTCCCCTGCCGCCGAGATCGTCAGCGGCTGCAGCGCCGTGGCGCCGAAACGCCTAAGGTCGGTGCCATGATCGTAAAGCGCGCCGTGGCGCCCCCTGCCGCAATGCAGCAAGATTGATATATTGTTCAATCAAACTGAGTTGCATGGCCCTATCACCGGCGTGTGCTTCTCCGGTTCGGACGCGCCGAGGTCGGTCTCGGTGGTCATGCGCAAGGAAATGGACGAGCGTGGGGCGCAGGACCGTCAATATTTCCTTGAGTGAAGAGTCAGTTTTTCCGAGAGTGACTTTCAAACCTCGAATGATAGCCGGCCGCTAGCGCCGCATCCAGGCGTGTCAGGGAACCCCGGCGACGCGATTTCGTTCTCCTATGATCAAGGGAGTAATGGATATGTTCGCCCGAAGAAATGAGCGCCTGGCGCCCGAGAAGCAGGCCTCAGCCACCTTCCCGGTCGCGGTCCTGCTGTTGCGCCATTTTCGTCTACCTGACGATCGGCGGCGGCTTTTTGGAGGACGGAGCAGACACGGTCGTCTATACGCCGCAGGTCGCCGACTCGGCGGGGCAGCGCTGATCGGCCTGACGCCCGCATTCGCGACTTGTGAGGAGGCGAGCGGTCCGCAGTCTTAATGTTGCCTCAGCCTCGTCAGCAGGAACAATCGTCACACCAGTGGACTGTCCGGACGTATCAAGGGAGTTCCGCCATGAAACCCGACCCCACCGGCCCCGGTCCCGGACCGGGCATCATCCCGCCAAATCCCGTCCCTCCGCTCGGCATCCCCGACCCGCCCACCAAAGAACCGCAACCCAAAAAGCTCCCCGAGGAAGAACCCGGCACTCCCGGACGCGAAACGGAAGAGCCTCCTCGTGCGACCGGGGGCCGAGCCGCCCACAGCAACAAGTGATCCATCATTGCCGCGTTCCCGCATCAATGATGCAAGCCAAGATGGAAAGCACGGGAACGAAAGGGTTCAGAGGCAGTTAGGTGGGCCAGAAGCCAAGGGACGCCGACATGTTCAAGTCATGGAACGAATGCGTCATCGTGGACTTGCCCGATCTCGACGGTGTCCAGATCGTCTGGAGCCCGGCCGAAGCGGCAAGGTTGCTTAGCGAACATTGGCCAGTCTCCCATGGCAACGCCTACAACGCCGCCCTCAATGCCTGCACCGACGCCATGCTCGGAACGGCCCCAGAGGATCAAGCGCGCCAAGCTTTTGTCGCTGCGGTCAAGGAAGCGAAAATCAAGATGATGCGGTGACGGTGTGTCACCAGCGTGTACTCTTCTCCCTCATTCCTGTGACGAGCACAAGAGATGAGGAGGGAGAAGCATCCCCGAGACCAAAGGTGCGCACGGTCACGTGCAGTGTCCGACGAAGGAATGCCGCGAATATCAATCCCTCCTCAGCACATCAGAGCTCGTCGTCCGTCACCTTCGGCGGAACGCGGCCCGTATGATGGACCGGATTGTCCTTTCCGGCTGCTTCGGTCGGCTTCTCGCGCCGCTCCGACGTTCCGCTCCTTGCCGGCGGTTCGTCGGCCTCCTCGCCGGCTGGGCGAGCTTGATCCGGCAAGGGCTTCGGATCCATATTCATCTCCTTCGGATCGGGCTTCCAGGTAGGAGACGGCATGGGTTGATTCTTGAGGGCTTCGTCCTTGGGATTGCTCATCGTCACGATCCTTTTCCAGCTCCAAGGATCGAACCCTCGGCTCGTCCGAAGGTTCCTTGACGTGGCCGGGCGTATCGGAGGTGGAACCTATCTTGTGACAAGTCTGTTCGGGTGGCTCCAGATTGTTCGCAAAGGAGCGATTTTCACGTGGCGAGGAACGTTTCGGCCGAGGCAGAACAGGAAGCTCCAGATCGATTGCTGACCGCGCGACGTTCGCGGTCATTGGTGATCCTGATCGCAATCGCAGCTGGAATCGTCGTTTGCTACCTGCTGGCCGTGCCTTTTCTGCCGGCGCTGACCTGGGCGCTGGTCCTCGCGATCATGTTCCACCCGCTCCACCGCCGGATCGCAAAGGACCTCCGCTACCCGGAAATCGCCGCTGCGGCGACGGTGGCGATTGCCGCCTTCATCGTCGCCGTGCCGCTCATGCTGATTGCCGAGCGGCTGGTCAACGAGGCAGCCAAGGGCGCCCAGATCATCGCGGAAGGGCTGAGGACGGGAAGCTGGCGCGACGCCATTGCCAGCTATCCGCGTATCGGGCTGGTTCTGCTGTGGATCGAGACCCAGCTCGACCTCGCTGGGCTTGCAGGCAACGCCGCGACCTTGCTCACCAATTTCAGCGCAATCCTGGTCCGCCGATCGGTGGTGCAGATTATCGACCTCGTGCTAACCTTCTATTTCCTTTTCTATTTCCTGCGCGACGGCCGCGAAGCCCTGGCCATGCTCAAGAACTTCTCTCCGCTGACATCCCCAGAGATGAACAGGCTGTTCCTGCGCGTCAGCGAAACGGTGCACGCGATCGTCTTCGGGACCTTCGCTGTCGCGCTGGTGCAGGGCACCTTGGGCGGCCTGATGTTCTGGCTGCTTGGTCTGCCGTCGCCGCTCCTCTGGGGTCTTGCAATGGGCCTGCTGGCGATGGTGCCGGTTCTCGGCGCCTTCATCATCTGGATTCCGGCCGCTCTGTCGCTTGCGCTGACCGGCGAATGGGGCAAGGCGCTGATCCTGACTGTCTGGGGCGCCGGCGTGGTGGCAACCGTCGACAACCTGCTCTATCCGATGTTCGTCGGGGAACGGCTGAAGCTGCACACTGTCGTGGCATTCATGAGCATGATCGGCGGCGTCATCGTCTTCGGACCGGCAGGGCTGGTGATCGGACCGGTGACTTTCACGGTGACTTTGCTGCTGCTCGATACATGGCGTGCCCACAACCGGGAACGCGACAGTTCATCGCCGCCTCCCCCACTCTAGATCCGTCACCGGCGTTGCGTCCCTTCCAGGCGATCGTCCGCCTCGGTCAGGCACCCTTTGGCAGTCGGCTCGATGTCTAATTCGACCAGGACCGGCAGATGATCGGAAGCAACCCGCGCAAGGACGCTGCTATGCACCTTGCAATCGCGGACACTTATCCCGTCGCCGACGAAGACATGGTCGATCCGCAGCAGCGGCAAGCGGGAGGGAAAGGTCGGGCGCGGCTTGCCATTCGATTGGACCTGTACGTCCTTGAGATGTGTCGCCAGCAGCCTGTAAGCGGCCGAGCGGGCGATGGCGTTGAGGTCGCCCGCAAGGATCACACGCGCGTCTCCCTGCCCTATGCCGCCGAGCCAGCCGGGACCGAGCAAAGCCGTCGCCTGGCGGACCCGCTCCGAACCGCGCAGCCCGAGATGGGTGACGATGACTTGAAGCTTGGCATGAGCGAGATCGATCTCCACCCAGAGCGCTCCGCGCGGCTCCCCGGTCGACGGCAGCACATCCGCCTTCACGAGCCGCATCGGCAGCGCCGTCAGCACCGCGTCGCCGTACCGCTCGTCCTTCAGGTGCAGAGCCGGATGAAAATGCGCGGCCATGTTGAGGTGGGTGGCGATCATATGCGCCTGGTCTGTGCCGCCGCTGCGGGCACGTCCGACGTCCACCTCCTGCAGGGCGATGATGTCGGGCCGGCATTCGCCGATCACCGCGGCTATGCGCGCCGGGTCGAGCCTTCGGTCGGTCCCGAAGCAGGCATGGACATTGTAGGTGAGGAAGCGAAGCGGTCGAGGCATGGTGCTTTTTCGGGCAGAGATCAAAGTGCTGCAGCGACCTTTGCGCGTTCGATAGGGCGGCGCGTCGCTGCAGGTCCTGCGTTCGGGAACACACGGGACCTGCATTTCGTTCCGGTGGACGCGCAAAGGAACGAGGCCGATGCCGAAGAAAATCATTGCCAGACTATTCATATTCGCCGCTATCGGCGTCGCCGCCTGGCTGATCTACCGAACGCTTCGTCAATACACGTTCGAGGAGATCGTCGGCTCCATCCTGCAGATCCCATTTGCACATCTGCTGGCGGGGATCGGCTTCGTCGTCCTCTCCTATCTCTGCCTGACGCTGTTCGACACGCTCGCGGTGCGCTATGTCGGCCACAAGCTTCCCTATCGTCAGGTGGCGCTTGCCTCCTTCACCAGCCTGTCGATCGGCCACAATGTCGGCGTGGCGGCCTTGAGCAGCGGCGCGGTCCGGTATCGGTTCTATTCGCGCTGGGGATTGAGTGTCGAGCAGATCGCCAAAATCATCCTCTTCTGCGGCGTCACCGTCGGCGTCGGCCTCCTGACCCTTGCCGGCCTTTGTTGTCTGATCATGCCGGAGAGCGCCGCGCCGATCATCGGCCTGTCGGAAGGCGGCGCCCGTCTTCTCGGCATCACCTGCCTTGCCGCCTCGGCTGGTTATATCGTGCTCGCCGGGTTCTTGCGCGGTTCGCTTCGCCTATTCCGATGGTCGTTCGAAATGCCGCCGCTGCGGATCGCCGCCGGCCAGGTCCTGGTCGGCACGGCCAACTTCCTCTGCGTCAGCGCCTGCCTGCATCAATTGGTGTTGGCGTTCGGAACTCCTGGCTTCTTCGAAACCGCGACGGCCTATGTCGGCGCCAACCTGACCGCTCTCGTCAGCCACGTTCCGGGCGGCATCGGTGTGCTCGAGGCAACGATCGCCTTCCTGCTCGGGCAGTCGGCGAGCATCGGCGCCCTCATCGCCTTCAGGGCGATCTATTTCTTCCTGCCGCTGCCGCTCGGCTTGATTTCGCTGTCGATCGCGGAAGTCCGCCGCTGGGATAATGCGAGAAGCCTGGAAAGCAAGGCGAAAAGCTGACCGATCCATCGCCGCAGCAGAGCGCCTGTGCGGCGGAAGGGCCTGAACGGCCGGCGCGGATCGACGATGTCGGTTGCCCAGACCAGCGCGGTCGCGCCGTGGCCTTCGATCCCGTCGAAGGTCCGCAGACCACGCCGGCGCGTGTTCAACCGATCGACGACGGCGACGAGGGAGCCTGTTTCCTGCAGCATGCTCTCGATCTTCGCCGGCTCGACGTCCAGATGCTCCGCCAGAAGCGCGTTGCGAAAGCCTGCGATCGCGGCGCTTTGCTCCTCGTTCGCCGCCTCCACCGCAACGTCGCACTCGGTATCGAACCCTTCCGAACGGTGGTTGAAATTCGACGACCCGACCCGAAGAAACCGCTCGTCGATAGCGACCACCTTGGAATGGATGATCACCTCCTGTTCGGAGCCGTCCGCCGCAGGGACGACGGGATAGGCGACCCGCAGCCTGCCGTAGCGATCCGTCCGCTTCAGCCGCCGGATAAGGCGGTCGCGATTGCCCCCCATCACCACCCTTTCGAGAAACCCGTGCGAACTGCGCGTCGTGATGACCACGATCTCGGGTCCGTCGGGCTCCTGCAGCCGCTCGCACAGAACCTTGCCGATCCGATGCGAGGCGAAATACTGGTTCTCGATATAGATGTGGCGCCGGGCACTGCGCAGAGCGTCGAGGGTGAGCCGCAGCGCTTCCTGCCGCCCACGCCTCTTGCCGAAGCCCGGCTCGGTGCGGGCGATCCCGATCCGGCAATTGGTCAGGAGAGGTTCGATGCCGGGCGGCCAGGCGACCGCCGACGAGCCTGGAGCGCCGATACCTTCGCCGACCGAAGACTTCCAGCGGGAGCGGCAGAGATCGCCGATCGCCCGGCTCGCCTCGCCCTCCAGCACCACCTGGATGTCATGGACCGGATCATAAGGATTTCCGTCCGGATCGCGGCGCAGGTCATTCTCGGCCAGGTGGTCCGGCGTGTCCCAGCGCCGGGCGGTCAGATCGATGCCGCCGACGAAAGCGATCCGGTCGTCGATGGAGACGAGTTTCTGGTGATGAGAACCGCGCAACGCGTGGTGGCTGGCGAAACGGAGCTCGACCTGCGGATGGGAAGCCCATTGCTGGCCGCGAAACAGTCGCAACGACTTTCCCGAATAGATCGGCCCCATCGCCCAGATCAAAATGCGGATCCTGAGATTCGGCTTTTGCGCGACCAGCGCCTCGAGCTTGGTGCCGAGCGCCTTTGCGTCCGGATCGTCCGGCCGCAGCTTGATGCGCGGATCGAAATCCCATCCGGTGATCCAGACCTGCTCTTCGGCCTGTTCGAGCACCCGATCGAGGCAGGCATAATAGGCCGCCCCGTCCACGAGGAAGGACACCCGCTCGGCCGGCGCGCTGCGCCAGATATTCTCGGCTTCTTTGATGATCGGTCGGCGTGCCCGGCGCAATCGGCTGGGCGGGGTGCCAGTGAAAACGGTCTTCCAGGCCAAGCTTCTTTTCCCGTGGGTGGCGACTGCAAAAAAATCCATTTCAACCGAGATTGTTCCCGCTACGCCCGCGGAACAAAGCTCGGCCGCAGCGTGTTGTGCCCGCATAGATGTCAAACCGACCTGCCATGCCCCTGCCCAAAGCGACTTACCGACTGCAATTTCGAAACGGCATGGACTTCGAAAAAGCCGCGGAGTTGATCCCGCATCTCGTCGATCTCGGCATTTCACACCTTTATGCCTCGCCGATTTTTTCCGCGGTCGGCGGCTCGACGCATGGCTATGACATAGTCGACTTCAACGAGATCGACCCGGCCTTGGGCGGTATCGACGGGTTACGCCGGCTCGTCGGAGAACTGAGAGCGCATGGACTCGGGATCATCCTCGATATCGTGCCGAACCACATGGCCGCGCATCTCGAGAACCGTTGGTGGCACAGCGTCGTCGAATGGGGACAGGCGAGTGCGTTCGCCGGCCATTTCGACATCGACTGGCGTGCGCCGCTCACACTTCCGTTTCTTGGCCGGCAGTTCGAAGAGGAACTGGCGGACGGCAGCATACGGCTGACATTCGATCATGACCGAAACTGCCTGGCCTTTGCCTATTACGACGCCCTCTACCCTCTCAACCCCGCCTCCTACCCGGCGGCCCTTGAAGGTTGCAACCTCGCTCTCGACAGGCTGATCGGCGTCGCCAAGAAAGCGGAAGCGAACAATGCCGTAGGCTTTCACTCCGAAGTGGCTTCTCTCCTTAAGACGCCCCCTGTTGCCGCCGCTCTCGACGCGCATCTTCAGCGGGTCTCCGCCGACAAGCCGTTGCTGCAGCGACTTCACGACATGCAAAGCTGGCGGCTGATGAGCTGGAAAGCGGCGCGGGACCACCTCAGCTATCGGAGGTTCTTCGAGATCGCCGGCCTCGTCGGCCTTCGCGTCGAAGATCCAGCGGTCTTCGAGGCCACCCACAGGCTTGTCCTCGGCCTTGTCGAGGAAGGATTGGTCGACGGACTGCGCGTCGATCACATTGACGGCCTTGCCGATCCGGAGGTTTATCTTCACAGGCTGCGGGAACGCGCCGGCGAGCACACCTATATCATCGTCGAGAAAATACTCGAGGCGAACGAGGTGCTGCCGGAGGAATGGCCGGTCGACGGCACCACGGGCTACGAGTTCATCTCGACACTTGCCGATCTGCTCTCCGACGAATCTTCCGGGCTTTGGAGAGAAGATCACCGATCCGCGACGGAGAGGGCCGTTACCGAAAGCAAGCTGCAGGTGCTGAGCCACAATTTCAACGCTGAAGTCCGAAGGCTCGCCGCATTGGCTGGGCGGGCGCGGGGCTATGACAACGCACCGGCCGGAAGCGAGCAAATCGCCGAGGCCATTCGCCATCTGATCGCAGCAATGCCGGTTTACCGCACCTATCTCAGCGACCGTGGCGCAAGCGAGCACGATCGGCGGATGCTCGACGGGATCGAGTCCCGGTCACGCGCTGCCGCACCGGAGGTCGGCGCCGAGATCGCGACGATCACGGCTTGCCTGAGGTCGAACGATGCCGAAACGGATCGACAGGCGGCGACCGAATTGCGGGCGCGCTTTCAGCAATTGAGCGGCGCGGTCATGGCCAAGGCGGTCGAAGATACGTTTTTCTACCGCCGCGGCGATTATCTCGCCGCCAATGAGGTGGGTGCTGCGCCCTCCTGGGCGCCGTGTGGCGTCCTCCGGTTCCACGAGGGGATGCGGGAACGGGGAAGCAGAAGCCCGGCCGGCCTGTCGACAACCGCGACCCACGACACGAAACGGGGCGAGGACGCTCGCGCCCGCCTCTACGTGATCAGCGAGGCACTGGAGCTCTGGGCGGCGGCAGTCCACCGCTGGCGCGACATGAACCGGGCTGGCCTCCAGCCTGGCGCCTTTGCCCCGGAAACCTCCGTCGAGCAGTTTCTCTATCAGAGCCTGCTCGGCGCCTGGCCGATCAAACCCCACGCTGACGAGAAGGATCTGCTTTCCCTGCGCGAGCGTATGGAAGACTTCGCCGTGAAGGCGCTGCGCGAGGCGAAGCTCCGGACGAGCTGGGATGCCCCGGACGAGCCCTATGAAGCGGCGGTCACCGGATTTCTTCGCGGCATCCTCGACTGGCAGAATCGAGCCTTTCTCGACGACTTCGAGAATACGACCGCGCCCTTCATCCGCGCCGGCCTGATCAACAGCCTCTCGCAAACGCTGGTGAAACTCACCGCGCCGGGCATTCCGGACATCTATCAGGGCAGCGAGCGCCTCGACCTCTCGCTGGTGGATCCGGACAACCGCCGCGGCTTCTCACCGCGGCCCTCGCTGCGCGACCTGCGGCGTCAGCCGACAGCCGGCGACTTCGAAGACTGCAAACAGTGGCTGATCAGGCTCTGCCTGAACCATCGCCAAGGCCGAGGCGCGGCGCTGCTGGCGGGCGGCGAATACCTCCCCTTGGATATCCAAGGCCCTGCCTCCCGACACGCCGCCGCATTCATGCGCCGCAGGGAGGATCAGCTTTCGGTCACCCTCGTCCCACGGCTCGTCTTCAGGCATCTTGGAGAGGGGCTGTCCGTTCGTTCCGACCTTTGGCGTGACACCTACCTGTTGTGGCCGGAGGAGTGCGAACCGAGGCGATTGCGAAACCTCGCAACGGGCGCGACCGTCGACTCGCAGCGACGCATTGTGATCTCGGAGGTTTTCCACGGTTTCCCGGTCGCGTTCCTTGTTCCGGAATGACCCGGGTGCTGCTCCTCAACGGACCCGCCGGAACCAGTCCTCTGTTTGCAAAACTCTGATCCGGTCCGGATCAAAATCCGCGAACACGAGTTCCGGCTGCGGTCCGCCCATGGAGAGGATCCTCCCCAGAGCATCGACCGCAAAGGACCGCCCGTCGTCCTTCGGCGCCGGATAGTTCGCTACCGCCACGCCGAGGACAGATTGAAACGCCAGCGCCCGCACGCCTGCGATCCGGACGTCCCCGACCGCGGGATCATCAACCAAGGGACAGCTGTTCGGAACGAGAATGACTTCGGCGCCGTCCCGCACGAGGTCTGACGTGACGTCGGGAAATTCTCGGTCCATGCAGATCATGATGCCGATCGTGACCTCTCCCGCCTCAGTCCTGAGCCGCGCCACGCTGGAAGTCTCGCCGGCGGCGCAGGCTTCTTCCGGAGCGTCGAAGAAGCAGACGTGCCGCTTGCGCTGGTGGAGGACAACCTCGCCTCGACTGTCGATCAGGACTGCGGCATTGAAAGGGGGCTGCCGCCCTCGAGAAAGGTCGCCACCATCGCCAGTCCGTGCCTGCGCGCCGCCTCCCGAAAGCCTTTCACAAAGGCGCCGTCGATCGGCACCGCCGCATCGATCCAGGCCTGCCGGGCGACCGGATCTTCAGGATCGAAGCGGCTGTAACCGTTCGAAAACCTCTCCGGGAAGACGATGATGTCGGCGCCTTCTGCGGCTGCCGACGCTGCGATCGCGTCGACATCCGCATCGTTCATTACCTGCGCCATTGCCGCGCGAAAGGACCTACCAGCCACGCAATACTCCCAAGGACCTTTGAAACTTAGGGGGCATCTAGGAATTGCTCCGGCGGAGTCAATGTTCACACCCCTATGCTGCGCCCGGAGGCCAGAACGAAGAGCGCGCTAGCGAGCGTTGCGGCGGCGCAATAACTGATGGCGCCGAGCGGTCCAAAGCCGTCGACGAAGAGGCCGCCTAGAACCGCGCCGCCGGCAATCGCCAACTGGAACGTGGCGACGATCAGTCCGCCGGTGCTTTCCGCGTGGTCCGGTGCCGCCCGGACCATCCATGTCTGGACCGCAACCGGCAGGGCTCCGAAGGCGAAGCCCCAGAGGGTGACGGTGCCCGCCGAAACAAGATCGTTCGCACCGAAGGCCACCAGCGCCAGCGCCGTCGCGGCGATGAGAAGCGTGCCGAGACTGACGGCGGCCGTGATGCTGCGCTCGATGACGAAGCCGCCGGCCAGATTGCCGAAGAAGCCGCCGACGCCGTAGGCGAGCAGGGTCAGCGAGATCGCTTCGCTGCCAAAGGCGGGTATCTTTTCCAAGAACGGCCGGACATAGGTGAAGCCGGCGAAATGACCCGAGACAGAGAGCAGGACGGTGATGATGCCGATGCTGATGCTCGGGCGGCGTAATAGATCGAACAGCAGCCTGATGCTCGGCACCGATTGCGGCGGCAGGCGCGGCACGCTTGTCATCTGCACCGCGAGCGTGACGACGCCGAGCACGGCAGCCACCAGGAAAGTGACGCGCCAGCCCCAAAGATCGCCAATATAGGCGCCGACGGGCGCTGCGCAGACGGTCGCGAGCGAGACGCCGGTGAAGATGATCAACATGGCGCGCGGCACGAGACGCGTCGGAACGAGGCGCAGCGCAATCGCCGCCATCATCGACCAGAAGCCGCCGAGCCCGATCCCGAGGATGACGCGGGCTGCAAGCAGCATGGTGAGGTTGGTGGCCATGGCGGCGAGCAAGCTGGAGAGGATCAGAGCAAGGGTAAAACCCCAGAGCACAAGCCGGCGGTCAAATCCGCGGGTGACGATCGCGATCGTCGGCGCGGCGATGGCGCCGACCACGGCGGTCGCCGTGACCGCCTGCCCTGCGGTACCGTCGCTGATAGCGAGATCGGCCGCCATCGGAGTCAGCACGCTTGCGGGAAGGAACTCCGCGGTGACGAGGCCGAACACGCCGAGCGCTAGCGAGATGACGCCGGCCCAGGCCGGCTCGCTGCGTTCTTCGATCTCAGTGGCCACAAGGGGAGCATCCATGCTTGTCGCTATGTCTGTCATCAAAGCAATCTCCAACGATCCGAGTTCTCGTTAGATAAGCCGTGACCTGCTGGATATTCCATGTTAGTAATTCCGGAATGCTTGATCGTTCGTCCAAATTTCCGACTGCAACCACCGATGACTCCCTAACCGAAATGCTCCGGGGCCTGCGCCTCGACGGCGTCGATTACGGGCGCTGCGAACTGGCGGCGCCCTGGGGAATTCGCTTCCTGGCCCAGGAGGCGGCGCGCTTTCACTTCATCTGCGGCACCTGCTGGCTGCGCGCTCCGGATGGCGAGTGGATCGAATTGAAACGCGGCGACGCCGTGCTGCTGCCACGCGGCATCGAGCATGCGCTGGCGAGCGCGCCGGGCGAGCCGCTGTCGCCGCTCGAGACCTATTCCGTCCGCGAGGTGTGCCACTGCGTCTACGACGTCTGGGGCGGGGGCAGGGGCGAGACGACGATCCTGTTCTGCGGCAGCCTGAAATTCAACCTCGACGCCATGCACCCCCTGTTGCGTCTGATGCCCGACGTGATGCGCATCGACGCGCTCACCGCCAGCGAGCCGGCGATCCCGCATCTGCTCGAGGCGATGGCGCGCGAGGTCGGCGCAAGCCGCGTCGGCTCGGGCGGCGTGCTGGCGCGCCTCGCCGACGTGCTCGCCGCTTTGATCATCCGGTCCTGGGTGGAGCACGGGTGCGGCGACACCAGCGGCTGGATGGCCGCGGTTCGGCATCCGGCGATCGGCCGGGTGATCGCCGCCATCCATCTCGATCCCGAAAAGAACTGGACGGTGGATACGCTCGCCCGCGTCATGGGCGCCTCGCGATCCGGCTTCGCCCAGCAGTTTCATTCCGTCGTTGGCGAGACGCCGGCGCGCTACCTGACGCAGGTGCGCATGCATCAGGCGCGCCAGTGGCTCAGCCGCGACCGCATGCGCATCTCCATCGTGGCTCGACGGCTGGGGTATGATTCGGAGGCGGCGTTCAGCCGCGCCTTCAAGCGCGTCATCGGCGCTCCGCCGAGCCACTACCGCGGCGCCGAGGAGCCCGGGATAGGTATTCGCAGCGAAAAGTAACTCCGCAACGAAAACACCCGGCATTGCTGCCGGGCGTCAACGCCGCACTTCCCGAGGGAGGATCACGGGGCGATGCGGAAACGGAGCTTTATTTGCCTGCATCCAGACGATCGATCGCCTGGACATTGCCGGCCGACGGACCTTGCGGATCGAACTCGGAGGCGAGCCAGGTATCGACGATCGATTTCGCGAGTTCCGGACCGATGACCCGCGCGCCCATGGTGATGATCTGGGCGTTGTTGGATTTCGCCGCTCGCTCGGCCGAATAGGTGTCGTGGGTGAGCGCCGCGCGGATACCGGGCACCTTGTTGGCCGAGATGCAGACGCCGATGCCGGTGCCGCAGATCAGGATGCCGCGATCGTTCTCGCCGGCCGTGATCGTCTT
Source organism: Sinorhizobium fredii (assembly GCF_002944405.1). NCBI lineage: Bacteria > Pseudomonadati > Pseudomonadota > Alphaproteobacteria > Hyphomicrobiales > Rhizobiaceae > Ensifer > Ensifer fredii. The sequence continues at coordinate 834,749 of NZ_CP024310.1, read as the reverse complement.
TGCCAGATGCTCCGAGAGTTCGGCGTAGAAGCCTGCCTGGCTCAGATCCTTGACCTCGACGTCGCTCCGGCCGGCGAGATGAGCGGCAATGACATCGAGCAACGGTTTGCCTGCACTATCTGCACCGATTGCGATTTTCATGGGGCTTCCTTTCCGCACTTGTTCCAAACCTTTGCCGGTCAGATCGCGCCGGCGACACGCTTCAGAATGTCGAGATAGCCGCCGACCTCCCAGGCGGAGCGGCCGATGAAGAGGCCGTCGATATGCGGTTGGGCGACCAGCTCCTTACAGTTTTCGGGATTGACGCTGCCGCCGTAGAGCACCGGCACCGCGGCGCCGAGCGCCGCCGCGGCCGCCTCAGCAATCCGGCGGTGGCGGGCGTCGGCATAGTCGGCGGTCGCCGGTATGCCGTTCACGCCGATCGCCCAGACGGGCTCGTAGGCGAGCAGGACCGGCGCCCTTCTGGCGTCGCCTTCGAGAAGCGCGAACGCCCCTTCCACCTGACGCTTCAAAACGGCATCGGCCTCGCCCGCCTCCCGTTCGGCAAGCGTTTCGCCGATGCAGATCAGCGGGACGAGACCATGGCTGACGGCCGCTGCCGTCTTCAGCCCGACGGTGCGATCGGTCTCGCCGAAATGTTCGCGGCGTTCGCTATGGCCGAGCTCGACGAGATCGAGCCCGCAATCCTTCAGCATCAAGGGAGAAATCTCGCCGGTCCAGGCGCCGGCATCGTCCCAATGCATGTTCTGGGCGCCGACCTTGACGCTCGTCTCCTTCAGCCTCTCCTTCACCTCGCGGACCGCCGTAAACGGTGGTATGACGAAGCGCTGGATGCGCGGGTCGCGCTCCGCATCGGCAGCCGCCAGGGCCTCGGCGAAGGCCGTCGCCTGCGACAGCGTCTTGTTCATCTTCCAGCTGGTGCCGACCCAGACCTGCGACTTGCTCATGCCTTCTCCGCTATTTTCTGATCACTGACAGCGATGAGCTTGATGCCGGCCTCGCCGAGGGTGGCGGCATGGTCCTTCGAAACCTCGCTGCCGGTCAGAACCGCATCGAAAACGTCGAGCCCGGTCAGGAAATGCAGGGCGGAGCGGCCGAACTTGCCGTGATCGACGAGCAGGTATTTGCGCGTCGCCGATTTCACCATCTGCCGCTTTGTCTGCACGACCTCCTGGTCCTGGTGGAACGCCGTGGCGCCCTCGATTGCCGAACTCGACAGGAAGGCGACGTCGGCTCTGAGCGATCGCAGTGCTTCCTCCGTGACGATGCCGAAGAAGCCGTTGAATTTCTTGCTGTACTGGCCACCGAGCGCGATCAGGTTGATGCCCGGTGCGCCCGATAGCTCGGCAATGACGCCGAGATTGTTGGTGATGACGGTGAGCGGACGAATGTCCTTGAGGCATGCGGCAATTGCACCGGCGGTGGAACTGTCGTCAATGATGATGCTCTGGCCCGGCTCGATCAGCGTCGCGGCATGTTCGGCAATCCGTCGCTTTTCCGCCGTGGCGATCTTTTCGCGATAGCGGAAGTCGCTCTCGAATTGCGGGCTCGACTGGATCGACGCGCCGCCGTGGACCTTGCGCAAGAGGCCGGCCTGCTCCAGGTCGTCGAGATCGCGATGCACGGTCATCTTGCTGACGCCGAAGCGAATGGAAAGGTCCTCGACCCAGGCCGTGCCCGCCTCCATCAGGACGTCCATGATCGCCTGTCGCCTGTCTTCCGGTTTCACTGCCATCATCCTCTCGGCGCCGCGGTCTTTCGCTACGCATCTCAACAGAGAGATAACATGATTATGTGATTTTTCAACTTGTTTGCGATATTTTGTTATGTTGATGTGTGATCTTTCTCATCATTCAGCCCGGTCTCGATATGAGGCTCCCAGTATTCCACGGACTCGCGGATCATCTGGACCACCTGGTGATCGGTGGGCTCGCGCTCGCGGAACGACAGTTCGAGGCAGATCTCGTTGTCCGTTCCCCCGCCCCTCCTCACCGCATCGAGCAGGCGCTCGGGCGTAATGCGGCCATCCTTGTTGTAAGCGGCGGTAAAGGGCCAATGGCCTCCCTTGTTCATCGACGACTGCTTGACGTGAATGATCGGCGATCGCCGCGGAAAGGCTTTCGCCCAGGCGTAGGGATCGATGTCGGCCGGGTTGTCGGACGTCACGTCGCCATGATCGATATCGACCATCATCTTCAACGGGATCGGCAACTCGGCCCGCGCGAGGCGACCGTCCAGTTCCCGGCACGCCGCGATCGTGTGGCCAAATTCGCGGCCGACCGACATCGGCTCCCAGAAGAGATAGGAGAGCCCCGCCGCCTTAGCGTGCTCGGCCACTTCGCGCCAGCAGTCGATGGCGACCACCATCAGCTCCTCGCGCCGCACCGGGTCGTCATAGTCCTTCAGCGTGAAGATCGCGAATTGCGTGCCGATGGCGGAGGCGCCGAGTTCCGCCGAGATATCGGCGAAGGTCTTGAACCAGTCGACATAATAGCGGCGCACATCCGGGTCGGGATGGCCGAAATGGTTGAGCCGCCCATAGGGTCCGGTCATGCCGGAGGTGATCTTCACGCCGGTGCGGGCAAGCGCCGCCTGGAACCGCCGGGTCACCTTGCTGATGGTCGCCGCCGGCCAGCTCGGATTGACGAATTCGTGGGTGAGCTGCACGTGGCCGATCCGGATCCGCTCGGCGATCGCGTCGATCAGATCGTCCGGCTCGGCAAAGCGGTTGACCAGGGGATTGGTGTTGAGCGACAGGGTGAAGGGCATGGCCGGGCTCCTGGCTACCAGAGAAATTTCGGCAGGAGGAAATCGGGCGTGGCGCCGTGTGCCGCGAACAGGCTGTGGCGCCCCTCCTCCGACTGCCGTTCGAGAATGCCGGTCGTGACCAGCACAGAGCCGAGCCCGGCGTTTGCGGCACCGGCAATGTCATGCTCGACGCTGTCACCGACCGCGCAGACCCGCGTGGGATCGGGCTTGCCGAGGAAATCGAGCGCGAAATCGTAGATGTCGCGGAACGGCTTGCCGATCCAGCGCACCCTACCGCCGAGTTCCTCATAGAGCTCAGCAATACGTCCGGCGCCGAAGGCATGCCCGGTCCGCGTCAGCATCACCTTATCCGGATTGGTGCAGAGGCAGGGGACACCGCGCTGCGCCGCGGGCCGAAGCAGATCCTCGTAATAGCCAAGCGGATGGACGTCGCCCTCGCTTGCCGCGAGCAGCACGATGTCGGCCTCCTCGCCGCTCTCCGTCCGAAGGAGATCCAGGCCATTCAGCGGCGACAGATCGCCGTCGCGGCTGATCAGCAGGCATTTGCGCATCCCTCCCGCTGGGGCTGCCTCTTCCCGCTTCAGCAGCTGCCAGGCAACCTCGCCCGAGGTCAGGAACCAGTCCCAGCTGCCCGGCTCGAAGCCGAGCGCTGCCAACCGGCGGTCGTTTTCCGCCGAGCGCTTGCCGGAATTCGAAAGGATGATGATGCGTTTGCCGGCCTGCCTGAGGCGGACAAGCGCCTCGGCGGAACCCGGATATGGCCCGCGCCCGTCTCTTAAGACGCCGAACTGGTCGATGAGGAAGGCATCATAGGCCTCGGCGATCACCGAGAGGCCGGGGATTGTCCGGACGGCACTCATAGCACCCCCGCTTGTTTTGCACCGGACAGTGCCAACCGCGCCGTGCCGGCGGCCGCTTCCTGGGAGCGCGGCGGCAGAAAGGGCACGCGGAGTTTGCGGGCGCGGATGGCCGTCCAGGCCCTGTTCCCGGCGCCGCCACCGACGCTGCGGACCGTCCGAAGCGGTGGGCTGCCGAGTGAGGCGAGCCGCTGATAGGCGAGGCTCTCGACGGCCGCGATCCCCTCGAAGATCGCCTTCAGGAACTCCGCGTCATCTGCCGGGCGCGGCGTCATGCGCGGCATCAGCGCGGGATCGGCGATCGGAAAGCGTTCGCCCGGTCTCGTCAACGGATAGAAATCCAGACCCGTCGCGGTTGCCGGATCGATCTCCGCCGAAAGTTCGCCGACCCGCTCGGCGCTGAAATGCGCGGCAAGCACCGCACCGCCGGTGTTGGAGGCACCGCCGGCAAGCCACATGTCGCCGATCCGGTGGCTGTAGAGTCCGAATTCCGGAGCGAACAGCGGGCGATCCGACAGCATCTTCACCGTCAGGGTCGTGCCCAGCGCGCTGACCCCATCGCCCGGCCCGTCGGCGCCGGTGGCGAGGAACGAGGCGCAGCCGTCCGTCGTGCCGGCGACGACGACCGTATCGCGCGGCAGGCCGAAGACGTCCGCCGCCGCCGGTGAAATCGTCGCGATGGGCGCTCCGGCCGGCTGGACGTCCGGCAGCAGCTCGACCCGCGCACCGGTCCGCGCCAACCAGTCCGGCCAGCACCGTTGGACGGGATCGTAGCCGGTCTTCAGCGCGTTGTTCTCGTCGGTGACGTCGTAGAGGCCGGTCAAATGCCCTGCGAGCCAGTCGGCCTGGTGGACCACGCGGAAGACACCGGGATACAATTGAAACGCCAGCAGCCTGGCGAGACCGGAGGTCGCGCCGTGCGCGGCGCTTTCCAGCGGCGCATGTGCGGCGATGCGGTCGACAATGGCCGGGTCGCCGACCGGATCATTGTACATCAGCGGCGCCGCAAGCGGCTCTCCGTCGGCCGCAACCGGCAACATCGTCCCGGACGTGCCGTCGATGCTGATTGCACGCACGCGCACCGGATCGATTGCCACAAGCGCCTCCAGAAGTGCGGCCTGTACCGCCTTCCACCAGCCGATCGGATCGCGATGGTCCTCGGAAAAGGCGCCGAGCTTGGCGGCGCCCGAGGAGGCGACGTTCCCGGCTTCGTCCATTGCCACGGCGCGGGCACCGGACGTGCCCATATCGATGCCGAGGACGAGCCCGTCTCCACCGCTCATTGCAGCACCTGGCCGGCGCGGTTCAGCTGCTGACGGTATTTTTCCGCATCCCAGCCGAGAAGCTCGGCATTCTCGGCATCCGTCAGGTAGCGCAGCCGCGCGCTCGCCGGAATGCGCGCCGCCACGTCGGAAAGGCAGCGGGCCATCGCAAGCGCCCCGGCGGTTATATCCTTGAGGACCAGCACCCCCTTGCCCGGAAAAAGGAGAACCGGCGGTAAAGGCTCTCGCGCTTCAAGAAAGCGCGCCTCGATCGCAAGAGCCGTATCCTCCGGCGCGGCGATCACCGAACCCTTGCCGAGAAAGATCACATGGTCGGGATAGAGGCTGCCGCCGGCGGCGATCCTGCAGCTTTCGAGATCAGTTGCGGCGTCATGCAGTCTTTCTTCCTCCGGAAGACGATAGGCGCTGTTGACGGCGAGGCGCGACAGCGCCGACAGGTCCGCGGGCGGAGCCTGGCGCACGAGGCCGGCAAACCGCTCGGAGACGTCGACGAGGAGAAGCGCCGCATCTTCGATCGTATCGCCGGCGACCGCCAGCCCGTGATTGCCGAACACCAGCACGGCCGTATCGGCATCGATCCGTTCGCCGATCGCTCTGGCGAGCGGCAGGCCGGGGCGGGCATAGGGAACGAAAGCATGGGGAATGCCGGCAAGCCTTTCGGCCGCGATGGCCGCCGCATTGGTCTGCACGGCGGCTGCGATCGTCGCCACGCAATGCACATGGATGACCACCTTCTGCGGCATCAGCGCGTGCACCGTGGTTTCGATCGACGGCCGGAGGCCGGATGGGTTGAGCTCCTCGATGACGAAGTCCTGGGCCCTCTCCGCCGCCGGATCGTCGCGCTCCAGTGCGTCGATCAGCGGATCGAGCGCGACCGGCACCATGATATCGCGCGCCCGGGCCTCGGCGAGCCAAAGTCCTGAAGCCTTGATCCAGAGGGTATCGCCCTCCTTGATCGAGGTATTGCCGCCGGCGCCCTGGACGAGCTCCGGATCGGCGCCGATCCGCGCCGACAGATCTAGAAGCGCTTCGAATTCGGAGCTTCGCAACATCGCCTGCCCCTTTCTCATGCGGCCGCCTGCTGACCCTTGAGCCAGCCGCCGAAGGCCCGCTTCTCGGCTTCGCTCATATGCAGGCCATGCTTGGTGCGACGCTCGAGCAGATCCTCCGCCGTCCGTGCCCATTCGGTTTCGATCAGGAAGCGGGCTTCGCGTTCGCGGAAGAGCCGGCTGAAGCCGGTGCCGAGCTCGTCGAGCGACGTTGCCCCGTCGATCAGTGCGTGGGTCCGCGTACCGTAAAGCCTGGCATAATGCTTCAAGAGATCGGCCGGCAGCCAGCGATAGCAGGCGCGCAGCTCTCCAAGGAATTGGTCGAAATCCGCATTCGCCATATCGCCGCCCGGCAGGTGGGCACCCGCGGTCCAGGCCGGACCGATTTTCGGAAAGAAAGATTTCAACCGCTCCAGCGCATGTTCGGAAAGCTTGCGGAAGGTGGTGATCTTGCCGCCGAAGACGGAAAGCAGCGGCGCCTCGCCGTTCGCCGCATCCAACTCGAAAATATAGTCGCGCGTCACCGCAGAAGGATTCTCGGCATTGTCGTCATAGAGCGGCCGGACCCCGGAGAAGCTCTGGATGATGTCTGCCTCGCTGAGCTGCTGCTTGAAATAGCGGTTCACCGATCTCATCAGATAGACGATTTCGTCGGCATCGGCGGCAACGTCCTCCGGCCGTCCCTCGTAGGGAATGTCGGTGGTACCGATCAGCGCCAGATCGTTCTGATAGGGATTGATGAAGATGACCCGTTTGTCGGGATTCTGGACGAGATAGGCCTGCCTCCCCTCCCAGAACTTCGGCACAACGATATGGCTGCCCTTGACGAGCCGGACGCTGCGGCGGGAGCTGAGCCCGGCGACCCGGCCGATCATGTCGTTGACCCAGGGGCCGGCGGTGTTGACGACGCAGCGCGCCCGCGCCTCCGTCCTCGCACCGGTCCCGGCATCAGTCATCTCGACCTGCCAGAGCTCGCCGCGGCGGCGGATGCTCGTGCAGGCGGTGCGGGTGAGGACTCGGGCGCCTCGCTGCTCCGCATCAAGGGCGCTCAGGACGACCAGCCGGGCGTCGTCCACCCAACAGTCGGAATATTCGAACGCCTTGCGATAGGACGTTTTGATCGGCGCGCCTTCCGGCGCCGTCCTGAGGTCGAGCGTCCGCGTGCCCGGCAGGCGCTCGCGGCCGCCGAGATGGTCGTAGAGAAACAGGCCGAGGCGGACAAGCCAAGCCGGTCGGTCGGCCGGGTTGTGCGGCAGCACGAAGCGCATCGGCCAGATGATGTGCGGCGCCGATCGGAGCAGCACCTCGCGCTCGATCAGTGCCTCGCGGACCAGCCGGAACTCGTAATATTCGAGATAGCGCAAGCCCCCATGAATGAGCTTTCCGGACCGCGAACTCGTGCCCTGGGCAAGATCGTCCTTCTCGCAGAGCAGCACGGAAAGGCCGCGGCCGGCTGCATCGCGGGCAATGCCCGCGCCGTTGATGCCGCCACCGATAACGAATAGGTCGTATGTCCCGGGCTCGCTCATCGCCCTCCCCTCAGCACGGATTGACCGGCGGCAGGCCGACGATGTAGCGGCGCACCTCCTCCGCCGCCATTTCGGCTGCATAGGTAACGGTCCGGACCGAGGCGCCGGCGATATGGGGCGTCAGAGTCACGTTCGGCAACTTCAAGAGCGGCCAGTCTTCCGGCACCGGCTCGACCGCGAATGTCTCCAGCATGGCGCTCGACAGGTGACCGCTGACGAGGTTTTCGTAAAGCGCCTCATAATCGCAGAGCGGGCCGCGCGCGGTGTTCACGAAGATCGCCGCCGGCTTCATCTTCGCGAAGGCCTCCGCATTCATCATGTTTCGCGTTTCGGCAGTGACGCGTGGATGCAGCGTCACCACGTCCGATTGCGCCAGCAGGTCGTCGAGGGAGACGTGCTCGACACCGGCGTTGCGGTCTTCGGCGCTGAGCTGCACATAGGGGTCGTGGACGATCACCTTGGTGCCGAAGGCGCGCAGCAGCCGGACGACCTTGGCACCGATATTGCCGTAGCCGACGACGCCGACGGTCAATTCCGAAAGCTCGCGGCCGGTGCGGTCGGCGCGGTAGAGATCGCCGCGCCATTCGCCCTTGCGCAACGCCTCGTGGCCCACCCGGATCAGCCGCGTCTCGGCGAGAATGGCGCCGATCGTGAACTCCGCGACGGCGCTCGCATTTCGTCCCGGCGTGTTGACGACCCGCACACCGGCATCGCGGGCGGCACTCATGTCGATATTGACCGGCCCGCCGCGGGAGACGGCGACGAGCTTCAGGTTCGGCAGCTCCGCAAGCATCGCCCGCGACAAGGGCGCAAGCTGCGTCACCAGGATTTCGGCGTCACCGACGAAACGGATGATCTCGGCGGGCTTGCCGAGATATTCCTTGAGCCCGTCCATGCCCTCGACCGCGTAGCCGTGCTCCATGGGCACATCCGGCCAAGGTTGTTCAACCGTGCGGATCTCATGCCCGTCGCCGCAGGCCTCCACGATCTTGTCGCGGAACACCTCCGGCAGCATGAACCGGTCGCCGATGATGGCAATCTTCTTCATTTCGGTTTGTCCTGTTGATCTCCCGAGCCGGCCGCGTGGGAGAGCGCGTGCCAGACGGGCCTGAGCGCAAGGCGCGATTGCCGGTAGGCGGGGAAAAGCGCGTCGTAGCGCCGGACCAGTTCGCCGTCGGCCGGCTCGGCGGGGCGCTGGTGCGGCCGCACCCAATCGGCCACGCAATCGGCCATCGAGGCGTAGATGCCGAGCGAAACGGCAGCGATCATCGCGACGCCCGCGGCGCCCGCCTCCTCGCGTTCGCTGGTCTGGATGCTGGCGCCGAGCGCACCGCCGAGGATGCGGCGCAAAGAGGCGCTGCGCGCCGCACCGCCGGTCAGCCGAATGCGTTCCGGCAGCGGCCCCATTTCGGCATAACAATCTCGGGCGGCAAGGGCGAGGCCGTCGAAGACGGCCCGCACCATGTCGCCGAAGCCATGGGTGCTCGACAGCCCGACGAAGGACGCCCGCGCCGAGGCGTCGACGAAGGGCCCGCGCTCGCCGGCCTCGGAAATATAGGGCTCGAAGAGAAGCGGCGTGCCCCTTGCCTCCTCAAGCCAGCCATCCACGTGGGCGAGCAACTCGCCCTTGGACTTTTCGACCCCCATACCCTTCAGCACACCCCCGGCGATCGAAAGGATCCAGTCGATGTTGAGCGTCGCCGCCATGTTCGACTGCATCTGCGTATAGGTGTTCGGGATCGGCATGCACATGGTGTAGCCGGTCAGGTCGCGGTTGAGCCGAACGTCGTCGGCGCTCTTCGCCAGCCGCATGTGCATGCCGGTCGAGCCGATGATCGAACAGCCTGCATCGGTTCCCGGATCATAAAGCCCTGCCCCGAGCGCCGTGCAGACCACGTCGACATAGCCGAGTACGACGGGCGTCCCGACCGGAAGGCCGGTGGCCGAGGCGGCAGCCTTAGAGAGCGGATGATGCGACGCCGCCCCGTCAACGATTTCCGGCAGCAGATGCGTAAGCCTCTCGAGACCGAGGAAGGAAATCACCGCGTCGCAATATTGCCGGGTACGGAAGTCCCCGTAGGTGAAGTTCGCCTCCGATGGATCGGTGGCGCGCCTTTTCGTGAGGTTGAAATAGAGCCAATCCTTGCAATGGAAGGCCGTGGCGGCTCCCTCCAGCATCTCCGGCGCGTTTTCCAGCATCCAGCGCAGTTGCGGCCCCTGCTGGCAGGCGGCAAGTCCCGAACCGGTATGCGCGAAACGCTCGACATCGCCGCTGTCGCCGCGCAGCCGCTCGACCGTTTCGCTGGCCCGCGCATCGAGCCAGAGCCAGCCCTTGCCGACCGGCTCACCGTCGCTGTCGATCAACCACGTGCCGTCTCCCTGACCGGTCACCGCGATCGCGGCAACGCGGCCAGGGAGGTTCTCGATCCTGGCCGAGAGCTCGACCAGGGTTTTCACGGTGTCCGCCCAAGTGCGGCGCAGGTCCTGCACGCTGCCGGTTCGCCCCACCGCCTCGTAGCTGTTCGGAACGGCCGCCATGGCGAGCTGCCGGCCGCCGAGGTCAAAGGCGACCGACTTGATGACCGACGTCCCCGCATCGATGCCGATCAGGATGTCGCGCATCAGGCGAGCTCCTCCCCATGCGAGATCGCCGCGCCGCTCTCGACGTCGAAGACATGCAGGCTCGCCGGCTCGAGGCGAATGCCGATCGGCTGGCCCACCTCGAGCCTTGCCCGATCGTGCTCCACCAGCACCAGCGTCCCGCCGGCCAAATCCGCGGCGATATGCGTCTGGTCGCCGAGCCACTGGTTGACGGCGACGCGGCCGGTGACGCCGTCGGCGCTGCGTTTCACCGCATAGGGCCTGACGCCGAGAACCACCCGCTGGCGCTTTCTCAGCGCATCGCGCACCGCATGGGAAAAATCGGAAGCGGCATATTCCAGCCGGATGCCGTCCTTGAGGCCGAAGGCCAGGCGGCTTTCGGAGGCGGTGACGCTCGCCTCGAAGACGTTCATCGGCGGCTCGCCGACGAAGGTGCCGGTAAAGAGATTGGCCGGCCGCTCCTTGATCCGCTGCGGCGTGTCGAACTGCTGCAGCACGCCGCCCTCCATGACGGCGATGCGGTCGGCAAGTGCATTTGCTTCGGTCTGGTCGTGGGTGACGAGAATGGCGGTCAGCCCGCGTTCCTTGATGTAGTGCTTGATGCGGCCGCGCAGCACGGCGCGCAATTGCGGCTCGAGCTGCCCCATCGGCTCGTCGAGCAGATGCAGGCTGGCGTCGCGGATCAGCGCCCGGCCGAGCGAGGCGCGCTGCTGCTGGCCGCCGGAGATCGAGCTTGGATAGCGGCCGAGTATGTCCTCGATCTCGAGCAGCCTGGCGATGCTGGCCACCTTCTCGTCGACGGTGCTCTGCGACAGCTTCGAGGCCTTGAGCGCGAAGGCAATGTTCTCCCGCACCGTCAGCGGCGGATAAAGCGAATAGCCTTCGAAGGCCATGGCCACGTTGCGGCGAACCGGCGGGAATGTCTGGATTTCGCGGCCGCCAAGCGAGATCTTGCCGCGAGACACCGCCTCGAAGCCGGCGATCATCCTGAGCGTCGAGGTCTTGCCGCAACCAGACGAGCCAAGGAGCGCGATGATCTCGCCCTTCCTGACATCCATGCTGAGTTTCTTCACGGCATGGACGCCGTAGTCGATCGGCCCGTAGAACTTGTCGACATCCTTCAGCAGGAGCGCAATGTCGGTCATGCCGCTTCTCCATTCCGCTTGGAGGCAGGCTCCGACGGCCGCATCAGCCGGCCGCTGCCTTTGTCGAACAGCAGGGTCGTCCGGCTGTTGACCGCAAGGTGCGCCGGCCCGGCCTGCGGGCCTGGTGTGCCCGCCGGGCGCGAAACGAGGATTTCCCGGCGGCGCGCCGTTAGCGTCAGGGTAACGGTTTTCTCGTTGAGCGGCGTTTCGGCCTCGACCGTGACGGGGATTGCCCCGGGCGCGGACGCCTCGGTGAAGGTGATGTTTTCCGGCCGGATGCCGAGAACGCAGGCCTTCCCGACGATTTCGGGCCCGAACCCCGGCAGCCTAAGGCGAACGCCGGACAGTTCGGCAAAGGCGCCGTCCGGCCCGCGCTGCGGCACGACGTCGAGCAGGTTGATCGTCGGGTCGCCGAACAGCCGGGCGATCTCGAGTTCCGCTGGCGTGTCGTAGATGTCGACCGGCGTGCCGATCTGGCGAAGCTGTCCCTCGAACATTACGGCGATCCGGTCGCCGAGCGCCATCGCCTCCTTATAGTCCTGGGTGACGTAGACGACGGTCGCACCCTGGGCGGCGAGAAGACGCGGCAGTTCCAGACGCATCTCGAAGCGCAGCTTGGCATCGACGTTGCGCAAGGGGTCGTCGAGCAGGAGCAGCGGCGGCGAGCCGACCAGCGCCCGGGCAAGCGCCGTGCGCTGCTTCTGCCCATTGGAAAGCGCCTTCGGATGGTGGCTGAGCACATGGTCGATCTTCAGGAGCTTTGCCACCTTCTCGACCCCGGCGGCGATCGCCTCCTTCGAGAACCTGCGGGCTGTCAGCGCGCTGGCGATATTGTCGAAGGCGCTCATATGCGGGAACAGGGCGAAATTCTGGAAGGCCATGCCGACGCCGCGATGCTCCGCATCGACGTCGGTCAGGTCGTCGCCACCGATCAGCACGCGGCCCTCGTCCGGATCGATCACGCCGGCAACGAGCCTCAGCAGCACCGTCTTGCCGGCGCCCGACGGGCCGAAGAGCACCAGCCGTTCGCCATCGGACACATCGAGCGACAGATCATCAAGGACTGTCTGGCCCTTGTACCTTTTGACGATGTTCTTCAACTGCAGTGTCGTCATCAGCGATTATCCCTTCACCGCACCGAGCGACAGGCCTTCGACGAGGTAGCGCTGGGCGTAGAGTGCGAGAGCGAGCGTCGGCGTGATTGACAGCACGATCGCCGCGGCGATCTGGCCGTATTGGATGCCTGAGGCCGTGACGAAGGCAAGCGCGCCGACCGTCACCGGCTGCTTGTCGGCCGAGGCCAGCACCAGCGCGAAGACGAAGTTGTTCCAGGCGAAGATGAAGGCGAGCAGGCCGGCCGCCGCAATGCCCGGCCCTGCCAGCGGCAGGGCGATCTTGCGGAAGGTCGAGAACCAGGAATGGCCGGCAATGCGATAGGCATATTCGACATCGGCCGAGATGTCCTCGAAATAGCCGCGCACGATCCACAGGATGAGCGGCAGGCAGATCAGCTGATACACCCAGATGAGGCCGAAATAGGTGTTCGCAAGGCCGAGCCACTGGAAATATTGGGTCAGCGGCAGCAGCACCAGCAGGGGCGGCGCGAAGCGGAAGGAGAGCAGCGTGAAGGCGATATCCTCCGAACCCCGGAACTTGTGCCGCGCGAAGGCGTAGGCGGCGGGGACGCCGAGGGCGAGCGCCACGGCGACGGATACGACCGACAAGAACACCGAGTTCCCAAGATTGCGCATGAAGGCGATGTCGAGCGTGCCGGCGGCGGTCTGCAGCTTTCCGGTGATCAGCGCCGCATAGTTGTCCAATGTCGGCGTGAAGACCACCGATGGCGGTATCCTGAGGATCGTCTCGTTTGTCTGGAAGGACATCAGGAAAATCCAGACGATCGGGAACATGAAGAAGACGACGACCAGCGTCAGGGCAACGCCGCGCAGGAGCCGTTCGAGCGGAGACATGGCTTCCATCTTGACCTCTCTACGCCTCGCCGCGGGCGCGCTCGCGCAGCCGGAGCCAGTTCTTGATGAAGACGTTCGACAGAATGTAGGTGATCGCCCACAGGATGATCAGCAGCGCGGCGGAACGGCCGACATTGGTCGACTGGAAGAAATTGAGATAGGCCTCGACCTGGAAGACGGTCAGCGTATCGCCCGGGCCGCCCTGCGTCATCGCATAGATGATGTCGAATTGCTGGATCGAGTCGAGCAGCCGGAAGAGTGTCGCCGTCAGGATGTAGGGCGTCAGCATCGGTAGGGTGATGCGGAAGAACACGAAGCTGCGCGGCACGCCGTCGAGGGCCGCCGCCTCGAAGGGCTGGGTCGGCAGGGAACGCAAGCCTGCAAGCAGCAAGATCATGATGAAGGGCGTGTAGACCCAGATGTCGACGAGCACGACCGTCAGGAGCGCCGTGTCTGGCGAGGAGGCCCAGCGGAAATTCTCGAGGCCGATCAGGCTGGCGAAGTAGCTGAGGATGCCGAAGCCCGGATTGGTCATCAGCTTCCACATCAGAGCCGCCAGCGCCGGCGCCGTCATCAGCGGCAAGAGCAGCATGATCGAGATGAAATTGTTGACGGTCGAGCGTCGCTGCAAAAGCAGGGCAATGCCGAGGCCAAGCAGCAGTTCGAGGACCACCGTGGTGCCGGCATAGACGAGCGAGACCCTGAGCGTATTCCAGAAGCCGGAATCGGTGAAGAAATTCAGGTAGTTCTCGCCCCAGTTGAACTGGCGCGCCCAGGGCTGGCTCAGCCGGTAGCGCTGGAAGGAATAGACCACCGCCGAGAAAAACGGGATCAGGATGCCGATGCAGACGAGAAGCGCCGGCAGGGAAAGCACATAGGGCAGAACCTTCTTGCTGATCCTGAAACCGCGGGGCGTTGCCCCGGATTGCGTCACTGAAGCCATGGCCAGCTCCGTTCAAATGCCATTTCGAAAGGCGATGAAGGGGCCGGCCGCGGCCGGCGCAGCCAGACCCCCTCCTCGTATGCGCATTCGTTGCGGTGTGCCGGGCCCGGCGTGCGGGCCGGCGCCGCCGGCGATCAGCCGAGTCCTGCTTCCGCGAGCTGGCGATTGATGCTCTCGGCGAGCTTGTCGAGCCCCTCGTCGACCGGCACTTCCTTCGCCACCATCTTCTGGAGCGTTGCCGCCCATTCGGTGGTGAGGTCGAAGAACAGGGGCTGGGCGGTGAAGTGGATCTTGGCGCCCGGCGCGGAAATGTCGTGCATCTCCACATAGCCCGGATAGCTCTTCTTCAGCCGCTCGCGGAAGATTTCGTCCTTCCAGACGGTCGCCCGCACCGGGTTGACGAAATCCATCTTCGTCGCGCCGAAGATCGCGTGCTCAAGTCCCGTCGCCCATTGCAGGAAGTACCAGGTCGCGTCCTTGTCCTTGGAGAAGTTGGACATCGACAGCGACCAGATCCAGATGTTCGGCGTCGGTGCGGAGGCGGCCGGATTGGCGGCAAACGGCGCATAGGCAAGCTTGCCAGCCATCTTGTTATCGCCGCCGTTCATGAAGTAGCCGAGGATGTCGGCGTCGTAGATCATCGCCGAGGCGCCGGCGCCGAGGTCGGTGCCGACCTGGTACCAGGTATAGGTCGACCAGTCCTTCGGGCCGCTCTCCTGGATCATCTGCACCCACTTGGCGTGGAAGGCCTTCGATTCCGGCGTGTTCATAGCGGCCGAAAGCTTGCCGTCGGCCGAGACGTTCAAATCCTTTTGGCCGAAGTTCGCATAGCCCGAAAGGAAGCCCGGATGGATCGTCGCCCAGGAGCGCGAGCCGCGTACGCCGATGCCGTAGACCCCGCCGCCGACGTCCTTGGTGAGCTTTGCGGCCGTCGTCAGTAGTTCATCGAGGTTCTTCGGAACGCCGACCCCGACCTTGTCGAACATCTCCTTGTTGTAGGAGAGGTTGTTCTGCTCGTAGCCCCAGGGAATGCACCATTGCTTGGCGTCTTCCGAACCGAGCGCGCCACCCGGCTGGCCGTTCCAGGCGCAGGACGCCTTGACGCCCGGCAGGAAATCATCCCAGCCATATTGGGGGTTGGTCTTCGTCGTATCCTTGATCCATTCGTTGAGATCGGTGATCCAGCCGGCCGGGCCGTAGGTCCAGGTCATGTAGGCGCCGGTCATGAAGGCGTCGTATTCCGACGAACTCGAGGACAGCGCCGCCGTCACCTTGTCGAAATAGACGTCCTCCGGGAAGACGTCGTAGGTGACTTCCATGCCCGTCAGATCCTTGAAGGTCTGCAGGTTGGCGATCATCGCATCGGCATAGGGATGCTTGTTCAAGAGCAGCTTCACCGACTTGCCGGAATGCGCCTTCCAGTCGAAATCGGCGGCAAGCGCCCGGGTCGACATCATGTTGAACAACGTGCCGGCGGTGCCTGCCGTCAGACCTGCCGCACCGAGGCCCTTCAGCATCCCGCGGCGGTCCACCTCGCCGCGCAGGAATGCGCTTATGAGGTCTTTCTCCTTCTCATACATCTGTTTTCTCCTCCGTTGCGGGTAAGAATGCTCCAACGAGCTGACCGGCTACCCGACCGGTACTGCCTCCCCGGCCGCGGTGGTTTCCTCCCCCTGCCGCGGCCTCGAATGTTTCTCCAGCGCCGTGCGTCCTTCTGGACGCTCAGAGGACGCTATAAGTCTTTGAACCTACGCATCGTGCTTTCCGAAAATCGGGTCCGATTTTCGGGCCGATGCGCTAGGCAGCGAGCGCCTGCGCCGTGCGCTCGTCGGTGATCAACCCATTCAAGAGCCCGCTTTCGAGCACCGCACGGATCGCGCGTGTCTTGATCCTGCCGCCGGCGACCGCCACGGTGCGGCGGTCCCGCAGGTCCTTGCGGCCGAGCGTGAAGGTGCGGTTGGAAAGCGTCGTCTCGATCGGCCGGCCCTTTGCGTCGAAGAAGTGGCCGAGCAGCTCGCCCGTGGCACCGCTTTTCTGAATGGCCTCGATTTCGCTCATCTCGATCATGCCGGTGGCAACCAGGGATGCCTCGCGCTCGGCCGTGCCGATGCCGACCATCAGGAGATCGGCCGATTTCGCCAGCTCGAAGACCTCGCGAACGCCGCGCTGGCTGAACAGCACGTCACGGTCCTCGACCGTGTTGGCGAAGAACGGCACCGGCATCACAAAGGCTTCGGCACCGGTACGCTCCGCCAGCCGATGGATCACGTCGTGCGGATTGGCTGAGAACTTGCGCGTCAGGCCGCCGAGCAGCGAGACGAAGCGCGTGTTGTTGCTGGGCGTGCGCGGCAGGTATTCGACGCACGCCGCAAGCGTTCGCCCGTGGCCGACGCCGATCAGCGCCGTCTCGCCCCGCTCGATCTCGCGCCTCAGGAACTGCGCGCCCGAAATGCCGAGCGCCTTCAGCGGCAGATCGTCGCTGTCGAAATCCGGAACGACCTCGCAATAGTCGAGGCCGTAGCGGCCGGAAAGCTTCTGTTCGAGCTCGACGCATTCGGAGACGTCGCCGTCGATATAGACCTTCACCAGGCCTTCCTGGTTGGCCCTCATGATCAGCCGGTGCGCCTTCAACGAGGTGAGGCCGAGGCGCTTGGCGACTTCCGCCTGGGTCAAGCCGCCGGCGTAGTGCAGCCAGGCCGCCCGCGTCGCCATGCTGGCTTCATCATCCCGAACCGCCAATCCCCCGATGATCGCCATCGCTTCCCGTCCGATGCTGCGCCGCGTGACTTTTTGCATTGCATGATATTTTTATCGCCTACTGAAAGAAATTTCACGTTCTGCAAAAAATGTCAACAACGGGGTGGTTGCAGCGGCTCTGTTATGACGATGACTGGAAGTGGACCGGCGTCCGAAGCGCAGTCGAAGGGCAAATGCGGCCCGCCGCCGGCCCCCGTGTGGCTGGGAGGATCAGACTATGAGGGGTGGGGTGGCGAGAACTTCGATGCCGGCGAGGCGAGCATGGTCAACGGGCGACAGCGGAAACTGTCGCCCGTCGATTGGAGCGGCTTATCGCGGCACTCGTCGATCGGGCCACCGCAGGCGAGCCGTCACTCCCGAAGCGTTTCGCGGACACGGTCCCTGGCGGCGTCGTGGGCTTCCAAGGCGGCATTGCTCGTTTTGTCCAACACCTCCTGTGCCGTGCCGATCGCCTCGCCAACTGCGGCATTTGCCTTCGCGGCGAGGTTGCTGCGCATTTCGTCCGCCGCCTCGCCCATGGCCTCGTCTTCGGCCTCCGTGTGCGGGAGCGTCGCGCCGATTGCCGCACCGACCGCAAAGGCGAGCGCGCCGCCGACCAGCGGCTGATCGCGGAAATGCTGGAGGATCGCGGCATTCAATCGCGCGCCCTGGTCTTCCAGCGACCTTCCCGCCGACTGCACGCTTCCCGCGAGCGACCGGCCGGTGTCCGCAAGGCTCTCGGACATGCGGCTCGCCGAAGCGCTCACCTGCCGCCAGGTTCTCGACGCCCAACCGGAGGCCTCGTCGAACAGGGCACCGGTCTCGTCCCTTATATCCTCGATCTGCTGGCCGGCTGCGTCGGCAAAACCGCGATAGATCTTGCCGCTCTGGTCGATGAAGTGGCCGGCGCGGCGCCCGGCGGCATCCGTCATCGCCCGGAAGCGATTGCCGCTTTCGTCCGCGAAGTGGCTGTAGCGCTCGCCGAAGCTCTCCTCGATCGGGCCGGTGCGTTTCACCGGGCCGGCCACGGTGGCGAGCGGATACTCGTCCGCGGTGTTATCCGGGTATTTCGGCGCGCGTGAGCCCGGATTGGCGAGGAGCCAGGCGAGGCTTACTCCCATCAATGCGACCGGAATGGGATTCGCCTTGAGCGCGGCGCCGAGATTGCCCATATATTCGGCGCCGCCGCTCGATTTGGCATATTCAAGCATCTCGTCCATCAGTTGGCCCGGCGACATCCGTTCCTGGATGGCGTGGAGCTTTTCCTCGATCCGCTGGCGATCGGCCTCGATCTCGCGCTGCAGTTCGGCAGCCGAGTGCGTGTGGGAATAGTCGTTCATTGCACTCTCTCCTTCACGACGTCCAGGTCGCGCTGCAGGGAGCTGGCCGTCTTATCGAACTTGAGGCTGTTGCCGCGCAAGTTCGAGAGACTGCGCGAAATCATCGCCCATGCGAGAAGCGCGACTACGACGCCTATGATGACGGCCGACAGGGCGTCGGCGTTCGGCTCGATCATGCCCCGCGCGATGAGAAAGGCGGCCAGTCCCTGGACGGCCGCGCTCAACAGCACGCCAATGGCACCGATGGCGAAGATCAGGCCGATTAGTAGCGTCTCCAGGCTGCCTATCGCCCGGTTGACATTCTCCGACGCCTCCGCCTTGGCGAGATCGATTTCCTTGCGGAAAAGTCCCGATATATCCGCCACCAGCCCGGTCATCAGTTCCGATAGGGGGCGGTCGTCCCGATGGTTAAGCATTGCGCCGATCCTCCGTAAAATTCCACCCGCCTTCACTTGGTCGGCTGCTTCCCGATGGCGTTGGCGAGGACGGTTGGGAAACGCTCCGCCTGCTGCGGCGATGAGCCGAGGCCGTCAGGAAACGGCTGGCGGCCAACCCGGCAATGGCCGCCATGCCCAGGAAGGCCAGCGGCTGCTTCCGGCCGAAATCCTCCGCCATGGCGGCAATTTCGCCGAGCTCGCGGCCCTCGATGTCGCGTGCCAAGTCTTGCAGCGAACTGCCCATCTGCTTGGCATAGCGGCCGAGCGCGCGTTGATCCGACTGTTCGAGTTCGCCGCCGACTTTCTCAAGCGCCGTCGCGATGCCGCCAAGCTGGCGCGCGGCCACATTCTTCTCGTCCTCCGCAGCGCGGCTGACGGCTTCCTTGGCTTCTTCCGTCCGCTCATCGGCAAATTGCCGAAGTTCGTCGAGGTCCTCGCGGACGGCTTGCTGCAGGGAACGGTCCATGCCGCCTTCGCCTTCCCTTGTTCCGGCTTCCGGCTGGTTGCCCGCACGGTCCGGCGTCGTTGCGGGGGAACCGGGCTGTTCCCCGAGGTTGCGTCCGCTCGTGTCATTGCTCATCTTGGCTCCTCCCGTCGTGGAACGCGACTGGTTATGTGATTCAAACGAGCCACTTGCAGCCTTGTTCCATGGAGGCGGGTGAGGTTGCCAAGCCGTGCCTCGTCAACGCCGGTTGGCTCCTGCGCAATTGTCCATCCGCTGCCCACTTATTTCCTCAAACTGGGAACAAAATCAGCAGGGTGTTGTTAACGGACATCTTCGCGGGGCGCCCCGCGGTGCGTGCCAAGGGAAGCGCCATGTCCCCTGAGAACGTCGACTCTCCGGTCACCGAGCCGCCCGAATATGCGGTTGCTGCAGCCACCTCCCTGCAGGAACGACGTCCGAACACCTTGAAGCACGGCGATACCTTCGCCGTCTTCGACCACAACGGCGACGCCTATTCGGGTTCCGGCAGCCCCGAAGGGTTGTTCCACCGCGACACACGGCATCTCTCCCATCTCGCCGTGACCATCAACGGCGCTCGACCCTTGCTCCTCTCCTCCACCTTGAGAGACGACAACGCGACGCTGACCTGCGACCTGACCAATCCTGACTTCCTGGACGAGAGCGGCGCACTGGCGCTTCCCCATGATTCGATCCATCTCAGGCGGTCCCGCTTTCTCTGGAACGGCACCTGCTATGAACGGATCCTGGTGCGCAATTTTCATGAGAGGCCGCATCAGATAGAAATCAGGCTGGCCTTTGCAGCCGATTTCGCGGATTTGTTCGAGGTGCGCGGCAAGCAGCGCAAAAAGCGCGGCCAGATGCATCCGCCGACGGCAAAGGCCAGCGAGGTGCATCTTTCCTATACCGGACTGGACGCTCAGAAGCGGACGACCCGGCTTGGCTTCGATCCGCCGCCCTCGCGCCTTTCTGCAACCGAAGCCGTTTTCGAGATCGGTCTTGCACCCGGTCAAAGCCGAACGCTTTTCCTTGAGGTCAATTGCCAGCGGGAGCCGGCGATCACCATCGGTCACAGGTCGTTCTTCTTTGCGCTCCGGGATGCGCGTCGTGCGTTGCGCACCTCTTCGGGGCGGGCGGCGGCGATCGTCAGTTCGAACGAGGTCTTCAACGAGGTCGTGCGCCGCAGCATATCCGACCTCTACATGCTCATCACCGAGACCAATGAAGGACCTTACCCCTATGCGGGGATCCCCTGGTTCAGCACGGTTTTCGGCCGCGACGCGATCATTGCCGCGATCGAAACCCTGTGGCTCGATCCGGAGATCGCCCGCGGCGTGCTTGCGCATCTCGCCGCCAACCAGGCGACCGATTTCGATCCCCTGTCGGATGCCGAACCCGGCAAGATCCTGCACGAGGTGCGCTTCGGCGAGATGGCCGAATTGCGGGAAGTTCCATTCCGCCGCTATTACGGCAGCGTCGACTCGACGCCGCTTTTCGTGATGCTGGCCGGGCAGTACTTGCAACGCACCGGCGACGTTTCGACGATCCGGACGATCTGGCCGAATATCGAGGCCGCGTTGAAATGGATCAGTGTCCACGGCGATCGCGACGGCGACGGCTTCGTCGAATACGGTCGCCGGACCGAGGAAGGGCTCGCCAACCAGGGCTGGAAGGACAGCCACGACTCCGTCTTCCACGCCGACGGTACGCTCGCCAGGGGGCCGATCGCCATCGCGGAAGTGCAGGCCTATGTCTATGGCGCCTGGGAGGCGGCATCGAGGATGCTCAGGGTTCTCGGCCACGAGGACCGGGCGGTCGAGTTCTCGCGCCGCGCCGATGACTTGCGGCATCGCTTCGACGCGATCTTCTTCGATGCGGAACTCGGCACCTATGTGCTGGCGCTTGACGGCGACAAGCAGCCCTGCCGGGTCCGCTCCTCAAATGCAGGGCATGCCCTGCTCACCGGACTTGCGATTCCCGAGCGAGCCGAAGTTGTCGCAAAGACGCTGATGTCGGGCGCCTCGTTTTCGGGCTGGGGGATACGAACCATCCCGGTCACCGAAAGCCGCTACAACCCGATGAGTTACCACAACGGTTCGGTATGGCCGCACGACAATGCCTTGATCGCGCTCGGTCTGGCGCGCTACGGCTTTCGTCTGCAGGCGGCGCGGATCTTCGAGGGACTGTTTGCAGCCTCGACCTATATCGATCTGCGGCGTCTACCGGAGCTCTTTTGCGGTTTTCCGCGCCAGCGCGCCCAGGGCCCGACCTTCTACCCGGTCGCCTGCATTCCCCAGGCCTGGGCGGCGGCAGCGCCGCTATCGCTGCTTCAGTCGTGCCTCGGAATAGAATTCTTTACGAAGCAGATGCAGATCACCTTCGATACGCCCTATTTGCCCGGCTTCATCGAGGAGCTCGAGATCCGGAACCTGCAAATCGGCTCCGGCTCCGTCGACGTGGCGGCAAACCACTCCGGCACCAGCGTCGTCATCGACGTGCTAGAGCGCCGCGGACATGTACGCGTCGTGACAGTCGCCTGACGGAAGGGCTGCGCGGGAGGGCAAATAGAGCGGACGCTCTCGCCCCTGCCCCGCACAGACATGAGACATGCTCAGCGCGTGCGCGCCACTCTTTTCGGCGAGGGCAGAAGGCCTTCGCGCTGCAGTTTCTTGCGCGCAAGCTTGCGGGTGCGGCGAACGGCCTCGGCCTTTTCGCGAGCACGTTTTTCGGAGGGCTTTTCATAGGCGCTGCGCATCTTCATTTCGCGGAAGACGCCTTCGCGTTGCATCTTCTTCTTGAGAACGCGGAGAGCCTGGTCGACGTTATTGTCTCTGACAAGTACCTGCAAAATACATCCTTTCCGTTTGATGAGTTGCTACATGGTTCCTTCGATCAGAACCAGAGCGCGGGAAATTCCGAGTGCTTCCTTGCGGGGGAATAAGAGGCGCGTGCGCGCTCCAGCCCTTATTCACTTGGCGGTCCTGATGCTCAACGGCTTAAGCCAAGGACTGCCACTGACCGTTGCCGCCGGGACGCGTTCACTGACCGGCAGGGCGCTTTCCGCAGGATCGATATCGTGTTCGAAAATTCGACGTTCAAAGGTCTCGGTCCCGAGCCGGACGCGATACTGTGCTTCTCCGTGTTCGGCGGCAGGCAGGATGCCGACGATACGGCAGGTCCTGTCGGCCGCCAACATCCGCATCAGGTCGGACTTCAGCACGACCGTATCGCCAACATTGTAGGTGTTCCGGCTCATGGCCATCTCCTTCGTCTGTGCCCTTTAGGTGGCACAAGCAAAAAAGGCCGGGCATTACCCCGACCTCCTCTTGAACGCCGCGCATCTTTTCAGACGCGCAACGGCGCCCTGTCATTCAAACGCTCCCTGCCAGTACATCCGTGGTCAGCGGAGGCGAATGACAATTTAAGCAGCTCGCAGATTGTCTGCCGAGCTCTTGCCGGACCTGTTGTCGCGGACGATGTCGTAGGTCACCTTCTGGCCCTCGGCCAGCGAGCGTAGCCCGGCCCGCTCGACGGCGGAGATATGGACGAACACGTCCGTGGAGCCGTCGTCGGGCTGGATGAAGCCAAAGCCCTTGGTGCTGTTAAACCACTTTACGGTGCCTGAACTCATAACGATTTCCTTTCATGGTAGAGATTACGGGCGAGTATTCACCCGATTTGATCGATATTTGAAAGGAAATCTGGCGAAGCGCATCAGCGCGTAGACAAAGGTCACAAGCAATGTTCGACGGGGTATATATAGATGCTGCTTCGAGATATGCAATGGCAAAACCAAATTTCACCGTGAAAGGCGTCTGCGCACGCCCGAAATTACGATCAAGCCGCTGTTTTTTAATCAAAATAATATTTTCTCCGAGTCGGTGGGAGAATTCTCATGCCGGAGACGGGGTGAAGCCGTTCGCTTCGTTCATCGTGAGCAGCGCCTGGATTTCTCGGGCGACGAAAACCGCATGCTCCGTCACCTGGGGAAGACCCATCAATTCGCCGAAGGTGCCGCGCGCCAGCGGTCCGGCGATGAAGAGGTTCGGCTGCACCCGGCCGTCCGCGCCAACGGCGCGAGAACGAAGATCGCATGCAATCCCGAGACCGGTTTCGCAAGGAGCGAGCACGCCGTCCCTCTCAAGTCCCGCCAGAAAGGGCTGAGACTTCAGGATCTCGCCATGGGCGGGGCCGGTGGTTACCACGATCGCATCGACGACGATCCGCCGCGGCGCGTCGCGGCCGCGCTGCCGGAGATTGACCCGGATCTCCCCGTCCTCGATCGCCGCCGATGCGATGGAGGCAGCAACAATTTCCAGTCGGCCTTCCTCGATCGCCTTGTCCAGAACGGTTTCGACCTGCGGCGCTATGCGAAACCGATGCACGTCCCAATAGGATCGCGCCAGCCGCGCAATGCGGCGGCGCTCGACGAGCGGCAAGGCCTGCCAGATCTGCTGGCCCTGCGCCCGCACCGCGTCGATGACCGGGTGCCAGCTCAGGCCCTGTTGCCGGGCGTCCCGCAGCGTTCGGCGAATACGGCGAAGAAGCTCCGATGCGCGGCTGGCCGGATCGGAGACGAAGTCGCCAAACGGTTCTTGCGCGATCGCCGGGTGGCCGCGAGACCGCAGGCCGCGCCGCGAAATGGAAACGATCGACCCGCCGTGGCCTCTCTCGGCAAGCGCGGCGACCACATCCGCCGCTGTCAGACCATTGCCGACGATCAGCACGCGATCTGCCGGCGCGATGCCGTCCAGCGCATCGGCGCGCGTTGAATCCGCAACCAGCTTGGGGGAAGACGAAAGCGGCAGCAGAGCCTTTGGCAGCGCCGGCGTCGGATGCGTGACGGCAAGAACGGCAATGCCGGCGACGAGTGCCTCCCCATCCTCCGCAAGGATCGTCCACTGGCCTGCAGATCGCTTCATTTCAAGTACGCGCTTGCGCCTGTGCTCGATCGCCCCGCTGGCGAGACAAGGGGCGAGTTCGGCCGCGACATAGTCGCCGAACACTGACCGCCGCGGATAGGCTATGCCGTCGGGACTATTGAAGCCCGGATCGGTCGCGACCGTATCGGCTCGGACAACATAGTCAGCGAAGCTTTCCGGCTCGTCCGGATAAAGGCTCATCTTGAAGGCCGGCACATTGATGCGATGCGCGGGCTCTGCCGTGTCATAGGCAAGGCCGGAGCCGAGCCTGGCGCGGCGTTCGAAGACGACGATCCGCGCCGCTCGCTCCACGCCCAGAGAGCGCGTGAGATGCAGCGCAACGGCGGCACCGCTGAAACCGCCTCCGATGATCGCGACGACCGGCAAAGGCTCGAGTGTCCGCATGCTGCACTCCCGCAAATAACGCCCGAGGGGCGGTCGGGGAACGGGTGGAACCGGCCGCAACGGAAATTGCACCGCCCGCGGCAATCCCAGCCGAAGCCTCGCATGGGACGCGATCGAAAGGAAGATGGGGCAGGCGGTCGCCGAAGAGGGGCAACTGGTGCCTTCCGAGCTAGCGGGCGAGCCAGCCGCCGTCGACGGCAAGCACTGGAAGGACAAGAGGGAGGCGATGTTGACGATGCGCCCCTTGACGCCGCGTTCGAGCATATGCCGGACGACCGCCTGGGAGAGCACGAAGCCACTCTTCAGATTGATGTTCAGAACGTCGTCCCAGTCCTCTTCGGTGAATTCGGTGAAGTCGGACCGCGAATCTGCCCGGCATTGTTGATCAGGATATCGACCGTTCGTCCGCCTTCGACAAGACTGGCAAACATCTCCGATATACCGCGCGGATTGCGCAGATCGTAGACGACCTCCTCAAACCGCAGACCCAGCGCCTCCACCTTACTCCGGGTCTCGGGCATCTCCTGCGATCCCAGCCCGATGACGTCGGTGCCGGCGGAAGCGAGCGCCACAGCGAGGCCCTGCCCCCAGGCAGTGTGCTCCGGTGACCAGTGCCCGCTTTCCGATGAGGTCGAAAGGGCCGGCGGCGGCGGTCATCGGATCTCCCCCATCGGCACGAAATCCATGTCCTTGAACGACTTGTTGTCGCCCGCCATGCTCCAGATGAAGGCGTAGGCCGAGGTGCCGGCGCCGCAGTGGACAGACCAGGGCGGCGAGACGACCACCTGTTCGTTTCTGACGATCAGGTGGCCGGTCGCTTCCGGCCGTCCCATGAGATGAATCACGAAGGCGTCCTGCGGCACCTCGAAATAGAGATAGGCCTCCATGCGCCGGTCATGCGTATGCGCCGGCATGGTGTTCCAGACGCTGCCCGGCTCGAGCCGCGTCATGCCCATCAGCAATTGGCAGCTCGGCACGACATCCGGATGAATATATTGGAAGAGCGTTCGCTTATTCGAGGTCTTGCCGTCGCCGAGATTGAGCTCAATCGCTTCCGACTTGCGGATAGGCCGGGCCGGAAAGGCGGCATGGGCGGGGGCGCTGTTGATATAGAACTTGGCGGGCGCCGAAGGATCGGCGCTTTCGAAAGAGACGTCTTGGGTCCCCATGCCGAGATAGAGCGCGTCCTGGAAGCCGATCTCGAAGACCGCTCCGTCCGCCCGGACGATCCCCGGACCGCCGATATTGATCAGCCCCAACTCGCGCCGCTCAAGCAGGAATTCGCCGCCGACGACGCGTGCCAAGTCCTCGCCGAAGCCGATCGCTTGCCTGTCCGGCATCACGCCGATGAGGAGCAGCCGGTCGTAATGGGTGTAGACCGCGGTCGCGCGCCCGGGCGTAAACAGTTCCTCGATCATGAAGTTCTGCCGCAACTCGCTCCCGGTCATGGCTTCCGACTGCGAGTAGTGAACCGCGTGGCGAACAGTTATCGACGACTGCATGAGGTTCCCCTTCGTTTTGCTTCGAGCGCGAGAGACGACGCGCCCACGGAGCGGGCACGCCGTCCAGCCTGGGAGGCTTATGGGAGTGGCGCTTACTGGGTGGCGCGCGCTTCGTTTATTTTGCGCACGTCGTCCTCCAGCACCTTGTAGGTCTCATCGAGCGACAATTCGCCGACGATCAGCTGGCTCATGCGTTGCACGATCTGCTGGTAGAGCGCCGATCCGCCCTTCTGGCGCTCGAAGTCGCGCGCCGCCTGCGGTACGTTCTTCTTGTTGTCGAGGAACACCGCCATGGCGGATTTGGCGTTCTCGCTCGAAAGCTTGTACTGCGGGTCCTTGATGTCGGCGCCGGTGAGGATCACGTAATTTTCGGCGATTTCCCGCTGGATCTTCTCGGAGCCGAGGAACTCGATGAACTCGGCCACCGCTTCCGGGTGCTTGGTGCGCTTGAAGCCGACGATCGCGGTGGCGCCGGGCATGGCGTAGCATCCGGCCTCGCCGCAAGGCGCATTGATCGCCGTCCAATCGAAGGCGTCGCCGATCTTGGTCTGGAACGGATTGACCATCCAGTTGCCGGCGAGATAGGTCACCACGTTGCCGTTGACGAACTCGTCACCCATGTTCTTGTACTGCGATCCGCCGGCCGCGCCCCACATTTCCTTGGGAAAGCTGCCGTTCTCGGTCCAGGAATAGACGTCGGCGATATATTTCTTGGCTGCTTCGTCCGGGAAGTTGAACTTGCCGTCCTTCACGTAGGTCGAACCGTAGGAGAAGGCGGCACCCGAGAAGCGGTGGCCGGAGCGGTCCATGGTGAAGGGAACCTGCACGCCCGTTGCCTTCGCGACCCGCGCCGAGGCTTCGACGATCTCCTTGAGCGTTGCCTTCGGCCCCGGCAGGGGCTCGCCGGCCTGCTCGAACAGCGTCTTGTTGACGAAGGGCAGGTTGAGCGTCTGCGACGCCACGTAGCCGTTGATGGAATTCGGCTCGTTGATGTTCGGCAGGCGCAGTTGTTCGAGGCTTGCGCCGTGAAGCTTGGCGTAAGCTTCCGGATCCTTCATGTAGGGGCGCATGTCCAGGTAATAGGGAGCGAGCTGCCAATCGGTGATCTTGGCGAGATCGGGGCCCTCACCGACCGCAAGCTGCACCGGCAACTGCTTGGCCACGGCGTCGTAGCCGGACGAGACGAAATTGACCTTCACATCCGGATGGGTGCTCTCGAATTCCCTGCTGAGCTCGGCCATGCGCTGGACGTAGCCCTGATCGTCATCGGTAAACAGGAATGTGATCGTCTTGGTTTCGGCCTGAGCCGAAGCCACGCCGACGAAGCCGGCGATTACAAAGGCGCTGACGCCCGATAAGAGTTTCGACATGCTCATCCTCCCTATGAAAATATTTTCATAATCGAACCGGAACTCCTCTGCCAAATTCGATTTTCACCTTTTTGCGACTTGACAGCGCAAAGGTCAAGCTGTTTCTTTGCCGGCATATCGCAGGCGGGACGTCCTAACTGGTCAGAACGCCACTGGTGAAAAAATTTTCATATGATCGACGGGAGGCGATCTATGAAGGAGAATTCCGCAACGCAAGCGCCGTCTCTCGACCCGACCTATGAGGTCCGAAAGGGCGAGACGATCACCGCCTGGATCGTCTCCGAGCTGATCAGCGATGGCTTCCCCGGGACCGCGGCGCCGGCGGAGGATCGCGTCAATTACCGCTTCATCAACGGTTTCGTCGATGTCGGCGACCTGCCCTGCCGCAAGGCTTTCTGGGCCGAGATGGTCGGCCGGACGATCGAACCGGAACGCGACTGGCCGGCAGCGCATCTGAACCTGCCGGGCTCGAACCGCCGCGTCGAATTCACCGGCTTCTGGCATGTGCCGACCCATGTCCGCCGGTGGCTGAAGGGCACGTTGCGGACCGATGCCCCGCGCCGGCTCCATCTGAGGCTCCGCACCTGCGGCGGCCTGCGCATCTGGGTGAACGGCGCGGAGCAGGTGCGCTTCGAACCGTTCCGGCGCAATGTCGAGAGCACGACCGACGTAACGCTCGACCTTCATCCGGGCGACAACGAAATCCTGCTTCACGCGGAGGATCTCGCCGAACGGGACACGATCTGGTTCTTCGAGCTCGAGCTTCTGGATGAGGCGCCGCTGACGGTCGTCCTGCCGGTTCCTCTCGACAGCGATGAGGTCAACCGCCTCGCCGCCCTTGTGCGCGACGTCCGGCCCAGCCGCGACGTCTTCGTCGGGTCGGCGCTCGAACTCGTCTTCGACGCCCCGTCCGGAACCGACCTTCCCCTCCTCGTCGAAGTCGTGAGCCATGGCCACGATCGAGCGATCCTGACGCGCGCTGCCACGACGCTCGGCGCAGCCGAGACGCGGCTCTCCATTCCCGAGACGCTCGGCATTCCCGATGGCTATCACAGCGTGCGGCTGACGATCGGATCCGGCGCCGGCACCGTCACCCGGGTCATCGATGCCGCCTTCCTCGGCCGGCTTTCGCCAGCCACACGGGCGGGCAGCATCACCGAGCGAAAGCGGGCGGCACTCGATTTCAGTGCCCGCCACGGGGCGGAACGCATCAGCCGGGCGCTTGCCATGGTCGCCTCCGGCAGCGACGACAGGACAACGATCGACCGCCTCATCGCGGTGACGCTGCAGTCGATCGACCGACGCGAGGATTGTTCCGACTTCGTCCTGGTGCCGCTGCTCTGGCTGGTCCGCGCCTACGGGGGGCACCTTGGACCTCAGACCGTCGAGAGAATCCGGGCATCGGTCCTCGCCTACCGCTACTGGGTGGACGAGCCCGGCAATGACGTGATGTGGTTCTGGAGCGAGAACCATGTGCTGTGCTTCCATACGAGCCAGTTGCTCGCCGGAGACTTCCTGCCGGACGCCGTCTTCGCGGCCTCGGGGCGGAGCGGACGTGAGCAGGCGGCGCTCGCCAAGGCACGCCTTCATCGCTGGTTCGACAGCGTCGAGGCGCATGGGCTCGCGGAATGGAACTCGGCGGCCTATTACCCGATCGACTTCATCGGCCTTTTGGCGCTCGAACATTGGGCCGAGCCGGAACTCGCCGGCCGCGCCCGGCGCCAGCTCGACCTGATCTTCGAGATGATCGCGCTGCATACTCTTGCCGGCGTGCCGGCGGGCTCGCAGGGCCGCGCCTACGACAAGGAACTGCGGGCCGGACCGCTGACCGAGCTCGCGCCTTTCGCCGCGGTCGCCTTCGGCGAGGGATGGCTGAACGGCGGCGTCGCGTCGCTGCCGATGTTCTGCTCATCCGCCTATGTCCCGCCGACCCGTCTCGACCGGCTGGCGCGGCTGGAGCCCGGCCGAGCCATCGAGGCCCGCTACGCGCAGGGGCTCGATGCCGGCAAGCTCGTTCTCTTCAAGAACGAGGCGGCGCAGCTATCGACGGTCGTCGACCACAAGACCGGCCAAAAGGGACACCAGCAGCACGTGATGGACATCCGCCTGGCGGGCCACCCGATGGCGCGGCTCTGGGTGAACCACCCGGGCGAGGACGATCCCTGGGGCACGCAGCGGCCCTCCTACTGGGCAGGCAGCGGTATTCTTCCGCGCGTCGCCCAGCACCGCGACCTGGCGCTGATGATCTTCGACACGGAGGATCATCGCAACGGCTGGACGCACGCCTATCTCGGACGGGACGGTTTCGATGAGATCCTCATCGAGGACAACTGGCTGATCGTCCGCTCGGGCGCCGGCTTCGCCGCTCTTTACGCCACCAACGGCCTCACCATGCTTACCAAGGGCGCCACGGCCGGGCGCGAGCTCCGCTCCGAGGGACGCCTCTGCGGCTGGATCGCCGCCATCGGCTGCGGCAGCGGCACTGATCTCGAGCGATTTCGCAAGCGCATTCACTTGACCGAGGTGAGCTTCGACGCCGATCGGCGCCTGCTTTCGGTCGCGCCTCCGGATCGGCCGGCGTTGCGGCTTTCCCATGACGGCGCCTTCTCGCTCGGCGGGAAGCCCCTGACCTTCGGCCACGCGCAGCCGCAGCCCGAGATCACCTTCGACAGTGCGGGTCCCGCCGGTCGGGCGGACCGTCTCTTCTATTCATGAGTGGACCATGCAGATGAAAAAGATCAACATCGAGCGATCGATGCTCAAGACGAAGATCGACAAGGTCGCCTCCGCCTTCAGCCGCCTGAAGGGCATCAAGGAAGGCCTCGTCGGCGCGGATCATGTCGGCGGCATCCAGTTCGACGAGTGGGACTGGGAGGTCGGCGTCGGTCTCTACGGCTTTCTGCGCCGCGCAATCGCCACCGATGATCGCAAGGCGATCGACGATCTCGTCGGCTGGTATGCCTGGCAGATCGAACGCGGCCTGCCGCCGCGCCAGATCAACAGTTCGGCGCCGATGCTGCCGCTGGTCATCCTGACCGAGCATGTCGATCGGCCAGATTTCCGCGCCCTCGTGGAGGACTGGGCCGACTGGCTGGTGCACAAGCTGCCCAAGACCGAGGACGGCGGTTTTCAGCACGTCGTCAAGGAACGGCTGAACGACGGCGAACTCTGGGACGACACGCTGTTCATGGCCTGCCTGTTCCTCGCCCGCGCCGGGGTGATCTGCGACCGCCGCGACTGGATCGACGAGGCGGTCTACCAGTTCATGGTTCACACCCGCTATCTCTCCGACCCGATCACCGGCCTCTGGTATCACGGCTGGACCTTCAACGGCCGGCACAACTTCGCCAAAGCCTTCTGGGCGCGCGGGAATGCCTGGATCACCGTGGCGATCCCCGAGCTTTTCGAGCTCGTGCCCTCGCTGAACCCCAGCGACAAGCGCTTCCTCTCAAACGTGCTCGCCAGCCAGGTCCGTGCGCTGAAGCGTCATCAACGTGACGACGGCATGTTCCATACGCTTGTCAACGACCCGACCTCGCCTGTCGAGACCTCCGCCACCGCCGGCATAGCCTATGGCATCCTGCGCGGCATCGAAGCCGGCATCCTGCGGCAGGAAGACCGCGTCCACGCCGATCGCGCCCTGATGGCGGTGCTCGGCCAGATCGACGCGGAAGGCGTCGTCCAGGGCGTCTCCGATGGAACGCCGATGGGCCACGACCTCGACTTCTACCGGCGCATCCCCAACCTGCCGACCCCCTACGGCCAGGCGTTGACCATGCTGCTCTTGATCGACGTGCTTCTCGAGGAGGATACCAAATCGTGACGCCGCAGCTGCTCAGCATCGACGCGACCGGCCGGGATGCGACCGCCGAGATCCAGACGGCAATCGATCAGGTCGCCGCTTGCGGCGGCGGCCGCGTGTCGCTGCTCGCCGGCGAGCACGTGGCGGGCGGGCTGCTCCTGAAGAGCGGCGTCGAACTGCATCTGGCGGAAGGCGTCCTGCTGCGGCCCATTCCTGACTACCACGCCTATCGCGATACGGCCGTTCGCGTCATCGCCGAAAAATCCGACAGGGGCATGATCGTCGCACGCAACGCCGAGAATGTGCGGATCACCGGTCCGGGAAGGATCGAGGCGGGCGGCGAGCATTTCATCACCGGCGACGACCCGGATGTCGGCACCTTCGTTCCGGCTGAGTTCCGGCCCCGCGTGGTGGTCTTCGAGGGATGCCGGGCCGTCTGCCTCGACGGGTTCCAGGTCACCGGCTCGCCGATGTGGACCCTGCACCTCGCCGATTGCGACGACGTCGTCATCCGCGCCGTCACGATCACCAACGACCGGCGGCTACCGAACACCGACGGCATCGTTCTCGACGCCTGCCGTCGCGTGCTGATCGAGGGTTGCATCATTTCCACCGCCGACGACGGCATCTGCCTGAAGACGAGTGCCGGGCCGGACGGCAAGGCGATCGGGACCTGCGAGGACGTGACGGTCCGCCGCTGCACCGTCTCTAGTCTGAGCTGCGCGCTCAAGCTCGGGACAGAGTCCTTCGGCGATTTCAGCGATATCGCCTTCGAGGACTGCACTGTCAGTAAGTCCAATCGCGGCCTCGGCCTGTTCTCGCGCGACGGCGGCCACATGCGAAACATCCGTTTTTCGCGGATCGAGGTCGATTGCCACGAAACCCTCGACGGTTTCTGGGGCTCGGGCGAAGCCCTGACGGTGACGGTGGTCGACCGGCGCCCGGAGCGCCGGGCCGGCACCGTCGAAAACCTTCTTGTGGAAGAGATCAGCGGCCGAATGGAGGGAGCGATCAACCTCGTTTCCACCTCCGACGCCGGCATCCGCAATGTCGAGCTCAACCGGATCACGCTTGCGCAGCAGCCCGGACGGCTCGGCACCGGCCTGCGCTACGACCTGCGGCCAACCTTTGCGGACATCGCTCCAAGTGCCGAGGCGGCGGGGCGGGCCAATGCCTGGACGCGCGGCGCCGACGGCCGGATCATCGGGCTCCTCGACTACCCGGGCGGCATGCCCGCGATCTTTCTAAAAGGCGTCGACGGGCTGGTCGCGGAGGACGTGGCGGTGAAGCGTCCTGTGCGTCTGCCGGAAGGCTGGAATGCACAGGATATCGTCGAAGAGACGAGATGACCGAGCGGGATGTCCGCATCCCGCTCGAATTTATCAGACTCGATCACATCCATGATTTCGGGGCGAAGCGACCCGAAGCATGGCGATCTACCGGGAGCAGGCGATGGGAGATCTCAAGCTTACGAACCTCAACAAGGCGTTCGGCACCGTTCACGTCCTGCACGACGTGAACCTTCAGATCGACGATGGCGAATTCGTCGTCTTCGTCGGCCCGTCGGGCTGCGGCAAGTCGACCCTGCTGCGCATCATCGCCGGTCTTGAGGACGTCACCTCCGGCGCGATCGCGATCGGCGGCCGCGATGTCGGGGCGCTCTCGCCGGCCGAACGGAAGATCGCCATGGTCTTCCAGTCCTACGCACTCTATCCGCATATGAGCGTGCGCAAGAATCTCGCCTTCGGCCTCGAGAACCTGAAGTTCAAACGGACCGAGATCGACGCGCGGATCGCCGAGGCGGCCCGCATGCTGGCGATCGAACCCTATCTCGAGCGCCGGCCGAAGCAGCTTTCGGGCGGGCAGCGCCAGCGCGTCGCGATTGGCCGGGCGATCGTCCGCGAACCGGACATCTTTCTCTTCGACGAGCCGCTCTCCAATCTCGATGCGGCGCTGCGCGTCCAGACGCGCGCCGAAATCACCAAGCTGCATCGCGACATGCAGACGACAATGATCTATGTCACCCACGACCAGGTCGAGGCGATGACCATGGCCGACAAGATCGTCGTGCTTCGGGCCGGACGCATCGAGCAGGTCGGATCACCGCTCGAGCTCTTCGATCATCCGCGCAATCTCTTCGTCGCCGGCTTCCTCGGCTCGCCGCGCATGAATATCTTGAAGGGCCGGATCGTGATCGGCGACGATCGCAGCGTCGCCATCGACGTCGGCTACCCGACCCTGCTCAAGAGCGATGTGGAGCCCGCCACCGTCACAGCTGGGCAGGATGTCCTTGCCGGTATCCGGCCGGCGCATTTCACCCTTTCCGACAGCGAAGGCCTGCCTTTCGAGGTGCAATATCACGAGAGCCTCGGCACGGAGACCTATGTCTACGGCAACCTCCAGGGACAGTCGGAGCAGGTCATCGTCCACCGGCCCGGCCACTTCGCCCCGCCGCAAGGTGCCGTTCTGAAGATCATGCCGCAGGATGGCCGCCTGCATGTCTTCGATCCGGCAAGCGAGCTCGCCCTCGGCCGCATCAGCGGGAGGGCCTGACCATGGCGAGAGCAGCAGGACTCGCCGACCGCGGGCTCGACCTCGTCATGGCGCTCTTCGAGGCACCGATCAACGCCGTCGAGCGCGTGACCGGCAAGGCGCGGATGCCCTATCTCTTCCTTGCGCCGAACCTGGTGCTCTTCGGAATCTTCACCTTTCTGCCGATCGCCATCGCCATCGGCTACGCCTTCACCGGCGGTGCCGATCTGCTGATCTCCAACCGGCCCTTCGTCGGCCTCGACAATTTCCGCAAGCTGCTGACCTGCGACAGCTATCTGGTGCCGGGAAGCTGCGAGGAATCGCTCTTCTGGACGGCGATCTGGAACACGCTCTGGTTCGTCGGCTTCAATGTCGCCGCAACGCTTCTGGTCGCCCTCGTCACGGCGCTGATCCTCAACCGGGCAATTGCGGCGCGTGGTTTCTTCCGGGCGATGTTCTTCTATCCGGTTCTCCTGTCGCCCGTGGTCATCGGGCTGATCTGGAAATGGTTCCTCGACCGCAACGGGCTGCTCAACGCCTTCCTGCAGATGCTCGGCGTGCCGCCGGAAATCTTTCTCCTCGACGTCGGCTGGTCGCGCTTCTTCGTTGTCGTCGTCTCGGTCTGGTTCCACATGGGCTTCTATACGCTGATCCTGCTCGCCGGCCTCCAGGCGATCCCCAAGGATCTCTATGAGGCAGCGGCAATCGACGCCGCCACGCCGTCGCGCACCCTTTTCCGCATCACGCTGCCGCTCCTCGGCCCGAACCTGCTCGTCGTGCTGATCCTGCTGATGATCCGTTCGGTGCAGATCTTCGACGAGGCCTGGGTGCTGACCAATGGCGGCGGCCCGGGCACGGCGAACACGTTCATCGTCCAGTACATCTACCAGATGGCGTTTGCCGGCGACCTGAGGCTCTACGGCCTTGCCTCGGCTGCCTCCGTCCTCATGGGGCTGGTGCTTCTGGTGCTCACCCTGGTGCAGTTGCGCCTCGGCAAGAAGGTGGAGTCCTGATCATGTCCGCCAATGTCAGTGCCATCGGCTTTTTCACCCGCACCCGGCGCGCCGGCCGAATCGACATTACCGACATTCTCTCCTGGCTGTGGCTGATCGGCGGGACGCTCGCCGTGCTCGTGCCGGTGCTCTGGGCGGGCATGTCGTCGCTCAAACCCGAGGCGGAAATCACTCGCTTTCCGCCGACACTGCTGCCGCGCGCCGCCGTGCAGGTGGAGGTTCAGGGGTTCGACAAGCCCTTGAGCCTCTGGAACGTCACGGTCGACGGCGAGGTCCGGGAAATGGCGATGGTCCGCCGCATCGGCCTCAAGGCGCAGATGGTCGATCCTGACAATCCGGGTGATCCCGTCAGCGTCGATACGAGGAGCATTTCACCGGTGCAGCGGCTGACGGTCGCGACAGAGAACTATACGGATCCGCTGACCCGCTTCAACTTCCTGACCTTCCTCAAGAATTCGGTCTTCGTCACCTTCGTCGCGACGCTCCTGACGCTGATCGTCAATGCACTCGCCGCCTTCGCGCTCTCGAAATATCGCTTCCGCGGCGACAAGGCGATCTTCGTGCTGATCATCTCGACGCTGATGATCCCGCTCACCGTGGTGATGGTGCCGGCCTATCTCGTCATCGTCGGCGTCGGCCTCGTCGACAATCTTTGGGGCGTCATCATCCCGACGGTCGCCTCGCCGACCGGGGTTTTCCTGCTCCGGCAATATATGCTGACTATTCCGGACGAGCTGATCGAGGCGGCGCGGGTCGATGCGGCAAGCGAGTTCCGAATCTTCTGGCGCATCGTCCTGCCGCTGACGGCCCCAGCGCTCGCGGTTCTGGCGATCTTCTCGGTGCTCTGGCGGTGGAACGACTTCCTCTGGCCCCTGATCGTCTTGAGCAGCCGCGAGAACTTCACCCTCCAGGTCGGGCTCAACGCCTTCCAGGGCGAGTTCTCGGTGCAATGGCACTATATCCTCGCCATGACCTTCCTGAGTCTCATACCTGTGACGCTGGTGTTCCTCTTCCTGCAGCGCTACATCACCACCGGCATCGCCGGAACCGGCATGAAGTAGGGACTATTTCGCCGATCTCGGGGGCGGCGCGATGCTGCCCCTCAGGATCAGCCGGCAACCGAGTTCGAGCCGATGCGCCGGGCGCAACGGATCGTTGGCGATCAATCTTTGCTCGAGCAGCGAAAGCGCCGCGGCGCCCAGGCGATCGGCCGGCATCTGGATGGTGCTGAGCGGCGGCGCGCTGAACTCGCCCGGCACGATGTCGTCGAAGCCGAGCACCGACATATCCTCCGGCACCCGGATACCGGCCCCGGCGAGCGCGTCCAGGCAGCCGAGCGCCAGGTTGTCGGCAGCGCAGAAGACCGCCGTGGCGCCCCTGAGTTTGCCATCCGCTTGCAGGAGAGCGCGGATCACCTGCTCGCCGTGGCGCGGCACATAGCTCTCGGCGACCACGACCATGTTCTCCGGGGCCGGCAGGCCGGCAACCAGATGCGCATCGACATAGCCGTCATAGCGCCGGCGGATCGTCGTGCGGCCCTGCCATGTCAGGTGCAGGATGCGGCGGTGGCCGAGCGAGAGCAGATGCTCGGTGCCGAGCCGCGCTCCGAACCGGTTTTCGACCGTGACGGTATCGACCAGCATCGACGGATCCTCGCCGTTGAGGATGACCATCGGCTTGGCAAGCGTCGAAAGCGCCCGGATGAGCTCCGGCCCGTCATCATTGAGCACCAGGATGCCGTCGACATTCTCCTCCTCCGCCGCGGTGCGCACCTCGGCGGGATCGAGGCGGGTGTTGGCGCTGACGAAGGGGACGATGCGGATTCCGCGCCGCTCGCATTCGCGCCGCACACCGTTGAGGATCGTCCAGCTCACCATGTTGAGGTCGCTCTGCGGCGCCGCGTCACTCGTCAGGGCGAGCAGGACGACACGCACTGTGGCGATCGTCGCCTTTTTTCGCCGGCTCTCGAGATAGCCGAGCTTGCGCGCGGATTCGAGCACCCGCTCGCGCACCTCGACGGTCAGCGGCGCCGTGCCGTTCAGCGCGTGCGAGGCCGTGCTGAGCGAGACCCCCGCCTCGCGCGCCACGTCCTTGAGATTGGTTTTCCGTTCCACGATCCGATCCCGTTCCGCTGCTGCAGCGCAATGCCCGGTCCAAGGCAGGCGGGCGAGCCGCCTGTGCATCCACTCAAACCATACCAGCGCGGCAATCCGCAAGCCTTAAGGCCTTGGCGCCAATGCGATGCGCAGCCCGATCCGCCAACGACGCCGATATGCTGCGACGCCCCTTCACGCGATGAAGCCGGACCAGCGCGAAACTTCCGAAGGGTTGACACGCCCACCCGCAAATGAGAACATAGCATGAACAAACCGGAGGCTTCCATGACCCATGCGGAAGAAGTCATCGAGCGCGCAATGGCGGCAGTCGCCGCGGTCCGCAGGCAGCGGGAGCGTGATCAGGAGCGGCGAAGACAGGCATTCGGACGTATCCAGCTCGGACTTCCGCTGCCCACGCTCAAGCACGGCCTGCAGCTTTCACTGGAACTGGACGAAGGGCGGCAGCGCCGTGGCACGGCGGCGGCGAGCTAGGTCCTGTGATTAAGCGGTGCGCGTTCGGCCGAAGGCGCGCAGCATCAGATTTACGGAAACTGCCACCTTGTCGATATCCGGAACCTCCTGGGAATAGTTGCCGGTATAGAGCTTGATGATCATCTTGTCGCGCTCGAAGCCACGCAGATCGAAGTGGAGATGCAGGTAATAGCGCCGCTGGTCACCGGAACGGCTGATGTCGCCGCGCCGCTGGGTCACCTGTTTGAGCTCCG
Source organism: Sinorhizobium fredii (assembly GCF_002944405.1). NCBI lineage: Bacteria > Pseudomonadati > Pseudomonadota > Alphaproteobacteria > Hyphomicrobiales > Rhizobiaceae > Ensifer > Ensifer fredii. Next base: position 797,260 of record NZ_CP024310.1, on the reverse strand, counting down.
CCTGAAGCGGCGCGAAACCTTCGAGGTTCAACGTAACGCGGGTCGACTTGAACCTTGTTTCGGTGGGAACCGCTACAACTGCCTTATCGAGCGAAAGGCTCACCAGGCGCCCGGCGCTGCCGTCGACATCCGCGGCTTCGTCGAGCTTGAAGGCCTGGAGAAGCCGGCGCGGCTTCTCGAAGCAGATCAGCGAGGCGATCACGAGGACGACGACGTTGAGGCCCGACCAGAGCGCCGCAATCGTCGAGAAGGACCCCTCGATATGTGCCGTCTCCGGAACGATGTTGATCAGTAGCCCTGCCGCCGTGACGACGATGAAGGCTGCGATCCAGGTAAAGGTATAGGCATCGAACTGGTTTTCCTCGTTGCCGCTGCCCTTCGGGGTCACCTTGAAAGGCTTGCCGAACGGCCGCACCAGACTCGAAAGCACCGTCGGCAGCATGCGAAAGGTGGCGAACGTGCCGACGGCGGTGGAGACCAGCGGCAGGTAGCGGGTCGGCGCCAGCCAGAGCATCAGCAGGAAATAGGCGGTCAGCAGCGGTATCTGGTTCGAAACGTAGTCGGCAACATCGGTGAAATAGAGCGGCAGGGCGCCGAACCAGAGATAGACGATCGGTACGAGAAGCACGGCGAAACGGACCAGATATTGCACCAGCCAGGACATCGGCAGGAACATGATGCGCTGGAAGAGCGAGAGGCCCGGCCCACGCAGGGGACCGTTATGCAGGTAGAGCGTCTGGATTCCGCCCTGGCACCAGCGTTCGCGCTGGACGAAGTAGCCGGTGAGGTTCTCAGCCGCGAGGCCCATCGACAGCCGTTCGTTGAGATAGCGGGTCTTGTAGCCCTTGTTGAGCATCGAAAGCGTCGTCAGCAGATCTTCGGTGATCGACTCGGTCGGGAAGCCGCCGATCATATCGACCGCCGTGCGGCGCGCGATCGAACAGGAACCACAGCAGAAACTCACGTCCCAGCCGTCCCGGCTCGGCGCGATCTCGTCGAAAAACAGTCGCTGTTCATCCGGCCATATATTTTCGAGACCGAGGTTCGATTGCACCGGATCGACGTTGAAGAAATGCTGCGGCGTCTGCACGATGCCGATGGTCTCGTCCAAAAAGAATGGCAATGTCCGCCGCAGAAAGCGGCGATAGGGGACGAAGTCCGCATCGAAGACGGCAATGAAGTCGCCGGAGCTGACCCGCAAGCCATTGTTCATGTTGCCGGCCTTGGCATGGGCGTTGTCGTTGCGCGTCACGTGAATGGCGCCCCGCCCTTCGCAAAAGGTCCTGAGCCAATCGCGCCGCCCGTCGTCGAGCACATAGACCGCGAGGTTGTCTTTCGGATAGTCAAGCGCCAGCGCACCGACGATCGTTCGTTCCAGCACGTCGAGCGGTTCGTTGTAGGTGGGAATGAAGATGTCGACGCTTGGCAGCTCGCTCTCCGGCCGCGCGAAGAACGGCCGCGCAAGCTCGTCCGCCTCGACGCTGCGGTCGATATAGCGGCTCATCAGGATGAGGAACAGCACGACCTCGGAAAAGGCGAGCAGCTCGACGATGAACACGAACCAGACCCAATAGAAATTGGCGCCGTCATTCGGATAGGGGAGAACCGTTTCGGTGAAACGCCAGATCATGTAGCGCAATGCCACGGCCGCGACGAACGCACAGGTAATCGCCCTCGCGCGGCTTTGATGACGCGACCAATTGGATGGCCCGAGCAGGAAGAAGGCGATGACCAACAAGGTCGGCGCGAGCGCTAGAAGAGATTGAACCACAGGCTTTCAAACCACCGCGTCAGACGGATGTTGCGTTTGGAGAACCGCACCTGCGCCGTGCGTCCCACCTGGCAAAAATTGGCAAAATCGGTGTTGAGCGCCGACGGCGTCAGCGCGACGCGGATCCGTGCACTGCGCTCTTCGGTTTCCGGCTCGTTGGCGGCAAGCGAGTCTTTTTCCACGACCGCGGAACTGCCCTTGACGGCCTGTACCTTGCCCTTGAAGACATCTCCGCGGCCGAACAACCGGACCTCCGCTTCGCGGCCGGGATAGATCTCGTCGTAGTCAACCTCCGGTACGAGAATATCGACGAACAATTCGCGGCAGTCGAGAATGCGCATCATCTCGTTGTTCAGAACGACGTTGGAACCGCTGACAACGTTCCTGCTCCAGACGACACCGCTGAACGGAGAAGGAACGGTTGCCGACTCAAGGCTTCGGACGCGCTTCTCCTCCTCAGTCATCTGCTGCGCCGCCTGACTTGCCCGCGTCTCATTCTCGGCAATGCGGGTGTCGAGATCGTTGATGCGAACGATCACCTCGTCCTGGCGCTGCCGTGAATAGGGCACGTCGTTCTGACCGTCTCCCAGGACAAAAATGCCCTGTCGGACTGCCTCGAGGCGTTGCTGCAGCAAATCGACAGTCAGGTTGCTGATCTCGACCTCACCTCCCGTTGCTGCGCCGGCGGCCTCGGCCGCCTCCACCATCTTGCGCGTGAATATCCCCTTCGACTCCAGCTCCTGGCGACGATCGAGGTCGACTTTCGCCACCACGTCCTGAGCACGCGATACCTCGACGCGCTTCTGCAGAATTTCGAGCTCCCGCTCCAGGCTGGCGATGGTCGCGCTCTGAAAGACACCCATCCGCTGGCCGAGTTCGTCTCGCAGCAGGGCGAGCGCGTCGCGCTCGCGACGCAGTGCCGTGACACGCTCGACCGCCGTGCCATGCTCGGCGCGAAGCGACGCAAGAATGGCGCGGTTGACGCGATCGTTGCGGATGACGGCGAGGGATTCGCCTTCCGTGACAGGCGTGCCGATCCTCGGCGGAGGCTTGGAAATCTCGCCATCGATGGGCGCATTGATGATCGCGAAGCGGGCGTTGACCGTGCCGTCCAGGCTGGTATAGCCGGTCAAGTCGGGGAGCAGCACGGCAATGGCGACCGCCAGGAGCAGAATGCCGACCGAAACACGCGTAACACGATGGTTCAGGATCACCTTGGCCGCCCTTACTCAATGCCCAGACCAGTTCCCACGCAGCCGGTACGCTCCATCGGTCGACTTAGGCGCACGTCGCCGGCACGATTTCGGCTGCTGTCACTCGTCAGCATTTAGCGTCATTCAGCGTTGAACAACCCTCAAAAATTGCAGGTTTTGGTAGTGAGAACATAAAAAAACCAATGTTTGGCCGCGCAAGCTCGACGTTTCCGACCGATGCCGCCGGCGCAAGCACCTTCAGAAAACGGTGGCTCGTCGAGCACGCGGCATTGACCAGGAAAATGACCGCGATAATTTCTGAACGAAGGGTTGCATCGAGTGACAGGATTGCGTTCGGTCAGGGCAATATCGTCGTCGGCCACCAGAGCGGCACCATTCACGCGAGTGCAGTGGAAAGGGAACGGAGGCCAGCATGCCTGACGCGGATGCGACGAAGTCTGCCTCATCTTCCGTCGAGAGCGACTTCCTAGCCCACACCGACGAGCTCATCTCCTTTTACGACGATAGCTTCCAGCTCCTCGATTGCTCGATGCCGCAACGGAACGCCTCCTCGGTCGACTCCCTGGTTGAGGCGACCCTGTGGCATGTCTATCCCGAGCTCCTGGCGCCGAGGCCTAAGGCCGCGGTCGATTTCGTCGTCACGAACGGTATTCCGCGCAGCGTCGAGATTACCGATGCCAAGGGCCGCGTCCACCGCACCCTGGTCGTCTTTCGTACCGATCGCGGCATTGGTGTCGTGGAAGCGAAAAGCGACTCCACCTGCCGCGAGACCTCCAGCCCGAGCGAAAGCGATCGCGCGCTGCTGCTCCACCAGGCAACCCACGATGTTCTGACCGGACTGCCCAACCGCCGGCAGTTCAGTGACCAATTGCGGGATGCCCTGCCGGTGCCAAGCGGCGCGAAACTGGCGCTCATGCAGATCGACCTCGACGACTTCAAACCGATCAACGACACGCTCGGGCACGGCGCCGGGGACACGGTCCTGAAGATGGCGGCGGAACGGATCAAGGGCGTGCTCGGAGATCGTGAGCGTGCCTATCGGCTGGCCGGCGATGAGTTCGCCGTCATCCAGTGGAAACTGGAGCAGCCGAGGGAGGCCGAGCGGCTCGCCGAGGCGATCGTCAACGCTTTCAGGGAGCCGTTCGCCGTCGACGGCATCAACCTGTTCGTTGGAGCGAGCGTCGGCATCGCGATCGCCCCGGCGGACGGAAACGAAATCGAACAGTTGATGAAGGCCGCCGACATCGCGCTCTATGCGGCGAAGAAAGATGGCCGCGGCCGGGCAAGGACATTCACGCGATCGATGCTGATCGTGCTCGAACAGCGCGAAATGCTGCGCCGCAGTCTGCGCACCGCCCTCCAGGAGGGGCAGTTCTTCATCGAATTCCAGCCCTTTGTGAAGCCGCGCGCCTCTGTCGTCGGCTTCGAGGCGCTGTTGCGGTGGCGTCATCCGCTGGTCGGCATCATCCCGCCGAGCGTCTTCATTCCGATGGCGGAAGCCGATGGGCTGATGAGCGAAATCGGCCAGTGGATGCTGGAGCAAGCCTGCCGGGCCGCGATGACCTGGCCGTCGCATTTCACGGTCGCGGTCAACTTGTCGCCGGCGGAATTCCTGCACGAGGGCCTTACCGATCGCGTCGCCCAGATCCTCGATCTGACGGGGATCCGCGCCGACCGCCTCGAACTGGAAATCACCGAATCGGTGCTGCTCGAACGCACCATCAACAATCTCGATACGCTCAACACCTTGAGCTTGCTCGGCGTTCAGATTTCACTCGATGACTTCGGCACCTACTACTCTTCGCTGAGCTATCTTAAAAACTTCCCCTTCGACACGATCAAGATCGACCAGTATTTCATCAAGGATCTTGAGCACGACGAGAAGAGCCAGACGATCGTCCGCTCGATTATCGCGCTGGCCCACGGCCTTGGCATGGATGTGACGGCCGAGGGCGTGGAGACGGAAGGCCAGGCCGCCTGGCTTCAGAAGGAGGGCTGCGACCGGCTGCAGGGCTATTTCCTCGGCTTCCCGCTCCCTGCAGCGGCTATCGGCGATTTCCTGCGCAAGTCGGGGGCGATCCCCCTGGCAGGCGCTCTCAGGACCTGACGGGGCTCGACGCAACCTGGAGTATTCTGGCGATCGACGCCCGTCCGTTATAGTCATGGGAGAGTGAGCGAATCAGGATTCGCTCATGCAGTCGGAGAAAGCAGCATGAACGCAGCCCACAGGCAGCCAACGGAAACGAAGTTCGAGCCCCTGCTTCAGTTCGAGATGGAGATGGGGACCTTCCTGTCCGATTGGCACCATTGCGATCAGTTGTCGACCTACATGGCACGGATGATCAGCCACAACCGTACCGACCCGCTGCGACATTCGAACTTCTTCTCCTCCGCGCTCAACGAACTCCTGGAAGTGTCGTTTCGCGGCGGCTCGCCGGAGGGCCGCATCGGCTGCGCCGTCTATCGGCAAGGCCCGAAGGAGCGTGTGAAACTCTCCTTTCCGTGCCCGCCGGGCCAGCGGCAGTTCTTCCGCGAGGCGGTCGCCAGAACTAACGGGAACGACGCATACGCCCGTTATCTGGACGCTCTTTCAACCGATCTCGCACCAAGCCGGGAGGTGGTGCTCCTGGACCTGGCGATCAATTTCGATGCCGAGATTCGTCTCGAGGAACAGGACCCGCCGTCGATTACCATCGTTGTGGATCTCCCCCTTGAAGGAATTGTCAGTTGAGTACGGCAATGCTCGCAGCGCCCTTCCAGGCAGAATTCGATGCCAACAGCCAGGAGTTCTCCTTTGCCGGCGTCGTCCGGCCGCGCTCGGTCGACGAGATTGCTCAAAGCATTTCGATGTTCAGGAACGCCATCGAAGAGGCCCGCGGCGTCCTTTACATCAATGTGAAGCGCCTCGCGCAGATGAACAATACGGCCTTCCACGCCTTTTCGCGCGTGGTTCTGGACGCCTGCCGCACGCGCTCGGACATCCGCTTCGTCGTCGTCACCTCGAGCGTCGTCGGCTGGACCGAACGGATGTTCCGCCATCTCGGCAAGATCGAGCCGCAGATCAGCGTCGAGGTCTATGATTCGAAATTCTATCCGGGCCAGGCCTTCGTCGAAGACACCAGCTTCATTCCGATCCTGCGCACGCAAACCAAGATGACGTGGCGCCACGAGCGCAAGATCCTGCCGCGGCACGGCATGCGCCCGGGGATCACCATGGCCGACATCTGCTGCGGCATCGGCGACTTCGCGGTGCTGGTGCGCAAGGAGTTCCAGCCGGCACGTATCGTGGCACTCGACCACTCGAAGGCAAGCCTCGCCTATGCCCGCGACGTGGCGTCGAATTTCGGCATCTCGGATATCGAATATTCCTATGGCGACGCGTCCGAAATGCTGCTCGAGGACAACCAGTTCGACCTGGTGACCTGTCGCCATTCGCTGCAGATCTTCAATCAACCGGACCTCCTGCTGAAGGAGCTCTACCGAATCTGCAAGCCGGGCGGACGCGTCTACATCACCAATGAGAAGAATTCGCACTGCCTCGGCGAACCGCGGGCGCAGAGCATCCAGTGGACCTATAACGAGGTCGCCAAGCTGTTCGCCCATTTCGAGATGGACGTGGAGCTCGGACCGAAGAGCCGCCGCTATCTCGCCGATGCCGGCTTCGACGACATTCTCGTCGAGTCCTTCATGGTCACCAACCAGGACGGCGACCCGCAGGACTTCGCCGACATCATCACCGCTTGGGAGAACGTCTATGCCGGCGAGATGGCCGTGAAGCGCGGCGATCCTCCGGAGTTCATCGAACGCTTCCGCCAGGGCTTCCGCGACCATATCTTTGCGGCCCTCCATCCCAAGGGCTACGCTGGCTGGCCGATCTGGGCAGCATCAGGGCGCAAGCCGCTATGAACCAGTTCAAAATCAGCCGCTTCGGTTTGCGTTCGTTCCGCGCCAAATTCATCCTCGTGGTCGGCGGCGCTGTGCTGTTCGACCTGCTCGTCACCGGGGGACTTGCGCTCTTCAACGTGCAGCGCCTGTCGCGCGATGCGACGACCGAGGTCGGCCAGGGCCTGGAGAAGGCCAATCAGGACTATATTCGTTCCTATGCGGAAACGACTGCCGCACGCGTCAACCTGCTTCTTAACCAGGTTCATTCCGACGTCGGCACGCTCGCCGGCGTGCTACAGGCGCAGATCGACCGCCCCGTCAGAAAGTCACAGATCGGCGAAGCGATGTCGCGCGGCGCCCCCGGCGCCGTGACCGTCACCTATGATGCGAAGGGCGGATGGGCGCAGAACCTGCCGGGGCCGCTATCGGTCGTCAGCGTCTGGGGATATCTGCTCGACGCCAACCACGTTCCCCTGCCTGAGGTGCAGACGGATATCGAAAACAGCGCCGTCCTCGACCTGGTCGCTCCGAGCCTATTGGCCAACGGTCAATCGAAGCTGCAGATGTATTATATCGGCCCGAAGGAGCGGCCGATCTTCCGCACGGCTCCCTATACGGAACAGGCCCAGACCTTTGACCGGCTGTATCCGGGCCATAACCAGGCCGAGTTCTGGCCGTTTTTCTTCCCGGGCCTCTACGAATCGTGGGAGCAATGGGCGCAGAATCCCGCATCGCGTCCGGTGAACAGCGACATCACCCAGACGGCGCCCTATACGGATGCGATCACCGGAAAGCTGATCGTCAGCTTCTTCCAGCCGCTGTGGTCGCGCGGTCGCGACCAGGTCGCGGGTGCCGCCGGCGCCGATATCACCCTCGACCAGTTGGCGGAGATCGTCGAGAGTGTCCGGGTCGCCGACAACGGCTTCGGCTTCCTCACCATGTCGGACGGCAATGTCGTCGCCATCAATCCGGTCGGCGAAAAGGTGATCGGCCTTCAGTCGTCGAGCGACACCAGCAGCCAGGGGGTGACCGGTCTCGATCGCTCGTTGCGCAACAGTGCGCAAGCCGCGATCGCCAAACTGCCGCTGAACCAGGATGGCTTGCTGCAGCACGTCCTGCTCGACGAGAACGGCGAGAAGGTGCCCTATCTCGTCGTCCTGAAACAGCTGCAGCCTACCAATCTCTGGTCTTCCGGCCCCGTCCGGCGCGAATCCATGCTGCTCGGCATTGTCGTGCCCGAGCGGGAGATCTACGCCTCGCTCTTCGCCGCGCAGGCCGGCATCACCGAAGCGACCAACCGGATCCTGATCTATCAAGTCCTGGCGCTGCTCGTGTCGCTGCTCTTCGTCACCTCGGCGGTGTTCGCCATATCGAAGCGCATCACCGGCGGCATCAGCGCGCTCGCCGACGCGGCCCGGCGCATCCAGACCAAGGACTATTCCGTCCGGGTCGATATTTCGACGCGCGACGAGGTCGGCGAAGCGGGTGCCGCCTTCAACCGCATGGCCGAGCAGATCAGCTACCACACCGAGAACCTGGAGCAGCTCGTCGAGGACCGGACGAAAGAAATCGAAGAGGCGAACCTGCAGATCTCGGCGCTGAATGAGCAATTGCGGAGCGAGAACGTGCGCCTGAGCGCCGAACTCGACGTCGCCCGCCGCATCCAGTTGATGGTGCTGCCGAGGGCTGGCGAGCTCGAGGAGATTTCCGGCCTGGAAATTGCCGCCTATATGCGCCCTGCCGACGAAGTGGGTGGCGACTACTACGATGTCCTGAGGGACGGAGAGCGGCTGAAGATCGGCATCGGCGACGTGACCGGCCACGGCCTGGAAAGCGGCGTGCTGATGCTGATGGTTCAATCAGTGGCGCGGGCTTTGCAGGAGGCCGGCGACATGGATCCGGCGCTATTCCTCAATCGGGTGAACCGCGCCCTCTACAAGAACATCGTCAGAACCAACGCCAACAAGCACCTCTCGCTTGCCTTCCTGGACTACGACGGCAAAAGCCTGATGCTGTCGGGCCAGCATGAGGAACTCATCGTGGTGCGCAACACCGGCAGCGTCGAGCGAATCGACACGCTCGATCTCGGCCTGCCGATCGGCCTCGAGCCCGATATTTCGCCCTTCGTGGCGACGCAGGAGATCGCCTTTTCACAGGGCGACATGATCATTCTTCACACCGATGGCGTGACCGAGGCCGAGGGACTGAACGGAGAGCTCTTCGGCATCGAGCGGCTTTGCGAGAGCGCGCGTTGCCGCCACGGCCAGAGCGCCGAGGACGTCAAAGCAGGGATTATCGAGGATCTGATGACGCATATCGGCGCACAGAAGATCCACGACGATATAACAGTCGTAGTGATGAGACACAGGTAAGCGGATGACGACCTTATATGGAATGGCAGACCTCGCCATCGGTACGGGCGAAAACGTGACAACGCTTCGCCTGTTCGAAGGCCCGCTCGACTTGAGCTGGAAGCACTGCGCTATGACCTCGGATTTCGTCGCCGAGTTCGTCGCCTTGCGCTATCGGACATCCCGCAACCTCTACAAGGAGGTGCGCCACAATGTCGGCTATCTGACGAACGAGCTCATCGAGAATGCGGTGAAGTTCCGGGCCTCGGGGGAAATCGTCGTCGAGGCTGCGGTGGCGTCCAATGCCTTTCGCGCCAAGGTCTCCAATTTTGTCGACAAGGACACGGCGCAGCGGTTTCAGCATCTGCTGTCCGAGATCACCACGGGAGATCCGGGCGAGCTTCTGATCAAACGGATTGAAGAGAATGCATCGGGAGATAGCCCGAGCGGCTCCGGACTTGGCCTTCTGACGCTCATGAGCGATTATGGCGCTCATTTCGCCTGGGTCTTCGGAACCGGCGAAAAGGGGAGCCGTATCCCGCTGGAGACCTATGCATCGATTACAGTCCCCGAACCCTCGAATTGATGGGCAACGAAAAACATGGAAATCAAGGAAGAAGAGTATCGCGTTTGGTCGGAGGGCAAGGACATATACTTCGACGGCACCATGCGGCTGCCGAGCACGGAGGCCTACGCCCCTATATATTCCTTGGTGATGAGCATTCTCGAAACCGAGCCGGACCGCCTGACGGTCGACGTCACCGGCTTGCAGTTTCTCAATTCGTCCGGCATCAACCTGCTTGCCAAGCTGACGATCGAGGCCCGCAAGCGGCCGAACATCCAGTTCACCGTGCGCGGGAGTTCGGAGTTTCCCTGGCAGTCGAAATCCCTGCCGAACCTCAAGAAATTGCACCCCGGCATTGACCTCCGGCTCGGCTGAAACCGGGCAGCACGATCGCATCACGCCCATTGGACCAGCCCGAACTCACATTCGATCAGGTGCCGAGCGCCTTCAGCCAATCGCCGATCGTCGATCCACGATGTCTCCCGGCCGGAACAGCTGGCGCGACTGGGCGTTCGGTCGCCGCGGCCTTTCTGATTTCCCGCGGGCTCACCCCGAATTCGTGGCTGAAGGCGCGGGTGAAATTGGCGGCGACGTCGAATCCGGCGGCCTCGGCAATCTCGGCGATCGGCCGGCTGTCGGCCGGATCGCTGAGTGCTGCATGCGCCTGCTGCAGCCGGCGCCTGCGGATATAGTTGAGAACGCCACCGCTCGCTTCGAAGAGCTGGTAGAGCCGGGTGCGCGAGACGCCGATCGCCCGGGCAATTGCATCCGGCGTAAGCTCGGCGGAGTGCAGGTTGAGATGAATATAGCGGTGGGCCCGCTCCATCATTCCCTTGTTGGTCTGCAACCCGCCGGCATCGGGTCTCGCCGACGAAGCGACGCAGGCGACGACCATGTCGTGCACCGTTTGGACGATCCGCGGTATCTCCTCCGCCGTCAAGCGATCGAGGCGCGGCTCGATGCCGTTGATGTAGTTGATCAACAGATCGGCGAGGTTGCCCGACAAGACCAGATTGTTGGTTTCGCCGAACACGGCGGCATCGTCGGCGAATAGCTCGTAGGGCATGAAGAGAAGAACGGATTCCGCCGCCGTCGCCCGGCCGCGGAACGGGTAGCCGAGCGAGCGGAACACCAGCCTGCCGGGCCCGTTCTCGGCAACGCGGCGGTCAACCTCCGTCCAGGTCATGCCGCTGCGAAGCAGTTCCACATACCAGTGGTCGATCGGGCTGGCGCGCAACATCGCCTGCGGGCGGAGGTAGCTGTGCCCCGGCGCGCGCTGTTGGACGATGAGCAGATTGCCGCAATGCCATGCGGTCTGTTCCGCGACAAACCCGTCCTCGGGCGGAATATTGTCCGGCAATCTGACCTCGACCAAGGGCGCCATGTGGGCTCGCCAGGCCTGAAACTGCTCGTCCGGTCGCAGGTTTCGAGTCGAGAAATGCAGAGGCGTCAATGCCGGCGACGCTGCGGAGCGCGACGCTTCAATGGGAGCGTCGCGCGGCCAACGGCGGCGTTCCGGCTGCGGCTGCGTTGCAGGCGCGACAGCTTCATCCTCTTCCGAGCCCGGCCCCGTGGGACGATCACGCATACAGACTCTCCCGCCCTCGAATGCAGGCGATTACACGTCTTGAGGGTAGTTACCTACACGGCCGCATCGTCGTATGGCGTCGTGCAGGGCCCACCCAGCACTTAGCAGAACCCAGTTCTACGCCATTTTTAGTAGAAATGCACGGCCCGATAACTATCGGGATTGCAGGATAATGACAATCGCCTCGAGCGGTTGTAATCATACATTCATAGTCATCGCTAAGTATTGAGTAAAAGCGGTGAAACCATATTGCTTGTATATAATTTAAATTACCAAATCATACTGTCCGAGTGAAATTATTATAAAGGTTAGTTTATTGGTTTTTGGGGACACGTATGGAATATTTTGAAAATGTAATCAGTGGAAATTCAGATAAATTTGACGAACAGGATAAAGTATTGCGTAGTCCGGCTATCCGGCGACGGATTCTGGTAACTGGCGGCGCAGGTTTCCTCGGGTCACATCTTTGCGAACTGCTTCTCGAGGCAGGGCACGAGGTAATCTGCGCCGACAATTTCTCGACCGGTTTGCGCCGGAACATCGAATCTCTGACGCGCTTCAACGGTTTCAGTCTCGTCGACCACGACATCATCGAGCCGATCGATGTTGAAGTCGACGAAATCTACAATCTTGCCTGCCCGGCCTCGCCGCCGCACTATCAGGCCGATCCCATCCATACGACGAAGACCTGCGTGCTCGGCAGCCTCAACATGCTCGAGCTTGCGGCCCGCAACGGCGCGCGCATCCTTCAGGCCTCGACATCGGAAGTCTATGGCGATCCGCAAGTTCACCCCCAGGTGGAGGGCTACTGGGGCAACGTCAATCCCTTCGGCCCGCGCTCCTGTTACGACGAAGGTAAGCGCTGCGCCGAAACCCTATTCTTTGACTTCCACAAAACCCGTCAGGTCGAGATCAAGGTGGTCCGCATCTTCAACACCTATGGTCCGCGGATGCGCCCGGATGACGGCCGCGTCGTGTCGAACTTCATCGTCCAGGCACTCAAGGGCGAAGACATAACGATCTTCGGCGATGGCTCGCAGACCCGCTCCTTCTGTTTCGTTGACGATCTCATCGACGGCTTCATTCGCATGATGGCCTCGCCGACATCGCTCACCGGTCCGATCAATTTCGGCAATCCCAGCGAATTCACGATCGCCGCGCTCGCCGAACAGGTGATCGAACTCACCGGCTCGCGGTCGAAGATCGTCCACCGACCCTTGCCGGTCGACGACCCCCGCCAACGACGGCCGGATATTTCGCTTGCCGAACGGGAACTCGGCTGGCGCCCCAAGGTGGAACTTGCAGCGGGCCTCGTTCACACGATCAGCCATTTCGATGCACTCCTCGCCCAGGCGAACGAACTCATGGAGGTTGCCTGATGGATATCCCCCGCATCCTCGTAACCGGCGGCGCCGGCTATATTGGCAGCCATACGGCGAAGCTGCTTCGGCTTGAGGGTTTCGAGCCCGTCACCTATGACAATCTGACGACCGGCAACCGCTCGTCGGTGCGCTGGGGACCGTTCATCGAGGGAGATATCCTCGACTCGGCCCATCTCATCGAGATCATCGAGCGCTATGCGCCCGATGCGGTGATCCATTTCGCCGCTTCCGCCTATGTCGGCGAATCTGTCGCCGATCCGGCGAAATACTACCACAACAATGTCTGCGGAACCTTGTCGCTGCTCGACGCCTGCCGGCGGACGGGGCTTGGCAACCTGATCTTCTCGTCGAGTTGCGCCACCTATGGCGTGCCGGCCGTGCTGCCGATCGACGAGGCGACGCCGCAGCGACCGATCAATCCCTATGGCCGGACGAAGCTTATCGCCGAGCACATGCTGTCGGACTACGCTGGCGCCTTTGGCCTCTCCTACGTGGCGCTGCGCTATTTCAACGCCTGCGGTGCCGATCCGGAAGGCGATCTCGGCGAGTGGCACGATCCGGAGACGCATCTCATACCGAGGGCGCTGATGGCGGCGGCCGGCCGAATCGGCCAGCTCGAGGTCTTCGGTGATGATTACGAGACGACCGACGGGACCTGCGTGCGCGACTACATCCACGTCGCCGACCTCGCCCGGGCGCATGTGCTCGCCTATCGGCATCTTGCCGGGGGCGGCAGGAGCCTCGCCGTCAATCTCGGATCCGGCCGCGGCTTCTCGGTCCGGGAAGTGCTGAGCGCGATCGGCGAGGTTACCGGAAAAAACGTGCCGGTGGCGATCCGTCCCCGTCGGGCCGGCGATCCGCCGGTTCTCTACGCCGATTCGAAGCTCGCCCGCGAAGTGCTGGGCTTCTCGCCGCGCTATTCCGACCTAAAGACCATTGTGCGGACCGCCGCCCCGTTCTTCGGACTCGAGGCGCGTCAATGACCCGCCACGTCAAGACTGGCGGCATGGCCGCTGAGGACACGGTCGACGAACCACTGCTCGTGCCAGTGCTGACCGGATATCGCCGGGCCGAATACCTTCTCGGGGCGGCGATGTGGCTTGCCGCGCTCGCCTATCTGTGGGCCTGGTGGCTGGAGCCGCGCCACCACTGGGACATCGTCGGGAGCCTCATGGCGACGGCGACCCTCGCCTGGATCACCCTTCTGCCGGGCTACTTCATCGCGATTTTCTATCGCGCGAGGAAGCCGAACGGCCGGCTGCGGCTGCCGGTCGAAAGCCGCGTCGCCATGGTCGTCACCAAAGCGCCCTCCGAACCCTTTGCCGTTGTGGCCGAGACTCTCAGGGCAATGCTTGCCCAGGATGTGCCGCACGACACCTGGCTTGCCGACGAGGACCCTTCGCCAGAAACACTCGACTGGTGCCGAAGGCAAGGCGTGTTCGTCTCGACTCGCAAGGACCGCGCCGACTACCACCGCACCGCCTGGCCGCGGCGCACGCGCTGCAAGGAAGGCAATCTCACATTTTTTTACGATCATTACGGCTACGGCCGCTACGACTTCGTCGCCCAGCTCGATGCCGACCATGTTCCGGAACCCGGCTACCTTTTCGAAATGTTGCGTCCCTTCGCCGACCCGAAAGTGGGCTACGTTTCGGCTCCGAGCATCTGCGACAGGAACGCCGCCGAAAGCTGGGCGGCGCGCGGCAGGCTCCATGCGGAGGCGAGCATGCACGGGGCGCTGCAGGCCGGCTATAATGGCGGCTTGGCGCCGCTCTGCATCGGCTCGCACTACGCCGTCCGCACCGCCGCCCTCAAGCAGATCGGCGGCCTCGGCCCCGAGCTTGCCGAAGACCATTCGACGACGCTGATGATGAATGCGGCCGGCTGGCGCGGCGTGCATGCGCTCGAGGCGATCGCCCACGGCGATGGGCCGCGCACCTTCGCCGATCTGGTCACCCAGGAGTTCCAGTGGTCGCGCAGCCTGGTCATGCTGCTCCTGCAGTATTCCCCGCGCCTCGTTGGCAAGCTGCCGCTGCGGCTCAAGTTCCAGTTCCTGTTCTCGCAGCTCTGGTATCCGCTCTTTGCGTTCTTCATGGCGCTTATGTTCGCGATGCCGGTCATCGCGCTTGCCCGCGGCGAAAGCCTCATCGCCGTCACCTACCCCGATTTCCTTGCGCATTTCGCACCGCTTTCGATCGCCCTGATCCTGATGGCCTATCGCTGGCGGGCAACCGAAACGTTCCGGCCCGTCGACGCGAAGATCCTGAGCTGGGAA
This sequence comes from Sinorhizobium fredii, assembly GCF_002944405.1. Lineage (NCBI taxonomy): Bacteria > Pseudomonadati > Pseudomonadota > Alphaproteobacteria > Hyphomicrobiales > Rhizobiaceae > Ensifer > Ensifer fredii. Next base: position 782,229 of record NZ_CP024310.1, on the reverse strand, counting down.
TGCATGCTCTTCCTCTTTGCCCGCTGGCCCTGGGCGCTGGCCGGCACGCTGGCTGCCGTTCGCGACTGGCTCACGGGATCCTTCGTCGATTTCCGCGTCACCCCGAAGGGAACGTCGGAAGTCGACCCGCTGCCCCTGCGTGTTCTCGCACCCTATGTCATCCTCTCGCTCGCGGCAGTCCTTCCGGTGCTGTGCATCGGGGATGTCGGCGAGGCCAAGGGTTTTTACCTTCTGGCGATCATGAATGCGGCTATCTACAGCCTGCTCCTGATCGTCATCGTCCTCCGCCATGGGCGGGAAAACAGGATCGCCGCGGCACCGCGCTTCTATCGTCCGGCAATGGCGGCTGGCCTCCTGTCGCTCGTCATCCTGCCTGGCATCGCAACCGCCGAGCACGGAAAGGACAGCCTCGAAGCGCTCTCCTGGGGATCCGATCACCTTCGCCTCTTCGAGGAACGCTACTCGGTGGCGGGTGCGGGCGGAGCGACCTCGCGCAAGACCGTGTTCCGACCTCGATGGATCTTTCTTCCGGAGGATCAGCCGCATGCGGAGGGCAGGTGATGACAGGACGAATTCGACTTCGCCGGTTCGCCGCGACCTCACAAGCCTCGTCGAACAGAACCATGAAACAAATCGCAGATGGAGCGACAGGATGAACACGACATCAAGGACAATCGGCTTCGCCCTTGCCAGCCTCATGCTCTCAGGGGCCGTGCTGGCGGCAAGCCCGCCCGGCAGTCGTGCCGGAAATGCAGCCGAAACAATAGACAAGCGGCCGATCCTCACCCAGGACTCGATCACCTTCGGTGCCTATGATCCGCATGGAGACTTCGCAGAGCAGTCGGCTTCCAGGATTGAGCACCTCTTCCTGCCCTGGGAAGACGTCGATCTCACCACCTTGAACATAGCCGATGAATACGCCCACGCGCGCGGACGTACGTTGATGATCACCATCGAGCCCTGGTCCTGGTCGCCCAAATGGCGCCTGTCGTCGCAGGGGCTGCTCAAAAGCATTCTCGGCGGGGAGCGAGACCAAAACATGGCTGCGGTCTGCTCAACGGCTGCCAAGCTGAAAAGCCCGCTCATCATCCGCTGGGGCCAGGAAATGGACGAGACAGACAACCAGTTCTCCTGGGCGCACTGGCAGGGCACGGAATTCGCCGCCGCCTTTCGCCGGATAGTCACGGTCTGCCGCGAGCATTTGAAAGATGCGAAGTTCATGTGGTCGCCCAAAGGCAACGAGGGACTCGAGGCCTTCTATCCCGGTGACGACGTCGTCGACGTCATCGGCCTCTCGGTCTTCGGCTATCAGAAATACGATCAGGACAAGACCGGCCGCGATCAGACCTTCGTCGAGCGACTGGCGCCGGGCTACGAGCGCGTCAAGACCTACGGCAAGCCGATCATCGTTGCCGAACTCGGCTATGAAGGCGATGCCTCCTATGTCAACGGCTGGGCCGAAAACGTGGCAAAGCGCCACGCCGAATTCCCCGCGCTCACCGCCGTCGTCTACTTCAACGATCGTGAAATCTATGACTGGCCGGACGGTTATGGCCGGCCGGACTGGCGCGTCGTTCGAGAGACATCCAATTGATAGAATCTGCATGTCCGCGTCTCACCGGAGACATGCAGTAGGAGTTGCGCATTCCCGAGCCGGCGCAAAATCCGGCTCCGCAGATGAGCCCACGGCCTCGGCGCGCAACTCCGCCCCTATCTCAAGAAGCAGCTTGACGTTCTGCCGAACCCGCTCGGCGTGCAGATATAGGGGGCGCGGCCGAGATAGGTGGTGCGCACAACCTTGGCCGCCCGCTGGGTTGCGATAACAGGCTTGATCCTGGCAGTCTTCTTGGCCGGCACGGCATAGCCGACCTCTTTCGTCAGCGAGGCGGTCTTGATGCTTTGGTCCGCAGTGGTCGAGCACCCAGTGAGCGTCGCGGCCAGAAGCACGGCGAGCGCGCAACGCACCAAGTTCCCGCTGCCGAATGACCCGGACGAAATCTTCCCTTGCACTTTCACGGCTCGCACTCCCCTCCGATCAGATGGGAGCACCGTACCGGCGAGGCTTTAAGTCGCCGTGCAGAAAATACTTACAACTTGAGCGATCCCGGCAAAACTGGCCAGAAAGCCCGCCGCGCGAGCAGCGCTCTTCTTATGGCTGGACGCGGCGGCCGCTCGCATCGACGACCACTTCGCCGTCCTCCTTCGCGAAGGCGCCCTGCTGCCCGCTGGGCAGGATATCCAGCACCGTCTCCGACGGGCGACACAGTTTTACCCCGAGCGGCGACACGACGATCGGCCTGTTAATCAGGATCGGATGCGCGAGCATCGCATCGAGAAGCTGATCGTCGGTCAGGTTCGTATTCGAAAGGCCGAGCTCGGCATAGGGTGTCCCCTTCTCGCGCAACAGTTCGCGCGTCGAAATCCCCATACGCGCAATCAGCTGCTGAAGTTCCGCACGGCTTGGCGGTGTCTTCAGATACTCGACCACCCGCGGTTCGATGCCGGCATTGCGGATCATCGCCAGCGTGTTGCGAGAGGTCCCGCAGGCCGGATTGTGGTAGATGACGATATCGACGGGATCATTCATTCGGGTTAGGCCTTCTCTCATGCAAGTCATGCAGCGGTTTTGGGACAACGACAGGGATAAGGCAAGGATCAAAAGCGTTCCAGTCGCCCGATCTCGCCGAGCTTGGCCAGCGGTCTTCGTTCAGCGGGTGAAGCAGCGGGATCAGGCCGCAATGCCGATCGTATAGCTTGCCTGCAACACGCCGGTATCGAGCTTCTCGAAATCGAAGATAAACCGAGTGGCATCGCCCGAGGCGAACACCGTATCGCCGCCGTTCATGGTGGCGCGCACCGGCCGCGCCGCATAGTCCGGATGCCCCTGATAGACGAGATCACTCAAGGCGTCGTCGAAGAGAAGCTGGCTGACGAGCAATTCGCGATCGCCAAGCAGAATGCGCAGGTGGATATGGACGGCGCGGCTCGGATACCAGCCGGGATAAACGGTGAGGAAGCTGACGACGCCATTGGCATCGCTGACCTGCCGGCCACGCAGGAATCCGGTGGCTCTGGCCTCGGCATCGTCGGCATTGCACATCGCCGCCGCCTCGCCGGAATAGACGCCGCGCGCATCCGCATGCCAGATCTCGACATCCGCTCCCTCGACCGGCTTGCAGATCGACGCCTCGACTAGGCGAAGGCTGATGCGGGTCGGCAATCCCGTCACGCCCTCGGTGACATCGCTGCGGATCGGCACGTCGTTTGTGTGGCAGGGGCCGAGCGTCTGGGCGAGCGTCGCGATGCATTGCGGCTCGGCCCGGAAGATCGGCTCCGGTAAGGCACCGGTGATCCCCGCCGTGCCGCCCCCGCGGAAGTCCGACGCCTTCCAATCAAAGCCCTGGAGGGAGATCGGCTCGCCGCTGCGGCTGCGGGCCATGAAGGCGATCCCGGCTCCCGCAACAATGGCGCCGCCGCCGAGAATGATCGTTCTTCGTTTCATCGGCATCGGAGCGCTCCATTTACGAGGTCGAGGTGCGAGCCGACCGTTAGCGTAATCCGGTTTCGGAGCGAAGTTACGCTTTTGTAATGACGAAACGAAGCGGAAGCTCTCCAGTCCGACGTTATCGGCGTCCGCCGGAGGCCGAGGATTGCGCCGCAAACCGCGCAACGGACCGCTTCTCGAAGAGATCCGGCATAAGATCGGCCAGCCGTACCTGTGTCCCGCTGCGCGAGCTTTCCAGCGCGGCGATACCGCAGAGAACCGATAGCGCCCCTGCCCGTGCACCGGCTCGTTGTCCGAGCGGGTCGGCGATGCCGGGCTTGAAGATCATGTTGCGCATGCGGTCGTCGCCGCCATAGTGGCCGCCCGAGGAATGCGGCACGTTGACCCGCTCGACGGGCGGCTGGCCCTTCGGGAAGTTGCGGACGAGCAGTATAACGTCCTCCGGCGGTGTCTCCCAGGGCTGGTCCTCGTATTGGCGAAGCTCGATCCGGCCCCTCGTTCCGTTAAAGGCTATGTGGTGGCCCTCGATCGGCTGGAAGGTGTTCAGCGAATAGGAGACATGGACGTCGTTGCCGTAGCGGATGTTTGCGACCATTGTGTCCGGAATGTCGATATCCTCGCGGAAGACGCAGCCGTCGCGGAAATAGCCGTCGATTTCCGACGGCTGCTCGTAGAGCGCGTCGAGGAACGGATCGGCACTGATATCCAGATAGAAGTCGCAGCTTGCCTTGTGCGGACAGAGCTTGCAGCGAGGGCCGCGGAACGGCCCCTTTCGGCCATACATCTGCAGTTCGGCAAAGGCGCTGACGGTGTCCGGCTCGCTGTCGAGATACCAGTTCAAAAGATCGAAGTGATGCGTCGCCTTGTGGACGAAGAGGCTGCCGGAGCGGTCCGTATAGGCATGCCAGCGGCGGAAATAGTCGGCCCCGTGGCGGGTGTCGAGATACCAATGGAAGTCGACCGAGGTGACGCGGCCAATTTCGCCAGCATTGATGAGTTCCTTGATGCGCGCCGCCGTCGGCGCAAAGCGGTAGTTGAAGGAGACATCCACACGCTGCCCGGTGCGCTTCTCCGCATCGAGAATGCGGCGGATTTTTTCGACCGTCGTCGCCATCGGCTTCTCGGTGATGACGTCGGCGCCGGATTCGAGCGCCTTGACGACGATGTCGTCATGGGTGTCGTCCGGGGTGCAGACGATCACCAGGTCCGGCCGCGTCTCAGTCAGCATCGCGTCGACGTCGCCATAGATCGGCGCATTGCTGGCGATCATCGTGCGGGCACGCTCCGCCCGCAGCGCATTGGTATCGGCTATGGCGACCAGATCGACGAACCCGCGCCAACCGGCGAGAAGGTCCTTGCCCCACATGGTGGTGCCGCGGTTGCCGGTGCCGACCAGCGCAAAACGGCGTTTGTCATCCATCATCTCTCACGCAATCCTGTCTGGAGTGGCACCGCGCGACCGGCGGCAGAAAGAACAACATGTAAATTTAGAATACATGTTAGCGGCCGATATCGGCGAAAGTCAACCGAGAAACCCGGACGTTCGCCTTCTACTTGTAAGATGCATATCCGAGTTCACCATCTCAGCAGCAGCTTCGGAAGCGTTCGACGCAGGTGGCGATCACCTCCTCGGCCGGGCGTTTCCACCAGTTGTCGGCGGAGAAGATCTCGACCTCCTGGGCTCCAAGGAAATCCGCCGCCTCGATCATGCCGCGGATTTCCTTGAGGTCGATGACGCCGTCGCCCATCATGCCGCGATCGGTGAGCATGTCCTTCGTCGGCACCAGCCAATCGCAGATGTGATGCGCGAGGATCGCCTTCATTCGGCCGGCCCGGGCGATCTGGTTGGCGAGATTGGGATCCCACCAGACATGGTAGACGTCGATCGCGACGCCGACGCCCGCGCCCAGCGTCTCGCAGATGTCGAGCGCCTGGCCGAGCGTGTTCACGCAGGCCCGGTCGGCCGCATACATCGGGTGGAGCGGCTCGATCGCCAGCGGCACGCCCGCGGCGCGCGCATGCGGCAGCACGGCGGCGATGCCCTCCTCGACCATCCGTCGCGCCCGATCGATGTCCTTCGATCCGTCGGGAAGGCCGCCGACGACGAGGACCAGGCAGTCCGCACCGAGCGCCGCCGCCTCGTCGATGGCGCGCCTGTTGTCGTCAAGCGCCTTCTCGCGGCCGGCGGCATCCGCCGCCGGAAAGAAGCCGCCGCGGCAGAGGCCGGTCAGCTTCAGCCCGTTGGAACGGACGATGCGGGCGGCCTCGTTAAGACCGATCGCCGCCACCTGGTCGCGCCAGGGCGCGATTGCCGTGATGCCGTGCTTCAGGCAGACATCCACAGCCTCGGCAAAGCCGCATTGCTGACGGATCGTCGCCAGATTGATGGAAAGACCCTCGACCTGCATGCTGTTCTCCTCCCGGTTTCTCAGCCTGTCATCGACGCCCAGTCCGGCTCGACCGAGGAGCCGAGGCCGGCCGCCCTCAAGACGGATGCGAAGGTGATTTCGCCGTTTCGGATGGCGAGACGCGCCCGTCGGGCGGCGCTTTCGTAAAGCTCGCCATGAGCGGCAAGATAGGCGCCCTGCTCCGCTGCCGGCGCTCGCCCCATGCCGTCGACATAGTGATGGCCGTTGCGCTCGATATGCCCGGCGCCTATCAGCGCTGCCAGCACGAGATCCTGTTGAAGGCCAAGACCGGCCTGCGTCGTCAGATCCTCGGCGGACATGAAGTAGCGGCTGTTGCCGGCATGGCCATTCCATTTCTCGACGCGGGCGCGATTGATCAGCGAGCGATAAAAGCCTTTGCAGGATTTTGACGAGATGCCGGCATAGCCAAGCTCGCGGGCCCGCAGAAAGGATCCGACATCGCCATCGGACTCGTCGATCTCGAGCGGCAGGCGCTCGGCGATCGCCGCGACCGGTTTCGACAGCGCCTCGGCGCGCGCGATCGGTTGCTCGAAGAACAGCACGGATGCCCGCAGCCTTTTCAGGCGGGGTTCCTTCTCGATCCGGTCGAGAAGGTCGGCGACCATTTCGCCGCGTTCGAACTGCTCGTTGCCGTCGAGCGTCACGCGATAATCTTCACCATTGTGATCGAGCACCGCGGCGATCGCGACGAGCCGCTCGCAATCTTCGGCGGGACGGCCGGAAACCTTGATCTTGAACCAGCGGTGGCCGTAGGCGGCGATCACCTCGTCGAGCGTCTGCGGCAGCCCGTCTTCGAGCCGCTGGCCGGGTTCCAGGTCGGCCGTACCCAAGGCGTCCGCAAGGCCGATCGTGTGGCGGACGGCCAGCGTCGGCGAAGGCGCCAGGCGCGACAGGAAGCGAGGCAAATCGAAACCGGCGAGATCGGGCGCGGTGGCGTCGGATATCCCGAGCAGATTGCGCGTGACTGCCTCTGCGGCGCTGACGCCGTTCATGCGGCACATTGCATCGATGATGGCGCGGTCTACAAGCGCCAGCCCATAGGAGGCGACCAACGCCGGCAGGCCGTGCCGCGCCGCATTTCGGTGATGGTCCGCCTCCGCGGCGGCATGCAAGCCGAATGCCGTATCAGCCTTCAGCGACCGCAACCCCCCAATCGCCAGGCGAAGCGACATGCGGAGCTGCTCGACATTCTCCCCGGGCGACAATTCCGGGTTCTTGTCGAACCATTTCGGCATCATCATCTCGGCCGACCAGCCGGCGCCCGAGCGGCCGCGTTCATCCTCGATCCGCACCCGAACGAAAACCTGCGGCGCGTTCTCGACACGCGCCGCGCCGAAGCGGAAGGGAAAACGGAAGTCGACCGGCCGCTCGAAGACTTCCGCTTCGACGAGCCTGATGCGAGGAACTTCGCTCATGCCCGCCTCAGTCAATGCCGTGAACGGCGAGTACGCGCTTCATGCGCGCGAGCGCCAGTTCCGGATCGGCGAGAGCGCCTGCCCTGTCCGCCAGCCGGAAGAGTTCGGCAAGATGGGCAAGCGAGCGGGCACTCTGCTGACCGCCGATCATCGCGAAGTGATCCTGCAAGCCGTTCAGATAGGCGAGGAACACGACCCCGGTCTTGTAGAAGCGCGTCGGCGCCTTGAAGATATGCCGAGACAGCGGCACGGTCGGCTCGAGCAGCTCGAAGAAGTCGCCGTTCCGGCCGTGGCCGAGAGCCTCCAGCGCGGCCGATGCCACCGGCGCGATCGCGTCGAAGATGCCGAGCAGCGCGTCGGAATGGCCCTGGTCGTCGCCGGCGATCAGTTCGGCATAGTTGAAGTCGTCGCCGGTATACATGCGCGCGCCCTTCGGCAGTTGCCGGCGCATGGCGATCTCCTTCTCCCTGGAAAGCAGCGAGATCTTGATGCCGTCGACCTTTTCCGCATGCGCCTCGATGACCTTGAGGCAGGTCTTCATCGCCTCCATGTGGTCCGCATTGCCCCAATAGCCTTGAAGCGCCGGGTCGAACATCTCGCCGAGCCAATGGATGATCACCGGCTGCTTCACCTGCGAGAGGACCCGGTCATAGACACGGACATAGTCGTCCGGGCTCCTGGCGGCCGCGGCGAGCGCACGGCTAGCCATCAGGATAATCCGCCCGCCTTCGGCTTCGATCGTCTCGATTTGGCTCTCATAGGCCTCGAGGATGTCGTCGATCGTCACCTCCGGGCCGGGCGTCAGATGGTCTGTGCCGGCACCGCAGGCAATAAGCGCACCTGGCCGACCGCGGGCTTCGGCAAGCGCCCGGCGGATGAGCTCGCGGGCCTCCGGCCAGCCAAGCCCCATGCCGCGCTGGGCGGTGTCCATCGCTTCGGCGACCCCGAGGCCGAGGTCCCAAAGCCGGTGGCGGAAGGCGAGCGTCCGCTCCCAATCGATTGCCGGATTGAGCCACGGATCGTTGTCGGCGAGCGGATCGGCGACGACATGTGCCGCCGCGAAGGCTACGCGCGGGAAGGCCGCCGCATCCCGCTTCCTGAGCGGAACCGGCCGGCCGCTGAGCTCGTAGCGGACGAGCCTGCCTTCGAGGGGAAGATCGATGCTCGCCATGGCTCAGAACTCCAGTTCCGGAACATCGAGCCAGCGGCGCTCTTCCCAGGACTTCAGCCCCAGCTCGGCAAGCTGCACGCCCTTGGCGCCGGCCTCGAGGCCGTAGGGCCAGGGCGCATCCTCGGCGACGTGACGCAGGAACATTTCCCATTGCGCCTTGAAGCCATTGTCGAAGATCTGCGTGTCCGGCACCTCGTCCCAGGTCTTGTAAAAATCGATGGTCTGCGGCTGGTCCGGGTTCCAAACCGGCTTCGGCGTGTTGACGCGGTGCTGGGTCCAGCACTTCGTCAGCCCGGCGACGGCCGAGCCATGCGTCCCGTCGACCTGGAAGGTAACGAGATCATCACGGCGGACGCGCACGGCCCAGGAGGAATTGATCTGCGCGATCACGCCGCCCTCGAGCTCGAAGGTGGCATAGGCCGCGTCGTCGGTATCGCAATCATAGGTCCGGCCCTGCTCGTCGACGCGGCGCGGAATATGGGTCGCCCCGAGGCAGGAGACGGCCTTGACCTCGCCGAAGAGATTGTCGAGCACATAACGCCAATGGCAGAGCATATCGAGAATGATGCCGCCGCCATCGTTCTTCCGGTAATTCCAGGAGGGCCGCTGGGCCGGCACGCCCCAGGCTCCCTCGAAAACCCAATAGCCGAACTCACCGCGCACCGAGAGAATCTTGCCGAAGAAGCCCGACTCCTTGAGCAGCGCCAGCTTGCGCAGGCCGGGCAGGAACAGTTTGTCCTGCACCACGCCATGCTTCAGACCAGAGGCCCGCGCCTTGCGGGCCAGTTTTACCGCCACCTTCAGGTCATCGGAGATTGGCTTCTCGCAATAGACATGCTTGCCTGCATCGAGCGCCCTGCTGATCAGTTCGGCGCGCATCAGCGTCGTGCCAGCATCGAAGAAGATCTGGTCGTTCGGATCGGCCAGGGCGTCGTCGAGGTCGGTCGTCCAGCGGGCGATGTTGTGGCGCTTTGCCAGTTGCTCCATCTTGTCGCGGTTGCGCCCGACGATGATCGGATCGATCTCCAGCCGCTCGCCGGATGTGAGCGCGATGCCGCCCTTATCGCGAATGGCCAGTATCGAGCGCACGAGGTGCTGGTTGTAGCCCATCCGGCCCGTGACACCGTGCAGAATTATCCCCAAACGTGGCATGCGGCTTCCCTCCCTGACAGGCCTCGTGGGAGTGGACCAGCCCTCCCAAAGCCAGTAACTAAACAGTTACTTTGTGGCAGAGAAAAATCCCACTTGTCAACATTAAAAACGACAGGACTGCAATTCAGCGGCGAATGGAGGCCAGAGTCACCTGGACGATGTGACGTCTCCAGTCCTCGAGATTGGCCTCCTCCATGAGGTCCCGGCCAAAAATCGTCGACAGCGTGTGCCGGTTGGAGAGATAGAAATAGCCGAGCGCGGCAATCGTCAGATAGACGTTCAACGGATCGGCATCGACGCGGAACAGACCCTTCGCCTTGCCGCGATCGAGCAGGTCGGCGAGCTTGTCGATGAAATGCGAATGCAGTTCCTTGAGTCGCGTCGACTGGCGCAGCCAGCGGGCACCGTGCAGGTTCTCGGTGCCGAGAAGGCTCAAAAACTCCGGGTGCTCCCGGAAGTATTTCCAGGTGAACATGGCAAGCTCCGCCACCCCCTGCTCCGGTGCCAAGTCGCTCAAGTTCAACGATCTTTCGGCCGTACGGATGCCGATATAGGCCTCTTCCAGAACGGCAAGGTAGAGCTGCTCCTTGTCGCCGAAATAGTGATAGAGCATGCGCTTGTTGGTGCCGGCCCGCTCGGCAATCGCATCGACCCGGGCGCCGCCGATGCCGTTCTCGGCGAACTCGACTGTCGCGGCGGCGAGGATCGAGGCGCGCGTGCGCTCCGGGTCGCGACTTCCGGCCCGCTCCGCCCGGCCGCCAACGCCTGCTTTTTTCGCTTTCCCTTCCGCCTGCACCTTGTCCATTCCGCCACCTCCGGCACCTCTTGCCAGCCGTGGCGATCGGTGCGACATTGTAAAAAAATATTACAAGATAATGATACCTTCGCACACAACTGCTTGACAGGCTCATCGCTTGTCCATAGTTTGTAACCAATTAGTTATTTGTTGCAAGAGGACGGCGTAACGAAACCAGGGAACGGAACGTTGTGGAGGCGTTCCTGAGGGAGGAGGAACCAATGACAATGCGCATGACCAGACGCAGCGTGCTCGCCGGAGGGGCGGCACTTCTTTCATATTCCATGCTGGCATCGAGTGCGCTTTCTCAGGAAGCGCGGCTGAGAATGCTGTGGTGGGGCTCGCAGGCCCGCGCCGACCGCACCAACAAGGTCAACCAGCTCTTTCAGGAACAGAACTCGGGCGTCGCCATTAACGGCGAGTTCCTCGGCTGGAGCGACTACTGGCCCCGGCTTGCGACCCAGGTCGCCGGCCGCAACGCGCCGGATATCATCCAGATGGACTATCGCTACATCGTCGAGTATGCCCGGCGCGGCGCGCTGGCGCCCCTCAACGATTATCTCGGCTCGGTGCTGAAAGTCGAGGATTTCGACAAGGTGCAGATCGAGGGCGGCAGCGTCGACGGCAAGCTCTACGGCATCAGCCTCGGCGCCAATTCGGCGGCGATGATGGTCAACACCGTCGCCTTCGAGGAAGCCGGCATCGATCTACCGACGCCGGCGACCACCTGGGACGATCTGGCAAGGATCGGCGCCGAGATCACCAAGGCCGGCAAGCGCAAGGGCTTCTACGGTATCGCCGACGGCAGCGGCGTTGAACCGCTCCTGGAAAACTGGCTGCGCCAGCGTGGGAAGGCGCTCTTCACGGCCGACGGCAAGATCGCCTATGACGCGAACGATGCCGCCGACTGGTTCGCCATGTGGGCGGCCATGCGCGAAGCCAAGGCCTGCGTGCCGCCGGATATCCAGGCGCTCGATCAGTATACCCCTGAGACGAGTCCGCTGTCGCTCGGCAAGGCTGCCGCCTCCTATGCCCATTCCAACCAGTTCGTCACCTATCAGGGCATCAACAAGGACAAGCTGGCGCTCAGCAACTTTCCCTTGATCGGCAACGATGCCAAAGGCGGCCACTACCGCAAGCCGTCGATGTTCTTCTCGGTCTCGGCCCAGACGAAGGACCCGGAGCTCGGCGCGAAGTATGTCAATTTCTTCGTCACCGACCCCAAGGCCGCCGAAATCCTCGGCGTCGAGCGTGGCGTACCGGAGTCGGCGGGCGTGCGTGAGAAGCTCGCGCCGACACTCGACGAGTTGGGACGCGCCATGCTCGACTACGTCTCCGGCCTCGGCGCACTTGCCGGCGACCTGCCACCGCCTCCGCCCAGCGGCGCCGGCGAGGCCGAGTTCGCCTTGCGTACCGTCGCCGAACAGGTGGGCTTCGGCCAGCTCGATGTGAAGCAGGGCGGCGAGACGCTGGTGAACGAGGTCACGCAGATCCTGTCGCGAGGGTAAGGGCTATGGCTGCCGTGCAGGATTCCGCCGTAGCCGTCGGTGCGGGCGCCAGGGGGCGCCCCGCCGGACAGGGCCGCTTCGCCGCCATCTGGACAAGACATGGTGCCGGCTACATGTTCCTGTTGCCGTGGCTCGTCGGCTTCTTCGGGCTGACGCTCGGGCCTGCCGTCGCCTCGCTCTATCTCTCCTTCACCAGTTTCGACCTGATCCGCTCTCCGGAGTGGGTCGGGACGGCCAATTACGTCCGCATCGCCACGGCCGATCCGAAGTTTGCGGCCTCGCTGAAGGTGACGTTCCTCTATGTGGTCTTGTCGGTCCCCTTCAAGCTGGCCTTCGCGCTTTTGGTCGCCATCCTTCTCGATCGCGGCGTCAAGGGCCTCACGGTCTATCGCGCCATCTTCTACCTGCCGTCGCTGCTCGGCGGCAGCGTGGCGATCGCCGTGCTCTGGCGGCAGCTCTTTGCCGGCGACGGCCTGATCAATAGTCTGCTCGCCCAGTTCGGCATCGAGGGCCCGAGCTGGATCTCGCATCCGGACTATTCGATCTGGACGCTCGTCGTCTTGAGCGTCTGGCAGTTCGGCTCGCCGATGATCATCTTCCTCGCCGGGCTGCGGCAGATCCCGACCGACATGTACGAGGCGGCAAGCCTCGACGGAGCGTCAAAGTTCCGGCAGTTCTACAAGATCACCCTGCCGCTGCTCACCCCGGTCATCTTCTTCAACGCGGTCGTGCAGACGATCGAGGCCTTCAAGGCCTTCACCCCCGCCTTCATCATCTCCGGCGGCACCGGCGGGCCGATCAACTCGACGCTGTTCTACACGCTCTATCTCTATCAGGAGGCCTTCGGGAACTTCCGCATGGGCTATGCCTCGGCGCTCGCCTGGATCCTCGTGCTGATCATCGGACTGTTCACGGCCTTCTCGTTCCTGACCTCTCGTTACTGGGTGCACTACGATGACTGACGCGACCATGAGCTCGATCACCGCACCCCCCCCGCCGACGGCCAATCGCCGCAGCCCCCTCGGTTCTGTTCTCATCCATGCCGGACTGATCGCCGCCTCCTTCGCCATGCTCTATCCGCTCTTGTGGATGGTCTCGGCATCGGTCCGGCCGGAGGACGAGATCTTCTCCTCGACGACGCTCTGGCCCTCGTCGGTGGATTTTGCCTCCTATGTCCGCGGCTGGTTCGGGCTCGACGTCAGCTTCGGACGGTTCACCTGGAATTCCGTGGTGATCGCAGTTCTGACGGTGATGGGCAATGTCATCGCCTGCTCGCTTGCGGCCTACGCCTTCGCGCGGCTGCGCTTTGCCGGCCGCAATTTCTGGTTCGCGATGATGCTCGGGACGATGATGATCCCCTATCACGTCACCCTCATCCCGCAATATGTGCTGTTCCTAGACCTCGGCTGGGTCAACACCATCCTGCCGCTGGTCGTGCCGAAGTTCCTGGCGAGCGACGCCTTCTTCATCTTCCTGATGGTGCAGTTCTTCCGCGGCATTCCGCGCGAGCTCGACGAGGCGGCGATGATGGACGGCTGCGGGCCGTGGCGCATCTACTGGAAGATCATGCTGCCGCTGTCGCTTCCCGTACTGGCGACGGCCGCGATCTTCTCCTTCATCTGGACCTGGGACGATTTCTTCGGGCCGCTGATCTATCTGAACGACATGAACACCTACACCATCCAGCTGGGCTTAAGAACCTTCGTCGATTCGAGCAGCACCTCCGACTGGGGCGGCCTCTTCGCCATGTCGACGCTGTCGCTGGTGCCTGTGTTCTTCTTCTTCCTGTTCTTCCAGCGCCTGCTGATCGAAGGCATCGCCACCACCGGCATGAAACGCTGACCGACGGAGTTCAAAGACCATCATGATCGAATTGCGTTTCGCCGCCTTCGGCCTCAACCACAATCATATCTACGGCCAGGTGAATTGCCTGCTGCGCGCCGGCGCCCGCCTCGTCGGCTTCCACGAGCCGGACGATGCGCTGGCGGCGGAATTTGCCGGCGTCTACAAGGATGCGCCGCGCATCGCGACGCTCCCCCAAATCCTCGAGGATGAAAGCATCGGCCTCATCACCACGGCGGCGGTCTCCGCCGAGCGGGCGGAACTGGCGATCCGCGCCATGCAGCACGGTAAGGACGTGCTGACCGACAAGCCGGGGATGACGAGCCTCGAGCAGCTCGCCAAGGTGCGCCGGGTCCAGGCGGAGACCGGACGGATCTACTCGATCCTCTATTCGGAGCATTTCGAAAGCCCGGCGACGGTCAAGGCCGGCGAGCTGGTCGCCGCCGGCGCCATCGGCGATGTCGTGCACCTCGTCGGCCTCGGACCGCACCGGCTGCGGCGCGATACGCGCCCGGACTGGTTCTTCCGCCGCTCAGAATATGGCGGCATCCTCACCGACATCGCCTCGCATCAGTGCGAGCAGTTCCTGTTCTTCACCGGCGCCGACGACGCGGCCATCCTTTCGGCGAGCGTCGACAACCGAAGCGTCCCCGACGAGCCCGAGCTGCAGGATACCGGCAACATTCATCTTTCGACCGCCGAGGCCACCGGCATGATCCATGTGAACTGGCTGACCCCGGACGGCATGCCGACTTGGGGCGACGGCCGGCTCTTCATCGTCGGCACGACCGGAACGATCGAGGTGCGCAAGACTGTCGACCTCGCCGGTCGCGAAGGCGGCAACCACCTCTTCCTCGCAGGTCGCTATGGTGTGGAGCACATCGACTGCTCGGCAGTCGAGCTTCCCTTCGGCCGCCAGCTGCTCGACGACATCCGCGACCGAACCGAAACCGCCATGCCGCAGCAACGCTGCTTCAAGGCCATGGAACTTGCGCTTCGCGCCCAGGCGATCGCCGAACAGAACCGGGAAAAGAACTGACATGAGCGTAAAGACAGTCGCCATCATCGGCTGCGGCATCGGCCGGTTGCACATGATCGAGGGTTACCTGCCGCATCCGGACAAGTTCCGCGTCCAGGCGATCTGCGATCTCAACGAAGAGCGCCTCAACGAATTCGGCAACGAATTCGGCATCGAGAGCCGCACCACCTCCTTCGAGGACGTGCTTGCCGATGAGACGATCGACATCGTCGACATCTGCACGCCGCCCGGCATCCATCTCGAGCAGGTGATCGCGGCGCTTGCCGCCGGCAAGCACGTCATCTGCGAGAAACCGCTGACCGGCTCGCTCGCCGGCGTCGACAAGATCATCGAAGCGGAAAAACGCGCCCGGGGCGTGCTGATGCCAATCTTCCAGTATCGCTATGGCGACGGCATCGAGAAGGCAAAGCGTATCATCGAGGCCGGGATTGCCGGCAAGCCCTATGTAGGTTCGGTCGAGACGTACTGGCTGCGCAAGCCTGAATATTATTCCGTCCCCTGGCGCGGCAAATGGGCGACCGAGCTCGGCGGCGTGCTGGTCACCCATGCGCTGCATTTGCATGACATGCTGCTGCATCTCCTCGGTCCGGTCTCCAAGGTGTTCGGCCGAGTCGCGACCCGCGTCAACGACATCGAGGTCGAGGATTGCGCCTCGGCGAGCCTGCTGATGCAGAACGGCGCCTTCGTGTCGCTGTCCTGCACGCTCGGGTCGCAGGAGCAGATCAGCCGGCTCAGGCTGCATTTCGAGAATGTCACCTTCGAGAGCAGCCATGAACCCTATACGCCGGGCAAGGATCCCTGGAAGATCATCGCGGCCAATGAGGCGGTCCAATCTCAGATAGACGAGGTGATCGGCAATTGGCAGCCGGTGTCGCCGCGCTTCACCACCCAGATGGCGCATTTCCACGCCCATTTGAACGGAGCGGCCCCGCTGCCGGTGACGACGAAGGATGCTCGGCGGGCGCTGGAACTGGTGACGGCGATCTACCAGTCGGCGGATACCGGGCGTGAGATTTCACTGCCGATCGGCCCGGACAGCCCGAAATACGCCGATTGGCGCGCCAATACGCGATAGGCGCAGGGGAGGAATTGGAAATGGCAACCAGCGTCGTTCTTCAGAAGGTCGAGAAACGCTATGGCGCGCTCGACGTGATCCACGGCATCGACCTCACCATCGATCCCGGCGAATTCGCCGTTTTCGTCGGTCCGTCCGGCTGTGGCAAGTCCACCTTGCTTCGGATGATCGCCGGGCTCGAGGAGATTTCCGGCGGCACGCTGATGCTCGACAACGACCGGATGAACGAGGTGGCGCCGGCCAAGCGCGGCATCGCCATGGTGTTCCAGTCCTATGCGCTCTACCCGCATATGTCGGTCTACAAGAATCTTGCCTTCGGCCTCGAAACGGCGGGCTACAGGAAGGCCGACATCGAGCCGAAGGTGCGCCGGGCCGCCGAGATCCTGCAGATCGAGAAGCTCCTCGACCGCAAGCCGAAGGCGCTATCGGGCGGCCAGCGCCAGCGCGTCGCCATCGGCCGGGCGATCGTGCGGGAACCGCGCATCTTCCTGTTCGACGAGCCGCTTTCCAACCTCGATGCGGAACTGCGCGTCCAGATGCGCGTCGAGATCTCCCGGCTCCACCGCGATCTCGGCAACACGATGATCTACGTGACCCACGACCAGGTGGAAGCGATGACCATGGCCGACAAGATCGTCGTCCTGAATTCCGGCCGCATCGAGCAGGTCGGCGCGCCGCTCGATCTCTACAACAACCCGGTCAACCGCTTCGTTGCCGGCTTCATCGGCAGCCCGAAAATGAATTTCCTCAAGGCGCGGATCGGCGGCGTCAGCGAAAACGAAACGGCAATCGAAGTCTGCGGCGGCACGATCCGCCTGCCGCGCCGCCTCAACGGCGCAACAGAAGGGCAGGAAGTCACTTTCGGCATCCGCCCCGAGCATCTCTCGGCCCGCGACAGCGGCATCGCGCTTGCGGCCGTCAATGTCGAGCTTGTCGAGAATCTCGGCGGCGAGACCATGCTCTACGGCATCACTCCCGACAGCCAGCAGCTGACCATCGCGCTCGAAGGTCAGCAAAAGGTGGAGCGCGGCGCCAATCTTTCGGTCTATTTCGATCCCGCCCGCTGTCACGTCTTCGGCCTGGACGGCAGGGCGATGTAGGCGACAACCAGGCAACTCGCGATCGGCTCTTCGCTGGGCACCTTAAGAAGGCGCTAATTCAAGGTAGCCGATCGCACCGGGCTGCGCTAGAATCGCCCCCCGAGCAGATCATCGGTGGCAACTCGATGAAACAGAGACTAGCCGCAATCCTGGCGGCCGATATGGCAGGCTATAGTCGGCTGATGGAAGCCGATGAAGCAGGAACGATCGCCCGCCTCAGGACGCACCGTATAGAATTGATCGACCCCGCCATCGCCAAGAACGAAGGCCGGATCATCAAAACGACGGGAGATGGCATGCTGGTCGAATTCCAGAGCGTGACCGACGCGGTGAAATGCGCCGTGGAAATCCAGCAGCGGATGAAGCGGCGCAATTCGGACGTGCCCCAGGATCGCCGGATCGAATTCAGGATCGGCATCAATCTCGGTGATATCATCTTCGACGACGACGACATCTTCGGCGATGGCGTGAACATCGCCGCCCGTATCGAACAGCTCGCCGATGTGGGTGGCATCTGCGTCACCGCTGCGGTGGCAACGCAGATTGCCGACCGCCTCGAAGTCTCTCTCGATGACCTGGGCGAGAAGACGCTGAAGAACATCACTCGTCCCGTGCATCTCTTTCGGATCGGCATCGAGGGCTCCGTCCTGCCGGCCCCGCCGGAAGAGAAGGATACGAAGCGAGCGGTCTCAAAGCCCGCGATCGTCGTGCTGCCCTTCGACAATATGAGCGGCGACCCCGAACAGGAGTTTTTCGCGGACGGTCTGACGGAGGACATCATCACCGAGCTGTCGCGCCGCCACGAGCTTTTCGTCATCTCCCGCAACTCGAGCTTCGTCTACAAGAACCAGCCTGTGAACGCGCGGGAGGTGGCCGAGAAGCTTGGAGCGCAATATCTGGTGGAAGGCAGCGTCCGCAAGATCGGCGACAGGGTGCGCGTGACGGTCCAGCTCATCGACGCGATCAACGATGCCCATGTCTGGGCCGACAAATACGACCGAAGACTGGACGACATATTCGCCATCCAGGATGAGGTGACGGCGGCAATAGCCGCGACGCTGCCCGGGCGTGTCGAGGCGGCCCAGCGAGATCAACTCGCCCGCACGAAGCCGGCGAACATGGCTGCCTATGAATGCGCGCTTACGGCCAAGGTGCTGCATCACCGCGGCACGATTGCGGATAATGAGCAGGCCCGAGCCCTGATAGACAGGGCACTCGAGCTCGACCCCGGCTATGCGCATGCCCATGCCTGGCGGGCCTGCATTCTCGGACAGGCCTGGGTTTACGGCTGGTGCGAGGACAAGGACGCGACCTGGACCGAAATCGTGGCCGAACTCGAACGCGCGCTGGCGCTTGACGACAACGACGCCGACGTGCACCGCATCCTCGCGGCGGTGAACGTCAACAACAACGCGTTGACGGCGGCCCGCTATCACCAGGAGCGCGCCCTTTCGCTCAACCCCAACTACGATCTGGTGGTGGTCCAGCAGGGCGAACTCTTGACCTGGCTCGGCCGACCGGAAGAAGGGGTCGAGTGGATCCGCAAGGCAATGCGGCTCAATCCCCATCATCCGGAACGGTTCTGGAGCCACCTCGGAAAGGCGTTTTTCGCGGCCCGGCAATATGGCGAAGCAATCGAGGCATTCATGCACCTTTCGGCAATGGACCACGTGCAGCACGCTTTCGTTGCCGCCTGCTACGGCTGGCTCGGCGACGACATTGCCGCGTCTGCGCATATGAAAAAGGTCCAGGCGCTCGCCCCCGACTTTGGCCTCGAATCCTTCCTCGCCACCTTGCACTACGCTCAGGAAGCCGACACGCAGCACATTCGCGAAGGGCTTGTCAAAGCGGGCGCGAACGATGGCCTGCCGACAGCGAACGACATCGCGGCGCAATAGAGCCCCGTCGAAGCCTGTCTCGAAGACCACGAAAACGTGGGTGTGGCGCGCCACTCCCACCGTTCATTTGGCCTGCCCCCTGCCGCGTCTTCGGCCTGGACGCAGCGATGGAGGCCCGCACTCACGCGGCGAATCAGGACACCATCAACGGATCTTGGCGGACGGCCTCGATCAGGAAGTCGAGGACGGTCCTGACGCGCAGCGGCATGTTGCGGCGCGATGGATAGACGACATTGATCGGCAGGCGAGTCGGTGGGAACTCCGGCATCACATTCACCAACCTGCCCGCCTCGATGTCCGGGCAAGCGAGGATATGGGAAAGCACCGCAAGGCCGCTGCCGGCCAGCGTCGCGCGATGGACGGCCACTGCATTGTTGGCGATCAACCGAGGTGCAATCCGTACGGCAATCTCGTCCGCCCCGTTGGAAAACGACCAGGTACGACCGTCGCCGGCCCGGCGGTAGCAGATGCATTCATGGGCGGTGAGATCGCCTGGCGATTGC
This sequence comes from Sinorhizobium fredii, assembly GCF_002944405.1. Taxonomy (NCBI): domain Bacteria; kingdom Pseudomonadati; phylum Pseudomonadota; class Alphaproteobacteria; order Hyphomicrobiales; family Rhizobiaceae; genus Ensifer; species Ensifer fredii. The sequence continues at coordinate 762,796 of NZ_CP024310.1, read as the reverse complement.
GGTCCCGTTTGGCCTTCCAGGTAGGTGGGCGCTGCGACGAGGAAGGCAGTCGTCCAGCCGATCCGGCGGCACACCAGGCTGCTGTCCGTGACCGGCCCCAGGCGCACCTCGAGATCAATCCCTTCCCCGACCAGATCCGACGGCTCCTCTCGGAAGATCATTTCGACGGCGAGCCCGGGATGGCCGGCAATAAGGCTCGCGAGGCGGTCGCTCACATAAAGCCCGAGCGGCGCGGGTAGTGTGAGCCGTACCTTGCCAGAAGCCATCGTTCCATCGGCACCGGTGGTGTCGCCGAGCGCGTCCACCGCCTCGACCACCTTGAGCGCCATCGGAATGATCTGCTCGCCTTCGGCCGTCAGGGCGACTGCGCTTGTCGTGCGGTGCAGAAGGCGGGTGTTCAAATGCGCTTCCAGTGCCGATACCTGCCGGGAGACGGCCGGCTGCGTCAGATTAAGGTCGACCGCGGCTGCGGAAAACGAGCCAGTCTCGGCGACCCGGAGGAAGGTTCGCAGTGCGGATACGATGTCCATCCTCGTCCCCATACTTTCCCGCATAAGCCTTATGTCGGCAGCTTAGGGGGCGAGGGCTTTACTGTCCAGATATTACGGATATTCTCTATCCATAAGGATATCAGGTATCCTTGATTGAGGAGAGAACAATGACCCAGCGCCTGAACTACGCCCAGCAATCGCCGGAGCTTTTCAAGAAGCTTTCGGAACTCAGCATAACCCTGAAAGACAGCGTCATCGATCAGACGATCCGAGATCTCGTCAATATCCGCGCATCGCAGATCAACGGCTGCGGATTTTGCCTCGACATGCATGTGAAGGAAGCTAAAATTCACGGCGAAAGCGAGTTGCGTCTTTACCACATTGCAATCTGGCGCGAGTCGAACCTTTTCATCCCCCGCGAGCGCGCCGCACTTGCCTGGACCGAAGCCGTAACGAGGCTGCCCGAAGGCGGCATCCCCGACGAACTCTATGAGCGGGTGCGCGGCCAGCTTTCAGAGAAGGAAATCTCGGACCTGACGTTCTCGATCATGGTCATCAATGCATGGAATCGCGCCAGCATCTCCTTCAAGAACGTGCCCGGTTCCGCCGACAAGCTCTACGGTCTCGACAAGGCCGGCCTGAACTAACTCTGTGCCCTTCGCTGACCCGTCTAGCAACGCGGCGCGAATGCTGCCGCAACGGAGGTGTTTTTATGAAAATCGTCATCATAGGGGGAACCGGCCTCATCGGTTCGAAGACAGTCGAGCGCCTGCGCAAGCAGGGTCATGAGGTGATCGCCGCCTCTCCAAACACGGGCGTCAACACCATCACCGGCGAAGGACTTGCCGAAGCGCTTGCGGGCACCGACGTGGTGATCGACCTCGCAAACTCGCCGTCTTTCGAAGACGAGGCGGTGATGGAGTTCTTCGAGACGTCTAGCCGCAATCTGCTTGCGGCGGAAAAAGCGGCCGGGGTCAAGCACCACATCGCGCTTTCGGTTGTCGGTACGGAACGCCTGCAGGAGAGCGGCTATTTCCGCGCCAAGCTTGCTCAGGAACGGCTGATCAAGGGTTCAGGCGTTCCCTACACGATCGTTCACTCGACTCAGTTCATGGAGTTCCTCGGCGGTATCGCCCAGTCCGGCACCGTCGGCGACACGGTGCATCTGTCGCCAGCCTATGTGCAACCGATCGCCTCCGACGACGTCGCCGATGCCATGGCGGACGTTGCCCTTGCTCGGCCGGTCAACGGCACGATTGAGATTGCCGGCCCCGAGCGGTCGCGGCTGAGCGACCTCGTCGGTCGCTATCTCAAGGCAAGTGGCGACGCCCGTAAGGTCACGCCGGATCCCGAGGCACGCTACTTCGGAGCCCGGCTGGAGGACGGCTCGCTCGTTTCCGACAACAATCCGCGTCTTGGCCGGATCAATTTCGAACATTGGTTCGCAACCTCGGCACGGAAATGACCGGATGCCGGCGCGCAGTGCCCCCCCCGGGCGCACTGTCCAACCCATGCAGGAGCTTTGAGATGATGAAGTCGATCGTCGCCGCCGTGACAGCCACGGCAGTGATTTCCGGGTCTGCCGCGGCCCATGACACTCCCGCCGGCAAGGCCAACAAGGTTACGCTCGTCTATGAGCATCAACTGCCGAACGTTCCGGGCAAGAGCATCAGGGGCGTTCTGGTCGAATATGGTCCCGGCGGGTTTTCCGAAGCCCACACCCATCCGAGCTCCGCCTTCATCTACGCAACGGTTCTCGAAGGATCCATCCGCAGCCAGGTGAATGGCGGACCGGCCAAGGTCTACCAGGCAGGTGAGAGTTTTTCTGAGATGCCCGGCGACCGTCACGACGTGAGCGCAAACGGCAGCGAGACGAAGCCGGCCAAACTGCTGGCGGTCTTCGTCGTCGATACCGCTCAGAAGGAGTTGACCTTCCCGATCGAGAAATGACTTGAAGTGGGGCCGCATGCGGCGCATCCGGCCCGCTTTTGATCCGGACATCCTTGCAAGTGAGCCCGCCATGTTCGCCGATCCTCTTTCTCTGCCGTTCCTGCTGATCAATCTGCTTGGGATTGCCGGCATTGTCGTGTGGCATCTGCAGGGGCGCGGGCGTCCGACCGCGCGGTTGATCGTCCAGATTCTGTTTTTCACCGCCATGACCGCCACACTCGGCTTCAGCGGGATCCAGCCGCACCGGGTGGACGAGGCACATCTGAACGGGCTCGCTGCATTCCTGGCGACGTCTGCAAGAGTTCTCTGGTGGACGCATCTCGCCTGGGCGACCATCGGATTCGTGCGCATCTACATCGTGCTCGACCGCAGGCCGCGGGAAGCGCGCCTGTTTCAGGACCTGATCATCGGCATCGTCTATCTGGGTGTGGCACTGTCCATCATGGGCTTCGTCTTCGGTGCGCCGATCGGCACGCTGACGGCAACCTCCGGCGTAGTCGCCATTATCCTCGGCCTTGCCCTGCAGAATACGCTTGGCGACCTGTTCTCCGGCGTCGCACTGACGCTTGGCCGTCCCTTCGCCATCGGCGACTGGATACAGCTCGACGACGGAACCGAAGGGCGTGTCGTCGAAAACAATTGGCGTTCCACCCATCTGCTCACGCTCGCCAACAATGTCATCGTCCTGCCGAACAGCGCGCTGGCGAAGGTTGGATTGACCAACCTCAGCCGCCCGGACGAGACGCATCAGATCTTCGTGACCGTCCGTATCGCGGCAACGCATGTGCCGCACTTTGTCGAGGAGGTGCTGCGAACCGCGCTCGAAGACTGCCAGCGGATCGTCCAGGACCCGCCGCCCAGCGTCGGTCTCAAGGCAATCGACGCTGTGGCGATCGAAGCGGAGCTGCTGTTTCGCGTAGCTGGTCCGGCCAACCGAACGGCGGCGAGAAACGAAGTCATCGATCAGGTCGACCGTCACTGCAAGGAAAGTGGCCTCTCCTTCGCACTGCCGCCCCAGAGTTATCTCTACGCGCTCACTTCGCCGGACAAAGAACCGCAGGCCGTCATGGGTTCGCGCTCAACCGGCACGCTCTAGAACCCACTCGAAGCTTTTTTTCCAAAGCTCCGCCGGAACCTCCTTAGCCAAGGTGTCGATGAGATCCGACAGTTGCACACTTCGGAGCTTTTCGCGCCATGCTTCGTCTGCCTCCCACATCACACGCGCCACCGCGCAAGGGGCGCTTTCGCAATAGCCTTGCGGGCGGCACGGGTTGTTGGCGCGGATATTGTTGCAGACGAAGGTGCGTGCCTTGCCCTCCACCGCCTCGACGATATCAAGGAACGTCAGCTCGTCCGGTGTCCTGGCCAGACGGTAGCCGCCCGAAGGTCCGAGCGTCGTATGCACAAGCCCGGCCTGCGACAGGCTTTGCAGCGCCTTGGATAGGTATTCCTTCGGGACCCCATGGAATTCGGCAAGTGCCTTGGTCGACAGATAGCGGCCCTTGGGCAGGCCGGCGAGAATGGCGCAACAATGCAGTGCCCATTCCACTTGACTTTTCAGGATCATCGAAAATTACCGGGTCGATGCTGATCGACAGCTATTACGGATAATAGATATCCCTATTTGTCGTATCTGTAAACACAACGCCTGCCGCTTACTACAGGTTAGGCGACGGACTGGCGTATGCGCAAGGTTCCTCGATGATCGGGAACGCTTGCCCGGAGGGTGCCTGCGGGCTTACCCTCAAACGTTTCGCGAGCCCGCCCCGGCGCCCAGCCAGGGCGGCTGCGCCAGAGGGAGGTCCATCATGAAAATCGCATCGATATGTGCAGTCGGATTGCCCGTATTCTTCGGGATCGTCACCTTTGCCTCGGCAGAGGATGCGCACACAATGATCGCTCCCGGTGATGTCAAGTGGGCGCCGGCGCCAAAGATATTGCCCGCCGGAGCAGAAATTGCAGTCCTGTTCGGCGATCCCAGCAAGGAAGGCTTGTTCGCCCTTCGGCTGAAGGCCCCGTCCGGCTATGTGGTCGCACCGCACACGCATCCGGCGGACGAAGTGGTCACGGTCATATCAGGGACCATTAATCTGGGAATGGGCGAAACGGCCGATCGGAGTGCCGCCAAGGCATTGCCGGCAGGCAGTTTCTTCGCCTTGCCGCCCAACATGGCCCATTTTGCCTATTTCGATGAAGAGACCGTGGTGCAGATTACCACCAACGGTCCGTGGGGCATCAAGTATGTCAATCCGGCTGACGACCCGCAAAAATCGCAGTGAGCCGCCCGAGCGCTCGGAGACACTGCCCCGCCACTGCAGGCGGCGGGGCAAGACAGGGAGCTATCCGATTTCCGCATTCCTATCCAATTCGCGAGGGTTTCGCTGCCTTCTCGGTAAAGCTGTGAAGCTTCATTAATCTTCGCAACCTCTTGATGCGGAAACGTGGCGCCAATGCTGCCTCAGGCAGCCTCTCGCGACTCCTGCCGCTCGAATGATTTGAGGGGCCTCTCCAACCTCTCTCATTCGTGCTCAGGACAAGGCAATGAAAAATTGGTCGACTATTCTCAAGATGCTGGTCATCCTCGGCGCCTTCGGTTTGTTTTCGTTAGGCACCGGCTTCTACGCCTCAATACAGATCATGAAGATTGACGGCGGCTATTCGAATTTGCTCGTCGAGCAGGTTCGCGCAGCGCAAAACATGGCCTCGGCGGGCCGGGCCTTGCAGCGAGCCCGAGCAGCGATTGCCGACAGCATCATGCTGACCGATCCCAAGGCGGTCGAGCAAGCCAACTCCGAACTGGCCGGGGCCAAGCAGACTTTCTCGGAACTGATGGACGTCGCCGCGCAGGCAAGTCCCGAGAACAAACATATCCCGGAATTCAAGCAGGCTGGTCTGGACATCCTTGAAAAGCAGTGCGCACGAGCCCTCGATCAAGGATCGAAAACGACGAATGCAATGGAAACGATGTCGGCGGTCAAGACATTCGCGACCGAATGCCAACCCGGCTTTCCACAACTGGCCGAGCAAATCGTCACCGAGACACGGACTTTGGAGCAGGCCGCACTCAAGGCCAGCGACGACCTCACGATCGTTTCGACATCAACCAGCAACAATACGCTCCTGATCCTGTTCGGTGGGCTCGCCCTTGTTCTGACAGCCTCCTATTTTGCTGTAAATTCGTGGATCGTGAAACCGATCAACGCCCTTCGCGACCTGATGGCGGTTCTCGCCGGCGGCAATCTCGACGTTGACGTCGAGGGAACCGAGCGCCGCGACGAGATCGGCAAGATGGCCGCGGCCGTTCAGGTCTTCAAGGACAATGGCCTCAAGGCTCGCGAACTGGAGGGCCAGTCCGAGGAGATGCGGGCCACGGCCGAGCGCAACCGTCAGGCGGAGCAGGAGCGGACCGCTCGCGAGGCGGAGCAATTGCGTCTCGCGACGTCGACGCTTGGCGACGCATTGAAGCGGCTCGCCCATGGCGACCTCGCCTGCCGGATCAATGCAGCCTTCGCGGCCGAATACGAGCCCCTTCGCGCCGATTTCAACGCGACGGTCGATCAACTGAGCCGCACCATCAGTGCCGTCGCCGTCTCGGTGCACAGCATGGACAATGGCACGAGGGAGATTTCGTCGGGTGCGAACGATCTTTCCCAGCGCACCGAGCAGCAGGCCGCCTCGCTGGAAGAAACCGCCGCGGCCCTGGACCAGATCACAGCGAACGTCGGCAACTCGACCAAGCGTACCGAGGAAGCCCGCACCGTCGCCAGCCGGGCCAATCACTCGGCGGTTCATTCGGCCGAGGTCGTTTCCCAGGCAGAAGGGGCGATGAACAAAATCGAGGAGAGCTCGCAGCAGATCTCCAACATAATCGGGGTGATCGACGAGATCGCCTTCCAGACCAACCTCCTGGCGCTGAATGCCGGCGTCGAAGCCGCCCGCGCCGGCGAGGCCGGCAAGGGCTTCGCGGTCGTCGCCCAGGAAGTGCGGGAACTCGCCCAACGCTCGGCCCAAGCCGCCAAGGAGATCAAGGGCCTGATCCAGAACTCCTCCGCCGATGTCGGGAGCGGCGTCAAGCTGGTGCGCGACACGGGCGAGGCATTGAAAACGATCGGCGGCTTCATCGTAGAGATCAATGCCCATATGGAAGCAATCGCAATCTCGGCCAGGGAACAGTCGACCGGGCTTGCCGAAATCAACACCGCCGTCAACCAGATGGACCAGACGACGCAGCAGAATGCGGCGATGGTGGAGCAGTCCAGCGCCGCTGCCGTCTCGCTGGCGCAGGAAGCGTCGAAACTGCGCGACCTCGTCGGTCAGTTCCGGCTCGACGCCGCCGCCCAGCTCTCGGCTCCCGCGCAGACAGCCCGTGCAGCAACACCGGACAGCAAGCCGGTCGCGTCTCCTGCCCGCGCCCTCGGCCGGAAGATCGCCGGCGCCTTTGGCGGCAAGGCGACGGCCGCAGCCGCGGCGGAGGACTGGGAGGAGTTTTGACGGCTGGCCGACGGCCATATGCCGGAATAGACGCCCCTGTCGAACCAGTGCCAAAGGCCATGGGATCCGAGCGATCCCATGGCCTTAACGCTTTTCGACGTCTAAGGCCGTCAATGGGAGATAAAAAAGTCGGCGTCCATGTCACACTTGCAGGGTCCCGTCTCGTCATGATGTGGTAACCAACAAGAGGAAGCCATCATGACTGCCAAACTTGATCCTTTCGCCGCCGCCCCCGCCCTCATGAAGAACTGGATGAGCACCTCGCTCGCCGTCGCTTCGAGCCTCGAGGCCAGCCTGATCGAACTCGTCAAGATCCGCGCATCGCAGATCAATGCCTGCGCCAACTGCATCAACATGCATACGGCGGAAGCGCGCGCGAAGGGCGAGACCGAGCAGCGGATCTATCTGCTGTCGGCCTGGCGCGAGGCGCCGTGCTATACGGATCGCGAACGGGCCGCGCTCGGCTGGACCGAGGCGCTGACGCGGCTGTCGGAAGGACATGTGCATGAAAGCGCCTACCAGGCCCTGCAGGCTCACTTCACGGAGGAGGAGCAGGTGAAGCTCACGCTGATGGTCAATGTCATCAACGGCTGGAACCGCCTCGCGGTCGGCTTCGGCCTATGGGTCGATCCGGCCGCGGCAGCGGCCGCTGCCAAGGCGGTCGCCTGATGGCCGTCACCGGGCACGAAGATGCAGCGGCGGGTTTCGACCCGCTGCGTCCGAAGCTGATGCGCGTTGCCTATCGTATGCTGGGCTCCGTTGCCGATGCCGAGGACGTGCTGCAGGAGGCCTTCATCCGCTGGATGGGGGCCAACCGCGCCGCGGTCAGGGAGCCCGAGGCGTTCCTGCGTCGCACCGTGACGCGGCTGTGCCTCGATCAGCTGAAATCGGCCCGGCGCCAGCGCGAGACCTATGTGGGGCCCTGGCTCCCCGATCCTGTCGTGGAAGAGGAGGAAGAGGAGGACGTCACCTTGCCGCTGATGCTGGCGCTGGAGCGCCTCTCGCCGCTCGAGCGCGCCGCCTTTTTGCTGCATGACGTGTTCGGACTGGCTTTCGAGGAGGTCGCGACGACCATAGAGCGCGATCCGGCCGCCTGCCGGCAACTCGCCGCCCGCGCGCGCACCCATGTCCGCGAGGCGCGGCCGCGCTTTCGGGTCGAGAAGGAGCGCGGCCTCGAGCTGGCGAAGGCATTCTTCGACGCATCGCGCAGCGGCGACATGAAGGCGCTCGGCACCATGCTGGCGGCCGATGTCAGCCTCCATTCCGACGGCGGCGGCAAGCGGTCGGCGGCCATACGGCCGATCATCGGGTATGATGCGGTGATGAAGGTGCACGAATATCTGGCGGGATTGTTCCGCAAGAACGGCTCGAAACTCGTTCGCGCCGGCTTCGTCAATGGTCTGCCGGGCTTCGTCACGCTCGAAGCCGACGGCGAACTCCAGACGACCGCACTCGAAATCGAAAACGGAAGAGTCGCCGCGATCTATGTCGTGCGCAACCCCGACAAACTCCGGCACCTGCATTAGCCGGAGGCGATGAGCGATCTCAGAAGAATTGGGGAACGGAGGGCGACCCGGCCGACGCATCTCGCCGGCCGGTCGTTCAATCAGATTTCGCCGGGCAGGAAGTCCGAAATCGGCACCTGAAGGGCTATGGCGATTCGCTTCAGTTTTGCCGGACTATTATCCATGCCGCTTTCAATTTCGCTGATTTCAGCATTGGCGAGACCACAGGTGACGGCAAGATCTTCGATACTGTAGCCGACGGCCTCACGAGCGGCCCTGACGCGAGCGGCGATATCGCCGCCGACTATGGCAGAGGCGTGCTTGTGGCCAATGCTGGAGGGTGAAATGGACATAAATGTCTCCTTCTCTAGGCATTAAATTCTATGCGAATTCGCGGTTGAGTGCGGGTGACACGCGCCTTGGGACAAGCGGTAACGTTTTATGTCAATGTTGTAACATGAACAAGCCGAAATACGCCGCACCGCGACGATTGCGCTCGTAAGGCGATCACGGCAGCGGCCTTGCGCGTCCCCAATTGATATCAAAACCTGTTTCCATGAGGGCCGGTTGCCCGTACACTGGCGACATGGTTGTTACTGATTTGGCTGCATTTCAGCATTTACGGATATTCAGTCGTATACTTGCCTTTCCCGGGCTGCCGCCCGCCCCCGAATGCGGTCCTAGCAACGGCAGTCTCCGACCGTTCCGACTTTTACAGGACGAGCAATTGCCGCCGATCCTGGAGCGGGGCATCGACCTCGTTGATTCGGTATCGCCGCGAGCCTGCATCTCCTGCAGGACCGACCGAGATCGCAAAGACCCTGAACCGTCTGTTGATGCGTCGTGCTTGCCGATGAGCGCGGTGTACCGACCGTCGGGATAGGCCCGACAGGCTGTGCCCTTCGAAGGGAGGAACTGACGATGAAGAAACCGACCGGCAAGAAGACCGCGCCCCGATCGCCGGCCGCACCACCCGAGGGCAGCAGTATCTGGCAGCAGTTCGACATGATGCGGCGTGCCTTCGTCGCCTCGCCGCTTCTGAAGCCGATCCTGTGGCTGACCACTGGCAGCCTCGCTGTCATCATCGTCACCGCGATCGGTCAGATCATTCTCAACCGCTGGTACCGACCGTTCTTCGACTCGATCGAGCGGCGCGATCTCAACGCCTTTTTTTATCAGCTGCTGCTGTTCGTCGTCATCGCCGGCGTTCTCTTGATATTCAATGTCACCCAACAGTGGCTCAACCAGATGGTGCGGCTGAAACTGCGTGAAGGACTGACATTGGATCTGATCGGTCAGTGGATGCGGCCGCGCCGTGCCTTTCGACTCGCGAATGGCGGCGCGATTGGCGTCAATCCGGACCAGAGGATGCAGGAGGATGCCGGCCACCTGGCCGACCTTACCACCGATCTCGGCTTCGGCCTCGTGCAATCGTCGATCCTGCTCGCCTCCTTCGTGGGCGTACTCTGGTCGCTCTCAGCCGGATTCGCCTTCCAGATCGGCGACAGATCACTGGAGATCCCCGGCTATATGGTTTGGGCGGCGATCCTCTACGCCGGCTCCGCCTCCTGCGTGAGCTGGCTGGTCGCGCGGCCGCTCGTCGGCCTGAACGGCGAGCGCTATGCCCGAGAGGCGGATCTGCGATTCTCGATGATGCATGTCAACGAGCATATCGACGCCATATCGCTGGCGGGCGGTGAAGACGGAGAACGCAGACGTCTGGAACTCGATCTTTCCTCCGTGCTCGGGTCCGTGCGCAACATTTATCGCGCCCAGATCAATCTTGCCTGGGTGCAGGACGGCTATGGCTGGGTGACGGTCGTCGCACCGATCCTGATCGCCGCACCCGTCTATTTCGCGGGAAATATCAGCTTCGGCGGTCTAATGATGGCCGTCGGCGCCTTCAACCAGGTGCACTCTTCGCTCAAATGGTTCGTGGCCAATATCGGTGCGATCGCCGACTGGCGCGCGACACTGTTGCGGGTTGCCGCATTCCGGCGCGCGCTCATTGTGGCGGACACGCTGCACGACCGGGAAAAGCGGATAGAATTCGTCGAGAACGACAGAGCCAGCCTGACCTTCGACAATCTCGAAGTGGTTTCCCCGTCGGGCCGGACGAGGCTCGCCGAGCCCCATATCGAGATCGGCGCCGGACAGCGCGTCATCATCAGCGGCGATCCACGCGCCGGCAAGACATTGCTCTTCCGTGCCCTCGCCGGTCTCTGGCCCTGGGGCGGCGGACGCGTCGGTTTGCCCGTCGACGATTCCGTCGCCTTCATTCCACGCGCGCCCTATTTCCCGCGGGGTCGGTTGCGCAATGCGCTTGCCTATCCTCACTCCAACGGCTTTGCCGATTCGGAGATCGTCGCCGCGCTGACGAAAGTCGGCCTCGACCACCTGGCGACATCCCTCGACCAGGAAGCCCGGTGGGAGCGCGAGCTCAGCGACGACGACCAGCGCCTCCTGGCTTTTGCCCGGATACTCCTGCAACGGCCGCGCTGGGTGATCATTGATGAAGCACTGGAGACGATGGACAGCGACGCGCTGAAGCGCGCGCTATCGATCTTCGAAACCGACCTCAGGGAAACGGCGGTTATCAAGATCGGCCGCACGCCGCGCAATGGCGCGCTGTTTTCCCGCGTCATCCATCTCGTCAAGGATGCCGAAGGCCCGGCATTGAAGCCGGTGCGCTTCGCTGAGGGCGTGCCCGAGAAGGAATTGGCAACACAGGGCGCGCCTTGACGGCGACGCGCTTTAAACGCCGCGCCGGTTGCCCCAGATGAGCACATGCAGCTGCGGCAGCACGCGCACCTCGAACCATTTGTCGGCGGACACCCTGTCGACCAGCCAGCGCATCCTCTCCATCACGCCCTCGATGTCGATCGGCGCAACCTCGTCATCCGGAGGTGGCGGCGTGTGGTTGCCCGGCTGCAGATAGACCGGCAACTGCGGATGGCGCGCCGCCGCCGACCGCGCATAGGCATAGTCGACCTCGTCGAAGACGACGATCTTAAGGGCCGTCTGGGGCTTGCCCCTGGACGAGCGGAGACAGGCATCGAAGGCCTCCCAGTCCGTCTCCATGCCGCTCGAGGGCGGCTTCGGGCTCAAGACCAGCATGTCAAGATTGGCGAACCAGTCGCGGGCAACCGAACCCTGCGTCTCAAGGGCGAAACGATAGCCTTCCCGATGCCCCCGGTCGATCAGCGGCCCGAGCGGCTGGATCGCCGGATTGCCACCGGACAGCGAGACCATCACCGGCACGCCTCCGGAGAGCCGGGTGACCTCGCTCCAGACCTCCTCGACCGTCATTGCCCGCCACTCGTCGCGATAGGCGCTGTCGACGGCATGCAGGCTATCGCACCAGGAGCAGCGGTAGTCACATCCGCCGGTCCGGACGAACACCGTCGGGAGGCCAATCAGCGCGCCTTCGCCCTGAATGGTCGGGCCGAAGATCTCGCTGACGCGGATCTCGGCCGGTCGCGTGACGGTCATGGCCGGTATTCCGCCCAGGTCTTCTCCGTCTCGCTGACGCGCACGGCGCTTGTCTCCGGAAGCCACGCCTTGCACCACTCATAGAAATGCTGTGCCAGACACTCCGCCGTTACCCGGTCGTGCCCGAGCACGTCGTTCAGATGGCGGTGATCGAATGCCTCGTCGATATAGTGCTTGAGTGGCGCAAGCTCGTGATAGTCGCGCACGAAGCCGTGCTCGTTCAGCGTTTCGGCCGAAAGCTCCACTTCGACGACATAGTTGTGCCCGTGCAGCCTTGCGCATTGATGCTCGGGCGGCAGGCTCGTGAGCTGGTGCGAGGCGGAGAAGTGGAACTCCTTGGTGATGCGGAACATCAGCGAACCTCCGCGGCAGCGAAGGCGCGCGTCGCCGCGACCCAGAAATCCGGATCCTCGTATTCTGTGGCATCGGCGACGCCGGCGAGATGGAAGGCCTCGCGGCGCTCGACGCAGGTGCCGCAGCGCCCGCAATGGCGCGCGCCGCCCTTGTAGCAGGACCAGGTCTCGGCAAAGGGCGTGCCGTGCTTCGCGCCATCGGCGACGATATCGGCCTTCGAGACGTTGACATAAGGGGTATGGAGCGTGATGTCGGCATATCCCTCCAGCGCATGGTTCTGCATCGTCTGGAAGGCAGCGATGAAGCCTGGCCGACAATCGGGATAGATGAAGTGGTCGCCGCCGTGCACCGCGGCCGCGACCGCGTCGGCCTTGCGGGCAGCCGCAACGCCGAAGGCGATCGCCAGCATGATGGCGTTGCGGTTCGGCACGATCGTCGTCTTCATCGTTTCTTCCGCATAATGGCCGTCCGGCACGTCCACGTCGTCGGTCAGCGCCGAGCCGGTGAGATGGCGGCCGATCTCGCGAATGTCGATGATCTGGTGCGGCACGCCGAGGCGCCTGGCGCAGGCGGCGGCGAAGTCCAGTTCCTTGCGGTGCCGCTGGCCGTAGTCGAACGACAGGAGGCCGACGAGCTCATGTTCCGTCGCGATCTTGTGCGCAAGCGAAACGGAATCCAATCCGCCGGAGCAGATTACGATGGTTTTCATGACAGGTGTCCTTGTTTTGACCGGGTAGGCTGCGACCGGGGAGTTACCTGCCGGTTTTTTAGAGCCTTTTATGTCCAAATGAAAGGTCTCTGTCTGTGTGTGTGTGTGAAGCTCGATACCGCCTCAGCGAAATTCACTTCCACCATGAGCGCAGTGACACAAGGTCCAGGATCCGGCACCAGGGCAATTCGTTCTGCTGCTACCCTGGCGACAATCAGAGATTGCTTGGCTATAGTGTCCGCGACTGTGGACACCGAAGCTGCCGCTCCAAATCAGCGAGGCACGCAAATGTCCCTGTCGCATACAGAGTTTTGCATCGTTCGGCCGGTGAAGGTATATGTCGGGTTTCGGTCTCAGGCCCAGCAATGGCGTGGTTCTTGGCGCGATTCTGGTGCTGGCGGCCCTGTTCCGTTTGCACGACGTGCAGCAGCCACTGGTCGACGCCTTCAGTTGGCGCGAAGCCAGCACGGCGATGATGGCTGACAATTTCTTCCTGCGGAGCTGGAACATCTTCTTTCCGGAGGTGAGCTGGACGGGGCCGGGACCCGCCTACCAGGGTCGCGAGCTCCAGGTGATCTCCTATATCACCGCCATGCTTTATGCCGTGTTCGGTTGGGACGAAATGTTCGGGCGGCTCGTCGCCATCGCCTTCGGGGTCTGGGGCGTCTTCGCCCTGGACCGGCTGATCGAACGCATCTGGGGCGCTGCCCATGCCCATGCCGGCGCCTTTCTGCTGGCGATCATGCCAGGCGCCGTGATGATCGACCGCTCTTTCCTGCCCGATCCGGCGATGTTGTCGCTGGTGACAACCGGCGCCTGGCTCTATGTGGCCTATCTGCAGAACGACCGAATACCGCTGCTCCTCGCGGCCGGGCTGATCACCACCATCGGCGTACTTGCCAAGCTGCCGGGTATCGCAGCCGTCGTGCCGATGACCTATGCGACATTTCTCATCCTGCAGCGGCGAGGCAAGCTCAGTCTTCGCCGCATCCTGCAAATCCTACCTGTCTCGCTCATCGCCGGAGCGCTCATTCTCGTCTACTACCGCTGGGCCCACTATCTCGGCACCAACTATCCGCCCTATCACATCGCCGGCAGCGGTTATCTCTGGAGCGATGGGGTTGCCAAGTTCGTCAGCGAAGGGTTCTACATTCCCGCCACTTGGAAGATCGCCAGCAACTGGCTCTTCACCCTGCCCGTGATGATGCTTGCGGGCGTCGCACTCTTGGCCGCACCGCCGACGACACCTGAAACGGCACCCGGCCGCGCGGCCTGGTTCTTCCATGTCTGGCTCGCCGGCGCGGCGCTCGTCTATTTCTTCGCCGCGCGCGAGATCAAGACCAATCCCTGGAACTTTCACATCTTCAACGTGCCGATGGCCGCACTTGCCGGGCGCGGGCTGATCCTGTTGAGCAGTATAGGCGGCGAACGGCCAGGGGGTATTCGATCGCGCGCGCTGCGTTTGGCGGCGATCACAGCCGTCGTCATTGTCGGCGGCAGCATACCCGGGCTCACGCTGATGAAGACGCCCTATGCGGATTCCGGCCATAAGCTCGGCGAGCGGCTCAGCGAACTCAGCCAACCCGGCGAACTCGTCGTCACCGCTACCCCCACGATCGGCGATCCGGTGGCGATCTATTACAGCCGTCGCCGCGGCTGGGTTTTCCCGCCGGGCGGCGGCGAAAACGACTGGTCGATGCTGCTTGCGGATGAGGACGCGATCCCGACGCTGGAGGCGCTGCGCGCCCAGAACGCCACGTGGTTCGGGATCACCAAGAACGCGCGCGACATGCAGCGGCGCAAGCTCATCGAATACAACAAAGCGCTGATAGCCCACCTCGACAGGACCGCCGAACGCGTAGTCGACGACGATACGATGCTGATCTACCGCCTGGCGCCCCGGATCGACGCCGCGTCAAATTGATATGCTCTGGTTTCGAGCCGAACGGCAGCCGCGAGTTCGCGTTGTTGGCCGGGCAAGAAAATTTCCCTTGCCCGGCCGGCGGTTGCCGCAAGGCCCCCTCAGCCGTCGCTGAGCACGAGCCCCTTCGTCAGTTCCAGCGCCTGCCTTTCGAAGAGGCTCCGGTAAATGCCGCCCTTGAGGCGGATGA
This sequence comes from Sinorhizobium fredii, assembly GCF_002944405.1. Taxonomy (NCBI): domain Bacteria; kingdom Pseudomonadati; phylum Pseudomonadota; class Alphaproteobacteria; order Hyphomicrobiales; family Rhizobiaceae; genus Ensifer; species Ensifer fredii. Next base: position 747,693 of record NZ_CP024310.1, on the reverse strand, counting down.
GGGTGTCGTGATCGCCCTCCTCGGCGATGCGGCCCCGATCGAAGACAAGCAGGCGGTCGAGCGCCCTGACGGTCGACAGCCGATGGGCGATCACCAGCGTCGTGCGGCCGGTCATCAGCCGTTCCATCGCCTTCTGGATCAGCACCTCGGATTCGGAATCGAGGCTCGACGTCGCTTCGTCGAGGATCAGGATCGGCGCATCCGCGAGGAACGCCCGGGCAATCGCGACTCGCTGGCGCTCGCCGCCGGACAGCTTGACGCCCCGCTCGCCGACCATCGTCGCGTAGCTCTTCGGCAGCCCGGAGATGAAGTCGTGCGCGCTCGCCAGACGCGCTGCCTCCTCGATCTCGTGCTGCGTCGCGCCGGGCCGCCCGTACGCGATGTTCTCGGCGAGCGAGCGGTGGAACAGGATCGGTTCCTGCTGGACGATGGCGATCTGCTGGCGGAGCGACGCCTGCATGCTGCCGGCGATGTCCTGGCCGTCGATCAGAACCTGGCCCGATTTCACGTCATGCAGCCGCTGGATCAACTTGACGAAGGTCGTCTTCCCCGACCCGGAATGTCCGACGAGGCCGACGCGCTCACCGGCGCGGATGGTGACCGAGAATCCGTCATAGAGCGGAGCCCGATGGGCGCCGTAATGAAAGGTCACGTTGCGGAACTCGATCTTGCCGTCGGCGATCTGAATCGGCCGCGCTCCCGGACGATCCTCAACACCGAGCGGCTGAGCATGAATGGCGACGAGTTCCTCCATGTCGTTGACCGAGCGCTGCAGGTGCCGGATATCCATGCCGATCTCCCGCAGATAGCCCTGCAGGATGAAGAAGGAGGTGAGCACGAAGGTGATGTCGCCGGCGCTCGCCTCGCCCTTCGCCCAGAGCAGCAAGGCAGACCCGATGATGGCTGCGCGGACCACCAGCAGCATCGCGCCTTGCGCCGTGCCGTTCAGCGTCGCACGCGACCAGGTACGCCGGGTGCGGTTCTCCCACTTCCGGAGCACCTTCGCCAGGCGGGCCTCCTCGCGCTTCTCCGCGCCGAAACTCTTGACGACGGCGTTGCAGCTCACCGCATCGGCGAGCGCACCGCCAAGACGCGTGTCCCAGCTGTTGGCAAGGCTCGCCATCGGCGCCACGTAGCCGAGCGACAGCAAGACCGTGACGGCTATGAAGAGGACGGACCCAAGCCCGACGATCGCGCCCATGATCGGCCAGTGCCAGGCCATCAGCGCCGTCGAGCCGATGAGCATCACGACCGAGGGAAACAGCGCGATGAGCAGCGTGTCGTTGAAGAGGTCCATCGCCCACATGCCACGCGTCACCTTGCGCACAGTCGAGCCGGCGAAGCTGTTGGCGTGCCATTCGCTGGAGAAGCGCTGAATGTGGTGGAACGCAGCGGCCGCGATGTCGGACATCATCCTCAGCGTCAGGCTGACGATGATCGTGATCGCGGCGTGCTTGAAGACGATGGCGCCGAGGGAAAGGGCCATCATGACCAAGAAGGCCGAGAGCGCGGCATTCCATGCGATCGCATCGCTCGCCGCACCCGAGACGGTCGCATCCACCAGACGGCCGGCATAGAGCGGCGTCAGGACATCGGCAAGCGTGGCAAGCAGCACTGTGCAAAGGATGCCGGCAAGCCGCACCGGCTGCTTCTTCCAGTGCGCCCAGGAAAAGCGAAAAACATTGCGGAAGGCACGATCGCGCGCCGCAAAACGAGTGAACGCCATAGGATTTGCCCGGTGGCAACGCACCGGCCCCGAGATCTGATCAGCAAGGGAATGCCGCCCGGAACGATTGCGCGTGCGGCATTGATGAAACGGCGCCGTCTCCGAAAAAGGAGGGGCCGGACGGTGCGGGATCCGTCGGCAATCAGGAAGCGCGGGCGCTCCCGGTCACGAGGTCAGGATCGTGGACCGTCCCTAAGGGAGAAGCAATAGGCTGTCATCGTAACCTCCCTGTTCTGATTGCCGGAAGACTGCTTATAGTTGAAGACACCGATCGAGCCAAGCGCAAATATTGTGCTCCGGCCAGGAGACAGCAAAGTGCTGCATGTCTGCCACAGTCACCTACTCCCTTCGCCGACGCCTGCGAAGCAAAGCGGCATTCGACGTTGTGTGGAGTGCCATCTTTTGCAGAACTTACATATTGTGTTGAAAAATCGCCGCTATTGGTTGCGAAAGCGAACGGCGCTCCATTCCGGTTTCTGAAAGTCATTCCTGAGGTTGCCCGTGCAGAACAACAATATCCTCGTCGTCGGCGGTGCCGGCTATATCGGCTCTCACACCTGCCTTCGACTGGCCGAAAAGGGCTATCACCCGGTCGTCTACGACAATCTTTCCAACGGCCACGAGGAATTCGTCCGCTGGGGCGTTTTGGAGAAGGGCGACATCCGCGATCGGCGGCGGCTCGACGAAGTGCTGGCCCGCCATCAGCCGCGGGCGGTGCTGCATTTCGCGGCGATGATCGAGGTCGGCGAATCGGTCAAGGATCCGGTCGCCTTCTACGACAATAATGTCATCGGAACGCTGACCCTCTTGTCGGCGACGCTTGCCGCCGGCATCGAGGCTTTCGTCTTCTCGTCCACCTGCGCCACTTACGGCCTGCCCGACAGCGTGCCGATGGACGAAACCCACAAGCAGGCTCCAATCAACCCCTATGGCCGGACCAAGTGGGTCTGCGAGCAGGCGCTCAAGGACTACGGCCTCTACAAGGGCCTGCGCTCCGTCATCCTGCGTTATTTCAACGCCGCTGGCGCCGATTTCGAGGGCCGCATCGGCGAATGGCACGAACCGGAGACGCATGCGATTCCGCTGGCGATCGACGCGGCGCTGGGTCGGCGCGAAGGCTTCAAGGTCTTCGGAACGGATTATGAGACGCGCGACGGCACCTGCGTGCGCGACTATATCCATGTTCTCGATCTTGCCGATGCGCATGTGCGCGCCGTCGATTACCTGCTCGAGGGCGGCGACAGCGTCGAGCTCAATCTGGGCACCGGCACGGGGACAACCGTCAAAGAGTTGCTCGGGGCAATCGAGAAGGTCTCCAGGCGGCCGTTCGATGTTAGCTATGTCGGCCGCCGCGAGGGCGACTCGACGACGCTCGTCGCCAACAACGACAAGGCACGGCAAGTGCTCGGCTGGGAGCCGCAATACGACCTGGCGGCAATCACCGAATCGGCCTGGAACTGGCATTCGCGCCGAAACGGCTGAGCAGGCCTGCAGGCTCGCCGGCCTATTGGGCGGTAGGCCCGGTAAGGGCGACGGCCGGCGCCGGCGCCCGTGCACGCTGCAGCAGCGGGCGCTCGACAAGGCCGTAGGCTGCGATACCGGCGACCGTCCCCGCCAGGATCGCCAGGCCCATCGAAATCGCCGACGGCATACCCAATAGGCCGCCGGCCTTGGCGACGACCGAGATCGCGAAGGTATGCCATAGATAGATCGAGTAGGAAGCATTGCCGAGCAGGTCCGGCAGGTTCAGCATCGGCATCCGTCCGCTTGCCTCGAGCGACAGCGCGCCAAGAACCAGGAGGACGGCGAGCGGCCCGGTCGTGCGCTCGTCGAAGGAAAGATGAAGGCCCCCGATCAGGGCAAAACCGCCGAGCGAGCAGGCGATCAATGAAGAACCGATTGCCGCCCCGGGAACCTTCCCGCGGAGCCAGAACTCGCCGAGGATCATGCCGGCGACGAATTCGAGGATGATCGGCCGCGTATAGGTCAGCCAGAGAGCATTTTCGCTGGGAGCAACCAACCCGACGGTGACCAGCGCCACGAAGAGGCCGGTAATCGCCGGGAGGCGCCAATGCCGCGGCAGCAGCAGGGAGGCCGCGAACACGACGTAGAAGAGCATCTCGAAATTCAGGGTCCAGCCCTGCACGAGCACCGGCCAAATCTCGCCACTGCTCGGCGAGCGGGCCGGAAAGAAAACCAGCGAGGCCAGAACGTGGTCGAGGGTCAGCACCAAAGTGGGAAACAAGCCGGCGAGCGCCCCGGTGATCATGACGGCCGTCGCAAACCAGTAGATCGGGACGATGCGGCGGAGGCGATCGGAGATGAATTTCGCGGGGGTCACCGGCCGCCGGTCGCTGATGACCCACATGATGAAGCCGCTGATGACAAAGAAGACGTCCACACCGGCCGCTCCGATCGTAAAATCGTGGCCGGTCTTTTCGGCGGCGTGAAAGATCACGACTGCGAGCGCCGCCGCCGCCCGAAGATACTGAATCGCCCGGATCGTCCCCATCGTCCCCTCTGACCGTGATGTCACATGCTGGGCCGCGGCCGATACGCCGGAGTGGGCCCGTCGCCCGGCCAAAGCCAGGTCACCGCCTGCCGGCGGCGGGCGACCGTCAATTTCCCTGCGGTGAAGTAAAGCAGGAAGGATCCGACATGGTACGGGTTCATGATGTCGATCTCGACGAAGGAGCGGATGAGAAGGAGCATGGCGATGCCGAACAGCACCATGGCCTCCGCGTCACGGTCCTCGGACAGCAGACGCTTCAATTGCCCGAATACCGCCGTGAGAAGCAGCATCGTCAACAGCATCAGGCCTACCAGTCCGGTTTCGACGGCGGCCTCGATATAGGTGTTGTGAAAGTGGAATCCGGAGCGGGCGGTAATGTAGAACTCTTCCCACAGACGCTCAGCCTCGGAAAATCCCTGCACCCAATAGGCCTGATAGCCGATGCCGAAGATCGGTGAAGCCTGCGCCGCTTCTATTCCTTGCTGCCACAGATAGGTGCGGCCGGTGAGCGTCGAATCCTTGCCGAATGCGCCCAGCACGAGATCGATGACACCGGCATAGATGAGTGCAACCGCGGCGACACCGCCGAAAACCGCCACGCCGATAAAGAGCCCTTTCCGGCTCGCGGGCCTGAGCGCCGTGATCGCTCGCATGGCGACACAAAGCCCGAGGATCGCGACAGTCGTCAGCACCGAGGTCGCCGATTGGGAGGCGAACAGCGAATAGGCGGCGATTGCGCCTGCGCCCCCGGCGGCGGCCCGCCAGACGCCTCGCTCGCCAAGAACGACGACGGCCATGAAGGCGAAGTAGATGCCGAGCGAGGCATAGAAGCCCAGCTGGTTCTTGGAAGCGAATGCGCCGACGAAGCTGTAGGTGCCGTCGAGCGGATCGTAATGGTGGACGCCGAAGAGCAGCGAATAGAGGAGCACGATGGCGACGCCCGCAATGGCGCCGCGGGTGAGCGTGCCGATGTCGATCACCCGCATGGCGATGAGCGCGCAAACGATGTGGCTCAGATACTGGATCCCGGCACGTGCCGTCACGCCGGGCGCGGCCGACCAGAACGTCGAGAGACAGGCAAGGATCACGAAGGCGAAGATCCAGACGAACCTGCCGTAATTGCCGAGGACCTTGCGGTAGTCGACGAGAACAAGCGGCAGCCACAGGCCGTAATAGGCGAGGATGGAAATCGGTCCGAAACGGGTCGAATAGGCAAAGACGAACAGCGAAAGGGCCACGGCCGCGGTGCCGTAGAGCCCATTCGCGTCAGGGTCGATGAGGCTCGCCTTGCGGATCCGCATGCATTCACCGCATCGCCACTGCGGCATTGACCTTGATCACGTCTCCGGGAAGCACCGGCGTCGTTTCGGTCGCCGCGATCTCCTTCGACTTTCCGTCCTGTTCACGAATGATCGAATAGGTGATGTTTGCAGCCTGCTCGTCCAGTTGTGCCGCCTCGGCCGATTGCATGAGCGCCTCGGTCATCAGATCGCGGCTGGTGCCGAGCTTCAGCGTCAGCGTGTCGAGTTCGGCTTCGGTATTTTGCAGTTCCTGGGCGAGTTGCGCATCCCAGTCGTTGCGCAGGTTGGATTCGTCCTGCGTTGCCTTGCTGACGTCCTGCTTGGCCTTCAGCGAGGTCGTATCGATGTCAAGAAGCTGCGACTGGACGTCCGCCACCCGCTGCTCGAGCGAGAGCTTGCGCTGGCTGAGCGCCAGGCCCTTTTCGGCAAGGCTGTCGACCTTGTCCAGGTCCTCGGTGGCGAGCTCCAGCTGACGCTGCTGCGTTTCGGATTTCTTCGCCAGCGAGTCGATCTCGCTCTGCAGCAGCGATTTGAGATCAGCCAGGGCGTCGAGCTGGCGTTCCTGCCGCTTGTCGCGCGACACCATCAGAGCCGTCTCGCTTTCGAGCAGCTTGTCGACACCGGGGACGTTCTTGAGCTCCTCCGGCAACGTGATCTTGTCGTGCTTGGCAATTTCCGCCTGAAGGCGGGCTCGGCGAATGAGCAGTCGGTTGCGCTCCGCCACCTGAACCGACGAATCGCCGTTCGCGGCGATATAGTCGCGTGCAAAGCGCTGGCCGGTCGGGCCCCGACGCAGTCCGCCGCCAAGGCTGATTGCCTTGAGCACGGTGAGATTGGGGGCATAGGGATATTCGCCTGGCGTCTCGACCTCGCCGTAGAGATAGACCGGACGGTATTGCGCCATCTCAACCGAGGCTGACGGCCGGTCGCGAAGCCCGAAGAGCTTTTGCATCTTGATGCCGATCTCTTCGGCGAGTTCCGTGGTCGTGCGGCCGGATGCAGGCAGATCGCCGACGAAAGGCAGCGACACCTTGCCGGAGGCGCCGACCGTGTATTCACCGCCGACAGCCGACCAATCCCGGACCGCGCCTTCGGCGGTCTGCCATTCGGCAACACGAATCCGCAACTTGTCCATGACGCCGAGGCGATAATCGTCCGCCCGAGCCATGCCCGCACCCGATAAGACAAGCGCCGCGCAGAGTGCGAGGCGGGCGAAATGGAAACGCTTGCGGGAGCCGGCTGGCACCCCTGGAACTCTGATCGATTGCATCTGGGATTTCCCGTTGCTTGACGTTGTGCTCAGCCGCGAGCCGACGCCAAGGTTTCAATAGCTGCCGCGGGAGAGGCAGACGGCGGGGATGGTCTTGAAGACGATGACGAGGTCGGCAATGAGCGACCAGTTCTGGACATAATGCGTATCGAAGGCCACCCGAGTGGCATAGGACACATCGTTGCGGCCGCTGATCTGCCAGAGCCCGGTCAGGCCGGGACGCGAGCGCAGATAGAACTCGGCAGCCGCGTCGTAGAGCTCCAGTTCGTCTTCGACGACCGGACGCGGACCCACGATGCTCATTTCACCACGAATGATGTTGATGAGCTGCGGCAGTTCGTCGAGGCTGAGCTTGCGAAGAATGCTTCCGACCACGGTAACGCGCGGATCGTCCTGCAGCTTGCGGGTGGTGCGCCATTCTTCGTAGGCGGCGGGATTCGCCTTCAGGTATTCCTGCAGGACCCGGTCGCCGTTTTCCATCATCGTGCGGAACTTGAGGCACTTGAAGGTCTGGCCGTTATGGCCGATGCGGCGATGACCGTAGAAAATGCTGCCGCCGTCCGAAAACTTCACCAACGCCATGACGAGCAGGAAAAGCGGGCTGAGGGCGATCAGTGCCAGAATGGCGATGAGAATGTCGAAGCTTCGCTTTGATATCCCGCCGATCGGCCGGATCGCACCGGTCTCCTGGGGAATAAAAAAAGCCGTACTGGCCGAGCGAGTCGCGGACTTCATAGAGGTGACTCCATTTACGTTGGCGATTGTCGGTCCCGAGGGACGGAGCGTCATCTAGCGCGAGTGTATGGTGAGAATTTGATTTTTGAAGGCGGAATGATGGCAACGCCAGCGGACGCCGACGCGAGGGTGTTTAGTGGGCGTGCCGGTCAGAGACTATTACGAAATTTTAAGTATACGGTTTGGAGTTCACCGCTAAAATAGTTGCGTTCGTCATCTCGCCCTTCAAACATCGGCGCGCATTCATTATTTGCGATGGCTAAAGTATTGTATTTGACGCAGCAATTTTTCACTAGCGGCTACCACGGCTTTCCGGCGGTAAGATTTTAAAAGTCGGACTTTTGAGGGTAATTTTTGCATCGCATCATTTTGTTGCGCTGCACATATTCTCGAGCCGAGGCCCTGTTGCCTGTAACAAAAGTTGATCGGAAAAAACGGCTGTTTCAGCGGCAAAAGACGCAGCAAACAGAACGAGTTCGCCTTTTCCCCTGTGAATTTAGGGGCCGCTCCAGCGAGTCAGCTTGACCCCCGCACTTCGCGGAAAAATAATCCCCTAAATCCGTCGAACCTATCGGTGATTGTACCGTTTAACCGTCGGACCCATTCGAATTGCTGAGTCTACCTAAAGATGACGGAAAGCTTTTACCGCTAGGAACTGTAGCGACAAAGTTGCGTTTTGCAGGTTGAAGAGAAAAGCGACCGCTAATATAGTGGGAAACAGGAGCGAGGGCGGGAGTGCAATGACGGTTCCACGAGCAAATCGGAAAGCGGGGTAGGCAATGTTCGCACCACGCTTCGTCATGAGCATGTTCGGCGCGCTAGCGGCGTTTGCCATCGCCACCTACTTTCTGACCGGTTCGCTCGCCTCGACGGCCATACAGACGCTGCTCTGTGCCGTTCTGATACAGGTCGGATACTTTCTCGCCGTGCTTTTCCTGGTGTGGAAGGAGGCGCGCGAGCGCCGAAAGTTATCCTCCGGCAAGCTGCCGGCCGATGCGACGAATGACGAAAAGCAGGCGAACAAGGTTCCGCTGCGCCGACTGAACCGTCCCGGTCACTTTAATTCCTGACCGCTTTCTCGGCCCTTCGCAGCTGCGAAAAAATCTTGCTCTTTGACGCGCTTGCGACACGATCGCCATGCATGGTGCTGCGTACCCCGCTCCAGGCCCCCCTGCCCTCCCGGTGCAGAGGGACCTGTAGCGCGTCGTATGCCCTCGAATTGGTGACTCGAAGGCAACGAGCAGGAGCCGCGAAACTAGACCCATCCGATGACCGCTGGAGGCCCGTATGACCGCAGCCGCGCCGACGAATGTCTGCATTATCATTGCCGCCAAGAACGCCGCCGAAACGATTGCCCGGGCTATCGACTCGGCGCTCGCAGAGCCGGAAGTCGCAGAAGTCGTCGTCGTCGACGACGGCTCGACCGATGAGACCGCAGCCGTGGCGCGCGCCGCCGACGACGGCTCCGGACGTTTGAACGTGGTCTGCTTCGAAGAGAACCGCGGGCCTGCCGCGGCTCGCAACCATGCGATTGCCGTTTCGAAATCCCCGTTCGTGGGTATATTGGACGCGGACGACTTCTTCTTCCCGGGGCGGATGCGCCAATTGCTTGCTCAGGACGGCTGGGATTTCATCGCCGACAATATCGCCTTCATCGACGCCGCTCGAGCGATGGGTGCTGCGCGCAGGATCGACCGCTTCGCGCCCAGCCCTCGCCTGATCGATTTCGTCGGCTTCGTCGAAGGCAATATTTCGCGCCGGGGTGTCCGGCGGGGCGAAATCGGTTTCCTGAAGCCATTGATGCGGCGCTCGTTCCTGGATCAATTCGACCTTCGCTACAACGAGACCCTGCGCCTCGGCGAGGATTTCGACCTCTATGCCAGGGCGCTAGCGCTCGGGGCGCGCTACAAGATCATCCATAGCTGCGGCTATGCGGCGGTGGTTCGCGGCGACTCCTTGAGCGGCAGCCACCGGACGATCGACTTGCGACGTCTCTATGAGGCCGATCGCGCCATCCTCGCCGAGGCCCGTCTGAGCACCGAAGCTGCCGCGGCGCTGCGGCGGCACGAGCACCATATTCGCGGCCGCTACGAGTTGCGGCATTTCCTCGACCTCAAGCGCAACGAAGGAATCGCGGCCGCATTTGCCTATGCGCTGACGCACCCCGGCGCCCTCCCGGCGATCGTCCGGGGAATCGCTGCCGACAAAACCGAACACCTGCGGCGCTCCCGGACGCCCGCACCGGTGGCGCTCGGCGGATCCGGCGATGTCCGCTACCTGCTCGAGGCCTTTGCGCTGGAGCGAGCGGAATAAACCAAAGCCCTCTGCCAGGCGGCCCGCCGACCCAGAGGGCCCTGTTGTATCATGGAAGCCAGCAGGAACGCTTTTCCCCGCGCAGCGTTACCCCGACATGGTCAACAACTACCGGGATAGCGAAATGAAAGGCATCGTTCTCTGGCTGATGGGTGTTCCCCTGATCGTCATCGTCCTGCTCTATATGTTCGTTTTTTGATCGCAAGCCTTGCGAGGCTGTGACGACTGCTGAAGGGGCTGGCGCCCCTTCAATGTCGAACGCGCAGTATCCACCGATCTCGAACTGGTTCCCCTAGTTTTTCAGGGATGCGAACCGCGAGCCGCTTGCGCTAGATTCAGCACCAGAACAGGGGCTGGATAGACGCATGATCGGCAGTCGGATCGCCGCAATAACCCTCGCCGAGCCGCGCGCCCGTTCGGCGTCGCCGTCCCCCCCAATGCGAATGATTCCCATCGTGCTTGTCCTGCTGGCCGCGCCGGGCGCGGCCGCGGCGGCTGGCCCGGTCGGCGGCGACGCCTCCGTGGTTGATGGCGATACGATCGAAATTGCGGGCGAGCGCATCCAGCTTTGCGGAGTGGATGCACCCGAGGATTGGCAGTTCTGCCTCGACGAGACGGGGGCAGACTATCATTGCGGCAAGGAAGCGGCGCTGGCCCTCAAGGCGTTTTTGTCGGCATCCCGCCCCACCCGCTGCACATTCGCCGGCCGTGACCGCTACGGCCGCTATATCGGCGCATGCTTCCGAGCGGACGGCAAGGACGTCAACCGGTGGCTGGTTGAATCCGGCCACGCCGTCAGCCGTGAAGAAAATCACGACAAAGGACTGTACGCCGCCGCACAGGAAATGGCACGATCACTTGGAGCCGGCATGTGGCGCGGGCAAGCCAGGGCAGAAGCCTCCAGCCACGTGGCGGAAGAGTAAGCCGAGGGGTTTCCTCGGCAGGTGTCAAGTGAGAGTCGATGATCGTCGAGTTTTGGATATTCTGCGCCATCGCGACCGCGGTCGTCGCTGCGGTCAGGGGCGGACATAGTCTTCTTTGGTTGATAATCGGCTGCGTACTGGGCCCCGTCGGCCCGGTGGTGGCGATCCTGAAGCCTTCGCTGAAATCGAATGAGCCGATCGTCGCGGCCGAGCGTCAGGCCGAACTTGACGAAATGAAGAGGCCGCTCCGGGGGAACGAGCGCGATACCATCTCGGCCAAGCCCAGGGACGATTAGTCCGTTCGCCTCAATTGCTGCATGTAATCGAGAGCGGCTCCCCTCATCGCGAAAAACCCGCCGATTGCGCGGCGGGCTTGCTTTGGTACTGAAAGCACTAAAGTATGGACACACTATTGTCTGGGGGGCCGCAATTTTCCAGTAACATTTTAGGGGTCGTCTGACATTGCAGGCCGCAGGCGGAACGGCGCCGGCCTCCGGCTCAACCGATCGAGATGCGAATCGGTTAGCCCGGCGCCGCAGCAACCCCCGGGGGTAAATCCCGCCTCATCCTTGCCGCATTTCCACTCGGCAATTTCCCCAAGCGCGGGATGGAGCCAAAAAAATTACGTCTCTCGTGCAAAATTCACAGCCGCACCGCACAACTCGCGATTGCCCCCAAATTTTGCAGGGCACAGTTTTCTCAACATGCGGGGAAACAGGGATTTAACCCGGATGGCCCTCTTGAGCCGATGTCGACCCGCTCGCGAAAACTTCGCCGCTTGGATGCGCTGCAGCATAGCCTCGTTCGATTTTCTGCTGCACTGCCATATTTTCTCTTTGCAAATGCCCTAGTTTGTTCGCCGTGAGCTTAAGTCTGCTTCGTTAAAACGGGCGCCACGAGGCGCCGCCCGATAGGAGTGACCGATATCGTGAGTATGGGCGCTTATGTCTCGACGCAGATTGACCTCGCGCGCGTTGCGCTGCTCCGGGGTGCTGCGCTTGCGCGCCTTCCCACAACCCTCAGTCGAGCCTCGCCCGGGCTCCCATGCCCCCACGCGACTCCGCAGCAAAGGCAGCAAGACAATGAAATCCGATCGCTACGGGCGCCTGTTGTGCCTCGCCCTTATCACCGCACTTCCGCTCGCCTGCAATATGAGCAGTGCCACAGCGCAGGACGGAGCCAAAGGCACGTCGTTCATCGATGACTTCGACAAGCTGGACAAAAAGGTCTGGTACGTCTCGGATGGCTGGGACAACGGCGCGCACCAGAACTGCACCTGGTCCAAGAAGCAGGTGAAGATCGTCAATGGAGTTCTCGAACTGGGTTTCGAAGAACGCAAGGAAGGCAAGCGTAATTTCGCCTGCGGCGAGATCCAGACGCGCAAGCGCTTCGGCTACGGCACCTACGAGGCAAGGATCAAGGCGGCGGACGGTTCCGGGCTGAATTCGGCCTTCTTCACCTATATCGGCCCGACCGACAAGAAGCCGCATGACGAGATCGATTTCGAGGTGCTCGGCAAGAACACCGCGAAGGTGCAGATCAACCAATATGTGGCGGCCAAAGGTGGCAACGAATTTCTGGCCGATGTGCCGGGCGGCGCTAACCAGGGCTTCAACGACTATGCCTTCGTCTGGGAGAAGGACCGGCTGCGCTACTACATCAACGGCGAGCTCGTTCATGAAGTCACCGATCCCGCCAAAATCCCGGCGAACGCCCAGAAGATTTTCTTCAGCCTGTGGGGAACGGACACGCTCAGCGATTGGATGGGCACCTTCTCCTACAAGGAGCCGACAAAGCTCCAGGTCGATCGGGTCGCCTTCACGGCCCCCGGCGACAAGTGCCAATTCCCCGAGTCGGTCGCCTGCCGACTGGACTGACCGCAATCTGAGCAACTGACCATTTTATGAGCAATTGCAACAACTTGTTGCGGTGCACAAAAAACTGAACTAAGCTCGGCCCGGGCTGAGCAGGGAAACGGATGTTTTCATGCTGCAGATACTCTATTTGGCACAGGATCTTGCCGACCCCGCGGTGCGGCGAAGAACGCTGACACTGGTCGCCGGCGGTGCCCATGTCACGCTGGCGGGCTTCCGCCGCGGCGGCAACCCGCTTGCAACCGTGAGCGGCGTCGAGCCGATCGAACTCGGAACGACGGCGGACGGGCGCTTCGCCCAGCGGCTCGGCGCCGTCGCCGCCGCCTGCCTGTCGCTGAAGGGCAGGCTCGGCCATCTTCGCAAGCCCGACCTCATCATCGCCCGCAATCTCGAAATGCTCGCCGTCGCCAAACGCGCCGTGACGCTCTTCGGCGGCGACGTTCCGATTGTCTATGAGTGCCTCGACATTCACCGGCTGATGCTGCGCAGGGACATGGTGGGGCGGGCGCTCCGCGCCGCCGAGGCCCGGCTCGGCCGAGACGCCCGCTCGCTGATCACCAGTTCGCCGGCCTTCATCGAGCACTACTTCCGCCCCCTTTCGGGCCTCGAGGCGCCGCCGATGCTGCTCGAGAACAAGGTGCTTGAAATCGATGGGAGCACGCTGCCGGCGGGCGTCCCAGCCCAATATCCCCAACCCGGTGCGCCCTGGAGGATCGGCTGGTTCGGAGCGCTTCGCTGCCGCAAGTCGCTCCACCTCCTCGCCGATTTTTCCCGCAGGATGGAAGGCCGCTTCGAAGTCGTTCTGCGCGGCAGGCCCGCCTATTCGGAATTCAGGGATTTTGACGGCTTCGTGCAGAACGAGCCGTTCATGCGGTTCGACGGCCCCTATCGAAACCCCGAGGACCTCGCCGAGATCTACGGCGCCGTCCACTTCACCTGGGCGATCGATTTCTTCGAGGAGGGCCAGAACTCCAACTGGCTACTGCCCAACCGGCTCTATGAAGGATGCCGCCACACCCGCGTTCCGATTGCGATGAAGGGTACGGAGACGGCCCGCTTTCTCGCCGTGCGCGGGATCGGTCTCGTCATTGAAGAAGCCGATGCCGACGCCCTCGCCGCGCTCCTGGGCTCGATGACGGCGGACAAGTTTTCCGAAGCCGCCGACCGGATCGGCCGGTGTCATCCCGCCACCTGGGTGTTCGACCGCGCGGATTGCGAGACGCTCGTGCGGCGGCTGGCAACGCTCACCCACGACGCAACGCAAACGATCATTCCGGCCGCTGCCCTTGCGGAAGCCCGTCACAACGAAAGTGGATTGCTATGACCGCGGAGAGCCCGGCGTCGACGTCTACCCTCATCGTCATCCCCTGCCTCAATGAGGCGCTGCATATCGAAGCGCTTGTCGCGAAGCTGCGTCCGTCGCTTGGCGTCCTCAACGCGAAGATCGTCATTGCCGACGGCGGCAGTGACGACGGCACGCGCGAGATCGCTCGCCGCCTCTCCGAAGAGGACCCGCGCGTCCTCTTCCTCGACAATCCGAAGCGAATCCAAAGCGCTGCCGTCAACCGCGCCGTCGCCGAACTCGGTTCGGGCTTCGACTACCTGATCCGCATCGACGCGCATGCGAGTTACCCGGACGATTATTGCGAGCGACTCGTCGAGGAAGCGCTCGCAACCGAAGCCGACTCTGTCGTCGTCGCCATGCAGACCGAGGGTTTCGGCACCTTCCAGAAGGCGACGGCCTATGCCCAGAACTCCAAGCTCGGCAATGGCGGCTCCAAGCACCGGACCGGTGCGGCCGGCCATTGGGCCGAGCACGGCCATCACGCCCTGATGCGCATTGCCGCCTTCACCGATGTCGGTGGCTATGACGAGACCTTCAGCCACAATGAAGATGCCGAACTGGATTTTCGCTTGGGCAAAGCCGGCTATCGCATCTGGATGACCGACAGGACCAGCATGGTCTACTATCCGCGCAATCGGATCGTGCCGCTGTTCAAGCAGTATTTCGGCTATGGCCGCGGCCGCGCCAAGAACATCCTCAAGCACCGCGCGATGCCCGGGCTCCGGCAGATGCTGCCACTTGGCGTCGCGCCCGTCGCCTTCGGCGCACTTCTTGCCATCATCAACTGGGCGGCGATCATCCCCTTCGGCGTCTGGGCAGCGGCGTGCCTCGGCTATGGCGTCTGGATGGCGGTCGGCCAGCGCAACCCCTACGGGCCGCTGGCGGCGCTCTCGGCCATGGTCATGCATCTCGCCTGGTCCGCCGGCTTCTGGCGCGAACTCCTCGATTTCCGGCGTCGGGTGGAGCAATGAGCGCGGCCCTTCATATCGACATCGGCGTCTGCACGTTCCGTCGGCCCGAACTCGCCGCGACGCTTCGGTCGCTTGCGGCGGTGACGCTGCCCGCGAGGGCGACGCTTCGCGTCATCGTCGCCGACAATGATTCCACGCCGAGCGCCCGGGCGCTCGTTGAGAGACTGCGGCCGGAAATGCCGTTCGAGGTCACCTATCTCCATTGCCCGGCATCGAACATCTCGATCGCCCGCAACGCCTGCCTCGACAACAGCACCGGCGACCTGCTCGCCTTCATCGACGATGACGAGACCGCCTCGAGCGACTGGCTGGTCAGCCTGCTGGAAGAGGCGCAGGCGAGCGGCGCGGACGCTGTCCTCGGCCCGGTCCGGGCCCACTACGCCCCGTCGGCGCCCGCCTGGATGCGCAAGGGCGACTTCCACTCCACTTTGCCGGTGTGGGTGAAGGGCGAAATCCGCACGGGCTATACCTGCAATGCGCTGCTCCGGATCAGGGCCCCGTCGCTCCATGGCCGCCGCTTCAAGCTCGCGCTCGGCCGCAGCGGAGGCGAGGACACGGATTTCTTCACTGGCATGCACCAGGCAGGAGGAACGATCGCCTTTGCTCAGGAGGCCTGGGTGCATGAGCCGGTGCCGGAAGGCCGGGCCTCGTTTGCTTGGCTCGCCAAACGGCGCTTCCGCTCCGGCCAAACCCACGGACGGCTGCTGACGGAAAAGGCGCGCGGTGCGGGCCAGCCGCTGAACCTTGCGCTCGCCGCCTCCAAGGCCGCCTTTTGCGGATGCGCCGCGGTTCTCTTTCTGCCGTTAGCCGTCCGGCGAAATCGCTATGCGCTGCGCGCCGTGCTGCATGCCGGCGTGATCAGCGGCCTCCTCGGTCACAAGGAGCTCGAGCAGTATGGAGCCGCCGAGGTGACCTCCCGATGACCGCGCCCGTCAACCCTCCCATGCACACAACCGTGAACGAATCCACGCCGGACGTCACCTTTGTCATCGCCGCCTATAATGCCGCCGACACGATCACCCGTGCGGTTGGTAGCGCCCTCGCTCAGGAAGGCGTCGCGGTCGAAGCGATCGTCGTCGACGATTGCTCCTCGGATGACACAGTTGCTCTTGTCACCGCGATCGACGACCCGAGGGTCCGGCTCGTTTCGCTTGAGCAAAATCGCGGCCCGGGCGGGGCCCGCAATGCCGGCTTCGCGGCGGCGCGCGGCCGCTGGATCGCCGTTCTCGATTCGGACGACACGGTACGCCCGGCAAGACTGGCGCGGATGATTGCGCGCGCCGAAGCGACAGGCGCGCAGTTGGTCGTCGACAATCTCGACGTGCTGTCGCTCGACGGAAGCAATGTCCGGATGTTCGAGGACGCCGAGCTCGAGGCCCTCCCCGAACTCACCCTGCCGGCCTTCATCGAGTCGAACGTGATTTTCCGCTCCGAGCACAATTACGGCTATATGAAACCGGTGTTCGAGCGCCGCTTCCTCGCCCAACATGGTCTCTTTTTCAACGAGTCGCTCAGGATTGGCGAGGATTACATCCTGCTCGCATCCGCACTGGCCTGCGGCGGCCGCTGCGCGGTCGAGCCCTCGGCCGGCTACACCTATCATATCCGCGAGGGCTCGATCTCGCGCGTGCTGAAACTCGAGCACATCGATGCGATGATGGCGGCCGACGAGGCATTCCTGCAGCGGTATGCGCTCGACCCGCTGTCGCGAAGGATGCAGCGCAAACGTGCGCGCGGCTTCCGCCAGGCGCGCTCGTTTCTTCTCCTGGTCGAGCAACTGAAATCGAGATCGTTGGCTGGCGCGCTGAAGACCGCGCTCGCCGACCCGATAGCGCTTCGGCATCTCCGGATGCCGATCGCCGCGCGATGGCGCCGCCTGGCGGCGCGGGCGCCGCAACCCGCCCCGATCACGGTGGCGGCTGAACGATCCCCGCTGGGCAATGATCCTCACACAAGCAAAGGATAACAAAATGGACCGCATCAGGACCGTCAGGAAAGCAGTGATCCCCGTTGCCGGGAACGGAACGAGGTTCCTTCCCGCGACAAAGGCCGTGCCGAAGGAAATGTTGACGATCGTCGACCGCCCGGTCGTCCAGTACGCCGTCGACGAGGCGCGCCAGGCCGGCATCGAGCACATCGTCTTCGTCACCAGCCGCAACAAGCAGGTGATCGAGGATCATTTCGACGACACGCCGGAACTCATCTCGTCGCTGACGCGCTCCGGCAAGAATGCGCAGATCTCCGAGCTCGAAGCTATGCTGCCGAAGGCCGGCTCCGTCAGCTTCACGCGCCAGCAGGCGCCGCTCGGCCTCGGCCACGCCGTCTGGTGCGCACGCGACCTGATCGGTGACGAGCCGTTCGCACTGCTGTTGCCGGACATGGTCTCCTTCGGCGCACGCGGCTGCATGGCAGGCCTCATGGATCTCTACCGCGAGGTCGGCGGCAATGTCGTCGCCGTCGAGCAATGCGCCCCCGAAGAGGCCTCGAAATACGGCATCGTCGGCAAGGGCGATACGGTGCGCCACGGTTTCTCGGTCACCGAGATGATCGAAAAGCCGCCGGCGGGGCGGGCGCCGTCCAACTACTATCTGAACGGCCGCTATATCCTGCAGCCGGAGATCTTCTCCATTCTCGCGCACCAGTCACGCGGGGCCGGCAACGAGATCCAGCTGACCGACGGCATGCTGAAGCTTTCGGCAGACCAGTCCTTCCATGCCCATCCCTATGAGGGCCGGACCTTCGACTGCGGTTCGAAGCAGGGCTTCATCGAAGCCAATGTCGCCTTCGCGCTTGCCCGCGCCGACATCGGCGACGTCGTGTTCGAATCCGTCCGCGAGATCGTCCTGTCTCACGAAAGCCGCATCCGCGCGGCATAAGCCCAAGCTCCCGGCGGCCGCGCGAGGCCGCCGGGAGCAGAGCGTCGCGTGTCCTGCAGGACGCGGGAGAAATCGCTGCAGCGCTTTGAAATACTGCATGTTTTTAAGGAAGCAGGCAGGAGGACCGGAGAAAAAGATGAACAGAACGGCCCCCATGAAACAGAGAAGTGTACCCTTGAGCATCGTGCCCCACGAGGAACAATCGGACGGCTTTATCGATCTCGACCGTCTGCTGGCCGTCGTAGTCCGCCGGGCAAGGCTCGTTGCAGCGTTCGTGGTGCTCTTCATCCTGCTCGGGGCCGCCTATCTGCTGTTCGCGACCCCCTATTACACCTCGCTGACGCAGATCCTCCTCGACGACAACCTGTCGAAATATGCCGAGGAAGAACCGGTGCCGACCAACAGCCAGATGCTCGACACGCAGATCGCCAGCGCGGTCGAGATCCTGAAGTCCGGGGAGCTGGCGCTGCGGGTGGTCGACAAGCTCAACCTTTCGGAGAACAATACCATCGTCAATCCGCCCCGTTCGCCTGCCGCCGTCGTCAAGGACTGGCTGAAGACGGCGACCGGCCTGTTCTCGGGCGGGCCGGGCGTTTCGGAGGAAGCGGCGCGCAATGGCCGCCGGCTGAAAGCCTCGGCAATCTTGCAGCAGTCGCTATATGTCGAACGCGTCGGCCGCAGTTCGGTGATTGCGCTTTCCTTCCGATCGAGCGATCAGCAGCTTGCCGCCGGTGTCGTCAGGACCTATGCTGAAGCCTATCTGACCGACCAGCTGAACGCCAATTTCGAAGCGACGGAACGGGCTTCGGTCTGGCTGCAGGAGCGGCTTGACGATCTGCGGCAGCGCTCGCAGGCGGCCGCCCTCGAGGTCGAGCAGTTCCGCAGCGAGAACGGCCTGACCGCGGCGCGCGGCGAACTGATGTCCGAACAGCAGCTCGCCGATCTCAACAGTCAGCTGATCGTCGCGCAGGCGGATACGGCCAGTGCCTCGGCGCGCTACGAACAGTTCAAGTCGATCATCGACCAGGGGCCGGAGGCCGCCGTCAACAATGCCACCATCTCCCCCAAGGAGGGTGACAATTCGGTGATCCGGGACCTGCGCACCCGCTATCTCGGCATCGGCAAGCGGGAGCAGGAGGTGGCGCAGAATTTCGGCGAGGACCATCCGCAGGCGGTTTCGCTTCGGGCCGAGAAGGAGGACATCGGCCGGCAGATCTATCAGGAACTGCAGCAGCTGACGGCAAGCTACAAGAACGAGTTCGAAGTCGCCCGCTCGCGCGAGGCCTCGCTGCGCAAGAGCATCGAGGGGATCGCCGGCAAGAATTCCGACGCCAGCAAGTCGCTGGTGCAGTTGCGCGTCCTCGAGCAGAAGGCCGCGGCGCTGAAGACGCTCTACGAATCCTATCTCGGCCGCTACGAACAGGCAACGCAGCAACAGTCCTTCCCGATCGCCAAGGCGCGCGTCATTTCCGAAGCCGGCGTCCCGACGGCGCCGTCGAGCCCGAAGAAGACCATGACCTTGGCGCTTTCGGCCGTGCTCGGCCTGATGTTCGGCGGCGCCTATGCCGCATTCCTCGAATTCCGCGAAAGAACCTTCCGGCTTGAAGGCGAGGTGCGCTCCATGCTCGGCCACCGATCGCTCGGCTACGTTCCGCTGATCGGCTCGCGGACGAAGAAAACGACGCAGCTCGTGCGTGCCCGTTTCGGATCGGACCGACAACCGCACGACCCTTCGGAGGGCGCCACGCCATTCCAACGCCTTTCGCGGATCGTGCTCGATGCGCCGCGCTCCGCCTTCGCGGAGACATTCCGGAATGCCAAGCTCGCCTGCGACCATATGCTGCCCGGAAACGAGAGCCGCGTCATCGCGATCGTCTCGGCCCTTCCGGACGAGGGCAAGTCGATCGTCGCGGCCAATTTCGCGGCGCTGCTGGCCTCGAGCGGCAAGCGGACACTGTTGATCGACGCCGACATCCGCAAGCCCGGTCTCACCCAGATGATCACGCCGGCTCCGCGCACGGGGCTGGTCGAGACGCTGACGGGAGAAGCGACCTGGCCCGCCGGCATCAAGGTGGATCAGCGTACAAAGCTTGCGATCCTGCCGGCCGGCGGCGGAGCGTCGGATCGCAGGCATCAGAGCAACGAACTGCTCGCCTCCCAGGCGATGGCGGGGCTCATCGAGAATGCCCGCAATTCCTTCGACTACGTCGTGGTCGATCTCGCCGCGCTTGCTCCCGTGGTCGACGCGAAGGCCTTCACGCCGCTCGCAGACGGCGTCCTCTTCGTGGTAGAATGGGGCCGCACGCCCTCGAGGCTCGTTCGGGACCTCTTGAATTCCGAGCCGCAGATCGATGCAAAGGTCCTGGGCGTGATCCTCAACAAGACCGACATGGACGAACTCGAGAAATACAGCGACTTCGGCGGTGCGGAGAAATATCGGCACCGCTACGGCAAGTACTATATCGAGGAAGGCGTCACGAGCCGGCACACGGCCGCCTGACCGCGAACTCCTGCGCGGTGCTATAGGCGGCCCTGAATGGGTTCGCCTATAGCTGCTGCAATTGCCGGTGGGCGTGGCGGCAATCCCGCCTAATATGAATCCGCCTCAGCGCCCCCACCATTCGTGGAAATGGTGGACCGGTCCCCGGCCCCCTCCGACCTTCAGCCGGTCGGCGGCGGAAATCGCCGCGTGCAGATAGGCCTTCGCGGCGCCCACCGCCTCGGCGAGCGGCTGTCCCTTGGCAAGACCGGCGGCGATGGCGGCCGAAAGCGTGCAGCCGGTCCCGTGATCGTTGCGTGTTTCGATGCGCCGCGCCGGGAAGCGGACGAGCCGATCGCCGTCGAAGAAGAGGTCGGTCGCGTCGCTGCCTCTCCGATGCCCTCCCTTGATCAACACCGAGCGGGCGCCCGACGTCATGAGGGCCTCGGCTTGGCGGGTCATCTCGGCGTCGTCCTCTGCAACCGGGCGGCCGGTGAGAAGTGCCGCCTCCGGCAGATTGGGTGTGACGACGATTGCCAAGGGTAGAAGCTCATGCGTGAGCGCGGCCATCGCATCCGGCTGCAACAACGGATCGCCGGAGGTTGCGACCATGACCGGGTCGACAACAGCGCGCCTCTCGAAGCGGCGCAAGCCTTCGGCGATGGCGATGATCGTTTCCCGGCGCGAGACCATACCGATCTTGATCGACTTCACGTCGAGATCGGAAAAAAGCGCGTCTATCTGCGCTGCGACAATCTCCGGCGAGACGTCCTCGACGGCGGTGACGCCCTTCGTATTCTGCGCGGTAATCGCCGTCACGACGCTGGCGCCGTAGACGCCGAGGGCCGAAAAAGTCTTGATATCCGCCTGGATACCGGCCCCGCCGCCCGAATCCGATCCGGCAATGGTGAGCGCGATCGGCGGCACGGGCGCATGAGGCTGCATTGGTCGATCTCCTGGTGAAAAATCACGGAGACCCAGGTGAAGGCGAAGACGTGGCGGAGGGTAGCCTCTTTCCGTTCCTACGCCGGCATGACCCGGATCAGGTTCAAGGGTCCGGCTCACCGCCGTCTCAGCGCCGCTCGGCGCTCCCCTCGGAATGCCGACATTCTATGCGGCAAGCATGCGGCAGTGTCAACGCTGCCACCTGCGAGCGACTGCTTGCGGACCCGCCATCTGCCGATGGAAGATTTTTCTCTGAAGCGGCAGAAACACGCTGCAGACGTTTCTCCTGCGCGTCGCGACGGCGCGTTTCGTCCTCGAAAACTCCGTTGATTGCGCTATTCTTGGGCCCATTCCCGTCGACCCGAAAGGAGCAAGCCATGAGCCTCCGCATCAACGACACCGCCCCCGATTTCACCGCCGAGACGACACAAGGCACCGTCAATTTCCATGAATGGATCGGCGATGGCTGGGCGGTGCTCTTCTCGCATCCGAAGAATTTCACGCCCGTCTGCACCACCGAACTCGGCGCCATGGCCGGGATCGAAGGCGAGTTTCGCAAGCGCGGCGTCAAGATCATCGGCATTTCGGTCGATCCCGTCGACAGCCACGCCAAGTGGAAGAACGACATCAAGGTCGCGACCGGCTTCGACGTCGAATATCCGCTGATCGGCGACCGGGATCTGAAGGTGGCCAAGCTCTACGACATGCTGCCCGCCGGCGTCGGCGACACGTCCGAGGGCCGCACGCCCGCCGACAACGCCACCGTGCGCTCGGTCTATGTCATCGGACCCGACAAGAAGATCAAGCTGATCCTCACCTATCCGATGACCACCGGCCGCAACTTCAACGAGATCCTGCGCGCCATCGATTCCATCCAGCTCACCGCCAAGCATCAGGTCGCAACGCCGGCAAACTGGAAGCAGGGCGAAGATGTCATCATCACGGCCGCAGTATCGAACGAGGACGCCATCCAGCGCTTCGGCTCCTTCGACACCGTTCTTCCCTATCTCAGGAAGACGAAGCAGCCGACGGCATGAGGCCCTGGGCAGCGCGTAACGACCAACAGCCGCGAAGGGCTCGTTTAGCCTTTCGCGGCTTCGATAGTCCTCCCCAACTCAATCCGCTTTCACTGCGCTGACGATTTCCGCCAGGACGCGATGCAACGCGTCGCGGTAGCCGTTGCGCGCCGACGGGCCGCTCTCCTCGGAGGTCATGACCACGGTGAGCTTCAGCGCCGGGACGATGTAGAGCATCTGGCCGCCATAGCCCCAGGCGAAATGGACCGTCTCGCCGCCGATCCGGCGGGTGAACCAGCCATAGCCATAGGCGTCGCCGGAGAAATAGGAGTTCGTGTGGGGCTGCCACGAAAGATCGATCCAGTCCGCCGGAACGATCTGCCGTCCGTCGGACGCCCGGCCGCCCTTGCGGTATAGTTCTCCGAAGGCAAGCAACGATCTTGCGCTCATCGCCATCTGATTACCGCCGAGATAAATGCCCTGGGGATCGCGTTCCCAGGCACCGATCCTGAAACCCTGAAGCGGACCGAGCCAATCGCGCGCGAGCGCGAGCGTCGACTTGCCGCCGGCCTTGGTGAGGATCGCCGAAAGCAGGTGCGTCGAGGCTGTCGAATAGAGCATCCGGCCGCCAGGCTCGTCGGCGAAAGGCTGCGAGAGCGCGAAGCGAACCCAATTGCGGCTCGATACCCAACGGCCGTAATTCGGCCCCGACAGCCGGCCAAGTCCGGCCTGCATGGAAAGCAGGTTGCCGATGGTGATATCATTGATCCGCGGATCCGCCGGCGAGGGCAGATCCTCCTTCAGCAGCGGTGCGATCTTCTGTTCAGGACCGTCCAGGAGGCCCTTGTCGATCGCGATCCCGACCAGGGCCGATATGATCGACTTCGACGCGGACTTGATATTGGTCGATTCGCCCGGAGAGTGGCCGCGATAGCCCTGCTCGGCGATTGTCTCACCGTCACGCGCGACTATGACGGTCTTCAGCGGCTTCAGCTCTTCCCGATCGGCAAGCCCCTTCACCAGATCGGGAACGGCAGGAGACTCCGCGGCTGCGCTGGAGGCAAGCGGCAGCAAGAGCAATAGAACGACGGCCAGAGATCTGATCATCGCCTCGACCTAGGGCGAACGGGCGCCGAAGTCATTACCTTCACCTAAAACTCACGACGAAGTGAATCCGTGCTCCGTCTCCCGCACCGGTCGTGGCAGTATTAAGGACGATCCATGACAAACCGGCGGATGAGCTACGGCACGTGGAAATTTCGATGCGGCCTAAGCCTCGTCGAACTTCTCGTGGCCTGACCCAGGATCCAGTATCCCGACGCCTTGATCCAGCGCGGCGGATAACCCCGCTCTTCGAGCATCTCTTAACATCCTGGAAGAGAGAACTCCCCCGTCCGATCTAGAACTTCCGATCTCAAGGGCGGCTGAAGATTACCGCGAATTAACTGTTCCCTGCGGAAGCGAGGACGGTAGGATTCCAGTCTTAGGAGCAGCATCGAACTTCAGGGGACTCTGCCACTTCGCGCGGCACTCCGCACAACATTTGAGCAGCAGTAGGAGGCGGCGGCGTCACTCGAAGGGAAGGAATCGGAAATTTCAATCTTCCTACTTGTAAGCCGCCGTCTTGTTGCATAAGCGCGCGCTAACAAAACCGGGAGGAGACGTCAGCGACTTTGCGTGGCTCGCACGCGTTGGCCCGTCTATTCGATCAAGTCGCTCGCGGGACTGCGGCGGGTGTCAGAGCAATGGACCCA
The DNA here is from genome assembly GCF_002944405.1 of Sinorhizobium fredii. Classification (NCBI taxonomy): domain Bacteria; kingdom Pseudomonadati; phylum Pseudomonadota; class Alphaproteobacteria; order Hyphomicrobiales; family Rhizobiaceae; genus Ensifer; species Ensifer fredii. The sequence goes on along the minus strand of NZ_CP024310.1, from coordinate 723,653 downwards.
TAAGGTGCTAAAGCCCGTCGCGTTCAAACGTATTCACGCGGCGCGCTTTAGGTCTTTGTTTTTGTGCATGTCGTCATCCCAAAACCGCTGCACAGTTTTGGGCGACATGCATTAGAAACGCGGCCGGGCGCAACGGGAGGATGCGCCGGGTCGAGATGTCTTGATTTCTCATCGGGAAACTGACGATGCAAGGGCAAAGGCAGGGAATGAAACTCTCATATCTGGGCAGCGACGCCGAAGAGCTGTCCGAAGTTCTGACGCGCTGCATCGGGCCTGTCCGGGTGCAAAGGCCGCTGAAAACGGACCTCTCCTACAGCTATGAGTTCGCCGCCGCCGGACGGGTCGCCTTCAGCCGCGTGATTTCGCGGGGCACTCTTAGCATCGGACAGAAGGACGAGGTGCCTAAGCTGCTGATATTGCTTCCCCTGCACGGCTCCGCCTGCGTGAAGATAGGACGGAGCGAGAATCTGATTTCCAAGCCGGGCGAAGCTGCGATCCTCGACGGCAACAGACTGTCGGAACTGCAGATCGAGGGAAGCCGCAGCCACCTTTCCTTCGTCATAGACCAGGAAGATATTTTCCAGCGCCTCCGTGGCTCCCTGGAACGGCCGGTCTACGGCTCGCTCGACTTCACCCCCCAACTCGACCTCGCAGCCGGGGCCGGCCAGATCATCTTCAGGCTGTCGCAGATCATGGCCACCTGCCTCGGCGCGGACGGCGGGATGCGTGATATGCCCGAAACGCTTTCCCATCTCTCAGGAAGCATCGTCAACCTGCTTGTCGATACGGTGCCGCATCGGTTCTCCACCGCCTTGAATCAGGGCGAGTGGCTGCCGTCACCGAGGCACGTCAAGCGTGCAGTTGATTTCATGCACGCCAATCTCGACAGGCCGTTGTCGATGACCGAGATCGCGGAGGCGGCCGGCATCGGCGTTCGGTCCCTGCAGGAGGGCTTCAAGCGCTTCAAGGGCACGACGCCGATCAGCTACCTCGCCCAGCTTCGCCTGCAAGCGGTCCATCGGGATCTCTTGAAAGCCGGCCAAAGGGTTTCAGTGGCGGAAATCGCCCGCAAATGGGGCTTCAGGCATATGGGTCGCTTCGCGACCGAATATCGCAAATGCTACGGGTGCCCGCCTTCGGAATCGCTAAGGGGTCGGCCCCTTCACTTGGATTCGGGCGATTGAAAAATGCGCGGCGGCGCCGCACGGGCCACGACCGACTGCTGATGAGACAGAAAAACGCAGCCGCCAGACGCCGCCCAATACGCCACCGTCACGTACTGTGTTTAGGCGAGCGGCGCTTCCAGTTACTGCATTTTTCTACCGTCGAATCCGCGACGGCTCAGGGAAACATGCGGCAACGTCACCGCTCCACGGGCATAACGCAACAGGCATGGACCGGCTCGTGCGAGCCGATCCCCCTGTACAGGTCGGGACGATCAATGATAGCCCGCCTCGCCGGTAAAGAGATCATTCAGCTTGTATGCCACCTCGGTCCGGTTCGTCGCCTTCAGCTTCTTCATGATGTTGCGGATATGGACCTTCACGGTACTTTCGCGAAGGTTGAGCTCATAGGCGATAATCTTGTTCGCCTTGCCCTTGCGAAGCGCCTGGACGACCTCCGCTTGCCGAAGCGTGAACATGCCGGCCAGCGGCGGCGCCTCCGGCCTTTGGTTTTCGATCAAATGCCGGACCGCGAGGACGCTGCTCGCCGGCAGGAAGATTCCGCCCGCTATCGCCAATCCGATCGCTTCGATGCAGACCTCCACGCCAACGGAGGTAGGGATATATCCCCGTGCGCCGCATTCGAGCACCCGCAGGATCTGGGAGAGGTCGTCGATATCGGAGAGGACGACGATCGGCACCGGCCGGAACTCGGAGGCGAGTTTGGCGATTTCGGCGGCGACGTCGGCAACCTTGCGCGCGCCGATATTGAGGAGAACGGCCCCGATCGGCGGGCATTTGCTCTGCTTCGCCCTCCATTCATCGATGGAACCGAAGGCACCGACTTCCATGCCGAGCCCATGGGTGGTTAAGGTCCTCGCCAAGCATTCACGATCCAAAGCGCGGCTGTCGAGCAGAAGCAGGCAGCGTTTGTCGACCCCCTCCGCCTGCTGCATTTCCCCATCTCTCGCAAGCTGGGCGAGGCTGTTTGCACCGAGAGTCTCCTGCGCAAACGCCGGCATTTTCTCAAATCTCGAAATCAAGGTAGCCATTGCAAAATCCCCTTAAAAAAGATCTCTATAGATACAAGCGCCACAACCCCGAAGGTCCTGACCCGTAAAAGTTTCTGGAAATACTCAAAATACCACTTTCGAACTAATACTATCGGCGTCGCTCTTCAGGAGAAAAACTTAAACTCGACACTGCATCATCAAAAATAAACACGTAATACACAATAGTCTAGTAGAGCATCACCGAAAAAGGAAGAGAGCCCGCTAGAAGGCCGCGCCGTCGCCCACATATGGGCGATAATGATCTGCGGCTCTGTTGCCCGTCTCCTTCCGCCCGGTGGCGGCTGACGGGGTCGGGTACTTTCCGAGCGGATGACAAGCTTTCTCCTTTCCCGAATGAGCAGCGCCACAAGCCCAGGCTCCGCCCCCTACAGCGCCGTCTTATCAGACGCTGCATGTCTTTAGGGAGACATGCAGTAAGGCGAAGCATCGGATTAGGTGACGCCTGATCGCATTTGACAATTTCAGAAAAAGAGGGGATGGCTACCGCCTTCGACGGCTCACCGGTCTCCCCCATCCGCCTTTCGCAGTATTCACGGCGCAATTGGAAGCGGCAAGCGGCCGATGATGCGACCGCAGCGGACCGGCTTTCCGGCAGGCCCAGCCCTGCCGGAGGCGCTCAGGTCGTGGAGCGGAACTCCTTCAGCGCCGATGACTTCCGGTCCTGAAAGCTGCGATAACGAGCCGCCGCCTCGGTCCGGTTGTGAGCGCCCAGCTTGGTGATGATATTGTGCAGGTGGATTTTCACAGTATGTTCCGACAGGCGGATTTCAGCCGCGATGAGCTTGTTCTGCAGCCCGCGGGAAACCATCTCGAGAATCTGCAGTTCGCGGGCGGTCAGGTCGGCAACTCCCTCGACCTCGCTGCGCGCGTTCGTGGCGATCCCATTGTCGGACGGCAAGTGGTGAGCGCCTTTGCTGGCCTGGAAGATCAGTTCCGGCGGAAAATAGGCGCCGCCGCAGAGCATCAGCCGGATCACCGACAGCCATACGTCAAGTCTGACGTTCATGGGCAGCATGCCCCGGACGAGGGGCGACCTCAGAAGGTCGGCGAAGGACGTATTCTGGCCCTGTCTATGCGGTTCAATGACCGCCGTGAGGGCTTGAGGGTGCAGGTGCAAGAGTCGGGTAGCGGCTCCCTCGAGTGCCCTCATCAGGCCGATGTCGACAAGAATCAAGGCGACTGGATACAGGAAGGACCGGCATGCGGCATCGACGTCGTCGACCTGGTCGACGAGCACCCATGGAAATTCGCGTTCCATCGCCTCGATTAGCCGCTCCGAAACGCTTCCGACGCTCGATACGATCAGAATGACGCGGCGGGGCTCTGCCCGCCGTTTACCCTCCGCAAAGCCTGAGGCTCCAACTCTACCCTGATCAGCCACGTTCCGTAACGCCATACCCCTCACCCGCTCCATCGATCGGCAACTGCTGGTCGATCGAACCTGCGCAATTCACGTCGCTTACGCGAACTCTAGCTGAGGGCGCACCCAGTAGCGACGAAGCAAAAAGTGTGACCTATCCATTGAAAGTTTACTGGTCGGCGAAGCTTTGCCCTGCCCTGCTTCATCCAAATGAACGAGAGCAGTACCGCGACAGCATCCATCTAGTGAAGCCTTGAGAGCCCTCTGCGCGCGCTAGGGCAGCCGCATGACGAGGGCGCCAGCAAGCGTCGAAGCTAAGTGAGATCGCAGACGTTGATCCCCATTGTTCCGTTCCGTCTTGCACCGATATATTTGCTGAGGAATTGGCAACACTCGCGAAGTCCTGGGATGTCGTCCAAGAGCAGTGATGTATCGCTCGACGGACCCCAAGGATTGACCTCAAATCGATCTCGCAACGGAATAAGTCCGGAAGTGCCTTTCTCTAGCAGCTGCGGTTGCTCATGCACCGATCGCCACGGCATTTGGAACGCGAACTAGGTCAATTAAAAGAAGGGTTTGAGGATAGAGAAAGCTGCGCCAAAAGGCGTATGTTCTTTCCTCGCCATATGCTTCAAGTGTACACATTTTTCTGCACTGTTCAGACGCGAACAAATGACAGAGACTACGATAACGATATTGCCGATATATTTTTGATATTATCTCGCACTTTTTCAGAATCCTCAGATTCTTATAGTAATTAGTATTGTTTCGAGGCAAATGTGGTTAACGAAGTAAGCGCGTTTCGCAATAGCCCAGAAAACAGCTCCCTCGACCCCAACGAAAGTTTGACGAGCGGCGGAGGGGAACCGGCCGTAAGCTCTTCCGGCCCGATCGACCGCGGGGAGGCCCAGGCCAACGCTGCTCCCGACGACGCCGGTGAAACACCGCACGAGACGGAAACGGAAGCGCGCCTGCCGCAAGAGCGGCACCTTGTGGTCATCGACGGGCGGGTGCTCTGGCGCGACAGCCTTGCACGAAACATCGCCGCCGACCATCCCGGCAAGCCCATCCTCACATTCGAGTCCTCCGCCGAATGGAGACGGCAACGCGAGGAAACTGCGCCGCCGTCGGCCATCCTCTTGAACATCGCCGACAAGAAGATTGATGATCCGGCTATCGAACAGGACATCACGGCACTCGCATCAGAGGTCGCCCCGGTGCCGGTGATCGTCCTGTCCGACAGGGACGACCTGACCCAGATCGTAAAAGCGCTGAGATGTGGCGCAAAAGGCTATATTCCTTCCTCGGTAAGCGTCGATGTCTGCATCGAGGCTATCTCGCTTTCCCTGGCTGGCGGCATCTTCGTTCCCGCAAGCAGCGTGTTCGCGATGCGCCACCTGTTCGAAACGGAGGGCGCCGCCGAGCGACCGTTGGCCGGTCTGTTCACCGACCGCCAGGCGGAGGTGGTGGAGGCCCTGCGGCGTGGGAAGGCAAACAAGGTCATCGCCTACGAGCTCAACCTGCGGGAAAGCACGGTCAAGGTCCACGTCCGCAACATCATGAAGAAGATCAAGGCGGCCAACAGGACCGAGGTCGCCTACAAGATCAACGACCTGTTTCCGGATCACCCCTCACAGGAACCACGTGTGACGAGCGCGGACGATCGCGGCTCCGAGAAGCGCGAATGAGGCGACATCGCTTCTGCCGTCCTGCGATAAGGCCAAGGGTAGAGTGTTGTTGCAGTCAGGCAGAAATCACCCGACCTTCGGCGCCGAATCGACGCGGCAAGCACGTGGCGCAGAGCAAGTTCGATCGCAGGTAGATCGCCTTGCCGACCTCATGAAACGCAATATCCATAGCGCGCAACTTCTGTCCGTATGACGCCGAGATGTCTTGGCCGCGCGATATTTTTGTGGAGCTTTAGTCCGTCCGGAAGGACGAATAGCGCCGTGCGATTCTTCATTCGCGAGAATGGGATGGCGGGATAGCTTCGCACACCCCGGGAAGCGGAAAACAGGTGGCGCCGGCAGCTGCAGCCGGCGGCCTCTATTTTCGCTTTGCCTGTGGCCAGACCCGCCTCCGCTTGGGGAAGGTAACAGCGAAGTGGACAGGATCTCTATTGCAGCCACGTCATTTCGCGGCGTCGATCCGGATGAACTTGCAGCCGTCCTGTCCACGCCTGCTTCTCCAATCAAAGTCAACAGGCTGAGTGGTGAAGCACTTTCGTTTGACTGCGAGTTCTATTCCACCGGGGTTATATCCTTCGGCAGCTGCGCCTATGAAGGCGAAATGGAATGCAGGCGGCAGGCGCCGAGCGACAAGCTGCTGATCTTCCTGCCGACACGAGGAGCTGCCCTGTTCGAGCCCGGCGGCAGGGAAATCTGGTCGCGGCCGGGACACGGAACGATCGTCGATGGAGCGCGCAGTGAAGGCGTTCGGCTATATGGCCCGCGCCGGCACCTCACCTTGTTCATCGACCAGCGCAAGATTGCCAATCACCTGATCAGCATTCTGGAGCGGACCATCAGCGGCAATATCGAGTTCTACCCGCATATGGATCTCAGCGCCGGGCCGGGGCTGGCTTTGGCACAACTTGTCGAAACCACCTGCGAGGGGCTGCGGGGCGATGCCCCTTTGCGGCAATCGCCGCTGGCTCTCGCGTCGCTCGGCGATGCGGTGACCCATCTCATACTGGAAGCCGTTCCGCATCGCTACTCGGACCAGCTTGCCAGTACGGCGCCGCTGCCGGCGCCGAGGCATGTGAAATGGGCGATCGATTTCATGCATGCCCATATCGCGGAGCCGATTACCCTGGCGGATATCGCCGCGGCGGCGAAGGTCAGCGTCCGCACGCTGCAGCAGGGATTCCGGCAGTTCCGCATGACCACCCCCATGGCCTATCTGCACGAAATGCGGCTGACCGCCGCCCACCAGGATCTCATCAACACCCATGAGACCCATAGCGTCGCCGATATCGCCTTGAAATGGGGCTTCACCCATCTTGGCCGCTTCGCAGCCGACTACAAGAAGCGCTTCGGCGTCCTGCCTTCGCAAACGATGCGAGGCCGCTGAGGGCAGGCGGCAAAGGCAGGGCCGGCTCTGACGCAACGCCGCTACCAGCCGGTCGAGCCGCAGGAGAGCCGCCCGACAACAGCCTGTTACCATGGGAACGCCGAATTACGGCAGAGCTGTCGATAAAAGGAGCGGCGCAACTGGACGCGCCAGCATCCGAACGAAGAACCTGCCGATGACGCCTAAACGTTTTGCCGAATGTCTCGCCAGTTTGCGATGGACGACGATCGACCTGACATCCGCACTCCAATGCCAGCTCGCCTGGATCGAGGCGATGGAAAGCGGACAGGCCGAAATCCCGGAAGACCTGGCCTGCTGGCTGGAAAGCCTTGCGAAATTCCATGAGGCGGCGGGCATTCCAATCCGCTATCGCGACCTTGCGCAGTTTTGACGGGAGGTCTGCGGCTTCCGTCCGGTCCGCCAGGTTCAGGCAATCCGCGCGCCGCTCGCATCGAAATACCGCCTGCGCTCGCGCGGCGCTGTCAGCCATACTGTCGATCCCGACGGAATGTCGTCGCTCTCCCGCAACTCCACAACGACATTCTGTCCGTCGCCGAGCCTGCAATAGACATAGCGCGTGCCACCAAGATATTCGGTGAATTCCACGGTCGCCTGCACGGCATCCGGTCCGCTGGCGACGATCCTAATATGTTCGGGCCGCATGCCGAAGACGATCCTATCGCCGGGTCGAAGTCCATCCAGGCGCGCGTCCATCTCGCAGGCGGCGAGCCGCATCTTTCCCGGGCCTCGCCATTCCGCGTCGAGCAGGTTCATGCGCGGCGAGCCGATGAAGCCGGCGACGAAGATGTTGAGGGGATTCTCGTAGACATCGCGCGGCGCCCCCGTCTGCTCGATCCTGCCGTCCCGCAGGATGACGATCTGATCGGCAAGCGTCATCGCCTCGGTCTGATCATGCGTCACATAGATCATCGTGTTGCCGAGTTCGCGGTGCAGCCGCGCGATCTCCACACGCATCGAGACGCGCAGCTCGGCATCGAGATTAGAGAGCGGCTCGTCGAACAGGAAGACGTCCGGCTTACGCACGATCGCCCGGCCGATCGCCACGCGCTGGCGCTGGCCGCCCGACAATTGTCCCGGCCGCCGGTCGAGCAGATGGTCGATCTTGAGGATCCCGGCCGCTTGCCCGACGCGCCGCTCTATTTCGGTACGCTCGGTACGGGCCATCTTCAGTCCGAATGCGAGATTGTCTCGCACACTCATATGCGGATAAAGCGCATAGGACTGAAAGACCATGGCAATGCCGCGCTCGGACGGATCGAGATCCGTCACGTCGCGACCCTTGATGGCGATTTCCCCGTCGGTCACCTCCTCGAGCCCGGCGATCATCCGCAACAGCGTCGATTTCCCGCAACCCGACGGGCCGACGAAGACGACGAAGTCTCCGTCCCTGATCGTCAGATCAATACCATGGACGACCTGCAGCGCACCGAAGCTCTTGCGCACGTCGCTGAGTGCCACACCGATCCTATCTCGTTCGGTCATCTAGGCGCCACGCTTCTCGGCTTGCAGCCAGACGAGCATTTCGCCGGGCGCGCGGTTGTCCCAGAGGTGGTAAGGCACCAGGCGCAGATTTGCCTCGTGCCTGGTCGGCGGTGTGGCGCGATACAGCGCCTTGCCCCAGTCCGTCGGGTCCTCGCGCTCGACCGGTAACTCCACGGCGATCGCATCTTCGAGGTCTTTCATGATCGACGTCTTCGTTTCAGGAAGGTCCTTCGGCACGACGATGGCACTGAGATTGCCGCCATTGTCGATCTCCTCGGCGCAATAGACCAGTGGCCCGCGCATCAGCGCGACACGGCCGGCATCCTGCCGAACTTTCGGATTGGCGTATTGCGGCCGAAGGGTCAGCGGCAGGTCGAGCGAAACCTCGTCGCCATCGGTCCACGTCCGCTCGATGCGGGCATAGCCGTCCAGCATCACGGCATCGAGATCGATGCGGCCGCCATTGACCGAAAGGCCGGCGCCATCCGCCCATTCCGGAATGCGCAAAGACAAGGCGAATTGCCGCGGCTGCTTGAGTTCGAGCCGGATCGAGACCTTACCGTCCCAGGGATAATTGGTGACTTGCCGCAACGTGACGCCAGAGCCGCCCAGTTCCAGCCGCGCGGTACTTTCCCCATAGAGATGAACGGCGATCTCGTCGGCCGCGACGCCATACATATAGGCACCCACCGAGGCGACGAGCCGGGCGATATTGGGCGGGCAGCAGGGGCAATTGTGCCACTTCCAACGATGATGCTTGCCGGTGCTTTCCAGCGGATTGTCATAGAAGAAGGTCTTGCCGTCCAGTGAAAGACCGGTCAGCGCGCCGTTGTAGAGCGCCTGTTCCATGATGTCGGCGAAGCGCCGGTTCGGGCCGCGCCCTAGCATACGGCTTGCCCAGAAGACCAGCGCGACCGAGGCGCAGGTCTCGGCATAGGCCGTGTCGTTCGGCAGGTCGTAATAGTCGGTGAAGCCTTCGTTCTTCGCCGACGGGCCGATCCCGCCCGTTACATACATCTGCTTGGTCGTAAGATCGTCCCACAATGTCTCGAGTGCTGTTGTGAGCGTGTCGTCCTTGTACTCCGTGGCGAGATCGGCCATGCCGGAATACATATACATGGCGCGAACCGCATGGCCGACGACCTTCTTCTGCCGGCGCGCGGGCTCGTGGGACTGGCTGTATTCGTAGGTCTTTTGGATATAGTCCTTGGGCGAACGGCCGTCGCGGATCGCCTCCTCCGTGAAGAAGTGCGGCTCCTGGCCGCGCTCATCGATGAAGAACTTCGAAAGCTCGAGATACTTCTTCTCGCCGGTGACGCGCGCCAGCTTGACAAGCGCAAGCTCGACTTCCTGATGGCCGCAATAGCCGGCGATCTGCCCCTCGCCATGGCCGAATTTGCCGATCATGTAGTCGGCAAAGCGGCACATGATGTCGAGCAGCTTGCGCTTGCCGGTCGCCTGGAAATAGGCGACCGCCGCTTCGATGAGATGACCGGCACAATAGAGCTCGTGATGGTCGCGCAGGTTCGTCCAGCGCCGCTCCGGCTGCACGCGCTGGAACCAGGAATTCAGATAGCCGTCCTTGTCCTGCAGTCGCTCATACATGTCGATGATCTCATCGGCTCTGGCCTCCAGTTGCGGATTGGGCTTGCGGTAGAGCGAATAGGCAATGGTTTCGATCGACTTCGCCAGATCGCTGTCCCAGAACATCTGGGTCGTTCCGCCCCACGGCTGGATGGGGATGATGATCCCCGGTCCCGGGCGCCTCACGTCGAGCGCCTGCAACATCCCCGCCTCGACGCAACGGTCGAGCAGAATCTCGGCCGTGGCGTTGCAGACAGCGTCCTGCCACTTGCCCCAAAATCCCCCGACTTGCACATCCGGAACGGCCACGGGCCTGAACTGACGGTCCTTCTTGCTCATGATATCCCTTTCTCTCGTCATTTGACCGCGCCGGCCATCAGCCCGCGCATGTAGTAGCGTTGCAACAGCAGGAAGACGATGAGACACGGCACCACCATGACGGCAACGCCGGCCTGGACTGCACCCCAGTTGATCGCTCCGAGGCGACCGGCGCGGACGGCCGTCATCAGCACCGGTAGCGTATAATTGTCATTGCTGGAGAGCAGCACGAGGGCCGCGAAGAACTCGTTCCAGGCATTGAGAAAGGCAAAGATCGACACCGTCGCGACGCCGGGCATGACAAGCGGCAACAGCACCCGCACCAGCAGCTTCAGGTCGCGGGCGCCGTCGATGCGGGCCGCCTCCTCGATCTCTTTCGGCACCGCATCGAAGGCGTTGCGCATCATGAAGACCGAGAACGGCAGTTGCAGCGTCACATAGACGAGCATCAGGCCGAACAGCGAATTGTTGAGTCCGAGCCGCGCCAGGATGATGAAAAGCGGCGTCAGGATCGACTGGAACGGGATCATCAGCGTCGCGATGATCAGGACGAAAAGCGCATTCTTCAAAGGAAAGCGGTAGCGGGAGAAGCCATAGCCGGCAAGCACGCTGATCGCGACGGTCAAGACCACCGTTCCAAGCGACACCACCAGCGAGTTCATCGTGTGCTGCCAGACGCCAGAGCCGAAGCCGTCGAGGATGCGATAAGCATCGAAGCTGATACCCGACAGCGGCCATGGCGGCAGCGGCGGCAGACCGGATTCGCTGTTCGGCCGGAACGATGCCAGGAAGCCGATGCCGAAAGGAGCCAGGAAGAAGAACGCCGTACCGATGCCGATCCCGTGATAGGCGACCCGGTCGCGCAGCGCCTTGCGGGCGCGGATTTCCCGGCGCGTCCTCATGGCCTCTCATCCCCCACCTTGAGCAGCCAGAGCTGGAAAATGCTGATGGTGACGAGAATGGCGAGGAGCGCGATCGACAGCGCCGCGCCATAGCCGAGATTGAAGGACACGAAGGACTGGTTGAAGATGTAGTAGACGACCGAGATCATGCGGTTCTGCGGGCCGCCGCTGGTCATGATATAGAACTGGTCGAAGGCGAGGATGGAGCCGGTGACCGACAGGATCAGCGCCAGCGCCATGGTCCGACGCATCAGCGGCAGCGTCAGGTAACGGAAGCGCTGCCACCGCCTCGCGCCGTCGATACGGGCCGCCTCCGTCAGCTCCGCCGGAATCGCCTGCAGCCCGGTGAGCAGGATGATCATAGTGAAGCCGGCGATCTTCCAGACGACCATGACGATGATGGTCAGGAATGCCGTATCGAAATCGGCCAGCAGATTGATGCGGCCACCGGTTAACCCGAGCCGCTGAATGAGCGGGGCGAAGAGGCCGCTGTCGACATTGGCAAGCCACACCCACAGCAGCGAGGCCGAGGCGAGCCCGACGACGACCGGCAGGAAGATGATCGTTCGATAGGCGGAAACCAGCGGCCGCGGCTTCTCGACGAACATCGCCAGCGGAAAGGCGACGGCGAAGATCGCGATGGTGACGATGATCGTATAGTGCGCCGTAAAGCCGAGCGCCGCCATGAAGCGCGCGTCGCTCACCATGCGGACATAGTTGCCGAAACCGATCCAGGCCGGCTTCCCGAGCAGCGGCCACTTGTGCAGGCTCATCCAGACGGTGAAGACCACCGGCAGGACAAAGAACACTGTCACCAGCGCCATCGCGGGTGCGATGTAGAGGAGGCCGCGCCAGCCGGACCGCTTCCTCTTGCGGTGATGCAGCGACGGAAATGCGATGCCCGACATCGTCATGCGTGTTTCTTCGATCCAGGTGCGGGTGCTGGAAAGGCAAAATTGCCCTCCCAGCGGTACGGGACTTATTGTCCGGCGTCGATGATCGACTGCATCTCGGATTGCGCATTCGAGAAGGCGCCGTCGACGTCGTCGCCATAGATCGCCGCATTGATGAAGGTTGCCCACGGGCCGTTCGATGAGTTGATCAGGTCGTTGAACTGCAGCGTGTAGGGCGTCTTTGCGACTGCGATCGCCTCGATGCCGACCTTGAGGCGCGGATCGAGCCCTTCGAGAACCTCACCGGCAATATCGCCGCGGGTCGGCAGGCTGCCGTATTTCGCCATGATTTTCTGGCCCTCCATCGAATAGGTATATTCGAGGAATTTCTTGACCGCTTCCAGCTTCGGCGTGCCCTTGGTGACGACGAAGTTGTCGCCGCCGGCAAAGGAAGACGGCTTGCCGTCGACGCCCGGGATCAGCGTGACGCCGAAGTCGATCTCCGGATGCTGGGTGACCAGCGTGCCGATGGCGAAGGCACCGATGCTCTGCTGGCCGATCTTGCCGTTCGTGAAGGTCAGGAAATTGACGCCGTTGTCGCTGGCGGAACCGGCGGGGACCGTGTCCTTGGCGACGAGGTTGCGATAAATGTCGACGGCCTTGCGCATTTCAGGCGTGTCGAGTGTCGCCTTTTTGCTGTCGGTCGAGAGGATGTCGGCGCCCGCCCCCCAGACGAGCGGCGTGAAGGTGAAGATCATGCAGCCGCCGCAGCCGCCTCCGGAGAAGTAGAAGCCATAGGTGTCGCCGCCGAGCGCGCGGATCTTCTCGGCATTGGCGGTGATCTCCTCCCAGGTTTTCGGCGCCTTTTCCGGATCGAGGCCTGCCTTGCGGTAGAGCTCCTTGTTCCAGGCGAAGATCGAGGTCTCGACCGAAAGCGGAAGGCCGTAGATCTTGTTCTCATAGGTGCCGAGCTTGACATGCGACGGCGACAGCGAATTGAAATAAGGAAGCGATTTCGCCCATTCGCTGAGGTCCTCGAGCTGCCCGGCGGCCGCAAAAGCCGGCGTATAGATGAGGTCGAGCGACAGCGCATCCGGCGCCTCGCCGCCGGCGATGGCGGTGGCATATTTCTGCACAAGTTCGGAAAAGGGAACTTCGGTGAGTTCCACCTTGTCCTCACCGGCAGCATTATAGGCCTTGACGACCTCCTTGAAGGAGTCGCCGATACCAGAGCGCACCCACATGCTGATCGTTTCGGCGGAAGCAACGGAGAGCCCCAGCCCGTAGGCAAGCGTCGTTGCGGCAAGTAATCTCTTCAACACTTTTCATTCCTCCTCTTGACCGGAGTCGCCTCAATGCAGGCCCCCTCCTCCTCGCTCAGTCGCACTCGGCCGGCGAGGCCTAACCAGGCGCGCTCATTCAGTTGGTCTGGGCGCCACCACAGGATTGCCGGACGACCAGCTTGCAGGGCAGCTTGCGCAAGCCCGGCTCGGCCGGGCGTCCTTCGGCAAGTGCAAGCACCATCAACCCGGCCTCCCTGCCGAGTTCCTTCAAGTTCATGTCGATTGTCGTCAGCGGCGGTCGGGTCTGTTCGGCCAGGATTTCCCAATTGTCGAAGCCGATGACGGAAACCTCCTCCGGCACCCGGACGCCACGCTCCCGAAGCGCATCGATGACGCCGCGGGCGATCTGGTCGTTGCCGCAGAAGATGCCGTCCGGCAGCACGCCGCCGGCACCCCACAGATCGGCAATCGCCTGGTGCCCCCAACTCTCCGACCAGACGCCATAGCGCACCGAGCCAGCCTCGCCCGCCTCGTTTATGAAGGCGGAGGCGCGCTCGCGTACGGAAACGAAATCCTCGGGGCCGGTGATATGCACCAGCCTGCGGCGACCGAGCTTCTTGAGCCAGGCCGTGGCGAGCGTCGCCCCCTGCGCGTCGTCGGCCGTGAATGTGACACTTTCCGGCGCTCCGGCGGTGAAGGCATAGATAACGGGCACCGGCAGGCCAGCGAGATCGACCGGGAGAGACCTGTCGATCCGCTTGCCTGTCGCGATGATGCCGTCCACCTGCTTGTCCAGCATGGCGTCGACATGGACCTTGCCGAGGACCGGATCGTCCTCGATGGCGCAGAGGAAGACCGAGACGCCGTGATCGACCAACGCCTCCGAAACGCCGGCCATGACCGGCAGGGTGAAGCGGCCATAGGTGTCGTTGGTCAGAAGCCCGATGGTGAACGACCGGCTCGAGAGCAGCCCCCGCGCCAATGCGTTCGGCCGGAAGCCTATTTCAGCGGCCATCCGCTTGATCCGCGCCCGCGTCTCGGCGGCCATGCGGCCATTGTCGTTCAGCGCCTTCGACACCGTCGAGACACTGACCCCGGCCACCCGCGCCAGATCGTGAATGGTCACGCGTCCGCCTCTGGCCCGCTGCGTCGTCAAATCAGCCTCCGCCTTAGATATAAAGGTGAGAAAACCTTTTCGCACGACAGATGTCAAGGTGAGAAAACGTTTTCTCACTGCCGGCGTTTCTGGACATCTTCGAAGGTCGGAACGCAACACCAGCCGTGCCGCTTGGTCCGTTGCCGCCGACGTGCTCGAAAATATTCGCGCCACGGCCGATCGAGACGCGCGAATTGAGCGCCGATCCTCCCTTGCACGCAAAGCGGCATCTGCAATCTGGCGGCTCAGGTCTTTCCTTCCGCTTCGGCTCCCATAGGTAAAGATTTGTAAGCAACGCAACGGGAGCGGAAATACATGTCCTTACTGATCAGTGTGCTTGTGACCTTCCTCGTCGTCATCCTGGTGCTCTACCTCGTTAACCGGTTGCCGCTGGACGGACGAACCAAGCAAATCGTCCAGGTGATCGTGATTATCATCGGCGTCCTGTCGCTGCTGCGGTATCTCGCGGTTTTCTAATGCAGCCGCGCCAATTGGCAGCAATGCCGATGCAGCCGTTCGTCAACGGCTCTCGCGTCGGGGAAAACAGGCAGTCGGGTTGCGAATCACCCCGTTCAAGGGTGATTATGGGCCGTGTTCACTGATCTCTGATTGCATAGCAGACTGGCCGCTCCAATAATCGAGTCGAGACCATCAACCCAGGATGGGTCTCCAGTATCGGAGGAATTCTTCAATGAACAGAAACGTGATCATCGGTATCATAGTGGTCGCGATCGTCATCCTCGCGGTAATCTTTCTGATGCCGGGTGGCACCGAACAGACTGCCGAGACGCCCCCGGCACCGGCCCCGACAGAACCGGCTCCCGCACCCGCGGCACCCGAACCCGCTCCCGCGCCGGCACCCGAACCCGCACCGACGACGCCGGCACCGGCGACACCAGAACCGACGACCCCGGCGCCCACCACGCCCGCGCCCGCTACGCCGCAATAGCGCTTCGGGCTATCGCGTAGGGAAGACCTCGCGCCCCCCGCCGGGCGCGAGTGTCTGAGACTGTAGCTCAGCAGTCCATCAGTCCGTCAAGGCGTGGATGCCGAGCATGTGGACGGTTTCCACCGCCGCCCCGGCTTTCGTGGGCGCCTCTCTTTCGACAGGGTAGTCTTCGATGCTGCCGCCCCGTCCCCACCGCGCGGCAAGACTCATCAGTTCTTCCTGCTCCTTCCGGAGCCGATGCCAGGCGAGAATATCGTCGGCATGGGCGGCATTCAGCCGCGGATCGTAGAAGCGGGTGATTTCTTCGCCGGCATCCCTGCGGGCGGCCTCCAACCGCTGCTTCAACGCGCTCGCCTCGTCCTTCAATTGGAAATAGCGGCGCATGACGGCAATCAGCGCAAGATCGTTCGGGCTGGCGTTCAACAGCGTTCCTCCGCGTCGTTTCCTGATAACCAAGCCTCCGGGAAGCGCGCCCGGCGTGCTCGGCCTTCGCCCGAAACTGTGACCCTTTTCCGGCAAAGAAAGGCATGAAGCGAAATTTCGCGCACGGCACTTCGATGGATGGCGGAGGACATCCGCGTCGCTCCGGCTGACCCGAAATGAGGAGGCAGCGCCGGCTTGCTCCACCTTTCGGCCTGTGCTGTAGAAGGGGCGCGCTGCTGCCGCAAAATGGCTGCGGCGCTGCAGGCAATCAACCAAAACGGAACGGCCTGGCATGGGATTGCCGGGCCGTCCATCTCAAAGGTGGCGTTCGGAACTAGGCTCGAAGCCGCCCGTCCGGCTCGCCCGCCAAAGCCTCGCCTTGCGCCTGGCGTCTGTTGTGGCGAATCGACGACCAGAGCGAAAGGCCGATCAGGCCAGCGCCGCCAAGGCCGGTGATGACCTCGGGGATATGGATGAGGGTCTGGAAGTACATCACCACGGAGAGGATCAGGATCGCGTAGAAAGCGCCGTGTTCCAGATAGCGATATTCGCTGAGCGTTCCCTTTTCGACCAGCATCACCGTCATCGAGCGGACATACATGGCACCGATGCCGAGGCCGATGGCGATGATGAACAGGTTCTGCGTCAGGGCGAAGGCGCCGATGACGCCGTCAAAAGAGAAGCTCGCATCGAGCACTTCCAGATAGAGGAAGGCACCGAAGCCGCCGCGGGCGGCGGCGCTCATCGTCTGCTCCGTGGCATCCAGAAGGCCACCGACGATCTCGACGACGAGGAATGTCAGCAGGCCGTAGACCGCCGCATGCACGAAGGCGATCGCCTCTTCCCCCTCGAGCAAGGTCGAGAAACCGAGAATGAGGGCGAGCACGAAGGCGATCTCGATGCCCCTGATGGTCGCGAAGCGGGCCATCTTGCGCTCGATCCAGGCGATCCAGTGGACGTCCTTCTCATGGTCGAAGAAGTAGTTGAGGCCGACCATCATCAGGAACGTTCCGCCGAAAGCGGCGATCGGCAGATGCGCCTCATGCATGATGCGGGCATATTCCTCCGGCCGGGCCGCTGCGAGGATGACCGCGTCGATCGGCCCGATATTCGCCGCGATCACCACGATCAACAGCGGAAAGACGATGCGCATGCCGAAGACAGCGATGAGGATGCCCCAGGTGAGGAACCGCTGCTGCCAGACGGGTGTCATGTCCTTGAGCTTGTTGGCGTTGACGATGGCATTGTCGAAAGAGAGAGAGATTTCGAGAACAGCGAGGACGGCACAGACGAAGAAGACCGTCAGCATGCCGCTGAGCGTACCGGTCGATTGCCAACCGACCCAGGCGCCGAGAACCAGACCGGCGGCCGTGGTGAGAAAGGCCCACTTGAAATAGTTAAGTGCGGCCGACTGCGAGTGAGACTGTGTCATTGGCGACCCTCCCCTGCCCGCGACTTCGTCGCGTTTGCAACCGAGAGGTTGTTGGATAGAAAAGAACGCACGGCCGAACGGCCACATGCGTGGAGCATGAGTGGAGTTTTCATGGTAGCGTTATCCGCCGGCTGATTTGCTGGCGGTACCGACATCACGAGAGCGCCGTAATAACTCTCGCCAGAGGGGCCCGGCACCAATGTTCCTCCCGCGATCCGATGTCTGAGAGCGGGAGCGTTTCTTTACTTAGCGACATCGAGCTTGGCGTCAAGACGCAAGAGGCAGCAACCATCGGGTTCCCTGCGGCTTTCACACGCGCCGCTGTTGCGGCGACATCGCCGCCGCCAGGGAACCAAAGACCGGCTCCACCAGTTTGATTTCCATCGGCAAACCAGCGGGCGAGGCAAAGCGTCATGCACTGTTTCTGGTGGGACAAGACCGTCGAATTGGAGCTCGGCGGAACGGGTGGTTATCGGGCCGTGAAAAGTACGCGGGAGGCTGTCGAATGCCTGTCGTCGCGTTGGCCGCAAAACCACGGCCGGGCGCTGGCGGCCGCCAAGCGGACCTGCCTCCAAGCACTGGACGGCAAGATCGCGACCGAGAAAGCCCGCAAGGCCTTCATCAAGGCGGCGGAGGAAGCGCACATATCGATTCGCAGTCAATAGTGGCGCATATTCTGATGTAGTCGAAGCCCGCCTTCGCGAGAGCGCCGACACGCAGGAGGGGCGAAAGGAGCGGCCATGATCGAGATCCCCTGGGAAAAACCCGTCAGCCTGAACATGCTGGACGGCAAGTGCCGCACCGTCGTTGGGCCGCTCGACGCAATAAAGTGTCTGCAAAGCGAGTGGCCGGTCCGCCACGGCGCCTATTACGGCTGCGCGGTGCGCACCTGCAATGCGGCGCTGAAGCATCGCAAAAGACCGGAGGAAGCTCGCGCCGCTTTCCTCGCCGCTTCCCGCGAAGCCTTCCTGACGATCGCCGCGCGCGCCGGCGTGGACCTCGCCGGCGATCCACATCGGCGGCTGGAGTGACCTGACCCGTCTTCATCCGCACCTCAAGGCGTTGCCAGCTTCCGACGGCGACATCGACCTCCGGGAACTCTTTTTTGGTTTCGGGCATTTACCGCGAGCCGACGAGAAGCGGATTTCCGCTTTTGGATTGGCCGGCTGCGGCCGGGACAATTCCGTGATTATCGCAATGAAAGGAACGGTCTCTCGGATGGCGAACAACTTCAGCAGATTTTCAACAGCCGTCGCGGAATATTCCGGCAGGCCGGTCACCTTTGTGGTCGCGGTTGCAACGGTCGCGCTTTGGGGTCTCACCGGACCGCTTTTCGATTTCTCCGAGACATGGCAACTGATTATCAACACCGGGACGACGATCGTGACCTTTTTGATGGTCTTCGTTCTCCAGAATTCGCAGAATCGCGATGGCACGGCGCTCCAAGCGAAACTGGATGAGCTCATCCTGACGAGCGAGGCCGAGAACCGTTTCATCGGAATTGAAAAACTCGATGACGGGGAACTGAAGCGTCTTAGCGAACTCTTGAAGGAGCATGCGGCGAGCGAGGGCGATCAGGCGCTGCATCGGAAGATCACCAAGGCCGCCGACCGGAAGCCGAAGCGCGCCGGGATCCGATAGTCCGCGCCCTCGCCGGGTGGAACTAAAAACAACGCAGGGCCGTTTGCCTGCAGGCACAGAGGAAGCGCGAGTCAGAATTTGCCCGGTTGATGAGGTCTTCATCCCAACCCGGCTCGGAACCGCGACAAGGAGGATGAGCATATGCACGTTGTCGGCACACAGGTTATCCCGGAACAGGGGGGAAGGGCCGGTTTCACCGTTGAGTTCGTCGGAGAGGGCGGCGAGATCGTCTCCGTCTCCCTGCGCAACGACGCCGCCCGCAGCCTCAACCGCATGAATGCAGTGGAGCGCGCCAAAGAGGTGATGATGGAACTCGCCAACACCGCGACCGATGTCCTCGAGAATGGCGAAGGCCAAGCGGACCAGACGAACATGCGCCGCAGTGCGCGTCACAACAAGGATACCGACGAGATGGAACGGCAACTCGACGAGGGGCTCGAGGACAGCTTCCCGGCGAGCGACCCCGTTTCCGTGACGGTTTCAACGATTCCGACAGACCGCGCGAAAAAGCACTAGCCATGGGCGGCGTCTCCTCTGTCGCGCTCGTCACCGGCGCGGGATCCGGCATCGGCAGGGCCACGGCACGTGCGCTCGCCAGGAGAGGCACCAGGGTCGGCGTGCTCGGGCGCACACGGCCCGAGCTTGAGGATGTCGCCGGAGAAATCGGCACCGAGGGCGGACAGGCGCTGGTCCTCGAGGCAGACGTCTCCGAGGAAGCACCGATGCGCGAGGCGGTGGACAAGCTCGTGTCCGACTTCGGCGGGCTCGACATCGTCGTCGCGAATGCCGGCATCAACGGCGTCTGGGCGCCAATCGACGATCTCAAGCCCTTCGAATGGGACGAAACGATCGCCGTCAACCTGCGGGGCACCTTTCTCACTCTGCACACGACAGTCCCCCATCTGAAACGAAGCGGTGGTGGCGCCATCGTCGTCGTCTCGTCGATCAACGGTACGCGAACCTTTACCACACCGGGCGCAACGGCCTATACGGCCACCAAGGCTGCCCAGGTCGCCATGGTCCAGCAACTTGCACTCGAACTGGCGAGGCACCAGATCCGGGTCAACGCCGTCTGCCCGGGCGAGATCGACACCAGCATTGCCGAGAATACGAGCTTGCGCCACGAGCAGGAAACGGCGATCGCGGTCGAGTGGCCGGAGGGACAGGTTCCGATCACCGGCGGCAGGCCCGGGCGCAGCGAAGACGTCGCCGAACTCATCCGCTTCCTCGTCTCGGATGAGGCACGGCACATCACCGGCAGTCCCGTCTGGGTCGACGGCGGACAGGGGCTGCTGCGCTGACTGATCCCCGCTTCGGTGACGGAAAAAGCCCCGCCGGGTGGCGGGGCCCATTATTCGCATCAGCACTATGGAAAAGCGCGGATCCGTAAGGGGCTTGCGGAGAGGGAACTGTTCCGCGCATTCCGATTGGAAAAACCGGAACCGCTCCGATTTGTTCCCGGCGAGCGGAAATAATCTGTCCTCCTCGGCTGAGGGGCTGCCTTCGGGGACCGGACGAGGAAATCATTAACTATCTTGCCGATAGAGCTTCCCCTAAGGCGAGTGCAGGGTGATTCGATGGAAGCCGAAGTGAACGAGCGGACGAGCATGTTGAAGGCCGGCGGGATTGTCGCATTTCCTCTCGAGGCGCGTAGCGGGGACGTCGATCGTTGCGCCCGGGAACTTGACCGGGTACACGGAAACGCCGCTCTGCAATATTGGAAAATGGAATGCCGCAAGCTTGCGGATGAGCTTTCCCAGCTTGGCCTCAGGGAGGACGAAATCCGCGGCCAAGTGCTCGCCTTCCAGGCCGAAGTTCAGGCCGCCATAGCGCGCCGCTACGAGCCGCCTGCCGCCGGAAAGAACCGATCCGACAGCAGGACATGAGCAGTCGCCGATCCGGCGCTCTCACTCTGTCCAGCTATGGACGGTGAACCGGGCTTCCTCGGCCGCTTTGATGAAGGCGCCGCGAGCAATATCCGGCTCGTCCTGTCCGTCGATCACCCGATCGCAGGCGGCGAGCGCCTCGCTCCTCGCAGTCCCCTCTCCGTCCGCCAATGGCCAATGATTCTTTAGGCAAAGCAATGCGTCACGCGTGCTCTGAACCCGAAGCACGCGGTTCTCTCCTTCGAGTATCACCGCTTCGCTCCACAGGCGGTCCTGCGTCAGGCCGGGCATGGCGTCATTCCTTCAAGCTGCTGTCTTTCCGGTTCGTGGCGGGACATGCCGTCCAGCACGAGGCCGCCGAGTTCCGGGTTAACGCGAATGATGTCTGCGAGCGCGATGATGCCGGCGGCGTGACGCTTTTCGTCGACGACGACGAGCTGCCGAATCCTCAGATCGTGCATCTTCTGGGCCGCGAGCAGGATGCTGTCTCCTTCCTCGCAGGATTCGGCCGCCACCGTCATGAACTCGAACACGGCCGTCGATGTCGACAATCCCTGGGCGACGACCGAGA
This sequence comes from Sinorhizobium fredii, assembly GCF_002944405.1. Lineage (NCBI taxonomy): Bacteria > Pseudomonadati > Pseudomonadota > Alphaproteobacteria > Hyphomicrobiales > Rhizobiaceae > Ensifer > Ensifer fredii. The sequence goes on along the minus strand of NZ_CP024310.1, from coordinate 702,444 downwards.
TCAGGATGTCGCGATCGGTGACGATTCCGAGGATCGTACCCACCCCCGGAACTTCGACCGGCAATGCGCCCACTCCGGTCTCCTTCATCAGCCGGGCGACGGACTGCGCCGTATCGGTCGGTGAAACGGTGTAGACCTGGCGTGACATCACATCGCGGACGCGCGACGCCTTATCCATAAGGGCCTTTTCCTCAGGGCCGGCCATCTACAAGGCTCCTGCCATTGACGGAGGCCGGCACCGCGATTTCCTCATCCGGCGATTTCTTGAGCGGCAGGTCGACCTGATGCGGCACGGCCACTTGCGGTTGCCATGCGTTCCGTTGCGCCTTCTTGCTGTGATTTGGATTTTCCGGCGGCCGGGCAACCCTCGGACGCATTTTCTTCACTCGCTGTCGCACGATTCAATCCCTTCTGTTGACGTGGACCTCCGCGCAAACGCGCGGACTTTCGGTTAACGCGCCAACAGAGAGTGCGGTTCCCTACAAATTTTCTTGGCTTTGCTGTTTAACCGCGTCGCGGTGAATCCGGATCGAGCGCGGCGCGCATCGTGGCGGCCCGAAGAATGGCGGTGATCTCCTCCGTCATTGCATTTTGCCTCGCGAAGGCCTCCGAGGGGACGATTCCGGGATCTTCCTCATGATCCTGGACAACCCGGACCTCGTCGAGGACACGGTTGATCTCCGGCCAAACATCCTCGTGGCGCGCCAGCGCCGAAAGGATGGCAATTAGGATTTCCCGGTGGGCTGCCAGCTGAAATTCAATATCCTGCATGGTCGCCTCACAGACCAGAAGTGCGGCATGGAAGAAGTCCGCCATGCCGCAATTTGAATTATTACTGAACGACCTCCACGACCGCGCGGGTCTTGGGATTTATGACCACCCGCTTTTCGTTCACGATCGCATAGGCAAAGTCCGGCTGATCAGGAATGGTATGGATCTCCACCGTCTCCGGCAGGGGCTGTCCCACGACGATCTCCCCCTCAAAGGCCACGGATGGCGTCTTTTGCTCCATGACATAGGTCCTGACCTCACCTGGCAGCACGACAGTCGTTTGGGCAATCGCTGATGCCGGGAGGATCAGGGCGGCACAAATCAAGGCAAACTTCTTCATGATTTTCTCCTTTCTAGGACCCACCTAACCGAGTGCGACAGCATTTGGTTCCCGCAAACCGTTTGGCCCCTCCTGGCGAACATCTTTATCGTGCCAAGCAGAAATACTCGGATTCTGGCCCGACCTGGAGAGACGGGGGCGATCGATGCGAGCACCGGCGAATGAGCGATTTCGACGCTGCTCCCGTACCAAACGCCGCGAATTGTCCGGCTCTCCAGGAACCAAAACCGCAGACAGGCATTTTCCTTCGCGTCACCAAAAAAGTACTCAGGTCCAGAAGGGCGATATTTGATATGCCTGCCACCGCCGGTCACGCGTCGCAGCCCTCACCGCACATTGAAGAGCAGGTCGTGGACCTGATCCCGGCGTTGCGGGCCTTTGCGCGGACTTTTACGTCGGCGTCCTTCGAGGCCGACGATCTCGTCCAGGAAACGCTGCTTCGCGCCCTGCGCAGCATCGATCAGTTCGCACCGGGCACGAGCCTCAAATCTTGGCTGTTCACGATCATGCGCAATGCGTTCCGCACGCAGTACAAGATTCGCACGCGTGAAGGCCCGGGAAGCACGAACTGCGCGGAGTTGCCGATCCCAATGGCTCCTTCCCAGGAGTGGTCGGTGCTCAATGGCGAGCTGCGGACCGCCTTGGGGTGTCTTTCTCCCGAGCATCGCGAAGTGCTGGTGCTCGTTGCGGGTTTTGGCATGAGCTATAAAGAGGCAGCCGATATCTGCGACTGTGCGATCGGAACGATCAAGAGCCGACTAAGCCGCGCGCGCGATGAGTTGACCGTGCAGATGCACGGAAACCCCCTGAACTAGATAATGCACCCCCGGCCCGTCACTTCTTGCGGGCGTTGAGCGCCTCCTGCAACCGCTGTGCCAGTTCAAGCAGACGTTGCGGCACCGGTTCCTTTTCGATCTTGCCCAACAGAAATGCGATCCGCTCCTCGACGGCCATGTCTGCGTCTGCGTCCGTACGGGCCTTTGGTTCGCTCATTCGTCCGTCCTTCTTACCGGGGTGCCGAACCTAAAATATGGTCCCCGGTTCCTGGTGTAAATCACCAAAACGAAGCCGACACGAAAACCTTATCCCCTTGAATTGGAACAACTTTGCCGCAAGCGGCGCAGTCGGATCGTCACCGGCCGAAGGTTGACGGCGCCAGAAGTGTGGCGGCAGATCGGCCTCCAGGGTGCGCTCTCAGGACTTCGACACGTGTTCCTTCTTGCCCTTGCGCTTGGTCGACGCCATCTCCTCTAGCTCCTTTTCGCTCATGGAGTCGGCCATGCCCTTGGACGCCCCCTTGAGCTCGCTCTTTTTCATGTCGCCGCGCTTGGCGGCGAGCGCGGCACCGGCCGCCTTCTGCTGAGCCTTCGATTTTGCTGGCATTTCTCTTCCTCCGCTCACGCGAACCGAGAGGCCGCAGCCTGGCGATCACGCATCATTCGGCTCCGGGCCATCGGCCATGTCGAGGCCCTCGGAACCGGCGAGATCGGATTATGTTCCGCGAACTGCGCCGGATTGGAGAGGCTTTTATTGCGGCTCGGCGAGGCTCGTCGCCAGGATCTTGTCGATCCGTCTGCCGTCCATGTCGACGATCTCGAAGCGCCAGCCATCGAACTCGAAACATTCCCCGGCCTCGGGGAGATGCCCGAGGATGTGCAGCGCAAAGCCTGCGATCGTATGATAACCGCCGTCCTGCGGCCGGTCGCGCAGCTTCAGCCGGTCGAAGGCGTCATGGGCAGGCATCATTCCGTCGATGAGTAGGGACCCGTCCTCGCGTTCAATCACCGAGCGTTCCTCCGCCTCAAGATCCGGCAGTTCGCCGGCGATCGCCTCCAAGAGATCCGTCTGGGTGACGATGCCTTCGAGGCTTCCATATTCATCGACGATCGTCGCGAGACGGACGGGCGCCGACTTGAAGCGCTCGAGAACGCGGAAAACCGGGGTCGCCTCGTGGAGGATCAACGGTTCGCGCATGACGCCGAACGGGTTGACCGGCTTGCCGTCGAGCAATTGATCGAGCAGATCCTTCTTCAGCACCATGCCGATCGGCTCGTCGATATTGCCCCTGCCAATCAGCAATTGCTCATGCCGGCAGTCGCGGATCGTCCTGAGCACATCGGCCGGCGTATCGTCGGCATCGATCCAGTCGACGTCGACCCGTGGCGTCATGAAATCGGAAATCCGCCGATCGCCGATGCTGAAGATGCGCTGCACCAGCTCCTGCTGGGCGACATCCAGAAGCCCGGCCTCGTGGCTCTCCGCAACGATGAGCTTCAGCTCCGCCGGCGAGTGCAGCGAGGCCTCGCCTGCTCCCGTCCTCAAGCCGGCGAGACGCAGGACCATATTGCCGAGCCCGTTCAGCACCAGGATGGCCGGCCTGAGCAGAAACAGGAAAAGACCAAGCGGCCGGACGACTGCAAGCGCCGTACCCTCGCTGCGCTGCAGCGCCAGGCTCTTCGGCGCCAATTCTCCGAGCACGATATGGAGCGCGGTGATAATCACGAAGGAGATCACGGCGGCGACGGCGTGCGAACCGGCGATGGCCCAGAACTGCGGCAGGATCGACAGCAAGGGTTCGATAAGATGGGCGAGAGCCGGCTCGCCGATCCATCCGAGAGCGAGCGACGAGATGGTGATGCCGAGTTGCGTCGCGGCGAGATTGGCGTCCAGATTGTCGACGGCGCGGCGCAGCGCGCTCGCATTCATCCGGTTTTGCGTCACCAGTTCCGCAACGCGGCTACGCCGAACCGAGACCAGGGAGAATTCGGCCGCAACGAAAAAGCCGTTGGCAGCCACAAGCAGGAACACCGCCATGATTCCGAGAAAATCGAACAGGCTACTGTCAGGGGTGGGCATGTTCTCCTTTCAGGCCCTAGCGGGCCCAGCCGTTTCACCGAACGGGGAGTGTAGCACGCCGTTTCCAGCCGGCACGGCAGCTCTACCAGAATCTCGTAAGCCTGGATCGGACCGGGTGCTATCTGCTATTCGTTGTGGATCTCGAGCGTCTTGCTGAAGACCAGCGCGGCGATGGTGCAAAGGGCGCCCGAAAGCAGGTAGTAGCCAGCGAAAGCCAGACCGAAACGGCTGGTCAGACCCAGCGCCACCAGCGGCGCGAACCCCGCGCCGATCAGCCAGGACAGGTCGGAGGTGAGCGCGGCACCCGTGTAGCGATAGGCCCGGCCGAAGCGCGATGCGACGGCACCGGCAGCCTGGCCGAAAGACAGGCCCAGAAGGCTGAAGCCGATGATCACGAAAGCATTCCTGCCGGCGACGCCCGCCTCGAGCAGCATCGGCGCGACAAAGCTGAAGATCGCGATCAGCACGGCGCAGACGCCGAGGTGATAGCGCCGGCCGATGCGGTCGGCGACGAGACCCGAGGTGACGATGGCAAGAATGCCGCAGATGGCTCCTACGAACTGCACGATCAGGAACGAGCTCGCGCCGTGATCCGTGTAAATTTCCACCCAGCCGAGCGGAAAGACGGTGACGAGATGGAAGAGTGCGAAGCTCGCAAGCGGCACGAAGGCGCCGATAAGCACGTTGCGCCCATGTAATCGCAGCACTTCGGTGACCCGCCTTGCCTGCAGCTCGTGCTCCTCAAGCAGGGTGCCGAATTCCTTCGTCATCACCAGGCGCAGCCGCGTGAAGAGCGCCACGACATTGATCGCGAAGGCGACGAAGAACGGATAGCGCCATCCCCAGCTGAGGAAATCGGCCTCGGACAGGGACATCAGGAAATAGGCAAAGAGCGCACTCGCCAGCATGAAGCCGATCGGCGCGCCGAGCTGCGGGATCATTGCATACCAGCCGCGGTGATGCTGCGGCGCATTGAGCGCCAGCAGCGAGGCGAGCCCGTCCCAGGCGCCGCCGAGCGCAAATCCCTGCCCCAGCCTGCAGATCGCCAGCATGATTATCGCCCAGCCCCCGAGCGTTGCATAACCCGGCAGGAAGGCAATCGAAGCGGTCGAGCCGCCGAGAATGAAGAGAGCGATGGTCAGCTTGACGCCGCGGCCATAGGTCCGGTCGACGGCCATGAAGACAAGGGAGCCGACGGGACGGGCGACAAAGGCCAGCGCGAAAATGGCGAAGGAATAGAGCGTTGCGGTCAGCCGGTCGGGCGCGAACGGAAAGAAAAGCTGCGGGAAGACGACAACGGAGGCAATGCCGTAAACGAAGAAGTCGAAGAATTCGGCGGCCCGGCCGATGACGACGCCGATGGCGATATTGCCTGCCGATACGGGCCGGTCGTCGTGCATGCGCCGCGCGTCTCGCTCCATCGAGGAAGACGACGGGCCGAGGGACTGCTGCGTCACACTTCTCATAAACAAAGCCTCCCGCTGCTCGGCGCCGGTCTGACGCGCGCCTCTCAAGGCGATGTTGATCAAAGACCGGATCATATCAAGTCTTGAATTGCGAAATTGCGGCTTGCCGTAGTAAAAATCCGGGTCCTCCGGGACACGATCACCGGCAGCCGACATGCCTCGACTCTACGCCGCAATGCACAAGAATGCTGCGGTGCGACCAAAAACCTCATACCGTTTGACTCACTCCTACTTTAGTCGCAGGGCGGTCGTCATCAGAAAGGGCTCAGAAAATGTCAGCATTTCTGAAGTTTCCCCGCCGCTTCGCCCTCGTGCCGCCGCTGCTGCTGCTTGCGGGCTGTGATCTCGTGGTCATGGCGCCCTCCGGCGACATAGCGACGCAACAGCGCGATTTGATCGTGATTTCCACGGTCCTGATGCTGCTGATCATCGTGCCGGTCATCTTCCTGACGCTTCTCTTCGCCTGGCGATACCGCCGGTCGAACACCAATGCCACCTATGATCCGGAATGGCATCATTCGACCGCGCTCGAAGTGGTGATCTGGTCGGCACCGCTCGCCATCATCATCGCGCTCGGCGCCGTCACCTGGATCAGCACCCACAAGCTCGATCCATACCGGCCGCTCGACCGGCTCGACGCCGCGCGGCCGATCCCGGCAGACGCGAAGCCGCTCACAGTGGAGGTCGTCGCGCTCGATTGGAAATGGCTGTTCTTCTACCCGGACCAGGGCATAGCGACCCTCAACGAGCTCGCCGCACCGGTGGACGTGCCGATCAATTTCAAGATCACCGCATCCTCGGTGATGAACTCATTCTACATCCCCGCCCTGGCCGGCCAGATCTACGCCATGCCGGGCATGCAGACGAAGCTGCATGCAGTCATCAACAAGCCTGGCGAATACGACGGCTTCTCGGCCAATTTCAGCGGCGACGGCTTCTCGCACATGCGCTTCAAGTTCCACGGCGTTGACCGGCAGGGCTTCGACGCCTGGGTCGCCCGCGTAAAATCGCAAGGCACGGCGCTCAACCGCGATGCCTATCTGAAGCTTGAAAAGCCCAGCGAGCGGGAGCCGGTCCGTTATTTCGCCACGGTCGAGGCGGGCCTCTACGACGCGATCCTCAACATGTGCGTGACGGCCGGCAAGATGTGCATGCACGAGATGATGCACATCGACGCCATGGGCGGCGCGGGCAAGGAAAGTGTCGAGAACCGGGGGCGTCTTGAATACGACAACAGGCACGCCCTCGAAGAGGGCGCCGCGGCTGCGACCTTTCCGGCCACCGGAACACCAGCGCGCAGCCAGGCGGAACCGCAGGGTACCGGCGGCGCCAACGAACCGATGCAGCACGACATGCCGGGAATGGGAGGGCACGAGGGGCATTCGATGCCCGACGGGGGCGGCGATCCCGCACCGCCGCAACTCAACCACTAACTCTGGCCGCTTGCGCTAACATTGAACGGGTTTCCCATGTTCTCCGATCCAGATCTCCTGAAGTTCGTCTTTGGCCGGCTGACCCTCGAGGCGATCCCCTATCACGAGCCGATCCTCGTCGCGACATTCGCCGCCGTCGTCATCGGCGGCATCGCGCTCCTCGGCCTGATCACCTATTACCGGTTCTGGGGAACGCTCTGGCGCGATTGGCTGACCAGCGTCGACCACAAGAAGATCGGCATCATGTATGTCATCCTGGCGCTGGTGATGCTGCTGCGGGGCTTCGCCGACGCAATCATGATGCGCCTGCAGCAGGCGATCGCCTTCGGCGGCTCGGAGGGTTACCTGCCGCCGCATCACTACGACCAGATCTTCACCGCCCATGGCGTCATCATGATCTTCTTCATGGCGATGCCTTTCGTCACCGGACTCATGAACTTCGTCGTGCCGCTGCAGATCGGCGCACGCGACGTTTCCTTCCCGTTCCTCAACAATTTCAGCTTCTGGATGACGACCGCCGGCGCGATCATCATCATGCTGTCGCTCTTCGTCGGCGAGTTCGCGCGCACCGGCTGGCTCGCCTATCCACCGCTCTCGGGCGCCGACTACAGTCCCGGTGTCGGCGTCGACTATTACATATGGGGCCTGCAGGTGGCCGGCATCGGTACGACGCTCTCCGGCATCAACCTGATCGCCACCATCGTCAAGATGCGCGCCCCCGGCATGACGATGATGAAGATGCCGGTCTTCACCTGGACGTCGCTCTGCACCAACGTGCTGATCGTCGCGACCTTCCCGGTGCTGACCGCGACGCTCGCGCTGCTTACGCTCGACCGCTACGCCGGCACGAACTTCTTCACCAACGACCTCGGCGGCGATCCGATGATGTATGTGAACCTCATCTGGATCTGGGGCCACCCGGAGGTCTACATCCTCGTGCTGCCAGCCTTCGGCATCTTCTCGGAGGTCGTCGCCACCTTCTGCGGCAAGCGGCTCTTCGGCTACGCCTCGATGGTCTATGCGACGGTGGTCATTACCATCCTCTCCTATATCGTCTGGCTGCATCACTTCTTCACCATGGGCTCGGGCGCCAGCGTCAACGCCTTCTTCGGCATCACGACGATGATCATCTCGATCCCAACCGGCGCGAAGATGTTCAATTGGCTCTTCACCATGTATCGCGGTCGCATCCGCTACGAGGTGCCGATGCTGTGGACCGTCGGCTTCATGGTGACTTTCGTCATCGGCGGCATGACCGGCGTCCTGCTCGCCGTCCCGCCGGCCGATTTCGTGCTGCACAACTCGCTGTTCCTCATCGCCCACTTCCATAACGTCATCATCGGCGGCGTCGTCTTCGGGCTGATGGCCGGCGTCTACTACTGGTTCCCGAAGGCCTTCGGCTTCAGGCTCGATCCGTTCTGGGGCAAGATGTCCTTCTGGTTCTGGCTGAGTGGCTTCTACTTCGCCTTCATGCCGCTCTACGTGCTCGGCCTGATGGGGGTCACCCGCCGCGTCAGCCAGTTCGAGGACCCGTCGCTGCAGATCTGGTTCGTGATCGCTGCCTTCGGCGCCTTCCTGATCGCGCTCGGCATCCTGTCGCTCCTCGTCCAGTTCGTCGTCAGCTTCATCCGGCGCGAAGAACTGCGCGACACGACCGGCGACCCCTGGGATGCCCGCACCCTCGAATGGTCTACCGCCTCGCCGCCGCCGGACTACAACTTCGCCTTCACCCCCATCGTCCACGACCAGGATTCCTGGTGGGATATGAAGAAGCGCGGCCACAGCCGGCCGCTTGCCGGCTTCAAGCCGATCCATATGCCGAAGAACACCGGCACTGGCGTCATTCTTGGCGCGCTCAGCGTCGCCTTCGCCTTCGGCATGATCTGGTACATCTGGTGGCTCGCCGGCCTCTCCTTCGTCGCCATGGTCGCGGTCGCGATCGGCCACACCTTCAACTACGACCGCGATTTCTACATCCCGGCCGATGTCGTCACCGAAACCGAGGGCAAGCGCACCGAAATGCTTGCCAGCGAGGTGTAGGACCATGACCGAGTTTACCGACCACTCCGTACGCGAGGGCCAGGCGCCCACCTTCTATCTGAAGGAGGAGCATCATCCCGAAGGGAGCACGATGCTCGGCTTCTGGCTCTACCTGATGAGCGACTGCCTGATCTTCGCGGTGCTTTTCGCCACCCATGGCGTGCTCGGCCGCAACTATGCGGCCGGCCCCTCGCCTGCCGATCTTTTCGACCTGCCGCTCGTCGCCGTGAACACGTCGATGCTGCTCTTCTCCTCCATTACCTATGGCTTCGCCATGCTGGAGATGGAGAAGGCCAACAGGAACTCGACGCTTGCTTGGATGGCCGTCACCGCCCTCTTCGGCATCGCCTTCGTCGGGCTCGAACTCTACGAGTTCGCGCACATGATTCACGAGGGCGCCGGACCGCAGCGCAGTGCGTTCCTGTCTTCTTTCTTTACGCTCGTCGGCACGCACGGCCTGCACGTGACCTCCGGCATCGTCTGGATGTTCGTGCTGATGGCCCAGGTGGCGAAACACGGCCTGATCGCCGAAAACAAACGTCGCCTAATGTGCCTGTCGATGTTCTGGCACTTCCTCGACGTCGTGTGGATCGGCGTCTTCTCCTTCGTCTATCTGATGGGAGTTCTCGGATGAGCATGCACGCACCGTCGCACGAGGATGCATTTGAAGCCCATCATGGCCACAGCCACGGCCACGACGCCGGCCACGGCACTCTGAAAAGCTACATCACCGGCTTTGTCCTCTCCGTCATCCTGACCGCCATTCCCTTCTGGCTGGTGATGGCCGATGTCCTCGTCAGCCCGGTGTTGACGGCAGTCATCATCATGGCACTCGGCGCCGTCCAGATCGTCGTGCACATGATCTTCTTCCTGCACATGAACACGCGCTCGGAAGGCGGCTGGACTATGATGGCGCTGATCTTCACCATCGTGCTGGTCGCCATCACGCTCTCCGGTTCGCTTTGGGTCATGCATCATCTCGACGTGAACATGATGCCGATGAGCCCCGAGATGATGAGGAACATGCCGTAAGGCAGCGGACGTCCATCTTCTGCCTTGGTTGTCCTTTTTTCTCCTCGGGTTTAGCCCGAGGACTAGCCCTCTCCCCGCGCGCGGGGAGAGGGCCGAGACGGCGCTGCGAGTCTCCTTCGCCCGCTTGCGGGGAGAAGGAGACCGGCAGGCCGGATGAGCGATGAACCCCTTAGGTTAGTTCGTATCCCGAGCCGACACGGCGGCACTCCATGATCAATCCCAAGGACGACACCGCACCCAGCCGTCGCTCCCGGACATCGCTCATTGCGGTGAGCTCGCTCGGCCTCCTGCTGATTGCCGGCCTGCTGGCGCTCGGCACATGGCAGGTCGGACGGCTCTCCTGGAAGAGCGATCTCATTGCCCGTGTCGAACACCGTATCCACGCGGCGCCCGTACCCCCGCCTTCCCGAAGCGATTGGCCGAACGTCAGCCGGGCCCGCGACGAGTACCGGCGCGTACGGGTCCGGGGGCAGTTCCTCTACGACAAGGAGACGCTGGTCTATGCCGCAACCGAGCTCGGGGCCGGCTATTGGGTGATGACCCCGCTCGCGCTCGACGACGGCACGACGGTGCTCGTCAATCGCGGCTTCGTGCCGACCGACAAGCGCGAGGCTTCGTCGCGGATGCAGAGCCAAGTCGAGGTCGATGCGGAGGTGAGGGGCCTGATGCGCATGGATGAACCGAAGGGCTCGCTGCTGCGCTCGAACAGGCCTGAGGAGGAGCGCTGGTACTCCCGGGACGTCGGCGCGATCGCCGCGGCCCGCCGCCTTTCCGGTGTTGCGCCCTATTTCATCGACGCCGATGTCTCACCCAACCCCGGCGGCCTCCCCGTCGGCGGTCTGACACGTGTCGCCTTCCCCAACAATCACCTCGTCTACGCCATCACCTGGTTCTGCCTGGCTCTAATGAGCGCCGCGATGCTGATCCTCTTCTGGCGCTCGGCTGCAAGAGCCAACCGTGACGCGTCGTGAGCAAAGGCGCGCTCCTCACAATCGCTGAAGCAGGTAAAGAACATAGCCGTAGCTGTCGCCGGCCGCTTTGAAGACCTCGATCTCCTTCAATGTCTCCTGCGCGAAGGCCCTGACCGCGGCATCTTCATGACCGGCAAGCGCCGTTGCACGCGGCTCGAGCACTTCGTAGTAGTCGTCGATCCAGGCCGCCTGCGGCAGGGTGCGGGTCCCCAACACGCGGTAGCCCGCCTCTTCGGCGAGGCCGACGTTCTCGGTGGCCAGTTTCATGTCGGGATAGCCGGTACGGAAGAAGTCGCGCGCCGCGGCCGGCGGCACCTCGCTCAACCAGGCGAGTTCGCTGATGACGACGAAGCCGCCAGGACGCAGCGCCGCAGCCCACCGCGCAAGCGCCTTGGCAAAGCCGATATTGTAGGCGGTGCCCTCCGACCAGAGCAGGTCGATCGAAGAGAAAACGGCCGGTATGTCACCCATGTCCATGCAATGCGGCTGGATCAACGACGCAACGCCGGCCTCTTCGGCGCGTCGCCGCAATGCATCGAGGAACGGCTGGTGCGAGTCGACCGCGTGAATCGTCGGGCCGAGCGCCTTGGCCAGCACGAGCGTCTGCAGCCCCGCGCCGTAGCCTGCGTCGACGACGAGGCCAAGCCGGTCCTTCGGCAGGCTATGCAGGGCCCGCAGCGTGTCGGCGTCGCTGCCGGGCCCGAGCTTTGCCAACCCGCCGAAAAGGAGTTTAAGCGGATCGAGAGCAGCAGCCTTGCTTCACCCCGCGTCATGTTCGATCATCATGGTTTCAGTCGATACGACCCTAAACCATGATGATCGAATGGTCGCCGCAAGGCGACCGCGACGAAAGCTTGAGGCCGCTCAATTGACGGAGTTGAGGGTCATCGACGTGCCGGCGGCGGCGACGTTCAGCCCGAGCTGCCCGGTGACGCTGACGGTCTGGAGGTGAATCGAGCCGGACGTGCCGCCGACGAGCACATTAGCACCCACGCCGGCACCGACGGTTGCCTCGGCGGTCGCACCCTTGTAGAGGCCGCTCAGCGAGCCGTGGTGATAGCCGGCCGTCGGCGCGAAGACGGCCCAGAGCAGTCGGCTTCGCATGGTAAAGCCGATATCGACGCCGAGCTTGCGGATTTCGCCGGTATAGCGATCCTCGATCTCATCGCCGCCAAGCGAGCGGAAGACGCACTCGATCTCCTTCGACGATCCGAGAACATAGCCGGCGCCACCGCCGATATCGCATTCCAGATAACCGATCTTGACGCCGTCCTGCTCGTCCAGCGCCGGGGGTGGCGCGGGCTCTCGATAGGGAGCGAGGTCGGCTGCATGGGCGGCGAAGCCGACGAAAGACAGAGAAGCTGCGGAAAAGGCGGCGACAAGATTCCTGTGCATGCATGACTCCCTTCTCGGACCGGCGGAGAGGCTCGCCCTTCCGACACAAATTCAGCATTGGACAGCCCGCATCGCCACGAAAGGTGGACGACGCACGCGTGTAACGCCGCGGCACAGTTCAACTCCATTGAGACAATTCGGGGGCGTGTTTGTGGCCGTCACCAGCTTTTTGCGTGCATCTATTGCGGCTTACGGCGCGCTGCCCCGTGGCGGACGAGCCTCTATCCGCCGTTCACCAGATTGAGGATCAGCTGGTGAACCTTGCCGCCGTCGCTGAGTTCCGCGCGGTCGAAATCTCGGCTCTGCTGGCGCTGGGCGTTGGAGAGCGCCCCGAGCCGCTTGGTCATTTCCGACTTGATCTTGCGGCATTGCGGGTCGGCGGGAACGGTGAGCCCGACAGTTGCGGCCTCGATCTTCTTCACCATGTCCTTGATGAAATCGCCATGCACCAATTCGTGCTCATGGACGCCGTCGATGAAGGTTTCCCAGTGCTCCCGCGTGCCTGCCGGCAGGGGCTTGGAGGGTTTCGGCAGGGTATAGGTGATCGCAAGCTTCGGCAGCGCCGACACGAGAACGCAGGCATCGCCGTGAGCCTCGTATTTTCGCGACCAGGTCAGCTTGAAGCTCGTATGCGCGATGGCGCGCGTTGGCCCGAGCTTCGGACCGTGCTCGCCGATCGATGCATAGAGCTCCGGGCCGGATTGCCCGGTTATCGCGTAGTTCTTCACCGTCTCGACCGCCTGCCAGTCCGCGTTGGCTGGCGAGGACAATGATCCCAGACAGGCCAGCAGGAGAAAGGGCCGATTGCCTGTATTCACGCGATTATTCCCCACCCCGGACTTCCGTTGATTGCGGCCGGAACCTAATTGGCGGGCGCTCGGCTTTCAACTGCCGATATCGTAGGACCCGCTCAAACACTGCTCAGGAGAAGACTGGTTTCGCTGTTGGCGACGCCGTCGATCATCCGCACCTCGCGCAAGATGCGGTCGAATTCGGAAAGGTTCGCAGCGCGAATATTGGCGACCAGGTCCCAATTGCCGTTCGTCGTGTGCAGCTTATGGATTTCGGGAATGCCGCGCAGCTTGCGGATGACCTGGGTCGTCGATTTCCCGACGACCTCGATCATCATCACCGCCTGGACGGTGTTCAGGTCGTAGTCCTCGCGGACACGCACAGTAAACCCCATCAGAGTTCCCGTTTCCAGCAGCCGATCCAGTCGGTTCTGCACCGTTCCGCGCGCGACGCCGAGCGCATCGGACAGCTTGGAGAGCGAAGCCCGGCCATCGACGCGCAGGTGGGCGATGATCCGCCGGTCGAGATCATCCGGCGCGTATTTTGCGGTTGCTCTGTCTGTCGCTGTCATTGGATAAATTGCGCAATCGGGCCGGCAAAATTGCTCAGTGGGATGACGAAAATAGCACAGCTTTGCGCTTTCGACCAGCAGCGCCTGCCATTACTCTCTTGGGATAGCCCGCACATGCAGGAGGAACCGCGATGCTTTCACCGCTCCCGTCAGCCAGGGCGATGGTGCCCTTCGTCAGCGTCGAGAACATGATGCATCTCGTCCACCACCTGGGCATCGAGACCGTTCTGGCGGAGCTCACGGAGGCAATCGAGGCCGATTTCCGCCGATGGGAGAGCTTTGACAAGACGCCGCGCGTCGCCAGCCATTCGCGCGACGGCGTGATCGAGTTGATGCCGACCTCCGACGGCGCCGTCTACAGCTTCAAATATGTCAACGGCCATCCCAAGAACATCGCCGACGGGCTGCAGACCGTGACCGCCTTCGGGCTCCTTGCCGAAGTTTCGACCGGCTATCCGGTGCTGCTCACGGAAATGACGATGCTGACGGCGCTGAGAACCGCCGCGACCTCGGCGATGGCTGCGCGCCACCTGGCACCAAAGGGCGCGCGCACCATGGCGATGATCGGCAACGGCGCCCAGGCCGAGTTCCAGGCACTGGCGATGAAGGCCGTCTGCGGCATCGACACCGTCCGCCTTTACGACGTCGATCCTCGCGCAACCGAGAAGACGGCACGCAACCTGGCTGGCTCGGGCCTCGAGATCGTCTCCTGCACGACCGCCCAGACTGCGATCGAGGGGGCCGAGATCATAACCACCTGTACGGCCGACAAGCAGTTCGCAACGATCCTCACCGACAACATGGTGGGCGCCGGCGTCCATATCAATGCGATCGGCGGCGACTGCCCCGGCAAGACGGAACTGCACCGCGACATCCTGCTTCGCTCGGACGTCTTCGTGGAATATCCGCCGCAGACCCGCATCGAGGGCGAGATCCAGCAGATGGCAGCGGACTTCCCGGTGACCGAGCTCTGGAAGGTCGTGACGGGCGCCGCACCCGGCCGCCGCGATGCAAGGCAGATCACGCTGTTCGACAGCGTCGGCTTCGCCATCGAGGATTTTTCGGCGCTCCGCTACGTGCGCGACCGGCTGTCCGGCACGGGCTTCTATCAAAATCTCGACATGATCGCCGATCCGGACGATCCCCGCGACCTGTTCGGCATGCTGCTACGCGCGAAATAAGCGGACAAACGCAACGACAGCTGGCCTCGCCGCCTACTGCGCTACTGCTTCTTGAGCCGCGCCAGCGCTTCTGCCGCGTCCTTGACCAATGGATGGTCCGGATGGCGCCGGATGAAGCGCTCATAGGCTTCCACGGTATCCTCCGCCCTCACCGTCTCGAACTCCGCCCGGACGGCCGCCTCGTGATCCGGAGGCTTCTGCATGTCCACCCCGCTTGCTTTGGCCGTACCTGACGCTATAGGTGCAACACACAGCGCCGCTACAATCACGGCGGCAAGACACGACAGCAACCTGATGAACGGCACGTTTCTCTCCAATCTTATCGAGTTCGTTACAACAATCGTAGGCATTCGGAGCCTAACGTCGCCGGCACGATCTGCATTTTATGAGCGCGAGACAACGGCCCCGCGCTTTTCTGGTGGGAATTCAGCATGAGCGGTACCGGCAAAACCGGCAAGACCTTGAACACGACCGGCAACAGTTTGATCGACGGCGTGCTGTCGGGCTACGCATGGACCGGGCCGATCACCTATGCCTTCCCGGCATCGAAGAGCAGCTACAGCTATAGCGGCGAGAAGGACAATGGCTTTGCCGCGGTCTCGCAGGCGCAGATAGACGCCGCGCTGTTCGCGATGGAGCAAACCTTCGGCTCAACCGCCAATGACGGCTTCTCCGTCGAGGGCTTCACCAATGCCGACTTCACCTCCGGAAGCGCATCCAGCGCGACAATCCGGTTTGCGCAGTCGACCCTGCCCTCGACCGCCTGGGCGTATCTGCCGGGCGCCTATGCCGAAGCCGGCGACATCTGGTTTGGCAAGACCTATGCCGGCACCATCTACGACTACAGCAAGCCGGTTGCCGGAAACTATGCCTGGCACACGCTCATGCACGAACTCGGCCATGCGCTTGGCCTGAAGCACGGGCATGAACAAGAGGGAGCCTTCCAGCCTCTGCCTGCCCAGTACGATTCGATCGAATATTCGATCATGACCTATAGCGGCTATGTTGGAGCAGGCGAGGGTTACTATTACGAACAATACGGCGCGCCGCAAACGTTCATGATGGCTGACATTGCGGCGCTGCAGGAAATGTACGGCGCGGATTTCAGCACCAACAGCGGCAATACGGTCTACAAGTGGACGCCCAATAGCGGCGCGACGCTCGTGAATGGCGCAGTCGGCATTGCTCCCGGTGCCAATCGGATTTTCGCGACCATATGGGATGGCGGCGGCAACGACACCTACGATCTCTCGGCATATGCAACGGGCCTCAAGATCGACCTGCGTCCAGGCAAGGCCTCGACCTTCAGCATCGACCAGCTCGCCTGGCTCGGTGGCGGTTCCAACAGCGGCTTTGCCGCCGGCAACATCTTCAACGCGCTGCTCTATCACGGCGATACGCGCTCGCTGATCGAGAACGTCAAAGGAGGTTCGGCCGGCGACACCATCACCGGCAATCAGGCGGCCAACCGGCTGTGGGGCAACAGTGGCAATGACACACTGAGTGGCGACTCCGGCAACGATACACTTTACGGCGGCTCGGGCGCCGACAAGCTCTATGGTGGCAACGGCAATGATACTTTGTACGGCGAATCGAACAATGATGTGCTCTATGGCGGTGGCGGCGCCGACAAGCTAACCGGCGTGAGCGGCGCCGACACATTCCAGTTCAAGTCAGTGGCGGACAGCACCGTTGCCACGTCGGGCCGCGATACGATATACGACTTCCTGGCCTCGGCATCCGATCGGATCGATCTTTCCGCAATCGACGCCAACACAACCACCACTGGAAACCAGGCCTTCAGCTTCGTTGGAACCGCCGCTTTCAGCGGCAAGAAGGGCGAGTTGCGCTACGACCGCGCTGCCTCCGACACCTATATCTACGGCGACGTCAACGGCGACAAGAAGGCCGACTTCGCCATCCATCTCGACGATGCCGTGACGCTGCAGAAGGGCTACTTCGTCCTCTAGGGAGAAGGTAAGCCCCGCTCGCCAGCGAAACCCGCTTGCGCGGCCGAGCCCTTGTCTCGCGACGGCGGCGCACTGCCTCGCAAGCGACCTTGCCGGAGGAGCTGACGCTCCTCGGCGGCAATCGGTATTGCCAGTCCTCCGTTAAGAGCGACCATCCGCAGCGCCTCCCGTTTTATCCATCGTACGATTTTGTCTCCGCTCGCTCAGGCCAGATCACCGCAATCGTGCTTCTCCCCAGCCGTCCCTGCACAGCAAATCACGCGGCGCGCACGATTGACAAGTGTCGCCTGCCGGATTATGACTGACGAAATTCGAAAATCGTCACTCATCACGAATGCGAGCCCATGAACGACCCGGCAGAAAGCAGCATCGACACGACCAGGCAGGAAAACATCGCGCGCATTCTCGATGCCGCGGAGCGGCTTTTCCGGCATTACGGCTACACGAAGACGAATGTGGCCGACATTGCGCGCGACCTCGGCATGTCGCCGGCCAACATCTATCGTTTTTTCAGCTCCAAGACGGAGATCCATCAGGCGCTTTGCGCGCGCATGCTGGAGGCGAGCTATCAGCAGGCCTACGAAATTTCCCGCCTCCCCGTGAGTGCTACCGAGCGCCTGCGACGCTACGTGCTTGCACAGCACAAGATGACCGTTGAAACCATGCTCGATGAGCAGAAGGCCCACGAGATGGTCGTCGTGGCGATCGAACAGGAATGGCACGTCATCGAGAAACATCTCGACCGCATCGACAAGCTTCTCGCCGGCATCATCCGCGGCGGCATCGAGGCCGGCGAATTCGCCGAGCAGGACGCTGAGGTTGCCGCCCGATGCTTCGGCGCGAGCATCGTCACCCTCTGTCATCCGCAGATCGTCGCGCAATGTCTGGCGAAGGAGAACCGCCCGACACCCGACGAACTGGTCGAGTACGCCATCAAGGCGCTGAAGAAATAAGGCAGCCGCGCTGCCAGATACCGGATCAGGAGTCCGAACGATGTTTTCACCGAGAGCTTACAATCGGCCGCTCTTCGCCCATGTCCTGGCCCTAGCCGCGCTTGCCGCCATGCTCTCCGGTTGCTCGGAGGAGAAGGCGGAAACGAAGGAGACCATACGGCCGGTCAAGGTGGTCGAGATTGCCGCCACGGGCGAGGCTCGTCGGCTCGATTATTCCGGTACCGTGAAGGCGCGCACCGAGATGAATCTCGGCTTCCGGGTCGGCGGCAAGATCACCGAACGGCGCGTCAATGTCGGCGACCGGGTGAAGCCGGGCGACCTTCTCGCGCGCATCGATTCGACCGACTATGAACTTGCCGTGAGAAGCGCCGAGGCGACGCTCTTCGCCGCCGAAAAGCAGGTGCAGACGACGTCCCTGACGAAGGAGCGGGCCGAGCAGCTCTTCACCAGGTCTTTTTCCTCGAAAGCCGAGCTGGACCAGGCGGCTTTGCTCTATGATCAGGCGGTCTCCACGCGCGACGCGGCCGCCTCGAGCCTGAGCCAGGCGAAAAACCAGGTCACGTATGCGGATCTCAAGTCGGACCAGAACGGCATCGTGACGGCGATCAATGCTGATGTCGGCCAGGTCGTCGGCACCGGCACCCCGGTCGTGACCGTCGCCGTCGACGGCGAGAAGGAGATCGAGGTGGCGGTTCCGGAAATGGACATTGCCGAGTTCAAGCCGGGCAAAACGGTCGAAGCGCGCTTCTGGTCGAACGACAGGCTGACCCTTGACGGCCATGTGCGCGAAGTCTCGGGCAGCGCGGATCGGCAGTCCCGGACATTCTCGGTACGCGTGAGCCTGCCTAGCGATTCCCGTATTCTGCTCGGCATGACCGCGACCGTCGAGGCCGCGGCCGCCGGTTCAGAGAGCCTCGTCGCCATTCCCCTGAGCGCGCTTGCGCAGAAAGACGGAAAGGACATCGTCTGGGTGGTCGATCGCGGCGCCTCGACCGTGCATGCCCGCCCCGTCCGGCTCGTCGACTATGCCGGCGAACAGGTGCGCGTCGCCGAAGGGTTGCGGCCGGGCGATCTCGTCGTCGCCGCCGGCACGCAATTCATGGCCGAAGACCTGAAGGTCAAGCTGCCCCTCGCCGAGCAGCAATCGGCCCGCGCAGAAACGGGCGAAATCGTCCGCTAAGACCAATCAAGCAGAACGGAAACATGCCGATGCACGCCTCTACCGGGGACAAGAAACCGTTCAACCTGTCGCGCTGGGCGATCGGTCATCCGAGCATCGCGCGCTTCCTTTTCGGACTGATCATCATTACCGGCGTGCTCGGCCTCGTTCGCATGGGGCAGCGCGAAGATCCGGAATTCACCTTCCGCACCATGGTCGTGCAGGCCGTCTGGCCCGGCGCCTCGATGGAGGAGATGCAGGACCAGGTCGTCAACAAGATCGAACGCAAGCTGCAGGAGACGCCGCATCTCGATTTCGTCCGGTCCTACACCCGCGCCGGCAGCGCCGTCATCACCCTGCAGATCGAGGGCGACACCAACGCCGACGACGTTGCCGATGCCTTCTACCAGGTGCGCAAGAAGGTGGGCGATATCGCCAACGAGCTGCCGGACAGCGTCCTCGGCCCCTATTTCAACGACGAATTCGGCGATACGTTCATCACGCTCCACGCGATCAGCGGCGACGGCTACAGCTATCCCGAACTGAAGCGCTTCGCGACCGAGGGCCGCGACATGCTCTTGACCACACCGGGCGTCGAGAAGGTCGTCATCCTCGGCGACCAGCCGCAGAAGATCTACATCGATGTCTCCTCCAAGCTGCTCGCCGCCCGCGGGCTGACCCTCAATGACTTGCGCAACGCCGTCGCCGGACAGAACAATGTCGACCCCGCCGGCAGCGTCGAGACGGGCATCCGCTCGGTGCGCATTTCCGTCGACGGGGATGTGAAACGCGCCGAGGATATTCGTGAGCTGAGGCTGCGCGCCGGCAACGAGACGATCCGGCTTGGCGACATCGCCACCGTCACCTCCGGGCTCGAAGACCCCTATTCGCGCAAATTCCGCTTCAATGGCCACGACAGCGTCCAGATCGGCGTGGTGATGGCCAAGGGGCACAAGGTCACCGATGTCGGCAAGGCTGTCGAGGCGACCTATGAACGCTTCGGATCCTCCCTTCCCTACGGTGTAGCGGTCGAGCAGATCTCGAACCAGCCGGAGGTCGTGACCGAGGCGATCAGCGAATTCAGCCATGCGCTTGTCGAGGCGCTGATCATCGTGCTCGTCGTCTCGTTCCTGTCGATCGGCTGGCGTTCGGGCCTGGTAATCGCCGTCGCCATCCCGCTGGTGCTCGCCGCCACCTTCGCGATCATGTACGAGCTCGGCATCGACCTGCAGCGCATTTCGCTCGGGGCGTTGATCATCGCGCTCGGCCTGCTCGTCGACGACGCGATGATCGTCGTCGAACTGATGGAGCGGAAGCTCGAGGAGGGGCTCGTGAAGATCGAGGCGGCGAGCTTTGCCTATTCCTCCACCGCCTTCCCGATGCTGACGGGCACGCTGATCACCACGGCCGGCTTCATTCCCGTCGGCTTCGCGGAATCGACTGCGGGCGAATATGTTCGCTCACTCTTCTACGTCGTCGGCATCGCGCTCGTCGTCTCCTGGTTTGTAGCTGTCTATTTCACGCCCTGGCTCGGCTACATGATTCTGAAGCAGCGCCACCATGCGGGAACCCACCACGACGCCTTCGACACCCGTTTCTATCGGCGTCTCCGTGCAACCGTCGGCTGGGCCGTGCGCCATCGCGTCCTCGTGCTCGTCCTGACGCTCGCTACCTTCATGGGAAGCCTCTGGGCGTTCCAGTTCATTCCGAAGAACTTCTTCCCGCAGTCGTCGCGGCCGGAAATCCTGGTCGACCTCTGGCTGCCGGAGGGCACGAGCATCCAGGAAGTCGAAAGACAGGCCAAGGCGCTCGAGGCGCGCATGATGGACGACGAGGACAAGCGCTTCATCGCCACCTATATCGGCGAAGGCATACCGCGCTTCTTCCTGCCGCTCGACCAACAGCTGCGCAATTCCAACTTCGCGCAGCTCCTGGTTATGGCAAAGGACGAGCCTGCCCGCGAACGGCTGATCGTCAAATTGCGCTCGATCCTCGCCGACGACTTCCCCTCGATCCGCGCCAAGGTCGACCGTCTTTTCCTCGGTCCGCCGACCGGCTGGCCGGTGCAGATCCGGGTCATGGGGCCGGATCGCCAGGAAGTGCGGCGCATTGCCGATCAGGTGAAGGCGAAGTTTAACGAAAACCCGCTGCTCGGTGCGATCCATGACGACTGGCTGGAGCCCGTGCCGGCGATGAAGCTGGTGATCGATCAGGATCGCGCCCGCGCGCTGGGCGTCACCTCGCAGCGCATCCGCCAGATGCTGCAGGCGGCGATGTCCGGCGTGCCGCTCGACGATTTCCGAGACGGCGAAGAGACCGTCTCGATCGTGGCGCGCGAGCCGGACGGCAACCGCCAGCTGCTTTCGGCCGTCAATTCGGTCTATGTGCCGACGGATTTCGGCAGCTTCGTGCCCGTCTCCCAGTTGGCCAAGGTGGTTCCGGTCATGGAGCAGGGCATCGAATGGCGGCGCGACCGCCTGCCGACCATCACCGTGCGTGCAACGCTGCCGGACGGCATCCAGCCGAACGACGTGACCCTCAAGCTCTATAACGAACTTCAGGGCCTGCGCGACGGTCTCGCCCCGAGCTACAAGGTCGAGATCCAGGGCGGGGCGGAAGACAGCGCCGAGAGCCAGGCGTCGATCGCCGCCAAGGCGCCGATCATGCTGCTCGTCATCGTCGTCCTGCTGATGGCCCAACTCCAGCACTTCGGCAAGTCGATGCTGGTGCTCGCAACCGGGCCGCTCGGCATCATCGGTGCGGCTGCGGCGCTGCTCATCAGCGGCGCACCCTTCGGATTCGTCGCCATCCTCGGCGTCATTGCGCTGCTCGGCATCATCATCCGCAATTCGATCATCCTGATCGACCAGATCGACCAGGACATTGCGGCGGGCATGGAGCGCTTGGAGGCGATCATCGGCGCAGCGGTACGGCGTTTCCGGCCGATCGTGCTGACGGCGCTGACCGCAGTGCTCGCGCTGATCCCGATCTCGCGCGGCGTGTTCTGGGGACCGCTAGCCTACGCGATGATGGGCGGCATCCTGGTGGCGACGGTGCTGACGATCCTGGTGCTGCCGGCCGGCTATGCGCTGTTCTTCGGCAGGGAGCCCAAGGTAGGCGAGCCGGAAGGCGAAACCGCCGAGCCGCCCACGGAGGCGACTGAGGACCGCTCCGCCTATCCCGCACCGATCGCCGCAGAATGAACTGCGGGCTCATCCACGCCGCTGCGATCGGTATCGCGGCGGCAAGCCCCCGTCCAAAGGTGAGCCTAAACGGCTGGCTCGCGGGCACACGTGTTCGATCTCGCGCTGCGCTCAATAATGTCGTGACCGGGTGTGGCTTATTCCGCTGCTATCGGTGCCTCTTCCACCGTCGGCGCCAAGGCTTTGACGAGTGCCACGATCTTCCGCCGAACCTGCGGATCGCTGAGCCGGGCAAAGGCGCGATTAAGAGCTACGCCCTCCTCGGTCGCGAGAAACTGCAGCATCTCATCGCTGGAGGTCACCGCGGCGCCATTGTGCTCCAGACCGTTCGTGCTCTCCGGGCCGCCTTCGAAGAAATAGGACACCGGCACGCTCAGAACCTCGGCAGCCCGCTGAAGGCGGCTCGCCCCGACGCGGTTCAGGCCCTTTTCGTATTTCTGCACCTGCTGGAAACTGACGTCGAGCGCCTCGCCGAGCTTCGTTTGGCTCCAATCCAAAGCCAATCGGCGCAATCGGATGCGGTTGCCCACATGGATGTCGATTGCGCGGGGTTCTTTCTTGTTCGGTCTGGCCTGCATTCGTTCTCGTTCCCACCTTGTTGAGCGTCCTGCGTTCAATGACCCAAGCGCTATAGATTGCCCCGCAGGACACCACGCTCAGTAGAAGCCAGGGCCGGCGGGAGTAGTTTTCAACTTAAAATCACCACTTCCTTGAATATGTCGGACGGCTTACAAAAGACATACGGAAACAACTGCTCCAGTATCCGCATAGCGCAGGGCTTATCCCGATGGCGACGCTTTCCGTCTGCAACGATCCTTCGGGGGTGAACGTGACGCTCATCACGCGGAGCTCAATGTTCCTTGATTGCCGATTTGGAGTGAGGATGAACCGCCCCCGCGGCGGTCAACTGCGATGGGCGTCGCGTGCCGCGATTGGATCAATACCCACGCGCTGCCGGTCGCTTCATTCCGTCGCCCGCGCCCGCGATCAGTGGGCGAGCCCGTCCGCGCTTCGATTGTGCCCGCCACCTGTGAATCGCGATGCTCATCCGGCGCCCGCGCTCAATTTCTGCGAAATCCGGCTGCGTTTTTCGCTTTTTGGATAGACGTATACACATAATCGTTTACGCCATAGCTAATATACGGTCTATTTGTACGATAAATGCGGACACGGCGAGTACCCATCAAAGGGAGGTGGCGTGAAGCTGAGACCAAAAAATGTCATTCGAGGCGCCAAGCGGCACGGCGCCCCCGCTTTTTCGGACCCTAGATGAGGTACGTTCCTCATCGACCCGCCTTCCGCATCGTCAAAGCAGATGCCGACGAAATGTCGGAGCATTATGCAAGGACATTGTCGCCCGCGAAGGTTGAACCCTTGCAAGTCGGCGGGCGTATCTCGGTCGAGGATCGCCACTATTCTGCCGGGCCGTTCAGCATCTGGGCGGGCATGTGCCATTCGGGCATGAAAGTCACATTCTCGCGACCGTCCGATGCCTTTGTGCTCTACCTGCCGCATTCGAGCGCCATGGAGATCGATGTCGGCCGCAAACGCCTTCTATCGACACCCGGCACGGCCATGGTCGGCAATATGGCGCAGTTCGAAAAGCTGACGATTCACGAGAACCGCGGCCATATCGGCATCGCGTTTGAGAAATCAGCGATGGTCGGCCAGCTGAGCCAGCTCCTCGATGCCCCGGTTCTCGGAGATATCGACCTTTGCGCGACTCTGGAAACCGACTCGGCGGTCGGCTCCAGGCTCGCAGCTCTCGGAGGCCTGCTCTGGGATTGTTTCGACGGCGCAGACCGGGTGTCAACGACGGCGGCCACACATCTTTTCCAGGCAGCAATGGTCATGATCCTCGAATCGGTTCCTCACAACTACAGCGCGCGATTGCACAAACCAATGTCACCCGCCATGCCGCGAAATCTGAAACGGGCGATCGAATACATGGTTGCCAATATCGCCGAGCCCATGAGCGTCGCCGAAATCGCCCGGGAGGCCGGCACGAGCGTGCGTGCCCTGCAAACGGCCTTCCAGCAATTCAAGGATACAACGCCCTTGAATTTTCTGCGCCAGATGCGGCTTGAAGGTGTTCGCAAGACCCTTTCCGACAGTACCAATGCGCTCTCGATCGCGCAGGTGGCGCGCGCCTGGGGCTTCACCCATATGGGGCGGTTTTCCGCGGTCTACCATGACGCCTTCGGCCAGACACCGTCCGAAACGGCCAAGCTCCACAGCCGGCGCGGCGCCGGCGTGGCGTCGTCACGATCGACCGACAGCAACCGCTGACCGCC
The DNA here is from genome assembly GCF_002944405.1 of Sinorhizobium fredii. Taxonomy (NCBI): domain Bacteria; kingdom Pseudomonadati; phylum Pseudomonadota; class Alphaproteobacteria; order Hyphomicrobiales; family Rhizobiaceae; genus Ensifer; species Ensifer fredii. The sequence goes on along the minus strand of NZ_CP024310.1, from coordinate 678,017 downwards.
GAGCGGCTCCCGGCGAGCCCGCCCATCTCAGTCATCGGCCGGCGCCGTTCTGACCGCCCGCATTGTTTTCCTGCGCAATCCGGATAGCAGCGCGCCAATCGGCTAGCCCGAGACGACGCTAATTTACCCACGAATAATATTTCGAAAGCACGATCGGCCCGCGTGGTAACGGAGCTGGTCATTTAACATGCGTTTCGATTTCGGCTTATTCCGTCAGCTGATCACCGGCCGAATGGCAAACATTATCCGCGACAAGGGCGGCAATGTCGCGCTGACGGTCGCAATCTGCATGGTTCCCATGCTTCTCGCCGTCGGCGCCGGGCTCGACTATACGCGCGCCTACAACATTCAGAGCAGAATGCAATCCGACCTCGACGCGGCGCTGGTGGCCGCCATCAAGGAGATCGACGACTACGACGAGGACGCGATCGTCGACAAGATCAAGGAATGGTTCGACGCCCAGTCCGAGAAGCAGAACGCGACCTATGACCTGACGGACATCAAGGTCGACAAAACCGGTCACACGATAACCGCTTCGGCGAGTGGGACGGTGCCGACGACGGTGATGACGCTGGCGGACATCAAGACCGTTCCCGTCGGCGTCGTCAGCGCCATCGAGGGGCCGGCCACATCTCACCTCGAAGTCTACATTGTCATCGACAAGTCGCCGTCAATGCTGCTTGCGGCGACGAGCGAAGACCAGGCAATGCTGCGGGCCGACAAGAATATCAGCTGCGAGTTCGCCTGCCACGACACGAAGGATCCGGTAAAGAAGAACGGCTCCGTCATCGCATCGACCTACTACAACTACATTAAGAGCCTCGGTGTAAAGCTCCGAACAGACGTGGCGCTCGACGCCGTCGAAGAGGTGCTCGACATGGTCGACGCGGCAGACGAGGACCATGCGAGGATCAAGGTCGGGCTCTACAGTCTCGGCGAAACAATTGCCGAGGTTCTCGAGCCGACCTATTCGACCAGCACGGCGCGGAAGAAGCTGTCCGACGATAGCAGCGGGCTGACGAGCGCGACCTCTATGAACGCCACCTATTTCCAGACCGCCCTCAAAGCGTTGAAGAAAAAGGTCGGCACAGCCGGAGATGGCACGTCGGCGGCTTCGCCACTAAAGCTCGTTCTTTTGCTTACCGATGGCGTTCAGTCGAATCGCGATTGGGTTATCAAATGGAGCGGGAAATATTGGGGCCGAGTTACGCCGCTGAACCCGGACTGGTGCGACTACCTCAAAGACAACGACGCAACCATGGCCGTTCTCTACACGGAATATCTCGCGATCCCGGCAGACTGGGGCTACAACGCAACTCTCGCCAAATCGATGGGCAATAGTGATTGGACGTCAACATGGGGCGGCACGCCGCATAGCGGGGTGAGCAGCAGCACCACTCGGCACGACTATATCCCGATCGCGCTGCAGGACTGCGCCTCCTCGTCCGACCTCTTCATCTCCGCCGCCTCGGAAGACGAGATCACCGCCGGCCTTTCCACCCTTTTCAACCAATATCTGACCTCGGTACGCCTGACCCAATGACAAGCCGTTCGAAGATAACGCTTCTGCGCCGGCTGCTGCGCGACAGGTCGGGTGTCGCCGCCATCGAATTCGCGCTGCTCGCGCTGCCGCTGTTCACCATCATTTTCGGGATTCTCGAATGTGCGGCGATGTTCTTCATCGACACGGCCCTCGATGCGGCGGTTCACAAGGCCGCTCGCTTGATCAAGACCGGTCAGGCGACTGCAGAGAACATGACGCTCACCGGCTTCAAGACGGAGGTCTGCGGCAATCTGCTCTATGTGCTCGACTGCGAAGGCAAGCTGCTGGTCGCCGTCGACACGCTCACCGACACCTCCTCTTCTGGCGCGATGAAGGCGATCAACAGCAGCGGCGCCGTCGCGATCACCGAAGGCTTCGAAATCGGCAAGGGCAGTGACTACCTGATGGTCCAGGCTTTCCTTCCGTGGAAGCCGATCGTCAGTCTCTATTCGCTTTCGAGCTCCACGCTCGCGGACGGCAGCTATCTGATGGGCGCCGCCGTCCTGCTCCGCAACGAACCGTTCTGAGGATGCCCGCATGAGACCGATCGCCAAGAGAACAGTCGCCCTTCTGCGGCATTGCCTGCGGAACCGCGACGGAGCTTCCGCGATCGAATTCGCCTTCCTCTTTCCGATCCTGCTGCTGCTGCTCGCCGGACTGGTCGATCTCGGCCAAGGCCTGACGGTTCGAAGGAAGATCAATCAGATCGCTTCGACGAGCAGCGAGATCATCGCCATGCAAAGCAGTTGGACGGAGGCGAGCGTCGAATCGATCCTCGACGGCGTCAGCACCATCGTGCAACCCTACGAAACCGACGAACTTACGGTCCTCCTTTGCGTTCTCGACATCGACAGCAACGGCAAGGCGACCGTGAACTGGTCTGCCGCCTACGGCACGACAGCCCTCTCTTCAGGGCAGGACTCGCCCGTCGAGGTGCCAGAGGATTTGCGAATCGCGGACGTGCAACTGGTGGTGACTCGGGTCCAATATAAGCTAGATACGATCTTCTCCGGCCTTTTCGAGAGTTTCACGGGCGGCGGCTCTTACGAATACGACCAGCATTTCTTCATCCGACCGCGAAACGGCAACACGATCACCTACAGTTAACGGCCATGCGGGCCTCGTCGTAACGCCTCGACTTCCTGGAATAGTGCAACTGTTCCTGGCGCCGGCGGAAAAAATGCTAGTAATCGCTACAGGTCTTGAGGCCACAATACTGACACAGTCTGGACATGTTCTCGCCCAGCATTTGTCTCGGTGCAGTTATTTGCACGAAATAACATATATAACGAAAGATTACATCCTGTTGTTGATTGCCGACTATGCGCCTCGTGCAGTCGGCAGCCGCGCCGCGCTATTTTGCGTGAAGCGTATACCCTCTTCGCAATGCGGATATGGATATCACCTGGAAACGGTAGCCTAGCGCCGGCCGGTCCGCTTACACTCCTTCTCGTGGGTGCAGGGCAGCCTTGGGCATGATGCCCTGGGTATCGTGCCAGCGGCTTGGCTTGCCGCTGGCACGTGCCGCCTCCGGCGGCCAGTTTGCGAAGCCTCTCTTCCTTTTTTAAGCTTCGAACGTTCGCGCCGACTGTTTCAACGGTAACGATCTTCCCGGCGCGCAGCCCCAACGCGATCAGGCAACGCGGCGCAGCGGCCCGGCATTGGCCTTCACCTGAAACCGTCCGGCAATCCGGTCGAGATCAAGCACCTCCTCGCTGAGGGTGCGGCAGGCGGCATTCGTCTCTTCGACCATGGCTGCGTTTTGCTGCGTGACCTGGTCCATCTGCTGCAGAGCGGCATTGATGCCGTCGAGGGCGGAGGACTGCTCGTCGGCCGCGGTGACGATCGCGCCGATCAGGCCGCTTACCTGCTGCATATGTCCTTCGATGCCCGTCAGTGCCGAACCGGTCTGGTTGACGAGTTCGACACCGTCGGCAACCTCGCGGGCCGAAGTTTCGATCAGCTGCTTGATTTCCCTGGCGGCGGCGGCCGAGCGGCTGGCAAGTTCCCGCACCTCCTGCGCGACGACCGCAAATCCCTTGCCGGCTTCGCCGGCGCGGGCCGCCTCGACGCCAGCATTCAAGGCCAGCAGGTTTGTCTGGAAGGCGATCTCGTCGATGACATTGAGGATCTGCCGGATGCGCGACGAGGAGCCGGCGATCCGTTCCATGGCGGCGACCGCATCGCGGACGACGGCCGCAGAGCGTTCCGCGCCGTCCTTTGCCGTTCGCATCACCTGGCTTGCTTCCCTTGCGCGTTCCAGCGAGGTCCGCACCGTGGCGGTGATCTCGTCACAGGCGGCGGCGGTCTGCTCCAGCGACGCAGCCTGATGCTCGGTGCGCTTTGCCAGATCGTCGGTGGCACTGGCGATCTCCGACGAACCGGAGCGCAGCCGCCCGGTCGCCTGGAGCACGCCGGAAATCGCTTCGGCAAGCTGCGCGACGCTGCCGTTGAATTCGCTGCGGAGCCGGTCGAACTCCGGGGCGAAGCCGGCGTCGATCTGCGCCGTGAGATCGCCGGACGACAGGCGACCCAGTCCCCCGCTGAGCTGATCGATGACGGTGAGCCTGTCCTTTTCCTCCGCCGCCCGTTGCTCGCGGAGCGCCGTCTCTTGCTCGTCCCGGCGGCGGCGTTCCTCTTCGGCACGCTCTCTCATGCTGCGGCGCTCGATCGCCGCCTCGCGGAACACGGCGACCGATTTCGCTACCGCGCCGATCTCGTCCGCGCGATCCGAAAACGGCACCGCCCGGCTGTAATCGCCGCCGGCGAGCGTCTCCATATAGGACGACATCGCCGCCAGCGGCTGGACCGCACGGCGACGGAAATACCAGAGGCCGGCGGCAAGCAGCAGGACCGAGATCGCCGAACTTGCCGTTGCCGCCAAGGACAGGCGGTGCGTATCCACGGCTGCAACTGCTTCCTCGCCCGCCTGGAAGGCGACAGCCATCTGCACCAGTTCGTTCACGGCAACTTCGTGGTGGTGGAAGCTGTCCTTCAAGGCGCTCAGTGCCTGACCCGCGCCGGCAAGGTCGTTTGCCTGCAGCGCCGGCAGGAACCGCTTGCCCATCACCTGCCAGAAGAGGTCGGCCCTGGCGAGTACCTCGTCTTCCAGCTTCTTCATCAGCGCCTTCGGCGCTGATGAAGACTTCCAATAGACCCGCCGCTCGTCATAGGCGCGCTTCAGCGCGGCAAGCTTTTCCTGGTTTTTGGCGGCAAGCTCCCGGCTGGAGATCGCCTCCATTGCGAGCATGTAGGATTCCACCGTGTAGAGCGGCGGCGGAAGGATGTCGGCAACCAGATCCTTGCCGTAGACGATCTGGTCATAGACCGGCCCGTTCACCCTGAGCTTGTCGAAGGCGTATGTCTTGATGCCGATCGAGACCAACAGTCCGGCCGCAATGATTCCGCCGAACACAATCATTCCGCGTGCAATGTTGAGTTTCATATGTCTGCCCCTATATGCCTGCCCCTCAGGGGAACCCCTCGCAAAAAATGCAGAAATCAACGATCCTGTTGCCGTAAATTTTTGCGGCACGCGTGAAAAGTGTCTCGCAGCGCGAGAGTGCTCTCGGTGCAAAACTCTTCTGTCGCAGGAACAATATGCTTTACCCACAATAATTAGTTGCATTCCATGATTGCGGAATGGTTAAGAACGCAGCAGCGGCGGATTAAATCGAAACAAGCTTGCTCAAAACGGATACTGCCCGACGGTTCACGCCTGTCGGAGGCACCGGAGGTTGAGTGCACCGATTAGGCCTTAGAGCGACCTTTGCACGTCTAATGACACGCGGCGCTGTAGGAGGTCCATTGCGGCAAAAACATCCATGGGCCGCCAATCTGCCGGGTTGCGATAGCTTGGATAGAGCCCGAGGGCGGCAGCGGTGATTTGGTCGACCGTTGGCCTCGCCAGTGCACGGCGGGCCAAGGCGAATTCGGCCGCGGGGCTCACCCGATCCTGCGTCAACCCCCATCCGCCGTAAAAGGGCACTGCGTAGCAGCGCACCGGCAACCCCCTCAACAGCGCATCAAAGCCGACCTGGCTGGAAACGGTCCAGACCTCGTCGACGACATCGAGGATCGAGGCGACCGACACCTTGTCGCCGAGCAGGATGACGCCGGGAGTCCTGGATGCGCGTTCCGTGATGTAGCCCTTGCGATAGCCCGCCATCACGTCCGGATGGGTCCTGACGACGCATTGTGCGCCGCCCGTCAGCGCGTCGTCCAGCATGCGGTCGAACGAACGCCGGCTGCCGAGCGCGCGTGCCACCGAGACATCGCCGAAGACCTGGTCGACGAGGAGAATGCGCCGCCGGCTGCACGGCTCGATCGACGGTGGGCGATGCGGCAGGTTGTTGTATTTGGAGAGCCTGTATTCAACCATCCGCTCGCGGATGCGCCGGCCGAACCCGTCATGCCGGCCGCCCGCCGCCTCGGCAATCAGCAGCTCGAGCCGCGAAGCCCGGCCGCCGTCGACGGGCAGCGCCAGGTCGTCGGCAATGATCGAGACCGGTGCGTCTCCGTCCTTGCCCAAACCGACCGAACGCAGGAAGCCGTCCTCGAGGTGCCAGTGCGGCAGCCGCCGCGCGCGGGCGACCGCCATCGCTGTCCTTGCGGGGATACGCCCGCCCCAGGAGACGACGCCCTCGATCCCAGGCGACAGCGTCGAGGCGAGCGGCTGGCCACTGAAATAACGTCCGAGCCAGGGAAAGGCCTGACGTACGAAGAACGTCGCACCCAAACGGCTGCGTGGCTCCGGCCACCAGGTCTTGCCGCCGATCTCGGGCAAGCTGTCCATCGCTTCGAAACACTCCATGCATCCACGGCCGATGCGCATCGTTCGACCGCCTTCCGATCACGGACCAAAATCAGGTTGAGCCGGGAAATGCAATCGCTAACTCGGTGCGCGACGAACTCAGCCGTCCTCGAGCTCCAGAAGAAAATAAGTCGTCGGCCCATAGGGCGTATCGTTCGACAGGCGGAAGGCGACCGGACCCGCACCGCTGCGCACCGGCGGATAAACGGTGCCGTCCAGGCCGACCGGAGATATCCTCCATTTGGCCTTTCTCTCCAGCGCCAGATCGACATTGCCCTTGCGGATCAGCACAGGCAGGCTGCCGAAATCCTCGATGACTTTCTCCTCGCTGTCTCTGAAGATCATGCCGCTGTTCTGGGCGTCCGTCGCAAAGATCAGCAGCATGCGGCGGCTTTGCGCGAGCGAAGGCTGGCGATCGATCGCCGCAAGGGCGACGAGCCCGTCTCCATCCGCCTGCTCGATGCGGAGAATGCCGAGATCGATCGGCTCGCGCAGCGAGGAGAATGCCGCCGCCTCGGTTGCCGCCGTTGAGACCCGCAACTGCCCAATGCGGCGATCAAACCGGATCTGGCCGGTGTCGCTCTCATAGAGGCCCGCTTCCGTATCGGTCTGATTGTCGCGAGCCAGCGAGCCGCTGTCGCGAAGCGCCGTCAGTATTTCCTCTGCTCCCTCCGTCCGCGGCTGCGCGACACCGACACGGTCGTCGATGCTGTCGGCAGGAACGAGGCCGATGCCGCCGGTCAAGGCGAGCTCGGTGAGGCGCTCCGGCTCGCGCGCCTGCATATCCTCGCCAAGATCCTCCTCGCCGCGCACCGCAAACGGAATCGTGAGGCCGGAGGTCGCCACATCGCCGCGCCGGTAAAGAAGGGCCGCCAGCGTTTCGCCGGCCCGCGCCACCGGATCGAGCGCGATCGCATAGGGGAGCATCGCCCGCTTGTGCGGATAGGGCTCGCCATAGGCAAGCACGATCGGCCCATGGCCGTGCCGGCAAAGCACGTCCCAGCCCTGCAGCGACGCATAGGCCGGCATGACGAGGCCCGCCTCGTAGCGATAGCGGTTCCAGAACAGGTGGTCGTACTCGCTGACGATGAAGGGCTTTCCGATCCAGCGCGCCGCTGCGATCATCCTGAAGTAGTTGGCGCCGTCGGCAATGGAACTCACCTGCAGGAGGGCGCTGCCCGGTGCATAGCCTCCGACCCAGTCGTGATAGGTGTTCATGGTCACCGCTTCGAGATCGCGCCGGCTCAGCGCAGTCTGGACTGTGGGCCAATTGTTGTAGGTGCTGATCAGGCCCCTATAGCCGAGATCGCGCAGCATCTGGCTCATCCGGGTGGCCGATGCCCGCTCCAGTTCGGTGAAGAATGCCTGCAGATCACGGATGCGGGGGCTGTCGGCGTAGCGATCGGGCGGCAGCCTTACGGTGCCCGTCTCCAGCCGTTCGTCGTCGCCAAGCTCTCCCCAGGCCTGCGTGAGTTCGTCGGTCGAGGCGTAGCGCTTCGCGAGCCACCGGTTGAAGGGTGCAACAAGCGCCTCCTCGTAGGCGGGTGCGCCCGGGCGCTCATGCACGACGCTGTCGAACTCGATGCCGTTCTCGTTGGCGAGGATCACCACCGCCAGGGCATCGTCGCGAATGGGCGCGACGCCGGAATAGGGATTGACCCGCGCTAGGAACGTCTCCTGCAGCGTCTTCCAATGGGCGAAGGCCTCCTCATCCAAGTGCAGACGCAGCTTGAGATCGCCATTTGCCTCCCAACGGTCGTCATGACCGCCATAGGCTCCGCGCGGCGAAGAAAGCCCGTCGATGATCCAGTGGATGCCGTTTCGCTTCAGCGCCGCGAGCAGGTAGTGGATGCGGTCGAGGGTCTCCGGATCGAAGGCGAAATCCTTCTGCCGGCCGAACATCAGGCTCGCGTCGGTAAAATGCAGCCGGGCGATGTTGTAGCCGTGAAGCGCCAGCTGCCGCGCGTAGCGTTCCGCACCCTCGTGATCGGGAAAGCCGCCGGAGGCTGGGCTCCAGGCCAGCGAGGCGCAGAGCATCCGCAGCGGCTTTTCCGGAGATGCCGCATGCGCCAGCCGCCCGCCCTCCCCGGCGACGAGCCGGTGATCCGCGTCGATCACGCCGTTGGGCAGAAAGGTGGAAAAGTCGAGCGGACTGCCCTGTTGGACTTCCAGCGAAACGTCACGCACCGGCACCCATTGGTCGGAGGCATTCGCCGGCGGCGTGAAGCAGCCGAGGAAGATCGCCGCAGCAGTGAGCAGTAAACGCATCGTCAAGCCGGTTTCCCGAGGATTCTGCTCTCGATCGGGTCGCCCGGCTGTCGGCGGCTTCTGAGCATTCCGACGGGAAGCGCCGCCGCGTGGAAGAACCAGGCGACGACCGTGTAGAGTCCCATGCTTAGGCTGCGTTTCTTGACGCTTGCCAGGGCAACGACACTGGCGACCGTGGCGAGCACCGCAGCGATTGCGACGAGCTTGTCCGGCAAGAAGACGATCAGTGCAAGGCAGAACAGCCACCAAAGATGCACGAGCCCCCAAAGCCTGAGTTCCGGCAGTTCGCGCAGAAGCTGGAGGAAATAGGGTTTGCCGAGCGAAGCGCGCAGGAGCTCGCCGATACCGTAGAGATATTTGCTTTTCCAGCGGCGCACGAGCAGCCGGTAGGAGTTGACCGTGTGACCGAAGTGCTGGACGAAGCGCCGATCAAGCCGGTAAAGGCCCCAGCCGGCGCTTCTCAGCCGGATGCCGAGATCGAACTCCTCATAGCCGTGCAGGTTTCGGTCCGACAAGTAGCCGACATCCTCGATGGCGCTACGCCGATAGAGCCCGCCGCCATTCATCCGGTCGATCGGCCCCGTCCGGTTTTCCGGAGCGTTGCGTTTGACGCGCCGCGCAAATTCCAGGTTCGAGACGTGCATCTCCTCGACGTGTCCGGTCACGCCCGCGATCGCCGGGTGGTCTTCGAGGAAGCCGACGGCCTCGTCGAGAAAGTCCGCGTCCAGCAGCATGTCGCCGTCGATGAGGCAGATATAGTCGTGACGCGAATGCTGAAAGCCGAGCTGTGGGCCTATGCCGCAACTTGGACGCGCCGGCGGCGTGATCTGCGCAATGACTGTCGGATATCGGGCGGCGATCTCGATGGTGGAGTCAGACGATCCGCTGTCCGCGACAATGACTTCGCCGCCCTGGCGCTCAAGCGCTGTCAAGGCGCTCTCGATCGTCGCGGCGATGCGCTTTTCTTCATTCAAGGTCTTGATAATGACGGATATTGCCAAGATGGCCCCCAGGCAGGGTGCGCCGTGCTTTTGCTCGCCACACCCATGCGGTCTAAATGCACTAAGCGGAACTTTCTACCTGCGATGGTTTGAGTTTTGGTTTACTTCGCCAATCCCGCAATTGCCGTCCGCAGCGAGCGGCGTACCAGGCCGCACCGGCGCCGCATCCTCCGCCCGCCAGCTTGACCGCAAGATCCGTCACGCGCGCGTGGCGATCGGCCGATAGCATCTGCAGCAATTCAAAGCCGACAGCCGCTCCAAGCACCAGGCCAAGGACGAGGGCAATGCGCTGCGGATAGGCGGCGGCGAAGAGGAAGCCGATCAGCCCATAGGCACCGAACCGCTCGAGGTGGACCCACGTGCCGATATGCGGACGCATGGCGATCGGCGACAGCGTCGAAAAGGCGATCAGCGCCAAAAGGAACCACGCGAGGATCGCGGCCGCGCGCCTGAAATTCATGATCGCATTTCTGCGGCCGTCCCGGCGCATGGCGGAGGTCATCTTGCCAGCGCCCGATAAACCGAAAGGGTTTTCTGCGCGACGCTCGCCCAGCTATGGGTCGCTTCCACATGGGCAATCTGCGTTCGGACCGCATCGTCGGTCGGCGGATTTGCTATTTTTTTGGCGAGGGCGGCGGCAAGGGCGTCGGTATCGCCCAGCGGAAAATAATCGTCGGGAGCGAGGGCAAGTTCGCGGTTGGCGACGATGTCGCTGGCGAGCACCGGCAAGCCATGGGCCAACGCCTCCAGGAGGGCGATCGGCATGCCTTCGTGGCTCGAGGGGAGGACGAAAAGAGCCGCATTGGCGAAGAGTTCGGCCAGCCTGTGGCCAGACTGGAAGCCCGTCAGGACAACGCCGGGCACGCCTTCAGCCATCGCCCTCACCTTAGCCGCATAGGGCGTTTCGAACTCGGCGCTTCCCGCCAGGACGAGCTTGACGCCGGTACCGCCGAGACTCGCGAAGGCCCGGATGAGGTCGGTCTGGCGTTTTTCCGGAACGAGCCGTGCCGCAAGCAGAATGTAACGTCGGCGCGTCAGGCCGAACTCGTCGAGAATGCCCGTTCCGCCGCGCCACGGCGATATAGCGACGCCGTTCGGGACAAGGGCCACCGGAAGCCCGTAACGCTCGCCCATCGTCTCCACGATTTCCTTGGAAATGGCGATACGCCCATGCGCAAGCCGCATGCCCATGCGTTCCCCGAGCTTGAGCATGCGCTTGGCGAAGCTGCTCCATTTCTGCCGGTCGTAATCATAGCCGTGATGGGTGACCACCACCTTCAGGCCCAGGAGCCGCGCGAGGGGAACCAGCAATGCCGGGCCAATCGCATGAATATGCAGTACGTCCGGCCGGCGCAGTGCCGCAAAACAGACGCCGATAAAGGTGTGGACGATCGCCTCCAGCGCCATTGATCGCGGTGCCCAGAGTGGGAAGACGCGAATGCCGCTCCAGAAATAGGAAGCGGTCTTGGGGAGATATCGCCGCCGCCCGATGACATCGACGCACCAGCCAAGGGCCACCAGCCTGGTGGAGAGCATCTCGACATGCTTTTCCACGCCGCCCTGCACGTCGGGTATCCCACGCAGGCCAAGCATCATCACGCGCGGACGCGCGGCCGTCGTCTCAATGGACCGGTGAAAACCGTCAAGTTCGTCCCGGGACAGTGCGGTGCCTGAGCCGGAGAATGGCCCCTCGAGCAACGCGGCCGTCGCAAGTGCCGGCGCGTCGACGGCGAGCAGCTTTTCGGGAAGAGGCGCCTCGCCGCCGCGAGCGGTGTTGACCGGGGTCGCTGAACCCCTCGTCTGCTGCGGAGCATGATCCCGCGAGACTGCCGTCTGACTGCTCATGGTTGTCTTGCCCCGGAAGTTCCCTTTCGGCAGCTTTTACGTGCAGAACACTTTCGCCGGGCGTAAGAAGATCGCTAAAGTTTTACGAGACTGGCCGGAAATCGGTCGCCGGACCTTGCTCAGCCTATGCAGCACCGAGCGACGCGTAGAGGTCGAGGGTCCTCGTCCGATAGGCCGCGGCCGAGAATTCTCTGGAGATCCAGGATCGGCCCTCCGCGCCCATGCGTGCGCGTGCGTGAGGCGAAAGCGCCGCCATTTCGCTGAGCGCCCGTGCAAGGTCCTCTGGCTTTCCGGAGGCGGCAAGCAGCCCCGTCTCGCCTTCCCTGACCATCTCCGGAATCCCACCGATCGCCGCGCCGATGACCGGCCGCTGCAGCGCATAGGTCTCGAGAAGGCTGATCGGCGCATTCTCGTACCATTCGGAAGGAAGCACGAGGGCGCAAGATTGGCCGATGACCCGGTGCAGCTTCTCGCCTGAAAGATAGCCGGCGAATGTCACGTCTGCGCCGAGGTCGGCCGCCAGCTGGCGAAGGCTCGCCTCTTCCGGCCCGGTTCCGGCAACGATCAGCCGCTCTCCCGAAAGAGCTATCGCCCTGATCAGGGTCGCCAGTCCCTTTTCCGGCGCCAAGCGACCGGCGAAGACAAAATAGTCGGCCTCCTGCCAATCGGTCCGAAAGGTCGAAACATCGACGAAATTGGCTATGTGGACCATCTTTTCGCGCGGCCAGCCCCATTCGGCGAGCTTGTCCAGGTAAAAGCGGCTCGGTACGACGAGCCGATCCACCTTGTCGCGATAAAGGCCGAGCAGCCGGTGCAGCATCGTTTCCGCCAGCACCACGGCGCTCAACGGGACTGAGTCCTTGACGCAGCGATGGCGAAGCACGTTATAGATTTTCCCGCCGCGACAATCTTCGCAGACTTTGCCATGCCGCAGCATCTTGTAGGAGGGGCAGGCGAGCTTCAGATCGTGAACCGTCATGACCACCGGGATGCCGGCGGATTTCAATGTAGAGAAGATCGCCGGCGACAGATGGTGATAGACATTGTGGGCATGGGCGATCGCGGGGCGGCTCTGGCCGATCAGCCGGCGGATGTTGCGTTGGGCTTCGAGCGAATAGATGACGCTCGCCGCTTGAACCGCCTTGCGCAGCAGCCCCGTCTTCCGGCCGTATTCAATTTCGGAGACGAAATAGTCCGACCAGGGCGTTTGCTCGTTGAGATCGTGGCGCATGGCGAACGGTACGACGTCCCAGCCGAGCTCGCCGAACATCGCCATATGATCGAAGAACACCGCCTCGGCTCCACCGCGGCGGTAAAAGTAGTTGTTGATCGCCAGCAGACGCTTCCCGGCTATGCCATGCTCAGGCACCGCAGCCCCCTACCAATTGAACCGGTCGAGCACCTCATCGACCGGCAGCACGCGACAACCCTTTTCGACGGAATAGCGGACGAGACGATCGAAGGTCTCGGGCGTGCAGCCATGGGGCGTCGGCCACGGCGCGATGTCATGCGTGAAGAAGATGAGCCATCCGGGCTCACTGACGAGCGCGTCGATCCATCGGGTCAGGGTCTCGGCATGCTGCTCCGGCTGGCGGATTTCGACGGCCTTGAGCATCAGTGGATCCACGGATTCCCGGTTGATGGCCTCGCCGCCGGCGCGGCAGGAGCGATAGCGGCGGCGCAGCTCGGAGCGCGCCAGCGGCCAGGCGGCGTTATAGGGAAAGGCGAAGTTCCGCGCCGGCGAGGCGACCCCGACGCTCTTCAGATAGTCCGCATTGCGGTCGAGGTCGGCGGCGAGGCCGCCGGCGCTGCGAACCCTGAGATGCGCAAAGGTGTGGCAGCCGATCTCATGCCCGCGCGCGAGCAGCTCCGCGCATCCCTCCGGGGTGATAAGCGTCCGATGCTTTTCCACCCGCCCCCCCAGCCCGCCGGCGATATAGAAGGTGCCGCGCGCATCGTACCGCTCGAGAATCCGGGCTCCCTCGTAAAGGGCGCTGTCGGGCACGTCGTCGAAGGTGAAGGAGACGAGCGGTATGTCCGTTTTGATATCCCGCCGCGCCCCGGCGAGCCGCCAGATCGCCCGGTTGGCTAGCCGGTCGACGAGGCCGCCAATCTTTTCCTGAACATCACGCATGAGCAACGCGCTTTCCTTTTTCCGGGACGGCACCTTTCGCCAGCACGGCGCTCGATTGCAGGTGCAGTCCGTAGATGGCGAAGACGAAAGTGAACCAGACAAAGCTCCCGCCCTCGAAGAAGAGAGTTTCCAGACCGGCGTGGAAGATCGTGTAGAGCCAGATGCGGATGTAAAGCCGCGTCAGCGGCGCCTTCTCGCGCTCGGGCGCAATGCGAGAAATGTCGCGAAGCGGCAGCAGGATTAGCCAGACGAGCGTGAGCAGCAGCCCTGGGAAGCCGGTCGTCAGGGCAATGTCGAGATAGGAATTGTGGCCGTTTGCAGCGGCCACCGCCCAGGTCTCGACCGAGCCGCCACTGTAAACCAGCTCCTCCGTCTGCCAGAACGCCCTGAAGCCGTAACCCGTCAGCGGCCGCTCGGCGAGTGCCGAGAAAGCGAAGCGCCAGATGTCGGAGCGATTGGTGAATGTCGCGTCGATGCCAAGGCCAGTGATGAACTCTCCGAGCGGCCTGAAAACCGCCGAACCCACGGCGAATAGATTAAACAGGCCTACGCCGCCGATGACGATCAGCGCACGCAGCGGCCGCATCTTTTCGAACAGCCATCCGAGCATGAGGATTGCCGGCAGCATCGCCGTCGAGGTTTTCCCGCCGGTGTTGACGAGAAACAGGAACGACAGCGCGAAGATTGCTAGGCCCGTTATACGCGACCAGCTGCTCGCGACGAACAGCCCGAAGAAGGCGGCGAGCACCATCCCGGAGGCGGCGCTGTTCTTGTGCGGGAAGTGACCGCGCCAGAGCCCGGCATTCATCGGCTCGCGCAGTTCGGACGCCTGGTGGATGGCGAGCGTCGGCTTGAAGAGAATGCCGTAATAGGCGAATCCCAGCATGATCAGGCTGCCGATCCCCAGCATCTTGGCGAAGTGGCGCTCCGAGGCCGGCAGCAGCAGATAGATGCTGGCATTCACCGTCATGATCGTCGAGAGAACGATGCCCTTGATGCCGAGCATCGGATGCGCGGAGATCAGCGAGACGAGGAGGAACCAAAAGGAGAGGATGGCGAGAAGCAGGCGCGGCTGCAGGATGATGTCGCGCATCGGATGCAGCAGCCCGTAGCCGAGCATACCGGCGGAGAGCAGCAGTGCCAGGATCTGGTTCAGGCGGTTGGAGTTGCCGGCGGAAGGGTCGAGGATCGCCTCGCCCGTCAGGTCGACATAGGGCGTGATCGATACCCAAAGAAACAGAAACATCGCCATGAAGAGGAAGGCGCCGACGCGCGCCCTCGCAATGTCCGGCGCGCTGGTCTCCGCAAAGGCGGCGGTTGTCATTGGCCGGCTTCCTATCCGACCGCCGGGCGCTGACCGCGTAGATAACCCCAGAGGCCGAGCGCCAGCGCGAGTGCAACACCTGCGGCGAGACCGGCCAGGGCGCCGCCGATGAGCAGGATCGAGGTTCGCGGCGGCCAGCTACGCGAATTCGGCGGCATGGCGCGTGAAATGACGCGGATATTGGTCGTGTCGATCTGCTGGCGCTCGGTGATCTGCTGGGCGCGCGCCAGATGGGTTTCATAGATCGCCGCCTTGGTGCGCGCATCGCGCTCGAGGTCGCGGAGGTGGACCTGCGCATCGTTGTCGGTGAAGACATTCGATTGCTCGTCGTCGGCCTTTGTCCTCAGGGCACCGAGCGCCGAGCGTTCCCGGTCGAAATCCGCTTTGGCGCGCTCGGCTATGCGGCGCGCTTCCTGGTTTATGCCAGCCTCGAGCGTCGCGCGCTCGGAACGTGCCGCGGCAAGACGGGGGTGCCTTTCGCCGTAGGTGAGCTGCATCGAACCGATCTGCTGCTGCACGGCACTATATTGCTGGCGCAGGTTCGTCATGTCAGCGGACTCAAAGACCGAGGCTCTGGTCGTCTCTCCCTGCGCGATCGCGGCACTCATCTGCTTGTAGCGCGTCTCCGCCTGGATAAAGCGCTGCTGGGCCTCGAGAACCTGAGTATTGAGTTCGCTCGAGAGCTGGTTGCTGACGAGTTCGCCATTGGCCGACAGCAGGCCGTTCTCGCGCCGGAAATCCTCGACCTTCTTTTCTGCCTCGGTCACGTTGCGGCGCAACTC
The DNA here is from genome assembly GCF_002944405.1 of Sinorhizobium fredii. Classification (NCBI taxonomy): domain Bacteria; kingdom Pseudomonadati; phylum Pseudomonadota; class Alphaproteobacteria; order Hyphomicrobiales; family Rhizobiaceae; genus Ensifer; species Ensifer fredii. The sequence continues at coordinate 662,307 of NZ_CP024310.1, read as the reverse complement.
ATCGAGCCGGGCATTGAGGTTCTGCGCCACCCGGCCGGCGCTTTCGGCCGCCGATTGGAAGAGTTCCGCTTCGAAGGCGTCAACTATTGCGTCGGAAAGGGTGACGGCCTTTTCCGGTTCCTCGCTCCAAACCTCGAGAACGACGACGAAGGAGCGTTCCTCGCGGCGTGCCTCGACCCTTTCCGACAGGGCGCGAATGGCCGTCAGCTCCTTGTCGGCCTTGCTGTCTCCCCGTGAGAACAAAGCCGTCAGCACCGCAAGTGGCGACGATTTGACGAACTCCGGATCGTTCGTCAGTTGCAGCTTGTCGATGACCCGCTTCAGAACATTTCGCGACGTGAGAATCCTGAGCTTGCTCTCGACCTCCAGCAGCTGCGCGTCGCGCTGCGGGTTGCTGGTAAAGACGTCATCGCTGACGACGTTGAGGTTGGAGGGGTCCACCACAAGGTCGGTATAGACGGTGTAGCGCGGTGTGGCGGTAACCGCATAGATGAAGGCAGCGGCGACGCAAAGAACAAGCGCAAGGACGATCCATCTCATCCCGTCGCGCAGCCAGAGGATGATGTCGTCTATGCCGACGCTGCCGAGCGTGGGAAGCTGCGGGAAGTAAGCGCCGACAGTCGGCGGACTGGGCCTTGCCGCCGGTATCGGCGGGGAAACATCCTGCGTTGCCGCCGGGGCGGAAATCTTGTGCTCCTCGGGCTCGACCGGCGCTTCCCTGTCAACGGCCGGAACAAGGTCCAGCAGCGAGCCGCCGGTTCCGCGCCGGGGACTGCGCGCCTCCAGGCGCAATCCTTGCTCTAAGGGCTCGCTCCGCCGATACATCCGTTTTTCCCCACGCATGCCCTTGAAGCCACCGAAGAGCACTGCCCTGCGTTGTAAGATCTGCTGCTAAGAATTAGGAGTGCAGAGTGAATATTCGGTTAAGACTTGCATGCGGCCGGTAACTTTCGCGGCCTCAGAAATCGGTCAGCAAACGGCTCCAGCTTTCCGACGCGAGGCCGCCGATATAGATGTCGCCGCTGAGCGCCGCTTCCTTGATGTCGGCGTGCCGGGTGACCATGCAGAAATAGCCCCGGTGGCGGAAGCACAACCACCGCTGGCGCGAAATCGCATTCATTAGGAACGGCTGCGCCATGCCGGTCGCAACCGCATAGCCTTCCGCGTCGAGGCTGCCGAACATTGCCGCGGTGACATCGGCTTCGCAGCCTTCGTCGCAGATCACGTTCAGCACACTGGCCATGCCTTTAGACCTTCCGAAGAACAGGAAAGCCCCGATCGTGCGGCCATCTTCGCGCAGCACTTTCCGGCACTGAAACGCGCCGAGATTCCTGTTCATCGATGCGACGTCGACGAGCCAATCGAACTCGGATTTCGACCAGGCGGGGCGAACCGAAAACCGCTCGAGCATCGGTGCGGCGCAACAGAGAAATTCATCGGGATTTGCCGTCTGCACCCGGCATCCCGGCGCCGCCGGAGGTACCGACGACGGGCCCCGACGGCGAATCGCGCCATCGATCAACCGCAGTGCGCCAACGACCAGAGGCGTCCTGAGAATCGGAATGCGCCGGCCGGCCAGAACGGCAGCCGCAGCGAGCGGCCGGAAGAAGCGCTGCCATTCGAGGCTCTGGATCGGCAGGATGACGCCCCCGCCGGCAACGCAGTGATCGGCGCTGACGGGAGAAGAACTGTCGGAAAAGCACAGATCCTGGCGAGCCGCGCGCACGCTGCGGGCAAGCCGCGCCGCGCCGGCCGCGCCGGCTTTGCCATCGACCATGAAGGCGCAGAGAAGGCGTGCCACCAGCCGGCGACCATTGGCATCGAATTCCATAGGCAGGGAAAGAATGGCGCTGTCGACGTCGCCGCTGCCATTGTCGTGCACGATGCTGCCCTGTTCGGAGGCATAGAACGGGCTTCCAAAGAAAACCGTCTCGATGTAGCGGCACAGGTCCTCGCCCGCCGCGCCCTCACGGTTGCGGAAGACCCTGTTGAACAATCGCGCGATCGTGGGGATATCGGTGCGCGTCATCGCCCGCGTGCCGGGGCACGGCGGTTCGGCGATGCTCGCCGGATGCGGCACAATCTTCCGCAACTCAACTCCCATGCGCTGGTCCCGCCTGAAATTCGCGAGTTGCCCGCTCCCGGTCGCGGCGTACGAGGCGCAGGAAAACGCTCCATGCAGCAACGACCATGGCGATCTCGATGACATAGAAGGAGACGAAGGTGCCGGTAGGCGGGGAGTACCAGCTCGCCGCCGCGGCGATCCCGGCCCCAACGATGCTTCCAAGTCCCATGACAGCGGCGCGGGCGGCGTGGTAGCCGGAGGCCCCGAGCGCCTCCACGGCCACCGACCAGACGGCGAGCGGTATGACGACCCATGCGAGGCCGCGCACGAAGCCGACGAGCGACACATAGTCGTGTCCGAAAAGGTAAGGCAGGACCGGAGCCAGCACGAAGACCGTCAGCGCCGCTGCCAGGCCGATGACCGATGCGGCGGCAAGGACGCGCAGCACCCGCTGCAAGGCGTGATGCAGTCCCGATGTCGTCATCCGCGCCGACCCCGGATAGATGAGACGGTTCAGCGCCTCAACTGACAGGAAGCTGCTCTCGAGCATCCGCCGTGCGACGCTATAACTCGAGACGATCTCGGCGGTGGTGACGAGGCTCAGGACGAGGAGGTCGGCATTCTGCCGCAGGGCACGCAGGATGAATGGAATGCTGAAATAAAGACCCTGCGGCAGTTCCTCCGGCACGATACGGTAGCGCGGTTTACCGAGCCCCTTGATCGCCCGGAGACAGGTGACGGCGACCAGAACATGGCAGACAAATTGCCAGACGGCCCAGGATGCCACCGTCGAAACGCCGAAGGCCAGGCAGGCGAGGGCCGCCGCCACGGTGCGCGCCGCGGCAAAGCCGACCACCACCTTGTTGGCGGAGGCGAAATCGGAATGGGCAATGAAGATCTGTTCTGCGAGAACGATGATCCGGACGAGCACGATGTTGGTAACGAGCATCAGCGCAATCACCAGGAAATTGGTGACCGCATCGGCCGACAGCGCAAAGAAGAACGGCAGCGTTACGGCGCCGGCAAGAACGAGGACTAGCCCGCTTGCGGCCGTGAGCAGAATGTTGTGGCCGAGCATCTCGGGATAGATCGCGCGATCCCGCGCGACGCGCCGCACGAGGGATTCCATCGCGCCCAGTCCGCAGAGATGGACAGCGATGCTGGCGACGGCGGTGATGGCGACGAAGACGCTGAACTCGTCGACGCCAAGAAAGCGGGCGAGGATCGCGAAGGTGACAAGTTGCGCCGCGGATCCGAGGACGAGGCTGCCGCCGGACGCCACATAGGACAGGATCATCGGCAGGAAGGGCTTGTAGCCACGCGATTCCGTTAAGCCTTCCGAAGACATCCGACCTGCCCTGTCGATCTTGCGCACTGGATTCAGCGTCGCAAAGGCCGTCCCTTGCCGCAATCCATCCGCCGGTTCCCAGCCGCAGACTAGAGAACAGAGATGATTGGGGGGTTAACATACGCCCATCAATTGTATTTTCAGCTTCCGTTTACCCGAATGCGCTAGTCTCCGCGGACCCGAAAAACATCCCGAAGGAGCGTTCGTGCTGAAGCGCGACTATCTTCCCGGCGCCGAGCTGGCGGACCGCCATTCGCCTCGACTCGTCCGCTTCATGGACATCGAACTCGAACTCGCCCCCGACGTGCTTGTGCCTCGGGAGGAGACGGAGTTGCTCGGGCGGAACGCCGTTGCGCGGCTTGCCGGCCCGACGGAACCGGTGACGGTCATCGACATGTGCTGCGGCTCCGGCAATCTCGCCCTCGGGATCGCCGCTGCCGTTCCGCTTGCGCGGGTCTGGGGGGCGGACCTGACCGACAGCACCGTCGCACTCGCGCGCCGCAATGCCGAGCGCCTGTCGCTTCAAGAGCGCGTGCTGATCCGCCAGGGTGACCTTTTTGCCGCGCTCGACGGAGCCGGCCTAGAAGGCCGGGTCGACATGATCGTCTGCAATCCGCCCTATATATCGACGTCGCGTCTCACCGGCGATAGCGCCCACCTCCTCGAGAGCGAGCCGCGCGAGGCCTTCGACGGCGGGCCCTACGGCATTTCCATCCACCAGCGGCTGATCCGCGAGGCCGCCGCCTTCCTGAAACCGGGCGGCTGGCTCCTCTTCGAGTTCGGCGAGGGGCAGGACCGGCAGGCCGCAGCCCTCATCGCCCGGGCCAAGGCCTATGAAGCCGTGAGCTTCGCCCACGATGCGCACGGCAAGGCGCGGGTCGCCATCGTGCGCAGGCTGAAGGAGGGACCGGCGCGATGAGCGACATTCGTCCGCTCACGACCGCCGACATTCCGGCCGTTGCCGGGCTCTTCCAAAGGATCTTCCGCCACAGCGACCAGGCTGCGCCGCCGGCGCTCGTCGACTATCTTCGCCACCTTTACCTGGAAGCGCCCGGGTATGATCCAGAGGTCGCGCCGCTCGTCCACGTCAATGACGGCGGCCGGATTTCCGGCTTCGTCGGCGTTAACGCGCTGCCGATGAGCTACAAGGACCGGCAGCTGCGCGCCGCCATCTGCGGCGCGCTGATGGTCGAGGGCCGCGAGAGCGACCCGATGGCCGGCGCCCGGCTCTTGAAGGCCTTTCTGGCCGGGCCGCAGGACCTCTCCTTCAGCGAGACGGCAAGCGAAACCTCGACGCAGATGTGGACGCGGCTGCGCGGCATCGTGCTGCCGCAATACAGCCTCGACTGGGTCCGCGTCCTTCGCCCGGCGAGCTTTGCGGTCGAGCTTCTCTCCGGCCGGATCGGGCCGGTTCGCGCGCTTCGCCCCCTGGCACGGGCCTTCGACGAGCGCTTTCGCGGAAAAATGGCTCGCGGCGATCTGCGTTGGTCGGCGGTTCCGAAGGAGGCCAGTGTTCCGGCGATGTTTCAGGTCGCCGACATCGATGCCGGGTCCTTTGCCGAACTTTTCGCACCGTTGATTGGGCACTTTGCCGTGCAGCCCGCCTGGACCGAAGGCCAGTTCAACCACATTCTGCGGAACGCAACGGAGAAGCCCGACTTCGGCGCGCCGCACTTCGCTGCCGTCAAGACGCGCACCGGCGCTCCGGTCGGGGCGTTCTTCTACCATATGAAGCCAGGCGGGACCGCCCGTGTCCTGCAGCTGCTCGCCATGCCCGGCCAGGCAGGTCCCGTCCTCGACTGCCTGATCGATCATGCCGCCGCCCGGGGCGCCGCGGCGCTGCGCGGTCGCACCCAACCGGCGCTTCTCGAAGCGATGATGGGTCGCCGCATCGGCTTCGTCCACGCGGCCTCGACCGTCGTCCATTCCCGCGACGAGGAACTCGTCGACGCCTTCCGCCACGCGCAGGGCTTCGTCAATGGCCTTGCCGGAGAGCATTGGAGCCGCCTGATCGGCGGCTCCTTCGACGGTTCGTAAAGATCGCGCCTCCGCTTCAGGCCGCGCGCACCGCGTTCAGCGGGATTTCGATGTCGACTTCCAGCGTCGAGACGTTTTCGCCGCGGTCCATCTTGACGGTGACCTTGTCGCCGTCCAGCTGCACATGCTTGGCGATGACGGCGAGGATCTCTTCGCGAAGTTTCGCCACGAGATCCGAGTGCCCGACCGAGGCGCGTTCATGCGCGAGCAGGACCTGCAGACGCTCGCGCGCCGTCGGCGCCGAGGTCTGTTTGCTGAAGAAACGGAATATGCTCATGCTGCCCTCCGTCCGAACAATTTACCAAGAAACCCGCGCTTCTCGCCCGGAATGATCATCGGCACCGTTTCGCCGGCAATCCGGCGAGCGGCGTCGAGATAGGCGAGCGCCGGAGCGCTTCGGCTGTCAGCCAGCGTAACCGGCGCGCCGAGGTTGGATGCCTTAAGGACGTCGGTGCTTTCGGGCACGATGCCGACCAGCGGGATCGACAGGATCTCGAGGACATCGTCGACCTTCAGCATGTCGCCGCGCTCGGCGCGGGCCTGGTCATAGCGCGTCAGCAGCAGGTGCTTTTCCACCCGCTCACCGCGCTCGGCCCGTTCGGTCTTGGCATCGAGAAGGCCGATGATGCGATCGGAGTCGCGCACCGACGAGACTTCCGGATTGGTGACGATGACGGCGATGTCGGCGTGCCGCATGGCAAGCGTCGCGCCGCGCTCGATCCCGGCCGGGCTGTCGCAGATGATCCAGTCGAAGTGCTTCTTGAGCTCGGCCATCACCTTCTCGACGCCCTCCGGCGTCAGGCTGTCCTTGTCGCGGGTCTGCGAGGCTGGCAACAGGAAGAGCGTGTCGAGGCGCTTGTCGCGGATCAGCGCCTGCGGCAGCTTGGCGTCGCCCTGGATGACGTTGACGAGGTCGTAGACGACCCTCCGCTCGGCGCCCATGACGAGGTCGAGATTGCGCAGGCCGACGTCGAAGTCGACGACAACCGTCTTTTCGTTCCTCTGCGCCAGCGCCGCGCCAAGCGCGGCGGTCGATGTCGTCTTGCCGACGCCACCCTTACCCGATGTAACAACGATTACTTTCGCCATCTTCCCGCTCCTGTATGCTGGCCGGTCATCGGCTCAGTTAAGTCTCTCTGCCATGATCGAATCGCCTTCCAGCCAGAGCTGAACCGCCTGTCCGCGAAGATTGGGTGCCATGTCTTCCGCCGTCTTGTAGACGCCATCGATTGCCAAGAGCTCCGCTTCGAGCCGGCGGCAGAAGATTCGCGCCGAGGCGTTGCCCACCGAACCGGCGAGCGCCCGACCCCTCAGCGTCCCGTAGACATGCACCGAGCCCCCGGCGATGATTTCCGCACCCGAGGCGACCGATCCGACCACGGTCACGTCGCCTTCCGGGAAGATCACCGACTGGCCGGAGCGCACCGGCTCGCGGATGACGATCGACGAGATCGCCCGCGCCGCCTGCGGCTCCACCTGGACGCTCGGCGCCACGGCCGTGGCCGGCGCCGCACCAGCCGATTCGGTACTCGACTCGGCCGGAATCTCGATATCCGGAGCCGGGCGACCGCCCTTCATCGCCGGCGGCATGCCGGGCTCGAAGAGCGACGGGCGGCCGCCTTCGATGCCCATGATCCGGACATTGCGCTTGCCGAGCTCGTCGATCAGTTTCTTGAGCTCGGCCCGGTCGATTTCGAGGTCGGCGACGTCGAGAACGACCGGCCGCCCCAGGAAGAACCCGGCGGAGCGCGAGGCCAAATCGTCGAGGCGGGTGAGCCAGGCATCGAGCGGCGGCTCCGGTGAAAGCACCAGTGCCAGGAACGAGCGGCCCTTGATGCGGATCGAGCGGGTGTCTGTTAGCACTTTGGTCATCTACGTTAATTTTTCGTTGCCTCAGATGTAGGCGAGTCACGGTTAACAAATGGTTAATTCCCCTAGCCTGCCCGGGGCTGGAGATTAGTTGAGACCGGACGAAAAATATCCCAGACATGCCGCTGAGCGGGCGATCGCGCGTCGATCGCCTTGCAGAACGTAAACTTTGAAATAGCAGCGCTAACTTGAAAAAATACGCATCGGCAGCGAACCGCCGGGGGAATGTCAGAGGGCCCGTTCAGAGAAGCTGCCGGGGCGAATAGGGCGCCCCGCGCGCCGCTTCACTCGCCGATTTCCGCAACGGGCTGCACGAGCTGCGGTCCGAGATGCAAAAAGCGAGTCGCCTTGCGCTTTGCGACAATGTCCGCCCAGACGCGCTCGACCTGCGCTGCGGAGAGATTTGCGGCGCGGCCGACCTCTTCGGCGGTGAGGCCGGTGTTGAGGCCGTAGAGGCAGAGATCCATCCGGTCGTAGGGCAGCGAGAAATAGAATTCTTCCTGCGTCTGTTCGAGCGAATAGGTGTCGGTGGTGGGCGGCCGGCGGCGGATTTCCTCCGGAACGCCGAGATGAGCGGCAAGCGCATAGACCTGCGACTTGTAGAGATGGGCGATCGGCTTGACGTCGGCCGCGCCGTCGCCGTTCTTCACAAAGAAGCCCTGGTCGTATTCGAGCCGGTTCGGGGTGCCGAGCACGGCGAAGTTCAGCCGGTCGGCGTGGTAATATTCTAGCTGCTTGCGGGTGCGCTGCTTCATGTTGGTGGCGGCGACGATGCCGAGATAGACGGAGGGCGGCATGCGCAGCTTCGTCCGCTTGCCCTCGGGGTCCTGAACCACCAGAGAGGAAATGTTGTAGCCTTCGCCTTCGAGCGCATTGGCGATGACTATTTTCGACGCCCAGCCCGGCCCGTAATCCGGCACGAGTTCCCGGATGAAGGCGTCGCGGCGCGCGTAGCAACCCATGGCAGCAAGCGTCGGCCCGATATCTTCGACGACCGCTTCGACGCCGAAGGTCTCGGCCACCAGCCGGCCGAGCCGGAGGCTTTCAGGATCGGAATCGTTTTCCGGCATGAACAGGCAGAAGACATTCTTGGCGCCGACGGCGCGTACGGCCAGCGCGACCGAAACACTCGAATCGATGCCTCCCGAAAGCCCGAGCACCAGCCCGCGCTTGCGCATGCCGCGCAATTGCGCGCGCAAGCCCGAGACGATGCGTTCGGTCTCCGTGGCGTCGTCGATCTTCAAGCTGTCGGCGGAGAAGACGAACGTCTCCTGATCGGGGCGGATGTTCATTCTGCTGCCTCCAATGTCTCGGCCGCCAGCCTGCGGCTCACCTTGCCCGTGTCCGTCTTCGGCAGCTCGGTGCGGAATTCGACGATCTTCGGCACCATGAAATCCTCGAGGTGACGGGCGCAGTGGCGGATGATGTCCTTCTCGGTGAGCGCCGCGTCGGAGCGGACGACGAGAGCGCCGATCGCAGCCCCGAGCACCGGGTCGGGCACGGCGATGACGACCGCCTCGGCGACCCCCGGATGGGCGTGCAAAACGGTCTCGACCTCCTTCGGCGCCACCTTCTCGCCGCGCGTCTTGATGATGTCGTCCTTGCGGCCGACGAAATAAAGGAAGCCCTCATCGTCGGTGCGGAAGAGGTCGCCCGTATAGAGCACCCTTTCCCACGGGTTCGGACCCGGGCGCAGCATGCGTTCGGTGGCTGCCTCGTTACGCCAGTAGCCTTGCATGACGTGGGGCCCGCGGATCACCAGTTCACCCGGAACGCCCGGCGGCGCGCGCTTGCCGTCGTCGTCGACCACGAAGGCTTCGGTGTTCGGAATCGCGATTCCGACCGAACCCGGCCGGCGATCGAGTTCGTCCGGCGGCAGATAGGTGCAGCGCTTGCACTCCGTCAGGCCGTACATTGAATAGAGCCGCGCCGACGGGAAAAGCTCGCGCAGGCGGGCGATGTGCGCCGGCGGCAAAGCTGCGGCGGTATTGGAGATATAGCGTAAGCTCGGCAGGAAGCCGGGCTCGAGGTCGCGCATCTGCAGGATCATCGCGGCCATCGTCGGAACCAGCGGGAAACCAGTGACGCCTTCGGCGCGAATTCGCTCGAAGATCGCCTGCGGGAAGGCGAAGGACTTTTCGAGGACGAGCGTGGCGCCGAGCCGGATCGTCATCAGCAGCTGATAGAGGCCATAGTCGAAGGCAAGCGGCAGGACGTTCAGGATGATGTCGTCCGGCGTGTTGCGCAAATAGGTGGTGATCGATTCCGACGCCGCATCGATATTGCGATGCGTCATCATCACGCCCTTGGGACGGCCGGTCGAACCGGACGTGTAGATCAGCATGGCAAGATCGACGTCGATGCCACCGTGAAGCACGCGCAAGGGCTCGGCCGTCAGGGACTCTTCGAAGGAGGCCGCGCCCTCGGGCGTGCTGCCGCCGGGCGCGGCGGTCGAGGCGACGAAAAGCGGCCTGGCGGCAGAAAACGCGCGCGCCTCAGTGACGACCGGCATCAGCTTCGCCTGCGTCAGGATCGCCGCCGCCTCGCAATCGGCGATGATATAGGCGAGCTTGTCGGCCTTGGTGGAGGCGTTGATCGGGCTGAATGTCGCGCCGGCCTTGAGGATCGCGAAGATCGCCACGGCCGCTTCCCAGCAATTGTCCATGAAGACCAGAACACGGTCGTTGGCGTTGACGCCGCTCGCTGCGAGCGCGGCGGCAAGCCGCGACGAAAGATCGTCCAGTTCCCTGTAGCTCAACCGCTTACGGTCGGTGACCAGCGCCGTCTTTGCCCCGTGCGCCGCGGCGTTCCTGGTGAGGAATTGCTCGAACCTCATCTTCGTAGTGCCCCCGCCCCGCCGCCGCTTACGCCGTGACCGGCACTGCTTTCACCTCGATGAAGGCCGCAATTCGCGCCAGCGAATCGAGGTTCGCCGGGACGATATCGGCGTCCGTCATCGCGATCCCGAACTGGTCCTCGATGAAGGCGACGAGCTCCAGGACGGCGGTCGAATCGACGACGTCGTTCTCGATCAGCGACGCGGTATCGCCGAGTTCGTAGGAGGTGTCGCCGAAGAGAAAATTATCGATGATGAAGGTCCTGACCTTCTCCTTGATCGTCTGCGTCATGTGGTTTCCTTTCACTGCTTTCGTTTCAGGCCGCTTCCGCCTTGCGGAAGCCGGTCCCCGTGAATGTCCGCAGCCACAGCTGCGTCGACAGGATGCCGACGAAGCCGGCGTTGTCGCGGAAGCCCGAGGCCGGGCGCGAGCGGCACTTTTCGTAGAGCTTCGCCACCGCCGCGGCATTGAACAGGCCGCCTTCGCTAATCGCTTCCGCGCTGAGGGCGCCGCGAACATAGTCGCGTGCGCCGGCGCCGGTGAAGGAGTGGCTGTCGGGCGCGCGGTAGGGCTGCTTCACCCGCCTGCCGATCGCAGGCGGCAGCAGATCCTTCGTCGCCTCGCGCAGGATGTGCTTTTCCGTCAGGCCTTTAAGTTTCATCTCCGGCGGCAGCGTCGCGGCGAATTCGACGAGCCGATGGTCCAGGAAGGGGAAGCGGCCCTCCACCCCGCGGGCCATTGCCATGCGGTCGCCCTGGCTGGAGAGGATGTAGCCGGGCAGCAGGAAGCGGCTTTCGAGATATTGCGCCTGGTGCAGCGGGTGCCATCGACCGAAATCCTGCGGCAGCCGGCCGACAAGCTCGGCAGCGGCGTCGTAGTCCCCCAATTGGCTGCGCAGGTCGGCGGAGAAGAACAGTTTCGTCGCGGCAGTTCCCTTAAAGCGCGGTCGATGCGAAAAGAGCGGATCGTCGAGCCGCTCGTCGCTGGCGCCGAAAAAGGCGGCGAGATATTCCGGCGACTGCTGCTTGAGGCCCGGCAGATAGGGATAGAGTTTGCGGAAGAGATGTGGCCGGATGCGCGAGCCTGGCTGGCGGCCGCAGAAACGACGCACCCGGGCTTCCTTGAAGATATCGTAGCCGGCAAATACCTCGTCGGCTCCTTCGCCGGTGAGCACGACCTTGAGGCCCGCCTCCCGCACCAGTCCGGACAATTGATAGAGCGGCGCCGGTGCCGTGCGGATGATCGGTCTTTCGGTGAAGCGGATGACCTCCGGAAAGACCCTGGCGATGTCGCCCTCGCGGCAGGCGATCGCATGGTGCTCGGTCCCGAGCGCCGCAGCCATTTCAAGCTGGAAGGCGCTTTCGTCATGCTCGGCGCTGTCGAAGGTGACGGAGAAGGTGCGAAGCCCCTGCGGCGTCATGCCGGCCGCTAGAGCCGCGACGATCGAGGAATCGAGCCCGCCGGAGAGATAGGCGCCGACCGGTACGTCGGCCCGCATGCGGATGCGGGTGGCGTCGGTCAAGAGCGCACGCAGGTCCTCGGCTGCGGTCCTTTGGTCCACCGGACCGGCTGGTTGATCCCGGTCCGGGTATTGAAGCTGCCAATAGGGCCTCGTCGTGACGCCACGCTCGTCGACGACCATCAGGTGGGCCGGTTCGAGCTCTAGGATATTGCGAAAAGGCGTGCGGGGCGCGATCGGCGCCCAGAGGGTGAATATCTGGTCGAGCGCGATCGGATCGATCTCCGCCGAGATGCCCGGCACCTTCAGGAGCGCCTTGACCTCGGAGGCGAAATAAAATGTGCCGGCATGCGCGGTGTAGAAGAGCGGGCGCACCCCCATGCGGTCGCGCGCCAGCATCATCCGGCGGCGGCGGGCATCCCAGATCGCGAAGGCGAAATCGCCATTGAGCAGCGAGACGCAGGCCTCGCCCATCTCCTCATAGAGGTGCAGGATGACCTCGGTGTCGCTCGAGGTGCGGAAACGGCGCCCCTTGGCGCGAAGCTCGTCCCTCAATTCCACATAGTTGAAGATTTCACCGTTGAAGGCGATCGTCAGTTCGCCGCTCGCATCCGACATCGGCTGCTGGCCGTCGCCGAGCCCGACGATGGAGAGCCGCACATGGCCGAGACCGACTTCGGGAGCGGTGAAAATGCCCTGCTCGTCCGGTCCCCGATGCGCGATCGCGGCCGTCATCGTTTCGAGAAGCGCCCTTCCATCCCGTATCGAGCCAAAATAGCCGCTAAAACCACACATCTGAGATTCACTCTGAAGCCCGCAATCTGAGCTGAGTGTATAGACGGAATGCCGAGAGCAAGCGTTAACCTGCGTAAGGTTTTTCCAATGATGGTAAATTATTCAAAAGGAGCTGTTCCGAAGGTAGAGGTAGCGAGAAGCTGCCGTAAGCAGACTATTGATCTGTTCAATCAGCAGTTTTCAGAATTTTTTATTAAACTTATACTTATCTGCGCTCAGACGGACTGTAAGCATTTGACGTTTGGCTTTCATCCTAAGGGCAGACGACTGAGGAAAACCCTCGGTTTCCGTTTTATTAACAAATTCGGTTCAATTTTCCGGGTCGAAGCGCAATATCGCTCGGAGCGCATGATGAGCTACGACTGGACCGGCGAACGCACGCGCCGCATGAAGATGATGAAATACGGCATCGGCATTGTGCTGACAATCGGCCTCATTCTCGCGGCCACGTCCTGGACCTTGCAGTCCATCTAACGACGGCACGTCCCGCCTCATCGGCGAGATTTCAGGGCCCCTACGGACATCTTTACCTCCCTGGCCGATGTAACCTGTAGCTCGAATTAACTAATCGCTAAACCTTGACGGGTGCCTGCTGCAGGAGTGGAATTGGTTCTGTGGCGTACTGCCTGAGGCCGCCGTTTCGCAGCCAGCTGCGCGGCGGCCTCTCCAGTTCGAGGGGCGATAGGTGGACCCCGCAGTATAACCGATCAGCAGCTGCGCGGTTCACCTATTTGATCGGGACCTGCGGCTAAGGTGCGCCTCCGGCGTCGTCAGCAATGATCGGCCGCATCCGAAGATGGCTGGGGAACCAAAATCGCGGCCTGCGTGTTTCAAGTCGCAGCGTGAGGAGATCATATGCAGCCGAGGTTTATGTCGACCGAAGTGTTCCTGCGTTTTGAAAAGGAATGGCAGCACCTGCGTCGCGCCGCTCAAAAGCTGGAGATCGAGGCCAATCGGCCCGATGAGCAAAATATCCAAGCCATGGCTGGCTCCGAACTCGCCGACCCCTGCGCAGGCCGGATTAAATCTTCGTAACCTATTGAAATAACACTGGACGCGCCCCCCGCTTCTTCTAGATGCTGGTGGCAAGATCGGCGGCCCCGGGCGGCCCCGATGCTCTTGCGAGGAGCGCGTCCTATGTCCAGCCGGGTCGTCATTGCTGCGATTGCTTTGGGCTCAATGCTTGCCGGCATTGCCATTGCGCCCCTTGTTACGAAGGTCCCCGGTTTGGCGTTGTTCGACGCGGCCGATGCCCACGCGGACGGTGTGGCCGGAAGAACCGACAAGGCTGCCCACGGCGCCTCTTCTCAGGCCACCGCAGTCCAGGTTACGCAAGTCGAGCAGCAAGACTTTCCCGTCGTCATCAGCACCTTCGCCAATGTGCAGGCGCCGGAGACCGTCGAAGTCAAGGCGCGCATATCGAGCCAGATCGTCGGCATTCACGTCAAGGACGGGCAGACGGTCAGGGCGGGCGACCTCCTGTTTTCGCTCGACGACCGCGCCCTGCAGGCCGACCTCAGCCGTGATGAAGCGATCTTGGCGAAGGACACGGCGCTGCTTGCCGACGCCGCGATCGAGCTCGACCGGGCGAGGACCTTGCGCGACGACAACACCGGCACGCAGCAGGCCTATGATAGCGCGCTCTCGGCACAGCAATCGGCCAAGGCCACGGTCGCGGCCGACCAGGCGGCGGTGGAAGCGGACAAGGTGTCGATCGACCTGACGCGCATTCGCGCCCCGATCGGCGGCCGCCTCGGTGCGGTTGAGGTCACGATCGGCGATCTCGTCGGCAACAGCACCTCGGGAACGAGCCTCGTCACCATTACCGCCATCGATCCGATCGAAGTCGCCTTTCATTTGCCCGAGAACCATCTGCAGGCCTTCAAGAACCGGCTTCTGTCAGGCGCCCCGCCTCGGGTCACGGCGCGGCTCAGCGGCACCCGCGAGGTCATCGGCACGGGCGTCCTGGATTTCATCGATTCCGCCGTCGATACGGCGACGGGGACGGTGCTGATGCGCGCCAAGTTCGACAATGCCGAAGAGAAGCTCTGGCCGGGCCAGTATGTCGACGTCGATATCGAGGAGACGACGCTTTCGAAGACGCCCGTCATTCCCGCCGTCGCCGTCCAGGCCGGCCAGAAAGGGGATTTCGTCTACCGGCTGAACGCCGACGACACTGTCGAACTCCGCCCGGTCGTCGTCGCCGCCAACAACGGACAGGACGCCGCGATCCGCTCGGGGCTCTCCGCCGGCGACCGGGTCGTGACCGAAGGTCAGTTGCATCTCAAGGCAGGCGACAAGGCACGCGTCGTCCAGTAGAGCGGGACGCCCAACGTTCGCGCCGCTCTATTCGTTTGTTTTTGCCGCATCTGTGCGGCTTCAGGTGATCCCAGCTGTCTGCAAATGCTCCAGCCGGCAAGTCATGGAAAAGGGTCATGTCGATTTGCGAATTCTGCATCCGCCGTCCCGTCGCAACGCTGCTGATGTCGCTGGCGCTCGTCTTTGCCGGTCTCTTCGCCTATGCGGCGCTGCCCGTTACGGCCCTGCCGCGGACCGACTTTCCGGTCATCAACGTCTCCGCGTCGCTGCCGGGCGCCTCGCCCGAGACGATGGCGACCTCGGTCGCAACCCCGCTCATCAAGCAATTCAACACCATCGCGGGGATCGACAGCGTATCGACGAACAATTCCCTCGGTGCGACCTCGATCTCCATCCAGTTCGCGCTCGACCGCGATATCGATGCAGCGGCGGCCGACGTCCAGGCGGCGATTACCCGTACGCTGCGGACGCTGCCGCAGGACATGCCCTCGCCGCCGAGCTTCCGCAAGGTCAATCCGGCCGACGCGCCGGTGCTGCTCCTTGCCCTGAAGAGCGATACGGTGCCGCTCACAAAGCTCGATGCCTTTGCCCAGCAGGTGATCTCGCCGTCGCTTTCGACTCTCGAGGGCGTGGCGGAAGTCTCGATTTTCGGTAGCCAGCAGTTCGCGGTACGCATCGAAATCGACCCAAACGCGCTTGCCGCGCGCGGCATTTCGCTCGCCGAGCTGCAGGCCGCCATCGCCGCGGCGAACGACAATTCGCCGCTCGGGACGGTGCAATCGACCGGGCGGCAGATGACGATCGTTGCCGACACGCAATTGCAGAATGCAGCCGGATTTTCCAAGCTGATCGTCAAGACGGCCGACGGCAAGGCGGTTCGGCTCGGCGACGTTACCAAGGTCATCGACTCCGTCGCCAACACCCAGACCGCAAGCTGGCATGACGGCTCGCGAGCGATCATCCTCGCCGTTCAGCGCCAGCCCGATGCCAATACGGTGGCCGTCGTCGACAAGGTCAAGGCGATGCTGCCGACGTTCCGCCAGTCCCTGCCGGCGGGAGCGTCTCTGGAGACGCTCAACGACCGCTCCGTCTCTGTCCGGGGTGCCGTCGACGACGTCGAATTCACACTGGGCCTGACGATCGGGCTGGTGATCCTGGTGATCTTCATCTTCGTGCGCCGCCTGTGGGCGACGCTCATTCCGGCGCTGGCCGTGCCGATCTCGATCATCGCCACATTCGCGGTAATGTATGCGCTGGGATTCTCGATCGACAACATTTCCCTGATGGCGCTGACGCTCTCGGTCGGCCTCGTCGTCGACGATGCCATCGTCATGCTGGAGAACATCGTCCGGCATATGGAGGAGACGGGACAGAACGCCTTTGAGGCGGCGATCGCCGCCTCAACGGAGATCGGTTTCACCATTATCGCGATCTCGCTCTCTCTGGTAGCGGTCTTCATTCCGGTCCTCTTGATGGGCGGCGTGATCGGCAAGATCTTCAACGAGTTCGCCATCGTCGTCACCATTTCGATCCTCGCCTCCGCATTCGTCTCCTTGACGCTGACGCCGATGCTGGCGGCGCGCCTCCCCGAAAAGTCCGCCGATCCGGACGACAGGCACGGGGTCGGCGCGCTGCTCGAGCGCGGATTCGATGCGCTGCTTCGCGGCTATGAGCGGCTGCTCACCCTGTGCCTCCGTGCGAAGTTCGCCGTCCTCCTCCTGTTCTTGGCGAGCATCGGCGTGACGGTCTATCAGGTCAGTGCCACACCGAAGGGCTTCTTCCCGCAGGAGGACATCGGCGAGCTTCAGGTGACGACGCAGGCACGGACGGATATTTCCTTCGCCGCCATGTCGGCGCTGCAGGCCAAGGTCGAAGACATCTTCGCGCGCTCGCCCTATGTCGCGCATGTGGCAAGCTCGATCGGCTCGGGCGGGGCAGGCTCCTTGGCCTTGAACTCCGGCAGGCTCTTCGTCGAATTGAAGCCGAAGACCGAACGACCGGCGCTGCCCGAGGTGCTTGCAAAATTGCGTCCGGCACTCGCCAACCTCGCTGGCATCAGGGCCTACATCTCGCCGGTGCAGAACCTCTCCGTCGGTGCGCGCAGCACCGCCAGCCAGTACCAGCTCGTCGTCCAGGGTCTCGACCAGGCGGCTATGAACCAGTGGGCGGACAAGCTGACGGAGGCGATGCGGGACGACCGGGCCTTCTTCACTGATGTCAGCACCGACCTCGAGAACAATGCCCCGGAGGCACGCCTCGTCGTCGACCGCGACAAGGCCGCGGCACTCGGCATTTCGACGGACGTGCTGCGCTCGACGCTCTATGGCGGCTTCGGCTCGGAACAGATCTCGACCATCTACACCTCCGGCGACAGCTACGAGGTGATCATGGAAGTCGATCCGGCAAAAAGCTGGTCCGCCGCCTCGCTTGCCGAACTGCAGGTGCCGGCCGCAAACAACAGGCTGGTGCCGCTCGGTGCCTTTGCCCGGGTCGACACGGTTCCTGGGCCGCTGACGGTCAACCAGCTCGGGCAGTTGCCGGCCGTGACGATCTCCTACAACCTGCCGACCGGCGTGGCTCTCGGCAACAGCGTCGAAGAGATCGGCCGCCTGAAGGCCGAGATCGGCATGCCGGCCGACGTCACGACCCGTTTCTACGGCACCGCCCAACTATTCCAGGATGCCGTGTCCAACCAAGCCTGGCTGATCCTCGGCGCGATCCTGACGATCTATATCGTGCTCGGAATTCTCTATGAGAGCGTCATCCACCCGCTGACGATCCTCTCCGGCCTGCCATCGGCGGCCTCCGGCGCGCTTGTCGCGATCAGCCTCGGCGGCTTCGACCTGTCGATCATCGCGGTCATCGGGCTGCTGATGCTGATTGGCATCGTCAAGAAGAATGCGATCATGATGATCGACGTGGCGCTCTCGCTGCAGCGCGACGGACTGCCGGCCGAAGAGGCGATCCACCGGGCGTGCCTGATGCGGTTCCGCCCGATCCTGATGACGTCGTTGGCCGCGCTCATGGGCACGCTGCCGATCGCGCTCGGCAGCGGCGCCAGCGCCGAATTGCGCCAGCCGCTCGGCGTTGCCGTCGTCGGCGGCCTGCTCGTCTCGCAGCCGCTGACGCTGTTCGTGACGCCGGTGATCTACCTCTACATGGAGGCTCTTGCCGCAGGTATCAAACGGCTGTTCGCCAGGCAGCCGCCGACCCAGACTGCCATTCCCTGATCATGACAGCCCATAGGTGGCGTGCGACAGGGCCCGTTCGATGCCGCGCAGTTCCGCGAGCCCCTTCAGCCGGCCGATCGCCGGGTAGCCCGGCTGGGCGCCGCGGGTGATGTCGTCGAGAATCTCCTGGCCGTGATCCGGCCGCATCGGGATCTGGTGATCCGCCCGTCCGGCGGCGCGACGGCGTTTCTCCTCGGTGAGCAGTTCGGCGATCACCGCCACCATGTCGGTGTGGCCTTCCAGATGCTCGTCCTCGTAGAAGGAGCACGGCGTCCGCTCCTCCTCCCGGCGAACATTGCGGAGATGAATGAAATGGATGCGCGGAGCGAACTGGCTCACCATCGCCGGCAAGTCGTTGGCGGCGCGAGCCCCGAGCGAGCCGGTGCAGAAGGTGACACCGTTCGCCGGGCTGTCAACCTCCTTGAGCATGAAGGCATAGTCCTCGGCGGTCGAGAGAATGCGCGGCAGGCCGAGCAGCGGCCACGGCGGATCGTCCGGATGGGCGCAGATATTGATGCCGACCCGCTCGGCGACCGGCGTCACTTCGGCAAGGAATTCGACGAGGTGGCGCTGCAGCTTGTCGCGGCCGATACCGGCATAGGTCTGCAAGTGCTCGCGAAGCTGAGGCAGGCTGTAGCCGTCGGCTGAGCCCGGAAGCCCCGCGCCGATGTTGCGGGAGAGGCCAAGCCGGCGCTCCTCGGTCATCGCGCGAAAGCGCCGTTCCGCCGCCTCGCGCGTCTCCGCGTCGTAGTCTTCGGCAGCCCCCGGCCGCTGTAGCAGATAGAGGTCGAAGGCAACGAAGTCGATCCGGTCAAAGCGCATGGCCTTGGCGCCGTGACGGGCGGTCCAGCGCAGATCGGTCCGCGTCCAATCGAGCACCGGCATGAAATTGTAGCAGACGGTCCGGATGCCTGCCGCCGAAAGGCGGCGCAGTGTCTCCTGCCAGTTGGCGAGATGATCGCGCCAGGGCCCCGTCTGCGTCTTGATGCTTTCGGATACCGGAACGCTCTCCACCACCTCCCATTCGAGGCCGCCGTTGCGAACCTCCTGCTGGCGCTTCTCGATCTCGCCCACCGGCCAGACATCCCCGGTCGGGATGTGATGCAGCGCGGTGACAATCCCTTGCGCGCCGGCCTGCGCCGCGTCCTGGACGCTCACCCGGTCCACCGGCCCGAACCAACGCCATGTATGTCGCATTTCCAACTCCTTCCGAGCGGTCTTCCGCCCGCTTCCCGTATTCAATTCAGACCATGAATGTCAGCTGCACCTTGCAGGCGGACGATCGGTCGCCGGCCTGTTCGAAGGCCTGCACCGCCTGATCGACCGGAAAGGCATGCGAGATGATTGGCCGAACATCGATCCTGCGCTCGGCGATGAGCGCGACGGCCCGGGCGAATTCATCGTCGAACCGCTGCGACCCGATCCACCGCAGCTCCTTGCCGACCAGCGCGTTGAGCGGCAGGGTGATGTCGCCGGTCACCCCGACCTGCACGATCAGCCCACGCGGCCTGACCGCAGCGATCGCGCCGCGCAGCGCCGGCTCGGCGGCCGAGCACTCGAAGACGACGTCGAACTGGCCCTTGTCGGTCTCGTACTCGGCCAGACCCGCCCGATCGCGACGAATGTTGACAACCCGCGTCGCGCCCATAGCTTCGGCCCGCGCGAGTGCCGGATCGGCGAGGTCGGTGACCACGATCGTTTCCGCCCCCGAATGACGGGCGGCCGCGGCGACAAGCGCACCGATCGGCCCGGCCCCGGTGACGAGCACCTGCTTGCCGGTGAGATCTCCGGCCTGCCCCACCGCGTGCAGGGAGACCGCCAGCGGCTCGGCACAGGCGGCTTCGCCGGGGCTGACTAGCCTGCCGGCCGGAAAACACTGGCCGGCAGGGACAATGAGCCAGTCGCGAAACATGCCCTGCGCGTGAGGCAAGCGCATGGCGCTGCCCATGAAATGCATATTCAGGCAATGGATCGCGAGTCCTTCGCGGCAGAAGCGGCAGGTGCCGCATGGCTTACTCGGGTTCACCGCCACCAGTTCGCCGACTGCAAGTCCTGAGATCCCTGCACCGCGCGCCGCGACATGGCCCGACGCCTCGTGCCCGGGAATGATCGGCTCCTGCACCCGGACGGGGCCGAAGCCGCCGTCCTGATAGTAGTGAAGGTCAGAACCGCAAATACCGCCGGCCGCCATCTTCAGGAGGACCTCGCCTTCGCCGGGCTCGGCAACCTCCGCCGTCTCCACCCGAATATCGCGCCGGCCATAAAGCCGGGCGGCTCGCGCATGGCGCACTCCTCCCGCCATCATCGGATCAGCCCGACCGCGCCCGGCAGCCATAGCGTAACCGCCGGGACGAAGGTGATCAGGATGAGCGCGATGAAGAGCGGCAGGAGCCAGGGCAAGATCGCCATTGTCGTCCGCTCGACCGAGAGCTTGGCCACCCGAGAGAGCACGAAGAGCACCATGCCGAGCGGCGGGTGAAGAAGGCCGATCATCAGGTTGAGGGTCATGATGAGGCCGAAATGCACCGGATCAATGCCAAATTGCGCCGTCAACGGCAAGAGGATCGGCACCAGGATGGTGATCGCCGCGATCGTATCCAGGAAGCAGCCGACGAACAGCATCAGGAGGTTCACGAGGATCAGGAACACCCACTTGTTGTCGGTGATCGTGAGGATCGCGCCCGAGAGCAGTTGGGCCGCCTGGCTGACCGTCAGGAGCCAGGCGAAGATCGAAGCCGCCGTGACGATGAACAGCACCGAAGCGGTCGTCTCGATAGTATCGAATGTCGCCCGCGCCAGCGTCGACATCGTCATCGTCCGGTAGCGGACCAGGCCCAGGAACAGCGACCAGAGGACAGCGGCGACCGCCGCTTCCGTGGGGGTGAACCAGCCCATCGTCATGCCGCCGATCAGGATCACCGGCGTCATCAGCGCCATGACTGCCGAGAAATCGAAATACCAGTCGAGCGCCAGAAGCACGAGAAGCGCCAGGCCGACGGCGACGTTCATCGACAAGCCCACCGACATCAGGAGATAGATGACGATCGGCACCGAAAGCACGACGAGCACTTCGACCGAAGCAGAAAGCAGCCGTCTGATCTCGAAGGGCGTGTCCGATCCCCAGCCGCGCCGATAGGCGAAAACCGCGACCGTCAGCATCATCAGCACCGTCATCACCACGCCCGGCACGATGCCGGCCATGAACAGAGCGCCGATCGAGACATTGGCCATCATGCCGTAGATGACGAAGGGGAGCGACGGCGGGAAAATGGGCCCGAGCGTCGCCGATGCGGCGGTAACACCGACGGCGGTTTCCACCGGATAGCCGTGATCCTTCATCGCCTTGATCTCGATCGTGCCGATGCCGGCGGCATCGGCGAGCGCCGTGCCGGACATGCCCGAAAAGATCACCGAGCCGATGATGTTGACCTGCGCCAGCCCGCCCTTCATCCAGCCCACGAGCGCGACGGCGAAGGAATAGATGCGGCCGGTGACGCCGGCGGAATTCATCAGGTTGCCGGCAAGGATGAAGAACGGCACCGCCAAGAGGGGAAAGCTCTCGACGCCGGCGATCATGCGCTGCGCTGCGATGATGTCGGGCGCGACGTTGTAGAAGACAAGATAGAGGACCGACGCCACGGCCATCGAGATGGCAACCGGGACGCCGACCACCATCAAGACCAGAAACGAACCGACGAGCAGGAGCATGGATCAGTCCTCGACCTTCTGGAATTCCTCGGGCTTCTCGAGAACCGAATAGCCGCGGCGTTGATTGGCGATGAACACCTGAACCGAGCGGACGAACATCATCACGAAGCCGGCCATGACGCTGTAGAAGACGATGTTGCGCGGCAGATCGACGGTCACCATGCGCTCATGGGCGACGATCGCCACATAGCGCCACATCAGCCAGCAGGCATAGGCAAAGAAACCGATGCGCACCAGATCGACGAAGATCGCCATCGCCCGCGCCAGCGGCCGCGGGAAATAGTGGTAGAGCACGTCGACCTGGATGTGGCGGGAGACGCGCACGCACATGACGGAGCCGAGAAACACCACGGCGATCAGGCAGTTTGTGGCGATCTCCTCCGTCCAGGCATAGGAATCGTTGAGGACGTAGCGCGTGAAAAACTGCAGGAACACGCATCCCGTCATTACCCAGAAGACGGCGAGCGTCACCCAGTCCTCGAAGGCATAGCTGGAAATATCCGCGGCGGGCGGAGCCTCGTCGAAGGAATGGGCGATTTCCTCCGGGGTCACTTGCAGATGGACTTCCTGTGACATGGCGATCATCCGACGTTTAAGAAACGGAATGTCGGCCCGCCATGCAGCGAGCCGACAAAGGCGGTTCACTTGACGGCGCGGATGGCCTCCCAGTCCTCCTTCTTGTAGCCGAAGTCCTCAAGCGCGACCTTTTCCATGACGGTCGACTCGAAATCGGCCTTGTCGACTTCGGCCACGTCGAGACCACGCTCCTTGAAGGTCGAGACGAGCGCCTTCTCACGCTCCTCGATGATCTTGGTGGCGCGCTCCGCAGCCTCCTGCATCACCTCGGTGAAAATCTGCTTGTCGGCATCGGAGAGCTGCGACCACAGGTTCTTCGAAACAACTGTGTTCAGATGATCGACGATATGGCCGGTCAGCACGATATGCTTCTGCACTTCGAAGAACTTCTTCGCTTCGATGGTCGTCAGCGGGTTCTCCTGGGCCTCGACCGTGCCATTCTGCAGAGCGAGATAGACCTCGGCGAAGGCGATCGGTGTCGTGTTGGCGCCGCAGGCGCGCGGCATGGCGAGATAAGCCGGGACGTCGGGGACGCGCATCTTCAACCCCTGCATGTCGGCGCATTTGGCGATCGGCTTGTTCGACGTGGTGTGGCGCGTACCGTAATAGGTGACGGCGGTGATGTGGTTGCCGGAGGCTTCCTCATAGCCCGCCGCCAGGCGCTTGAAGACGTCGCTTTTGGTATAGGCGATCAGATGGGCGGGGTCGCGGAACGTGTAGGGGAAATAGGTGACGCCGATCGGCGCATATTCGCGCGCCGCGAAGCTCGAGCCGGAAATAATGATATCGACCGTGCCGAGTTTCAGACCCTGGTTGATATCCGCTTCCTTGCCGAGTTGCGAGGCCGGGAAGACGTCGATCTTGTAGCGTCCCTCGGTGCGCTTGCCGATCTCCTCGGCCGCCCAGACGGATTCAGTGTGAAACGGCTCCGAGGTCTCGTAGACATGCGCCCATTTGAGCGCCGTCTGGGCCTGCGCTCCCAAGGCCGAACCCAGGATGGCCGCGGTTGCGCCGAGTAGCGTTAACAGTCTGACTTTCATCTTCTTACTCCTCCCAAAGTGAAGTCACTGCCTGCTTTACTGTCCTTCGGCACGCCTCCAGGCGGCCGGTATCGTGCTGTCGGACTGCTCCTCGACGAAGCTTGCCGACAGGCGAAGCTGAGATTGATCGAGATGGGCGCGCATCGCGGCCCGTGCGGCGGCCGGATCGCCAGCGGCGATCGCATCGCGAATGACCCGATGCTCCTCCATCGCCGCCCGCCAGGTGTCGGTGTTTTCGAAATAGCTGGCGAGCTTCTCGAAATAGGGCGTCATGCGCATGTCGTGGATACTGCCGACAAAGCGGTTGAGCGTCTGGTTGGCGATGATGCTCGAGACGATCACATGGAACTCGCGATCGATCGCCAGCGCCTCACGCCGGTCCTCGAGGGCGGCGGCCATGCGCGCCAGATTGTCGTCGAGGATTTCTATATGTTCGGGCCGGGCCAGCCGCGCCGCCTCCTCGGCGATCGCGCATTCGACGACCGCCCGGGCCCTCAGCAATTCGAATGGTCCTTCGAAATCTTCAGGCGGCACATCGGCCGCCGGCGCCTTGCGCGCCGTGACGTAGATGCCGGACCCCATGCGGATATCGATGAATCCTTCGACCTCGAGCACGATCAGGGCTTCGCGCACCGTCGGGCGCGAGACGCCCAGCTTCTGCGCGAGCTCCCGCTCGGCCGGAAGCCGCGAGCCCGGGGCCAATTCGCCCCGCTCGATCAGTCCTCGCATCTGGTCCGCCACCTGCCTGTACAGGCGGCGCGATTCCACGGCAGAGAACATCAATATCCTCGCACTGCAAACCCACGCGATCGCTCGCGGCTGGTGGCCAAGTGGTCATACCAATTCGCGTAGAATACGCAACGCCTTTCCGATGTCAACTGCTGTTCGAATTACCCGGCGCTGCGCCCGGGCCGGGCAGCCGCGATTGACCGTTTGCACGTCAAGCCGGCAATAGCCGGCCTCCGCTGCATGCCTGTCGCCTGCCGATCCAAGGAACTCCAACGGCCCGCCGCCGTTTCCTCTGGGGACCACTTGACGGTCCGGATATGGAGGATCAGCAAAATGGCACAAGAAAAACCAATCGGTTCGGCTGTCCCGCGCGGCGTCGTCGATACTAAGTCCGGCACGGTTGGCGTTCCGAACCAAAAGAGCATGGAGGAGGAAGTCCGCTGGCTTCGTGAGCAGGTCAACGCATTGAAAGACACCCTCACCGATCTCGGCGTTCCCTCGGGTCGGGCCGTGGCCAACACAGTCAGGGACACCGGCCGCAGGGCCGGAGAGATGGCGAGGGAGCATCCGGCCTGGACCGCCATTGCGCTCGTCGGCCTCGTCGGCCTGATCCTGGCAAGTACCAGCCGCCCATCCTGGTCCATGCGGCGCACTTCACGCGTAGAGGACGTCATTTCCGACATCGAGGATCGCCTGAGCGAATTGAAGGAGCGCTATTGGTCGAGCGGCTGGCGGCCCTGGTAGCAGGGCTCTCCACGCCCATTGACCGCGGAACCGGAGCTTGCCGGCGGAGGCAACGGGCGATCAGACGAAGATTCTTGCGCTCAGTCTGTCGGCTTCCGGCAAACCGGAACGTCCTTCGGCAATCGAACATCTCGAGGAGCTTATTCGATGGCCAAGATCGTCTCACATCTCTGGTTTGCCAAGGAAGCTCGCGACGTTTCGACAATCCCGAACTCCACCATTTCGGGCGAGACGGCCGTGCCGGCGGAGACCCCGAGCGGCCCTCCCGGCAGCGTCAAGGTGATCGAGTTCACGCTGGAGGACCAGAATTTCATCGCGCTCGAAGCCGGGCCGCTCGATCCCTTCAACCACGCCTTCTCGATCCTGGTCGAGTGCGACAGCCAGGATGAAATCGACCGCATCTGGGACGCTTTCCTCGCCAATGGCGGCGAAGCCGAACAATGCGGCTGGCTGAAGGACCGATGGGGCCTTTCCTGGCAGATCGCACCGCGCGTCCTGGGAGAGATGATGTCCAGTCCCGACCGCGACCGGGCCAAACGCGCAACCGAGGCCATGCTCGGCATGGTGAAGCTCGACATCGCCGCGCTCGAACGCGCCTTCAGCGGAAGCGCCTGAGCGTCGGCTCTCTGCACCGATCACGACTTCGTGGCTTCAGCGCTGTGGCAAGCGGGTTCATTATGCGCCCGATGCTACAGCGCCGCGTCTTATCAGCGCACCTTGAATGGCTGCATGCTTTTGTCCTCAAATCGGCTACGATCTAGGGCAGCATGCAGGAGTAGGCTTTGCGAAGGGGCGACCGATGAAGATCACTCGGCGCGCGACCATTCAGGGGCTTGGCATCGGCGCATTGCTGCCGTTCGCGCCGCGACTGGCGGTTGGCCAGCCGGCCGGCATTCTCACGAGGCCGATTCCGTCAAGCGGAGAACCGATCCCGGTGGTCGGTCTCGGCACCTGGATCACCTTCAATGTCGGCGACGACCCGGTGCTCATGGAGGAATGCGCCGCGGTGATGGCCGCCTTCTTCGAGGGCGGCGGCCGCATGATCGATTCCTCGCCGATGTACAGTTCCTCGCAGCCGACGATCGGTTACGGTCTCCGTAAGCTCGGCCATCCGGAGCGCCTGTTTTCCGCCGAGAAGGTGTGGATATCGGATGCGGGACAGGGAAGCGCGCAGATCGCGGCGTCGCGCGCCTATTGGGGCGTCGACAAGTTTGACCTCATGCAGGTGCACAATCTCGTCTCCTGGGAAGACCACCTGCCGGCTCTCCTTGAAATGAAGGCGGCAGGGCAGTTGCGCTATGTCGGCATCACGACATCGGAAGGGCGCAGACACCGCGAGATCGAGAAGGTCATGGCGAGCCAGCCAATCGACTTCGTCCAGGCGACCTACAATATCCTCGATCGCGAGCTCGAGCAGCGCATCCTGCCTCTTGCCCGGGAAAAAGGCCTCGCCGTCATTGCCAACCGGCCGTTCCGGGAGGGTAATTTGATCCGCCAGATCGAGGACGAGCCGCTGCCGGAATGGCTCGCAGAGACGGGCGCACGCAACTGGGCGCAGTTCCTCTTGAAATTCATCATCTCCCATCCGGCGGTCACCTGCGTCATCCCGGCGACCACCCGGATCGATCACGTGCGGGAAAACCTCGAGGCCGCAGGCGGCGTCCTGCCGGACGAGAAGCTGCGCCGGCGCATGATCGACTATGTGGAAGCGCTGTGAGCGGCCGCTCGGCTCCTGACGGGAAGCGTGGCTGATGTCCGAATGGGGGACCTACACGCTCGCCGACTTCCTGATGTTCTCGCCGCGCGTCTATTTCCGCCTCATCGAACGCTACAATCAGGAATTCTGGCCGCTTCAGCTTGTCTTCATCGCAGGCGCGCTCGCCCTGCTCGTTCCGGCAGCCCTGCAGGCGTCCCGCGCCCGGATTGCGGTTCTCCCGCTCTTCGCCCTGGCATGGGCCTTCTGCGCCTGGCAGTTCCTGTGGACGCGCTATGCCAGCATCAACTGGGCGATGTCCTATGCTGCCGCTGCCTTTTTTCTCCAGTCAGGATTGCTGGTTCTGGCCGCCCTCCTGCCGCGCTCGCCCACCAACTCAGGCGGCCTGCGTCATCACGGCGGCATCGCCCTCGCCGTTTGCGGCCTGCTCGCCTATCCCTTCATCGCCCTTGTCGCAGGCCGTCCGCCCGCCACGGCGGAAACCTTCGGGATGATGCCGGATCCGACGGTTGCAACGACCTTTGGCGCCATGCTGATGGTCGGGCAAAAGAAGCTGTGGCTGCTTCTGCCCATCCCGATCCTGTGGTGTCTCTATAGCGGGCTCACCCTTTGGGCCATGGAGGACCTGGGCGCCCTGGCGCCGTTTGCCGCGGTCCTCGCCATCCTTGTCTTCCTCGTTGCGGGCAAGCGATGATAGGTGAGACCGTCACTCCTTGACCGCGCCGGTCATCGACGAGACGTAATAGTCGACGAAGAACGAATAGAGGATGACCACCGGCAGCGAGCCGAACAGCGCGCCGGCCATCAGCGCGCCCCATTCGAACACGTCGCCGCGCACCAGTTCCGTCAGCACGCCGACCGGCACGGTCTTGTTCTCCGACGATTGGATGAATGTCAGCGCATAGATGAACTCGTTCCAGGACAGCGTGAAGGCGAAGATGCCGGCCGATATCAGGCCCGGCACGGCAAGCGGCAGGATGATCCTGACGAGGATCTGCCAGCGCGTCGCCCCGTCCACCAGCGCGCTTTCCTCGAGCTCGAAGGGGATCGAGCGGAAATAGCCCATCAGCAGCCAGGTGCAGAACGGGATGAGGAAGGTCGGATAGGTGAAGATCAGCGCCAGCTTGGAATCATAGATGCCGAACTTGAAGACGATGAAGGCGAGCGGAATAAACAGGATCGACGGCGGCACCAGATAGGCGAGGAAGATCATCAGCCCGACCGGCCGCGAGCCGGTGAAGCGCACCCGCTCGATCGCATAGGCCGCGAAGATCGACGCCGCCAGCGAAAGGATCGTCGAGCCGACGGCGACCAGCATCGTGTTCCATAGCCAGCCGGGATAGGAGGTCTCGAACAGCAGGTATTTGATGTGGTCGAGCGTCGGGCCGACGACCCAGAAGGGACTGTAATTGTTGTAGTCGGTGAGCTGTGAATTCGGTTTCACCGCCGTGATCGCCATCCAGTAGAACGGGAACAGCAGCACGAAGACGAAGACCGCCATCGGCAGGTAGAGAGTAACGATCCGGCGCGGCAGACGGTTGAGATAGCTCATCCCCTCGGCGGTATCGGTGAGGACCTCGTCCGGTATTCTCGTGGTCGTGTTCATCTTTTCCTCCTCAGTCCTGTCCGCCCTGCTGCCACTTGCGACGCTGCAGGCCGAAGAAGCTGAACATGATGGCGGCGAGCAGGAATGGCACCATGGCGACGGCGATCGCCGCGCCCTCGCCGAGCTGGCCGCCCGGAATGCCACGCTGGAAGGAGAGCGTCGCCATGAGATGGGTGGCGTTCACCGGCCCGCCCTTGGTCAGCACGTAGATGAGCTGGAAATCCGTAAAGGTGAAGAGCACCGAGAAGGTCATCACCACGGCGATGATCGGGGTCAGCATCGGCAGCGTAACGTAGCGGAAGCGCTGCCAGCTGGTGGCGCCATCGAGCGAGGCGGCCTCCTGCAGCGAGGCGGGGATTGTCTGCAGCCCGGCAAGCAGCGAGATCGCCACGAAGGGAATGCCGCGCCAGACATTGGCGGCGATGACCGAGGCGCGCGCATTGGTCGGATCGCCGAGGAAGTTGATCGGCCCGTCGATCAACCCGAGCTGCATCAGCGACCAGGAAATGATCGAGAACTGCGAATCGTAGATCCACCAGAAGGCGAGCGCCGAAAGCACCGTCGGCACCACCCAGGGAAGAAGGACGATGGCGCGGAAGAAGGATTTGAACGGCAGGTTTTCGTTGAGCAGCAGCGCCAGCCACAGGCCGAGCGCGAACTTGAGGATCGACGCCACGAAAGTATAGAGCAGCGTATTGAAGACCGAGAGCCAGAAGACCGAATCCCGTGCCAGGAACGCGTAGTTCTCTAGGCCGATGAAGATGCCATCGCGGCCGATGCGGGTGTCGGTGAAGCCGAGCCAGACGCCGAGCCCCAGCGGATAGGTGAGGAAGCAGATGAGAAAGACGGCGGCCGGCAACATGAACAGCAGGCCGAGCACATTGTTGTTCTGCATCAGCGAAGCCATGGCAGATGGCGCCTTTCCGGACGACGTGATGGACATCGAATTTCTCCGACCAGGAAATGGGTTCAGAAGCAGAGCCGGCGGCCTCGCCGCCGGCGTCATCGGTGGTCGCGGCGTCCGACAGCCGCCACGAGGGATCAGACGCGATAGTAGCGGTTCGCCCGTCGTTCGGCCTCGACAACGGCGTCCTCGGGCGTCATTTGGCCGGTCACTGCGGCTGCGAACATGTCGACCAGGACGTAATCCGCCATAACGCCTGCCGAGGCATAGCCGAGCGGACCGGCATAGCCGTTCGGCCGAAGGGTCTCGGAGGCCTTGGCATAGGGCGCATGGATCGGGTCGGAGGTCCAGACCGGGTTGTTGGCGAAGGCCTTCAGCGGCTGGCAGCAATAGGCACTCGAGCCCTGTATCCAGGCATTCATCTGGTCGGCCTCCATCATGAACTTGATATAGGCCTTGGCCGCTTCCGGATATTGGCTGTGGCTGAAGAGCAGGATCGAGCTCGTCTGGTGAAGCTCGACGCTCTGGCCGACCGGGCCGATCGGGAAGTTGGTGGTGCGGATATCCGCCGCCAGGTCGGCGAGCGCCGCGTCCTTCTTGGCAGCATAGTAGAGCGAGACGCCGTTCGCCGTCAGCGATACCTGGCCGGCGAGGAAGGCGCGGTTGTTGTTGATGTCGAGCCAGCTTTCCGTGCCCGGAATGAAGGTCTCGTAGAGCTGCTTGGCGTAGTTGATCGCCGCCAGCGTCTCGGGGCTGTTGATGGTGACCTTGCCGCCTTCGTCGACCATCTTGCCGCCGTGGCTCCAGAGCAGCCAGTGGGCGTAGTTGTTGCCGTCGCCGACCGCCTTACCGTGCGGGAAGCCGGCCGGCGTGCCCTTGGCCTTCATCGCCTTGCAGAGCTCGAGGAAGCCTGCCGTGTCCTTGGGGAATTCACTGAAGCCCGCCGCTTTCATATGACTGTCGCGGTAGCAGACGGCGTTGCCGATCGCCGTCAGCGGCATGGCGATGAACTTGTCGTCACGAGTCGCATAGCCCTTCACGCCGTCGTACCAGCCGCCATATTTGTTGCCGAGGTAATTGGCGAGTTCGGTGACGTCGACGAGCTTGTCCGGATATTGATGCGCATCGTCGAACCAGCACATCACCATGTCCGGGCCGGAGCCGACATTCGCGGCGACGGCCGCCTTCGGGCGAATGTCTTCCCAGCTTTCCTTGTCAATGCGGACCTCGACGCCGGTTGCCTCGGTGAACTTCTTGGTGTTGGCAAGCCAGGCGTCCTCGTCGCCCTTGACGAAGGGCGTCCACCTCAGAAGCCTGAGGCTTGCGCCTTCTTCCGGCTTGTAGCTCGGCTCGGCGGCTTGCGCGAAGGATGGGCGGATCCCGAGCGGCGAAAGCCCCGTTATACCGGCAATCGCCGCGGAACCTGCGAGAAAGTCACGTCTCTTTATCGGCATTTGGTACTCCTCCTTAAAACAGCGGGAGCATTTCTTCCGCCATTCGCCGTCCCGCTTGGCGAATGCGGCGACCCCGATGCCTGGCATTGCCTGGCATCACCCGCGCGGCATCGAGGAAGGCTCCTCCCCTTCCCCGTCCGCTCGGGCATCAGTCGAATAGTCGCCGTCCGGTTTCGGCGTCGAACAGGTGAACATGGGCGCCATCGATCGCCAGGCGGATCGTTTCGCCGGGCTTGGCAGTCACCCGCTCACGAAACACACAGGTCACCTCGTGGCCGCCGAGCCTGGCGATCATCTGAGTTTCGTAACCGGTCGGCTCGATCACCACGACCTCGGCCGGAAGACCGTTCGGGTCGAGCGACATGTATTCGGGCCTAAGGCCATAAACGAGATCGCGGCCGCGGGCGGCCGCAGCAGGCCGGGCGACGGGAAGCGCCGTGCCGTCGGCGGTCATGAAGGCCGTCGGGTCTTCGGAGTGAAGCCGGCCGCGAATCATGTTCATTGCCGGCGAACCGATGAAGCCGGCGACGAAGAGATTGGCCGGATGGTCGTAGAGCTCGAGCGGTGCGCCGATCTGCTCGACGATGCCGTCATGCATGACCACGATCTTGTCGGCCATGGTCATCGCCTCGATCTGGTCATGGGTGACATAGACCGTCGTCGTCTTCAGCCGCTGGTGCAATTCCTTGATCTCGGCGCGCATGGCGACGCGCAGCTTCGCGTCGAGGTTCGAGAGCGGTTCATCGAACAGGAACACCTGCGGATCGCGCACGATCGCCCGGCCCATGGCGACGCGCTGACGCTGGCCGCCGGAAAGCTGGCGCGGAAAGCGGTCGAGCAACTTCGAGAGGCCTAGAATATCCGCCGCCACGCCGACCCGCTTGTCGATCTCGGCCTTCGGCCTGCTTGCCAGCATCAGCGAGAAGGCCATGTTGTCGGCGACCGTCATGTGCGGATAGAGCGCGTAGTTCTGGAACACCATGGCGATGTCGCGATCTTTCGGCGGCAGCCGGTTGACGACGCGGTCGCCGATGCGGATTTCGCCGGCAGTGATGTTCTCGAGGCCCGCCAACATCCGGAGCAAGGTCGATTTTCCGCAGCCGGACGGGCCGACGAGAATGACGAATTCGCCGTCCTCGATCTCGATGTTGACGCCCTTGATGACCGGAAACTGCCCGAAGGATTTCCGGACATCGACAAAATCCACGCCTGCCATTCGCGTTCCTCCCAGAACTCATTCCTGGCTTCGCCACCATCCCTCCTCGTGGACGGGCGAAGGCTTTGATCTATCCGCGGCCGACCAGCGGCATCTTCGTCGCCATCACCGTCATCGTCAGCACGTTTGCCAAAAGCGGCAGGCTCGCCATGTAGACGACCGCATCGGCGACATGTTCAACGGGAATCGTCGGCTCCGCCGCGATCTCGCCATTGGCCTGCAACACGCCGCTGCTCATCTTCTGCGTCATGTCGGTTGCGGCATTGCCGATGTCGATCTGGCCGCAGGCGATGTCGAAGGGCCGCCCATCGAGCGCCGTCGACTTGGTAAGCCCGGTGATGGCGTGCTTCGTCGCTGTATAGGGCGCAGAATTGGGCCGGGGGGTCGTCGCCGAAATCGAGCCGTTGTTGATGATCCGGCCGCCGCGCGGCTCCTGCGCCTTCATCAGCCGGAAAGCCTGCTGGGTGCAGAGGAAGGCGCCGGTGAGGTTCGCGGCAAGAATTCCGCTCCATTGCGCGAACGTGACCTCTTCGAGCGGCAGCGGCGGCACGCTCGAACCGGCATTGTTGACGAGCAGGTCGAGCCGGCCGAACTCGGCCCGGATCGCGTCGAACAGTGCCGCAACCTGACCGGGGTCGCCGACATCGCAGGCGATTGCACGGACAACGCCGCCGCTTTCCGCGGCGATTTCGGCAGCCGCTTTCTCCAATACGTCCGGACGGCGTCCGGTGATAACGAGGCGATAGCCTTCGCCACTCAGCCGCCGGGCAATACCGAGGCCGATGCCGGACCCTCCGCCCGTCACCAGCGCAATCTTTCCCTCGCCCGATCTGTTGCCTTGTGCCATGTCAGATCTTCCCTCCGAGTTCATCCTCGACATGGATCCTGATGATCTCGTCGAAGCTGCTTTCGGCCGTGAAGCCCAGCTCGCGCGCGCGTCGCGCGTCGAAATTCGTCGGCCAGCCGGCGACGATCGCAGCGGTGACCGGATCCGGTTCGCGGCGGATGAGCCCCGCGGCCTTCGGGCCGGCAATGCGCTTCAGCGCCTCGATCTCCTCGCCGACCAGCGCCGACAATCCCGGCATGGTCAGGTTGCGCCGCGGCCCGATCCGGCTCGTATCGATTCGACCGGCATGGACGAAGAAACCGACCGCCGAGCGCGGGCTTGCGAACCAGTGCCGGACGCTTTCGTCGACCGGCAGAACGGCCTCCTGCCCGGCGAGCGGCTCGCGCAGGATGTTGGAGAAGAAGCCGGAGGCCGCCTTGTTCGGCTTGCCCGGCCGGACGCAGATGGTCGGCAGGCGGATGCCGATGCCGTCGAAGAGGCCGCGGCGCGAATAATCGGCAAGCAGCAATTCGCAGATCGCCTTCTGCGTGCCGTAGCTCGTCAGCGGTGTCGTGAAGAACTCGTCGCCGATCCTCTCCGGGAAGGGCCGGCCGAAGACGGCGATCGAGGAAGCAAAGATAACGCGCGGGACATAGCGCTCGCGCTGACCTTCGCTGCGGATCGCCTCGAAGAGCCCCCGCGTCCCGTCGAGATTGACGCGGTAGCCCTTGTCAAAATCCGCCTCCGCCTCGCCCGAAACGATCGCCGCGAGATGAAAGATAACGTCCGGCCGGGTCGCGACGAGCTGCCCGGCGCAGCCTTCCGTCGAGAGATCGAGCGCCAGCGCCGTCGAGATCGCGGAATAGGCCGCGGGGACCGGCGGCTCGATCACGTCGACCAGGGTCAGCCGGCCAATCTCATAGCCGAGGGCGTCCGGCTCCGCCGCGAGTTTCTCGACAAGTTTCCGGCCGATCATGCCGGCCGCACCGATGATCATGACATGCATTCGCGGCGAACCTCCTCGTTCGGCCACATCCGGTCACTCCGGATTGCGCGTACCCTTCTGTTTCTGTTTCCTGCCGTTTCCGTCGACGAGCAGTTCCTTCGTCGTCCGATAAATGTGCATGAGGTGCTGGTGAAAGGCCGCGACGACCGCTTCGCGGTCGTGCCGCCGCAGCGCCTCGAAGATTTCGCTGTGATCCTTGTAGCTGGCCTCGATCGCGCCCGGGCGCGACATGGCGCTGCGCCGGTAGTCCATCATGTAAGTATAAAGGTCCGTCACAAAATCCGAGAGCAGCGGATTGCCGCAGGCCCTGTAGATCGCCACGTGGAACTCGCGGTCGCAGATTAGGAAGCGCATCGCATCGTCGCCGCAGAGTTTTTGCGCCTCGAGCAGGGTTTCGAGCTTCTTCAGCGCCTCTTCGTCGATGTTTTCCGCGGCGTCGCCCACCACCTTCAGCTCGATATGCTGGCGGGCGGCATGGACGTCCTCGAGATCATAGCTGTCGATGGCGTTGGGGGAAGCGATCGTCACGGTGACGTCGCTGAGATCGACATCGGCGACGCGGCTGCGGCTTCCCTGGGAGACCTCGATGATGCCGCGGGCCGCGAGCGTTTGAATGGCACCGCGCACCGTCTCACGGCTGACATGTAGGACGTTGGCAAGTTCCCGCTCGCCCGGCAGTTCGTCACCCGGGCGGAGCATATTCGTCGCCACCAGCACCATCAGCTTGTCGGCAATCATCTCGCGCGCCGTGCGGCGGTCGAGGCTGCGCCCCACTTTCGGCATCTGCGTGAGTATCGGACTGCCAGTCATCGGCGCCACTCCTCGACTGATCCACTGGTTGGTCCACCGGATCAGTCATATGAATAGAGGCGGGAAGAGAGCGGCGGTCAAGGCCAGTTCGTTGCGGCGACGCATCAAAAGAATAGGTTGCTGTTGTGCAATGCGAAATTGAACAGGCGCCAGAGGGCCCCCGAGATGGGGTCTTTAGGAATAGGCGTCCGCTAGCCTCTTGGACACAAAAAAGCGCAAAACTCTCCTCATCGGTTGTAGCGTAGTTCCAGCAACTAGCACGCATGACAGATCAGCCCAAATTCGAACGCTTTGACGATCTCGGCCATGGTCCGACACCGTCCTTGGACGTAGCGCCCGCACGCCGCTTCACTTCGCTTGAGGCGCAGATAGATGCGGCCGCTCACCGAATCCTCGACGCCCTGCCCGCGCACGGCTTCGCAGGTGCCTTGGTTGAATTCACCGTCTTCGGGTTGAAGCAGGCATGGGCGTGCCTGTTCGGCGGACTGCTGCTCGCCCTGATCATCGCCTCTCATCAGTTCTGGCCCGAAGATGCTCTCCTGGCCCGCTATGACTTTCTCTTTCTGGCGGCGCTCGGCATCCAATTTGCAATGCTGGCAGCGAGGCTTGAAACCTCGTCCGAGGCGAAGGTCATTCTGATCTTCCACGTCGTCGGCACGGTCATGGAGGTCTTCAAGACCGCGGCAGGCTCATGGATGTATCCTGAGGAAAGCATCTTCCGGATCGGCGCGGTGCCGCTTTTCTCCGGTTTCATGTATGCGGCTGTCGGCTCCTATCTCGCCCGCATCAGCCGCATCTTCGACATGCGCTACACCCATTATCCGCCGGTCTGGTCGACCGCGCTTCTGGCAGTCGCGATCTATGTCAACTTCTTCAGCCACCACTTCACCATAGACGTTCGCTACGGGCTGTTCGCGGCGACTGCGATAATTTATCTGCGCACTGTGGTGCACTATCGCGTCTTCCGCTTTCGCCACCGCATGCCCTTGATGCTCGGCTTCCTGCTGGTGGCGCTGTTCATCTGGTTCGCAGAGAACATTGCCACATGGTCACGTGCGTGGATCTATCCGTCGCAATCGCACGGCTGGACGCCCGTATCCATCAACAAGCTCGGCGCCTGGTACCTGTTGATGATCATTTCCTTCGTGCTCGTCACGCTGGTACATCGGCCACGCAAACTGGACGAGACGCATCGATAAACCCGGGGGCTGCTCAGACGAGCATCGGCGCACTTGCTCGTAGGCGGCAATGGCAGTTTTCGTGTTTCCTACCGACATTCACCGACGTTGGCAGGCGCAAGCTCAGCCGTGGTCATGCCCTTCGTGATCATGGAGGGACGGAAGATCGAGACCGAAGGTCTTGGCGAGGTCGGTCACCTGGTCCGGGCTAAGATAACGCGGGTTGAGGTTGCGCAGCAGCAGATAGAGCTTCGCCGTCTCCTCAAGTTCCTCGGTGGCGAAGACCGCCGCTTCGAGGCTGTCGCCGGCGACGACCGGGCCGTGATTGGCGAGCAGCACGGAGGAATACTTGCCGGCAAGGCCGCGGATCGCGTCGGCGACCGCCGGATCGCCGGGACGGTAGTAGGGCACCAGCGCCGTTTCGCCGGCGCGCATGAGGTAGTAAGGGGTCATCGGCGGCAGCGCGGCGCGCGGATCGATCTCCGGCAGCATGGTGAGCGCAACCGCGTGGGTCGAATGGAGATGGACGATCGCGCGGGCGCTGCTGCGCGACTCGTAGAGGGCCGTATGGAGCGGTATCTCCTTCGTCGGCTTGTCGCCGGAGACGAGCCTACCCTCGGGATCGAGCCGCGAGATGCGGGCCGGGTCGAGAAAGCCGAGCGAGGCGTTGGTGGGCGTCACCAGCCAGCCGCCATCGTCGAGCCTCAGCGAGATATTGCCGGAGGAGCCAGGCGTCAGCCCGCGCTCGAACAGCGATCGCCCGTAACGGCAGATTTCCTCGCGCAGGCGGCTCTCGGACATGGGGCAGATCCTTTCAATTTAGGCGGTTGCGCCTTCGACCAGCTCGAAGCCGAGATCGACCACCTGGGGTGGCGCGTTGGCAACGACAAGCTCGGCCGCCAACTGCCCCGTCCGGACACGGGGCGTGCGAATGGTCGAGAGCGGCTGCGGCGTCACCCTTCCGATATCGAGGCCGTTATAGCCGAAGATCGCCAGTTGCGAAGGAATCGCGATGCCGCGCGCCAGGCAATGGAAGTAGCCGCCGAGCGCCATGTCGTCGTTCGAAAAATAGACGGCATCGAGATCGGCGTGCCGGGCGAGCAGCCGCTCCAGGCCCAGCCGTCCGCTCTCCACCGACGACGCACCCGAACAGATTTCCCGCCCGACCAGCGGCGTGCCGGAAGAGGCGAGCTTTTCGCAGAAGGCGGCGAAGCGCTTGCCGGCGCGGGTATCGCGTTCGAGGTCATGGCCGACATAGCCGATGCGGCGATAGCCCCGCTTCAGCAGGAATTCGGCACTGGCGCACCCCGCTGCACGATTGGAAAAGCCGACTGCCAGATCGACGGCCGTGCCGTCGACATCGAGCACTTCGGCCACCCGGCAGCCGCTGGCGCGCAGCATCTTCAGCGTCCCTTCCGAATGTTCGAAGCCAGCGAGCATCACTGCCGTCGGTCGCCAGGCGAGCATGGCGGCGACAAGCCCCTCCTCGCGCTGCGGATCGTAGTCGGTCACCGAAAAAACGGCCTGATGCCGGTTCGCCTCCAAGACGCCGCTTGCCCCGCGCAGCACGTCGGGGAAGACGATGTTGGAGAGCGACGGAATGACGAAGGCGACGAGCCGCGATCCGGCGGAAGCAAGCGTTCCGGCAATCCGGTTCGGCACATAGCCGAGCCGCTCGACGGCCTCCATCACGCGCTCCCTCGCCTTGCGCGAAAACGAACCCTCGTTTCTGAGGACGCGCGAAACCGTGCTTTCGCCTACGCCGGCGGCCGCGGCGACCTCGGCAAGCGTGACCGTGCTGTGCTTGAAATCGAAATCCACGTCCGACTCCACTCTCCCGCTGCGGCCGCCCCATCGCTCCTCATCGCTGACGGACCGCCTTGTCTTTTTCAGATACGCCATTTGTTTTGGCAGCGCTACCATTTTTAACTTGGCAGCGCTGCCAAATTGCGCTAGGGAAAAGTGGCAGCGCTGCCAATCCTTGGCGCCGTATCGTCGGATTGCCTAGGGGAGGCGCCGGCGAAACTACTGGAGGAGGAAAATCATGACCCTGGAAACCCAGGCGCCGATCGACGGCGCCTATGCAGCTCGATCGGTGGAGGACCGCGCCTATAGCAAGGTCTTTTGGCGCATCATCCCTTTCCTCATGCTCTGCTACGTGGTCGCCTATCTCGATCGCGTCAATGTCGGCTTCGCGAAACTGCAGATGTCGAGCGAGCTCGGCCTTTCGGAAGCGGCCTACGGCATCGGTGCCGGTATCTTCTTCATCGGCTATTTCCTGTTCGAGGTGCCGAGCAACGTCATCCTCAACAGGGTCGGCGCCCGGGTCTGGATCGCCCGCATCATGATCACCTGGGGCGTCATCTCCGCTGCCTTCATGTTCACCACCTCGGAAACCGTGTTCTACATCCTGCGCTTCCTGCTGGGTGTCGCCGAAGCAGGGTTTTTCCCTGGGATCATTCTCTACCTGACGACCTGGTATCCGGCGCATCGTCGCGCCAAAATCATCACCACCTTCATGTCGGCGATCCCGATATCCTCCATCTTCGGTAATCCCCTTTCCGGCCTGCTGATGGACAGTTTCCACGGAACGCACGGCCTTTCCGGCTGGCAGTGGATGTTCCTGATCGAGGCCATTCCTGCGGTCGTTTTCGGTGTCGCCACGTTCTTCTATCTCGATGACGCCATCGGCCACGCCAAGTGGCTGACGAAGGAAGAGAAGAAGGTGCTGAGCGCCAATATCGACGCCGAGAACCGGACCAAATTGTCGAGCCCACACAGCATCGCCGGCACGCTGACCGACCGCCGCGTCTGGCTGATGTGCCTCATCTATTTTTGCTTCGTGCTCGGACAATACGGCCTAAATTTCTGGATGCCGACGCTCGTCAAGGCTACCGGCGTCACCGGAAACCTGAACATCGGCCTGATATCCGCCATCCCCTATATCTGCACCTTCATCGCCATGCTGGCGCTCGGGCGCTCGTCCGACCGGTTGCGCGAACGGCGCTGGCACCTCGTCGTTCCGGCCCTCATCGCCGCCGGCGGGTTCGTCGCGGCGACGACGGCGACGAGCACCACGCTCGCGATCGTCTGCCTGTCGCTGGCTGCAGCCGGTGCCATCAGCTGCGCACCGCTTTTCTGGTCCCTGCCGACGGCATTTCTCGCCGGCACCGGAGCAGCGGCCGGCATCGCCTGGATCAACTCGGTCGGCAATCTCGCCGGTTTCCTCGGGCCATTCCTGGTCGGCTATCTCAAGGACTTCACCGGCAGCAACAGCGCCGGCATGTATCTCCTTGCCGCGGCGCTGGTCATCGGTTCGCTGGCTGTGCTGGCGGTTCCCGCAAAGACCGTGAACCGGTAAGCTCCAACCGCGCCGCCGGATTCGGTCCGGCGGTGCCCGCCTGCCACATCAGGGATGGAGAGTCTATTCATGTCATCGCATGCTGAAAGTCCCGAACGCGTCACCGCGGCGGTGATCGGTCTCGGATCGATGGGCTTCGGAATGGCCCAGTCCATGAAGCGCGCCGGCCTCGATGTCGTCGGCTACGACATTGCTGCGGCAGCGGTCGAGCGCTTCGCCGCCAAAGGCGGCCGCGGTGCGAATACGCTGCGCGAAACCGTGGCCGATGCCGATATTGTCGTTTCGGTGGTCGTGAATGCCGCCCAGACCGAGGCCGTCCTGTTCGGCGCAGACGGCATCGCCGCGGCCATGAAGCCCGGCGCGGTCTTCGTCTCGTCGGCGACCATGGATCCGGCAATTGCACGCCGCCTGGCGGAGCAGCTCGAAGCGCTCGGCTTGCACTATCTCGATGCGCCGATCTCCGGCGGCGCCGCCCGCGCCGCGAAGGGCGAGCTGACGATCATGGCGTCGGGCTCGCCGCAAGCCTTCGCTGCAGCCCGCCCCGCGCTCGACGCAATGGCCGCCAAGGTCTACGAGTTGGGAGACGCTGCGGGTACCGGCGCGGCCTTCAAGATGATCAACCAGCTTCTGGCCGGCGTGCATATCGCAGCCGCCTGCGAAGCCATCACCTTTGCCGCCAAGCAGGGCCTCGACCTCGACAAGGTCTACGAGGTGATCACCGCCTCGGCCGGCAATTCCTGGATGTTCGAGAACCGCGTCTCGCATGTGCTCGCCGGCGACTACACGCCGCTCAGCGCCATCGAGATCTTCGTCAAGGACCTCGGCATCGTCCAGGACATGGCGCGCGCCGAGCGCTACCCGGTGCCGCTGGTGGCGGCCGCCCTGCAAATGTATCTCGCCGCTTCCGGCGCCGGCATGGGGCGCGACGACGATTCCTCGCTTGCGCGGCTCTACGCCCAGCTTTCCGGCGCCAAGCTGCCCGGCATGGACAAGGGATAAAGGACGTTCGACATGCCCGTTTTCGCCGCCAATCTGACGATGATGTTCAACGAGTGGTCGTTCCTAGACCGCTTCGACGCCGCCGCGGAAGCGGGTTTTACTGCCGTCGAATATCTCTTCCCCTACGAGGCACCGCCGGAGGCGATCGCCGAACGGTTGACTCGCAACAAGCTTGAGCAGGCACTCTTCAACCTGCCGCCCGGCGACTGGGCGGCGGGCGAGCGCGGCATCGCCGCCCTTCTCGGCCGCTTCGAGGCGCTGAAAGTCGATGTCGAGCGCGCACTCGACTATGCGGCAGCGACGGGCGTCAAGCGGCTGCATCTGATGGCGGGTCTCGCAGATCCCTCCGACGAGGAGGCCGTAGCCTGCTATCAGCGTTCCGTGATCTACGCCGCCGAGCGCCTCGCTGAGAAAGATCTCGACCTGCTGCTCGAACCGATTAACGGCCGCAACATGCCCGGCTATTTCCTCAACGACTTCGGCGCCGCCGAACGGTTGATCACCGAGCTGAACCTCGCCAACCTGAAGCTCCAGTTCGACATCTACCATCGCCAGATCATCCATGGCGATGTCGCGATGGCGCTCCGACGTCTCATACCGATCACCGGCCACATCCAGATCGCCAGCGTGCCGTCGCGGCAGGAGCCGGACGGCGAAGAGCTGAACTACCCCTATCTCTTCGCCGAGATCGACCGGCTCGGCTACACCGGCTTCGTCGGCTGCGAATACACCCCGCGCGGCGGAACGCTCGACGGCCTTGCCTGGTTCAAACCCTTTGCACGGAGCTGACCAATGACAATCCTTTTGGGATCGATCGCCGACGACTACACGGGCGCCTCCGACCTCGCCAATACGTTGACGAAGAACGGCCTGCGCACGGTGCAGACGGTCGGCATTCCCGATCCGGCGCTCGCCCTGCCCGACGTCGACGCAGTGGTCGTCTCGCTGAAGATCCGCTCTGTTGCCGCCGACGAGGCTGTCGCTGCGGCAAGCAGGGCGGAACGGTGGCTGCGCGACCGCGGCGCCGCCCATGTTCTCTACAAGATCTGCTCGACCTTCGATTCCACCGATGAGGGCAATATCGGCCCGGTGACCGAGGCGCTGGCGAAAGCCGCGGGCGGCGGCATCGCGCTCGTCACCCCGGCCTTTCCGGAAACCGGCCGGACCGTCTATCTCGGCCATCTTTTCGTCAACGGACAGCCGCTCGACGAAAGCCCCCTCAAGGACCATCCGCTCAATCCGATGCATGACGCCAATCTGGTTCGCGTCATGGGCCGGCAGTCTCAGGGCAAGATCGGCCTCGTCGACCTGGCGACGATCATGGCCGGCCCCGCCGCCGTAACGGCCCGGCTCGATGCCCTGGGCGCGGAAGGAACTTCCGCCGCCCTTGCCGACGCGATCTCGGAGCGCGACCTCGAAACGCTCGGCGAGGTGGCGCTGCGGACGCCCGTATCGACCGGCGCCTCCGGCCTTGGGCTCGGCCTCGCCCGCGCCATCGTGCGCTCCGGTCGCGCTTCTTCGGCAGGCACAGCCACGACGGATGCCGTGCGCCCCGTCGGGGGACTTGCCGCCATTGTCGCCGGCAGCTGCTCGGCAGCAACGCTGCGGCAGCTCGAGATTGCCGAACGCTCCATGCCGGTGCTGCGGCTCGACACGGAGAAGCTGCTCAGAGGGTCCGATGAAATTTCCGCGGCGATCGCCTGGGCCGGCGAGCGGATTTCCGCAGGCCCGATTGTCATTGCCGCAAGCGCCTCGCCCGATGTGGTCTCACGCCTGCAAGCGCATTATGGGCGCGAAGCGTCCGGCCACGCGATCGAAACCGCAACTGCAACCGTCGCCAGCGAACTGGTGGCGCGCGGCGTCAAGCGCCTCGTC
Source organism: Sinorhizobium fredii (assembly GCF_002944405.1). Lineage (NCBI taxonomy): Bacteria > Pseudomonadati > Pseudomonadota > Alphaproteobacteria > Hyphomicrobiales > Rhizobiaceae > Ensifer > Ensifer fredii. The sequence goes on along the minus strand of NZ_CP024310.1, from coordinate 620,602 downwards.
GTCGCCGGCGGCGAGACCTCCGGCGCAACGGTCGACAGGCTGGCCATCCCCGCCTTCCTGATGGGCCCCGAGATCGCTCCCGGCGTGCCGGTTCTTCGCACCGTCGGCAATGCCCAGGGCGACATGCTGCTGGCGCTGAAGTCCGGCAATTTCGGCGGCGACGACTTCTTCGCCACGGCGCTGGCGATGATGCGCTGAGGCCCGCAACCACCCGGCAGGCCTTCCTCGATCCTCATTCCTGTGCTCGTCACAGGAATCCTGTGTGTATGATCTGTGGTAGATGGGTGCGGGTGGAAGGAATCCGTCAAGCTCATTTCGCCATTATCTGAAAGACGCACCGCGCTCTCACTCCTTCGGCAGCTGGCGCGTGCTCCACTCGCCCCTGGGAATCGCCTTACCGATCGCAAAGCTGAAGGAGGCGACCGACGTCGTCTCCGAGTTGACCTCGCATTTGAAGTCGATCGTGTACCATTTTCCCCGGCTGCGGAAGGCGCCGCCGCTGGCATTGAGACCCGAAGCCGAAACCATACCGCCGATCGGTCCAAACGGGACAAGCATGTCCGGAAAGGCATCAGGTCTCTCTCGGCGCACCTGTTCGAGCGCCTCGATGGTGCAAAGCTGCACGATCCGCCTCTTCGGCGGCAGCCGTCCCATCGCCTGTTTGACGCGGGGGTCCGACAGGGCATCCTTGGAATAGATTTCCTTCGCCTCGACCAGATTGCTCGACTGGCGCTCGGAGGCGGTCTCTGCCGGCTTTTGCGCCGCATCCGCCTTCGCTTCTTCCGGCAGCGGCTTCTCGCTGAGAACAGGCGCTCCTTGACGCGCTGGAGCAGCCTCGTCCGACTTGTTTACCGCGTCCTTGGCTTCGACGCGCAACTCAGCCAATGCCGTTCTAGTTTCGGATGGCTTGTCGGCGTTGTCCTTCCTGGCAGAGGGAGCACTTGCCTGCTCAGCCGGTGTCTTGGGCCTCTCGATCCTGCTTGGCGCGGTGGGCGGCAATTGCGGCTGCGGCGGCTTTTCCTTGTCAACCTCAGACGAAGCGGATTCGAATACCTGTGGCTGCGCCCGGGATGACTGAGGCCTTGGCTGGTTCGATTTTTCCTGTGGCTTTTCCTCAGGCTTCGGCGGCGGAACAAGCTCGACATTGATGCTTTGCTCTTTTGCAGGCGGCGCATGCTCCGGCAGCCGAACGAGAAGCAGGAAGGCCAGCGCCAGATGCAGGGCGACCGAGGTCGGAATGCCCCACCCGGTTTCTCCCCACATTGTTCTGGCCGTCTGCAGCATTGCTCAATGGATCACGGACTCGATCGCCCGAACCTAAGAGCTTGATGGCCCCGCAACAAGGGCGCAGGCGACAATGTCCGTCACGCGTACTCGACCCGATAGGGCGTATCGAAGAAATGCTCCTCCAGATTGCAACCTTCGCCGCCGCGGTCGACGACGACGAAATCGGAGACGCCGTAGAGCGGCGTCAGAATGCCGTGCCAGACGTTGCGGGCGATGTTGACGCCCTGGCCGGACGCCGTCTCGAAAGCGATTGGTTCGCCCGGCCTGCCTCCCTCATCCGGAGCGACCACGACAAGAAAGGCGTTCTCCGTCAGCGGCACGAAGGCCTGGCTGCCAAGGGGGTGGCGCTCCACCATCCTGAGCGGCAGCGGAATCTCGTAAGGCTCGCCGCGCAGCAGGCTGATCAGGGCGCGCGCCTCCGGGCCGGTCGTCTCGACCGTTGCGAGATCGTGGTAGCGGATGCATTTGCCCGCATTGATGGGGAAGCTCTTTGCCTCGTCGACTTCGATCACGTCGCCGAAGGGGGCGAATTCGGCCCGCGACAGGGGCCGGATCGGCAGGGATTTCATCGCATTTCCTCCCGTTTGTTGTCGTTTGCTCCCGGCCGCGCTCATTGGATCAGCATCGCCCGAAAGTCGTTGATGTTGGTGCCGGTCGGCCCGGGCTTGAAGAGGTCGCCGAGCGCATCGAAGGCCGACCAGCTGTCGTTGCGCTGAAGCAACGCCGCCGCATCGATCCGCTGCTGAAACAGCCGGGCGATCGTCGTGGCGTCGGCGAAAGCGCCGGCATTGTCCTCCGAGCCATCGATCCCGTCGGTGTCGGCCGCCAGCGCCGAAATGCCGCCGACGCCGTCAATGCCGAGAGAGAGCGACAGCAGGAACTCGCTGTTGCGACCGCCTCGGCCGGCGCCTCTCACCGTCACGGTGGTTTCGCCGCCGGAGAGCAGGACAACCGGCTTTTCGAAGGGACGGCTGCGGGTCGCCACCTCGCGCGCAATCGCCGCATGCACCAGCCCGACATCACGGGCCTCGCCCTCGATCGAATCCGAAAGAATAATTGCCTCGACGCCTGAGGCACGCGCTTGGGTCACGGCCGCCTCCAACGAGACGCCGGCCGAGGCGATCAGCCGAACCTCGTTTCGGGCAAAACGCGGATCGTCAGGCCTTGGTGCATCCGCCGCTTCACCCGCCAGCCATGTGTGAACGCGTTCCGGCAGCGCCAAGCGGTAGCGCTCGATGATTTTCAACGCATCGGCACGCGTACTGTTGTCGGCGATCGTCGGACCGGAGGCCACCAATGCCGGATCGTCGCCGGGTATGTCGGAGACGACGAGCGATACGACCCGCGCGGGGTAAGCGGCAGCGGCCAGCCGCCCGCCCTTGATCACCGAGACGTGCTTGCGCACGGCATTCATCGCCCGGATCGGCGCGCCCGAAGCCAGCAAGGCGCGGTTGACGGCAATTTCGTCCTCGAGCGAGAGCCCTGGCGGCGGCAGCGGCAGCAGCGCCGAACCGCCGCCGCAGATCAGCGCCACGACGAGGTCGTCCTTCGTCAGGCCGCCGACCTCGGAAAGCAGTCGTTTCGAGGCCTGGAGCCCGCTTTCATCCGGCAAGGGGTGCGAGGCTTCGAGCACGTCGATGTGTCTGCAAGGAACACCGAAACCGTAGCGCGTTACGACGGCGCCGCTGAACGGCCCTTGCCACAGTGCCTCGAAGGCCTGCGCCATCTGTGCAGCACCCTTTCCGGCGCCAATGACCACGGTGCGGCCCCTAGGCCGTTGCGGCAGATTGGCCGCAAGAACGCGCGCCGGATCGGCGGCGGCGACCGCCGAAGCGAACAACGATTCCAGGAATTGACGCGGATCGGCGATGACGGCCATTTTTCCTCCTGTTCGCAAATGCCCGGGCGGCGGCTCCTCCTTCCGCCGCCCGGATGCATGATTGCCGCAGTGGATGGGGACGCCCGCCGGGCCGATCATGCGCGATTCTAAAGCATGGAGCGGGGTGCGGGCGGAAAACCGCACACACTTTCCTCATCCCGCTCCAGCGCAGCGCCCGAAATCGGCATCGATTTTCGGAAAGCACGATGCCTAGATTCAACGTGTTACAGCGCCGCGCTGTAGTTCAGGCGACCTCGTGGTTCGCCATGCGCTCAAGCGCCCGAACCAGACCCGAATGGTCGAGGCCGCTGTCGCCATTGGCGGCGCAGTTGTTGAAGAGCTCCTGCGTCGCCGCCGTGTTCGGCAGCGAGATGCCAAGGCTCTTCGCCCCCTGCAGCGCCAGGTTCAGATCCTTCTGGTGCAGCGAGATGCGGAAGCCCGGCTCGAAGGTCCGCTTAATCATCCGATCGCCGTGAACCTCGAGAATCCGCGAAGAGGCAAAGCCGCCCATCAACGCCTCGCGGACGCGGGCCGGGTCGGCGCCCGCCTTGGAGGCGAAGACCAGCGCCTCGGAAACCGCCTCGATTGTCAGCGCGACGATGATCTGGTTGGCAACCTTGGTGACCTGGCCGTCCCCGCAATCGCCGACGAGGGTGATGTTCTTGCCCATCAGCTTGAACAGCGGCAAGGCGCGCTCGAAGGAGTCCGGCGTGCCGCCGGCCATGATGCTGAGCGTAGCATTCTTGGCACCGACCTCACCGCCCGAAACCGGCGCGTCTATATATTCCGCCCCGGTTTCGCGGATCCGCCTGGCGAACTCCTTCGTCTCGATCGGCGAAATCGAGCTCATGTCGATGACCAGTTTGCCCTTGCCGAGGCCATAGGAAACGCCGTTCTCGCCGAAGAGAACATCCTTCACTTCCGGCGTGTCCGGCAGCATCAGGATGATCGTGTCGACGGTTTCGGCGAGCGCCTTCGGCGTTTCGGCGAACTGTAGGCCATGATCAAGCAGTTCCTGACGCGGCGGGATCGCGAATTTCGACGTGATGATGGTGTGGCCTGCATCCTGCAGGTGGCGCGCCATCGGCGTGCCCATGATGCCCAGTCCGATAAAGCCGATAGATGCCATTTTTGCTTAGCTCCTGATCTTGATGATGTCTGCGGATCGGTTGCGCTTGCGCTCGGCCCCGAGCCAGCCGAGCCCCTCCGTCGTGGTCGTGCGCGGCTTGTATTCGCAACCGATCCAGCCCTCGTAGCCGGCGGCTTCCAGCGCATCGAAAACGAAGGGGTAGTTAATCTCGCCGGTGCCCGGCTCGTTGCGGCCCGGATTGTCGGCGAGCTGGACATGCGCAATCCGGTCCGAATAGCGCTTATAGGTGCCGATCAGTTCGCCCTCGGTCCGCTGCTGGTGGTAAAGGTCGCACTGTATGAACAGGTTATCGCTGCCGACCTCCTCGATGATCGCGGCCGCCTGCCCAACCGTATTGAGATAAAAGCCGGGAATGTCGAAGCGGTTGATCGGTTCGATCAGCAGGCGGATGCCATGCTTGCCGAGTTCGCTCGCCGCGAGCCTCAGATTGGCAACAAGGGTCGTGCGCAGCACGCGGTCCGGCACTCCGTCCGGCGCGATGCCGACGAGGCAATTGACCTGCTTGCAATCGAGCGCCATCGCATAATCGATGGCGGTTGCGACACCCCTGCGGAATTCGTCGATCCGATCCGGCAGGATGGCGATGCCGCGTTCGCCGCGCGCCCAGTCGCCGGCGGGAAGGTTGTGAAGAACCTGCGTCAGTCCGTAGCGATCGAGAGCGCTGCGCAAGGCTATTTTCTCGAATTCATAGGGAAACAGATATTCCACGCCTTCGAAGCCAGCCTTGGCGGCAAGTGCGAAGCGGTCGAGGAACGGCGCCTCATTGAACAGCATGGTCAGGTTTGCCGCAAATCTCGGCATGCGGTTACTCCTCTGGAAGGGGAAGCAGGATGCGGCCGGAAGACCTCCCTCATCCTGCTGTTGATGGTTTCAATCGAGCAGGGCGGCGATTGCGGTCGGCGCGTCCTCGCCGCGTTCGGCAAGCTCCTCGAACTCGACGACCGCATTGATGTCGGCGCCCATGGCGATGTTGGTGACGCGCTCGAGGATGAATTCGATGACGACCGGCACCTGGTGTTCCTCCATCAGCGCCTGCGCCCGTTCGAAGGCATCGGCGAACTCATTGGGGTTCCTGACGCGGATCGCCTTGCAGCCGAGGCCTTCGGCGACGGCCACGTGATCGACGCCGTAACCCTTCTCGGCGTCGCCGTTGGCATTGATGTTGTCGAAGGCGAGGCTTACCTCGAAGTCCATGTCGAAGCCGCGCTGGGCCTGACGGATCAGGCCGAGATAGGAGTTGTTGACGACGACATGCAGGTAGGGGAGCTTGTGCTGCGCCCCGACCGCGAGTTCCTCGATCAGAAACTGGAAATCGTAGTCGCCCGAAAGCGCGACGATCGGGCGGTTTGGGTCCGCGGCGCGGACGCCGAGCGCTGCCGGCAGCGTCCAGCCGAGCGGACCCGCCTGACCGCAGTTGATCCAATTGCGCGGTCTGTAGACATGCAGGAACTGCGCCCCGGCGATCTGGCTCAAGCCGATGGTCGAGACGTAGCAGGTCTTACGGCCGAAGGCCTTGTTCATCTCCTCGTAGACGCGCTGGGGCTTCAGTGGCGTCTGGTCGTAATGGGTCTTGCGCAGCATGGTGCGCTTGCGTTCGCGGCATTCGGCCGCCCAGGCAGACCAGTCTCGCAACTTGCCGGCAGTCTTCCATTCGGTCGCAACGTCGAGGAAGAGTTTGAGGGCGGCGCCTGCATCCGAGACGATGCCGAAATCCGGCGCGAAGACGCGGCCGATCTGCGTCGGCTCGATATCGACATGGATAAACTTGCGTCCTTCCGTATAGATCGGGACGTTACCGGTGTGGCGGTTGGCCCAGCGGTTGCCAATGCCGAAGACGAAATCCGAGGCAAGCAGCGTCGCGTTGCCGTAGCGATGCGAGGTCTGCAGACCGCACATGCCGGCCATCAACGGGTGGTCGTCGGGGATCGCGCCCCAACCCATCAGCGTCGGGATGACCGGAACGCCGGTGATCTCGGCAAATTCGGTGAGGAGGTCCGACGCATCCGCATTGATGATGCCGCCGCCGGCGACGATCAGCGGCCGTTCCGCCGCGTTCAGCATGGCAAGCGCTTTTTCGGCCTGGACGCGCGTCGCGGCCGGCTTGTAGGGCGCGAGCGGCTCATAGGTCTCCGGATCGAACTCGATCTCGGCAAGCTGGACGTCGACCGGCAGGTCGATCAGAACCGGACCGGGACGGCCGGAGCGCATCAGATGGAACGCCTTCTGGAAGACGAAGGGAACGAGCGCCGGCTCCATGACCGTGACCGCCCACTTGGCGACGGGCGCCGCGATCTTGGCGATGTCGACTGCCTGGAAATCCTCCTTGTCGAGACGCGCCCGCGGCGCCTGTCCCGTGATGCAGAGGATCGGGATCGAATCGGCCGAGGCCGAGTAGAGGCCGGTAATCATGTCGGTGCCGGCCGGGCCGGACGTGCCAATGCAGACGCCGATATTGCCGTGCTTTGCCCGCGTGTAGCCCTCGGCCATGTGGGAGGCGCCTTCGACGTGACGGGCGAGAATATGGCGGATCGATCCGCGCGCTTTGAGCGCCGAATAGAGCGGATTGATCGCCGCCCCCGGGACCCCGAAGGCACAATCGATCCCCTCCTTTTCCAGAACATGAACCGCTGCATCGACAGCACGCATCTTGGCCATGGGAACTCCTCCTGTTGAGTGGGATGCTAACCCATATGCCGCGGCGATCAACAAATTTATGGAAATCATTCCCATCATGTGGAAATAAACATCTTCAACAAATATGAGAAAATCAGACGCAATCGCGATAGAGCATGATGATGAGAAGCGATTTGGAGTCGGACTGATGGAGTCGACAGTCAAAGGCAAGCGCGGGCGCAAGGCGGCAGAGAATGCCGCCCCCTCCTCCGTCCAGGTTCTGGACCGGAGCCTGTCGCTGCTTGCCATCGTCGCCGAGGGTGACGGCTCGACCCTGACTTCTCTCTCGGAGCGGACCGGCATGGCGCCCTCGACGGTGCACCGGCTGCTCAGTTCGCTTGCCAGTCACGGCATGGTGACGAACGACGGCGACACCGGCACCTGGACCGTCGGCGTCAAGGCCTTCGAGATCGGCAATGCTTTCCTGCGCTTCCGCAAGCTCGGCACGATCAGCCGGCCCTTCCTGAAGCAACTGATGGAGAAGAGCGGCGAGACGGCCAATATCGGCATCGAGGACGACGGCGACGTGGTTTTCATATCCCAGGTCGAGAGCCACGCGCCGATGCGCGCCTTCTTCCGCCCCGGCCGCCGCGGGCCGATCCATGCATCCGGTATCGGCAAGGCGATCCTCGCCACATGGTCGGACACCGAGATCGCCAAGGCACTTAACGGCAGAACGCTTGCGCACTTCACCGAGCGCACACTCGATACGCTCCCGGCGCTCCTCGCCGATATCACGGAGATCCGCTTTCGCGGCTGGTCGATCGACGACGAGGAGCATACGCTTGGCATGCGCTGCATCGCGGCGCCCGTCTTCAACGAATATGGCGAGGCGATCGGCGGCATCTCGATCTCCGGCCCCACGGTCCGCATCGACGACGCCAAGCTCACGATCATCGGGCCTGTCGTCCGCCGGACAGCCGACGCGTTGACGCACGCCATCGGCGGGCACAGACCGGAGGAGCGCTAGTAAAACCCCCTGGCCTGCCGACAAACGGCGCCACAGCGATTTACCACCGCCGGGATCGGCAGAGCCCGGCTCACCAGCCACCCCGATAGGCGAGAAAGATGAAGAGCAACTACTATTTCCCCGAAGGCGGGCATCCGCCGCAAACGAACCTGCTGACGGATCGGGCGGTGTTCACCGAAGCCTATGCGATCATTCCGAAGGGGGTGATGCGCGACATCGTCACCAGCTACCTGCCGCATTGGACGAATACCCGTCTGTGGGTCCTCTCGCGTCCTCTGTCAGGCTTCGCCGAAACATTCTCGCAATACATCATGGAGGTCGGGCCTTCTGGGGGAAGCGACCAACCTGAAAGCGATCCGCGCGCAGAAGCCGTGTTGTTCGTGGTCGACGGCGAGTTCCGGCTGACGATCGGCGGTGAGACCCACCGGATGCAGCCCGGCGGCTACGCCTTCATCCCGCCCGGCGCCGACTGGAGCCTCCACAATGACGGTTCCACGCCGGCCCGATTCCACTGGTTCCGCAAAGCCTACGAAAAGGTCGATGGAATCCCTCTCCCCGAACCGATCGTCACCAACGAACGTGAAATCACCCCGACGCCGATGCCCGATACGGACGGCCGCTGGGCGACGACCCGCTTCGTCGATCCGTCCGACATGCGCCACGACATGCATGTGACGATCGTCACTTTCGAGCCGGGCGGCGTCATTCCCTTCATGGAGACCCATGTGATGGAACACGGCCTCTACGTTCTCGAGGGCAAGGCGGTCTACCGCCTCAACGCCGATTGGGTCGAGGTCGAAGCCGGCGACTATATGTGGCTCAGGGCCTTCTGCCCGCAGGCCTGCTATGCCGGCGGTCCGGGCAAGTTCCGTTATCTGCTCTACAAGGACGTCAACCGCCATATGGCGCTCGGCACGCCGGGTCGGTGCGCTTGAGCTGAGCCACGCGAGCCGGGGCACTTCGTTGCGGCTCGCGTCAGCCGATATTGCGGGTTCGATGGATAAGCCATAGCTTGGTCGCATGGCGACGTCGAAGCTTGAGGCCTACCGCAAGAAGCGCGATTTTTCGAAGACGCCGGAGCCGGCCGGGCGCCCGGCCGGCGGCGGCAACCGTTTCGTCGTGCACAAGCATCATGCGACTGCAGACCATTACGATCTGAGGCTCGAAGTCGGCGGCGTGCTGAAGAGCTGGGCGGTCCCCAAGGGCCCCTCGCTCAACCCGGCCGACAAGCGCCTGGCGGTCGAGACCGAGGACCATCCGATTGACTATATCGACTTCGAAGGCGTCATTCCGGAGGGCCAATATGGCGCCGGGCCGATGATCGTCTGGGACACCGGTGTGTGGGCGCCGATGGACGATGTCGAGGAGAGCCTGCGCAAGGGCGCTTTCAAGTTTCGCCTGGCCGGCGAAAAGCTCAACGGCGGCTGGATGCTGACGCGGCTGAAGGCGAGGCCCGGCGAAGAGGACGATCGCAACTGGCTTCTCTTCAAGGAACGCGATCCGGCCGCCGATCCCTCCATCGATATTCTTGCCGCCCGGCCGGAAAGCGTCAAATCGGGGCGGCGGATCGAGGAGCTCGTTGAAAAGCCGACGCCAGCCGCCAAGACGGTGAAGCTCAAGCCGGGCGCTCTTCCCGGCGCGACGAAGGCACCGATGCCGACACGCATCGAACCGCAACTCGCAATGCCAACCGCCGCACCGCCGGACAGTGCCCCCGGGCGCGAGGTGTGGCTGCATGAGATCAAGTTCGATGGCTACCGCACGATGGCGCACTTATCCAGCGGCGAGGTGCGCCTCATCACCCGCGGCGGCCTCGACTGGACGCGACGCTACGGTGATCTGCCGGAGGCGTTTCGCCGGCTGTCGTGCCCCGAAGCCGTCATCGATGGCGAAATCGTCGTGCTCGACGAGGAGGGCATCAGCCGTTTTGCGCTCCTTCAGGAGGCGCTTTCCGCCGGCGCAGGCAACCGGCTGGTGTTCTATGCCTTCGATCTTCTGCATCTCGACGGCTGGAACCTCGCCGCTGTCCCGCTCGAGAAGCGCAAGGCTCTGCTCAAGCAGGTGCTCGCGGCGCAACTGTCGAGCCGCTCCGCCATCCAGTTGAGCGATCACGTCATCGGCGACGGGCGCGCCTTTTACCAGCAGGCCTCGGAACTGGGGCTCGAGGGTGTCATTTCCAAACGCGCCTCGGCGCCCTACCAGAGCGGCCGCTCCAAGACCTGGACCAAGACCAAGGCGCTGAAGGCGGAAGATTTCGTCATCGCCGGCTATACCATGTCGGAAGCCGCCGAAGGCCTTGCCGCGCTCGCGCTCGGCGAATGGGTCGACGGCGAACTGCAATATCGCGGCAAGGTCGGAACCGGCTTTGACGCCGAAACGCTGAAACAATTGCTGGCGCGGCTGGAGCCGCTGAGGGCAGGTGCGGCGAAGCTCGAGGGTGCTCCGAAGGAGATCATCTGGGTCCGACCGGTATTGAGGGCGCGCATTCACTACGGGAATCGAACAGCCGACAATATTCTGCGCCATGCGGTGTTCCGGGGCCTCCGTGACGTCGACCTCTCGACGCCAGTTTCACCGCGGCAAAAACGGCTGATCTCCGACGCGGACCTGGCCAGCATCTCGATCACCAATCCGACCCGGCGCCTGTTCGGCAAGTCCGGCCCGACCAAGCTCGACCTCGCCGTCTACTACGCCATGATCGGCGATTTCATGCTGCCGCACATCCTCGGCCGACCCGTCTCTCTGGTGCGCTGCCCGACGGGAAAAACGGCGGACTGCTTCTTTCAGCGCCACCCCTTCACCGGCATGCCGCCTTCGGTCGCGACCTTCCAAACCGCCAACTCGGACGGCGAAACCAGAACTTATCTTTCCGTCGAGGATGCGAAATCCTATCTGGCGCTGGCGCAGTTCGGCGTCGTCGAATTCCACAATTGGGGTACGACGCGCATGCTGCTCGACAAGCCCGATCGCATGGTCTTCGACCTCGACCCCGGCGAAGGTGTCGCCTGGCGGGTAGTGGTCGAAGCGGCCATTCACATCAAGGCCGAACTCGAGGCGGTCGGCCTCGTCCCCTTCGTCAAGACCTCGGGCGGCAACGGCCTCCATGTCGTCCTGCCGGTCAGACCGAAGTTTAACTGGAAGAAGTTCCACCAGGCGGCAAGCGCGATCGCCGCCCGCCTGGCGGCGACCGCGCCGGAGACCTTCACCACCACCATGGGCAAGGGCAATCGCGTAAGGCGCATCTTCATCGACTTCCACCGCAATGCGCGCAGCCATACCTGGGCCGCACCCTATTCGCTGCGCGCCCGTACCAACCTGCCGGCCTCGACGCCGCTCAGTTGGTCCGATCTCGAAGCTATCGACGCTCCGGGGGATTTGAACTATTCTTCGCTGCCAGGCCTTCTGGCCACATCCGGCGATCCCTGGGCCGACATCGGCGACTTCGCCAGGGAACTGCCGCCTCAGTCCGGGACGGAAAAGTAATCGTAGTGCCGCGTAGGAGACCACCATGGCACCCAGGGCAAGTTGGAAGGGATATCTCAGACTCAGTCTCGTGAGCTGCCCGGTTAGGCTTTATCCGGCCACCAGCAGCAGCGAACGCATTACATTCAATCAGTTGCACAAGGATACCCACAACCGGATCAACATGAAGCCGGTCGATCCGGAGCTTGGCCTTGTCGAACGATCCGACCTGGTGAAGGGCTACGAATACGAGGACAAGAAATACATCGTCATCGACGAGGCCGACCTCGACAGCGTCAGGATCGAATCGAACCACACGATGAACATCGAGGCCTTCGTCGAGGAAGGCTCCGTCGACGTGATCTACCAGGATGCGCCCTATTATCTGGCGCCGGACGGGGCGATGGCCGAGGAGACCTTCATCGTCCTGCGGGAGGCCCTGCGGCGGAGCGGCAAGCTCGCCATCGCCCGCCTGGTACTCTCGAGCCGTGAACGAGTGATCACTATCGGCCCACGCGAGACCGGCATGTTCGTCTGCACGCTCAGGAACCCGAACGAGGTGCGCGGCACGGCCGAATATTTCGGCAACATTCCGGTCGGCAGTCCCGACCCGGAAATGCTGCAGCTCGCCGAGGCGCTCATCCAGCAAAAGACCACGACCTTCGATCCGAAGAACTACGAGGATCGCTACGAGATCGCGCTGATGCAGATGATCCGCGAAAAATTGAAGGGCCATAAGCCGATCATCGCGGCGCCGCCTGACCGCGGCAACGTCATCAACCTGATGGATGCATTGAAGGCGAGCCTGTCGCAGACGAAGCCGCCGGCCAAAAGCAAGAGCAAAACCGAGCCGACTGCCAAGCCCGCAGCGAAGAGCGCTGCCGCCAAACCCGCCGCGGCAAAGAAGACGACCACACAGAAGAAGGCCTGATGGCGGTCGCCGGCAAGACATTCGGCATCGTCGGGCCGCTCGCCGCTTATCCGCGGCGGCTAATCGCACGGGAGGTCGAACGCCAGGGCGGACATCTGCGACGCGGCGTCACCCGGCAAACTACCCATGTGGTCTTCGGCCGCGGCTTACTCCTGAAGGCAACCGATGCGGACATCGAGGCGCGTTTCGAACGGGAGGCCGTCTTCGGACGGCGCCTGCTCAGCGAAAACGGCTTCCTTCGGCTCCTGGGCCTCGCGACCGCGCCGGAAACGTCAGCGCTGCCGCGGCAATCGCTGATCGACCAAGCGAAGATCACGCCTCGCCTCTTCGACCTGCTGTCGCTGTTCGACGCCTTCGAACACGACAGCGAACCCTACTCATTCCGCGACGTGATCCTCGCCCGCAAGTATGCCGGACTGATCTCAAGCGGCGCTGGCTGGGGGACGATCGCGCGCTCCGTCCAGCGATCCAGCCATGTCGCTTCGCTGACGGCGCTGTCGCTCCATCACGAAGGCCCGCGGACGATCTATGCCCGGCGGGCCGAGGGCCTGAGCGAACTCGATGGGCAGTTACTGCTCGACCTCGGCGCCGTCGAGGAGGCGGAACTCGAGGAGCTCTTCGCGCAAGCCGAGGAGGCCGAGCAAGAAGGCGAATATGACGAAGCAGCCTCCATCTATCAGCGTTACCTCGCCATCGACCGTACCGACTCCGTCGCCGCCTTCAACCGCGCCAACTGCCTTCGGGCTGCCGGCCGCGAACTGGATGCCGCGCATGACTACGCCCGGGCGCTTAAGCTCGACCCCTCCTTTGCCGAGGCATGGTTCAACCTCGCCGGGCTCATGGGCGAGCGCGGCCGCATCGACACCGCCCGCAGATACCTTCAAAAGGCGATCGACGTCGGCGGCAATTACGCTGATGCGATCTTCAACCTGGCTAAGCTCGAATTCGATGCCGGCGATCTCGGCGAGGCACGCCGTTGGTGGAAGCGTTATCTCGAACTCGACAGGGATTCCGAATGGGCGCGAACCGCCGAGCGCGGCGTGCAGTTCGTGAACCTTCACCTTCTCCCGACGGCGCCCAGCGCCTGAACAGGTGCGGCCTGTGGCGCTTTGGATCGCCGCATGATCTTATCCTGAGATCGCCTGATAAACGGAATCATCCAGAGGACGGCTGCCTGAATGGTCGGAAAGTTCCTGTTCGACGGACCGGAGGACGCGTCGGTCACCATTCTTCTTGCCCACGGCGCCGGCGCGCCGATGGATTCGGCCTCGATGAGCGCCACGGCCAGGGCGCTCGCGGAGGCAGGATTCCGCGTCGTCCGGTTCGAATTCGGCTATATGGCGGCGCGGCGCACCGGCGAGCGCAAGCCCCCGCCCCGCGCCGAAACCCTCAATCCGGAATATCGCGCCGCGGTCGCCGAACTCCGCGCGAAGGGCCCGCTTATCATCGGCGGCAAGTCGATGGGCGGACGCGTCGCCAGCATGGTCGCCGACGAGCTTCATGCCGGCGGTAAAGTCGCGGGGCTCATCTGCCTCGGCTATCCTTTCCACCCGCCGGCCAAACCCGAGCAGCTCCGCACCAGGCATCTCGCCGGACTCCAGACGCCGACGCTGATCTGCCAGGGAACCCGCGACGAGTTCGGCACGCGCGAAGAGGTTCGGGGCTATACGCTGTCCGACCAGATCGAAGTTCTCTGGCTGGAGGACGGCGACCATGACCTGAAACCGCGCAAGAGCATCTCCGGCTTCTCCGCGGCCGATCATCTGAAAACGCTCGCTGACGCTGTCACGCGCTGGGCCGGCGACTTGGTCCGCTGAGCCCGCATGAAGATTGCCACCTTCAACATCAACGGCGTCAACAAGCGGCTGGACAACCTGCTGGCTTGGCTCGCAGCGGCCGAGCCGGATGTCGTCTGCCTGCAGGAGCTCAAGGCAACGGACGGGCAGTTTCCCAAGCAGGCGATCGAGGCCGCAGGCTATGGCGCCGTCTGGCGAGGCCAATCGGCTTGGAACGGCGTGGCAATCCTTGCCCGCGACGGCGAACCGGTCCTGACACGCACGGACCTGCCCGGCGACCCATCCGACACGCAGAGCCGGTATATCGAGGCGGCCGTGAACGGCATCCTGATCGCCTCGCTCTACGCCCCGAACGGCAATCCGCAGCCGGGCCCGAAATTCGACTACAAGCTCGCCTGGCACCAGCGCCTCGCCAGCCACGCCGCCGACCTGTTCGAGACCGGCCTGCCGGTCGTGCTTGCCGGCGACTACAATGTCGTCCCGGAACCGCGCGACATATATCCGACCCGCTCCTACGACGACAACGCCCTCATCCAGCCGCAAAGCCGCTCCACCTTCCGGCAATTGCTCGAGCAGGGGTGGCTCGATGCGCTGCGCAAGATCTGCCCGGACGAGCAGCTTTTCACCTTCTGGGACTATCGCCGCAATCGTTGGCAGCGAAACGCCGGGCTGCGGCTCGATCACATCCTGCTCAGTCGAAAACTCAGGCGCCGGCTGACCGGCGCCGGCATCGACCGGGACGTGCGCGCGTGGGAAAATGCCAGCGACCACGCGCCGGTGTGGGTCACCTTGAGAGATTAGCAGGCGGAGCGGCCAGAATTTCGGTCTGGCGATCCCGCGCCAATCGTGCACCATGGCGTCAGCACCATGGAGGCGAACATGACAAAGGCGAATGTGGGTTTCATCGGGCTCGGGCTGATGGGCCAGGGCATGGCCGCCAACATCCTGAAAAAGGGCTGGCCGCTCTCGGTCATGGCGCACCGCAACCGCGCGCCGGTCGAGACGCTCGTTGCAGAAGGCGCGAAGGAGGTGAGGACGCCGCGCGAGATGGCGGAGCACTGCGAAGTCATCGTGCTCTGTGTGACCGGCTCGCCTGAAGTGCTGGCCGTCGTCGAAGGCGCGGACGGCATTGCCGCCGCCGGGAGGCCGCTGACGATCGTCGATTGCTCGACCTCCGATCCTTCGGTGACGACGAAGCTCGCTGCGGACCTGGCCCCGAGGCGCATTACGCTCGTCGATGCGCCGCTGAGCCGCACCCCGGCGGACGCCGCCGCCGGCACGCTCGATATCATGGTCGGCGGGGCGGACGAAGACGTGCGTCGCGTCTGGCCGGTGCTTGAGTGCTTTGCGGGCCGCATCATTCACACCGGCCCGACGGGGACCGGCCACACGATGAAGCTGCTCAACAACTTCCTGTCGATGGGCTATGCGGCGCTCTATTCCGAAGCGCTAATGCTCGGGCGAAAGGCCGGCCTCGAGCCGGAGATCTTCGACAGCGTGATCCGCGGCGGCCGCATGGATTGCCCCTTCTACCAGACCTTCTTCCGCTGGGTGCTGGAGCGCGACCCGAATGCCCACAAGTTCGCCATCCGCAACGGCTTCAAGGACATGAGCTATCTCGCCGCCTTCGCCAATGCCGCCGGCGTCGCCAATCCGATCGGCGCGGCCGTCAGGAACGCCTTCGCCCAGGCAGTCGGGGCCGGGCGGGGCGAGGACTATGTGCCGATGCTCTCGGATTTCGTTGCCGAGGCCAACGGGGTCAAGTGAACCCACGCGGGCGGAATTTGCCTGGTTCGATCTAGGCTTGACTGTCGAATCCTGAAACCGATCGCCGGCGCATCGCTCCGGCGCTTTGACAGATTCCTCTCATCGCCGCGGCGCAATCTTGCAGGAATGCAATGCCGCTGCACGACTAGGACTTTGACTGAACGCGTCTTCACGGTGAATGTGGTCGCCGAAATGGAACAAACGTTCCGAACAACGGCGACAGCCATTCCAAACATTCCTGGAGGACATCCATTGACCGCCCTTCCCTTCGCCCTCAACCATATGGCCGCTCCGGCGCTCCCGCTCGATGCCTTTTTCGCGCTGGCGAGATCGCTCGGAGTCTCGGCGGTGGAAATTCGCAACGACCTTTCCGGCAATGCCATTCTCGACGGCACGACGCCCTCTAAGGTGAAGGCGCTTGCGGAAAGAGACGGACTGACGATCATTTCGATCAACGCCCTGCAGCGCTTCAACGAATGGAACGAGGCACGGGAGGCGGAGGCGCGCGAGCTCATTTCCTATGCGCGCGATTGCGGCGCCGAGGCTCTGGTGCTGGTGCCTGTCAATGACGGCAGCGGCCAGGAGGACGGCGAGCGCCAGGCCAACCTTCGCAGGGCTTTGCGAGCCCTGAAGCCGCTGCTCGATGCGGCCGGCGTCATCGGCCTTGTCGAGCCGCTCGGCTTCGAAATCTGCTCGCTGCGATCCAAGACCGAGGCCGCCGAGGCGATTTGGGAAATCGGCGGCGAGACCTTCCGGCTCGTCCACGATACCTTCCACCATCACCTCGCCGGCGAGGACGCTTTCTTCCCGGAACTGACCGGCCTCGTCCACATTTCCGGTGTCAGCGACGAGGCTGTTGCGGTCTCCGAAATGCGCGACCCGCACAGGATTCTGGTCGACGCTGCAGACCGGCTGGACAATGCGGCACAGATCCGTCGGCTTCGCGCCGAAGGCTACGAAGGTCCCTTCTCGTTCGAGCCCTTCGCGCCTTCCGTCCATGCCTTGAGCGAGCCGGCCACTGCCGTTCGTAAGAGCATGGATTACCTGCAATCCCGCGCCTGATCGCTTGACGGGAGAGAGGGCGCGGAAATTGGCCCGGGCGCCGCAAGATGCACTTGACGGCGTCCGGATAAAATGGAATACATATTCCGTCTTAGCGAACCACTGGTTTGTTTGTTCCGTTTTCATCAGAAGCGCAACGGGAGTGTTGCTTCTGACAGGAGATGAGCTCGATCAACGAGAATCGAGTTTCCGGCAAGAAAAGGTGTGGCCGGCACCAAAGTGGAGGAGAAGTAGACATGAAGAAATTCATTCTTGGCACTGCGATGGCTGTCATGCTGTCGACGGCTGCGCACGCGGAGACGATCGGCGTCTCGATGGCGCTGTTCGACGACAACTTCCTGACGGTTCTGCGCAACGGCATGCAGGACTATGCCAAGACGCTGAACGGCGTCGAGCTGCAGATCGAAGACGCGCAGAACGACGTCGCCAAGCAGCAGAGCCAGATCCAGAACTTCATCGCTGCCGGCGTCGACGCGATCATCGTCAACCCGGTCGACACGGATGCAACCGCCGCCATGTCGAAGATCGCCGCAGACGCCGGCATTCCGCTCGTCTACGTCAACCGCGAGCCGGTGAACATCGATTCGCTCCCGGAAAAGCAGGCCTTCGTCGCATCGAACGAAGTCGAATCCGGCACGCTGGAGACGCAGGAAGTCTGCAAAATGCTCGGTGGCAAGGGCAAGGCCGTCGTCATGATGGGCGAACTCTCCAACCAGGCCGCCCGCATGCGCACCAAGGACATCCACGACGTTCTCGCCACCGACGCCTGCAAGGGGATCGAGATCGTCGAAGAGCAGACCGCCAACTGGTCGCGCACCCAGGGCGCCGACCTGATGACCAACTGGCTTTCCGCCGGCGTTGAGTTCGATGCCGTGATTGCCAATAACGACGAAATGGCGATCGGTGCCATCCAGGCGTTGAAAGCTGCCGGCCGGTCGATGGACTCGGTCGTGATCGGCGGCGTCGACGCCACCCAGGACGCGCTCGCCGCCATGGCTGCCGGCGACCTCGACGTGACCGTATTCCAGAACGCCGCCGGCCAGGGCCAGGGCTCGGTCGATGCCGCGCTCAAGCTCGCCAAGGGCGAACCGGTCGAGAAGAAGGTCTACATCCCCTTCGAGCTCGTCACCAAGGAAAACCTAGCCAAGTACCAGGCCAAGAACTGATCGTTCGTCGTGGGAGCGCGGCTTCAGCCGCGCTCCCACTCTAAGCGAGTCCAGCCTGAAGCCCGCTTGGGCCTAAGAGAGGGCTGTTCCGCCCGCCGCGTGGACGTTCCGGCCGGGGCCGGAGGATCGGGAGGCAATGACCATGACGCTCAGTCCCACAACGATGGCAGCCGTGCGCGCCAGCGGTGCCGTACCCAATGCCGAATATCTCCTGGCCGCCGAAGGCGTGCGCAAGGAATTCCCGGGCGTCGTCGCGCTCGACGGCGTTCAGTTCAAGCTGAAGCGCGGCACCGTGCACGCGCTGATGGGCGAGAACGGTGCCGGCAAGTCGACGCTGATGAAGATCCTCGCCGGCATCTATCACCCAGACCGCGGCGAGGTGAAGCTCCGCGGCGCCGACGTCCAGCTGAAATCGCCGCTCGACGCGCTCGAAAACGGCATCGCCATGATCCATCAGGAACTGAACCTGATGCCGTTCATGACGGTCGCCGAGAACATCTGGATCCGCCGCGAGCCGAAGAACCGCTTCGGCTTCGTCGACCACGGCGAGATGCGCCGCATAACCGCCAAGCTCTTCGAGCGGCTGAAGATCGACATCGATCCGGAAATCGAAGTCCGCCACTTGTCGGTCGCCAACCGGCAGATGGTCGAGATCGCCAAGGCGGTCTCCTACGAATCCGACGTCTTGATCATGGACGAGCCGACCTCCGCACTCACCGAACGCGAGGTGGCGCATCTTTTCGAAATCATCCGGGATCTCCGCTCGCAAGGCATCGGCATCGTCTACATCACCCACAAGATGAACGAGCTGTTCGAGATCGCCGATGAATTCTCGGTTTTCCGCGACGGCAAATATATCGGCACGCACGCCTCCAGCCAGGTCACCCGTGACGACATCATCCGCATGATGGTCGGCCGCGAGATCACCCAGATGTTCCCGAAGGAAGAGGTGCCGATCGGCGACGTCGTGCTGTCGGTCAAGAACCTGACGCTCAACGGCGTCTTCCACGAAGTCTCCTTCGACGTGCGCGCCGGCGAAATCCTCGGCGTTGCCGGCCTTGTCGGCTCGGGCCGATCGAATGTCGCCGAGACGTTGTTCGGCGTCACCCCGGCAAGCTCGGGCACGATTTCGATCGACGGCAAGGACGTGGTGATTGACAACCCAAATACGGCGATCAAGAACCGCATGGCGTTCCTGACCGAGGACCGCAAGGACACCGGCTGCCTACTGATCCTCGACATTCTCGAGAACATGCAGATCGCCGTGCTGCAGGACAAGTTCGTCAAGCGCGGCTTCGTCTCCGAGAAGGACGTCACCGCCGCCTGCGAGGAGATGAGCCGCAAGCTGCGCGTCAAGACGCCGAACCTGCAGGAGCGCATCGAAAACCTCTCGGGCGGCAACCAGCAGAAGGTGCTGATCGGCCGCTGGTTGCTGACCAATCCGCATATTCTGATCCTGGACGAGCCGACCCGCGGCATCGACGTCGGCGCCAAGGCCGAGATTCACCGCCTGGTGACCGAACTCGCCCGCAACGGTGTCGCCGTCATCATGATCTCGTCGGAAATGCCCGAGGTGCTCGGCATGAGCGACCGGATCATGGTCATGCATGAGGGCCGAGTCACCGGCTTCCTCGACAGGGCAGAAGCCACCCAAATCAAGGTCATGGAACTTGCCGCGCGCTAGCGCGGATGCCGACCGCAGGGAGGAAAGACAATGGAAACCAATATCGCTGCACAGGGCGCGGGTTCGCCGATTGCCGGGTCGAGACGGCGCCTGCCGCCCGAGTTCAACATCTTCCTGGTGCTGATCGGCATCGCGCTCGTCTATGAAGTTCTCGGCTGGCTTCTCGTCGGCCAGAGCTTCCTGATGAACCCGCAGCGCCTGACGATCATGATCCTCCAGGTATCGGTAATCGGCATCATCGCCGTCGGCGTGACGCAGGTCATCATCACCGGCGGCATCGACCTTTCTTCAGGTTCCGTGGTCGGCATGACGGCAATGATTTCGGCGAGCGTCGCGCAAGCCTCCACCTGGCCGCGAGCGCTCTATCCCTCGCTGACCGACCTGCCGGCCATCGTGCCGATCGGGCTTGGTGTCGGCATCGGCCTCTTCGCCGGCTATATCAACGGGCAATTGATCGCCAAGACCAAGATCCCGCCCTTTATCGCCACCCTCGGCATGATGGTGTCAGCGCGAGGCATCTCCAAGTGGTACACGAAGGGCCAGCCGGTCTCCGGACTTACCGAGCAGTTCAATTTCATCGGCACGGGCATCTGGCCGGTCATCGTCTTCCTCGTGGTCGCGCTGATCTTCCATATTGCGCTCCGCTACACCCGCTACGGCAAGTTCACCTATGCGATCGGCGCCAACGTCCAGGCCGCACGCGTCTCCGGCATTAATGTCGAAGCGCATCTGATCAAGGTCTACGCCATCGCCGGCATGCTGGCCGGCCTTGCGGGCGTCGTCACCGCAGCCCGGGCCCAGACCGCCCAGGCCGGCATGGGCGTCATGTACGAACTCGACGCGATCGCCGCGACGGTCATCGGCGGCACGTCGCTGACCGGCGGCGTCGGCCGCATCACCGGCACCGTTATCGGCACGATCATCCTCGGCGTCATGACCTCCGGCTTCACCTTTCTGCGGGTCGACGCGTACTACCAGGAGATCGTCAAGGGCGTGATCATCGTTGCCGCCGTGGTCGTCGACGTCTATCGCCAGAAAGGCCGGAAAAAGACGTAAAGAAACTGCCTCCCAGTGCAGCCGCTCGCCGGGATGAAGAAATTCATCCCGGCATTTTTGTTGTCTGCTACGCGGATCTATCGATATTCTTGCTACTCGACATATGCTTCCCTTGCAAAGCAGCTCGGTAGACTCTGCCGTGGCCATCGGCTCGTCGATAGACTATATGAACGGCATTCCAAACCTATCGGAGATTTGTCATGTCATCGCAGCGCAAGCCTGCGAACCAGGTTCAATCGCGTTTCGCTCGCCAGCTCTGGAACGAGCTGCTGCGGGTTCAAACCCGCGACGCCGCATCTCTTCTCGAAGCCCGCGACCGCGAGGAAAGCGAAGAGCGCTCGTAACGGCTTCGCGGCTGCGGCTCTTCACCCTGCCGGAAAAGTCACGACCACCTTCAGACCGCGACCGCCCTCGCCGTCCTCGAGGCGCATCGTTCCGGCATAAAGCGTGGCGATTTCCTCGACGATCGGCAGGCCGAGCCCGGTGCCGGGCGCCTCATTGCCGCCGCGCCGGAAGCGCTTCAGCACCGCCTCGCGCAGCTCCGGCCTGATACCCGGCCCGTTGTCTTCCACCTCAAGCGCAATCTCGTCATCCGACCTTGAGACGCGCACCGTCACCTCCGCCCCGCGCCCGGCATAGAGCAGCGCATTGCCGATGAGGTTCTTCAGGAGCTCTCCGACAAGCAGCGGTTCGGCGCGGATCCAATGCTCCCCCTCGCCGGCAAAACCGAGATCGATGCCCACCTCGCCGGCCGCCGGCACGTGCTCGGCGGTGACGCTGCGTGCCAGCCGAGCAAGTTCGATCCGCTCCGATCCGCGCGCCTCCTCCTTGGCCGCCGCATCGATCTTCGCCATCAGCAGCAACTGCGCCAGGATGCGCTCGGCGTTCGCAACCGCCTCGTCCGCCTTCGCGGCGGCCGAGAGAGCCTCGTTGACGGTCGCCGCCCGGCGGGCGAGCGCCAGCTGTGTGCGGATAATCGCGAGCGGTGTGCGCAACTGATGGCTGGCATTGCCGGTGAAATGGCGAAGCGCATCGAGCGCCGACTGCAGCCGCACCATGAAGGAATTGACCGTGTCGACCAGTCCCTGCACCTCGCTCGGCACACGCTCGCCGATCGGATGGAGATCGTCTGGACTGCGCTCGGCGATCGCGTCGCCGAGCCGGTAGAGCGGCCGTAAGGAAAAGGTCACCGCCACCCAGACGATCAGGGCGGCACCGGCGATCATCAAGCCGAGGCGGAGCGCCGAGTGCAGCAGGATCGTCTGCGTCAGCTGGCGTCTCGCAATCGTCGTCTCGGCGACGGTGACGACGAAGGGAACGGAATTGACGCCGGTGGAGGCGGAGCGGCGAAGCACCGCCAGCCGTATGGGCTCGCCGCGGAAGACCGCATCGGCAAAGCTCGTCGACTGGCCGGCGGCCTCGGGAAGCGACGGCAGCGTCTGGTAGCCGGTGATGAACTCCCCCGGAGGGCCATCCACCCGGTAAAAGACGCGGTCCTGCGCGGCCGAGGTCAGCATTTCCAGCGCCACATAGGGTATGTCGACCTGAAGCGTGCCGTCCTCGGCGACGACCACACGCTCGGCGATCGCCAGCGCCGAGCCTGCGAGCACGCGGTCCGAAACGACATTCGCCGTCTTGACCGCTTCCCGATAGGTATCCATCAAGGCGATGACCCCGATCACCGCGGTCGAGATCAGCAGCCAGCCGAGCAGCCTTCTTCTCAGCGAATAGACGGCCGTCCTCATTCGGGGCCCGTTGCCTTGTCGAGGTAGTAACCGATGCCGCGGGCCGTGCGCACCGTCAGCCCGTAGGGCGCCAGGCGCTTGCGCAGCCGGCTGACATATTGCTCGATCGCATTGGGGCTGAGATCGTCATCGAGGCCGGTCAGCGACTGAACGATCGCGTCCTTGGCGACCACCTTGCCGGCGCGCATGAAGAGAAGCTCGAGCAGCCCGAGCTCGCGCGCCGGAATCTCGATCGGCACGCCGCCGGCGGAAAAACTGCGGGCGTTCAGATCCAGCGAGACATTGCCGTAGCTGACGATCGAGCTGCGCAGGCCGGCCTGACGGCGGAGCAGGACCCGCACGCGCGCCTCGAACTCGCCGATGTCGAAAGGCTTGATCAGGTAGTCGTCAGCGCCAAGATCGAGGCCCTTGATCCTTTCTTCGGGCGAGCCGCGGGCCGTCAGGATCAGGACGGCCGCCCGGTTCTGCCGGGCCCGCATGGCGCGCAGCACGTCGAGCCCGTCCATCTCCGGCAGGTTCAGGTCCAGGATCACCAGATCGAAGCTCTCGGCGGCGGCGACGGCATGCGCCGAGGCGCCGTCGTTCACCACGTCGACGGCATAGCCGCTGCCGCGCAAAAGCGCCGAGAGACCCTCTGCCAGGGCCTGATTGTCTTCAACAAGCAAGATACGCAAATCGTCACTCTCCCCCGCTTCACCTTATCGGCCGCGACCTTGCTTGTGAACGGCGTGCGGGTGAGGCATTGTGAAATTATGCAGTTCTTGATTTCCTTCGCTTTTTGGTTGTTTTTCGTCGGGTTCGCCTGCGCCGCGCCGGTGCTCTTCCCGGCCTTTTCCGGCGATGCGGCGGCGCCCGTTCTCGTCGTCTATTCCTCGCTCGACGAGCCGCTGGCGCGCCCGATGATCGTCGGCTTCCAGAAGGCCAATCCGGATGTCGCGGTCCGCTACGAGGACATGCTGACCGGCGAGATCTACGACCGGATCGTCAAGGAGACCGATGCCGGCCAGAGGACGGCCGATTTCGCCTTCTCCTCCGCGATGGACCTGCAGGTGAAGCTCAGCAATGACGGTTATGCCCAGCGCAGCGACCTGCCGATGAGCGGCCGCTGGCCGGCCTGGGCGAACTGGCGCAACACGGCCTATGCGCTAACCTTCGAGCCGGCCGTGTTCGTCTATCACAAACCGAGTTTTTCAAAAGAAAAGCCGCCGGCGACGCGCGCCGAATTCGTCGACTATCTGAAGCGTCAGGGAAGCGAGATCTTCGGCCGGATCGGCACCTATGATATCGAGCGATCCGGCGTCGGCTTCCTGTTCATGGCGCGCGACCAGGAACAGTTCGGCGACATCTGGAGCGTCATCCAGGCAATGGGTGCTGCGGGCGTCAAGCTCTATTCGACCAGCCAGGCGATCCTCGAGCGGGTGGCGGACGGGCGCTTCGTGCTCGGCTACAATATCCTCGGCTCCTATGCCGCCGACTGGGCCTCCAGGCATCCGGATGTCGGCATCGTGCTGCCGAAGGACTATACCGTGGTGATGTCGCGAATCGGCCTGGTTCCGCAGGCCGCCGCCTCTCCAGATCTCGGCCGCCGCTATCTCGAATTCTTCATGTCGAAGGAAGGTCAGACGATCATGGCGCGCGAGCTTGAGATCCCGGCCGTGAGTCCCGAGGTCGCCGGCGAGAACACCGCCAACACCATGCAGGAAATGCTCGGCGGCCAGTTGAAGCCGGTGCCGGTCAGTCCGGGACTCATGGTCTATCTCGACCAAGTCAAACGCGCCCGGCTGATCGCCCGCTGGAACGAGGTGCTCAGACTCCAGTGAATATTCTTCCTCCAGTGATATTTGTGGAGCCGAAACAAACCGTTTACGAGCCAGCCGGTTGATGTCAGGTTAATGTCAGCTTTCTATGTTGGTTTAGGGCCGCTGGCGACCCGTGGAGGCGGAATGCCAGCAGCGCATCGGGAGGAAATTGCCAATCCGGTCGGAGGCTGCCGCTTTCAAGGTCAGCCGCCCGTTTCTCCCGTTCGCGACAACGATCAACGCGCGGACGAACCGCGCCTACGGAGGACCGACCTTGAAACACTTCTTCCTCGCATCCATTCTCGCCGGCGCGCTGGCGCTTCCGGCCTATGCCGCCGACTACACGATCATCGCGCCGGCCAATCCCGGCGGCGGCTGGGATCAGACCGCCCGTTCGCTGCAGACCGTCATGCAGCAGGAAGGCATCTCCGGCAATGTCCAGGTGCAGAACGTACCCGGCGCCGGCGGCACGATCGGCCTCGCCCAGTTCGCCAGCCAGCAGAAGGGCAACCCGAACGCGCTGCTCGTCGGCGGTTATGTCATGGTCGGCGCCATCCTCACCAACAACTCGCCGGTCACCCTCAAGGACGTCACGCCGATCGCTCGCCTGACGGGCGAATACGAGGCGATCGTCGTTCCGGCCGCTTCCGAGATCAAGACGATGGCTGATCTCGTCGAAGCCCTGAAGAAGGATCCGGGCGCCGTATCCTGGGGCGGCGGCTCGGCCGGCGGTACCGACCACATCGCCGTAGGCCTCATCGCCAAGGCGGCCGGCGTCGATCCGACCAAGATCAACTACATCGCCTATTCCGGCGGTGGCGAGGCGCTTGCCGCGATCCTCGGCAGCCAGGTGACGGCCGGCATCTCCGGCTATGGTGAATTCGAGTCGCAGGTCAAGGCCGGCACGCTCCGCCTCCTCGCGGTGACGAGCGCCGAGCGCATCCCCGGCATCGATGCCCCGACGCTGAAGGAATCCGGCCTCGACGTCGTCGTCGAGAACTGGCGCATGGTCGCCGCCGCTCCGGGCCTCACCGACGAGCAGAAGGCTGCCGTCTCCGCCGATATCGAGAAGCTCGCCAAGTCCGCCGGCTGGCAGGAAGTGCTGAAGACCAAGGGCTGGCAGGACACCTATCTCGCCGGCGACGCCTTCAACGAGCAGCTCGCCAAGGACGTCGCGGCCACGGAAGCCGTCCTCAAGGACATCGGACTGGTCAAATGAGCAGGGGAGATAGTCCTTCCGTCGAAACGCGCCGCCCTGATCGGGCGGCGCTGATCATCGCCGTAGTGCTGGCTGCCATTGCCGGCGTGATCTTCTGGGACGTTTCCCGGCTTACCGGGCTTGCCGGCTACTCGCAGGTCGGCCCGACCACGGTGCCTTATGCGATCGCCTGCTGTCTGATCGTGCTTGCCATCTGGACGGCCGTCGAGGGTTTCAGGGGCGACTTTGCCGAGCGTGAACCGCAGCAGTTCGGACCGGTCGCCTGGGTCGTCGGCGGGCTTGCGGCGCAGATGCTGCTGCTCAACACGCTCGGCTTTTCGATTGCCACCGGCATCCTCTTCGCCATGACGGCGCGCGGCTTCGGGAAACGGCAACTTTGGCTGACAATTCCCTTCGGCATCGTCGCCAGTTTCCTCGTCTGGACGATTTTCGCCAAAGTCCTGCAATTGTCGCTGCCGGCAGGACCGCTTGAACGCCTGCTCTTCTAGAAAGGCCGACAATTATGGGTACTCTTGACTTCCTTTTGCAGGGGCTGCTGGTTGCTGCGCAACCGATGAACCTGCTCTACGCGCTGATCGGCGTCACCCTCGGCACGGCCGTCGGCGTGCTGCCGGGCATCGGCCCGGCGCTCACCGTCGCGCTCCTTTTGCCGGTGACCTATCAGCTCGACCCCGGCGGCTCGCTGATCATGTTCGCCGGCATCTATTACGGCGGCATGTATGGTGGCTCGACGACGTCCATCCTGCTGAACACGCCCGGCGAGAGCTCCTCGATCGTCACCGCGCTCGAAGGTAACAAGATGGCGCGCGCCGGCCGCGGCGGCCCCGCTCTGGCAACGGCAGCGATCGGCTCCTTCGTCGCCGGCCTTATCGCGACCCTCGGGCTCGCCTTCGTCGCCCCCTATATCGTCAAGCTGGCCCTCGTCTTCGGGCCGCGCGAATATTTCGCGCTGATGGTGCTCGCCTTCGTGACCGTCTCCTCCGCCTTCGGCGACTCGACGCTGCGCGGCCTTACCTCGCTCTTCGTTGGCCTGACGCTTGCCTGCATCGGCATCGACCAGCTGACCGGCCAGGCGCGGCTTTCCTTCGGCGTCCCGGACCTGCTCGACGGCATCGAGGTGACGACGCTTGCGGTCGCCATGTTCGCGATCGGCGAGACGCTCTACATCGCCGCCCAGGGCGACAAGGGTCCCGACAAGGTCGAGGCGGTGCGCGGTTCGGTCTGGATGAGCGCCTCGGATTGGGCGCGCTCCTGGAAGGCGTGGCTGCGCGGCACCTTCATCGGCTTCCCGATCGGCGCGATGCCGGCCGGCGGCGCCGAAATCGGCACCTTCCTCTCCTATGCGACCGAAAAGCGGCTGAGCAAGCATCCGGAAGAATTCGGCAATGGCGCGATCGAGGGCGTCGCCGGCCCGGAGGCCGCCAACAACGCCTCGGCAGCCGGTACGCTCGTGCCGCTGCTGACGCTCGGCCTGCCGACGTCGGCAACGGCGGCGATCATGTTGGCCGGCTTCCAGCAATATGGCCTGCAGCCGGGGCCGTTGCTGTTCGCCACCAACCCGCAGCTCGTCTGGGGCCTGATCGCCAGCCTGCTGATCGCCAACTTCATGCTGCTCGTCCTGAACCTGCCCCTGGTCGGCCTCTGGGTGAAGCTGCTGACGATCCCGAAACCCTGGCTCTATGCCGGCATCCTGCTGTTCGCGACGCTCGGCACCATCGGCGCCAACCCCTCGGTGTTCGAACTCGGCATGCTCCTCGCCTTTGGCCTGCTCGGCTACGTCATGCGCGTCTTCGGCTATCCGATCGCGCCTGTCGTCGTCGGCCTGATCCTCGGGCCGCTCGCCGAACAGCAGCTGCGCCGGGCGCTGTCGATCAGCCAAGGTGACGTGACCGTGCTCTTCACCTCGCCGATCGCCGCTGTCCTGCTGGTGATTGCGGCGCTGGCCTTCATCGTGCCGCTGATCCTCAGAGCCCGCGGCCGCGGCGAGGTACTCGCCCAGCTTGCTGCCAGCGAAGATTGATCGCTTTCGCCTCCCAAGGCGCTTTGGCGCGGGCCCGGTTGGCAGACCGCCAGCCGGGCCTGCTTGCGTTGCATGGCTGGGGTGAGGATTTGTGCATTGCAAAAAAGCCCGACGGGCCCCATCTTTTGCTCATCGAATTGAGAAAGAAAGTGAG
Source organism: Sinorhizobium fredii (assembly GCF_002944405.1). Classification (NCBI taxonomy): domain Bacteria; kingdom Pseudomonadati; phylum Pseudomonadota; class Alphaproteobacteria; order Hyphomicrobiales; family Rhizobiaceae; genus Ensifer; species Ensifer fredii. The sequence goes on along the minus strand of NZ_CP024310.1, from coordinate 592,782 downwards.
CAAAGACAATGACTAGCAAGAACCGCATGGGCTTCATCGGTCGCGCCTTCGCCGTCCTCGGCGCAGCGACCGCCGCAGCCGCGGCAGTCGAAGGTCACCGCCGCCCGAACGCCCGCGACCTCCACACCCTCGGCATCAACCCGGCCAGCTTCCCGGACACCCGCCGCGGCTGATGACGCGGCGTCATTAATACGATCAGCGTCCCCACCCGCTGAGGGAATGGCGAATTCGCGATAACGGCATACAGGTTACTGGGCACTAAAATCGAGCCCGGATGGTAGCACGGATAGTTCGGCCGGATGAGGGGAGCCCGTCAGCCATATCTATTTCCGCGTCGAAAACATTCAGCACCTGCGCTCCGATCTCCAGGTGCCCACTTTCCGATTTCCAAGCGATTGCCGCGTCGGTCGTCGTGTAGGCTGCCACTTCCGGGGCCACGGGGCTGCCATCCTCGTCGTAGTACTGCGAGCCGACTCGAGGACCGACAAGTGTTTCTGCGATAGTCACAGTCACGCGTGAGGGGTGGACATAGGTCAGGCCGAGCTGGGCGACGTAATCTGGAATGAGCGGCACCTTGAAGTCGGAATTCCAGAAGGGCGTGGTGTCTTTGCTGTCGTTCAGCGTCAACGCTACGAAAACACCGAGGCCGTGGCCGACCCAGTAATTGGCACTGAAATTCAGGCGATCAATCTCACCATCCGACGTAACAAAGGTCGTCAGCAGGTCCTCGGGCTCAAGCGTGAGGCCGTTGAAGCGCTGATGCTGGTATTCGACGGCCGTGAAGAAGCGCTCGTTCCACTCCGCGTCCCAGCGCACGGCTGCTGTGCGGCTCTGCCCACTTGAATACAATGGCAGCTGAAGCGGAGCCAAGCCAACCGTCGTCACAGGTGATAGCGTGTGGTTGGTAAGGAACTGGGTGTCCTGCCTATAATAGGTCCGAAGCCATTGGCCCTCGCTGGGGGACCACGCGATGCCTACGCGCGGGTCGACCGGCCCCCAAACCCCGCTTTCGCCGTCGAACCGAGTGACGTACGCCCCGCCCTGGAACTGAAAATCCTCGGATACCTCCAGCATGCCGTCGACATAGACGCGGGTCGCGTTGCTCTCTCCGGAAAACTCCCCTAGATCGTCAACAATACCCGAGCTCAATTCGGTCGCTGTCTGAGAGATCCAGAACTGAGAGTTCGCCGCTTCCGCCCCGTAGCGAACGGCAAGGAGGCCGATACCGAATAGATGACTTATACCGTAGGTAACGTCGTCATCTTCGTTCCTTTCGTTGATTCTGTAGATTATCTCCTGGTTGCCTACAAATTCTCTCGTCCGGAACTGCCGCCGAGTGTCGACATCGCTCGCTACAGCAAAGGCTTGGATGACGTTGCGGTCCGAGATCGTATGGCTCCATGCGCCCCCGATCGTATTGTCGCGAGCTGCGACCTCGTTGAATGGCGCCGGGTTCCAGATTTGACCGGGATAACCGGCCTCCTGTCGGATATTATTTCCAAACAGGAAGACACTGTCGGCGAGCGTGGGCCGGATCCCGAGTTGGAAGAGGGCGCCATCGAAATCCTCGGCATCATTGTCGCGCTCGAACTCCGGACGCGATATTTCACCCTGTATGTAGTAGCCCAAGGGAATGCCACGGTAGCTCGTGCCCTGTAGAAGGACATCACGCCTCCAGCCCGGACCCGCACCGCTGTCGAGAAGCCCGGCCCCGATCGCGCCTTCAACGAAGCTTCGCCGTTCGAGCGAATTGCGCTTACCCTCTGAAGCGACTGCCAGCGGATCAAAAAGAAGGCCTTGCATCTGCAAGGAAGTGGACGTTGCACCGAATGGGAACCGATCCAGGCCAGAAAGCGGTTCTCCCACGAAAGGGCTGAGCTGTCCGCTTACCGCCTGATCGATGTAGCTCGTTGATTTGAACGGATCAAAGGAGCGATCTGCATAGTACTGTCCCCATTCGGTCAGTCCAATATTGTCCAGCGTGACGCCAAGAAAAGCAGAGGCCTGCCGGTTTACGTCATAGCCCGAATAGTAACCTCCACGCGCTTGCCGGCGGCGAAGCGCCTCACGTGCCTCAACGATCGCATCCTCGGCTCGATATTCGTCGAGAGCGATGGCCGAGCGGATCAACGGAATTGACGGATTGTCGGGTTCAAACCTGTCCGCGTTGTCGAGTGCCTGGGCGGTCGCCTCCTTCGCTCCGAGCTGGTAGCTCGCGAGCGCCAGACCGATGAGGCTGTCACCATAGGTCGGATTGCTGGCAGAGGCCTCGAGAAGCGTCTTCTCGCCTTCCTCGGTTTTGCCGATCCGCAAGAGGTAGCGGCCCTTGGCCGCGAGAACTGCATAGGAATGAGGATCCAGCGTCTCCGCCTTGTCGATCTCCGCCTTTGCCGCTGCGATCTGATCGTTGTCCATCAGGAAGCGCGCATAATTGGCGTGCAGGACGGCATTTTCGGGGTTTAAGTCAATGGCGCGGCGATAGGCGGCATCGGCCTCCACCATCGCGTTGCGATCGCTCTGAACATTACCGAGCTCGTTCCAAACGGCGTCGTCGCCTGGCGCAATCTGCGCGGCGCGCTTCAGGTCGCTTAGCGCGCCATCAAGATCGCTGGAAACGGAAGCGCGGAAGCGTGCCTTCATCAAGAGATAGGCCGGTTCGTCGGGGTCGATTGCGCCTGCGCGGGCAAGTGCTTCCCTCACTTCGTCACGACGATCGAGCTCGAAGGCGAGGTTCGCACGCATGACCGGTAGCCGTGCATCGTCGCGGAAGCGCTGCTCGGCCGCTCTCAAAACCTCAATCCCTTCGGCTGGCCCGAGCGTATGGGACGTCGCTTCGGCAATCGTTGGATCGTCGGCAAACGCGCCGACTGCTGGTGGCGGCGCTTCCCCATCGGGGTTCTCCAAGGCTGCGGCGAACCAGCGACCGTAAATCGCAGATGCTCTGCGATTGCGCGGCAGCGCCGGCAAGGCGGCGGCGAACAGCCGGTTCGCATCACCATAGCGTTGCTCCAGTCCGGCGATCATCGCCTCGACTAGGTTGGCACGCGCCTCCAACTGGGCCGGCAAGGGCCGCATCAGTCCAACTAGAGCCTCTCTGGCAGCTGCCCGGCCGTCATGCGATAGCGAGGCCTCGGCAAGTGAGACCCAATCCTCGCTGCTCCGTCGAGCAGGAGGAATGGCCAGAACGCGCGCCCGCTCGGCACGAGTCTGGCGGCCGCTCATCCCGCTTGTCGGCAAACCTGCGAAGACGCCACGCAGCTCCGAATAGAGAAGTACCTGTTCGCGCTCCTTGAGATTGACGAGGACATATTTGCGGGGCGCTTGTCCGATTGCCGCAAACGCGCCCTCCCCCTGATTTACGACGACCGATCCTTGCGCGTTCTTGAGTTCGACGCTTCCCTCAAGCACCGAGAGAGTGGTAGCGCCGTTCTCACCTATGCTAAGCGTCCAATCCGTCCCGCGGATCGCGGCGGCAGCTGAGGGTGTGTCGACTGTGAGGCCGCTGCCCCCACGCTTGGCTCGCGCCCACACGGTCCCGGACTTGAGTTCAAGTTCGCTGTCGGAGCCCTGACCGATTTTCTTGACGAGAAGCGTCGTATTGCGCCCCATACGCATCTGCGTGTCATCGGAGAACAACAGAGCAAGGCTACCGGCGGCGTTCGTGCGCAGTATGTCGCCCGCAAGAAGGTCCTGACTGACCTCCACGCTGCGCCAGCCTTCGATGTCGATGAAGCTAATTTCCTCACCGGACTTGCGGGAAATGACGGAACCCTCGGCAGACGCCGCGCGCGGCAATAGCTCGGCCGCAGTTGGCAGCCCGCTTGCCAGCAACACAAGTGCTGCAACCGCTAGTCTCAGTTTGTGCATTGATGAAGTGTCTGATGAATCCCCGCCGCTAAAATGCTGGGAGATTGGGACGAATGTCAATGTCTCGGTGAGTTGAGGCTCGGAGAAACACAACCAATTTCAAGCGGAAGCAGTCGTCCGGCTGTCACGGCAACTTTCTGGAGCACCGGGACCGTCGCTGGCGGCAAAGCCACCAGAGCTTGACCCGCAGCGCACCCATGTCATCCTCATCGGATGATCAGCGCTGTGCTCCTGGATCTTGCCGGCGTCATCTATGATGGCGAAGAGGCCGTGCCTGGCGCCGCCGAGGCCGTCGCCCGGCTGCGCGCGGCCGGGCTCCCCATTCGCTTCGTCAGCAACACGACCCGCTCGAGCAAGCCGGCGATCCTTGCCCGGCTCGCAAAACTTGGACTTCCGGTAACGGGCAGCGAGCTCTTCACGCCGGCCGAGGCTGCCTGCGACTGGCTTCGCAGGCACGAGCGTGCCGTCCATCTTCTCGTCCATCCCGAGCTAACGTCCGAATTCCGGGACCTACCGGTGAACGGCCGCATGGCTGTCGTTGTCGGCGATGCCGGCGACGCCTTTGACTATGTGGCCCTCAATGCGGCCTTCCGGCAACTGATCGACGGCGCCGAATTGGTGGCGCTCGCGCCGAACCGCTCCTTCCGGGACGCCGACGGCAGGTTGAGCCTCGATGCTGGCCCATTCGTTACCGCGCTGGAATTCGCCAGCCAGAAGCATGCCATCGTCCTCGGCAAGCCAGCACCCGGCTTTTTCCACGCAGCCCTTGCCACCATACCCTGCGCGGCGACGCAAGCGGTGATGGTCGGGGACGATGCGGAAACAGACGTCGCCGGTGCATTGAGCGCCGGTCTCGCTCACGCGCTGCTCGTGCGTACGGGAAAATATCGCGAGGGCGACGAGACGCGCTTCGCGCCGGCGCCGAGCGCCACGGTGCCCGACGTTGCGGCGGCGGTGGACTGGATCCTTGCGAGGCGCGGCGGAACCGAATGAATCTATCATAGCCGAACGAAAAAAAGCGCCGACCGAGGTCGGCGCCCAAGGTCTTGGGAGTCTTACGCTTAAGCTACTTTCGAGACTTGCGCCGGAACGGACGCAATCGTCTTCAGCACGCGCGAAGCGATCTGGTAGGGGTCGCCTTGGGAGTTCGGGCGGCGATCTTCGAGATAGCCCTTGTAGCCGTTGTTAACGAAGCTGTGCGGAACCCGGATCGACGCGCCGCGGTCGGCAACGCCGTAGCTGAACTTGTTCCACGGCGCCGTCTCATGCTTGCCGGTGAGGCGCAAGTGGTTGTCCGGGCCGTAGACCTCGATGTGTTCCATCAGGTTCTTCTCGAAGGCGGCCATCAGCGCCTCGAAATAGTCCTTGCCGCCAACTTCGCGCATGTAGGCGGTCGAGAAGTTGCAGTGCATGCCCGAGCCGTTCCAATCGGTGTCGCCAAGCGGCTTGCAGTGGTACTCGACGTCGATGCCGTATTTTTCCGTCAGGCGCTGCAGCAGGTAACGAGCCATCCAGACTTCGTCGGCAGCCTTCTTGGAGCCCTTGCCGAAGACCTGGAATTCCCACTGGCCCTTGGCCACTTCGGCGTTGATGCCTTCATGGTTGATGCCGGCGGCCAGGCAGATGTCGAGGTGTTCTTCGACGATCTGGCGCGCGATGTTGCCGACGTTCTTGTAGCCGACGCCGGTGTAGTACGGGCCCTGCGGTGCCGGGTAGCCCTGCTCCGGGAAGCCGAGCGGACGGCCGTCCTTGTAGAAGAAGTATTCCTGCTCGAAACCGAACCAGGCGCCTTCGTCGTCGAGGATGGTGGCGCGGTTGTTCGACGGATGCGGCGTCTTGCCGTCCGGCATCATGACCTCGCACATGACCAGCACGCCATTGGTGCGGACCGGATCCGGGTAGACGGCGACCGGCTTCAGCACGCAATCGGAGCTGCGGCCTTCGGCCTGGTTCGTCGAGCTGCCGTCGAAACCCCAGAGCGGCAGTTGCTCGAGCGTCGGGAACGCGTCGAATTCCTTGATCTGCGTCTTGCCGCGGAGATTTGGTACGGGCGTGTAGCCATCGAGCCAGATGTACTCGAGCTTATACTTGGTCATTAGCGAATCTCTCTAACGTGGTGCTGCGAGGTTTGAGCAATTCCTGGCGCGGCCTTGCACGAAAAACGTGCCAGACCACTAGGGATCGACTCCCTTCAAGCATCAAGCGTGCCAACTCGGTGGTGGGTGCGAATCTTTTTTTGACCCGCAGGGGACTCAAACTGGATTCCAAGTGGCTGCCGGTCAGGGTCGCGGCGAACGGCAAATCGACCCCCGAGGCGCTGACTTCGTTTCACCCCCTTGATTTTGCTGGATATCCCGCGCCTCTCCTGCACTTGACGTTCAAGTGTCCGCCATGAGCGGCGAAGGAGCACCTGCTCCAAAATGCGTCAGTTGCGCGCAGCTGCCTAAAAAATCGCATTGAATACGCTCCCTCAAGCGCAATGAGGGCGCGTGCTTGCGATTCCGGCATTCAATTGAACGATTTTTCGGCAATTCGCGTAAATGATGTGCAATTTCTGCCGCGGCGTACTATCTTTTCTCGACAGGACTCACCGGAGACCAGAGCATGGCCACGAGTTTCCACGGCAAGAGTGCGACGATCTATCAGTTCCCGACACGCATCTCGCGCAAGGCCGAAGATCGTCGTTCCGAAGCACAGCGCCAAGCGGATCTCACTTCGTCGGACGTGTGCGCGGCTGCCATTGACGGCTGCTGGTACCACGAGGAAGCGGTTCGCGAGGAAACGACCACCAAACACTGAGCTCCAGGCGTCGATCACCGACGCCCGCCGACCTCGTCGATATGCATGAGCATGTCGGCGGGATCCTCATAGATGCGGAACGCGCCGGCGTGCCGCAACTCTTCAAGCCCATAGCCGCCGCTCAATAGCCCGACGCCCAAGGCGCGGCAGCGAACCGCCGCCAGCATGTCCCAGATGCTGTCGCCGACGACGACCGCCGTCTCGATCGGGGCGCTGAGCCGCTCGGCGGCCGCAACGAAGAGATCCGGATCGGGCTTGGCGTATTTGACCAGGTCCCGGGTCACAACCGGCACGACGGCCGGGTCGACGCCGAGAGCAGCGAGATTGACGGCAGCCGTCTCCATCCGGCCGCTGGTGGCGATCGCCCAGGGAATCTTTGTGTCAGTGAGCCATTGCAAAAGAGAGCGCGCGCCCGGCAGCGGCCGGATGCGATCCGCCTGCCGCTTGTAAGCCTCGGCATGGCGTTGTCGCAGACGCGCCACCCGTTCCGGGCTGATCTCCACGCCCGTCTCGCGCAGCAGTTGGTTGGTGAAGAGGCCGCCGCTCATGCCGATCTTGCGGTGGATGCGCCAGACCGAGAGGTCGATGTCCTCGCCCTCGAGCGCTTCCTTCCAGGCAAGCACATGTTGGTAGACGCTGTCGACGAGCGTGCCGTCGAGATCGAACAGGAAGGCCGGTTCAATGCGCATGTCTTCTCTCCTGCTTTCCTGTGGTGCCGCTGGAGATATGGAGCAGCATCGGGGGAAGAACAGGGCTGTCGGCGCGCTACTGACGCGCCAGAACGTGCAGGTTGCCGGCAAGATCGGAAACGATAACTTGCCGCTCGTCCAAGACGAGCACCGAGACCGGCCGTGTCAAGCCGTCGAAGATGGTGCTTCTGCTCTTCGTTTCAGCATCCATCCTCAGCAGTCGGCCGCTGCCATTTGCGAAGCCTTGCTTCTGATCGTAGGTCCCGTGTTCGAGCACGAGCATGCCTCCGTCACCCGCAAAGGCAATCGCCACCGGCGCGTTCAGTCCGTCGGCCTCGAGGCGCGGTTCGGAGGCGCCCACGGTGGGGATCGAAACGACCTTCCCTGCCCCGGCAAGGAAGGGAAAGCCGCCGAAGAGCGCGACATAGAGGCGCCCTCTGTGAAGCGTTATGCCGGTCGGTACGGCATCGACCTCGTAGCCGCTGCCCGCCGCGAATTCCGTCGGCGAAAGGCTCTGCAAGGCTCCTGCCGCCTGAGGCAATCGGCGGAAACTGATAAGCGTCCTCCTTCGACCATCGCGTCTTACATGCTCGACGCTGTTGCGCGCCGCGTCGACGACGTAGAAGCCTTGGTCGACGGCGACGAAATCGAACGGGTTCCAGAAATCATTGCTGATGATCCGCGTCTTGCCTGCGTCATCGACCGCGACCAGGCTGTGATCGAGCGGGTTCTGATCGGCGTTGGTCGGCGTCCATCCCTGGGCCACGATGAACTCGCCACCGACACGAACGGCACGATAGGGCCCCGTCGGGTCGCCTACCACGTCGGGGCCATGGGGAAAGACGGGACCGAAGGCGACAAGGTACCCGTTCGCATCGCGGCGATAAAGGCGGCCCTTCGCAAGATCGGTGACGAGCAACGTATCGCCGTCGCGCGCAAGACCGGCAAAGGCGGCGCCGGGGACATGAACCGTCGCGAAGCGGTAGCCCGCTGCCGCCACGGGCTCGGCACCCGCGCTATGTGCCAGAAGCAGGACCCCGGCAGCGATGATCAGGGCGAGGAGCGGACGCATCGGAAGCCGCCATTAGCTGCGAAACGGAAGTCGGGATCATAGGCGAGCCGGTAAGTGGTTGTCAGGTGGCGTGCGTCGCTGTTCCAGGATCCGCCACGAAGCACGCGATGGCGACCCTCGGCGGTAGTCGATACGCCTACGTAAGGCGCATAAACGTCGCTCGTCCATTCCCAGACATTGCCGACGAGGTTGAGCACGCCTTCCCGGCTGGCGCCCGCGGCGAAGGACTCTGCCGGCGCCGTCATCGGATAGCCATCCCTTTCATCACCGGAGCAGCAGACATCGGCACCGACATTGGCCCGCGCCTCGTCGCGAGGCCCCTCCTGCCAGGGAAAGGCATCACCTTCCACGCCCCGCGCCGCTCTCTCATATTGTTGCTCCGACGGCAGAGCGAGGCCGTAGTGGCGGCAGAAGGCAATCGCATCGCCCCAGCTGACGCCGACGACCGGCCGATCGGGAAGTCCCAGGAGCGGGTGATCGGCATAAAAGGCGCGACGGTGGCCGCTCGCCGCCACGAAGGCTTCATATTGCCGGTTGGTGATCTCGGTGCGGTTGATCGCGAATGGCCGTCCCTGCACCACGCGCCGCGGGCGTTCGTTGTCAGGGCCGTCGTCGCGGCCGAAGACGAAGGGACCAGCCGAAACCGCGATGAGCGGATTGCCGGCGATAGGCCCGGCCCCGGTCGCGAGCGCTGCGGATGCCGTGAGGAGAGCGATTGCCGCGGTTCCCGCAAGGCGAAGGCGACGTATCGCGGCACCTCCCTTACAATGTCCTATGAGTCTAGAAATCGACACGTCGCTCCGTCTCCGCATCGAACAGGAACATCCGGTCCGTCTCGATCCTGGCGCCGACCCGCTGGTCGATCTGGCCGGCGAAGTTTTTGTCGGCGCGCACGGTCATGAGCCGGCCGCCGAGTTGCAGGCTGACAAGCGTGTTTTCGCCGGTGAGTTCCACCGAATAGATCGGCGCTACCAGGTTTGCACCAGGGTCTTCCGGGTTCACCACATGGACATCCTCCGGACGCACCCCGAGCACGGCGCGCGGAATGCTGACGTTTCCAGCACCCCCTACCCGGAGACCCGCACTGGCAAACACGCCGTCCTTCACCTCGCCGGAGATGAGGTTCATCGCCGGCGAGCCGATGAAGCCGGCGACGAAGAGCGTGCGCGGGTCGTTATAGATGTCCCGCGGCGTTCCGAGCTGCTCGATGACGCCGCGGTTCATCACCGCGACGCGTTGGGCGAGCGTCATCGCCTCGATCTGGTCGTGGGTCACGTAGATCGTCGTCACCTGCAGCTCGTGCTGCAGGTGTTTCAGCTCGGCGCGCATCTGGGTGCGGAGCTTCGCATCGAGGTTCGACAGCGGCTCGTCCATGAGGAAGACGCGCGGCGTGCGCACGATGGCGCGGGCGAGCGCCACGCGCTGGCGCTGGCCGCCCGATAGCTCCTTGGGCAGTCGCTTGAGCATCGTATCGAGCTCGACCCGCCGCGCCACCTCGCCGATGCGGCGCTTATATTCCTCCGGCGGCACTTTGCGGATCTTCAACGGATAGCCGATATTGTCCTCGACGGAGAGATGAGGATAGAGCGCATAGGACTGGAAGACCATCGCGACGTCGCGATATTTCGGCAGCACGTCGTTGATCCGGTCCGAGTTGATGTAGATATCCCCGGTTGTCGCCTCCTCGAGGCCCGCGACCATCCGCATCGTCGTCGTCTTGCCGCAGCCCGAGGGTCCGAGCAGCACGAGAAATTCCTTGTCGCGGATCTCGAGGTTGAAATCGTGGACGGCGACGAACTCGCCGAACTTCTTTGTGACATTGTCGAACCGGACGGAGGCCACAGGTCTCAACCCTTGACGGCGCCGAGGGAAAGTCCCCGGACGAGGTGCTTCTGGACGACGAAGGCGAAGATGACGATCGGTACGCAGGCCATGAAGCCCGCGGCGCTGATCTCGCCCCAATAGGTGCTGTACTGCGTCACCCGGCCGGCAATGCCGATCGGCAGCGTCTGTGATTGCTCTGTCAGCGTGATGACGAGTGACAGCAGGAACTCGTTCCACGAGATGATCAGGCAGAAGATAGCAGTCGCCGCAAGTCCGGGCCGGGCGAGCGGCAGGGCGACATGCAGGAAGGCGCCCCAGCGCGTGTCGCCGTCGACGATCGCCGCTTCCTCCAGCTCGACCGGAAGATCCTGGAAATAGCTCTTCATCATCCAGGTCGCAAACGGCAGGTTGAAGGCGGTATAGGCGATGACGAGTGCCGACTTGGTGTTGAGCATGTCGAAATAGTTGAAGAACAGGTAGAGCGGAATGATGCTGACGATCGGCGGCATCATGCGCGTCGAAAGTATCCAGAAGGAAATCTGCTTGCGCCACTGCCAGGGATAGCTGAACCGCGCCAGCGCATAGCCGGCCATGGTGCCAAAGGTCACCGAAATCACGGTCGTGCCTATCGCGACGAGGAAGCTGTTCAGGGCATAGCGCAGGAAGGGGCGTTGGACGAAAGCTTCGTCATAGTGCTTCAGGGTCGGGTTGCGCGGCACCCATTCCGGCGGCACGGCGAAGATGTCGATGTCGAACTTGAAGGAGTTCGCTGCGATCCAGTAGACCGGAAACAGCGTCAGGATTAGCGCGACGAGAATCGCCAGATAGGCCGACAGGCGAAGAAGCATCTCCCGGGTGCGGCTGCGTGTTCTGATCGTCGCCATCCTCTCACTCCGCCAGCCGCATGCGCTTCATGAACCAGGTGCTGAGCACGATAGTGACGAACAGCACGAAGAGCGACATCGCCGCCGCGTAGCCGGGGTCGGCGAAGCGGTAGGCGACCTGGTAGATGTAGAGACTCAGGACCTTGGTGCGGTCTGCCGGGCCGCCCCCCGTCAGGATGAAGACGAGGTCGAAAAGGCGCAGCGCATCCATGACGCGCAGGAGCAGCGCAATGGCGATGACCGGCTTGAGGAACGGCAACGTCAGATCCCAGAACTGCCGCCAGGACGAGGCGCCGTCGAGCGCGGCCGCCTCATAGGGTTCAACCGGCAGGCTTGCGAGCCCCGCCAGCATCAGAAGAAAGATGAACGGCGTCCATTGCCAGACATCCGCGACGATGATCGAGAACATGGCGAGGTTTACGTCGCCGGCCCAGGCCTGAACGGGCAGGCCGAGCAGGAACATGACCTCGTTCAGAACGCCGAACTGCGGCTCGTAGATGAGCTTCCAGGTGATCGCGACCGCGATCGGCGGCAGCATCATCGGGATCATCAGCACCGTTTTCAAGAAGCTGAGCCGGCGGATGAATCTATCGAGAAGGAGAGCGAGCCCGAGGCCGAGAAGGAATTCGAGCGTCACGGCAACAATGGTGAACACTGCGGTGTTGCGGAGCGCCACGTGAAACTGCGGATCGGAAATGAGCCGCGCGAAATTGCCGATGCCGACGAATTCCCAGGGGAGGTCGGGATTGGGGCTGATCCGGTGGACCGCCGCATAGAACATGTAGACGCTCGGAAAGATCGTCAGGGCCAGCAGGATGAGCACCGTCGGCGCGAGCATCAGGTAGCGCAGATGGCGCTCCGTCCATTGCTCCAGCGGCCCTCTCCGTCGAACCGACGCGCTTTTGCCGGTTTGCAACATCGGTCCCTCCGCAGACCTTCTCCCTGCATACCTCGACACCGGCCGCCGCAGCGGTTCTTTTTGCGGCCGCGAGAGCGGGACCGGCGCGAGGCCCCGCTCGATGCAGGCAAACCACCTATTTGAGGCCGGTGATCTGCTCGACCGCCGCCTGCGAGTTCTTCAGCGCCTCCTCCGGCGTGATCGTGCCGGCGACGGCCTTCGAAAGCTCGATGCCGAAGGCATTCTCGATCTCCGGCCATTTCGGGTGGCGCGGCCGCGGCGTCGAGGCCTGGATCGCCTCCATCAGCACCGGGTAATGGCGGAACTTCTCCTGCTTGGTGAGTTCCGGATCGGTGAAGACCGAGGTGCGAACCGGCGGATTGCCGCGTTCGGCGGAGATCTTGATCTGCTCGGCCGTGGTCGCCCACATCATGAAGTCGAAGGCCTCCTGCTTGTTCTTGGACGCCGCCATGATGCCCATCGTCCAGTGGCCGATCTCCGAGCTGCCCGGTTTGGTGCCGGCTGGGATCGGGCTAAAGGAGATCTTGCCGACCATCTTCGACTGGCTCGGGTCCTCGAAGGTCGCTACCCAGTTGGGCCAGTTGATCGACGAGGCGGCAGTGCCGGCCGCAAGGGCCGTGCCGACCTCGTTGGCGTTATAACTCTCAACGCCCTTCGGCGAGACGTCGCGCAGCGCCATGAACATCTTCATGGCGGCGGCGCCCTCGGGCGTGTCGATCGTCACCTTGGTGCGATCCGCATTGAACATGTCGGCACCGTAGGACCAGAAGATCGGCATGAAGTCGGCAACGACGGGATTACCCTGGCCGCCGCGGAAGACATAGCCGAAATAGCGGCCGCCGCCCTGCTCGGTCAGCGCCTTCGCAGCCTTCAGCACATCGTCCCAGGTCTTCGGGGCTTCGACGCCCGCTTCCTTGAATTTGGCGGCGTCATAGAAGAACATCTGGGCGTTGCCCACATAAGGCAGGCACACATAGGGCCCTGAATTATAGGGATTGCGGCAGATCGCCAGCGACTTCGAAAGGAAGTCACTGTCCGGCCCCTCCACCCCGGCGCCCTTGAAATAGGACGTCAAATCTTCGAGATGGCCGTTCTCGGCGAAGAACGGGATCCACGGATCGTCCATCAGGACGATGTCGAAAACGCCGGACTTGGTTGCCCCGGCATTGGCACCCTGTTCGAACACATTGGCATAGGGCGCCTGCACCGTCTCAACCTTCGTATTCTTCATTTTCGCGTAGTCGGCGGCTGCGGCTCTGAGGCCGTCACCCTCGCTGCCGGAAGGCACGAGGATCGTGATGTCGGCCCAGGCTGACGCGCTGATCGCGAGTGCCGATGCCGTGACGGCGAAGGCCAGACAGAATTTGCGCACCATTGAACACCTCCCAATCCGAGCTCTTGACGAGTCCTCCTCATGGAGGTCCCGCCCGATCGGCTGGCGGAGAGGCTGATGCAACGTGCATGAGCTCGGGCAGGCCCGGCGTCATCGGGCTTCTCCACAAGCCGACGTTGCTCCCAGCGCAATCTACCACATTGCGCTCGATTAAGAGAGGGTTGTATTAGCTACTGCTTTTGTTGCAGAGCCAGCCTGCGCTCCGCGCTGGGGACCGAACTATCCCATCACATAGCGAATGGTTTTCGACAACCGGGTGAGAAAAGCGGGCCTCGAAGAGGCGACAAGCTTCCAGGAGAGCACCGCCTGTGCCATGCGTCGCGGCAGGAGCCCGACCGACAGGAACCAGGCCGCCAGCATGGCGCGGCGGCGGAGCGAGACATTCATTTCCATGCTGGCGGCGGCACCGGCCGCGGCAAGCGAAAGCCGCGAATCCTCCGCCACCGGATGGCGCCGATGGTCCACGCAGAGCGACGCCAGACGTTCCTCGATGTGCGTCGGATCGCGCAGATTGGCGTCCGGCGGGACTTCCAGGCCAACCTCCTCGGCCTGGTGCGAAAGAGCATGCAAGCGGTGAAAGTCGTGCTGGACGCGCCACCGGGCCCTCTGGCCCAGCTTCTCGGCGAAGACCGAATGATTGCTTCCATGCATGCGGTAGGCACCAAGGCAGGTATCGATCGACCCGACCTTGCCGTGAAGGGGTGCCAACGTGACCAGGTAGCCGTCCGCACCCTGGCGGAATTCCTGTTCCGGTACCGGCATGATGTTGTCGAGCGCGGACCGGGTGAAGGCCAGTCCGCTGGTCACCGTGGTCTGGTAGCGGGCCCGGCGCAAGAGTTGCGGGGTGACGTCGCCGGAATCGAAGGGCACTTCGGGCGGCGGAAAAACGTCCTGGACGCGCTGCCGCTCGTCGACGATGTGCAGGCGGAACTGCATTTGCACCACGTCGCCATCAAATTGGCCGATGATTTCCGAGACGGCGTTCGGGTAGAGATAGTCGTCCGCATCGAGGAACAGAACGATCGCCCCGCGACTTGCCGCAAAGCCCGTGTTGAACGCTGCGGCGTGACCGCCGTTCGCCTCTCTCAAGCATGCCTTGATGCGGGGGCCGTAAGAAGCGATGACCTCGGCGGAATTGTCGGTGGACGCGTCATCGACGACGATCACCTCCACCTCGCCGTAGTCTTGGCCGAGCGCGCTCTCGATCGCGTGCCGCAGGAAACGGGCATAGTTGTAATTGGCGATGATGATGGAGACTGGAAGACGGTCTTGGATGGAATGCATCGCATAAACCTCGCAGATCTGCTTTGGTTGCGGCGAACCTTCTCATTCGGGTCCTTGGGGAAATGCCCGCTCCGGGAGAGCGCACCCTTATCGGCGCGACGGAGCCCTCGGCGTATTGGGCCAACGGGCGGCGAAGATCGTTCTCTATCCGGTTCCGAGGGTCTCCAGTTTTGTGGCATTTGCATGACCCGTAAAGCGCGTCGCGTTCAAACACATTCACGCGGCGCGCTTCAGGTCCTTGTTTTTGTGCATGTCGTCATCTCCAAAAACGCTGCACACTTTTGGGTGACATGCATTACGGCGCCGTGCGTCTCTGCCAGTCCTCCGGGCCCTCAAGATCCTATGCAAAATAGTCCGGATGGTGCTGCCGAAGGGCCGTGACGTCGGGAATAACGGCGCCGAGGTGAAGCATCATCGCCTCGCAGGCCCTTTTGACGTCCTGCGCCGCGATCGCGTCGCGGATTGCCGTATGTTCCTCCATGACCGTCGCCATGCGACCAGGGACAGGCAATGTCAGCCGGCGGGCGCGATCGATCTGCAGCTTGACCGTTTTGATGAGAGTCCAGATGCCGGGATAGCCGGCGATTGCGGAAATCGCCTCGTGAAAAGCCTCGTCCTCTGCGTAGAAGAGTGAAGCGTCGTTGAGCGTTGCATGAGCCCGCTGGCGGGCAATAATCGCATCGAGGCGTGCAACATCCTCCGCAGCGGCGACCTGCGCCGCACGCTCGACGGTCGTGCGCTCCAAGGATTTGCGTATGATCACCGCCTCGGGGATGGCCGACAGCGGAATGCGCGAGACGAAGGTGCCTGATTGCGGGAAAATCTCGACGAGGCCTGCTTCGGCAAGCCGCAGGAGCGCCTCGCGCACCGGCGTCCGGCTGACGCCGAATTCCTCGGCAAGGACCTTTTCCTGCAGCGGCATTCCCGGCGGCAAGTCAAGCGACAGGATTGCAGCATGGAGCTGCTGGTAAATAGCAGCCGCCGTCGTCACCCGGCGCAGCCTTATGCCGCTCGTCCGATCTGAAGGTTGATGCCGCAAGACCCGTGCCGCCGTGTTTGACAGTGTTTGTAATACTAGTATATCAATTTCCGTGCACTGCCAATCGACGCGGGAGGAAGGCCATGCGGCTTTCAAGAATGACGCTCGACCGTCTGCCGGAAACCGTGAAGAAGCCGGGCTACGATCCGGCAAATATTTCCGTAGGCATCGTCCATCTCGGCATCGGCGCCTTTCACCGAGCGCACCAGGCGGCCTTTACCGACGCCATCATGGCGGAGGATCCTTCCTGGGGCATCTCTGGCGTCTCGCTCCGCAGCCCCGATACGCGGGACGCCCTTGAGCCTCAGGACGGGCTTTACACGCTCAGGATACAGGACGGCGAAGGCGAGCGGCTGCAGGTCGTCGGCAGCGTCGTCGAGCTACTCTGCGCACCGGAGGATCCGGAAGCCGTTCTCCGCCGGATGGCCGGTCCCGACACCCGGATCGTTTCGCTGACGATCACCGAGAAGGGCTATTGCCACAACCCCGCGACCGGGACGCTGGACGAAGCCCACCCCGATGTCGTCCACGATCTTGCAAATTCGCAGCGGCCACGCTCCGCAATCGGCTTCATCGTCGAGGCGCTTGCCAGACGGGAGGCGGCCGGCATTGCTCCGTTCACCCTGCTTTGCTGCGACAACCTTCCGTCCAACGGCCATGTGCTGAAACGCGTGGTCACACGCTTTGCGGAACTCCGCGATCCGGTCCTTGCGGCTCTCGCGCGCCGTCTCTCCTGCCCTTCCACCATGGTCGACCGGATTGTGCCGGCCACCACGGACAGCGATCGGGAGGCCATCGCGACGGCGCTGGGGCTCGAGGACGCCTGGCCGATCATGACCGAACCCTTCCAGCAATGGGTGATCGAGGACGACTTTCCGCTCGGCCGTCCGGCTTGGGAGAAGGCGGGCGCCGTCTTCGTCGACGATGTCGCCGTGTTCGAGATGATGAAGCTCCGGCTGCTCAACGGCAGCCATTCGACCCTTGCCTATCTCGGCTATCTGGCGGGCGCCGAAACGGTGGCCGAGGCCATGGCCCTTCCCGGGATGGAGGTGCTCATCGAGGGCTTGATGCGCGAAGAAGCGACGCCGACCTTGCCGCCGCTCCCCGGATTCGACCTCTCCGCCTATCGCGCCGACCTCCTCCGGCGGTTCCGTAATCCACGGCTCCGGCACCGGACCTGGCAGATCGCCATGGACGGCTCGCAGAAACTGCCGCAACGGCTGCTCGGCACCATCCGCGACCGCCTGCAGGCCGGAGCCGGCTACGAGCGCCTGGCGCTCGGCGTCGCTGCCTGGATGCGCTACGCGCGTGGCCTCGACGAACATGGCCGGGAGATCGACGTCCGAGACCCGCATGCCGCCCGGATTGCCGCACTCGTCCGCGACATAGTCGAGCCTGAGCAGATCGTCGACGCCTATCTGACGATGCGGGATGTGTTCGATGCGGATCTCGCCGGGAGTGTTCCGTTCCGCCTTGCCCTTGTCAAGGCTTTGACGAGGCTCTTCGTAGAGGGCTCGGCGGCAACGCTGCGCGCCCATGCGTGAGTCGATACGCCCCTCATCGGCTGCTGCACCTTCTCCCTGACAGACAGAGGGAACGGATGATACCGCACTCTCCGTCCAGCCTATATATGGTAACAGAGTGAACCTGATACATGGTTGCGAAGTGTAGTCGTCGACCTTCATCTCTCGCCGAGTCGTCGTGAAGATCGCACTCGCCCGACACGGCAAGAGGCGCTCGGCGCGGCGCAAATGAGGCAATCCGCGCCATAGGTTCGCGAACATGGAGGCGCGCGAGGGTTGGGCGGGAGCGCATCGGAACCCACGAGAGACCAAAACGCCGTTCTACTTGGAAATCCGGCGAAGGTTTATGTTGTGGCAGGTGAAAAATCTGATTTACTGCCACTTCGCTACTTGGCTTTACGGGGGATATTGCCGATGGGGTGGACGCGCAGGGATATTGTGCTTGGCGGTTTAGCGTCATTTGGCACCGTGGCGGTGCAGAAACCCACATTGGCAGCGGCGACTTCCTATTTTTCCGGCACCGCCGTCGACGATGGTGTGACATTCCGAAGCACCAACTTTGCCAAGATCGACAAGAAGTGGCGCCGCCAGGTTGTCAGATATTTCAGCAGCGAGCCGATTGGCACCGTCGTTGTCGATACAAGGCACCATTTTCTCTACCTGATCATGGAGAACAAGACTGCCATTCGCTATGGCGTCGGTGTCGGCCGAGAGGGCTTCGAATGGTATGGTCGCGCCACGATCGACCGGAAATCGCACTGGCCACGCTGGACGCCGCCGCCGGAAATGCGTGAGCGCCACCCCGAACTGCCTGAATCGGTCGAGGGAGGTTCGCCAAAGAACCCGCTCGGCCCGCGCGCCATGTACCTGCTTCGCGATGGGGTCGATACCGGCTATCGTTTGCACGGTACGCTGGAGCCGGGCAGCATCGGCAAGGATGCCTCCAGCGGCTGCATCCGCATGTTCAACGAAGACGCAATCGATCTTTATCAGCGTTGCCCCATCGGCACCGCGGTGCAAGTCCTGCCGCATATTGCCGACCAGGCTGAAAGTGCCGCCGCTCAGGTCAGCCAAGCAAGCCCGGTCGAATGAGGAATATCACCTTGATGTCTGCTTTGACCGGATATACGAGGCTGCTTGTTGGCGTGGCCATGCTGCTGACGCTCGCCGCCTGCAACACGACTGAAATCGCGGCGTTGGAAGAGCCGACTGCGTCACCGATGATCGGACAGACCAATGATCCGGCGCCCGGCTTCGAGAATGTCGTGACCGGCAGCGAAGAGGACTTCATCCTGAATGTCGGCCGACGGACCTACTTCACGGAGGACTCGGCCACGCTCGACTCCGTCGCCATGGCAACGTTGGACAAGCAGGCGATCTGGCTCAACAGCAATCCGCGTTGGCTGGTCAAGCTGCAGGGATTTGCAGACGATTCCGGGTCCGGGGCAAATATGGCAACGCTGTCGCAGAGACGCGCCGACGCGGCGATGGCCTATCTCGTCTCGAAGGGCGTAGATGCCAACCGCATGTGGGCCAAGGGTTACGGCAACGAGCGCGAGGTCCGTGACTGCACGGACCGCTCCTGCAAGGTGCAGAACCGGCGCGTCGTCTCCAACTTGCGCACCGAGCGCGACTCCCTCTGATCCAGGATGACTTGCGGATAGGTCCGTCCTGCGTCCAGTCAAGACAGCAGACGACTCGGCCCGTCGGGAGAGATCGCGAAGACGGATCCCTGCCCGCCGGGCCGATGAGGTCGGCCGCATCGGCCACCGTCCGAGAGTAGGCGTTCAACAGCTCGACATCCGGTGCGCGACTGAATGGAATTATCGATATAGCCCGTGACCGGCGTGGAACTGCGTGCCCCGGCTGCGGACAGGCTTCCTCCAAAAGGAGCTTTTCAGCGATACCCGGCGAAAGCGAAGATGCCGCATGATATATTGCCGCGAATGCTCGTCCTTGCCGAAAGGCGTGGGGGTCCCGATGCCTCTGTTCATTGTGCGACATCAGCACTCGCCCGAAGCCTGCCCCGCGCGCGATCCGGCCATGGGCGGGATGTTGCTGAACCATCTGAGCAGGCCAAGCGCCGCGCGCCACGGGGTCGTTATCAAGGGCGAGGCCGTCGTTCGCGGTGCACACACGCTGTTCTTCATCGCCGAAGCGGCGGATGAGGCCGCCCTCCAGGCGTTCTTAACGCCGTTCCGGCAAGTCGGCGAGGTGGAAGTGATGGCCGCGTCGACCTGCGCGGAGGTAGTCGCGAGTGGCGGCTGCGATGCGCCCCCGGCAGACATTTCGGCGGCGCTGCTCGCTCCGGCCGACGCTTGCCAGGAAGCCATCGAGGCGGGACTTCTCGTCCACCGGGCCTACCCGTTGAACGGCGAGACGTCGGTGCCGGACCTCGCCGGCGGGGCCGTCATGCCCAACGGTCGGTTCTACCTGCGCAACCATTTCGATATCCCGCACCTCGATGGCGAGCGCTACCGCCTCTCGGTCGGCGGGTTGGTCGAAAAACCCCTGAGCCTGAGCATGCGGGACCTTCGCAATCTTCATGCCGAGAGCCTTGTGGTCACCCTCGAATGTGCCGGTAACGGCCGCAGCCTGTTCGATCCGGCGGTGCCCGGCGAGGCCTGGGGCATGGGCGCCGTCAGCACCGCCGAATGGACCGGCGTGCCCCTGGTCGAGGTGGTCGAACGGGCCGGGCTGCAACCCGGCGCAACGCAACTCACCTTCCGCGGCGCCGACGGCGGGCTCGTCGAGGGTCACGATGCGCCGATCAGTTTCGAGCGGGGCCTTACCGTCGACCAGATCCGCGAAGCGGGCGCGCTGCTCGCCTACGAGATGAACGGCGAGCCGCTGCCGCCGCCGCACGGCTACCCGTTGCGGCTGGTCGTGCCCGGCTGGTACGCTGTGGCGTCCGTGAAATGGCTGACCGAGATCATCGTCACCGACAAGCCCTGCGAGGCACACTATCAGGTGGAAAAGTACTGGTACGAGTGGATACGCAACGGCCACGACGAGCGCGCGCCGGTGACGCTGATGAATGTGAGGGCGCTGATCGCAACGCCCGCTCAAGGCGAGAGCCTGCCGCGTGGCGAGACGGCGATCCGCGGTGTCGCATGGTCGGGCGCCGGCAGCATAGCGAGGGTCGACGTCAGCCTGGACGGTGGGCCGTGGCGCGAGGCGCGGCTCGTCGGCGAACGGCGGCGCTCCGCGTGGCAATGGTGGGAACTGATCACCCGCCTCGACGAGACGGGGCCGCTCATCGTGCGGGCGCGCGCCACCGACATGGCGGGCCGGACCCAGCCTGAGCACGCCGAGTGGAACCGCCTGGGCTACGGCAACAACTCGATCCACTGCGTGACCGCACAATTGATCTGAAGCCTGGAGCGGTTTCCGTTGTGGTCCATGCTATGACCGGCGGTCTCTTGCCTGGTCTGCCGTCAGCGCCGTGTCCTGGGTGCCGGACACGATGATCTCCAGCACCTCGTGCTCGTCAGTGTTCCTGATAAAGCGGTCGCCGACATATTCGCCGCGCTTCAGCACCATGACGCGATCGCCGACGGCGAAGATGTCGATGAGCCGGTGCGAGATGATGATCTGGGCAACGCCTTGCCTCTTCAGTTCGAGCATGGTTTCGAGCAGCCGCTCAGTCGCCATCACCGACAGATTGGCGGTCGGTTCGTCGAGGATCACTACCCGCGGCTCGAAGGAGATGGCGCGGGCGATCGCCACGGATTGCTGACGACCGCCCGAGAGGCTTTCGACCTTCTGGTAGACCGAGTTGACGTCGACCTTGAGCCGCTTCAGAACGCGATCGGCTTCCGCATACATCGCCCGCCGGTCGACGAAGGGACCTTTCAGCGGCCACCGGCCGAGAAAGATGTTCTGGCCGACATCCATATTTCCGCAGAGCGCGAAGTCCTGGTAGATCATCTCGATGCCGGCGTCGCGGCTCTCGTGCGGGCTCCTGAACTGCACCGGCTGACCGGCAACGAGGATTTCGCCGGCATCGCGCTGATAGGCCCCGGTGAGGATTTTCATCAACGTCGACTTGCCGGCCGAGTTGTCGCCGACGAGGCCGAGAATTTCTCCGGGATAGAGGACGAGATCGACCTTGCGAAGCGCCTGTACGGCCCCGAAGGCCTTTTCGATGCCGCGCATCTCGACGATCGGCCGGGGCGATTGCGTATCAACCATGACTGCCCGCTCCTGTTGGCGCTCGCCTCGCGAAGCGCGCCCGCAGCGTTCCGAGAATGTTGGCCTGACGCACCCATATGTCGATCAGCACCGCGACGATCAGGATGACGCCGATGAAGACGTTGATCCAGTGCTGCGGCATCGTAAAGCCCTGGACGTTCAGCTGCAGCAGCGCCCGAATCAGCGTGATGACGGCCGCCCCGGCGAGCGCGCCGATCATCGTCCCGTGGCCGCCGAAGATCGACCCGCCGCCGATGATCACCGAAGCGATGGCGTCGAGCTCGCGGAACTGCCCGGCGACCGGATTGAAGCTGCGGAAATAGGCGACGTTGATCAGCCCGGCCATGGTCGCGCAGAGCGCAGCCAGCATCAACGAGAGGAAGCGTATGCGGTTGGTGTTGATGCCGGCGTAGGCGGCGGCCCGCTGATTGCCGCCGGTCGCGCAGACCTTCAGGCCAAACGGTGTATAGGCGAGCACGATGCCGGCGACGATGGAGACGAGGAACATCCAGACGGTCTGGACGCTGACGACCTCCGCGACGGTCCGGATGATGCCCGGTTGCAGCGAGACGCCGAAGTAGAGGAGCACGTCGCTAACCTTGCGGCCGATCAGATTGTAGGCCTCCGTCCAGCCGGTCAATTGCTGCCCAGCGACGAACCAGGCGGCGAGACCACGGGCGATGTAGAACATGCCAAGCGTGGCGATGAAGGAGGGCAATTTGAGACCGACGGTCAAGGTGGCGTTGACGAGCCCGGCGGCCATGCCGGCGACGAGCCCCATGGCGATCGCCGTCATTGGATCGGCGCCGAGCACCTTCAGGAAATAGGCGGCCGTACTGCCGGCAAGGGCGAGGACCGCGCCGACCGAGAGGTCGATGTCCCCGGCGGCGATCACATAGGTGAGCCCGATGGTGATCAGCGCCAGCTCCGTATAATTGAGCAGGATGGCGAATGTGTTGGAGAGATTCCACCAATAGTCGGGCCGGAGCGCCAGCCCCGTCAGCCACAAGACAGCTGCAAGTATGATGGCGAGCGCATCGCGACGCGCCAGGAACTTGCCGAACCCGATCGCCGACAGCGCCATGTCCGCCGCCATCGCTCCCTTGGTCTGTACGCCTTCGAGCGCGACGCCGCCAATCTCCATGGCCGCGGGCGGCGGCCGTCGGCGCAGCCAGGCCCAGAAGCGGGCAAGCACCTGGCGGCGAATGAGATAGGGTTCGATGAGCACGGCGGCGACGAGTAGCAGGCCGAGAAAGACCAGCACCGCGCCCGCTGGCAGCGTATAGCGGGCGCTGACCGCAATGCTTTCGCCGTCGATGACAACGGTACGGGTGATCGGCCAGCCTTCGCGTAGCACCTTGTCGATGAGCACGACGAGGGCCGCGCCGAGGCAGGAGCCGACGACCCGGCCGCGGCCGCCGAGGATCGAGGCGCCGCCGATGATCACCGAGGCGATCACGGTCAGTTCCCAGCTGACGCCATAGAGCGGCGTGACGCCCTTGTCCTGCGCGGCCGCCAACAGAGCGGCGACGGTCGCCGAGAGCGACGAGATCAGATAGGCGCGAATCCGCACCCAATTCGCCGGGATACCGGCATAGACGGCAGCCTGTTCGTTGCCGCCGGTGGCGAAGGTCTCGTATCCCCACCGCGTTTTGCCAAGCACGATCGCCCCCACCGTTGCGGCGATGGCGAAGATGGCGATCTGGTTGTTGAAGCCAAAACCATTCGTCTCGCCCAGATGAAAGAAAGTCGGATATTCCCTCGCCTTGCCCGAATAGTAAATCGCCTGGCCATGCGTCAGCGCCAGCACGAAGCCGCGGCCGATGAACAGCATCGTCAGCGTGGCGATGAAGGCCGGGACTTTGAGGAGTGTGACGAGCACGCCGTTGAGAAGGCCGATCGCGGCGCCAAGGAGCAGGCAGAGGACGATGGCCGCGACGATGCCGAGATCGAGAAAGCTCGACGCGAAGAGCCTCGCGAAGACGACGGCGATCAGCCCGTAGATCGAGCCGACGGAGAGGTCGAGATCCTTGTTGACGATGACGAAGGTCATCCCGACGGCGATGATCCCGACGCGGGAGGTGTCGCGAAGAAGCGCATGGAGGCCCTCGGTCGAACCGAAAAATGCGGGGTTGACGGCCGCTCCGGCAAGATAGAGCAGTGCGATGAAGATCAGCAGCCCACCCTCCCAGCTACCCGCGAGTTGGAAGGGTGCGCGGCCGAGCGATGTCGTTGCGGTCGGTATCATGGCGGCTTCTTCCGCGTGCTCCTCGCATGCGGGTCAGGCCGCCGCAACCGAGGGTCCCCAAGGGGGGAGATCGACTCGCGGCGAGTCAGCCGCACAAACGGCACGGTGCGGCATGGACGGCCCTCTGATGGCGGCACCGGGCGTGCCTCAGGCGTTCTCACCCCTTGTGGGGGAGATGGCCGGCAGGTGAGAGGGGGGTGCAGCGCCGCCATCATCCGCTCTTCATCGCGCCGGACTTCGCGCTCAGTTCTCGAATCGCTTGCCGACCTTGGCGACATTCTCCTTCGTCACGAGCTGGGCGCGCGTGTCGAGATTGGCGGCCGAGATGCCGCGGTCGATCTGCAGATAGAGCTGCATGACCGGCCAGAAGCCCTGGAGGAAGGGCTGCTGGCCGAGCGAGCCGGTCAGGTTGCCGGCGGCGATGCCTTCCTGCTGTGCCGGGCCGAGGTCGAAGCCGAAGGCGCAAAACTTGCTCGTCCAGCCCATCTGCTCCACCGCCTTGACGAGCGGCGGCGTGAAGACGTTGTTGGCTGTGAAGGCGCCGACGACGTCGCCGCGGGATTCGAAGAGCGTCACCAGTGCATTGACCGGATCGTTCGGGTTCGTGTCGATGCCGACATTCTCCGGCCCGGCATCGACCTTGAAGGCCTCGAGCTTGCCGGCGTCCTTCAGCGTCTTGACGATCGCGTTGAAGGCGGCGGTGACGCGGTTGTTCACCTCGATATTGCCCATGGCGGTCGATGACGGCAGCAGGATCGAGCCGCTGGTCTTGCCGCTGTCGAGCACGCATTTGGCAAGCGCCTCGCCGCCGATCGCCGCCGCCGAGGCATCCTGGCCGGTGTGGCTGATGCCGCTGCGGTTGAGGAGCGTTCCATCGAACGAATTGGTGGTGGCGACCGGAATGCCGGCCGCCTCGGCCGCCTTGACGATGTCGTTATAGGCGCCGACCTGCGGCGTCGTCATAATAATGCCGTCGATTTTCGGATCACGGACGATCTGATTAAGAATCTCGATTTCGCGGGCCGGGTCGTCCACCGGCGATTCGGAGCCGAGCAGCAGGATATCGGCGCCGATCATGTTGCCGGCCACCTTTGCACCGACATAGACCGGATCGAAAAAGCCGTTGCCGGCCGTGTGCGTGACGATCGCAAAGGTCAGACGACCGTCCGCGGAATGGAAGTTCTTAGTTTCCGGTGCTTCCTTGGCGGCGTCATCGAAATTGTAGCCGCCGACGGCCTTTTCCACGCTGCCCGATTGCGCGAATGCAGACGTGACGCCAACTGATAACGCCGCGGCCGAGACCGCGGAGAGCAAAACTCGCCTCATGGCTTTCCTCCCTTGGATCACGCCTCGGGCCGGTCTTCGCAACCGAAGCCTGCGTGATCATTTCCCAGTGGCTAGAGCGGGATACAGGTGGAAAACCGCGTACATTTTGCCCCTTCCCCCTCCATGTGTCAGCGGGCGAAAGCGGTTCGGGCGCGGTTTGCGAGAGGCGCGTCGAAGGCTCCCTCCCATCCGCCTATTTTCTGCGCAGTTGGAGCACAAGTAAATGGCGAACTTTTCGAAGAGTGTCGGCCTGGGCGGCCGCCGGCGGAATGCCAGATCCTCCTCCCCGAACAGGCGAATCCCGCAGGCGATATCCGTTTCGCGCAGCCATTTTGAGCTGCGGCGTTTCGGACAGTTGTTGGACAGGTTTGCAAGCACAACATCCCGTCCCCGCGGGCGCATCCGCTCGCGAATATTCGAAAGGGAATAAGAATGGAAAGGCGTGAATTCCTCCGGGGCCTGGCCTTGCTTGCCGCTTGCCCGCTCTGCGTCAAGACGGCCTACGCCGCCGAAGGCGTACATTGGGGCTATGAAGGCGAAGAGGGCCCGGAGCATTGGGGCTCCCTGGGCAAGGAGAACAGTGCCTGCTCGGCCGGCTCGCAGCAATCGCCGATCGACATCACGGGCGCGATCAAGGCCGATATCCCGGACCTCGCGACCGACTGGAAGAGCGGCGGCACGATCCTCAACAACGGCCATACGATCCAGGTGAAGGCGGCCGGCGGCACGCTCAAGCGCGGCGACAAGACCTACGAACTGGTGCAGTACCACTTCCACGCGCCGAGCGAGCATCTCGTCGACGGCAAGGGCTTCCCGATGGAAGTGCATTTCGTCCACAAGCACGCCGAGACCGGCGAACTCGGTGTCCTAGGCGTGTTCATGGTTCCCGGCGCCCGCAACGAGACCTTCGCCAGCGTCGCCGCCAAATTCCCGCAGAAGGCCGGCGAAGAGGTAGCGCTCGACGCCGTCGACCCGAAGGGCTTACTGCCCACCTCGCTCAAATACTGGGCCTATGAGGGATCGCTCACCACCCCGCCCTGCAGCGAGATCGTCGACTGGATGGTGGCGATGGAACCGATCGAGGTCGATTCGGCCGACATCAAGAAGTTCACGGCGCTCTACTCGATGAACGCGCGGCCGGCGGTTGCCGGCAACCGCCGCTATGTTCTGGGCTCCAGCTGATTGGTGCTTTCGGCAGCGTTTGCTTCTCCTGAGGGCTGACACATCCGGCAAGGCCATCGCCTTGCCGGATGTGTGTCGCGACGCGTTCACGGCAACACTTGCGTAAAGAACCCTTCGCTGCAAATGTCCCTCGGGACGAAGGAGCCACCCCATGGATCGATGGCTCCACGAGCGACGAGGGCAAGCGATGTTCGATCTCACCGGCAAGACAGCGCTTGTCACAGGCGGCGGCCGCGGGCTCGGGCTGGAAATGGCGAAAGCGCTGGCAAGGGCGGGCGCCTGGACGGTGATCAACGGCCGCAGCCGGCAAAACCTCGAAGAGGTGTGCGAGCGGCTTGCCAGCGAAGGCATTGCGATCGGTATCGCGCCAGGCGATATCACGCGCGATGTCGGACCCATCCTCGCCCAGGCGATCGCCAAGACCGGCCAGCTTGATATCCTCATTCATGCGGTCGGCGAGCGCGACAGGCGCGGCACCGAGGCAATGGAGCCGGAGGACTTTGCGCAGCTCCTGAACACCGACCTCACTGCGGCCTACGCCGTCGCAAGAGCAGCCCTTCCGCTCCTCAAGCGTTCCACGGCCGGCCGGCTGATCTTCGTCACCTCGATCGCCGCCTTTGCCGCCCGCGCCGGCGACCCGGCCTATACGGCGGCAAAGGGCGGGCTTTCGGCGCTCACCCGATCACTTGCGGTCGAGCACGGTCCCGACAATCTCACCGTCAATGCGATCGCGCCGGGCTGGTTCTCGACCGAGACCAATGCCCATCTCGCCGCCGATCCGGCGCTTCAGGCCTTTGTCGAAGTGCGCATTCCGTTGAAACGCTGGGGCCGGCCGGAAGAAATTGCGCCCGCCGCCGTCTTCCTCGCCTCGCCCGCAGCAAGCTTCGTCAACGGCATCACGCTGACGGTCGACGGCGGCATGACGGTGCAGATGTAAAGCCGGCGAAGCGACAGCGACCTCGACTGGATCCACTGGGGAATCTCCCCGCGAAGTAAAGCTCTGAGTCGAGGGCGATACCCCTCTGCCCTGCCGGGCATCTCCCCCAAAAGGGTGGAGATCGGCAAGGATCTGCGCTTTCGCCCGTCGGCCACTCCGCAGATTGGGCAAGGGCTTAAAGTGCCGCCTCTCTCCACGCTAATGCCCGGCAGTGCAGAGGGGGCAACAGCCACCTGTGTGCTCCTAAATGCGTGAGCATTACTACCCGCTCTTCGCCTCCTCCGTCCCACGCAACATGCGGATCAGCCCCGAGAAATCCTCGGCCCCATGGCCGAGCTTCTCGAACAGGCTGTAGAGCTGCGCCGCCTGGGCGCCCAACGGCGTCGTCGCGCCGCTCGCGCTCGCCGCCTGCTGGGCCAGCATCAGGTCTTTCAGCATCAGGCTCGCCATGAAGCCGGGCTTATAGTCGTTGTTGGCCGGCGAGGCCGGCACGGGTCCGGGCACCGGGCAATAGCTGGTCAGGGACCAGCACTGGCCGGAGGAGGTGGAGGCGACGTCGAAGAGCGCCTGGTGCGACAGGCCGAGCCGCTCGGCGAGCACGAAGGCTTCGCAGACCGCCGCCATCGAGACGCCGAGGATCATGTTGTTGCAGATCTTGGCGGCCTGGCCGGCACCGGCATCGCCGCAATGGACGATCTTCTTGCCCATCGCTTCGAGAAGGTGCTTGCCGCGGGAAAAGGCCCCGTCGCTGCCGCCGACCATGAACGTCAGCGTTCCGGCGGCCGCACCGGCGGTGCCGCCGGAAACCGGCGCATCGAGCGATGGGCAACCGGCCTTGTCGGCAAAACCGTGGACCTTGCGGGCGCTTTCGACGTCGATCGTCGAACTGTCGATGATCAGCGTGCCCGGATCGACGAAGCCGAGCAGCTCGTCCCAGACATAGATGACATGCGATCCGGCCGGCAGCATGGTGATGACGCATTCGGTTTCGCGCACCGCCTGGGAGATCGATCCGCCCACGGAAACGCCCGACTTGGCGGCCGCGTTGCGCGAGGCCTCCGACAGGTCGAAGCCGGTGACGGCGTGTCCCGCCTTCACCAGGTTGGCGGCCATCGGGCCGCCCATATTGCCAAGCCCGATAAAGGCGATCTTGGTCATCTTGTCTCTCCTCCTCCTCAACTCACGTCCCATGGCCCAGCGATTGGCGCGGCCGCGTCAGCCACCGGCAAAAAGCGGCGCGCCGTTAAAGTTCCCGAAGCGCGCAAGCATCTGCGGCGTGGCCTCCTTGAGCCCGACCGACCACTTCGGATTGCGGTCCTTGTCGATCACCGCGGCGCGCACGCCTTCGTAGAAATCCGGGTTCGACAGCATGGCGACACAGCCCGCATATTCCCGCTCGAGGCAGTCGTTCAGCGTCACGCTCTCGCGGCCGGCCCGCAGCAGCGAAAGGGTGAGTTTCAGGCTGATCGCCGAGCGCGTCTTCAGGAGGGCAAGCGTCTCGCGGGCGAAGTCCGAACCGTCCTTTTCCAGTGCCGCCAAGATTTCCTCGACCGTGTCAAAGGCGAAGCAGCGGTCGATGAGGGCAATGTGCGCGAGCAGCGCCGAGGCTGGCGCCTCGCTTGACACGGCGCGGATCGCGGCCGAAACATCCTCGGCAGTGGCGGACGGCGAAAGCCCGACGAGAGAGCCAATCAGCTGATCGAGCTTCTCCGACGAAACGAAACTGTCGGCAAGCCGCGCGTAGATCGCCGCCGCAGCCCCAACGTCGCGGCCGGTGAGACCGAGATAGGTGCCGAATTCGCCCGGCGCCCGCGGCAGGAGCCATGTCGCCCCGACATCGGTGAAATAGCCGATGCCGGTCTCGGGCATGGCGAAGCGCGTTTTCTCGGTGACGATGCGGTGGCTGCCATGGGAGGAGATGCCGACCCCGCCGCCCATGACGATGCCGTCCATGATGGCGACATAGGGCTTGCCATAGGCGGCAATGCGGCTGTTGACGATGAACTCCTCGCGCCAGAATTGCGCTCCCTCCTGCGGGCGTTCGCGGCCGCTCTCGTAGATCATGCGGATATCGCCGCCAGCACAAAGCCCGCGCTCGCCCTCGCCAGTGACGAGAACGGCGGCGATGGCCGGATCATCCTCGAATTCGGTGAGCGCCGCGTCGATCGCCCGAATCATCGCCAGGTTGAGGCTGTTCAGCGCGCGCGGCCGGTTGAGCCGGAGCCTGCCGATCGCGCCTTGACGTTCGACGATGACCTCCGGTTGAGCGGTCTGCATCTCCATGAAGTGTCCTTCCTATTTCCGTCCCATGACGGCGCGCGACACGATCAGCCGCATGATCTCGTTCGTTCCTTCGAGTATCTGGTGCACCCTTAGGTCCCTGACAATCTTCTCGACGCCGTAATCGGCGAGATAGCCGTAGCCGCCGTGCAGCTGCAGCGCTTCGTTGGCGACAGCAAAGCAGCGATCCGTGACGAAACGTTTGGCCATGGCGCAGAGCTTGGTCGCCTCCGGGTCACCCGAATCGAGGGCCGAGGCCGCACGCCAGAGGAAGGTGCGGGCGATTTCCAGATCGGTCGCCATGTCGGCGAGGCGAAACTGCAGCGCCTGGAATTCGCCGATCGCTCTTCCGAAGGCGCGGCGCTCCTGGACATAGGCGAGCGCCTTGTCGAAGGCGGCCTGTGCACCTCCGAGCGAGGCGGCGGCGATGTTGAGGCGACCGCCATCGAGCCCTGCCATGGCGATCCTGAAGCCCTGGCCCTCGGCGCCCAGGCGGTTCTCGGCCGGAACGCGGACGTTGTCGAGCATCACCGCCCGCGTCGGCTGGGCGTGCCAGCCCATCTTCTTCTCGTTGGCGCCAAAGGTCAGACCGGGCGTCTCCTTGTCGACGACGAAGGCGGAAATGCCCTTCGGCCCCTCTTCGCCGGTGCGCGCCATGACGATGTAGAAGCCGGATTCGCCGGCCCCGGAAATGAACTGCTTCTGCCCGGTGAGCAGGTAGGCGTCGCCGTCACGCACGGCCTTGGTCTTCAGCGCCGCCGCGTCCGAGCCGGAACCGGGCTCGGTCAGGCAATAG
The DNA here is from genome assembly GCF_002944405.1 of Sinorhizobium fredii. Lineage (NCBI taxonomy): Bacteria > Pseudomonadati > Pseudomonadota > Alphaproteobacteria > Hyphomicrobiales > Rhizobiaceae > Ensifer > Ensifer fredii. Next base: position 562,526 of record NZ_CP024310.1, on the reverse strand, counting down.
CTCGCCAGGATTTCCATGGTGAGCAGCCGCGGCAGCAGCCGCTGACGCTGCTCCTCGGTCCCGTAGCGATCAATCATGCCGGCGCACATATTGTGGATCGATACGAAGGAGGCGATCGCCGGGCAGCCGGTCGCCAGCGCCTCAATGATCATCGCGGCGTCGAGGCGCGTGAGCCCCGTGCCGCCGACGTCGTCGCGGACATAGATGCCCGCCATGCCGAGGGCGGCGGCGGCGCGCAGCGTCTCCACCGGAAAATGCTTCTGCTGGTCCCAGTCGATCGCGTGGGGCGCGAGCTCGTCGCAGGCGAAATCGAGCGCCATCGCGCGGATGGCTTCCTGCTCCTCCGACAGGCGAAAATCCATATGCATGTCCTCCCTGACCGGCATATTGACGATATGGCGCTGTAGTTACATCAAATCTCGCACAGGCACAGACGCAAATTCTCACAGCATCTGTTCAAAATCGAACAGACCTGCGAGACGAGGCAGATCAGCTCTCACTCAAACGATACGGCAGAGAGCCGCGCATGTCATGGTCAACGATCAACTTGCGCTTCAGCGGAGGGACGGCGCGGCTCGCGCATTTGGTGCGGTCGCAGATGCGGCAGGAGATGCCGATCGGATCGAAGGCGGCACGGTTGCCGAGATCGAGGTCGTCCGCATAGACGAAGGCGTCGGCATAGGAGATCTCGCAGCCGAGCGCCAGCGCATAGCGCGGATGGGCGGCGCGGTAGCCGCCGCCGCCCTTGGTGATCTGGGTGGCGAGACACAGGTAGCGCACGCCGTCGGGCGTCTCGGCGAGCTGGCGGATGATCCGGCCGGGCGCCTCGAAGGCCTGATGGACGTTCCAGAGCGGGCAGGCCGCACCGAAACGGGCGAATTGCAGCTTGGCGGCGCTGTGGCGCTTGGTGATGTTGCCGGCCCGGTCGATGCGGGCGAAGAAGATCGGAATGCCCTTCTGGCCCGGCCGCTGCAAGGTCGACAGCCGGTGGCAGACCTGTTCCAGCGAGGCGCCGAACCGGGCGGCGATGAGTTCGATATCATGGCGCAGCTCGCGCGCCGCCTTGAGGAATGTCTGGTAGGGCAGGATCAGCGCGCCTGCGAAATAATTCTGCAGGCCGATGCGACAGATTTCATGGGCCTCCTCGGTGCGGAAGCCGGCGCTTCCCGCCACCCGATCGATCTCCTCGCGGGCGTGAAGCTGGGCGATCTGCAGCGCCAGCTGGAAGTCGCGCGTCGGCGGCGGGGCGTAGGGATTCAAGGTCAGAATACGGGCGCGCGGATCGAAGCGGCGGATCGCCTCGTCGCCGGCGGCGCCCCGCACGACGCGCACGCCGTGCCGCTGTTCGAGATAGCTTGTGAGCGCGGCGTGACTGTCGCCCTCTCCCAGGCGGAGTTCGCCCGCCAGGCGCTCGGCCAGAGTGTCGATCTCGTGGATGTAGTTGTCGACGAAATGGAAGAAGTCGCGCACTTCCTCGTAGGGGGTGGTCTCGACGAAGGAAGCGTTGCGGCCGATCGTGTCGTCGATGCTGGCGAGCTGTTCGCTGTTGCGGCGATAGGCCTGGTGGCACTTGATCAGCGCATGCGCTAGTCCCGGCGCGTTCTGGCTGATCAGCTTGAGTTCCTGGAGGCTCGGCGCATAGGTCTCGAACAGCGGGTCGCTGAGCGCTTCCGTAAGCGCCGATAGCAGCCGGTCACCCTCGCCGGTGGAGAGTTCGGCGATATCGATCTGGAATTTCTCCGCCAGCGCCAGGAGCACCGCCGCCGAGACCGGGCGCTGATTGTTCTCGATCTGGTTGAGGTAGCTCGTCGAGATGCCGATCCGCTCGGCGAACTGGCCCTGGGTGGCGCGGTTTGCTTCCCTGACTTCCCTGACCTTGCGGCCGATATAGAGCTTGCCGATCGCCATTTCGCAACTTCGCAATTTGCGGTTTACAAGTTTCTATATTCCACCTTTGCACATCATCGGCCGTTTTACCATCCGACCTTCGGCGCTATTGCCATCCTGCAGCGCCGCGCGTCCGATCAGACGCGTAAGCGTCGCCATAGCACTTTTGAATTGCTGCATGTTTCTTTAAATCCGCTAGGATTTGAGTTGATATGCAGGAGCGAAGCCTCTGCACAATCAGCAAAAAACAGGAGGAGAGCGATGCGCGCCATACTTGAACAGGTCGAGGCCCGGCGGGCCGAGGCACGCGCCGGCGGCGGCGAGAAGCGCATTGCCGCTCAGCACGGCAAGGGCAAGCTGACGGCGCGCGAGCGCATCGACGTGCTGCTCGACGAAGACTCCTTCGAAGAGTACGACATGTATGTGACGCATCGTTGCGTCGATTTCGGCATGGCCAACCAGAAGGTCGCCGGCGACGGCGTCGTCACCGGCTGGGGCACGATCAACGGCCGCCAGGTCTATGTGTTTTCCCAGGACTTCACCGTGCTCGGCGGCTCGCTCTCCGAGACCCACGCCCAGAAGATCTGCAAGGTCATGGACATGGCGGCTCGCAACGGCGCCCCGGTGATCGGTCTCAACGACAGCGGCGGCGCCCGCATCCAGGAAGGCGTCTCCTCGCTCGCCGGCTATGCCGAGGTGTTCCGCCGAAATGCCGAGGTCTCCGGCGTCGTCCCGCAGATCTCGGTGATCATGGGGCCCTGCGCCGGCGGCGCCGTCTATTCGCCGGCGATGACCGACTTCATCTTCATGGTGCGCGACTCATCCTACATGTTCGTGACCGGGCCGGATGTGGTGAAGACGGTGACGAACGAGATCGTCACGGCGGAGGAACTCGGCGGTGCCCGTACCCACACGACCAAATCCTCGGTCGCCGACGGCGCCTATGAGAACGACATCGAGGCGCTCGAACAGGTACGGCTGCTGTTCGATTTCCTGCCATTGAACAACCGCGAGAAGCCGCCGGTGCGGCCCTTCCATGACGACCCTGCACGCCTCGAGATGCGGCTCGACAGCCTCATTCCGGAAAGCGCCGCCAAGCCCTACGACATGAAGGAGCTGATCCTCGCCGTTGCCGACGAGGGTGACTTCTTCGAGCTGCAGGCGGATTTCGCCCGCAACATCATCACCGGCTTCATCCGCCTGGAAGGCCAGACAGTCGGTGTCGTCGCCAACCAGCCGATGGTGCTCGCCGGCTGCCTCGACATCGATTCCTCGCGGAAAGCCGCGCGCTTCGTGCGCTTCTGCGACGCCTTCTCGATCCCGATCCTGACGCTCGTCGACGTGCCCGGCTTCTTGCCCGGCACCGCCCAGGAATATGGCGGCGTCATCAAGCACGGCGCCAAGCTCCTGTTCGCCTACAGCCAGGCGACGGTGCCGATGGTGACGCTGATCACTCGCAAGGCCTATGGCGGCGCCTATGACGTCATGGCCTCGAAGCATATCGGCGCCGACGTCAACTATGCCTGGCCGACGGCCGAGATCGCCGTGATGGGCGCCAAGGGCGCGACCGAGATCCTCTATCGCTCCGAACTCGGCGATTCGGAGAAGATCGCGGCGCGCACGAAGGAGTACGAGGAGCGCTTCGCCAATCCCTTTGTCGCCGCAGAGCGCGGCTTTATCGACGAGGTGATCATGCCGCACTCCTCGCGCCGCCGCATCGCCCGCGCCTTCGCCTCGCTTCGCAACAAGCAGGTGGAGACCCGCTGGCGCAAGCACGATACGATTCCGCTTTGATGGACACCATGGGGCAGAAACTGCAGGTTCGGATGACGCCCAACGCCGCCGGCCGCGGTCACCGCCGCTTGCTGCGGCATCTGGCGATGAGCACCCTCTCCGGGCTCGTCGCCGGGGCGGTCGCTGTCGGCACGCTGATGATGCTCGACATCGGCTCGATCGGCACGCTGGTGGCGCGCTCCACCGACCCGTTGCTTGCCGCAGCGACGGTGCTTGCGCCCTTCGCCCTTGTCGGCGCCGCCGCGGGTGCCGCGATCGGCTTGCTGCCCTATTTCAGAAAATTCAGGCGATGACGCGACCGAAAGAGTTCAAAGGGAAACGGATGTTCAAGAAAATCCTCATCGCCAATCGCGGCGAAATCGCCTGCCGCGTCATCAAGACCGCCAGGAAGCTCGGGATTGCGACCGTCGCCGTCTATTCCGACGCCGACCGCGACGCCATGCATGTGCGCCTGGCGGACGAGGCCGTCCATATCGGCCCGTCCCCGTCGAGCCAGTCCTACATCGTCATCGACAAGATCCTTGAGGCGATCCGCAAGACCGGTGCCGACGCCGTCCATCCAGGCTACGGCTTCCTGTCCGAAAACGCCGCCTTCGCCGAGGCGTTGGAAAAGGAGGGCGTCGCCTTCATCGGCCCGCCGGTCAAGGCGATCGAGGCGATGGGCGACAAGATCACCTCGAAGAAGATCGCGGCCAAGGCCGGCGTTTCCACCGTTCCCGGCCATATGGGCCTGATCGAGGACGCCGACGAGGCGGCGCGGATTGCTTCGTCGATCGGCTTTCCGGTGATGATCAAGGCCTCGGCCGGCGGCGGCGGCAAGGGGATGCGCATTGCCTGGAACGAGCGCGAGGCGCGCGAAGGCTTCCAGTCGTCGAAGAACGAGGCGAAAAGCTCGTTTGGCGACGACCGCATCTTCATCGAGAAATTCGTGACCGAACCGCGCCACATCGAGATCCAGGTGCTCGGCGACAAGCACGGCAACACGCTCTATCTCGGCGAGCGGGAATGCTCGATCCAGCGGCGGAACCAGAAGGTCATCGAGGAGGCCCCCTCGCCATTCCTTGACGAAACGACCCGCCGTGCCATGGGCGAGCAGGCGGTGGCGCTCGCCAGGGCCGTCGGCTATCACTCGGCCGGCACGGTCGAATTCATCGTCGACGGCGAGCGCAACTTCTATTTCCTCGAGATGAACACCCGCCTGCAGGTCGAGCATCCGGTGACGGAGCTCGTCACCGGCCTCGATCTCGTCGAGCAGATGATCCGCGTCGCCGCCGGCGAGAAGCTCGCCTTCGGCCAAGGCGACGTGAAGCTCGAAGGCTGGGCGATCGAGAGCCGGCTCTATGCCGAGGACCCCTATCGCAACTTCCTGCCCTCGATCGGCCGGCTGACGCGCTACCGGCCGCCGGCAGAGGGCCGGCAGGACGATGGCACGGTCATCCGCAACGACACCGGCGTCTTCGAGGGCGGCGAGATCTCGATGTACTACGACCCTATGATCGCCAAGCTCTGCACCTGGGGGCCGGATCGTGCAGCGTCAGTCGCGGCGATGGCGGAGGCGCTCGACGCCTTCGAGGTCGAAGGCATCGGCCACAACCTGCCGTTCCTTTCCGCCGTGATGCAGCAGGACCGCTTCCGCGAGGGACGGCTGACGACCGCCTATATCGCCGAGGAATTCGCCGATGGCTTCCACGGCGTCGTGCCGGACGAGGCATCGGCGATGAAACTCGCCGCCATCGCCGTCACCATCAATCAGGCGCTGCAGGAGCGCGCCAGCCGGGTTTCCGGGACGATCGGCAACCCCCGCCGGGTCGTCGGCCATGAGTGGATGGTGAACCTTGCCGAGCGCGAATTCCAGGCGACTGCGGATCTTTCGGCCGACGGCGGCTACATCCGTTTCGCCGATGGACCGGCCATTTCGGTCGCCAGCGACTGGCTTCCCGGCCGCACGCTCGCCACCTTCGAGCTCGACAATCGGCCGATCAATGTGAAGGTCGACCTCGCCGGCACCGGCTTAAGACTGCGCTGGCGCGGCATCGATGTCGTCGCCCGGGTCAGAAGCCCGCGCGTCGCCGAACTCGCCCGGCTGATGCCGAAGAAGCCGCCGCCGGACACCTCGAAGATGCTGCTCTGCCCGATGCCCGGCGTCGTCACCTCGATTGCAGTGAAGGCCGGCGATGCGGTCGAGGCCGGCCAATCGCTCGCCGTCGTCGAGGCGATGAAGATGGAAAACATCCTGCGGGCCGAAAAGCGCGCGACGGTGAAGCGCGTTGCGATCGCCGCCGGCGCTAGCCTGGCGGTGGATGAGCTGATCATGGAGTTCGAGTGATGGGGATCGTCGCGACGTGGGTACAGGTACCCCCTCTGCCCTGCCGGGCATCTCCCCCTCAAGGGGGGGAGATCGGCAAGACGCGAGCTCGCCACTCACCTCTTCGATGGCCTTAACTGCGCATCACCAGTTGGAGTGGCGCGCAACGGTCCCTCCTCTATCTTCCCCCTTGAGGGGGAGATGCCCGGCAGGGCAGAGGGGGGGGGTGTCCTCAAATGCGGCGAAATACGCATATGCACGGAGTGGCGTCGATGCCTGACAAAAACCTCAAAGACTGGGAAGCCCTCGCCGAGAAGGAGCTGAAGGCCTCCCCCGAAAGCCTCACTTGGCATACGCCGGAGGGCATCGAGGTCAAACCGCTCTACACGCGCGACGACCTCGCGGACATCGGCGTGCTCGACTCGCTCCCAGGCTTCGAGCCCTTCCTGCGCGGCCCGCGTGCCACCATGTATGCCGGCCGCCCCTGGACGATCCGGCAATATGCCGGCTTCTCCACGGCGGAAGCCTCGAACGCCTTCTATCGCAAGGCGCTTGCCGCCGGCCAGCAGGGCGTCTCGGTCGCCTTCGACCTCGCCACCCATCGTGGCTATGACAGCGACCACCCCCGCGTCGTCGGCGACGTCGGCAAGGCGGGGGTGGCAATCGACTCGGTCGAGGACATGAAGATCCTGTTCGACGGCATCCCGCTCGAGAAAATCTCAGTCTCGATGACCATGAACGGCGCGGTGATCCCGATCCTCGCCTCCTTCATCGTTGCCGGCGAGGAACAGGGCGTGTCGCGTGAGAACCTCTCCGGGACCATCCAGAACGACATTCTCAAGGAGTTCATGGTTCGCAACACTTACATCTACCCGCCGGAACCCTCGATGCGGATCGTCGCCGACATCATCGAATATACGGCGAAGGAGATGCCGAAATTCAACTCGATCTCGATCTCCGGCTATCATATGCAGGAGGCCGGCGCGACGCTGGTGCAGGAGCTTGCCTTCACGCTGGCCGACGGGCGCGAATATGTGCGCGCGGCTCTCGCGAAGGGGCTGAACGTCGACGACTTCGCCGGCCGGCTCTCCTTCTTCTTCGCGATCGGTATGAACTTCTTCATGGAGGCCGCGAAGCTGCGCGCCGCGCGCCTTCTCTGGACGCGGATCATGAAGGAGTTCGAGCCGACGAAGGCATCTTCGCTGATGCTCCGGACCCATTGCCAGACCTCCGGCGTCTCGCTCGCCGAGCAGGATCCCTATAACAACATCATCCGCACGGCCTTCGAGGCGATGTCGGCCGTGCTTGGCGGCACGCAGTCGCTGCATACCAATTCCTTCGACGAGGCGATTGCGCTGCCGACCGAGTTTTCCGCCCGTATCGCCCGCAACACGCAACTGATCCTGCAGCACGAGACGGGCGTGACGAAAGTCGTCGACCCGCTCGCCGGCTCCTACTACGTCGAGAGTCTCACGAACGAGCTTGCCGAAAAGGCCTGGGCGCTGATCGAGGAAGTGGAAGCGCTCGGCGGCATGACCAAGGCGGTCAATGCGGGCCTGCCGAAGCGGCTGATCGAAGAGGCGGCAACCCGCCGCCAGGCGGCGGTCGACCGGGGCGACGAGGTCATCGTCGGCGTCAACAAATATCGACTCGAGAACGAAGAACCAATCGACATTCTCCAGATCGACAACGCCGCCGTCCGGACGGCCCAGATCAAACGGATCGAGGAAACCAGGCGGCGCCGCGACTCGCAGAAGGTGAAGCAGATGCTGGAAACGCTGGCCGAAGTGGCAAGAAGCGGCAAGGGCAATCTGCTTGGCGCTGCGGTCGAGGCGGCACGGGCGCGCGCCACCGTCGGCGAAATCTCCGACGCGATGCGGCAGGCCTTCGGCGACCATGCAGCCATTCCCGAGGTCGTCACCGACATCTACGGCAAGGCCTATGAGGGCGACCCGGAGCTCGGCGTGCTGTCCGGACGGCTCGGGGAGGTCACAAAACGGCTTGGTCATAAGCCGAAGATCATGGTCGCCAAGCTCGGCCAGGACGGCCACGACCGCGGCGCCAAGGTGATCGCCTCGGCCTTCGGCGACATCGGCTTCGATGTCGTCGCCGGCCCCTTGTTCCAGACGCCGGACGAGGCGGCCGAACTGGCGCTTGCCGAGGAGGTCACCGTCGTCGGCGTTTCCTCGCTCGCCGCCGGCCACAGGACGCTGATGCCGCAACTCGCCGAAGCGCTGAAGAAGCGCGGCGGAAAGGACATCATCGTCGTCTGCGGCGGCGTCATCCCGCGACAGGACTATCAGTATCTGATTGAGAACGGCGTCTCCGCCGTCTTCGGGCCAGGCACGCATGTGCTCGATGCGGCGCGCGCGGTGCTCGACCTGATCGAAGGCAAGCGGCGCAACGTCTGAAGACCATCGGCAAGGATGCCATTCCGAGGATGGCTCGCGAGGCGAGCCGTCCTTTGCACGCGCCGAGCGCGCAACGTGCGCCGCTTTACCTCGGCTTTTTTTGAACTACTATCATCGCTGTAGCGCGCCCCGCGGACAACAGCGTCCGCAGACACCGCCAGAGGGAACCGCATGCAGATCGGCAAACCTCACGAGGCGATCACCCGCATTTGCCAGGCAAGTGCGGACAGCGTTGAGGTGCGCGGCCGCGATCTCTGCCGCGATCTCATGGGACGGCTGAGCTTTACCGAGTATTTCTACCTGCTGCTGACCGGGCGGGAGCCGACGGATAACCAGCGCTACTTTCTCGACCTGCTGCTCATTGGCATCGCCGAGCACGGCATGATGCCGACGGTACAGGCGGCGCGCATGACGCTCGCCGCCGACCCGGATTCCCTACAGGGCGCCTTGGCGGCGGGTCTTCTCGGCTGCGGCCCTGTGCTGGTCGGAACAGCGGAGCGATGCGGCAAGTTTCTGGCCGAGGCGCAGGCCCGGGTCGCAGCCGGCGAGGAGGCGAAGCTGGTCGCCGTCGCAATGCTGCAGGACGTCCGTAGGGCCGGCGGAAAGCTGCCGGGATTCGGCCACCCGGTGCATCGCCCGACCGATCCCCGCGCCGAACGGATCCTCGAACTCGCGGACGCGCGCGGCGTCAGCGGACCGCATGTCCGCATGGCGCGAAACTTCCGCGCCGCTGCGGCCGAGGCCTGGGGCAAGCCCCTGGTGATGAACGTTTCCATGCCGATCGCCGCCGTGCTTCTCGATCTCGATTTTCCGGTTGCGATGATCAAGGCGGTGCCGCTGCTGGCCCGCGCCGGCGGCCTGCTTGCCCATCTCGCCGAGGAGCAGCAACGCCCGATCGGTTTCACCTTGGCAGCGCATGCGGAAGCGGCTGTCACCTACCAGAACGACAAGGGCGACGGCTGATCATGTTCGAGCCCGATGTCGAGACGCTGCCCTGGCGCGACCAGATCCGGTTGGATGACGCGCTCTACCGAAAGCAGATCGCATACCTGCTGGCGCGTTCGCGTTTTTATCAGCGCAAGCTCGGCGAGGCGGGTTTCGACACAGCCGAAATGATCGGCGGGCTCGATGCGATCGCCGATCTGCCGCTGACCGAGAAGAGCGATATCCGGGCGAGTTGCAGTGACGCAGAGCCGATGGGTGCGCATGTCGCCGCACCTATGGACCAGATTGTCCGCATCTATTCCACCAGCGGGACGACCGGGACGCCGAGCTATATTCCGCTGACGGCGCAGGATCTTGACAATTGGGTGACGGCGTCGGCGCGCAGCTATTCCGCCTCGGGGATCAGGCAAGGCGAGGCGATCGTTTCGACCTACAACGCCGGACCCTTCGCTGCTGGCGCCGCACTCGGCGCCTTCGACCGGCTAGGCATGTGCCACATCCCGGTCGGCACCGGCAACACCGAACGCCTGATGGCCGCCATTCGCCTTTTAAGGCCCTCGGCGGCGGTGATGACGCCGTCCTACGCGGCCCACCTTTGCGAATGGGCCGCCGACCGCGGCTTCGATCTCAAAGGCTCCAGCGTCCGCCGGTTACTCGTCGCCGGCGAACCGGGGGGCGGCGAACCTAAATTTAGGGCGCGCCTTGAGGAGGCCTGGGGCGCAAAGGTCACCGAGGCCATGGGCATCGGTGACATCGGCGTGTCGCTGTGGGGCGAATGCGAGGAACAATGCGGTATGCATCTCGGTGCCCGCGGCTTCGTCCACGCCGAGCTGATCGATCCCGATTCGGCAGCGCCGATAGCCCTTGCCGACGGCGCGAAAGGCGAGCTGGTGCTCACCCATCTTCGCCATCAGGCGGCACCGATGCTGAGGTTCCGCACGCGTGACCATGTGGAGATGTGGACGTCTCCCTGCCGCTGCGGACGGACGGCGCCGCGGCTGCGCTGCATCGGCCGGACAGACGACCTTTTGATCGTCCGCGGCGTCAACGTGTTTCCCTCGGCTATCCGCGACGTCGTGAACGAATTTGCCCCGGCCGTCAGCGGCGCCATCCTGATAACACCGGTGGCCGCGGGTGCCCGGCAGCAGCCGCCCTTGCCGGTTTCGGTGGAACTCGCCAGGGACAGCGAAGGCATCGCGAATCTGGCCGAGAGGATCCAGAAGCGTATTCGTGAGGTGCTCGTCGTTTCAACAAGAATAAAAATGGTGCCCTGGGGCACTCTCCAGCGCAGCGAATACAAGTCGAAACTGGTGCATCAAACGGCATGAGGAAAGCGGCTTTCCGCGCTCACCCGCGGAAGAAGATTAGGGAGGACGGCAATGCGGAAGCTTCAATCGCAGGGGGTCCATCACATAACGCTGGTCGGAGCCGACCGGCAGACGTCGATCGACTTCTGGGAGGGCATTCTCGGCATGCCCTTCATCTTCGAGCAGCCGAATCTCGACCGGGCCTCGGAAAGCCATCTCTATTTCGATCCCGGCGACGGGCGGCTGATCACCGTCTTCACCGACGAGACCCGCAAGCCCGATCCGAAACGGACGTCGACGGATATCGGCTGCGTGCATCACATCGCCTTCGCCGTCTCGCGGGCGACATTCCAGCAGGCGGTCGAGCGCCTCGATGAGCGCAACATCCGCCACAGCGGCGTCAAGGATCGCGGCTTCATGGACTCGATCTATTTCGAAGACCCGCTCGGCCTCCTGGTCGAGCTCGCCTCCTACCGCTTCGAGCCGCCGGCCGGCCACACCCATGCCGACGTGCTGATGGAGGCGCACAACATCCGGCTGGCGCGCGGCGACTACGCCATCGCCGAGGTGCATCTCGCCGATGCGATCGAGGCACTGATCGAAAGTGTACGGCCGACGCTCTCGGCTGACCGCGCGCCGAAGGACCCATATGGATCAATTTAGGGAAGCAGAGGGAGGAAGGCAGATGGCAACGATAAAGCTCAACGTGATCAAGCCCAGCGTCAACAACATGACGGTGCGCGTGTTTCTAAGGGCGGCAAATCTCGATTTTGCCGAGCATGACGTCTACGGACAAACCCGCTCCGCCGAATATCTGGCTCGCGCCCCGTCGCATCTGACGCCGATGATCGAAACGGCGGACCTGCCCAGGGGCGCGCTCTGGGAAAGCTGCGCGATCATGCAGTATCTCTGCAACAAGCATGGACTCGATCGGTTCTATCCGAAGGACCCGGAAGCGCGCGCAATGATCGATAGCGCCATGTTCTACCTGATCGGCACCTTCTATCCTTATCTGGCCCGCGCCACCTACCCGGCTCTCAATTTCCCGCAATATCCGGGCGAAGTCGGCTTCAGCGAGGCGGATGCGGAAACCAAGGAGCGGGCCCGCCAGGCCGCCGCTGAGGCGCTTGCCGAACCGCTCGAGGTCTTCCGCCTTTTCTACATAGGCGACAAGCCGTTCATCGGCGGCGACAGCCCGTCGATCGCGGATATCAGGCTTGCCGCGACACTCGAATTCCTAGCGGCGATCGACTATTCCCTGCCGGACTGGGCCAAGACCTATGTCGCGGCCATGGAGACGTCGCTTGGCGACGCCTATAACGAGCCGGCCGCCGATGTCCGCGGCTACATCGATTATGTGAAGTCGTTGTAGGCAGAATGCGCTTTACCAGACGAGGAGGATGATGCCGGTTGCGCCGAGTGCGGCGATCCAGAGCCGATCGAAATTGATCCATGCGGATCGCAATCCGGCAAGGCCAAGCCAGGTAAAGACCATCAGGGCAATCGCGGCGATCACCGCGAGCATCGCGCCGGTATGGACGGCAATTGCAGCAAGGGAAACCGAGAGCGAGTCGGTGGTGCCGGCCACCCCCGCCTGATCGGAAAGGCAGAGGCTAAGCACCGCGGGCACGAGCATCAGTCCGGCGCCATGGCTCGTGGCCATCAGGAAGGACCAGGCCGCAAGCCCCGCCATGCCGGCTTGCATGCCGACCCTGACGCGATGACGGTGTCCGTAGATGGCAAGATAGCCGGTAAGGCCCAGGATGAAGACGGCGGTAACGAGCTGCAGGCCGCGCAGGTCCATGACCGCCCCGAAGGCGACCATCGCGGCGAGCACGGTCCCAATGGAAACGGCATGCCCGAGGGCGATCGGGACAAGCGAGAGCCAGACGGTGCGGGCGCTTTGCCGATGCAGCCCGAGCGCCACGGCGAAAAGCCAGCCCATCGCCGGATTGGCGCCGTGAAAGGCGCCGAGACCGGCAAGCGAGAGCCAGGGCCAGAAATCCATTATCCGCTCCGGCGAGCATCGTTCTGCTCACTTCAAGAATAGCAATAGGAATCCGACGAACAGTCGCCACCCTCGAGCCGAACCTGATGCGGCCGGTGGCCCTTCGGCCAGTCGACGAAGAATTTTCCGTCGAAGGAAATCCCGCCATTGTCGCCGACATCGAGCTTCACCATCCAGCCGTCGAGACCCTCCGGATAGAATTGCGGGTCGATGGCGCCATAAAGCGAATTGGTGAAGTAGACCCGCTTGCCGTCGCGGCTGATCTCCACCATCTGCGGCCCGCCGTTCAAGCGGCCATTCGATGCCTTCGGATGCGTCGCGCGCGCGACGATTCCGCCGATCCGCACCCGTCCGGCCTCCTTCGGCGCAAGCGGATCAGAAACGTCGTATTGGATCATGTCTCCGGTGCCCCAGCAGGAGACGTAGAGGAAGCGATCATCCATCGAGAGGTCGATATCGGTGACGAGCGGCGGCACGGCCTGGAAGCCCTTGAGCAAGGGCGGCAAGAGGTCCGGATCGGCCGGCTCTGCGGGTATCTCGATCACCTTCTTCACCGCCCACTGGTTGCCTTCGCGATACCAGGTCCAGATCGATGCGGAGAGGTCCTTAAGGCTGATGACGCAGCCGACGAAACCATGGGCCTTGGTCGGATCATGGGCCGGGCGCAATTCGAAGACGAGCTGATGTTCCTCGCCGAAGTCGATCTCCTGCAGGTGCTTGCGCGTATGCAGATCCCAGAAATGCAGCCGGCGGCCATACTGGGAGCCGAGCAGCACTTCCGGAACGAGGCCGTTTTCGAACGTATCGGGCGTTCCCCATTCGCTGGTGATCATCGTGTCGTGGCCGAGATGCCACCAGAAGTCATAGGCGAGCTTCTGCGGGCCGCGGTCCATTTCCCATTGGCCGAGCACGTCGAAACTGTCGTGGTCGAGCAGGAAGATGCCGCCTGGCGCCTTGCCGTCACGGTCGGCGAGCGCGTTGACGTAGATGCCCTCCGGTCCGCAATGGATCGTGTGCAGCCGCGAATAGTTGGCCCGTTCGGCGACTTCCTCGGGCTCGATGACGCGGACGATCTCAGGCTTGCGTGGATCGGGCTTCGTGTCGATGATATGCAGCCGCGATGATCTCAAGCCGGGCACGACGAGGTAGCGGCGCTCGACATGCGGATGCGGCGCATTGGGGCACAAGCAGGATGAGCAGGCGTTCCAGCCGAAATGGTGAAGCTCGTCGCCGACATTCGGCATGTCGACCTGCCCGACGATCTGAGAATAGCTTGCGGATGCCGGGTCGAGGTCGACGACGGCGATTGCGTCCGGCCGCTGCCGGTCCGGGTCGAAGGCCGCCACATAGGCAAGCGTCTCTTTCGGCGCCTTGGCGGCCATGCGTGGGGATGGATAGAAGGAAGGATCGGGTCGCCACGTCGCCATTTCGTTTCTCCCCCAGAGAAGACAATGCGTGGATCCTGATGCAAGCTTAGGTGATGCGGCAAAAACGCGTCGGAAATGCGGCGTTTTGGCCTTATTTAACGGAATGGCGGCAAGCGAGAGTAACTGAGACAGATGGGCGAATTCGAATTCGACGGCGAGCTCTGGCTCTATCCCGGCAAGGGCGGCTGGCACTTCGTCACCCTGCCAGCGGAGATTGCACGGCAGATCAAGTTCCTGGCCGAACGGGGAAAACGCGGCTGGGGTAGCGAGGCTGTGATCGCACGCACGGGCAAGACGGATTGGACCACGTCGATCTTCCCCGACAAGGCCTCGGGTTCGTTCCTGCTGCCGGTGAAGGCGGAGGTTCGGCAGCGAGAAAAACTGGCTGCCGGTCAAACGATGCGCATCAAGCTGTCGTTGGACGGCGCTAAGTCTCGACCCTGAGCTTCATCCGGTCGGCTGCAAAACGCGTCCGCGAGTATTCGACCGGCCGGCCTTCGAGGTCGGCATTGACCGATTGGGCCTCTAGCACGATCGCCCCGGGTGAAAGCTGGAGCAGCGTCAGCTCCTCCGCTTCCGCATGTCGCGCGACGATCTCGGTGGAAGCGCGGACATAATCGTAGACGCCCTGGGCGGCGAAGGCCTTGGTCACGGAGCCGAGACGGGCATATTCCTCCGCCATCCGCGGAAAGCGGTCGGCGGGAAAATAGCTGAGCGACGTGGAGAGCGGCCGGCCGTCGCCACTGCTGACGGTGTGGAGCTCGACGAGCAGCGCACTCGGAGCAAGACCTAGTGCCGTGGCAATCTCGCCGCTCGCCGGCACTTGGCCGTGCGCCAGCAGCCGGGTGCCGATTTCCCTCACCTGTCGGCCGAGCCCCTGCGAGAAGCGGGTACGCCGCGAGATCGGATAGGTGACCCGCTCCTTGCGCTCGATCAGCGTGCCGCGCCCCTGCACGGCGCGCACCAGTCCTTCGTCGGCAAGGGCCGCCAGCGCGCTGCGGACCGTATGGCGGTTGACGCCGAAGTCGTGCGCCAGCGCCGTCTCGGGCGGCACCATTCCGGTCGTGTCGTAGTCGCCATTGCTGATCGCCAGCCGTATGCGGTCGGCAATCTGCCGCCAGAGCGCCACACCGGTCTGCCGCTCGACCGTTTTTTTCACTGCCGTTTTTGCCACCGTCACAAGCCTGTCATTTCCGACCGTTAGAGAATGGTATAGGATGTATAGTTGTCTAGATCAATAGACATTTGGGATGAAGCAAATGGACGCGAAGCAGAGATTTGAAGCCCCAGAGGCGTGGGATCGCAAGGAAGGCATGCGGCTTCTGGCCCGCGCCACCCTTGCGGAACTGACGGCCGCCTGGGAAGCCATAGCCGACAAGCCGGACGTGGCGCCGGTCCGCGGTCCGGAGACCGGACTCGTCATGGTGCGCGGCCGCATCGGCGGCGGCGGCGATCCTTTCAACCTGGGCGAGGCGACAGTGTCACGTGCCACCGTCCGGCTCTCGACCGGCGAGGTCGGCCACGGGCAGATGCTCGGCACCGACAAGGAGCGCGCCCGCTACGCGGCGATCTTCGACGCCCTTTTCCAGCACGATGCGCACCGTCGGGCGGTCGAAGCGCTGCACCGGCTGATCGCCGCCCGCCTCGATAGGCAAGACCAGCGGAAAGCCGAGGAGACGGCGGCGACCCGCGTCGATTTCTTCACCATGGTCCGGGGAGAGGATTGATGGGCACGCAGTCGCAGATCTATGCCGGCGCGTTCGCCGATCCCGTCTTCGCGGCGCAATCCGTGTTCCGCACCCTGATGGACAGTTTTGCCCGCCCGGGCACCATCGGCCGGCTCTCGGCTCAATCGGCACCACGCTCGCCTCTTGGTAACGCCAGCGGCGCCGTGGCACTGACGCTCTGCGATCACGACACCCCCGTCTGGCTCTCACCGGCGCTCGCCAAATCTTCGGTGCCGCAATGGATCGCCTTCCATACCGGCGCCGCCCTGACCGAAGCCAAGGACGAGGCGCGTTTCGCCTTCGTCGAGAAGGGGGCCGCGGTGCCGGGCTTCGATCAGTTCGCCCTCGGCACCCAGGAATATCCCGACCGCTCGACGACGCTGGTGGTCGAGATCGAGGCACTGACCGGCGGTGAGGCGCTCGTCGCTCGCGGGCCGGGCATCAAAACTGAGATCGGCGTCGCACCGAAGGGCCTGCCGGACGTCTTTCTCGACTTCTGGGCGGCCAACTGGGCGGTCTTCCCGCGCGGCATCGATCTGGTGCTGACGTCGGGCGACGCGGTGCTCTGCCTGCCGCGCACGACGAAGCTCTCGGCGAAGGAGTTCTGATCCATGTATGTTGCCGTGAAGGGCGGGGAAGCCGCCATCGCCAATGCGCATCGCCTGCTTGCCGACCGCCGGCGCGGCGACCGCTCGCTGCCCTCGATCACCATCGAGCAGGTGGTCGAGCAGCTCGGTCTGGCCGTCGATCGCGTCATGGCCGAGGCCTCGCTTTACGACCGCTCGCTCGCCGCACTTGCCGTGCGCCAAGCGCGCGGCGACATGATAGAGGCGATCTTCATCCTGCGCGCCTATCGCACCACGCTCCCCCGCTTCGGCTATTCCGAGCCGATCGACACTGCCGGAATGCTGGTCGAACGGCGCGTGTCCGCCACCTACAAGGACCTGCCCGGCGGTCAGCTTCTCGGCCCCACTTTCGACTACACCCACCGCCTGCTCGACCCGTCGCTCATCGGCGACGAACCGGTCGCGGCGCCGGCGATGAAGTCATCGGGCGAACAGGTCATGCGCGTCTCGGACATTCTCGACGGCGAGGGCCTGATCGAAGTCGACGGCCAGATGCCCGATGGTCATGTGGCGGGCGACCTGACGCGAGAGCCGATGGAATTCCCGATGGCCCGCGACCTGCGCCTGCAGGCCCTTGCCCGCGGCGACGAAGGCTTTCTCTTGGCGCTCGCCTATTCCACCCAGCGCGGCTACGGCCGCACCCATCCCTTCGTCGGCGAGGTCCGGATCGGCGAGGTGGAGGTCGAGCTTGATCTGCCGGAGCTCGGCTTCGCCGTCTCGCTCGGCACCATCCGCGTAACCGAATGCCAGATGGTCAACCAGTTCAAGGGCTCGGCCAAACAGCCGCCGCAATTCACCCGTGGCTACGGTCTCGTTTTCGGCCAGAGCGAACGGAAGGCCATGTCGATGTCGCTCGTCGACCGGGCGCTCCGGACCGACGAGTTCAGTGAGGACATCGTCGCCCCGGCCCAGGACCAGGAATTCGTCATCTCGCATGCCGACAACGTCCAGGCGACCGGCTTCGTCGAGCATCTGAAGCTGCCGCACTACGTCGATTTCCAGGCCGAGCTCGACCTGGTGCGGCGCATGCGCCGCGACTACAAGGCCGCCCACGCCGGCCAAGCGGACGGCATGAAGGAGGCCGCCGAATGAACGACCTTGCCACCTACAATTTCGCCTATCTCGACGAACAGACGAAGCGGATGATCCGGCGGGCGATTCTCAAGGCGATCGCCATTCCCGGCTACCAGGTGCCCTTCGCCTCCCGCGAAATGCCGATGCCCTATGGCTGGGGCACCGGCGGCGTGCAGGTCACCGCCTCAATCCTTGGCCCCGATGACGTTTTGAAGGTCATCGACCAGGGCGCCGACGACACCACCAATGCCGTCTCGATCCGCGCCTTCTTCCAGAAGGTCGCTAACATCGCCGTCACCACCAAGACGACGGATGCGACGATCATCCAAACGCGCCACCGCATTCCCGAGGAGCCGCTTCGAGAAGGCCAGACGCTCGTCTACCAGGTGCCGATCCCGGAACCGTTGCGCTTCCTGGAGCCACGCGAGACCGAGACGCGCAAGATGCATGCGCTCGAAGAATACGGCCTCATGCATGTGAAGCTCTACGAGGACATCGCCCGCAACGGCCACATCGCCACGACCTATGCCTATCCGGTCAAGGTCGAGGGCCGCTACGTCATGGACCCCTCGCCGACGCCGAAATTCGACAATCCGAAGATGCACATGTCGGAGGCGCTGCAGCTCTTCGGCGCCGGCCGCGAGAAACGCATCTATGCGGTGCCGCCCTTCACCGAGGTCGTCAGCCTCGATTTCGAGGACCACCCTTTCGAGATCCAGAAATTCGACAAGCCCTGCGCGCTCTGCGGTGCGGAGAACGTCTATCTTGACGAGGTGGTGCTCGACGACAAGGGTGGGCGCATGTTCGTCTGCTCCGACACCGACCATTGCGAGGAGCGGCAAGCGAATGGGCATGCCGGCGCCATGCTCGGTCGCCCCCAGAACGAACGCAAGGAGCCCGCAGAATGAGCGCCCTGCCGCTTCTCAAGGTCAAGGACGTCTCGAAGTTCTACGGAAGCCGTATCGGCTGCCGCAATGTCTCCTTCGAGCTCTATCCCGGCGAGGTGCTCGCCGTCGTCGGCGAGTCCGGTTCTGGCAAGACGACGCTGCTTTCCTGCCTCTCGACTCGGCTAATGCCGAGCTCCGGCATCATCGAATACCACATGCGCTACGGCCAGTACCGCGATCTGGCCCATATGGGCGAGGCCGAGCGGCGCTTCCTGATGCGCACCGATTGGGGTTTCGTGCACCAGAACCCTGCCGATGGGCTGAGGATGACGGTTTCGGCCGGCGCCAATGTCGGCGAGCGGCTGATGGCGGTCGGCGACCGGCACTACGGCAATATCCGCGCCAGCGCCAGCGACTGGCTACGGCGCGTCGAGATCGGCGAGGACCGGATCGACGACCAGCCGCGCGCCTTTTCCGGCGGCATGCGCCAGCGCCTGCAGATCGCCCGCAATCTAGTCACCTCGCCCCGCCTCGTCTTCATGGACGAGCCAACCGGCGGCCTCGACGTCTCGGTTCAGGCGCGCCTCCTCGATCTGGTGCGCGGCCTCGTCCACGACCTCGGGCTGGCCGCGATCATCGTCACCCACGACCTCGCGGTGGCCCGCCTCCTCTCGCACCGGATGATGGTGATGAAGGACGGCACGGTCATCGAACAGGGGCTGACCGACCGCGTGCTCGACGACCCGCGCGAGCCCTATACGCAGCTTCTCGTCTCTTCGATCCTGCAGGTGTGATCCATGGCTACTCCCCTAGTCGTTTCAGAAGTCGCCAAGAGCTTCACCATGCACCTGCGCGACGGCGTACGCCTGCCGGTCGTCGCCAACGTCTCCTTCTCGGTGAAGACCGGCGAATGCGTCGTGCTCGGCGGCCCTTCCGGCGTCGGCAAGAGCTCGATCCTCAAGATGCTCTACGGCAATTACGGCGTCGACGGTGGCCAGATCCTGATGGAGCATGACGGCCGGCTCGTGAACCTCGCGGATGCCGAACCGCGCACCGTGCTCGAAGTGCGCCGCACCACGCTCGGCTATGTCAGCCAGTTCCTGCGCGTCGTGCCGCGCGTCTCCGCCCTCGACATCGTCGCCGAACCTTTGCAGGCGCGCGGGGGTGCGGCCGCCGAGGCGAGGGAGCGCGCTGCAGAACTGCTTTCGAAGCTCAACCTGCCTCAGGAGCTGTGGGCTCTACCACCCGCCACTTTCTCCGGCGGCGAGCAGCAGCGCGTCAACATCGCCCGCGGCTTCATCACCGATCACAAAATCCTGCTGCTCGACGAGCCAACGGCCTCGCTCGATGCGAAGAACCGCGCCGTTGTGGTCGAGATGATCGCCGAGAAGAAGGCGCAAGGCACGGCGCTGGTCGGCATCTTCCACGACGCCGAAGTCCGCGACGCGGTCGCCGACCGCATCATCGACGTCTCCGAATTCTCGCCGAGGAAGCACGCCGCATGAGCCATAAGCTTGGTCTCGAACCCTTCATCCATCGGACCGCCAGCGTCACAAATTCGAAGCTTGGGTGCTACACGGAGATCCAGGAGCGTTCGCGTCTCGACGAGGTCGAGTTCGGCGACTATTCCTACGTCATGCAGGACGGCTCTATCTGGTGCGCGACGGTCGGCAAGTTCGTCAACATCGCCGCCGCCGTGCGCATCAATGCCACCAACCACCCGACCTGGCGGGCGACGCTGCATCATTTCACCTATCGCGCGCCGATGTACTGGGACGACGCCGAGCCGGATCACGACCTCTTCGCCTGGCGCCGGCAGAACCGGGTGACGATCGGCCACGACGTCTGGATCGGCCATGGCGCCACGATCCTGCCAGGCGTCAAGGTCGGCAACGGCGCCGTCATCGGCGCCGGCGCCGTCGTCTCGAAAGACGTTGCGCCCTACACGATCGTCGGCGGCGTCCCCGCCAAGCTGATCCGCCAGCGCTTCACCGCCGAGATCGGCGAGGCCATGGACCGCCTCGCCTGGTGGGATTGGGACCACGCCAAGCTGCGCCGGGCGTTGGATGATTTTCGCGAACTGACGGCGGATGAGTTTCTGGTGCGGTACGGATGATGCAGACCCCCCTCATCCGGCCTGCCGCCACCTTCTCCCCGCAATCGGGGCAAAGGGGACTCGCGGTACCGCTCTGCTAAGTCCCCTCGCCCCGCCTGCGAGGAGAGGGTTAGGGTGAGGGGCAAATCCGCCGTCCGGTGCGCGAGGCGATCGAAATCATACGTCGCCAACGCCTCCCAAGAACTCACCCGTAACCCTCGCCACCAGCGCCAGCGAGGTCGCGCCGGCATCCGGATGACCTATGCTCTTCTCCGCCAGCGGCCGCGCCCGCCCGAGCTTTGGCGTCAGGCTGGATGTTCCCTCGGCCGCGTCCTGCGCGGCCTTTGCCGCCGCCTTCCAGGCCTCGACGAGAGGCTTGCCGGCTGCAGCTTCCCTTTCTAGCCTGTCGACGAAAGGCACAAGCGCGTCGACAAGCGTCTTGTCGCCGACGCGGGCGCGACCGAGCCGGGTGACGCCGTCGAGAGCGAGACGCGCACCCTTGACGACCGCCGCTTCGCCGATCTTCTCGTCATCGCAGAAGGCATTGCTCCAGGACCTGAGCGCCAGCCCCCAGATCGCGCCGGACGTGCCGCCGGCGCGGTCCGCCCAGGCGTCGCCCGCGGCAGCCAGCACGCTCGCCGCGCCGGCGCCCGCCGCAACCGCTGCATTGGCAGCATCTAGCGCGGCGGCCGAGCCGCGCCGCATGCCCTGGCCATGGTCGCCGTCGCCGGCAATGGCGTCGATCCGGCCGAGTTCGTCTTCCGCCGCCTTCAGCGCTTCAGCGACACTGCCGATCAGCCGGGCGATACACCTGCCGCTCTCCTTCGAAGCTTCCGAGGCGGCGCCGAACGACTGCGGCCCTTCCGCATCGACGATGTCGTCCGTCGCAGGTTCGGCAGCGATGATCGTGCCCTTGCGCAGCACTGGCGCATCTGCGGGCGCGCGCCACAGCACTTCCAGCTCCTCGTCGAGCCAGAGAAGCGTCAGCGAGCAGCCCTGCATGTCGAGGCTGGTGACGAATTCGCCGCATTCCGGGTCGACGATTTCCAGCCCCGCCCCCGCCAGTTCCTTGGCAATCGCCGTCCACAACACGAAGAGCTCCTCGTACTTGGTCGAACCGAGGCCGTTCAGCACCGCGGCGACCTTGCGGGTGCCGGCCGGCCGCTCGGCCAGCAGCTTCCCGATCAGCAATTTCGCGAGGTCGCTGGCGGAGGAGATCGTCTCCTCGCTGATGCCGGGCTCGCCGTGAATGCCGAGGCCAAGCGCCATCTGTCCCTTAGGGACGGTGAAGAGCGGTCCGGCGGCGCCCGGCAGGGTGCAGCCGCCGAAGGCGACGCCGAACGACACGGTCCGTTCATTGGCAAGGCGCGCCAGCCGTTCCACCTCGTCGAGCGATTTTCCCGCCTCGGCGGCGGCGCCGGCGATCTTGAAGACGACGAGGTCGCCAGCAATGCCGCGGCGCTTGGCCGGCGTTTCCACCGAAGCGCTCGCCACGTCGTCGGTCACCGGCACGAAGCGCACGTCGATGCCTTCAGCGTGCAGGCGCTCGGCCGCAACCCCGAAGTTCAACACGTCGCCGGCATAGTTGCCGAAGCCGAGCAGCACCCCGCCGCCCTGGTTCGCATGGCGGCAGACCCGGGCGACGGCGGCCGTCGACGGGGAGGCGAAAACGTCGCCGGCAACCGCCGCATCCGCGAGGCCCGGACCGACATAGCCGGCAAAGGCCGGATAGTGGCCGGAGCCGCCGCCGATCACCACGGCCACCTTGCCCTTAGGCACTTTGGTGGAGCGCACCACGCCGCCCTTCACCAGGCGGACATTACGGGCATAGATCGCTGCGAAACCGGCAAGCGCAGTCGTGGCAAAATCTTCCGGAGCGTCAAAGATCGTCGTCATCGCTTTAATGTCCCTGTTCGCGAGGCAGGATGCGCCTCAGATAATCGCGGTTGGCGGCGCTGACGGAAAGCCCGTCGCCGCCATAATGCTCGCAGAGGAAGGGGCTTTCGAAGCCGTGCGCCAGGGCCATGCGGATCGCCGAGCGGTAATTGATGACGCCGAATTCGAGCGGGGCCGGATGGGTGACGATGAGCCCCGAAGCCGCATCCTCCGTGCGGTTGTAGTTCTTGACGTGCCAATATTTAGCAAAGGGCGCAACCTTTGCCATCATCTCCTGCCAATGCTCGACCGGCCGATGCAGGCGGATGAGGTTGCCGAGATCGGCGTTGATGCCGACATTTTGGAGCCCGACCTCCTCGACGAAGCGCACCGAACTGTCGGCCGTGCCGAGATAGGTGTCCTCGTACATTTCCAAGGACACCTCGACGCCGAGCTCTTCCGCATGCCGGCCGAGCTCGCGGACCCGCGAAACCGCCGTCTTCCACGTCGCCGCGTCGTCCGGGTTGTTCAGTCCATCGACGGTCCAGAACCACAGCACTTGTCTCTGCGCCTCCGTCAGCGGACCGAAGAAGCCGAAGGAAACAGAGCCCGCGCCGACTGCCGCCGCAGTCTCGATGACCCGGTGTCCATAGGCGAGATATTCCTCGCCATGCTCGGGATCGATCAGGCTGCGCCGCGAGGTCGAGATCGCCGGGATCGCGAGGCCGAGGGATTGAGTCAAACCGACGAATTCTTCCAGCCGATCACGCGACAGATCCGCGAGCCGGATCCAGCTGTCGGTCGGGTCGAGCTCGGTAAAGCCGGCGTCGACCACATCGTGAAGCGTTGCGGCCCATTCCTCCACCGACTGCTCCTGCACGGATCGGCCGTCCGGCAAAATGTTTGGGTACTGGATCATCGCGGCCGCGATCGGCCAGTTGTCACGGTTCCATTTGCGTGGCGCCATGGCGAACTCCTCGAGATTGGAGAGATTTGATCAGGTGTTTCTGCGGCGGCCCATTCAGGCTGCCGCGTTGCCGTCGCCATGCGGAGCGACGTCGTGCCGGCGCTTGCGCAGGCTGCCTATCAGCCAGAAGGCAAGCGGGGAAAGAAGCAGCACCAGGCCGAGCGCCATCAGCGCGGAAACGAGCCCGTTCGACCAGAAAATGTTGAGGCTGCCGCCGGACATCAGCATCGATTGGCGGAATGCATCCTCGGCCTTGTCGCCAAGCACCATGGCGAGAACCAGCGGCGCCAGCGGATAATCGAGCTTCTTGAAAACGTAGCCGAGCAGGCCGAAACCAATAACCAGGAAAATGTCGGAGACGGAATTTGCGACCTGATAGGCCCCCGAGAAGATCACCGCGACGATGATCGGACCGATGATCGAGAAGGGCACGCGCAGGATCGAAGCGTAGAGCGGCACGGTCGCGATCACCAGGAACACGGCGACGACATTGCCGAGATACATCGAGGCGATCAGGCCCCAGACGAAATCCGGCCGGTCGGTGAAGAGCATCGGACCGGGCGTCAGGCCCCATATCATCAGGCCGCCCATCATCACCGCGGCGGTCGCCGAACCGGGCACGCCAAGCGCCAGCATCGGCAGCAGCGCCGAGGTGCCGGCCGAATGGTCGGCGGTTTCCGGCGCCACGACGCCGCGCGGATCGCCCTTGCCGAACAGGGACTTGTCGCGTGCCGAGCGGCGGGCGATGCCATAGCTCATGAAGGACGCGGCGGTCGGGCCGGCCGGCGTGATGCCCATCCAGATGCCAATGATCGTCGAGCGGGCGACGGTCAGCCAGTAGCGCGGGATCTCGATCAGCGTGCGGCCGATCTCGGCGAGCTTGACGCGCGCCTTGATGCCTTCGAAGCGCAGGCCTTCCTCGGTCGTCAGCAGCAGTTCGCCGATGCCGAAGAGGCCCATGACGGCGATCAAGAAGCTCACGCCTTTTATGAGTTCGGGAATGTCGAAGGTCAGCCGCAGATTGCCGGAGATCGTGTCCATGCCGATCGAGGCGAGCGCGAAGCCGAGCATCATCGAAACGAGGGTCTTGAAGGGCGACTGCGCGCCCATCGAGATGAAGCTCGCAAAGGCGAGGAAATAAACTGCGAAATATTCGGGCGACGAAAACCGGAGGGCGAAATTCGCGACCCAGCCGGAAAGCAGCGTGATCATCACGACGCCGGCCAGCGCCCCGAGGCCGGCCGAGACGAAGGCGAGCGTCAGCGCCCGGCTTGCCTGTCCGGCCTTGGCCATCGGATAGCCGTCGAAGGTGGTGGCGACGGAGGAGGGTTCGCCCGGGATGTTGAAGAGGATCGACGTCGTCGAGCCGCCGAAGAGCGCGCCCCAATACATGCAGGAGAGCAGGATGATCGCCGAGATCGGTTCCATTGAGAAGGTGAGCGGCAAGAGCAGCGACACGCCGTTCGGTGCCCCGAGCCCCGGCAGCACGCCGACAAGAATGCCGAGCGTCACGCCCACCATCATCAACAGAATGTGGTTCCAGCTCAGGATGTGGCCGAAGCCGTCGATCAGAAGACCGATATTTTCCATGTCATTCCTCCCGCAGGCAATGCATTCGCCCGGGTCAATAGATCCCGAACCAGGCCTCGACCGGTCCCTTCAGCAGCGGAACCTGGAAGCCGATTTCGAAGACGACGAAGAAGACGAGCGAGACGCCGAGCCCTGCCGGCAGGGCGATCCACCATCTGTAGCGCCCTTGGAAGAGCATCGTCGCGGCGATATAGAGAGCCGTCCCGACATAGAGCCCGAGCCAGGCGGAAACGGCGCCGAAGGCAACGAGCGGCAGCAGGAAGGAAGCAACAACCTTGGCGCGCCCGGCATCGAGGAAGATCTCTCCGGTGCCGCGGTGCTTGAGGAACGCGTGGGCGATATTGACGAGGCTGCCGAAGACGATGAGAAGGCCGATATAGAAGGGGAAATAGCCCGCATCCGGCCCCATCTCGGTCCAGCCGGCGCCGATATCGAGCGAACCGTAGCAGACGGCGGCGCCAAAGGCGGCGGTCAGCGCCGCGACGCCAAGCTCGACCGCGAAGCGGGAGACCCCATTCGCACTGTTCTCACTCATGACCGTAACCTTTCGAAAGCGGTGGCAGGCGCCGAAAGCGCCGGAGAGCATGTCCGCTCCCGGCGCCCGCCTGAGTCTTAGTTGGCAAGCCAGCCTTCGCGCTTCAGCACTTCGCTGACGGCGGCGCCGTCCACCTCGACCGCGGACTTGAGTTCGTCACCGCTCAGATAGACGGGCGACTGCGACGTATCGGCGAGATACTTCGCCCATTCCGGCGTCTCGGAAACCTTGCGCATCACATCCGCATAGAACTGCACGACATCCGGCTCGACGCCGCCCGGCAGCCAGACGGTGCGCGGCATGGAATAGTTGTCGATCGGAATGCCGGCCTCCTTGCAGGTCGGGATATCGCCCCAGCCCTTGTCGCCGGCGACCTTCGTGTCGCTCGAAAGCTTCACGCTCTTGAAGACGCAGAGCGGCTTCACCATGCCGGCCTGCCACTGGCCGAGATTCTCGCTCGGATTGTTGACATTGGCGTCGATATGCTCGCCGGCAAGCTGCACCGCCGCCTCGCCGCCGCTCTTGAACGGGATGTAGTTGATCTTGGCGCCGGTCGCGTCGTTGATCATCGAGGTCAGGATCTGGTCGACGTCCTTCGACTGGCTGCCACCGATCTTTAAGCCGCCCTCCTTCGCCTTCGCGACGAAATCTGCGGCAGTGGCATAATCCGCCTTGCCGTTGACCCAGAGGACGAATTCATCGGATGCAAGAGCTGCGACCGGCGTCAGGTCCTCGGCCTTGTAGGGCACCTTGGCGCGAACGGGCAGCAGATAGGCGTTGTTGGTGCCGAAGGCGAGCTTGTGGGCGTCGCCCTTGTAGCCGGCCGTGTAGACGAAGCCCTCCGCTCCGCCGGCGCTGCCCTTGTTGGTGACGACCACCGGCGACTTCATCAGTTCGTATTTGGCGATGATCGCCTGAATCGTGCGCGCGAAAATGTCTGTGCCGCCGCCGGGACCGGCGGTGACGACGAATTCCACCGGGCGGTTCGGCTCGAAGGCCGCGGCCGGCGCGGCCACGCCGAGCGCGGCGGCGATCATGCATGCGATAGAAACGGATTTCTTCATGTCTTGTCCTCCCGTTGAGTTGGATCCGGCGCAAGACCTCCCCTGGCGCCGGTATGTCTTGAAAGCGTGCGAATTCAGGCGGCGGCGGAGAGCCCCCGGTTTTTCTTCGCCATGCGCGCCGCAAGCAGGATCGCTTCGCGGCTGGCGCCGACATCGGCGATGCCCTTGCCGGCAATGTCGTAGGCCGTGCCATGCGCCGGCGTGCAGAGCGGGAAAGGCAGGCCGCCCATCATCGTCACGCCCTTGTCGAAGCCCATCAGCTTCATGGCGATCTGGCCCTGGTCGTGATACATGGTCAGCACCGCGTGGAAGCCTTCCTTCAGCGCCCGCACGAACACCGTGTCGGCCGGAAACGGCCCCTCGACGTTGAAGCCGAGCGCCTTCGCCTTCGCGACGGCCGGCTCGATGATGTCGATCTCCTCCATGCCGAAGCTGCCGCCGTCGCCGGCATGCGGGTTCAGCCCCGCGACCGCGATCCGCGCCTCGTCATGGCCGGCGTTCGTGAGGCAGGCCCGGGTGAGCTCGAGTTCGGCAACAATTCCTTCCACCGAAAGGCTTCGCGCCACGTCCTTGAGTGGAATGTGCGAGGTGACGCGGGCGTTCCATACTTTTTCAAGCACATTGAACTCGCGGACCTTGCCGGTGAAGGAAAGCACGTCGGCGACGAAGCGTATCTCGTCGTCATAGCCCGGATAGGCAAAGCGCATTGCCTTCTTGTTGAAGGGCGTGAAGCAGACCGCGTCGGCCTTGCCGGCATGCGCCAGCTCCAGCGCCGCGCGAAAATTCCGGGTGGCGAAGGTGCCGCCGGCAAGCGTCGCCTGGCCGCGCACCACATCGGCCGGATCGAGATGCCTGAGATCGACGAAGACGTGACGCGCGGTGCCGGCCCGGTCGAGCGTCTCGAGCGAGGCCGCTTCGAGATCGAGCGTTACGCCGGCCACCTTGACGCCTTCGTCAAGAATGCGGCGATCACCGATGGCAATGACATGCGCCGCTTCTCGGACATCCCCGAGCGCCAGCAGCCGCGCCGTGAGTTCCGGACTGATCCCTGCCGGGTCGCCCATGGCAAGGGCGATGACAGGCCGGCTATCCACCGCTTCGGCCGCTCCGTTGCTCGTCATTCGATGCTCCTCCGTTTTCATGCCTTGGCCCCCGTCATACGTCATCCAATATTCTGCATCAAGTCTTTTGTATTCTGTATGCAGCATTTTTTGTTGACGATGGCGGGGCCTGTCTCCATGCTTGAATGAGGCGCAGCTGATTCAATCGGGGCGACCAAGAGAACTTACGACCGGTCACCGGTCGCAGCGCAGAACGGGAAAATGAACGAAATCACATCATTGGAGCGGCGGCCCGAAGGCGGCCCGGGGCCGATCCGGCGCACTGCGCTGCACGACACGCTGGTCAGCCATCTTCGCGACATGATCATCGAGGGGGATCTGCCGCCCGGCACCCGGCTGCACGAAGGTCAGCTCGGCGAACAACTCGGCGTGTCGCGCACGCCGCTGCGCGAAGCGATCAAATATCTGGCGAGCGAGGGCCTGGTCGAGCTCGTGCCGAGCCGCGGCGCCGTCGTCAAGCGCTTCAGCGCCAAGGACGTCAAGGACATGCTGACCGTCTTGCAGTCGCTCGAGGAGCTTGCCGGCCGACTTGCCTGCGAAGCCGCAAGCGACGCGGAGATTGCGGAAATCAGGGCGCTGCACGACGAAATGGTCGCCCGCTACAAGGCAGGCGACCGGCTGCAATATTACAAGCTCAACCAGCAGATCCACACGGCGATCGCTCAGCTTTCCGGCAACGCGGCGCTCGCCGACATGCACGCCATGCTGCAGACGCGGCTGAAGCGCATCCGCTTCATCGGCCACGAAGGCCCGGAAAAATGGGCTGCCGCCGTCGCCGAGCACGAGGAGATGATCGCGACGCTCGAGGCCCGCGACAAGGGCAAGCTATCGGAGGTGCTGGGGCGGCACCTAACGAAGGCCTGGGAGCGGGTGCGCGACTCGGTGTAGGCGCGGCGAGGTAGCGCCTGCCGCTTTCTCCGTGGCGGAAGTCAGTGACGGCTCAGCCAGGTTCAGGGGATTGCCAGCAGGCAGACATAGGCGAGTACCGTGATCAGCAGGCCGCGGAAAGCGGCGATGACGAAGCGATATTTGCTGCAGGCAATCGCCGAAAGCACGTCGGCGTTGTCCACATACTGCCGAAACAGATAGGTCGAATCACCACGGCCTGCCGCATCGATGAACTCGTCGCGGTGGGCGCGCCACGCACCCCAGAAGAGCGTCGTGGACGTGGCGCCCTTTCTCGGCAGGACAACGAGAATGGCGGCAAGCAACGAGAATATCGAGGCCAGCGCCATGGCAGCCGAGAGTATCATCGGCAGCATCTCCCCTTCCGTATATCGCTGCCAAGTAAACACGCTCCGCCCTTCTTCGGACGAGACCAAGAAGGCAAACATGAAGGTAAAGATATAGGCCGCCTTCTGATCGGACATCTTGATCTGATCGGAGAAGACATCATTGATCTTCTGGATGTGATCGTAATAGGCGGCCGGCGCGATCTCCCGGCCCTCTCCTTCACTTGAGGCTTCGAGCTTGTACAGATTTCCCCCGAGATCCATGTGTGTCCCCTTGCTCCTTGTCTCCTCTTTATTACACCGGGCCGGTAACAATATATGCCCAAAACTGGGCGCTTGACTTTTCCAGCCCGAAAATCCACTGGATTCCGTGTAACGAGGGGCAGTTGCAGGAATGCGGCGAAGAAGAACGGGGGCATTGCTGACCGCAATGGCGCTCTTTGCGCCATCGCTCGCGTTTGCCGAGCCGGTGCCGCGGCATCAGCCCGCGGCAGGATCGGTTATTGCCCGCAAGTCCGGCGAGGAGGTGCGCTTCGTCGATGTATCTAATTGGCGGTTCGTCGACCTCGCCCAAGACCTGATTGCCGGCGACGTGCTACGCACCAACGCCACCGGCGCGCTCGCCGTGCTCTTTCGCGACCACACGCAGATCCGGCTCGGACGGAACACTGCCTTGCGGGTCAAGCAGATCGGCGGAGGCAATACGAACCTCGAACTTCAATCCGGGTCGATCTGGGCTCGCGCCGAACGCGGCGGCGAAGGCCTGGTCATCGACACGCCCGCCGCGGCCGCCGCCATCCGCGGCACCGACTGGACGATGACTGTCGGCGGCGACGGCAAGACGTCGCTCACCGTCCTCGAAGGTGTCGTCGAGCTCAAGAACGCCTATGGCAGCGTGAGGGTGAAGCAGGGCGAAGGTGCCGTCGCCGCAATCGGCAGCGCGCCCGCCAAGATCGTCATCGTCACGCCGAAGGACCGCGAGCAGATGCTGTTCCATCTGTCGCTTCGAAATGCCTTCGCCTGGATGCCCGCGACACCGCTCAGTGTTCCGGAGATGCGTCGGGAACGCGCGCGGATCGAGACGCAGCCCAATGCCTCCCGATCCGCCGAGGATTGGCTCGGCCTTGCCGAGATCTATCTAGCCCTCAACGGCCGTCAGAAGGCTCAGGCGGTACTCTCGGAGGCAGACAGGCATGGCCTGACCGGCTCTCAGCTCGCGCGCGCCAAACTCATCCGGGCGCTGATCGCCGGCTCCGCAAATCAATATCGGGAGGCAGCACGGCTATTCGCGGAAGCCGAACGGGGGCTCGACCCGAGCCGCCGGACCATA
The DNA here is from genome assembly GCF_002944405.1 of Sinorhizobium fredii. Classification (NCBI taxonomy): domain Bacteria; kingdom Pseudomonadati; phylum Pseudomonadota; class Alphaproteobacteria; order Hyphomicrobiales; family Rhizobiaceae; genus Ensifer; species Ensifer fredii. The sequence continues at coordinate 532,319 of NZ_CP024310.1, read as the reverse complement.
GCAGCCTACGGGGGATATTTTGCCCGCGGTCTTGCGGACCCCGATCGTGTAGAGACACCCCCACGCGCCGCGGCGGGCCGTTATGCTGGAATGGCGCAGGCCTGGACCGCTGGTTTCCGGGAAGACATCCCCGCAGCCATCGCGGTGATCAAGAAGGCCGAGCGGAGATACCCCGACGACCCGACCTTGCCGGCGGCCCGCGCCCAGCTCGCCCTCTTGCTCGACGATAGAGACGAACTTCGCGATGGCGTCGAACGCGCACTTTCGATCGATCCGGACGATCCGACCGCGCTCGAGGCCCGCGCCCATTACCGCTACCACATCGAAAACGATCTCGAAGGCGCATTTGCCGATCTCAACAAGGCATTGAAGACGGCCCCGGGTTCATCCTCCATCTGGAATTCGTTGGGGCTCCTCCAGGGTGAGCGCGGCGACAACCGCGCCGCCGACGTCGCATTCAAGGAAGCGATCGCGCTGGACCCTCTCGATCCCGTCGCTCATGCAAACCTCGCCATCCAATACATGGATGAGATGCGGATGGCCGAAGCGAAACGCGAAATCGACACTGCGCTCTCCGTGGACCCCTCGTTCGACGTGGCGCTTGTAGCGCGCGGGCGCTATCACCTGCAGAACGGCGAGGTCGATAAGGCGGTCGAAGACCTGCTCGCCGGCTCGACGGCCAATCCCGCCTATTCCAACGCCCAGCTCCTGCTTGCGGCCGCCCATTATGAAAAGCACGACCGGGTTCCGGCCGGACAGGCGCTCGACAATGCCGATAGGCTGGATCCGAACGATCCCGTCGTGGCGACGGTCCGAACCGCTATCGCCATCGACGCCTATGACGCAGACGCCGCCATCCGCAACGCCCAGGAAGCGATGCGCCGCACCCGGGCGCGCGGCGGCGACACAGCGGCGCTCGGCGCCAACCAGGAGGCCGGCTCGACGCTCAACGACGCCTTCCGCCTGCAAGGCCTCGACGCCTGGGGCCAATATTACGGCGATGCCGTGTTCGACCCGTTCACCGGCGCGAGCTACGTCGACCAGGCGGTGCGCGGCAGCGTCAATCCATTCTTCAACAACTACGACTTCGCCGCCAACGCAATCACCAACACGACCAACACCACCAGCTTCTCCGCTCTCTTGCAGGGGCTGCTGATCGAGCCGCACATGCTCGCTAGCCGCGAGCGAACCGTCAACTTGCTGCGCTCGCCTTTCTTTGAAGCAGAACTCGGCGGCGGATTCATCGCCAACAAGGATCACACCGGGCGGGTGGGAGAAGCGGCTGTCCGCGGATTTACGGCGTCTCCATTCCCGATCACCGTCTTCGGTACATTCGAGTGGGAAGAGCCGCGGGACACGATCGAATCTGCAGGACTGCCCATCGATCGCGAACGGCGGATCATCGGCGGCAGCGGCTATCTCACGGCCAGCCCAACTCCCGACGACCGTTTTGTCGCCTTCGCAAACTACGCGGATGTCGATGAATCCCGGGAAGTTCTGCCTACACCGCCGGACCTAGGTTTCGGAGACGACTCTTCCGCGCTTATTTCCGGTCTCGCCTGGAGTCACACATTCGGCTACCGCAATGTCGGGAACGCTGCTCTGTTTTTCAAAGAAGTTCGAACCGGTGATAGCCTGACTGCTGTGGATGCCACAGGCACCGAAACGAATCTCGATCTGGACACCAAAGAGCGAAGTTATATTGCTGCCTTGAGTCACACCTACGGGGAAGGAGACCTGACGTGGCGCTACGGCGCAGAGGGTGGGAAAGTGCGGTCTGACAGCCGGACGCATTTCAGCTTCACCGCGTCGCCGCCGTTTCCTTCAGCAACAATAACCGACTATGAATCGTCCGTGCAAACAGTGGCCAAAGCCTATGTCGACGGCCTGTACGAGATCACCCCCGATCTCAAGGTCGAAGGTGCGCTGTTCGCTCGCTATATCGAGGACGTCAACGACAACGACATCCGGATCGAACCGAAACTCGGCATCGCCTGGGCGCCGGGCGAAGGTCATTGGCTGCGCGCAGCCGTTCAGCGCGAAGGTTACAATTTCGGCGCAGCCACGCTGGCCCCCGTTGGCATTGTCGCGCTGCAACCCAATCAGTTCCTGATTGGCACTTCCGGCTATGCCGACACGCTGGCCCTCCGATGGGACGCCGAATGGAACGACTGGCTCTTCACGGCAGTCGACTACCAGCACCAGGAAATCCGCAACGGGTCCATTGCTTTCCCGTTCACCACTGTCGGCGGCCCGTTCGACTTTAATTTTGACAAGGGCAGAGTGGACCGCGTTGCGTTGACCGCCAATGTGGCGCTTGGCCACGGGCTCGGCCTCTCGGCGACCGCGGCCCGCATCGAAAGCGAGAATCTGTCGGCTGGCAGCAGCGGCGATCTGCCCTTGCTGCCTGAAAGTTCCGGCCAGGTGGCGCTGACCTGGGTCAACACCGCCAACGTTAAGACGACCGTGGCTGCCAATTATGTCGGCGAGCGTACGACAGACCTTGGCGCGACCCTCGACGACTTCTGGACCCTCGACGCATCTCTCCTATGGGAGCCTTTCGACAAGCGGATCGAGGTCGAACTCGCCGGCTTCAACCTGCTCGACGAGGAGTTCGAGCTCAGCGACGGCCTGCCCGGCTGGGGCCCCACGGTCAAGGGTACGGTGAAAGTGCGGTTCTGATGAACGCCCCGCGTCCAGCGCCCACCCGTCAGCGCGTGTCCTCGGCAATCGATCGCATTCGCCTTTCCCCGCGGCGAGCAAAGCTTGCCATCTTGACCGCCTTCGTCGCTGCCCTCGTCTCGCTCGCCTCGCTGACCGGGTCCTGGTCGCTCGCAGATCTCAGAGCCTATGACTACCTCTCGATCATCGGCCGCCCCGCGCTTCCGGAGGACAGCCCCATCATCGTCGCGATCGACGAGCCGTCGATGGCTGAGATCGGCAGCCAATGGCCGTGGCCTCGCGCGCTGCACGCCCGGCTGATCGAGGCGCTGAGAAAGGCCGGCGCACGGGCGATCGCGCTCGACGTCATCTTTGCCGAGTCGGCCGCCGATCCGCGAAACGACGCGGCGCTCGCCGCAGTCCTGGGTCCCGACGTGGTGCTGGCCGGCGACCAGACGCTGATCCAGACGCCGCAAGCCGAACAATTCGTCCGCACCGAACCCCTCGCCCGCTTTACGGACAGAGGCGCGAAGGTCGGCATCGCCTCGGTCAATCTCAGCGGCGACGGTACGCTCAGGCAAATCCCTCCCTATCCGGACGGCTTCGCGGTGACGCTCGCGACGGTCGCCGGAATGACCTCGGAGCCGCCGCGGGGTGAGACCCTGATCCAGACCTTCGGCCCGGCGCGCACCTATCCGACCGTTTCCTATTACCAGGCGCTCGATCCGGAAAATTTCCTGCCGGAAGGCACGTTCCGCAACCGCGTCGTCATCGTCGGCCTGAGCTTGCAAAACGCCCCGTCGATCGCCGAGGGCGGCGTCGATGCCTTCGCCACCTCCGACACGGTGTTTTCGCGCGGCCTCGTCGCCGGCGCGGAGATCCAGGCGACTATCTACGACAATCTCGTTCACCGGCTCGCCATCAAAATGGCGGGCACGCCCGTTTCCATGCCGGCAATCCTCGTCGCCGCGCTGGCCGCAGCGCTTGTCGTCTTGAAATTGACCAGTTGGAGGACGTTCGGCTACGGCGCCTTCGCGCTCGCGCTGATCGTTCTCGCAAGCTACGGCCTGATGCGCTTCGGCCATGTCTTCGTCTCACCGCTCGGCCCCGCCCTCGCCTTCCTCGGCGTTGCCGTCGGCCAGGCGGGCATCGACTATGCCGAGGAGCGCCGCCGCCGCCGCGAGATCACCCGCGCCTTCTCGCAGTATCTCTCGCCGGCGCTCGTCGAACGGCTGGCGCAGGACCCGTCGCAACTGAAGCTCGGTGGCGAAAGACGGACGCTGACGATCCTCTTCTGCGACGTTCGCGGCTTCACGACGATCGCGGAAGACATGAAGGACGACCCGGAGGGGCTGACGACGCTCGTCAACCGGCTGCTGACGCCGCTCTCGGAAGCGGTGCTGAATCAGGGCGGCACGATCGACAAATATATCGGCGACTGCCTGATGGCCTTCTGGAATGCGCCGCTCGACGATCCCGACCACGCCCTTCACGCCGTCGCTGCGGCCCGCGACATGCTAGCCGCGCTCACCCGCATCAATGCCGAGCTCGATGCCGAGGCGGTCGCGGCCGGGCGGCAGCCGAAGACGCTGCGCATCGGCATCGGCATCAATACCGGCGAATGCGTCGTCGGCAACATGGGCTCCGCCCGCCGCTTCGACTATTCGGCGCTGGGCGATGCGGTCAACCTCGCCTCGCGCCTCGAAGGCGCCTCGAAGGACTACGGCATCCCGCTTCTGCTTGGCGAACGGACAGCCGCACTCGCCGCCGCCAGTTTCCCGGTGGTCGAGATCGACCGCATCACCGTCAAGGGACGGAACACGGTCTCGCCGGTCTTCACGCTGGCCGAGGATGCCTCCGAGGCAGCACTCGGCCGACATCTCGCCTATATCGAAGCGAAGTACCGCGACCCCGGCGGCATCGACGCGGCTGAGTTCGACGCGCTCAAATCGGCGCTGCCCTCGCTCGAGCGCTATTACGAACGCGAACGCGAGCGGCTCCGCTCCGCCTAGAGCATCCTGCTTTCAAGTGGAACCACCGAAAGCAGAAAAGATGCTCTAGATTCAAAGTGCTATAGCGTCCTTTGCGCGTTCGAATGAACGCGCGGCGCTCTAGAGGCGGAATCCAATCCGATTGGAACGGCGTGATACCCCGCTCTGCCCTGCCGGGCCATCTCCCCCACAAGGGGGGAGATCGGCCAAAACGAATGTCCCGCCCATCGAATATCCATGCATGGAAATTTGCAGGTGCCTTGATTTCGGCAAACGTAGGATGGCGTGGGGCAGAACGCCGTTTCCAGCCAATCTCCCCCTTGTGGGGGAGATGCCGGGGAGGGCAGAGGGGGTGTCTGCGACCGCAGCAACGATTCAACCGGATCGGCGTTTGCTCTAAGAATTTTGGCCGGCGGGCAACGCCTTGAACGGACGGCACGCCTGAAATATTACAGATAGTTCATGAACGCCGGTCGGCACCATAGTTACTGGGGGGACATCGACCTACAGAACATTTATTCCCTTAATAGTTTCTCGCCATTTTACGCTGCACCCGTCCGGAATTGGACAAAACTATGTCAAAGAATGCTAGCAGAACTTTATTTATTGTTAATGTGACTTACGCCGTCTCCTGGCCTATTCCTTTACTCGAGGCTGAATACTGCCGGCGATCGAAAGGGTCGCGACACGACGGTATGAGACAGCCCCGGTCGGAAGCGCTCCGCTTCCTCAAGTTCAAGGAGACGCAAAGATGCGCTCGCTCATCAAGACATCCGCAATCGCCGCCCTCACTCTCTCGCTCGCCATAGGCGGCGCCTTCGCTGCCGGGCGGCAGGAAGGTCCAAACTCAACCGGTCCCGAGAACGGCGACTATTACCGGGGCATATTCGGCAACGACGACGTAGCCCCGCCCGCCTCGGACGCCCGGCCGATGACCTCCGCCATCGTCGTTCAGCAGCCGCGGCTTGCCGCGATCCTCCACGAACTTCGCGCCGCCAATCATCGCATGGATGCGGAGCGCGCCTCCGGCAAGCTGAGTTCCGTCGCCTTCAACAGGCTGCGCCGCGAGGAGAGCAACATCCGCGCCGACGCAACCGAGGTGGCGGCGATGCATAACGGCAGGATACCGGGCCCGTCCTATGCCCAATTGCAGAAGGACGTCCGCCGGCTCGACTGGCAAATTGCCCGGTCGGCGTGACCGTCCGACACCGCTCAAGTCTCGCCACTAGTAGCCGGGCCGCTTCGCAGGAAGCGGCCCGGACCTTTTTGACAATCAGGCGGCGCCGAGGCGCTTGATATTGCCGGCAAGTTCCGCGGCAAGCCTCAGTGCGGCCGCGGTCGCGCCGACGATCTGCGGCAGGAGCAGCCATTCGAGCGTCCAGGCGGAACCGGAACGCTCCTGCTCATGCACCATCGCCTGGTGGATGCCCGAGATTTGCGTGGCATTGAAGCGCGCCAGCGTCACCAGCACTTCGGCGGCGACCGGGTTCTGCTTGTGCGACATGGCAGAGGACGAGCCGCCGCCGGCCAGCACGATCTCGTCGCCCGTTTGCGCCATCAGGGCGATGTCCTGGCCGAACTTGCCGAGACTGCCGGTGATCAGCGAAAGAAGGTGGGCGAAATCGGCGATCGCAGCGCGCTGGCTGTGCCATTGCGGACAGTCGATCAGCGCCAGTTCCTCCGCCAGCGTCGCGCGGACCGCATCCGCCTTGTCCTTGAGTTTGTCGAGCGTGCCGGCGGCACCGCCGAATTGCACGGCGAACAGGTCGATATCCATCGCGTCGAGCCGGTCCTGGTGGTCGAGCAGCGGCTCGATCCAGCTCCGCATCCGGTCCGTTACGGTGATTGGAATGGCCGCCTGCATGCGGGTGCGGCCCATCAGCGGACGCTCGCCCCATTGCTGGACGCCCTCCTCCAGTATCGTGACAATCTCGCCGAGACGGCCGGAGAAGAGCTCGCCGATCGCCTTCAGGCGTAGCATCAGGCTGGTGTCGACGACATCCTGGCTGGTGGCGCCATAGTGCACATATTCCGCTGTCTCTTCGCCGACGGCGCGCCGCAATTGACGGACCAGCTCCGGCACGGCGACGCCGTCGGTAGCCATTCCGCGCCGCAAGGCCGCAACATCCGGGGAGAAGGCGCGGCATGCCTCGGTTATCCGGTCGGCGGCCGCATGCGGGACCACTCCGTGCTGCGCTTCGGCCCGCGCCAGAGCCGCCTCGAAGGCGAGCATGGCGCGGATATCCGCGGCCGCGGAAAACTCAGCCGCTACCGCTTCGTCACCAAGCAGGCCGGACAGATAGGGGTGATCAAAGGCCGAGTAGGTCATTCCACGTCTCCTGGATCTGGCTTCCCCTGAACCAGGGGAGCCGACAAGCGCGCGGCAACGCGGGATGAGTCGCCAATGATCAGATATCCAGGAAGACCGTCTCCTTCTCCCCCTGGAGATGAATGTCGAAAACATAATTAGGCGCCTGGCCGCCGGCGACAAGCGTTTCAGCGCGATGGCGATGCTCGATCCGCTGAAGCAGCGGATCCTCGGCGTTCGCCGCCGCCTCGTCCGGGAAATACATCCGCGTGTGCAGCCCGATATTGATGCCGCGCGCCACGATCCAGACGCTCATGTGCGGCGCCATCAGGCGGCCGTCCCTGAACGGGACGCGGCCGGGCTTGACGGTCTCGAAAATGAAGGTGCCGTCCTCGGCGCTCGTCGGAGAGCGGCCCCAGCCGGTGAAATTTGGGTCGGCGGCGCCGCGCAGTTCCGAAGGAGAATTGTAGAGGCCCGCGGCATCCGCCTGCCAGATTTCGATCAGCGCGTCCTTGAGCGGCGCGCCGGCGCCGTCGATTACCCGCCCGGTCACGGCGATGCGTTGCCCAAGCGTCTTGTCATTGACCATTACCGATCCAAGGTCGCTTTCGAACACACCGGAAATGCCGCCGAAATTGGGCGTGAGGCCGATGTGGACGTAAGGCCCGGCCGTTTGCGAGGCGGTTTCCTTCAGGTAGCCCAGATTCTGAACCATCGTTCCCTCCCTCAATTGCCTTCCGGCCGGTTCTCGAAGAACGTCGAGCGGCGACCGCGCAGCACGATGTCGAATTTATAGGCCCGTGCATCCATCGGGATGGTATTCGCCCAATCGAGCGGCGCGATCAATTGCTCGATCGCCCGCCGGTCGGGGATTGTGCCGACGATCGGACATTTCCAGATCATCGGATCGCCTTCAAAGTACATCTGGGTGATCAGCCGCTGGGCAAAGCCGTGGCCGAAGACCGAAAAATGGATATGGGCCGGACGCCAGTCGTTGACGCCGTTCGGCCAGGGATAGGCTCCCGGCCTGATTGTGCGGAAGCAATAATAGCCGTTCTCGTCGGTGATCGCCCGGCCGCAGCCGCCGAAATTCGGGTCGAGGGGCGCAAGATAGCTTTCCTTCTTGTGCCGGTAGCGCCCGCCAGCATTGGCCTGCCAGAACTCGAGCAGCGCGCCGGGCACCGCCCGGCCGCGCTCGTCCAGCACCCGCCCATGCACGATGATCCGCTCGCCGATGGCGCTTTCGCCGGGTTTGGCGAAGTTGTGGATCAGGTCGTTGTCGAGTTCGCCGAGCATCGAATGGCCGAAGACCGGACCCGTGATCTCGGAGATCGTATTGTCCAGCGAAAGCAGTGGCTTGCGCGGCGACCGCAGCACCGAGGTTTTGTAGCCGGGGGCGAAGGCCGGCGGGTGCCAATCCCGGTCGCGCTGGAAGAAAGCGCCGGTTTCCGGCCTGCGATTTTCTGTCTCGGACATCGTCACTCCCCCCTCGCCCTTGCGGCATCCATCTCGGCGAACACCCGCTTGGCGATCTTGATGGCGTGGTTGGCGGCCGGGACGCCCGCATAGATCGCCACATGCAGCAGCGCCTCGCGGATGTCCTCGCGGGTCGCCCCGGTATTGGCCGTGGCGCGGACATGCATCGCCACCTCCTCGTCCTGGCCGAGCGCGGCGAGCAGCGCGATGGTGACGATCGACCGCTCGCGCTTGGTCAGGGCCGGGCGCGACCAGACATGGCCCCAGGCCGCCTCGGTGATCAGGTCCTGGAACGGCTGGTCGAATTCCGTCGTCGCCGATTGGGCGCGGTCGACATGGCTGTCGCCGAGAACGGCGCGGCGCGTCGCCATGCCCTGGCGATAACGGTCGGAGGCGGAGCTGTCGATCATCGGGCTTTACTCATCGGATTGTCTCCAGGCAGGGAGATGAAAAAGTCACGGAGCGTCGCGGCCAGCGCCTCCGGCTGCTCGACGCAGGGTATATGCCCGGCGTCGCGGATCACCTCGAAGCGCGCCCCGGGGATGAGCCCGGCCGTCGAGCGCACCAGATCGGGCGGCGTCGAACCGTCCTGATCGCCGACGACGCAGAGCACGGGCACGGAAATCTTTCCGGCCGCTTCGGTGTAGTCGGCATCTCGGATTGCCGCGCAGGTGCCGACGTATCCCGGCGCCGGCTGGCGGATCAGCATGTTGCGGTAACAGGCAAAGGAGACGTTTTCAGGCCGGCGGAAGGCCGGCGTGAACCAGCGCTCGAGCACCGCGTCGGCGACCGCCTCGATGCCATGCGCCTCGATCGCCGCGATGCGGGCGTCCCACATCTCGGTCGTGCCGATCTTGTGCGCCGTATCGGCAAGCACGAGCGCCCGCACCAGATCCGGCCGGCGCTGGTAGAGCGATTGCGCGATCAGGCCGCCGACCGAGAGACCGCAGATGATGGCGCGCTTGACTTGGAGGCGGTCGAGCAGACCCGCAAGGTCGGTCGCATGATCCTCGATCGCATAGGGCACCTGGCCGATATCCGAGAGGCCATGGCCGCGCTTGTCGTAGAGGACGACGGCGAACGCATCAGAGAGGCGCGGCACGAGGTCGTCCCAGATGCGAAAATCCGTGCCGAGCGAATTGATGAAGACGAGGACCGGCTTCTCGGCAACGGCGCCGACCAACCGATAGTGGATGGCAATGTCGTTAATACGGGTGAATTGCACGATAAGTCTCCTCCCCACCAAATTGGCGATTTCATCTGGTTAGGTAAAATGATATTTTGCGCCGATCCATTAACTCCTGAGTTATATTTCCGATGATCGACGCGCGCATCAAGTTTCGCCATCTGCAGACTTTTGTCGAGGTCGCGCGCCAGAAGAGCGTCGTGAAGGCCGCCGATCTCTTGAACGTCACGCAGCCGGCGGTCACCAAGACGATCCGCGAGCTGGAGGAGGTGCTGGGCGTCTCGGTTTTCGAGCGCGACGGGCGCGGCATCAAGATCACCCGCTACGGCGAGGTCTTCCTGCGCCATGCCGGCGCGGCGCTGACGGCGCTTCGGCAGGGCCTCGATTCCGTCTCGCAGGAGCGCTCCGGCGACGGACCGCCGATCCGCGTGGGGGCGCTGCCGACGGTATCGACGCGCATCATGCCGCGGGCGATCGCGCTCTTTCTCGAGGAGAAGACCAACGCCCGGCTCAAGATCGTCACCGGCGAGAATGCGGTGCTCCTGGAGCAGCTCCGCGTCGGCGATCTCGACCTCGTCGTCGGCCGGCTCGCCGCGCCCGACCGGATGACCGGTTTCTCCTTCGAGCATCTTTATTCCGAGCAGGTGGTCTTCGCCGTGCGCGCTGGCCATCCGCTGCTTTCCGGCAAGCAGTCGGTCTTCGCGCATCTCGGCGACTATCCGGTGCTGATGCCGACCCGTGCCTCGATCATCCGGCCGTTCGTCGAGCGCTTCCTGATCGCCAACGGCATTGCCGGCCTGCCGAACCAGATCGAAACCGTCTCCGATTCCTTCGGCCGCGCCTTCGTTCGTTCGAGCGACGCCATCTGGATCATTTCGAACGGCGTCGTCGCCACCGACATCGACGACGGGCTGCTGACGGCGCTGCCGATCGACACCAGCGAGACGAAGGGACCGGTGGGCCTCACCATGCGCACCGACGCGATCCCGTCGCTGCCGCTGTCGATCCTGATGCAGACGATCCGCGAGGCCGCCGAGGCGGTGGCCCCGAGGATGTAACGCACTATGGGGCACCACAATCAACGGTGCTTCTCGCAATCTCCAGTCCCTCACTCAGAGAAATGTCTGGTGATTTGGTGCGTCGGACGTTTGGCCTCTCGTCTACTGCACTTAGTCGGGCCTCAATCGCGGGATCCTCGTCTTCCGTCATACGATAAACCGCGACTTTTGCACCGCGCCTGCCGCGGCGGTTCGATTGCGCTTGGAAAAGCGGAATGCCTTGCATTTGAACTTGTTGTTCTCGCCAGGATCCATCTTGTCAATCGCGCTTAGGAACAAGCCGTTATCGCGAGGTGGCGCCCTTGTTCCTCGAATCTTTTGGTCACTCATGATTTCTCTCGTGGCGAAGCGCTCCCGCGAAACACGGAGGGAGCCGCGGGTCGTCTTCCCGTTGTGGCGAGCATGGCGGCCAGAGGGGTTCAGCCCCAATGAGAGCAGGCCCTAATACCCCCTCGCCGCGCCGGCGCCGATGCGGCTGTCGGCGGCGCCGTTGTAGCGCGCGCCGCCGCCAGCGGCGATCTCGGCGAGACTCTCGCCGCCGACGAGTATGCCGGTCGCCTGGCCCCAGATGGTCCAATTCTTGTCGATCTCGACGTCATGGCCCATCGCCGAGAGCAGCTTCAGCGTGTCGGGCGAAAGCGCGTAGGGCTCCATGAACACCTTGTCGGGCAGCCATTGGTGATGAAGGCGCGGCGCGTCGACCGCCTCCTGGATGTTCATGCCGTGGTCGATGACATTGAGGATCGCCTCGAGCGTGATGGTGATGATCCGTGCGCCGCCGGGGCTGCCGATCACCATGAAGGGCTTGCCATCCTTGGAGATGATCGTCGGACTCATCGAGGAGAGCGGCGTCTTGCCGGGAGCGATGGCGTTCGCCTCGCCCTGCACGAGACCGTAGAGATTCGGCGCGCCGGGCTTGGCGGTGAAGTCGTCCATCTCGTTGTTGAGCAGGATGCCGGTTCCGGGCGCGACGACGCCTGCGCCGAACGAGCCGTTCAGCGTATAGGTGACGGCAACCGCATTGCCCTCGACGTCGATGATCGAATAGTGGGTCGTCTCCTTGCTCTCGCCGAAGCCCTCGGGCATCAACGCCTCTGAGGTACCGGCCCTGAACGGATCGATCTTGTCGCGGATTTCCTTCGCATAGGCCTTGTCGGTCAGCTTGGCGACCGGGTTTTCGACGAAGTCCGGATCACCGAGCGCGGTGTTGCGATCGACATAGGCATGGCGCATCGCCTCGATCATCGCATGCACCGTCTCGGCCGAGCCGTAGCCGAGATAGGAGAGCGGATAGCCTTCGAGGATGTTGAGGATTTCGCAGATGATCACGCCGCCCGAGGATGGCGGCGGCGAGGAGACGATGTCGTAGCCGCGGTAGTTGCACTTCACCGGCTCGAGCTCGCGCACTTGATATTGCTCGAAATCCTTCTTGGCGAGGATGCCGCCCTTTTCCGCGCTCGCCTTGACGATCGCGTCGGCGATCGCACCCTTGTAGAAGGCGTCCGGCCCTTTCTCGGCAATGCTTGTAAGCGAAGTAGCAAGATCAGCCTGGATGAGCTTGTCGCCCATCTCGAACGGTTTTCCCGCTTTCAGAAAGATCGCCGCGGCTGCCGGATCCTTGGCCAGCCTTTCGGTCCTGCCGTCGAAAGTATCGACATCGCCCTGCTCGAGCTGAAAACCTTCGCGCGCCAGCGTAATCGCCGGCTCGATCAGCTCCTTCAGCGGCCGCGTGCCGTAGCGGCTGCGGGCGAATTCGAAGCCGGCCACCGGACCCGGCACGCCGACGGCAAGATAGCCGTCGGTGCTCAGGCCTTTGACAAGCTCGCCCTTGTCATCCTGGTACATGGTCTTGGTGGCGGCGAGCGGCGCGCGCTCGCGGAAATCCAGAAACGTCGTCCTGCCGTCCTTGAAGCGGATCGTCATGAAGCCGCCGCCGCCGATATTGCCGGCGGTCGGATAGACGACGGCGAGCGCATAGCCGACGGCGACCGCCGCATCGACGGCATTGCCGCCCTTCTTCAGGACCTCGACGCCGATGTCGGAGGCAAGATGCTGGGCGGTCACTACCATGCCGTGCTCGGCCTTGACGGGCTCGGGCGAGGCGGCGCCAGCCATCTGCGGCAAGGCCGTACTGCATGCGATGAACAAGGCGAAGGACAGGCTCGTCAAGGCGGAATTGCGCATGCTCTCCTCCTGGGCGGAATTCGCTTCTCGAACCGTGGACTGTAGCATCAAGGATAAAGACGGATAGTCGGGGATTCTCGCCTCAATCGCCGGAATAGCGCTCCTCGCGCCAGGGATCGCCGCGCATATGATAGCCGTTCTTCTCCCAGAAGCCGGCTGTGTCGCGGCTGCGAAAATCGATGCGCGACAGCCATTTGGCGCTTTTCCAGAGATAGAGATGCGGAACGACGAGACGCATCGGCCCGCCATGCGGGCGCGTGATCGGCGCGCCTTGCCAGGTCGTCGCAAGAATAGCATCTTCGGCGGCGAAATCGGCGAGCGGCAGGTTGGTTGAATAGCCGTCGAAGCTCGTCAGCATTACATACTCCGCCTCCGGCTTGGGCATCACCCGGTCTAACAGGTCGCGCGTCGCGACACCCTGCCAGCGATTGTCGTAGCGCGACCACGTCGTCACGCAATGGATGTCGGAGAGACTCTCGCTTTGAGGCATCGACTGGAAGTCCGCCCAGTCGAGCGAAACCGGATTTTCCACCGCACCCGTCACGTCGAGTCGCCAGTTTTCCAGCGCGATGTGCGGCTGCTGCCCAAGGTCCAGGACGGGCCATTCCTTGACGAGATGCTGACCGGGCGGGAGGCGATCGGCCCCGGGTCGAGCAATCCGGCCAGTCAGGAACTTGCCGTCCGCCGCCCAGCGCCGCTTGGTGGATGTCAACTTCGTCTCCGGTACCGGTTCGTCGTCCACCATGATTCACCCGTCTCGTTTTGGTCTTGGAAACTGATTTGAGGCCCGGACAGCCGGCGCGTCAAGCGAGCGGATCCGACCAAAACAAGGCGTACGTCTTTCGGACTAGCCCAGAAGGATGAGGCTCAGTTGACTATCAGAACGCGCCATGACAGTCTTTGTTGCAGTGCAGCAATGCTGCGCGCTTTCACACGGTCACCCTGCTCGGTGGAGGATCACACTCTTGCGGCTGGATGAACACGGATTCGGGCTGCCTCTTCCGGTCTGCCCAGCCGCTTGGGCCAGCCTCATGCGCTCTAAATCGCAGGTTGCGCCGGCCCATGGACGGCCGACCCAACAATTGCCGTCATTCTGGAGTTGATGCGTTCACCCTCACCCGATCGGGTGACGCGCCAATCGGTTACGACGAAACGTCTCTATGAAGGAGAACAGCGTATGAAGGTTCTGTTTGCCGGCGGAAACGGTTACTATCCCGAATTCAGCGGCGGCGTTCAGTCGAGCACCCACCACCTGGTTCAGCAATTGCGCGAGCGCGGCCATGAGGCCGGCGTGCTCGCCGCGTTGTTCGGCGACGGCATGTTTGGCTTCAAGCAGCGCGTCAAGCTTAAGTTGTCCGGCGAACGCGGCGTCATGGACAGCTTTCCCGGCTATCCGGTCGTGCGTGCCTGGCACCCCTGGGAAGCGGCGGCCTTTGCGGTGAAGAAGCTGCAGCCCGACGTCGCCGTTGTGCAGTGCCACAAATCCGTGCCCATCGGCAAGGCGCTGCAGGCGCACAACGTCCCGCTGGTGATCTATCTTAGAAACGTCGAGTTCCACGAGCTCGCCGGCGATCTGCGCGAACTGACCTCCGCCTATTACATCGCCAATTCGGAATTCACCGCCCGGGCCTATAAGCAGAAATTCGGCATCGATTCGGTGGTTATTCCGCCGACGATCAATCCCGAAACCTACACGACCCGCACGACCGGCGAATATGTGACCTTCATCAATCCCTATAAGGAGAAGGGCTTCGAGCTGGCGGTCCGAATCGCCGAGCACTGCCCGGACATTCCCTTCCTGTTCGTCGAAAGCTGGAAGCTTTCCGATGATCATCGGGCGGAAATCGAGAAGATCATCGCGCCCCTGAAGAATGTCCGGCTAGAAAGCCGCACCAGCGACATGAAGACCGTCTATGGCCGGACGAAAATCCTGCTTGCGCCGAGCAAGTGGGAAGAGGCCTGGGGACGGGTTGCGTCCGAGGCCCATTGCAGCGGCATTCCGGTGGTCGGATCGCGGCGCGGCGGCTTGCCGGAGGCGATCGGCGAAGGCGGCATCGTGCTCGACTATGACGCGCCGCTCGAGGATTGGACCGGCGCCATCCGCAGGCTCTGGAGCGACGACAAAGAATATCAGCGCCTGTCGCAGGCCGCATCCGCCTTCGCCAAGCGGCCGCTGATGCAGCCAGACAGGCAATTCGCGGCCTTCCTGGAACTGCTCGAACGCGCCGCCGCGAGCCGCCCTGCCCAGCTCAAGGCCTCCTGAGACCGCCCGGCATGCGCGTCGGATTCGTCGTCGGTCAGTTTCCGATGCTTTCGGAAACGTTTGTCATCGGCCAAATGGCCGGCCTGTTGCGGCGCGGCTTTCAGGTCGAGGTCGTCTGCAACGGTATTTCGGATTACAATTTTGCGGATCGCCGGCAGGAGCCGCTTGCGACGCTCTTGGCTCGCACGCGCGACTGGTGGGGTGCGGCGTCGCGCCTCCGTCCGGCCATCGGGCGACTGCCGCCGAAGCTCCGCGACAAGGCCTCCACCGCGCTCGACATGTCCTCGGTCGCCCGATTGAACGCATGCGACGTGATCGTCGCCCATTTCGGCCACAACGGCGCCCGCGCCGCGCGGCTTAAGAAATGGAAGCGGCTAACGCCGCCGATCGTGACGATTTTCCACGGTTATGACGTCGGCGTTCCTCTCAAGGAGCGGGGCCTCGGCCGCTATGACGACCTGTTTCAGCACGGCGCGCTCAACCTGACGGTAAACGACTATTTTCGCCGCGTGCTGATCGAGGCGGGGGCGCCGGAGGCCAAGGTCGCCGTCCACCATATGGGCATCGACCTCAAGAAGATCCCCTATGAATGGAAATCCTGGTGCGGCGCGACGGTGCAATTGATTTCGGTCTGCCGGCTGGCCGAGAAGAAGGGCATCGAATTCGCGCTCCGGGCGCTCGGCAGGCTGCGCAGCACCGCCCCCGCACTCGACTGGCGCTATACGATCATCGGCGATGGTCCGCTGCGGCCGGAACTCGAGGCGCTCGCCGCCGAACTCGGAATTGCCAGCCAGGTTTCCTTCCTCGGCAGTCTCCCCCATCAGGACGTCAAGCAATGGCTGCGGCGATCGCATGCCTTCGTGCTGCCGAGCGTCACCGCCGAAAACGGCGATGTCGAGGGGATACCGGTGGCACTGATGGAGGCGATGGCGGCCGGGCTGACGGTGGTCAGCTCCACCCATTCGGGTATCCCCGAACTGATCGAGGACGGGAAGACCGGCTTTCTCGCCGCCGAAAGGGATGTCGAGACGCTGGCGGACCGGCTGCGCTTCATCGCCGAGCACCCGGACGAATGCGAGATCATTGCCCGGGACGCCCGCAGGAAGGTCGAAGCCGAGTTCGACATGCAGGCGCTCGACGATGATTTTGCGCGGATTCTCAGCCGGTTCCCCCAAACGAGGCTTGTCGCTTGAACAAGGAAAACCTTCAGTTCGGCCGCGTCGCCCTTCGCGGCGGGTTGGTGACGGGCGGCGCTCAAATTCTGCGCATGGTCATCCAGTTCGTCTCAGTCGTGGTGCTCGCCCGGCTGCTGGCGCCGGAGGATTTCGGTCTCGTCGCTTCCGTGAGCCCGATTGTCGCCTTCGTCGGGCTGTTCCAGAATCTCGGCCTGCAGCAGGCCGTCATCCAGCGCAAGGAGATCGGCGAGAAAGAGCTCAACCAGGTCTTCTGGATCAGCACCCTAGTCGGCCTTCTCTGCACCCTGGTGGTCGTTGCCCTTTCCCCCGCCATTGCCGCCTTTTATGGCGACCAGCGGATGACGGCGATCGCGATTGCCGCGGCGCTGCCGCTGCTGCTCGGCAGCCTCGCGGCCCTGCCGCTCGCCTTGATGAACCGGCATTTGAAGTTCGGGCAACTGGCGCTCAACGATGTCTACGCGGCGGTCGTCGGCCTCCTCGTCACCGCCGCTGCGGCCTATTTCGGCATGGGCTACTGGTCGCTGGTGATCGGCCCGGCGGCCTCGGCCGCCGTGGCACTTCTCGCCGCGTGGGGGGCGACACGATGGATGCCCGCCCGGCCGGCCTTCCGGATCGACCGTGAGATCATCTCCTTCGGCGCCAATCTCACCGGCTTCAACCTCGTCAATTTCTTCTCGCGCAATCTCGACAACATCCTGATCGGCAAGTTCTCCGGACCGGTCGAGCTCGGCTATTACGACCGCGCCTACAAGCTTCTGCTCTTTCCGCTGCAAAACATCACCCAGCCCCTGTCGCGGGTGATGATCCCGCTGATGAGCCGTATCCAGGAGGACAAGCCGCAGTTCCGCGACATCTATATGCGGACCAACTGGCTGCTGGCGGCAGTGACCATGCCGGGCATTGCGGCGCTGACCTGCGCCGCCGAGCCGACCGTCAGCCTCCTCTTCGGTGCGCAATGGCTGCCGGTCGCGCCGATCTTCGCCTGGCTCGGGGTCGCCAGCCTGATGCAGCCGGTTTCGAGCACCACCGGCTGGATCTTCATCTGCCAGGGCGAGACGAAGACGATGTTCCGCTGGGGGATCTATTCGTCGCTGACGACGGTGCTTTCTTTCGTCGTCGGTCTGCAATGGGGTGCGATCGGGGTGGCAGCCGCCTATGCGATCAGCGGCTACCTTCTGCGGGTCCCGGTGCTTGCCTGGCTCTTGCAGCGGGTCGGGCCTGTCTCGGCGCGGGATTTCCTTTACGTCCAGGGCCTCTTCGTTCTTTCGGCGCTTATCGCCTGGTTCGGCTACCGGCTGCTGCCGACAGCCCTGACCGGTTCCTCGAACGTCGTCGCGCTGGCTCTGGCGATCTGCCTCAACTACGGGCTGGCGCTGCTCTTCGCGCTTGCCCTACGCGCGCCGCGCCAAGTCCTCTTCGAGATCCTGGCGAAGGGCCTGAACGCCGTTCGCCGATGAACCTGCCACCAGCGGGCGGATGAGGTCCGCCGCCGACATCGCCGAGGCGTTCTCCTCGAGTACTGCCTTGAGGCTGACCGCGCGATAGCGGTCGAGGTCGCCGGCGAAGCGGTCGAGCTTGCCGAGTGCCTCCTCCGGGGTCACCGTGTCGATATCGAGCAGGACATCCTCGACGCCAATCCGCTTGGCGACTTCCTTGGTCTTGAACTCGTAGGCGATCGGCAGCACCGGGGTGCCGACGCAAAGCGACATGATCATCATGTGCATGCGCGTCGCCACGACGAAATCGAACTCCCTGGCGGTCGCCATCAGCTGTTCCGGCGTGTGGAACGCCGCGTCGACCGTGACGTGCTCGGCAATCTCGGGCGCGAGGCCGGAGACGATCAGCTTCGCCGTCTTCGAATCGTCATGGGCATATTCCGGCACGCCCTGGCAGGTCGAAATGAAAGTGACTTGCTTGCCGTGGTCGCGCACGAGCCTCGTCGCGATCTCGCGGATCGACTGGATATAGCGGTCCATGCCGCCGCCACCGCCCTGCACGTAGTGCCAGTGCCGCACGGATATGCCGACGCGGCCGGTCGGTGCCGGTCGGCCGATCGTCAAGAGCGCCTTGACCCGCTCCACGTCGGCGAGCGCAAAGACGGAATCGGCCACCACATGGCACTTCGACGGATCGTCGACGAGATCGAGGATGTGATCGCGCGAACGGACGTCGCGCAACAGGATCAGCGGGCTGCGGTTGAAAACCGGCGGCAGGTTGCGGCGGTTATAGGGCTTGGAAAAGGGGCCGAGCGACTGGGTGAAGAAGATCGTCTTCTTGCCGAGCATCTCGGCAAGCTTGAACTGGTTGATGCGCCGTTCGAGCGAATAGTTTTCGACGAGATAGGTGCCGCCGGTGGTGATCACCATATCGGCATCCTTGTAGAGCGCGAGGCTCTTGCGGTCCGCATCGCTGAAGAAACGCCGGTCGAGATAGTTGCCGCTGCCGAGATGGCGCAGCGCCTGAAACACCGCCTGGTTATAGACCTGCTTCAAGGCATTCTTGACGGTGTTGTCGTCGTATTTGTACTTGAAGATCGATTCCGACGGCAGCTTCCTGAGCTCGATGTCTGGATATTGCTCCTTCGGATAAAGCCGCGCCGCCACTTCCGGCTGGCTGTCGAACACCAGGAATTCCAGGTCCTCGTCCGTCACCGATTTCAGGATGTGCCTGATCGCCAGAAGAATGGCCGCGTCGCCGGTGTTCAAGCAGACGGTATTCTCGACTACAACTTTCATGGTCCGTCATCCCCGTGTGTAAAGCCGGCAGACATGGGAGAAATGTCGCCGACTTGCCGCTTGCAAGAGGTGTCGTCCGCATCCCACGGACAACCCGCAATAGCGTTCTGTCGCGAAGTTTTGGTGAATTCATGGCCGCGCGGGGGATTTTTGCCGCACTGCAGCATCGACGCAAATGATTGACGATGAGGCGGCATCGGAGCGCACATTTCGCCGGCAATACAGGGACTTTGGTCCGGCTCCGGGAGGCGCTTCCGCCGCCAAGGTCTGATCCGCTGCGACGTCGTTTGCCGTGTGGTTCGTTCCACACGTATAGCGGCGGTCCATTCGATGGGGATCTTCAGTCATGGCAGCGTTCGACGGCAGTTGGAAAGATCGTATGTCCGATTCCACTTGGAACGTGCTATCCAGTCCTCTCTCGATCGGGATCTATATTGCGGCCGCCATGCTGATTGCTGCCTTTGTCAGCGCAACGACCGGTGTTCCGCCCTACATCCTGGTAGCAGCGGCGGTTGTGCTGGTGTTATTCGTCGACCCGCCGAAAAGAATGGAAAGACTTAGAAAGCAACGCCGTCGATGATGGCCGCTCGCCTCTGGCCAAACGGTAGGCATACCGGTCCCACTAAATGGACGCGACGCGATGCGATCTATTGCACCAGCGGCCGGAGTGCCGACTGCGTCTCCTTGAGCAGAGGCAAATACCGTTCCGCGAGTTCAGCCACCGCCACATGGGCGGCAGGCGCGCCGATATTGAGCGCGGCGACCACCTGCCCACGCGCGTTCATCAGCGGAACCGCGATCGAACACAGCCCGAGCTCCAGTTCCTGATCGATGATCGCATAGCCCTGCTCGCGAACCCTGCGGAGCTCCGCCATCAATTCCTCCGGATCAGTTTTCGTGCGCGGCGTGTTGGCTTTGAGTTCCGTGCGCGCCAGGATTTCGCGTGCCTCGCTCTCAGGGAGGGCAGCAAGCAGCACCCTTCCCATCGAGGCGCAATAGGCGGGCAGCCGTGAGCCGGGCATCAGGTTGATCGACATTACCCGGCGCTGCGAGGCGCGGGCGATGTAGACCACCTCGGTGCCGTCGAGGACGGAGGCCGAGGCGCTCTGCCCCGCCTTTTCCGCGAGCTGGTCGAGATGAGGCTGGACGATCGCCGGCAGCGGCGTCGCCGAGAGATAGGCGTGGCCGAGCCTTAGGACCCTCGGCGTGAGACTAAAGAATTTGCCGTCGTAATCGGCATAGCCGAGTTCCGATAGCGTCAGCAGCGAGCGCCGGACCGTGGCGCGGTCGAGGCCGGTGAGCTTCGATGCCTCGGCGATCGACAGTCGCGGCTGCGTCTCGCCGAAGGCCTCGATCACCTTCAAGCCGCGCGCAAAACCGCTGACGAAATCCGTTTCCCGCATAATTCTTCCCTCATTCAGATCAGCCGTAGTTTGTGCGATATGCGAACAAATGTCAAATATCGCACAAAATATTTGACGGTTGGCGGAAAGAGGCGCTTATTCCCCGGCAGTCGCCGCTGCCGGGCAACGGAGCTTGCCACTCGCAAGGTATTGCCGGCCGGCTAAGAGAGGAGGAGTTGCATGGCTCGCATAATGTCGCTCGCCGAGGCGGTGGCGGAGAATGTCCGCGACGGTGATACCGTCGCCATGGAGGGATTCACACACTTGATCCCCTATGCCGCCGGGCACGAGGTGATCCGCCAGGGTAGAAAGGATCTGTTCCTCGTCCGCATGACGCCGGACATTCTTTATGACCAGCTCATCGGTGTCGGTGCCGCGCGGGGCATGAAGTTCTCCTGGGGCGGCAATCCGGGCGTCGGCTCGCTGCACCGATTCCGCGATGCGGTCGAGAACCAATGGCCGCGGCCACTCGAGATCGAGGAGCACTCGCATGCGGCGATGGCGAACGCCTATGAGGCGGGCGCCGCAAACCTGCCCTTCGCCATGCTGCGCGGCTATATCGGCGCCGACCTGCCGAAGGTGAACCCGAACATCAAAAGCGTGACCTGCCCCTTCACCGGCGAAGTTCTGGCTGCAGTGCCGGCGATCCGGCCGGACGTGACGATCATCCACGCGCAGCGCGCGGACCGCAAAGGCAACGTCCTGCTCGAAGGCATCGTCGGCGTCCAGAAGGAGGCGGTGCTTGCCGCCAGGCGCTCGATCGTCACCGTCGAGGAGATCGTCGACGAACTCTCGCCGCCCTCTCCCAATTCCGTCGTACTGCCGACCTGGGCGGTGACGGCCGTCACCCATGTGCCGGGCGGCGCCTTCCCCTCCTACGCGCATGGCTACTATCCGCGGTCGAATGCCTTTTACATACGCTGGGACGAGATCGCACGAGACCGGGAGACGTTCACGGCCTGGATTAAGGAAAACGTGCTCGACGCTCGGCCCGAAGACTACGCCCGCCATGCCGCGAAGACTGCGGCCAAGGTCGCTTGAGGAGGCAAGGATGACGGATTTCACCCCCACTGAAATGATGACCATCGCCGCGGCGCGCGAACTTTCCAACGACGACGTCTGCTTCGTCGGCATCGGGGCGCCTTCGGCCGCCTGCAACGTCGCCCGGCTGACGCATGCGCCGGGCATCACGCTGATCTACGAGAGCGGCACCGTCGGCACAAAGCCGGACGTGCTGCCGCTGTCGATCGGCGACGGCGAGCTCTGCGATACCGCGCTCTTCACCGTCTCGGTTTCGGAAATGTTCCGCTATTGGCTACAGGGTGGCCGCATCACGACCGGCTTCCTCGGCGGTGCGCAGATCGACCGCTTCGCCAATCTCAACACCACCGTCGTCGGCCCCTACGACCACCCAAAGGTCCGCCTGCCGGGCGGCGGCGGCGCGCCGGAGATCGCCTCCAATTGCGGCCGCATCTTCATCACCATGGCGCTTTCGAAGCGCGGCTTCGTCGAGAAGCTCCCCTTCGTCACCTCGATGGGCCATGGCGAGGGCGGCAACACCCGCGAAAAACTCGGCCTGAAGACCAAGGGGCCAACGCGCGTCATCACTGATCTGTGCATCCTCGAGCCGGATTCGGAGACGAAGGAACTGACCGTCGTCTCGATCCATCCGGGCGTCAGCCGCGAGCGGATCGTCGAGAATTGCGCCTGGCCGATTAAATTCGCCGAGACCGTTATCGAAACCCCTGCGCCGACCGAGACGGAGCTCTCGGTGCTGCGCGACATCAACGCCCGCACCAAGAAGGCCCATGAGGGCACCGGGCCGGGCAAGGAGGCCGCCTGATGCGCGACACTTATATCTGCGATTACATTCGCACCCCGATCGGCCGCTTCGGCGGTTCGCTCTCCTCTGTGCGCCCCGACGACCTCGGCGCCATCCCGCTGAAGGCGCTTGCCGAGCGCAATGCTTCGGTCGACTGGGAGGCGGTCGATGACGTGATCTTCGGCTGCGCCAACCAGGCGGGCGAAGACAACCGCAATGTCGCGCGCATGTCGTCGCTTCTCGCCGGACTGCCGGTCGCCGTCCCCGGCACGACGATCAACCGGCTCTGCGGCTCCGGCATGGATGCGGTGATCGCAGCCGCCCGCGCCATCAAGGCCGGCGAGGCCGAACTGATGATCGCCGGCGGCGTCGAATCCATGTCGCGGGCGCCGTTCGTCCTGCCAAAGGCCGACAGCGCATTTTCGCGTCACGCCGAAATCCACGACACGACCATCGGCTGGCGCTTCGTCAACCCGCTGATGAAGGCGCAATACGGCGTCGATTCGATGCCGGAGACCGGCGAGAACGTTGCCGAAGATTTTAAAATCTCGCGCGAGGACCAGGACGCCTTTGCCGTGCGCAGCCAGGCAAAGGCTGCGGCCGCCCAGGCGAACGGCCGGCTCACCCGGGAGATCGTCGCCGTCACCATACCTCAGAAGAAGGGCGAGCCGCTCGTCGTCGACAGGGACGAGCATCCGCGCGCCACGACGATCGAAACGCTTGCCAAGCTGAAGGCGCCGTTCCGCGCCGGCGGCTCCGTCACCGCCGGCAATGCCTCCGGCGTCAATGACGGCGCGGCGGCACTGATCATCGCCTCAGAGGCGGCGGCAAGAAAACACGGCCTGAAGCCCATCGCCCGCATTCTCGGCGGCGCCACGGCCGGCGTGCCGCCACGCATCATGGGCATCGGTCCTTTGCCCGCCTCGCAGAAGCTGATGGCGCGGCTCGGCATGACGCAGGACCAGTTCGACGTCATCGAACTCAACGAGGCCTTCGCCAGCCAGGGGCTTGCCGTGCTGCGTGAACTCGGAATCGCCGACGACGACCCGCGCGTCAACCGCAACGGCGGCGCGATCGCGCTCGGCCACCCCCTCGGCATGTCGGGCGCCCGCATCACCGGCACCGCGGCGCTGGAGCTCGCCGAAACGGGCGGACGCTATTCGCTCTCCACCATGTGCATCGGCGTCGGCCAGGGCATCGCGGTAGCGCTGGAACGGGTTTAGCACTTTAGCGCCCTCCGCTTTCACCCTCCCCAACCCCTCCCCACAAAGGGGGGGGCTTTTCTGGCCGCAATGTCGCGCCACTTTTCCCAGTCAGTGCAAGGCTCGATAGACTGAACTGACAGCTTCTGGGGCAAAGGTCGAGATAGGCGGAGCGGGCGCGCCGCGGTAAGCCCCTCCCACCTGTGGGGAGGGGACTTGCCCACGGCCTCCCTCTGCCCCAACCCAAGGTCATCGCAGCTAGCGGGTAATGCGAAACCCCGCCGGCGCTTCAGTGGAAGATGCATCCTCGCTCGCAACGCTGGCGACGGCGGCACCCGGGGGTCCCTTCCAGAACCGACCGAGCATCGTGTCGACCGCCGGACCAGTACCAGCGATCAGGGCGGTCACCGAACCGTCGCTTTCGTTGCGCACCCAGCCGGCAAGTCCGAGGCGTTCGGCCTCGTCGCGCGTCCAGACACGGAAGCACACCCCTTGCACCCTGCCGGTGATCCGCACCAAAGCCGCCTTGCGTTCGTCCGCCATGGCCGCCTCCTCGTTCGTTCTGTCCGAATCTGGCGCAGCTTGCCCCGAAGGCAAGCTGCTGAAACGGATCGCCTGCCGCTTGCCCTATCGGCGTCGCAGTTACAGATCATTTTTTACCGGTCAGACAAAATAATTTGCATTTTGGGCTTGCAATTGCTGCGATGCAACATTATTGTATGACTTATCGATAGAGCATTCCTCCTCCCAGCTCTATTGAGGGATCGGCGACCCTCCTCCTCCCAGTTGCCGATCAGGATCGAAAGCCCGGCGCACCTCCTCCCGCGCCGGGCTTTCTCTTTTTGATCGCCCTTTCCACACAGCATGTTCGAAGACGGCCCGCGCGGCGATGCTCGAATTGGGGCATCGCCGCGCTATATTCGGTGATGCCGCCATTTGGGAACGTTTCGCGCGATGCGGCATCCAATGCGCAACAACATGACCATGGGGAGCCGATCATGCCCAGCGTTGAGATCCGCCATCGCCTGAAAAGCCCGCCCAGTGCGGAGGATATCGAAAGCTTTCGCGCCGTCATGCAGGCGCATAACCGCAAGCTCTATCGGATCGCGCGGAGCATCGTTCGCAACAACAATGACGCGGAAGACGTGCTGCAGGAGGCCTATGTACGCGCCTTCACGCATTTTGCCGAATTCCGCGGCGACGCCGCAATCACCACCTGGCTTGCCCGCATCGTCATCAACGAGGCGCTCGGCCGACTGCGCAAGAGCCGGCGCCAGATGGCGCTCGTCGAGAGCATGCGGCAATCGCATCAGGCGGAGATCATCGCCTTCCCGCTGAACACAAACACGAGCGACCCGGAAAAGACCATGGCCCAGCGAGAGATTCTCGACCTTGTCGAACGGCTGACGGATCACCTTCCGGACGCCTACCGGACCGTTTTCGTGCTACGCGTCATCGAAGGCCTCAACAACGAGGAAACTGCCGCCCTGCTCGGGCTCCGCCCCGAGACCGTCCGCACGCGGCTGCATCGGGCGCGCCAGCTGCTGAAGCAGCAACTAGAAAAGCAGATTGGCCCAGTCCTGCTCGATGCCTTCCCCTTCGCCGGGAAACGCTGCGAGCGCCTGACCGAGGCCGTCCTCGCCCGCATCTCCGGCCAAACGATAGAAGCCGACGAATAAGCGGGAACGTTTCGCCCGCCGAAGCATCCAAAGCGCGTCAACGAAAACGCCTTTTGATCTTCGAGGAAAGGAACATCCCATGACCATCCGACTGACGACCGCGGCAGCGGCAATCGCGCTCATCTTCGCCGCCAACGGCGCGCTCGGCGCCGACAAGCCGACCGATCCGCAGATCGCCCATATCGCCTATACGGCCGGCGTGCTCGACATCGAAGCGGCGAAACAGGCGATCGCCACCTCCAAGAACAAGGCCGTCGTCGAATTCGCCGAGACGATGGTGCGCGACCACGAGGCGGTGAACAGCCAAGCCCTCGACCTCGTCAAGAAATTGAACGTCACGCCGGAAGACAACGACACCAGCAAGGCACTGTCGCAGGCGGCCGAAGCGAAGCGCCAGGAACTGGCAAAGCTGACGGGCGCCGAGTTCGACAAGGCCTATGTCGAGCACGAGGTCGCCTACCACAAGCAGGTCAATGGCGCGCTCGAAACAATGCTGATTCCGGCGGCCCAGAACGGCGAGCTCAAGAGCCTGCTCGAAACCGGGCTGAAGCTCTTCCAGGGTCATCAGCAGCACGCCGAACATGTCGCGACGGAGCTGAAATGAGTGCGGTGCGAGTGCGAGCGGCCCTTTTAACTCTGTTGCTGGGAGCGACCGCCGCTCCTTCGCAGGCAGAAACCATAAAGGTGATGATCGACCGTCTCGTCTACGTGCCGACGGAAATCGAGGCGAAGCCTGGCGACGAGATCGAGTGGATCAACAAGGATGCGCTCGTCCACACCGCCACGGTGAAGGGCGGCGCCGACGTGCTCATTCCGGCAAAGCGATCGGGCCGGCTCCTGCTAAAGGAGTCAGGCAGTTTCGACTATATCTGCCGCTACCACCCGAACATGAAGGGCCGCATCACCGTGCGGCCCTGATCCGCGGCGGCTCCTCAGTGGGCCCCGAGGAACTGCTTTAACTCCGGCGTCCGCGGATTGGCAAAAACCTCCTCCGGCCGACCGATCTCGTGGACGCGGCCCTGATGCATGAAGACGACCCGCGAACAGACGTCGCGGGCGAACTTCATCTCATGGGTGACCATCAGCAGCGTCATGCCTTCGGCGGCAAGCTCGCGCACCACCGCCAGCACCTCCGCCACCAATTCCGGATCGAGCGCCGAGGTGATCTCGTCGCAGAGCAATGCGATCGGCTGCATCGCAAGCGCGCGAGCGATCGCGACACGCTGCTGCTGGCCGCCGGAGAGCTCGTCCGGATAGGCGTCGAATTTCTGGCTGAGGCCGACCCGCTCCAACATCTTGCGAGCCATCGCCTCCGCCTCCGGCTTCGGCGTCTTCTTCACGACCATCTGCGACAGCATGACATTGCCGCCGACCGTCAGATGCGGAAAGAGGTTAAACTGCTGGAAAATCATCCCGACCTTCAGCCGCAGCGCCTTCAGATGCGCCTCGTCGTCGAGAAGCTGGGTGCCGGCGACCGAGATCGATCCGTCGCTGATCGTCTCGAGCCCGTTGATGCAGCGCAACAGCGTCGACTTGCCCGATCCGCTCTTGCCGATGATGGCGATCACCTCGCCCGGCGCGACATCGAGATCGATGCCCTTCAGCACCTCGTTGTCACCGAAGCTCTTGCGGACGTCAGTGATTTCGATGAGCGACATTGAGCTTCCTTTCGAGGATCTGGCTGCTCTTGGACAGGGGCCAGCAGAGCGCGAAATAAATGAGCGCCACGAGACCGTAGACGGTGAAGGGCTGGAAGGTGGCATTGGTGACGACGGTGCCGGCCTTCGACAGTTCCACGAAGCCGATGATTGAGGTCAGGGCCGTTCCCTTGATCACCTGCACCGAGAATCCGACGGTCGGCGGCACGGCGATCCGCATCGCCTGCGGCAGGATGACGTAGCGCATCTGCTGCAGCCGGCCCATGCCGAGGCTGGCCGAGGCCTCCCATTGTCCCTTGGCGATCGCCTCGACGCAGCCGCGCCAGATCTCGCCGAGGAAAGCGGCGCTCCAAAGGATCAGCGCGACGCCCGCCGCCAGCCAGGCCGGCACGTCGATACCGAACAGGCCGAGCCCGAAGAAGGCGATGAAGAGCTGCATCAGGAGCGGCGTCCCCTGGAACAGCTCGATATAGTATTTCGCCACCGCCCGCGCCCACTTGCGCCGGCTGATCCGCAGGAAGAGCAGCAACAGCCCGACCATGCCGCCGCCGACGAAGGAGACGAGCGAGAGCAGGAGCGTCCAGCGGGTGGCAAGCAACAGGTTGCGCAGGATGTCCCAGATGGTGAACTCGATCATCTGGCCGCCCTCCTCGGGAAGATGAGCCAGCCGACCATGCCGAGGACCTGGCGGAGCAGGATGGCTAGCAGCAGGTAGACGGCGGTCGAGACGAAATAGGCCTCGAAAGCGCGGAAGGTGCGCGACTGGATGAAGTTGGCGGCGAAGGTCAGGTCCTCGGCGGCGATTTGCGAGACGACGGCGGAGCCGAGCATGACGATCACGACCTGTGACGACAGCGCCGGCCAGATGCGCTGAAGCGACGGGATGAGCACCACATACCGGAAGGTCTCGAAGGGGGTCATGGCAAGGCTGGCGCCCGCCTCGAACTGGCCCTTCGGCGTCGCCTGGATGCCGGCCCGAATGATTTCTGAGCTATAGGCGCCGAGATTGACGACCATGGCGATATTTGCCGCCTGCAGTTCGCTGAGCTGCAGCCCCAGTGACGGCAGGCCGAAGAAGATGAAGAAGAGCTGGATCAGGAACGGCGTGTTGCGGATCAGCTCCACATAGGCGGCGACCACCGGCTTCAGCCACAGGGGTCCGAGCGCCCGCACCCAGGCGCAGACGATGCCGAGCGAAATGCCCGCGACGGCGCCGACGGCGATCAGTTGGATCGTGATTGCGATCCCCTTTACGATCTGCGGGTAGTATTCGAAGAGCCAGCCGAATTCGAAGTGATAGTTCAAGGCGCACCCCTGTTTGCAAACGGCGGTGACGCCACCCCGCTCGCGCGGAGTGGCTTGGGGGTAATCAGAGTTCGGCCGGCAGGTCGGCGCCGAGCCACTTCTGCGCAATGGCGTTCAGGCTGCCGTCGGTCTTGGCGGCGGCGATGATGCCGTTGACCTTTTCGAGCAGCGCCGGCTGTTCCTTGGAAAGGCCGATATAGCAGGGCGAGTTCTTGATCAGAAATTTGAGTTCCGGGCGCTTCGGCGGGTTCTTGGCAAGGATCGCCGCGGCGACGACGTTGCCGGTCGCGACAGCCTCGACCTGGCCCGAAAGGAAGGCCGAAATCGTGCCGTTATTGTCCTCGTAACGCTTGATGACGGTATCGGACGGCGCGACCTTGGTCAGTTCCAGATCCTCGACGGCGCCGCGGGTGACGCCGATGGTCTTGCCGGCAAGCTCTTCTGGCTTCGTGGCGGCAAAATCGGCCGGGGCGAAGACGCCGTTATAGAAAGGCGCGTACGCCGCCGTGAAGTCGATGACCTTTTCGCGGTCCGGGTTCTTGCCGAGGCTCGAAATGACGAGATCGACCTTGTTGGTCTGCAGATAGGGGATGCGGTTGGCGCTGGTCACCGGCACCAGCTCGACCTTCACGCCGAGTTTCTCGGCAATCAGATTGGCCATGTCGATATCGTAGCCGACCGGCGCCATGTCCGGGCCGACGCTGCCGAAGGGCGGAAAATCCTGCGGCACGGCGACGCGGATCGTGCCGCGGGCGGTGATGTCGCCGAGTGCATCGGCCTGCGCCATGGAGCCGAAGCCGATCGCGGCGACCATTGCCGCCATGGCGACGAAAACTCTTCTTGAAAGCATTGGGTCATTCTCCTCTGTTGATGTCATGGTTTGGCTTTTCGGGGTGTGCATTTGACGACGCGGCCGCATTCTGCGGCGGCAGCGAAAGGGAGTGCCGAAGATCGGCGAGCGGATCGGGGCGACGAGTGAGGTCGAGCCCCGTTTCCACCTCGTCCAGATGCTCGACGGAGAGCTCCGCCGCCTTGGAAAAATTCCCCTCCTCCATCGCCGCGACGATGCGGCAATGGCCGAGATGCGACTGCATGGCGTGGAAATCGGATTGATAGAGCAAGGAGATCAGGATGGTGCGCGCCGTCAGGTCCCGCAGGATCTCGACAAGGATAGTATTGCCGGCAAGTTCGGCGATGCGGATGTGGAAGTCGCCCATGAGGCAGGTGAGACGCTGCCGGTCGCCGGCGGCAATTGCCAGCTTTTCCTCGGCCAGATGCGCACGAAGCTTGTCGCGGCCGCTTTGCGTCAGCGCCTCCATGCTGCGCAGCAGCCCCGCCTCGATGACCCGCCGCGCCGCATAGACCATCATCGCCTCCTCGGCCGAGGGTTCGACGACGAACCAGCCGCGCCGCGGGCTGACCTTGACGATGCCGCGCTGCTCGAGCCGCATCATCGCTTCGCGCACCCTGGTGCGGGAAACACTGAAAAGGCTCGCGACCTCGCTCTCACCGAGCCGCGTTCCGGGGCGAATGCGGGCCGAAAGAATACCGGAGACGATGGCTTCGCCTATCTCGTTTTGATCGTTCTGTTGTGGCGACAAATCTTGCATACAAGACAGGCTTGCAAGCCTTGTGCCAAGAGCGTCACGTGTTCTTTATCAATGGCTTGCGTAGCTGCCGCTGGTCTCAATGGCGATCAAAATCGCCACGTGCTCATTTTTTCATCAAAGCTTTGGTGTTCTCGATAGTGCCGCGAAAGCTAGCGGCGCGTTCGGTGCCTATGGGAGTTCCGACTGGGTCAGCTTCATGAAAGGAGCGGCTACCGCGAGTCGTCTCCCCGCAAGCAAACCCTAGGGAGATTTCGGCTGGAGGATGGACCTGCCCCAAAATGCAACTTGCGAACGCCGAAGCCATAAGTTTAGCAGTTGATGCGGAGCCCAATCTCCCCCTTATGAGGAAGATGTCCGGCAGGGCAGAGGGGGTGCCTCGGTCGCTGGGGTTAGACAGTCTCTCTCGCGGGGGACGCTCCTTTGGCCAAAGTCTCTATCGGAGAGCGGGGGAATGGACAATCTCTCGCGCTAACGGTGTCAATCTCTTCGTAACGACGAGGAGATTTGCACATGACCGCAATTTTTGCGCGCACCGCCTTCCACGAAGCCTTGAAACACCTGAGCGACCGGCAGTTGCTGCGGGAGCTCGCCTATGTCGGCGGGCGCTGGGTGGCCGCGCGCAACGGAAAGTGCCTCGAAGTGAGCGATCCCGCGAGTGGTGCCGCTCTCGCCTTCGTCGCTTCCTTGGATGCGACGCAGGCCTCCGAAGCGGTCGATGCGGCGGAGAAGGCGTCCAAGTCGTGGCGCGACATGCTCCCGCAGCAACGCGCCACGATCCTGCGCAGGTGGCACGAACTGATGCTCGCGGCCCGCGAAGACCTGGCCCTGTTGATGACGCTCGAGCAGGGCAAGCCGCTTGCCGAGTCGCGCGGCGAGATCGACTACGCCGCTTCCTTCCTCGAGTGGTATGCCGAGGAGGGCAAGCGTCTCAATGCCGAAAGCGTGACGAGCCATCTCGCCAGCGCCGAGATGATCGTCCGCCGTGAGGCACTCGGTGTCGTCGGCATCGTCACGCCCTGGAACTTTCCTTCCGCCATGATCACCCGCAAGGCGGCTGCAGCGCTCGCGGCCGGCTGCACCGTCGTGGCGCATCCCTCTTCCGAGACCCCGCTTTCCGCTCTTGCCCTCGCCGAACTCGGCGAACGCGCCGGCCTGCCCGCCGGTGTCTTCAACGTCGTCACCGGCAATGCGGCGACCGTTGTCGGGCGCCTGTGCGAAGACGCACGCGTCCGTGCCGTGAGCTTCACCGGCTCGACCGAGATCGGCCGGCTGATCGCGGGCCAATGCGCGCCGACGATGAAGCGACTGGTGATGGAGCTCGGCGGTCATGCGCCGCTGATCGTCTTTGCCGATGCGAATGTGGAGAAGGCGGCGGATATCGCCATCGCCGCGAAGTTCGCGACCTCAGGACAGGACTGCCTTGCCGCCAACCGCCTCTATGTCGAGCGGCCGATCCTCAAAGCCTTCCAGGAGGCTTTCGCCGCCCGCATGGCGCGCCTGAAGGTCGGAGCCGGGCTCGAGCCGGGCGCCGAGATCGGCCCGCTGATGCATGAGCGCGCCGTCGCCAAGGTCGAGGAGCAGGTCGCCGACGCGCTAAGACGCGGCGCCGGGCTTGCCGCCGGCGGCAAGCGCCACCCGGCGGGGCCGCTGTTCTTCGAACCGACGCTGCTCACCAATGTGCCGGACGAGGCGCTGATCATGCGCGAGGAAACCTTCGGCCCGGTCGCCGCCGTCACCGCCTTCGATAGCGAGGACGAGGTGACCGCCCGGGCGAACGACACGGAATACGGCCTCGTCGCCTATGTCGTCACCGAAAACGGCGCCCGCCAGATGCGGCTCGCCCGCGCGCTCGAATACGGCATGGTGGCGATCAACCGAGTGAAGATCACCGGCGGGCCGATCCCCTTCGGCGGTTGGAAACAGTCCGGTCTTGGCCGCGAGGGCTCTCGCCACGGGATAGAGGCCTTCACCGAGCTCAAATATCTCTGCATCGACACCGCCGCCTGATCGGATTGACGAAAGGAACGACCATGCTCGAAAGAAGCAACGAACTCAGCGCCTGGGACCGCGACCATTTCTTCCATCCCTCGACCCACATGGGAACGCATGCGCGCGGCGAGAGCCCGACGCGCGTCATCGGTGGCGGCGAAGGAGTTTACATCACCGATATCGGCGGCAAGCGCAGCCTCGACGCCTTCGCCGGACTTTATTGCGTCAATGTCGGCTACGGCCGCCAGAAGATCGCCGAGGCGATCGCGAGCCAAGCAAAGAACCTCGCCTATTACCACGCCTATGTCGGCCACGGCACGGAAGCGTCGATAAGGCTTTCGAAGATGATCATCGATCGCGCGCCGGAAGGCATGAGCCGCGTCTATTTTGGCCTCTCGGGTTCGGATGCCAACGAAACCAACATCAAGCTGATCTGGTACTACAACAACATTCTCGGCCGGACCGAGAAGAAGAAGATCATCTCGCGCTGGCGCGGCTATCACGGCTCGGGTGTGATGACCGGCTCTCTGACCGGTCTGCATCTCTTCCACAATGCCTTCGACCTGCCGCGTGCGCCGATCCTGCACACCGAGGCGCCCTACTACTTCCGCCGCCCCGACCGTTCGATGAGCGAGGAGCAGTTCTCGGACTATTGCGCCGAGAAGCTCGAGGAGATGATCCTCGCCGAAGGGCCCGACACGGTCGCTGCCTTCATCGGCGAACCGATTCTCGGCACCGGCGGCATCGTGCCGCCGCCGAAGGGCTATTGGGAGAAGATTCAGGCGGTGCTTGAGAAATACGACATCCTGCTCGTTGCCGACGAGGTCGTGACCGGTTTCGGCCGTCTCGGCACCATGTTCGGCTCCGACCATTACGGCATCAAGCCGGACCTGATCACCATCGCCAAGGGCCTGACCTCCGCCTATGCGCCGCTTTCCGGCACGATCGTCTCCGACAAGGTCTGGCAGGTGCTGGTGAAGGGCTCGGACGAGCTCGGCGCCATCGGCCATGGCTGGACCTATTCGGCGCATCCGATTTGCGCGGCCGCCGGCATCGCCAATCTTGAACTGATCGACGAGCTCGGCATCGTCGAAAATGCCGGCTCGACGGGCGCCTATTTCCGCGCCGAGCTGCAGAAGGCGGTCGGCGACCATCGCCATGTCGGTGAGGTGCGCGGCGATGGGTTGATGGCGGCGATCGAATTTGTGGAGGACCGCGACGACCGCAAGTTCTTCGATCCGGCCCGCAAGATCGGCCCGCAAGTCGCGGCAGCGCTCCTCGAGCGTGGCGTCATCGGCCGCGCCATGCCACAGGGCGACATTCTCGGCTTTGCCCCGCCGCTCTGCCTGACGCGCGAGGAGGCCGACATCGTCGTCAAGGCGGCGGCCGACGCGATCCAGTCCGTGCTCGGCCGCTGAAGGAGAAGGCCCATGATGCATTCCGTTCCGAAGACCATGGCGGCAGTGCTGCTCACCGGCCACGGCGGGTTGGACAAGCTCGTTTATAGCCGGGACGTCCCAGTCCCGGCTCCAGCTCCTGGAGAGGTGCTGATCAAGGTCAGGGCCTGCGGCATGAACAACACCGACGTCTGGGTGCGCGAGGGCGCCTATGGCACCGAGGACGATCCCGGCGCCGTCTCCACCTGGAGGCGGCACGGCAACACGCTCACCTTCCCGCGCATCCAGGGCACCGACACGGTCGGGCATATCGTCGCCGTCGGCGAGGGCGTCGACAAGGTCAGCATTGGCCAACGCGTCATGGTCGATTTCTCGATCTACAACCGCGACGACGATAGTCTGGCCGACATCGACTATATGGGCCACGGCCGTGACGGCGGCTATGCCGAGTACATGGCGCTGCCGGCCGAGAACGCTCATGTGGTGGCAACCGACCTGACGGATGTCGAACTCGCCACCTTCTGCTGCGCCTATCTGACCGGCGAACGCATGCTGGAACGGGCGCGGCTTGCGGCCGGCGAACGCGTCCTGGTCACCGGCGCCTCCGGCGGCGTCGGCTCGGCGATCATCCAGCTCGCCCGCGCCCGCGGCGCCGTTCCGATCGCGGTTGCCGGTCCGGGCAAGGAAGCCGCCATGCTCGACATCGGCGCCGAGGCGGTCGTCACCCGCGGCAGGGGCGATCTCTTCGAAGCCGTCAACGAAGCCGTGCACGGCGCGCCGATCGACGTCGTCGCGGATCTCGTCGGCGGTCCCCTCTTCAACGATCTGTTGAAAATCCTGCGTCCGGAGGGCCGCTACACGACGGCGGGCGCGATCGCCGGTCCGGTCGTCCAGCTTGATCTGAGAACCATGTATCTGAAGCAACTGGAGCTGCACGGTTCGAGCCAGGGCAGCCGCGCCGATTTCCGGAGGCTAGTCGGCTACATAGAAGAGAAGAAGATCCGCCCTCTTGTCGGCGGCGTCTATCCGCTGTCGGAATTTCATCGGGCGCAGAGGGACTTCATGGCGAAGAAATTCGTCGGCAAGCTGGTGGTCGTTCCGGATTGACGGACACCTGCCGGTCGACCCACGCCCAGATATTGCCTGTCAGGTCCCGCGCCACACTTCCGGTGCCGTTGAAATCCACCCTGCATTGCGTCAAAAATAGGCGGCGCCATCCTAAGTAAGTGCGAGGCAATGATGGGACCATTGTTCAGGAACGCCGGGCTCCCGGCCTACCATGAAGCAATGCTGTTCGTCCGCATGAAGCCTCAGCCGCGCCAGCCAAGCTTCGAAGCGACCTTCGAGGCGGCACGCGCATCATTCGGCAGCGGGCTTCAGGCCTTGTCCTTTTACGAGCGAGCGGGACTGGTGAAACGCGTTACGCCCGTATCACGGGAGTCTCCCCATTACGCCAGCCGGATGCTGGTGCGGCCAAGCCGTGACGGCAGCGCCAAGCCGGAACTGCTCGGGGTACCCGAAAACGAGGGGGACGGGTGGTCGGCACCTGCCCTGAACCTGAACGCCGCCATCGATTTGCGAACACCGGGCGGGGCCGCCAGCCTGGTCGAGTTGGTGAGTGACGTCGACTTGCGGCAACTTCAGTTGGCGCTCGCGGGAGATCCGACCGTTGCATCCGTGGCGCGGGTGCCGCTGCGCTATCTGGTGGCAAAATCGCCGCGAAAACCCGCTCGGCGCGCCTCCAAGGCAGCTCAACCCGGGGCTCGCGGGCGCATTGCGACGGAACCGCCGCCTGCCCATACGATGTGGAATCTCCGCAAAGTCCGATGGGACGAGGCCCGCAATCTAAGCGGCTTCGACGACGCAAGCAGGATCAAGGTCGCAGTGCTCGATACCGGTATCGACGCGGATCACCCGGACCTTAAAGACCAGATTGGTGGATATGTATACGAGCACCCCGATCTTCCGGCGGCGAGCTCGGCCCAGGATCTGGTCGGCCACGGCACGCATGTGGCAGGGACGATCGCGGCAACCATCAACAACGATCTCGGGATCAACGGAATATCGCGAGCCCAGATCCACGCCTGGAAGATTTTCGACGATCGCCCCGACCTGCTGACCTATCCTGACGGCACGGCGGAGTTCGCCTATTTCGTCGACCCGGTGATGTATCTGCGGGCGCTGCTCGACTGCGCCGATGCCGGCATTGACGTCGTCAACCTCTCGATCGGCGGCGGCGGCGCGCCCGACCCGACGGAGAGTGCAGCCTTCGAGGCGCTGCTTGCCAATGGAACGACCGTCGTTGCTGCAATGGGGAACGAACGGCGCGACGGTAGTCCGATCTCCTATCCTGCGGCGATACCGGGCGTCATCGCCGTGGGCGCAACAAATCTTCAGGACCGGATCACCAGCTTTTCCAATCGCGGCAACCACATAACGATCACGGCCCCCGGCGACGCGATCTGGTCGACGCTGCCGACCTATCCCGGCCAAATGCGTTGGAGAGCGGAGCGAGGACCCGACGGGCGCTGGAGGCAGGGAAAGCCGGACATACGCGAGACGGACTATGATGCATGGCCCGGAACATCGATGGCGTCTCCGCATGTTGCTGCCGCCGCGGCGCTCTTTATCGCGAACGGCGGCGCGAGGGATCCCGCAGTGATCCGCGGCGCCCTGGCTTCGAGCGCCGACAAGGTGCCGGCCATGAGCGGCCAAGACTTCACGCCCGATTTCGGCTATGGTCGTCTGAACTTGGAGCAGCTCATTGGCAGCATAGGCACCAGGGATTTCGGGCAATGACTGACATCATGTTCACGATCCGCGCCGGCGTTAGCGTCGAAGAGCGCGAACGCCTGTTGATCAGGATTCAAGCCATTCCGGGTGTCGAGCTGGCGGCCCCCGTCAAACGCGACAGCCGCAGCGAGGCCTTGCGGCGGATTCATTTCGCTCGTTTGAGAAGACATTCCGAAGCGACCGACTGCTTGTCGGCCATCCGAGACATGCCGGAGGTGGAGGACGCGAACATACCGGCCCGGCGAGGTGGCGCCAACGGAGCGTAAGGTCCCGCTCCCGTTACGCCATTGGTGGTAGGCGGCGGTCTTTATTCCGCCCGCTTCTTCATTCTCTGTTAAGGAATACATTCCTTCGCGGAGATCTTGCCCATGGCAGTCGGCGCATCCCAACGTTTGCACGACGGCGTCGTGGCTGTCGAAACCATGACGCGCTTTGCGCTTGCGGTGCTGGCGCTCGCCTCCGGCGTCTATACCTATCTCGGCGTGCGCAGCATTCTCGACGGCTCGGCGACCGCTGTCTTCTTCGCGGCGATGATCTATTCGGCTTCGGTGTCCGTCGGAATCTACGCCTTCTGGACCTATATGGCCCGCTTCTATCCGCATGTGATCACCCATACGGGCCGGGCCGCGATGCTTGGCGTCATGGCTTTGGGCGCGGCCATGATCATCGCCATGTCGAGCTGGCTCAATGCGGCGGCACTGGCCGGATCGGCCGCGCTCGAACAGCATCTGGCGCAAACGGTGGAGGACTATACGGCCGACCTCGACCAGGCGCACCAGAACGCCCTTGCCGCCCAGAGCCTGCTGCCCGACATCCAGCGTGCCTCCGAACGCTTCGCCCAGCTTGCCGCCTCGGAGCGGCAGACGGGCGCGCTCACCGGCACGACGGGCTCGGGAAGCGTCGTGCAGCTTCTGTCGCAAATGTCGGCGCAGATGAAGGAACTCGAAAACGGCATCAACGCCTCGCGCGAACAGGTGACGACGCTGTTCAACGAGGGGCAGAAGCGGCTCGAGACGATGCGCATGCTAGTCTCCGCGCCGGGCGCGATCGAACCGCGTGCCGACCAGTTCTCCTCGGAAGTGGTGGCACTCACAGGCGTCATAGCCTCGCTGGGCCAGACCTCGATCGCGCCGTCGATCCGCCGCGCGGCTGACGACCTGTCGCTCGGCTTCATCGCCCCGGTGGCCGATGGCGGCGACGCCGATCTCGTCAACCGTCAGGACCAGGTGATGGAGACGGTGCGGGTTTCGGTGGCGGCGCAGTCCAAGGTGCTCTCCGAGGCGGCCGACGAAATCCTCGCCCGGGCGCCGGTGGCGGAGCGGCGCTTCGTCCCGCTCTCCTCCGCCGAAGCCGTGTTGCGCTATGCGGCCGATTTCATTCCGGCCTGGGCCGGAGCGATTTCCATCGACCTCTTGCCGGGCGTGCTGGTGTTCATTCTCGCTGCCGTGCACGGGGCGATCCGCAAACAGGAGGAGAAGCTGCCCTTTGCCGAGCGCATCACGGCGGCCGAACTTCTGCAGGCGCTGGACGTGCAGCGAGCGGTAACCGCGAACGGCGCCAATCTCGGGGAGATGGTCACGCAAGCGGAGCTCGAAGGGAAAGCGGAGGAGCTGAACAACATCACCAATCTCGACCAGAGAACGCGTACAAAGGATCGGTCGCATGAGGATCGATGACACTTTCAAGGCGCTGATGCGCCTCGACGACGGCGTGCTGATGCGCGGCGCTTTCTACGCACTGCTCTCGGCTGCGGCAATCTTTCTGCTGATCGACGTGCGCGACCTTACGGCGATGAATGCCGAGCTGCCGGCCTTCGATCCGTTCCATGAGAACCGGCCCATCCTGCCGCCGGCGCTGACCGAAGGCGGGCCGACTCCGCACGTACAGCCCGCAAGCCCGGAGGACGTGCTGCGACGACCGATGACATTCGAACTCGCATCCGCCGGCGTCCTGCTCGCCGAGGGCACGATTGATCCCGGCGCAAGCGGACGTTTCGCCGAGGAGATTGCGGTGCGCGGCGAATATGTAAAGACCGTAGCGCTCAATTCTCCCGGCGGTTCGGTGGACGACGCCTTGGCGATTTCGAGCCTGATCCGCGAAAGGAAGCTTGGGACCAGGGTGGCGTCGAGAGCGCTCTGCGCCTCCTCCTGTCCCATCATCTTTGCTGGCGGCGTCAGCCGCATCGCCGACAAGGATGCCATCGTCGGCGTGCACCAGGTCTTCAATGGCGGCAGCGGCCGGCAAACGGCGGATGAAGCGATGTCTGCGGCACAATCCACCACGGCCCGGGTGACCCGCCATCTCGACACGATGGGGATCGGCGCCGGCCTTTGGATCACCGCGCTCGAAACCCCGCCGGACCGGCTCTACTATCTGACATCCGCGGAAATGGCCAAGTTCAAGCTGACATCGCAGCCGCTCGCCACCGCCAGGAAGAAGGACGGGGCAGGATAACCTGCCTTTTCCCGAGGGAATTCGGATTTGACAAAGTTTTGCCAAAGAGCGTCATCCTGGCCGTAGTATGGAGACTGACATGGCCACGATGAACGTATCTTTGCCCGACGCCATGAAGGACTGGGTGGAAGTACAAACGCGGACTGGCCGCTATGCGAACGCCAGTGACGATGTGCGCGATCTCATCCGTAGGGATCAAGAGCGGAATGACAAGATGGCCGCCATGCAGCGCTTAGTCGATGACGGGCTGAAAAGCGGCGCAGGAAATTGCTCACACAGGACGAGCTTTTCTCGGCGGCGCTAGCGCGGGCTGAAATTCCGCGCGACCCTAAGTAATTTCGCTTGGTCGCCGACCAGTGCTTCCCGTGTCATTCCGAGGAAAGCAAGGTCAGGAACCATCGTCTCCCACGGTCGTTGTCTCTTCGAAAGGAGACCGCCATGCCGAAGCAAGATCCTATACCCGCACCTGCCGAAACGCCGAGAGAGCCGCAAGGAATCCCCGGCCGGCCGGATCGCGGCCTTGAGAAGTCCCCCGATCCGCCGGTCAAGAAGCCGGAGGACACCAAAGACCCGACCGACCCGGCGCTTCTGCCGATCGGCGACCCGGCCGGAATGGCCTAGCTGATGCCGCCGATCCGATTGCGGGAGATATAGATGCCTCCTTGAGAGGAGAGATCCGCATGCTGATCCGACGGTTGCCTGAAAAGCCGGTGCCGGGCGCAATCATCGTCAAGCTCTACCGCTACCGCGACGAGATCAGGGGTTATGTACGTCAGGCCGTCGACCCGTCGAAGGACGACGTCATCTTCCCAGGCGAGGAAATGGAGCCGGAAGCCGCCTTCCGGCTTGCAAGGACCCATAGCGAGGGTGAGGCGCCGATCTATGTGGAGCTTGTCGAGGACGTTCAATGGGATCCCAGCTGGGCACATTGATAAGCTAACCTGACCCGTTGACGTGAGAGACGAGTATGCTCGTCTCCCCACTCCCGATCCTATCCGGCAAAGCCTTCGCCACCTGCTTCGTCATGCGTGGGCGAGCGGCAAGGCGACGAAGCGCGTCACGCCGCCCGACTGGATGCGGAGCAGCGCGGCGACTTTGCCTTCCTTGCGGAGCGACACGAGATCGCGGCGGAAGTCGCTTGCGTTCGAAACCGCCTTGCCGCCGACGTCGAGAATGACGTCGCCCGCCTCAAGCCCATGTTGCGCCGCCGCTCCCTTCGGATCGATGGCGACGACGACCATGCCTTTTTCCGAGGCACTGACCACCTTGCTTGCCGGCGCAAGCAGCAGCCCGAAGTCCTGTTCGCTGCTAGGGGCAGCACCGCCGCCGCTTGCCGCCTCCACCGGCGCCGGGCGGTCCTCCGGCATTGTGGCGAGTGTCAAGGTGACGTCCTTTGCCGCGCCATCGCGAAGGATGCTCACCGTGACGGAGGTGCCCGGAGCCATCGCGCCCACTTTCTGAGCCAGTTCACGCGGGTCATTGATCGTCGCCCCACCGACCGCCATGATGAGATCGCCGGACCGGATACCAGCCCTGCCGGCCGGACCGGCCGGATCCGCCTCGTCGACGAGCGCGCCCTTAGCCTCCTTCAGGCCGAGGCCTTCGGCGATATCGGGAGTGACCTGCTGCTCCTTGATGCCGAGCCAGCCGCGCGTCACATGGCCCTTGTCCTTCAACTCGGCGATGACGGCTTTTGCCGTGTCGGCCGGGATGTCGAAGCCGATGCCGACTGAGCCGCCGGAGGGCGAGAAGATCGCCGTGTTGACGCCGATCACATCGCCGTTGACGTCGAAGGCCGGCCCGCCGGAATTGCCCCGATTGATCGGCGCATCGATCTGGATGAAGTCGTCATAGGGACCGGCGCCGATGTCGCGGCCTTCGGCCGAAACGATCCCGGCGGTAACCGTGCCGCCGAGGCCATAGGGATTGCCGATCGCGATCACCCAGTTGCCGACACGCGGCCGCTGATCGGCAAAGCGCACATGCGGGAGATCGCGGCCGTCGACCTTGATCAAGGCAAGGTCGGTCTTCGGATCGGTGCCGACGACTTTCGCCTCGTAGCTGCGGCCGTCGCTGGTCATCACCTCGAGGGAATGGGCATGGTCGACGACGTGATTGTTGGTCACCGCATAGCCGTCGGCGGAGATGAAGAAGCCCGAGCCCTCGCCCATGAGGGGACCCTGCCCGTCATCGGGATCGGCAGTGCCATCGTCATCCTGCGCTGCGGCCTGTTGCTGCGCCGCGTCGATCTCGACGCGCACCGAGATGACCGCCGGCTTCACCTGGGCGACGATGTCGGCAAAGTCGCCGGGCTCCGCCGCCGATGGCCGCTGCACGGCATTCGGAGCCGCCCGCACGGTCGAGCTCTGGTTGTGCGTTGCGTGCATGGCAACAGGTTCCGCGACGAGAGCGGCGAGGCTGAGCGCGGAAACGGAGGACAGAGCCGCCAGCACGGCGGTCAAGCGGCCCGCGCGCGAGCCCTTTTGTTCTGAAGAGTTGGCCATGGCGTGTCTCCTTCTAAAATCCGGAGGTTTGATACGCGGCGAGGGTGGATTTACATCAGCTTTCCCAGAACAAATACTGGTCTTCCGGCCGATCCACCGCGCCGTCGCCACCAGATAACGCCACGACAAAAGTCAAAATGTGATATTCGCCTCATTCTTCAGATTAAATTTCATTCATGAAATTATGTTCATCTGCACGCGAATGGCAAATGCCAAGTCGCAGCTGAGATAAACAGTTGTTCCCGAAGAATATCTTTGGAGATTTTAGGAAATGGTCCTGGGGACTCCGGTCCGGGCTGCAGGGCTCGGACCCGACCGGCCAGGCCCTGCACATCACTCCGGCGAGGCGGCAGCAGTATCGACGATCTCGAAGTCGTGGGTGATCGTGGCCGTCTTGGCAAGCATTGCCGATGCGGAGCAGTATTTCTCGATCGACAGCGCAA
This sequence comes from Sinorhizobium fredii, assembly GCF_002944405.1. NCBI lineage: Bacteria > Pseudomonadati > Pseudomonadota > Alphaproteobacteria > Hyphomicrobiales > Rhizobiaceae > Ensifer > Ensifer fredii. The sequence goes on along the minus strand of NZ_CP024310.1, from coordinate 491,002 downwards.
TGGCGCGTTCGACCTTGTTTTCCGCAAGCCCGCGCCCCTTGACCACGAAATGCATGTGGATGCGGGTAAACACGCGCGGATCCTGGTCCGCCCGCTCGGCGCTGAGCTCGACGATACAATCCTCGACCGGCTGGCGGCCCTTTTCGAGAATATGGACGACGTCGAAGGCCGAGCATCCGCCGGTGCCGATCAGCACCAGTTCCATCGGGCTCGGCCCGGGCGTGCTCCCTTCCTGCCCAAAAGCCGTGCCGAGCACGACATTGTGGCCGCTGCCGGACTGGCCGACGAAGGTCCGCCCTTCGACCCATTTGATGCGCGCCTTCATGATCGCCTCCCGTCGCAATATGTCGCTCTTCGTCCGACGTTGATAACCTGAATGATCGCACAAGAACATGCCGCGCCGAGGAGAGCGAGGCATGTTCCCACCAAATTCGCCATCCTACGGAGCAGTATGGCGTGCTACGCCTGCGCCCTGGCTACTCGGCCGGTTGGGCAAGCGGACCTACGGCGCATTCCGCCGTGGTTCCGGCCAAACTCCGCTGACCGAGACCGATGATAGCCACGGTCGCCGCGCTTGCGACAACGGACACCCAGAAGCCGTTCTCAGCCCCGAAACTGTCGACCACCCAGCCTGCGACGAAGGCACCGAGCGCCATGCCGATACCGATGCCGGTCGTCACCCACGTCACCCCTTCCGTCAGCATCGAGGCGGGTACGCGGCGCTCGATCAGGCCGAAGGCCGTGATGAAGGTCGGCGAAATGGCGATGCCGCTGACAAAGACGGCGAGCGCCAGGAGGGGGACAGTGCCGGCCATCAGCAGAGGCCAGGAGGTGACGGCAAGGGCGCTCACGGCGATCAGGAGCTGTCGGTGCAACGGCATCGTTGGGTTGAGGGCGCCGAGGATCAGGCCGAGCACGAAGGACCCGATTGCATAGACGCCGATGACGACGGTTGCCCAATTCGGCTGGCCGAGTTCCTTGGTGATTGCAACGGCGCTCACTTCCGCCGTCGCGAAGGTGGAGCCTACGAATACGAGGGCGAGCGTGATGATCTGAACGGCACGCAGGCGGATCGCCGAGCCTTGCGATGCTTTGACATCCGTACGGCGCAGCCTCGGTTCGGTCGAGCGCTGCATGATGAATGCCAGCGTTCCGAGAGCGAGGAAAATCGTGCTCGCCAGCATGCCCGCCTCGGGGAAGAGAGCGACCCCCAATCCGACCGAGAGCGACGCTCCGGCGATATAGACGAGCTCGTCTGCCGATGATTCAAAGGCAAAAGCGGTGTTCAACTCGGGCCGGTCACGGAAGATCTCGGTCCAACGGGCGCGCAGCAATGCCGGCATGCTGGGCATGGCGGCGGCTAGGAAGGCCGAGACGAAGAGCGCCCAATCGGGCCAATTCTGATTGGCCGCCGCAATGAGGGCGAGGAAGGCAAAGATCGAAATCGTCGTGGTCGGGATGACGACGGCTGTCTGGCCGTAGCGATCCACCATCCGGGAAATATGGGGAGAGATCAGCGCGTTGGTCAGCGCGAAAGTGGCCGACACCGCGCCCGCCAACCAGTATTCTCCGTGCGTCTGCGACAGCATCGCGACGATGCCGATCGGCGCCATGGCGATCGGCAGGCGGGCGAGGAAGCCGGCGGCTGAAAAGCCTTTGGCTCCCGGCGCTCTGAATATCTCTGCATAAGGATTGGACATGAGACGTTCCTTGTAAGGACCCGGTTCACCACTTACATACGTGGCGTACGTCCTTAATTAGTTGCATACGCATCGTATGTCAAATAAAATACGAGACGTATGTAAATAGGAGAGCGCATGCGCAGACCGCGCCACGACATGATTGCCGAAACCCGGGCGAAGCTGATTGCGGCCGCCCGACAGGCCTTTGGGACGGTCGGATATGCCGAGGCCTCCATGGACGATTTCACCGCCGGGGCGGGGCTGACGCGAGGCGCCCTCTATCACCATTTCGGCGACAAGAAGGGGCTGCTGCAAGCCGTCATCGAGGAAATCGACGCCGAGATGACCGCCCGGCTGAATAGCATCTCGGCTGCCGCGCCGAGCCGCTGGCAGGGGTTCATGGACGAGTGTGTCGCGTATATCCAGATGGCGCTCGAGCCGGAAATCCAACGCATCATGTTCCGCGACGGACCGGCGGTCCTCGGAGACATCTCGCAATGGCCAAGCAACAACGGCTGCATCGCCGCTCTCAGCGAAAGCCTGCGCCAACTCAAGGCAGAGGGCGCCATCATCAACATCGACGAGGAGGTGGCGGCACGCCTGATCAATGGCGCCAGCAGCCATGCGGCCCTGTGGATCGCGAATTCCGATGCGCCCGAGGAAACATCTCAAAGAGCTGTGGACGGCTTCCGGGCGCTGCTCGAGGGGCTACGGGTGACTAGGCCGTGAGCGGACCGGCGGCAGTGCCACGCGACCTCTGCGCGTCTGCTAAGATGCGGCACCGGCAGGCGCTCAGCCCTGGAAGAACTTGTAGTATGAGGCGATCTGGGCGGCCGTGTTGGATGAGAGCTTGAGCTTGATGCCGATGCGGTCTCCCCGGCTCCACCGGACAATGCCGGTCAGGAGACCAAGCTCTTGGCTGCGGATCGTAACCTCCTGTCCGGTGCGCGCGCCGATGTCGAAAAAGAGCTGAAAGCATATCCCCTCTTCGGAAAGATCCTTGACGACCCCGTTGCTCGATCCTGTCTTGCAGCTGACGTTTCCGGTTATCTGGGTCTGCGTTCTCGCAGAAACACGCTGAACACTGTCCTTGTACGGCATAGCTTCCTCGCGACGTTGTCTTGACTGTTTATCTGTACCTGAAAAACATGAATCAACTTATAATTACAGCAAGGTACTGTATACGTTGGATAGCATCATCCTATACAACACCAGGAATTTGTCAGTATATACTTCCGTCTACGTCCACTCCTGGCTCGGAGACGTCCCGCTACCCTCGCCAATCCTCTCGCCCTCGGCGCTTTTGCAATATAGCGGCAACATAGCCTGCTGGTCAGCGGCGATAGAGCATCCAATCCTTGCGGGCGCTGGTGCCGCCCGTTGAAAAGAAAACGACCTTCTCGCCTGTCGTGTCTGTGGCAGCCTGCAGCGCTTTTTCCGCCTGCCCCACAAGTTCCGCGGCCGTGCTTGCATCATAGGTGGTGCTGCAGCCGAACCGGGCGACGACGGCAGGCATCTTCGCCTGGCGGCTGTCGAAGGCCGCAAGGCAGCTCTTTCGAAGCTGGTCAGCCATCTTCTGGATCTCCGCCTCCGCCGTCGTCCAAACGAGCATGCCGATCTGCGGCCGCTCCAGCCAGGCGGCAAAGTCGGTCGCCTGGACGGCCCGCGTTACGGCAAGGCCGAGGCGCTCCAGAATGGCTTCCTTGATCTTGATGAGTTCCTTGGCTTCGAACGGGTCGAGGACCAGCAGGTTACAGAGAAGAAGCGACACGCCATCAGGACAGGTTTCGCCGCCATAGAGTTCAGCCAGCCTCTTGTTGAAGCCGCGCCGGTTGGCGAGATTGGTGACGAGGTGCGTGAACTTTGTCCGCTCGAACGCCTCCACGTCGCCGGTAATCGCCGCGACGGACGATAACTGGTCCGATACGCGCTCGAGAATCTGCGTGCTCGCCGAGTGCTGCACTTCCGTCATCTGGCGGATCGCCCGAAGCTGCGACCGGATCGTGTTCATGTCGCGCGGATCGGCCGAGGATATCTTGCCGGTCGCCTGGCCAAGCATGCTGGTGTAGTTGGACAGCGAGTTCTGACCAGACAGCAGCGACTCCTTCAGCGTCGTCAATTCGCCCTGCAGGCGATTTGCGGACTGGTCATGGATCGACGTGCCGAAGTGATGCGGCAGGTAGGTTCGTGCCAGCGCATCGAGCTCCTCTTCTGAGATCGGCTTTGCAAGCCGCGCAAATTTTTCGCGAAGTTCCGGGTTGTTGCCGCTGACGATCTCGTACATGAGCTCGTAGTTCACCGGAGATGCGTCGATCTCCAGGCGGTTCAGGGTCGCAAATACATTGTAGAAAAGTTCCTTGCGATTTTGTAGTGCAAGCTGTTTGGACGAACTCACAATTGCCATCATGCAGCGCCTTTCAAAGAAAACGTCGCAGGCGATGCGGCCGTGACGACGTCGAATAGTGAGGCGTGAGGTCAGGACCTTAGAATTTGCGGCGGCAGAATTGTCGTGTCCGACCTCGCATGCATGCGGTTGTATTTGGCGCCAGTGCACCCGGTCGGACAACTCACAGTAATATTAGCCGATTAAGAATCCGTGAAAGACAGCCCCTCTCGGAGTCTCCTGTCGAGCGTGTTATGGGCGGCTTGCATGATGTCCAGGTCATACAGGTGACCGATGGCCGCGAGTTCGCCCATCAGATCGCCTATGACCAAATCGACGCGCCGAGGCGTTTCCTGCTCATCGCCCATGATGAGCGCCTCGAGCTGATCAAAGGACCCGCCGAGGGCGCGGTAGAGTTCCAGGGACGTAAGCAGGAGTATTCTCTGGCGCTCTTCGAGATCACTCAGCGAGTCTTCTCCAAAGGCAGCCATCAGCCGAACAGCTTTGTTTTGAAATTCGCTCATCAAAATCAACTCGGGTAGAAATCGACAATACCCGCACGAATAACTCCGAAAGTTGAACGCTGATTTAATTTCAGCCAGTCCAGTTCTTGGCTCTGGTGCAGCTGATGCAGGACCTCGTCAAACGGTGTCCGGTGGCGCGAAGAAGCAGTTTAAGTCGTCTTCGGTCGGATGAAGACAGATGTGATAGTCGCCGTCTCCTGACGGGATTTCATCTCCATAGGGGATGAAGAACCAGTGGCTTCTGGTGGCGAGGGGGTGGTCTCCAGGACGGAGCGTGACGGAGAATCCGCGTCTGCCCTTGCTTACATCGGAAGCCGGTATGGCGGCGCAGTCTCCTCCGAGATCGTTGGCCTTGCAACAGGCCGGAGGATAGGCCCAGCCGCCGCCCGCCTGATGGGCGTCGCTCGGCAAGACAAGAACCACCGATAAAAGAGCAATGGCGATGACCGGCACTGATACTGACGTGAAAGGCATCGACGCCGCCCCTTCCACGAAGCTGCTCGGCCTACAGCGGCGAGCATGGGCAGGAATTTCCATAAGCAATGCCTAATTTACCACTCTTTCAGCCTTTAGGCAGCCATGCATTTCCGAGCACGCTCTCCAAGTGGGGCTCCAGGGCACTGCGGCCCGAGGAGCGGCGCTTCTTATCGGGAACTATGCGCCTTGACCTGCGGGCCCTGCGCGGCGGCGGGGCCCGAAGAGGCGGCCTATTGCGCGGCCGCCTCGAGCTCGACCTTGTCGAGAAGAAGCAGCGGGTTCTCGGAAGCCGCGACGAGATCGAACGCGCCAACGCCGTTTTCGGCCTTGGACCTGACCGTCAGGCTGAAGATCCCGGGCTTGGCGATGAAGCGCGACAGCGCGTCGACGGTGCCCTTGAGCTTCGGCTGGTCGGCAGCGAACTGCTGCAACACCGCCGCTGCCATCATCGTGAACATGCCGCGCGCCTGGTCCTCTGTCATCCCGTTTTGCCCGGCATAAAATTTGATGCCTTTGGCCATGCCGCCCTTGTCCTCGAGCTTGAGCTTCACTTCCCGCGCCGTGAGGCCGAAGAGCGCCACCTGGGCCATGGCCGGATTGCCAGAGAAGAAGTCCTTGGTGAAGCCCCCCATCAGGCCGGAAAGGGAGAGGCTGCCCACATCCTTGCCGCTGACCGAAATGTCTTCGATCACCAGCGCCTGATTGGGCTCATCCCAGGCCGCTTGTATGTTCGAGGAGAGGACCAGTTCTTCGAAACCCAATTCGCGGAGTTCCGCTAAGGTCTCGTCCTTCGCGTCCTCCGAGAGCGGCACGCTCAGATCCTCGTAGCTGACGCGGACATTGGTCGGAATGCCGTTATAGGGCTTGGTGAGCGCTAGCTCATAATTCTTCAGCGTGAAGCGGATGCGTTCGAGAACGGCGGCGGCAGGCTTATTCGTCTGCTGATCCGCCCCGTCGGCCTGCTCCGTATCAGGCACGAGCCCCTCTTCGGCAAGCGCGTCCGGGTCATCGGTTTCGGCGTAGCCTTCCGCATCGGCGTTGTCCGTGCTCGTCTCGGGGTTGGGCAGGTCGACGTCAATTCCTGCGACGCGGAACGTGCCGAACTCCGGCAAGAGCGTGGTGAAGGGGAAGGTATTGAGCTGTTGCTCGTCCAGCGCAGCCATCTTCTGCAGCGCTTTGAGCGTCGAATCCCACGAAAAGCCGGTAATGCTCGCTTCGGAGAACTTGACGTAGTCGCCGCCCTCGCCCATCGACAGGCCGTTAAGCGCCGCATCGAACGTCCGGCCGTCGAGCCGGACTGCCAGGCAATCGATTGCAAGCTTGATTCTCTCGCCCTTGGTTTCGGCGTTCTCTGCCGGCGCGTCGATCTTGAGTCCGAGCATCTCCATGTCGCCCTTGCCGACCACGTCGGCCAGCGACAGGAGCCGGGCAAAGAAGGCTCGCCGCTCCTCCGGAGCAACCTCATCGGGCTTTGAGACCGATGACAACTTCTCCAGCAATTCAAGAAGCGGCTCGGCCGGCATGCGCATGCTGAACCCGTTGCTGCGCATTTCGTCATAGGCGAAACGCGTCTGGCTGTTCGAGAAGGCGATGGCCTTGACCGAAAGGGGACCGTAGAGCGGCTTCGCCTCCTTGTCCTCTGGCCCCGCCTTTTCCGTATAGAGGCGCGCCATATAGGCCGCGTCGAAGTCCTGTCCCGCCATTGCACCGATCGAACCGGTCATGCGCTCCTGCTTCGTACCTCCAAGCCCGTCGGGGATTTCCATGGCAAATTCAAAGCTGGCGCCGTCGGCTAAGTAGCGCGCGACCCGGCCATCTGCGATGTCGGCGAGGGCCACGTTCCTGTAGACCGTCTTCTGCTCGCTGCCGGCAATCGCCTGGCTGACGGTGACCTCGGGCGCCGAAACGCGTCTCACCGCAAGGCCTTCGATGCGCCTCGACAGCGGGGCAGTGCTTTTCCCGCTGACGAGTTCGGCCAGCAATCCAGGATCGAGATTGGCGTCCTCGACGCTTGCATGCGGCACGGAGATCTTGCCCGTTGACGACTGGACGCTGAGGTCGCTTACCTCGAGCATCCCGTTCAGGAAGAGGATCTTGGGTCGTCCGTCGATCGCCGTGACACGGACATTCACGCCGTTGGTGAGCGGCAGCGTCACGTCGCGCAGATGAATGCGTCCCAGGAGATCCACATCGACGGAGGCCGCCGTGCCGCCGCGCGCTGCGACCAGTTCGTTGACCTTCCTCTCGAGCGCGATCTTGCCGCCGATTGCACCCGCCGCAACGATCGCGACAATCGCAACCGCCGCCCAAAGCGCCCTCCGGCGGCCGGTTTCCTTCCCTGCCTGCTCCACGGTTCTTCGTCCTTTCCCGACGCAATCTGATCGACTCCGCTGAGTAGACAGCCGGCGATGGCTCCGCAAGTTTTGCGGTAGTTATATTCACCAGTTTCTTCTATCGGCTGCAGCATTTCGCGCCCCGGAAATACATATTATGACTTTCGCAAAAAGTCCCTTCAGCGACCGATATGAAAGACCGCCGCTCTGGATTCGACGCTATATCCTGCGCCGTCGGGTACGGGCGGGGCGCCGATCGACGGTTAGGGTTGGGCGGTTGACTCCCTCTCGATGTCATCATATGACTGCCAATGACATAATATCAATTCATGGAGAAGGTCCTTTGTCGCCAGATGAGATCAAGTCTCGCATCGCTTCGGGGCTATTGTCGTTTCCAGTCACCCACTTCCGAGAAGACTTCAGCCTCAATCTCGAAAGCTATCGCGGCCACGTCGAGTGGCTTGCCGGCTTCGGCGCGGCGGCCCTCTTCGCCGCCGGCGGCACCGGCGAGTTCTTTTCCCTCTCGCCGGAAGAAGTCGGCGATGTCACACGCGCGGCGAAGGAGGCCTCGGGAAACGTGCCGATCATTACCGGCTGCGGCTACGGCACGGCGCTTGCCAGGGAGACGGCCCGCCGTGCCGAAGCGGCGGGAGCCGACGGCCTTCTGCTGCTGCCCCACTATCTCATGGAAGCGCCGCAGGAGGGTATCTACCGGCATGTGAAGGCGGTCTGCGAATCGACCGGGCTGGGGGTGATCATCTACAACCGGGCGAACTCGGTGGCCAATGCCGAAACCGTCGCCCGTCTCGCCGAGGCATGCCCCAATCTCATCGGCTTTAAGGACGGCACCGGCAAGGTCGATCTCGTCCGCCACGTTACCGCCAAGCTCGGCAATCGGCTCTGCTATATCGGCGGCATGCCGACGCACGAGCTCTTTGCCGAAGGCTTCAACGGCGTCGGGGTGACGACCTATTCCTCGGCCGTTTTCAACTTCGTGCCCAAACTGGCACAGCGCTTCTACAAGGCCATGCGTGCCGGCGATCGCGCGACGATGGAAGAGATCCTGCACAGCTTCTTCTTCCCCTTCGCGGCCTTGCGCGACCGCGAGCAGGGCTATCCGGTATCGATCATCAAGGCGGGCGTCGAACTCATCGGCCGGACACCGGGCCCGGTGCGTCCGCCGCTAACCGATCTGAAGCCGAAGGAAAAGGAACTGCTCTGGACGCTGATCGAAAGGGCTGCAGCGTAGAAGCCACGGGTCCCCCGCAGCCGGCGACATGCACCGCCGGCGTGTCCCGCCCGACTTCGTTCGGGTGGGCAACCGTCACTGAAGCGAAGTTTTCGCAGACTTTGCGTTACCGGGCGATCTCAGCACTTCATCGAGGATGAAAGGCAGGAGACCGCCGGCCTTGAGCGTCCGGAGTTCGACATTGGTTTCTACCGCCGCGTCTGCCCCGAACGAGAAACTGCTGCCGTCTTTCCTCAAGATCGTCACCGGCACCGGGCAGCGCGGAGAAATCGTCGCCGGATCCGCCGCAACTTCGACAACGTCTCCCAGCTGGAGCTTCAGCCGGTCGGGACAGAACTCCGCGGGCAACCGCAACGGCAGGATGCCCATGCCGATCAGGTTGAGTCGCGCGGACTTGAAGCCTGCGCCAGGGCTCGTCGATCTCGGCGCCGGTCGGCCAAAGCATGGAGAGGGTGATCTTCCGGCCGTCGGCGGTCGTTCCGATCGGATCGGTCAGAATATCGAGCTTCACCGTACCGGCGCGCGCGAAGGCGACGACCAGCGGCGGAGAGGCAAGAGCGGCTATATCGAATACGCGGTTCATCAACTTCACCGCGCGGAGAGCTCAGCGCGTGCCGGGCCCGCGCACCGGCCATCGCGAAGGGGTATTGCGCACCGACAAGATTATGCAGGTGACAGCTAAAAGCAGCAAGGCGTCCGCCATGTTCACCGTCGAAACATCGATCACCGTGGGCAAAATGGACACATAAATAGGACGGACTTTGGATTGCCCAGCGTAATGAGAATGCCGGACATGAACGCGCTCCGGCCGCTTTGTCGTGGGATTGGCGCGCCAGAACTGCACGGCAAGCCAGCTTAGGTAGGCAACCCCGGCCCACTTGATAACGATCAATAGGTCGTAAACGTTTCAGCGATGCAAGCAAGGCCAGCGAGCGCCGCTGCCAGATAGATGATGTCGCCTATCACCATGCGGGCCGTCATCCAGCCGGCCAGGCGATATCCGGAGCGCAATGACTGCTAACAGCCTCGACCTTCTTCAGGTCTAGAGGCTGACGGCAGAGCCCTTGTGCGCTTGCAGCGACAATGCCGTCCTTCGAGGTCAGTCGTCGGTCAAATTGGGCGATTGCGCCAAAGACAAGGAAAACGAGCTCGCCGGCAGTCGCAAGTATCGCCGGTCATTGATGAAAGTTGGGGTTGGCCGGCAATAGCGATCTGAGGTAGACATAGCGTCATGTCATGCCAGACGCAGCTTCTCAGCGCCTCGGAGGCCGCCTTAGGGGAGGACTTTCTCTCCGCTCTCTCGACGGATCTGGACAACTGGGCTCTGTTCCTCGATATCGATGGCACTTTGCTGGACCTCGCCGCAACGCCGGATGCCGTGATCGTTCCGCCTTCGCTGCCAGCGAATCTGGATGCCTTGTCAAGAAAACTCGGCGGTGCCTTGGCGCTCGTGACCGGTCGCGCTCTTGATTATGTCGACCAGCTTTTCTCACAGTCCCATTTTCCCGTCGCCGGGCTTCACGGTGCCGAGCGTCGCGATCCGGACGGCTTCGTACATAAGGCCGCAGCGACGGCGGAGTTCGAGCGGCTGAAGGCCGATCTTGTCGCCGAGACTGCCAACTGGGCGGGAGTTCTAATCGAGGACAAGGGAGCGGCAGTCGCGGCCCATTACCGGCTGGAGCCGGCCAGAAAACTCGAAGTTGAACTGCTGATGGAGCGGGCGTTGATCCGGGCAGGGCCAAACTGGACGATCCAGCACGGCAAGATGGTAATCGAGATCCGTCCGGCCCGCGCCGATAAGGGCCACGCGGTCGCGGCGTTTCTCGGGCAGCGAGCCTTCGCCGGCAGACGCGCGCTGGCGATCGGGGATGATGTGACAGACGAAGCGATGTTTCGAACGGCCAATCGGCTCGGCGGCTATTCGATCCGCATCGGATCGCATTTGCCCGCAAGCGAAGCCCTTGGCTCCATTCGCTCTGCCAATACCCTGCGCGACATCATCGCCGAATTGGCCTCCTAAAATATTTAAGCACCTGACATATTTTCATGCATGAAAGGAATCCGGCATGAGCCGTCTCGTCATTGTGTCCAATCGCGTGCCCGTTCCGGACAAAGGCGGCATTGCCCCGGCGGGCGGGCTGGCGGTCGCGCTGAAAGCCGCCCTCGAAGAGCAAGGCGGCATATGGATGGGCTGGTCGGGAAAATCGGGCGGCGAGCAAGAGCCGGAGCCGCTTGCGCAACTGCAGGAGGGCAATATCAACTATGCTCTGACGGATCTGACCGACACCGATGTCGAGGAATACTACCACGGCTTCGCCAACCGGGTTCTTTGGCCGATCTGCCACTACCGGCTTGATCTTGCCGAATATGGCCGCAAGGAAATGGCCGGATATTTCCGCGTCAACCGCTTCTTCGCACGGCGGTTGGCGCCCCTTGTCAAACCCGATGACGTCATCTGGGTGCACGACTATCACTTGATCCCTCTGGCAGCGGAACTGCGGCAGATGGGCCTGAAGAACCGCATCGGTTTCTTCCTTCACATCCCCTGGCCGCCCGCGGACGTGCTCTTCACCATGCCTGTTCACGAGGAGATCATGCGTGGCCTGTCGCACTATGATGTCGTCGGCTTTCAGACCGATCATGACCTTGAGAACTTCGCCGGCTGTCTTAGGCGGGAAGGCAGTGGCGACGAACTTGGCGGAGGCCGCTTCACTGCCTATGGCCGCTTATTCAAGGGCGGCACTTATGCAATCGGCATCGAGACCGCGGCCTTTGCCGAGTTGGCCGAAAAGGCATCGACCAACAAGACCGTCAGGAAAGCGCGTGAAAGCATCGAACACCGCAGCCTGATCATCGGTGTCGATCGCCTCGATTATTCCAAGGGGATCACGCAGCGCATCGACGCGTTTGAGCAGTTCATCCTGGCCAATCCGGCACAGCAGGGTCGTGTCACCTATCTACAGATCACGCCGAAGTCCCGCTCCGAAGTTCCCGAGTATGAAGCCATGCAGCGTACTGTTGCCGAACAGGCCGGCAGGGTGAACGGTGCTCTCGGCGCCGTTGATTGGGTGCCCATACGCTATATCAACCGCTCGGTGGGCCGGCATATTCTGGCCGGACTTTACCGGCTTGGCAAAGTCGGGCTGGTGACGCCCCTTCGGGACGGGATGAACCTCGTTGCCAAGGAATATGTGGCCGCGCAGGATCTCGACGATCCTGGCGTCCTTGTACTTTCGCGTTTCGCCGGAGCTGCCCGCGAGCTAAGGGGAGCGTTGCTCGTCAACCCATACGACATAGAGGGCACCGCCAACGCCATCGCGCGCGCGCTCAGCATGCCGCTAGAAGAGCGGAAGGAGCGCTGGAAGACGATGATGGATCACCTGCTGGAGCACGACGTCTCGCGCTGGTGCCGGGATTTTCTCAATGATCTGACCACCCTGGATCAGTCCGGTTGAGGCTCCTTTGCCAAACACCATCGTTGCGCCCCATGGTGTCAGGTGGATCCGGCGACCGGCTATGTGATCTCGCCCGTGCATACCGCGGCAGTCCACCTGAAGCGGCGGAAGATAGCGGCCGGAACGTCGATGCTATTCTTGTGGTTCGGCGATCATCACATGAAAGCAGGAGGGGACCATGAGCGCTTCCGGCGTTGCCGTCTTCGATAAGACGCTTCAGATCACCAATGTCCGGCTCTATGAAATCATGGAACATCAGGGGCCGGACCGTCAGCGTGCATGGCATATCTTGAGTGCCGTTCTTCACAGCGTGCGCGATCGCCTGCCCGCCGACCTTGCAGCCCGTCTTTCGGCACAGTTGCCGTCACTGGTACGGGGTGCCTATTACGATCAATGCGAGCCTTCCAAACGGCCGGCGCACCAGCGTCGGGTCGAGAATGTGGCGGCGATGGCCTTGTTGTGGGCGGGCAGAGCTCAGCTGCAAATACGAAGTCACACGTGGGCTGAAGAAGGGCCTCGGTTTGGGCATGTAGGTCACCTGCGAGGAGAACAGGGCAGGGCGTCGGAGCGTTTCAACTATGCAGGCATGGTGGAGACGACCCATCGACACACCTCGCGCGATCAGATCAATCTGTGTTGAAGCGATTTTTTGCCCATCCGCCACACGATGATTTCGAGGCGTACTGACGAAAGCGATTTTCGGTAAGGCCGGCGTACGTGAAGCCGCCTCTGCCGGATCTACACAGAGTCCGAGTTTGAAAGCGACCGCGCCGCGGACCGCCTCCAGTCGAGCAAGGACGGCGGCATTGCCATCGATTTCCGGCTTGAGTTCCGTGCCGCTGAGCCCGACATCCGCTGCTCGCACGAACGCCATCACCATCGCTGCATCGATTATGCTGGTTTCGATCGGCCCTGGCGGCCGACCGGTCACCGATCGACTATGCGGCCGCCGTCAATGGCAATCTGGTTCTGACACCGTCCGAAGATGGTCTCCGCGCGCTCAGTGAGGACTCCGCAAAAATGGTCGATGACGGCCTTCTGCTTGGAGATTCTGAATAGATTGATCAACTGATCGAGCGATGCGCGCTCATTCAGGAGCGCGCGAACAAGCACGGCACGACAAAGTAGCCGATGGCCAGCCGAGAGGCTTCACCTGGGCTCAATGCTTGCGATCGCCTTTGTCACCCTGGCCCGGTTTGGTTTCATGTTTGGCATCGTGCCGGGCGTCGGCCGCCAGCGACCGCGAGACGTCGTCGCTCTCCTTGAACTTGCCCTCCTTGTCGCGACGGACATAGCGTTTGTCGGTTCCGGTATCGATCAGTTCGCGCTTGCTCACGACGAGACTCCCTTGCGGTTGTTCCTCCAAGAAAACGCGCGTGGCCCCGAAAAGATGCACCGAATCGGGACTCTAGTGGGACTCGCAAAACGAGCACGCGATCGCAGCCAAGTTGAAAAATGATTCGTTTCGACTCGGAACGATTCGCCGCTGATTCGCTTGAATCGCTTGAGTTGCGTCGGGATTATCAGGGTCATGGTTGGTCCAAGAGCGAATTGGAAAGGCTATATCAAGTTCGGAGAAGTGACCTGTCCGGTGGCGCTTTATACGGCCGCATGCGCGCCTGCTGGAGATAATCGCGGCCGAGAAGAAGGCGTCGAAGCCGCAGAAGGGCAAGAGCAAGGTGGCACCTTCGTCGTCGCCGAGCAATGTCGTCGACATCATGGACGCTTTGCGAAAGTCAGTCGCGACTGAGAAACGGGTGACCAAATGAGCCGTCGTGCCAAACCTTTGCTGCAGGACGATTCCGTCGCTAAGTCCAAACCGGCCCGGCCGCGCAATCCGGCACAACCCAATCTTCCGTTCGACCCGATGCCCGAGCGCATCGAGCCCTGCCTGGCGCTCCTGAAGCCGGTCCCGCCGAAAGGCCCGGATTGGGTGTTCGAGGTGAAGTGGGACGGCTATCGCCTGGCAATCCATATCGAGCCGAAAGGTGTCAGGATCATCACTCGCGGCGGCCACGACTGGACGCATCGTTTCCCGGCAATCGCCGAGGCCGCCAGCAAGCTCGGTGTCGGGACCGCCATCCTCGATGGCGAGGCCGTCGTGCTCGATGAGGAAGGACGGTCCGATTTCGGGGCGCTGCAGCGCTCGCTCGGCGGACGCGGCGGCAAGCGTTCATCGACGGAGTCGGTGTGTTTTGCTTTCGACCTTCTCTATTTCGATGGCCACGACCTGACAGGAACAGAACTCTCCGTGCGCCGGCATCTGCTCGAAGACTTTCTTGACGGCTCCGCCGGCGCGATCCAGTTGTCCGAGGAAGTGTTCGGGGATGGCGCCGCACTTCTCGAGAAGGCTTGCTCCATGGGCCTCGAGGGCATCATCGCCAAGCATCGGGATCGGCCCTATCGCTCCGGTCGCACCGGCGACTGGTTGAAGATCAAATGCGTCCAGAGCGAAAGCTTCATGATCGTCGGCTACGAGCAGTCGCTGACTGCCCGCGGCGGGCTTGGCAGCCTTTTTCTCGCCGGCCGCAAAGGTCATGACTGGGTTTATGTCGGCTCGGTCGGAACCGGGTTTAATACGAAGGACGCAGCATACCTGCGCGCCACTCTCGACAGGCTCAAGACCAAACGGCCGGCGGTGCCGCTCAAGGGCAAGAACCTGATCTTCGCGCAGCCGACCTTGATCGCGGAGATCGAGTTTCGCGGCTGGACCCATGACGGGAGCCTGCGCCACGCATCCTACAAGGGCCTTCGCGAGGTTCAGGACAATGCCGCGGTGTTTGACATGAGCGAACGGGCGACCCTCTGAAAGGCGGGGGTCGCGAGCCGCGCCGCGCATGACTCGCTACCAGAGCTCCTCCTCGACCGCCTCTTTGATAGCGCCGACGATATAATTGACGAGCCCGCCGCCGGCCGCTTCCACCAGCATGTCGCGACTGATGCCCTCCTTCTCCGCATCAGCGAGAAGATCCTCGACGAGCCTCGACGCGTCGCTCTGCTGCGTGCCGCTGTCGATATGCTCCGATTTCCAGCGTTCAAGGAATTGTTCAGGCTTCATAGCTTGGACCTCCTGACGAAGCGAACCCTTACGGAGGAAAATGGTTCTACGTATGACGTCATCGAGATTTGAAAAGCGGACCGATGAAAGAACAGGGCGCTCGACCCTTTCGGGGAGCGCCCTGTCGGACCCGGACGACCGCGCGGTAGAACAGTTGCTCGCAAAAGCGGTCATCGATTCGGGTGGTGAGCGACCGGCTGCCCGCATTTCAAGGTCCGTCGACGCGCTGGAGTTCGAAGAAGTAGATCCGATCGTCACCATTGATCGTCATCGCGCCAATGATCCTGTCCACATCTATCCGTCGGAAATGATCGACAATGGGTTGATGGTCATAGACCAAGGCCGCGCTCTCGACGCCGCCAAACACCATCGTCTTCAAGGAGGCGACCGGGGCCCTCGCCCGCAGCCGGCGCTGGAGATAGGAAAACAGGTTGCTTGCCACGCGCATTCTGCCGACCTCGTGAAAACGTAACGCCAGCCGAAGCGGGATCCATTTCGGATCAATCGCGACCAGTCGCCGGTCTCCCGATCGAAACAGCAAGGCATCGGCGCGCATGTCCGGCGTGAACCGTTTGCCGAACCAGCCGAGATTTTCGAGCACACCGTCGAATGGATGCCCCGTCGGGATGCCGTGTCCTTTCCAAAGCCCGGCCAGTTCGCGCGTCTCGACGGGAGGCAGGCTCCGGAAGACCTCAAGCGCGGTTTGCTGATTTTTCACCGGGAGCATTCCTTCTTGTCGTTGCGCTCTCTGGCCCGTCGCCTTGATTTGGCGTTGCGCCGCGCCACGCGCAGTTCCTCCAGATCAGGCATCCACCAACCCCGTTCGAGCTCGCGCTCGTTCGGCGGCGTTCGTGCGGGCCAGGTCGTCACCAGTTCTTCGAGCGAGCCCGATCGCCACGACGTCCACACATATTCCTCGCCATCTTCGGCGGGGAAGTAGAACGTGCTGATCGTCGCCGGGTCGGCCAGCTCGCCGTCAGTGCCGATGAAGAAAACGACGCCGACATGCGTGCCGACGGCGCGGTCAAAGGGCGGAGCATAATCGGCAGGAACGGGATAGCGTTTCCGACGGCGCTCCTTCATCCTCGCCTTGGATGCCTCGTCTTCTTGCGTTCCCTTGATCGTTTCGCGCCGTGCCTGCCGTGCTTCCGGCTCACTGCGCTCCGCCGCCGCCTCGATCGTGGGCCATCGCTTCCGGAGTTCATTGAACGAGCGGTAAGGGACGGTCCATAGCCGGCGATCGGCGTCCCAGCGTGCATACGGAATTTCCCGGATCTCGTTGACGACCGTCCGTGAATAGGGCGTCTGGATCTGTAACGTGGCGGTCGTCGCCTCGAGATAGCGGCTTTCGATCGGATCGAAGGCGAACGCGTCCCTGCCCTTCTCATCAGCGAATCTATCGGCCTCCGCCTCCATCTCGGCCAGCCAGCGGCTGATGCGCTTTTCGGCGGTGCGGCCCGGAACGAACCAGGCATTCAGCCTGTCGCTCCAGCGCGCCCGCGGGAACGCCTCCCGAAACCGTGCCACCGTTATTCGGTCATGCGGCAGGTCGGTCGTCGCACCCACACGGGCGGGCCTGGAAGGCTGGTCTTTCGTTTCTTCATCCATCGGTCATGACCCGGGCGGCACCAAGTGCTCACGCGGCCCGTCTGGATTTTCCAAGGCGCTTGATCGCCTGTTCGAGCGGCCGCTCGCCATCACAATAGTCCTGCCAGGCAGTGGTTTTCGCAAGCAGCGCAGGCACGGTGCGAACGGTAAAGCGCTTCGGGTCGAGATCGGACTTCACCTGTGTCCAGTTGAGCGGCATCGAGACAGTGGCGCCGGGCCGCGCGCGCGGCGACAGCGGCGCCACGGCGGTCGCCATGCGATCGTTGCGGAGATAGTCGAGAAAGATCCTCCCACTCCTGAGGCTCTTGCTCATCTTGATGAGATAAAGATCGGGATTATCGCGCGCCATTTGCTCGCAAACGTCATGCGCGAAACCCTTGGCCTCCGTCCACGACAGAGGCTTGCGCTTATTCACAGTGAATGGCGTGACGACATGCAATCCCTTGCCGCCTGTGGTTTTGCAGAAGCTGACGAGGCCGAGCGCGTCGAGGCGAACGCGCATCTCGCGCGCGTCACAGCAGCAAACGGGACGTCGGGACCAGGATCGAGATCGAACACCAGACGACCAGGCACTTCCGGCTTGCCGGGCTCGCAGTTCCACGGATGCAATTCGATACCGCCGATCTGGGCGATCGCCGCGAGCCCCTCGATCCGGTCGATCTGAAGGTAGGGCTTCTTGTCGCCGAAGACTTTCACCAGCTCGAGCAGGTTGGACGTGCCGGGCATCGCATGTCGCTGAAAAAATTGCTCGCCGCCAATGCCGTCCGGCGCCCGAATGATCGAGCAGGGCCTGCCCCTGATATGCTCGATGAGCCAGGTGCCGACAGCTTCATGATAGCGGGCAAGGTCCTCCTTTGTGACCGGTTCGCCATCGCCGGCGTCCGGCCAGAGCGCCTTGTCGGGACTGGAGATGAGGACGCCCATCACCTCTGCCTTCGCGCCTTTGCGGCGGACAGCCCTCGTCTTTGCGCTCGGCGCCGGCTCGGGTGTGTCTGTCTTGGTGGGTGTTGCCGGCCGTTCGGTCTCGACCTCCGCGGCTGGCTTGTCTTCGCGCAGACCCTTGAAGGCTGCCTGACGAACTAGGCCGTCGCCCGTCCAGTCGGCGAACTCGATCTCGGCAACGAGCTCCGGTTTCAGCCAGGTGACTTCCTTCTCCTTTTTCGGCGCACCGATCCCGGTGAAGGGTGACTTCGATGTTTCCAACGCCTTCAGCTTGGGGACGAACCGCTCGACCTTCGCGGCGCCGAAGCCCGTGCCGACCCGGCCGACGTAGACGAAGTGATCGCCGCGGTGAACGCCGACCAGAAGAGATCGAAACTTGCCGTTGGTCCTGGCATAGCCACCGATCACCACCTCATGACCAGCCCGGCATTTCGACTTTGCCCAGGTATCGGTGCGGCCCGACTGATAGGGCGCATCCATCTGCTTGGAGACGATACCTTCGAGCGACAGCTTGCAGGCGGAGCGCAGCACCGCGTCACCGCCGGATTCGAAGTGTTCGACGTAGCGGATATGCGGATCGTCGCTCCCGGCAGCGAGGAAGTCTTCGAGCCGCTTCTTCCGCTCGATCAATCGCATCGACCTCAAGTCCTCGCCGCCAGCGAAGAGCAGGTCGAAGGCGAAGTAGACAAGGTTAGCGGTCTTGCCTTCCGAGAGCGCGGCCTGGAGTGCTGCGAAATCGGGTGCACCATTGTCGTCCAGGGCGCAGATTTCGCCATCGATGATGCAATCGGGCAATTCGGATGCAGCATCGGCGATCTCTGGATATTTCGCGGTCCAGTCGAGACCCTTGCGCGTCTTCAGCGTCACCTTGCCCTGGGCGACGCGCATCTGGATCCGATAACCGTCGAATTTGATCTCATGCAGCCAGTCGTCGCCGGCCGGCGGCCGCGCAAGCGTCTCGCAGAGCTGCGGCGCGACGAAGCCCGGCAGGTCGACTGTCGTGGAAGTCGCGATATTCTTGCGCGATCTCTTCTTGCGCTCGTCAGCCGCCAGACCGTGCTTGCTGTCCCAGACGGCATCCGCTTCTACATCCGCATTCGCCATCATGAACGGTCGTGGCTTGCGGCCCTTGCCTTCCGCGATCTGCTCCATGCTGCGGCCGGAGGCGACGGAAGTCGCGTTCTCCTCGAGGATCGCCGCGCCGTTCTCCTCAACCGAATGTTCGTCACGATGCTTGATCAGCAGCCAGTTGGTCCGTTTGCCGCCATCGCGATCGTTGCGCATCCGAACTAGGACGAAGCTGCCATGCAGCCGCTTGCCAACAAGCGTGAACTTGAAGTCGCCCTTCCTCAGGGCCTCTTCAGGTGACTTCCTACCCTCCGGCTCCCAGTAGCCGCGATCCCATAGCATGACCGTGCCGCCGCCATATTGACCCTTGGGGATCGTGCCTTCGAAGTCGCCGTAGTCGAGCGGGTGATCCTCGACCTCGACAGCGAGCCGCTTGTCACTAGGATCGAGCGATGGCCCCCTGGTCACTGCCCAGGATTTGAACACGCCGTCGAGCTCGAGCCTGAGGTCATAGTGAAGCCGCGTGGCGTCGTGCTTCTGGATCACGAAGCGGCGGCGGTTCGATGGCTTGACCTGCGCCTTACCGCTCGGTTCGCTGGTCTTCTTGAAATCGCGTTTGGCGCGGTATTTCGAAAGATTGTCAGCCATTGGTTTCGCGGACCCTTCCAGGCGTACGAGGAGCGGCGCCGGCGTCTGCCTCCCGATCGTCGATGTTCACAGATGACAACGCGGCCGGCGGTCCGTAGTTTCGCGGGGCGCGCGTGGGTCAGGTCGATCGAACAGTTGATATCGCGGTAAAGGCTGGTATGTTCCCTTTTTGTTTCGGCGCAGATCCTCCGGTAATGCGCCGATCCCCTCGCCATCGCTGAAGCCGTCATGAACGACATAAGCCCCACCCCCATTCGCAAAATCGTCCATGTGGACATGGATGCTTTTTATGCGTCGGTCGAGCAGCGCGATAACCCCGATTTACGCGGAAAGCCTATAGCCGTCGGAGGCTCCGCCGCGCGTGGCGTGGTCGCTGCGGCGAGCTACGAGGCGCGCGCCTATGGCGTTCATTCGGCAATGCCGTCGGTCACCGCCAAGCGAAAGTGCCCGGACCTGATTTTCGTGCCGCCGCGCTTCGACGTCTACAAGGCGGTGTCCCAGCAGATACGGGAGATCTTTGCGGAATACACGCCGATGATCGAGCCGCTATCGCTTGACGAGGCTTATCTTGATGTTACCGAGAACCTGAAAGGCATGGACATCGCCACCGAGATCGCGCTGGAGATCCGTGCCAAGATCAAGGCCGTCACCGGCCTCAACGCGTCGGCCGGCATCTCCTACAACAAGTTCCTCGCCAAGATGGCAAGCGACCTCAACAAACCCAACGGCCAGGCAGTGATCACGCCGAAGAACGGACCGGCCTTCGTCGAGGCCCTCCCCGTCAAGAAATTCCATGGGGTCGGGCCGGCGACTGCGGAGCGCATGCGGAAATATGGCATCGAGACCGGACTCGATCTCAAGGAGAAGACGCTTGAATTCCTGGTGGAGCATTTCGGGAAGTCGGGTCCGTATTTCTATGGCATCGCCCGCGGCATCGATGAGCGCCAGGTGAAGCCCAACCGGATCCGCAAGTCCGTGGGCGCGGAGGATACCTTCGTCGAGGACATCAATGATCTCGATCTGGCGACCGCGGAACTGAAACCGCTCGCAGAGAAGGTCTGGCGCTATTGCGAGGCGCAAGGCATCAGCGGCAAGACGGTCACCGTGAAAATCAAATACTCGGACTTCACCTTGGCGACGCGGAGCCGGACCGGGTCAGTAGCGTTTGCGGGCATTCCTGAAATCCTTGCTGCGGCGTCGGACCTCTTGGCAACCGTCTATCCATTCAAGCGACCTGTGAGGCTGCTCGGTGTCGCGCTTTCAACGCTGACGGCCTCCGAAATCAGTGATGCGCAATCACAGTCCCAACTTGACCTCGGACTCTGACGGGCATCGCCCCGAAATAAAAAAGCCTGCCGCGGGAGGAGGTGCGGCAGGCTTTCCTAAAAGAACCGAACAGCGACTTGGGAGGAGGAGTGCCGCTGTTCCAACAGACGTCCTACTGGGAGGAGGAGTGGGCCGTCTGAAATTCGAAGCGTTGCGGGAGGAGGAGCATCGCTTCGGTGAAAATGATCATACTGCGACAAGCGCCGTCCGCCAGAGTTTATGCTGCACTGGAGGTATGCATCAGCCGCAACAGTCTTTGGGACACATGCGTTACAGCCATCAGGCCCTAACCGATCGAAAGCAGTGAGGTACTTGGTTGGTGGGTCTGCCTCAGGGTATCGATAGATTTCGGACCTGAGATACCGCAGTTCGCCTTCCAGTTCCGGTTCATTGACCTCGATCCACCAGGATTTCGGGCGCCCGTCGCTCCCGTCCGACCACCGGTAACCGCGGGCCTTGAGGTGATCCTTCATGTCGAAGGGGCTGTTCTCGGCAAAAATGCGCACCCGTGAGCGCTGACTTGTGCTGTAGAGCTCCGCAAATGCTGTCGTGGAGTGGGAAGCTGTTTCCCGAGCGAGTGCTTCCAGCGGAGCAAAGCAGTCGTCGACCGCTCCATGGCCATCATGAAAGAAGCGAGCCTGGCCAAGCAGTTAGCCGAGTTTCGCTCCCTCGAATCCACGTGAGGACCAGTCGATCTCGGAGTTGGAACAGGCCTATGCCTTGCCTGAAAAAGTCGACGAAAAAGCATCGCAAAACGGGCGGTCAAACCCGCGTTATGAGCGATGACCAGGTCGGCGGGGTCGATTAGCGTTCCCAATGCCCTCATGTCGATGAGCTGTCCGGCCACCATCTCATCGGTGATGCCTGTCAGCCTGGTGATTTCGCCAGGAATGGAAATGCTCGGCTGCCGCAAACCACCATAGAGGCCAGTGACGTCGCCGATGTTGCCACGCTCGTCAAACGTGAAGGCAATTGCCCCTATTTCGATGATCTCATCCTTGCGATGGTTGAGCCGGGTTGTTTCGGTGTCGAGGATGACGCCCTTCAGCGGAAATTCAGGCCGAACGCTTGTGATGACCGGGCGGGGTTCGAGTTCCTCAGAATGCGATACCGCCCTGTAGAGACCAAATGGGCTGCCATTGCCTCTTCAACCGCTGCCGGCGGTGTGGATCGCTTATGATGCAGCGCCCGCGCAGCCTTCTCGGGTCGAGCGACAACATCGTCGGAAAACATATCGATTTGTGCAGTCATTCTTGCAGTCTTGAGCGCCGAAAGGTACGGACGTCTCACGCACGCGCACTCAAGTCATGTTCAGCTCGACAGCGCCGAATCCAATCCAGCCCTCTAGATCGGAAACGCATAGGACTCTTCTGATGTCTCCATGATATACGCAGAGGGCAAAGAAGCCCGGAGGGAGGGGTCCCCGATAGCTGGAGAGAAGCGGTTAACGCCGCTCTGAAACAAGAGACCAACCCATCCAGTCGAATGAGAAGTTCGTCCGCGGTAGAGGAGGAGAAAACATGCCAGGCAAGAAAATTCTCATGCTTACCGGTGATTTCACCGAAGAATACGAAATCTTCGTCTTCCAGCAGGCCATGGAGGCCGTCGGTCATACCGTCCATATCGTCTGCCCGGACAAGAAGGCCGGCGACATCCTGCGCACGTCCCTGCACGACTTCGAAGGCGACCAGACCTACACCGAGAAACTCGGCCATAATGTCGTCATTAACAAAACATTCGCGGAAGCAGAAACTCAACTCGACGAGTATCACGCCGTTTACTGCGCCGGCGGCCGTGGTCCGGAATACATCCGCACAGACAAACGCGTGCAGGCGATCGTGCGGCACTTCCACGAAAAGCAGAAGCCGATCTTTACGATCTGCCACGGCGTGCAAATTCTGATTGCCGTCGACGGTGTCGTGCGCGGCAGGAAGGTCGGCGCTCTCGGCGCCTGCGAGCCGGAAGTTACGCTGGCCGGCGGCACCTATATCGACCTCTCCCCCACCGAAGCCTATGTCGACGGCACGATGGTATCGGCAAAGGGCTGGACGGCCCTTGCTGCTTTCATGCGGGAGTGCCTTAAGGTTCTCGGCACCGAAATCTACCACAATAAATAAGACTGCGAGCCCGGCACACGATAGTGCCGGGCTTCGTCTTGCCGCGGGAGGTTGCCCGCCCGCTATGCCGCCCCGTGATTCCAGCCGCGCCCTCTGTTGCCGAACATCTCGTATCCGTCACTCGTGACGGCGAGCGTATCCTCGAGCTTGATGAAACCGCGCTTCGGGTGAAGCATCGTCGTCTCGACGGAAATGACCATGCCTGCCTCCAGAGGCCGATCCGCGTCCACGCCTTCATAGGCGACCGGGTGGTTGGTCATCAGGAAGGGTGCTTCGTGGCTGATGAGACCCATGCCGTGGCAGAAGAAGTCGGTAAAAGAGGCCGAAGGCAAGCTTTTCAAAACCGCTTCGGCCGCAGCGATCATCTCGCGGCCGAAAGCGCCGGCCCTGATCCTGGCGAAGGCCGCCTGCTGGATCGCCTCCACTTCAGCCAGCAGGTCCTCAAGCTCTGAATCGGGCTCGCCGAGAACGCCCATGCGGCAAAGGTCACCGATATAGCCGTGATAGTTGCCACCGGAATCGATTGAAAGCACCTCGCCCTTCGCCCACGCCTGCGGCGAGGCGGCGCGGTTGTGACTGGCGCCGAGGGTCAGCAGGCAATATTCGAAGTGGAGCCCGCGATTGGTCTCCTCCCGCCTGAGGCGTTCGATGATCTCGCCCTTCGTGGATCCCTCCCGTGCCGCCGCGATGGTAGCGAGCATGGAATCGGTTATCAGTTCGGAGGCAAGCTTGAGTTTTTGAAGCTCCTGCGGTGCCTTGATTGCGCGTAGTCGCTCCAGCGTATACGTCGCATCCACGAAGCGCGCTTCTTCTAGGCGAGAAGCCAACAGGTCCCGCGCATCGGAAGGCAGGAACGGCGGCTCGATGCCGATGCGAGCACCCGCCTTGCCGATCTTCTCCAGGTGCTCGACGGCAAGTTCTGCCGCATCGAGCGTGCCCCAGGTCGCCGTAAGCACGTTGGGTGTCCAGAAGGGCTTGTTCTGGTGTTCTCCCCCTTCCATGCGGTTGCCAACATAGGCTGAGTGGTCGGGTGAGCCCTTCTCATAAACGACGATCGGCAGATAACGGCTGTGGCCGATCGCATCCATTGCGGCGAAGAAGATGAACTTGTAGCCACCGAGCAGGTACTGCGTATTGTGCTTGGAGGTGGCGAGCAGCACGTCGATGCCCGCCTCCTCCATAAGCCTGTCGAGTTTAGCCGCATCGAAAGGCGGTTCCACCGCCCGCGCTTCGCTTGGACTGATGTTCACGGTTTTCTCCTAAAAGCCGTTGCCGCGCGCCTCAGGCACCAGCCGGGATTAATCGGAAATCCGGCAGGCCGCGAAGCGCACGCTCGGGGCCGGCCGGCGAATAGACGACAAACAGTTGCATCGGCCCGGGTCCCGTGTTCTTCGTCGAGTGGAACCGGCTTTCCGGTACATAGACCGTGCAACCCGGCCCGACCTTCTGCGTCACCGGATTGCCGTTCTCGTCCTCCACCATTTGTTCGCCCTCGCCCGAGATGACGAAGATGATCTCCTCAGAGCCGGGATGATTGTGACGCGCATGCCCCTCACCGCTCGGCAAGTCCACCACACCACCCGAGAAGCGCTCGGCCCCGTTCACCTCCGGCGCGACCGTCAGTGCGAGGCGGCCCCAGTCGAAGCCGAAGCTGTCGACATCCTTCGGATAGAGAAAATATTTGTCCTTCGCCATGCCGCGGCCTCCTCCCGCATCTTGCTCGCTTCAGACCACCGTACTGATGGCAAGCGCCTTGAAGTCTTCCGTCT
Organism: Sinorhizobium fredii; assembly: GCF_002944405.1. Lineage (NCBI taxonomy): Bacteria > Pseudomonadati > Pseudomonadota > Alphaproteobacteria > Hyphomicrobiales > Rhizobiaceae > Ensifer > Ensifer fredii. The sequence goes on along the minus strand of NZ_CP024310.1, from coordinate 466,363 downwards.
GCTTGCGGATCGCCACCTCGGCCGGCAGGCGTTCCATGGAACTTGCGCCATAAAAGCCATTGCAGGCTGGGCAACGATCCAGGATGTAGCGTGCATCCTCCGGCATCGAAATCGGTCCCCCGTGGCAAAGCACGATGACGTCCTTCCGTACCGAACGTGCGGCCGCCGCTATCGCGTCGATTTCGCTCACGCAGTCGTCGAGCGACACCGCGGACGTGGCGCCGATCGCGCCTCCCGTAGTAACGCCCATATGAGCGACGATGATGTCTGCACCGGCCTTGGTCATCGCAATCGCTTCTTCCTCGTTGAAGACATAGGGCGTCGTCAGCAGGTCGAGCCGGTGGGCTTCGGCGATCATGTCCACCTCGAGACCGTAGCCCATGCCGGTCTCCTCGAAGCTCTGCCGGATCCGCCCGTCGAAGAGGCCAATGGTCGGGAAATTCTGTACGCCGGAAAAGCCCATAGCTTTTAGGTTCGCGAGAAACTGCGGCATGAACACGAATGGGTCGGTGCCATTTACGCCGGCGAGTACCGGTGTCGCCTTCACGACCGGCAGCACCTCCAGGGCCATATCCTTGACGATCTCATTGGCGTTTCCATAGGCGAGCAGACCGGCCGCCGAACCGCGGCCCGCCATGCGGTAACGGCCGGAGTTATAGATGATGATGAGGTCGATGCCGCCCGCCTCCTCGGCCTTTGCCGAAATCCCTGTGCCGGCCCCGCCGCCGATGATCGGCTTGCCGGCGGCGATCATGCCGTGGAACTTTTCAAGAATGGTCTTGCGGGGGATTACTGGCATCGGCGTCTCTTTCAGGGGTTGGCGATGTCTCGGTAGGCGGCGACTGCGGCCTCGGCGAACTGCGGATCGTTGATGTGGAGCGGAAGCCATTCGATGCGGCGCGCGTCGGTTGTTTCGACGGTGGTTTCCAGTGCCTCGAAAAGCGCCGCATCCGCCGCAGGATCGAAGAAGGCGCCGCCCTCAATATCGAGCGCCGACACCCCTCTCTCCGGGATCAGGAACCGGAGTGGGCCCTTGCAGAGGTTCAGCTTTGCGCCAATCCACCTTCCGATCGCGGCGCACTCCTCCGCCGTTGTGCGCATGAGCGTGACGTTGGGGTTGTGGCGGTAGAAGATCCGGCCGGCATAACGCTTCGGCACCGTGTCGGGTGCCCAGAAATTCACCATATCCAATGCTCCGACCGAACCGACATAGGGCAATTCGGTGCGCGCAATTGCGCCGAAACGATCCTCCGTCGCCGGCAGCACGCCACCGAAGAGAAGATCGCAGACCTCCGTGGTGGTGATGTCGAGCACACCCGAAAGAAGACCGCTGTCTGCAAGCTTCTCCATCGCGCGTCCGCCGGTGCCAGTGGCGTGAAAGACAACACAGTCATGGTCGGCCTTCAGTCGTTCGACCATGGCAGTCACACAGGGCGTCGTCACACCGAACATGGTAAGGCCGAGAGCTGGCTTCGAGGCCGTTTCCTTCGCTGGCCGGTTAGCCATGGCGGTAATCGCTTCGGCCGCGTTGTGCAGGATCGTGCGGCTCACACGGTTGAGCCCAGCCATATCGGTAATCGACGGCATCATGATGATGTCAGAGACGTCGACATAAGGTGCCACGTTGCCGGAAGCGAGCGTCGAAACCATGACCTTCGGCAGCCCGAGCGGCAACCTGCGCATGCCGGCAGCAATGATCGACGTCCCGCCGCCGCCACCGATCCCCACCACGCCGGCGACGTCGCCCCGCGTGGGAAGAAAACGCGCGAACGCCTCGCTCATCGCGGCGACCGCGGTCCCGCGGTCGTCGCCCGAAAGCACCGCGGCGGGACCGTCCGGATGCACGGACGCCACGGTTTCGGCGGAGATATCGACCGCAATCGTGGGACGACGCGTGCCGACATCGACCAGAACAGGCCGCCCGCCCGCCGCCTCGATGCAGGAAGCAAGATAACCGAGCTCCTCCCCCTTCGTATCGGCCGTGCCGACGACGTAGATTTGCTTCATCTCTCCTCCCCGGCGGCCCTGGCCCTCCCTAGCACTTGCCGCCTCATGCCGGCCGGTTCGCCGGCTCTTGCAAATTTATGAGATGCGCGTATCATAAAGACATGGATATCTCACGTCAACAGAGTGAATCCCCCTTGCGCAGCGAGCGCGGTCCCCGGGCCCGCACACGCAAACTCATGCTGGAGACCGCGACGCGGCTGATGCAGTCCGGCATCACGCCCTCGGTGAGCGAGGTCGCGGAAGCCGCCGAAGTTTCGCGCGCCACCGCGTATCGTTATTTTCCGAGCCAGGCGGCGCTGGTTCATGCGGTGGTGGACGAGGCGCTCGGCCCGATCCTCGACTGGCGCTCCGAAGCGCCCGATGCGCGCACTCGCATTGCCGATCTTCTCGCGACCGCCATGCCGCGCATCGACGAGTTCGAGGCAACCTTCAAGGCGGCACTGAAGCTTACGCTTGACCAATGGGCGCAGCGCCAGGCCGGCACGCTTGGTAACGAACCGCAGCTGACGCGCGGCCACCGCGTCGAACTCCTGCGACAGGTCACCGCCCCTCTCGAGGGCAAGGTGTCCTCCGAAGCCCGCGAGCACCTCGCTCAGGCGCTCTCGCTGGTGTTCGGTGTCGAGGTGCTGGTCGTGCTGAAGGACATCTGGGGGCTCTCAGCCGAACGCGCGCAAGCCGTTGCCGAATGGGCGGCGGCGGCCTTGGTCGAGGCGGCGATTCAGGAGGCGCAAACCGCGGCATGACACCGCGCACTCTCCCAGCAACTGGTTTAACCAATTTAGCTTATACACATGTATGGCTGCTGATGGAGAAGATGGGTAAATTGAACTGCTGGCAGGCATGGCAGGCTGCGCACCATCGAATTGAGATCTAGACAACGAGACAGGGACCTTGACGCTCGCTAGCTTTGGTAATACCAGATGGTGCTGCGGCCCGTTAGGCGTGAAATCTGGCACGACGCACGTTGGGTCGAGGAGGACCCCGCCCGCAGAAGCGCCAATCAGGAGGATTTGACAGACGGACCGCCGCGGGAAGGCGGCGGCGTGTACAAAAGGGGAGGAAGTATCATGCGCAAGACAGTGGCCGGCTTGTTGGCCGGTATCAGTTTAATGTTTGCCAGCGGGACATCCGCGCAATCGCAAGAACTGACGATTTTCTGGGCCGAATGGGATCCGGCCAATTATCTCCAGGAGCTCGTCAACGAATACGAGGCCGAGACGGGCGTGAAGGTCACGGTCGAAACGACCCCTTGGGCGGATTTCCAGACGAAGGCGTTCACCGAATTCAACGCCAAGGGCTCGGCCTATGACATGGTCGTCGGCGACTCGCAGTGGATCGGCGCCGCATCGGAGGCCGGCCACTACGTCGACCTCACCGAGTTCTTCAATAAGCACAAGCTGAACGAGGTGATGGCTCCTGCCACGGTGAAGTACTACTCGGAGTATCCTGCGAACTCCAGCAAGTACTGGTCGATTCCGGCTGAGGGCGACGCGGTCGGTTGGTCCTATCGCAAGGACTGGTTCGAAGACCCGAAGGAGATGGAAGCCTTCAAGGCGAAGTATGGCTATGACCTCGCCCCGCCGAAGGATTGGAAGCAGTTGCGCGACATCGCCGAGTTCTTCCATCGTCCGGACCAGAAGCGCTACGGCATCGCGATCTACACCGACAACTCCTATGACGGTCTCGTAATGGGCGTAGAGAACGCCATCTTCTCTTTCGGCGGAGAACTCGGCGACTACAGCACCTACAAGGTCGACGGGATCATCAACTCGGAAAAGAACGTCAAGGCTCTGGAAACCTACCGCGAGCTTTACGGCTTCACCCCTCCTGGCTGGGCCAAGTCCTTCTTCGTCGAGAACAACCAGGCGATCACCGAAAACCTGGCAGCGATGAGCATGAACTACTTCGCCTTCTTCCCGGCGCTGGTCAATGAAGCATCGAACCCGAACGCGAAGGTCACCGGCTTCTTCGCCAACCCGGCCGGCCCGAATGGCGACCAGTATGCCGCGCTCGGCGGCCAGGGCATTTCCATCGTCTCCTATTCCGAAAACAAGGAAGAGGCGATGAAATTCCTCGAGTGGTTCATCAAGGACGAGACGCAGAAGCGCTGGGCCGAACTCGGCGGTTACACGGCAAGCGCCAAGGTGCTGGAGTCGGAAGAGTTCCAAAACGCGACGCCCTATAACAAGGCCTTCTATGAGACCATGTTCAAGGTGAAGGACTTCTGGGCAACGCCCGAATATGCCGAGCTGCTGATCCAGATGAATCAACGCATCTATCCTTATGTGACGGCGGGCCAGGGCACGGCAAAGGAGGCGCTCGACGCTCTCGCCAAGGACTGGAACGCGACCTTCAAAAAGTACGGCCGCCACTAACGGGTAAGACATCGCGGGAGGGGCCTGGCTCCCTCCCGCTTCTTCAACTTGGCACCGAACGATACTCGCGCGGACGCGGCGTCGCGCTCCTGAAATGCGCAACAGAATGGCGCAAGTGCGCCCGGCGCTGGGCTCTCGGAGGAGGAGCACATTGGCCACCGTGGTTATGACATCGCTGGATTCGAAGTCGCGCGCGGCTTCGCGGGGCTTGAGCGACATCAAGATTCGCAATCTCTTCATCATTCCGACGATCCTGTTCCTGATCGTCTTCAACATCTTCCCGTTGATCTACTCTCTCGGCTACTCTTTCACCGACTTTCGTGCTTCGACGAACGCTCCGGCCGCCTTCGTCGGCCTGCAGAACTACCGGGAACTGCTGAACGACCCATTCATCTGGGCGAACTTCGCCATTACGGCGAAATACGTGATCGTGTCGGTTACCGGTCAGGTTGTCGTCGGTTTCGGCACGGCGATGCTGCTCAACCGCGAGATTCCGTTCAAGGGTCTGATCACAACACTGCTTCTGCTGCCGATGATGCTGTCAATGGCGGTGGTCGGGCTCTTCTGGAAGCTGCTCTATGATCCATCCTTCGGCATCATCAACTACGCGCTCGGCCTCGGCTCTTTCGAATGGCTGGCGAATCCCGACATGGCACTCTACGCCGTCGCCATCACCGACATCTGGATGTGGTCCCCCTTCGTGATGCTGCTCTCGCTCGCCGGTCTCTCGGCCGTGCCGAGGCACCTTTACGAGGCGGCGGCGATTGATCGGGCGGGACCGTTCTACACCTTCTTCCACATTACCCTGCCGCTCGTGGCACCGATCCTCATGATCGCGGTCATCTTCCGCACGATGGAGGCGTTCAAGACTTTCGACCTCGCCTATATCCTCACGAGCCAGCCGACCACGGAAGTGATCTCGATTCGCCTCTACAAGATGGCGTTTCAGGAATGGCAGACCGGCCGGTCCTGCGCGCTCGCCTACATAGTGCTGATCATGGTGCTCGCGATCACCAACATTTATGTCAAGTATCTCAATAGGGTGAAGGAGCGCTGAGATGGCGGCCGTCCAAACTCGCTCCGAGCGCGCGCTAAATCGGCTGGCGATTGCCGCCGTACTTGTCATCACGCTGCTCTTCCTCGCCCCGATCTACTGGATCACGTCTACTGCCTTCAAACCGCGCAACCTCGCGACGACGATCCCGCCGACGGTCATTTTCGAGCCGGAGATCTCGCCCTTCGTCAAGCTCTTCACCAAGCGCTCTCAACTGCGTGCAGCACCGGAGCCAGAAGACTATGCCGTCGCACCATGGTGGGAACGGCTGGTCTTCGACGGGGGTGAAAAGGTGGTGCGCTCGGGGCGCGGAGAGGTGCAGCTATCCGGTTACCCCAACCGCTTCATGAATTCGCTGATCGTCGCGATCACCTCAACGGTGCTCGCCGTCAGCATGGGTACCTTCACAGCTTACGGTTTCTCGCGGTTCAAGATGAAGGGCGAAGCGGACCTGTTGTTCTTCATCTTATCGACACGCATGCTGCCGCCCGTGGTCGTGGCAATCCCAATGTTCCTGATGTACCGGGCTGTCGGGCTGAACGACACCCATTGGGGTCTCATCATCCTCTACACCGCTTTCAATCTCTCCTTCTCGGTCTGGCTGATGAAAGGCTTCATCGACGAGATTCCGAAGGAGTATGAGGAAGCGGCGCTCGTCGACGGCTACACGCGTCTGCAAGCGTTTTTTAAGATCGTGCTGCCTGAGGCTGCCACAGGCATCGCCGCGACCGCCGTCTTTTGCTTCATCACAGCGTGGAACGAGTATGCTTTCGCGCTGATCATGACGAACCGGCGCGCGCAAACGGCACCGCCCTTCATCCCGAGCCAGGTCGGCTCTGGCCTTCCGGATTGGACCGTCATTGCCGCAGGTACCTTCTTGTTTCTGCTACCGGTCGCCATCTTCACTTTCCTGCTCAGGAACCATCTCCTGCGCGGCATGAGTTTCGGAGCGATCCGCAAATGACCTTTCGTGCCATAAACCGGAAGTATCTTGAGCCAGGCTCACAGTTCCTGATGATATTAGGCATTATCGCGCTGTGCCAGCCATGGAACCTGTTCCTCCATCGCTACGGGCTGACAATGACGTTAGTCGGGCTGATTGCCTTCATGATCACGTCCAAGATCCCGCCGGAACAGAAAACTGACGAGAGCAGGAATCCATGACGCAGATTGAATTGCGCGGCATCGAAAAGCACTTTGGTGCCGTTCAGGTCATCAAGAACCTCAATCTCGCCATAGCCGATAACGAATTCATCGTTCTACTCGGCCAGTCCGGCTGCGGCAAGACGACGACACTGCGCGCGATCGCCGGGCTCGAAACGGTCGATGAAGGCGACATCCTCATCGACGGTCGGCCGGTGCAGCACTTGAAGGCATCGCACCGGGACATCGCCTTTGTGTTCCAGTCCTTCTCGCTCTACCCACACATGACGGTGTTCGAGAATATCGCGTTCCCGCTCCGCGCCACGCGCGGCAACCCTGCGGATATCGAGCGCGAGGTCCGGGCGGTTGCAAAAACACTGCAGATCACCCACCTGCTCGCAAAAAGGCCCTCCGCTCTTTCAGGCGGCGACATGCAGCGCGTGGCGATCGGCCGAGCACTCGTTCGGCGTCCCAAGGCGATGCTCATGGATGAGCCGATCGGCGCGCTTGACGCAAAGCTCCGCGAAGAGATGCGCGCCGAAATCAAGCGGCTCCATATCAAACAGGGCTCGACCACGATCTACGTCACGCATGACCAGGTCGAAGCCATGTCACTCGCCGATCGTATTGTTGTCATGCACGAAGGAGTCTTGCAGCAAGTCGGCACCCCCCATGAGGTTTACGCTCGTCCGGCCAACATGTTTGTCGCGCAATTCGTCGGGAGTCCGGTCATGAACATGGCTGAGGTGACGATTTCCGCGGATGCGGGGCATGCACGCGTCCAGGTCGGAGGTGCTTCAACCGCCTTCGATCTTCCCTCCAGTCTCACGGCCCAACTCGCTGCCGCCGGGGTCAAAAACGGCAATATCACCCTCGGCGTGCGACCTGAAGGGGTTCTCGTCTCACGGGAAGCACGCGAGGGCTTCGTGCCCGTGGAGGCCCATATCATCGAACCGCTAGGCTCGCATGACATCGTAGACCTGCAGGTTGGTGCCCAGATGCTGCGGGCAAGGACGAAAAGCGGCTTCGTAGCCAGGCCAGGCGAGGCCGTCTGGGCCCGAATTAATCCCACCCAGGCGCATTTCTTTGACAGCACGACCGGCACATCTTTTGGGATCAGGCTCTGATGGCGCACATTGAACTCAAAGGCATCACCAAGACGTTCGGAGGCCATACCGCCCTGAAGGATCTCAGTTTCGAAATTGCCGACGGAGAGTTTTTCGTGCTGCTCGGCGAGACGGGCGCCGGCAAGACGACGACCCTCAGGCTGATTGCCGGGCTTGAAAAGCCGACGGGCGGACAGATCTTCATCGACGGCGAGGATGTCGCCGACTGGGGCGCCGCCGAACGCGACGTGGCGCTTGTGCTGCAGCAGTATTCGCTTTACCCCCGCTACACGGTCCGCGAGAACCTCGAATTCCCGCTCAAGTCCCGCATCCGGTGTGTCGAACCGGCCGAAATCAAGGAGCGTGTCGCCCGCGTCGCAAAGACTCTCCGCATTGAGCATCTGCTCGACCGCAAGACGGATCGCCTGTCGGGTGGCGAAATGCAGCGCGTTTCCATCGGGCGGGCGATCGTGCGCAAGCCGCGCGTCTTTCTGATGGACGAGCCCCTCTCCGCCCTCGATGCCAAACTTCGCGAGGCGCTCCGCACCGAGCTCAAGAACCTCCAGATGAATCTCGGGGCAACCTTTCTCTTCGTGACCCACGATCAGATCGAAGCCATGTCGATGGGCGACAAGATCGGCGTACTCAACAACGGCCATCTCGTTCAGACCGGCACGCCGCAGGAGATCTATCGCAATCCGGTCAACACTTTCGTTGCACGCGCCGTTGGCTCGCCGCCGATGAACCTGATCTCCGGCAGGCTTGCGGGCAATGAGGCCATCGCGGACCAAGGCTACCGATTGCCTTTTGACGCGGCGCTCGACACCGCGGTTGACGGACGGCCCCTCACCTTCGGCATCCGCCCCGAGGATCTCTTCCTCGAAAGCGGCGCCCCCGGCGAGGCCCGCGTGCATGACGTCGAAAATCATGGGGTCGAGAAGATCGTCACTCTTCGCACAGGCAACCACTTCTTGCATGCGACGGTGCCTGCTCAGACCGACCTCGAGATCGAGGAGCCTGTTCGCTTCTCCTGGGATCCGGAAAAGGTCGTGCTCTTCGACGGGGGAAGCGGGATGAGCCTGCGCCACGCCCGTTGACCCGTCATCGGCGACACCGGGATCGGCTCCATCCTGCTCGTGGCTCCCGCCCATTTGCCCGTCATTCACGCGACCATGGAATGCGTGTCCCATCTGGAACGGGCGTAGTCCCATTGCCTTACGCCGGAAACCGTCGCCTATAGTGTTCGACGACCTCAGGATTGCGGAGGCTGACAGGCAACTCGCCTTTCAAAATGCGGATCGCTTCGGCCGCAGCGCCTGTTCCCATGCGCATCATGCTTTCGTCAGTGATGCCGGCGAGGTGAGGCGTCACGATCACATTGTCCAGCCGGAAGTAAGGATGCTCGAGCGGCAGGGGCTGAGCAGAGAACACGTCAAGGGCAGCGCCGCCGATGCGGCCCAACTCCAGCGCCTCAATCAATGCTGCGTCATCCACGACCGGACCGCGCGCCACGTTGACGAGGATCGCACCCGGCTTCATGCCCGCAATCCGCTCGCGGCTCAAAAGCCCCGTCGTCTCGGGCGTGAGCGGGCAACAGAGAACGACGATGTCCGACGTCGAAACCAGATCGTCGACCGAAAGAAACCGCACACCGCCAGGCAGGCTTTCGGGCGAGCGGCTGTTGGCGACGATCTCCAGGCCAAACCCGTGTTTCGCGACCCGGAAGACCGCCTTTCCCACGCTGCCCATGCCGATGATGCCCATGGTACGGCCGGCGAGGTCAAGTGCTCTGTCCGCGTGGACTCGCCCGGCACCCCACCCCCTGCTTCTGAGATCTCGGTCCAGGGGACGGAACCGGCGCAGCAACGCCAGCGTCACCATGAAGACATGCTCCGCCACAGTCGGCGCATTGACGGCCGGCACGTTGGCGATAAGCACACCGGCCGACGTGGCCGCGTCATAGGGTATCATGTCAAGCCCCGCGCCGTGCCGGACTGCCGCGCGCAGGGCCGCTGTCTCTTCGAAGAAGGCGGGCGGAATCGGCGCGCGCACGATGACGATCGCCGCACCCTCGCCTTCACGCAGCAGCGTCTCGGGATCGGGAGCGGACGCGACGCGAAGATCGGCCGCCGCCTTCAGCATGGCCTCGGCGTCGCGGTGCAGGGGATGGGTCGAGAAAATGAAACTCATCGGCCTCCTCATTACCGATCGGGGACTATTCCGCGGCTGTCGCTGGTCCGCCGATGAGGCCCTTCCAGTAGCTTTCCGCGCCCTGTAGATGCGCATTCATCAAAGCCTGGGCGAGATTGCCGTCGCGTGCGAGCAGCGCCTCGTAGATACGGATATGTTCTTGATGCGAGCGGCGGCTGCGGGCGATATCTGCAAAGTAGATGGGAAGTCGCTGTTCGCCCATTGTGTAGTAAACGCTGCAGACACGGTGAAACACGCTGTTCTTCGTCGCCCGAACGATCTCCAAGTGAAAATCCCGGTCCTCGCGCGCGAGGCCCTCGCCTGCAGCGATCTTCGCCTCGGAGGCGGCGAGAATCTCGCGCAGGCGTATGTAGTTCTCCTCCGTCGCTCGCGCGCAGGCGAGTTCCGCCGCCTTGATCTCGTGGATCTTGCGGAGCTCCACCGTCTCGTAGATCACGATCGGGTCCAGTGGCACGCCGGCACGCGCAAAGAGTGCGATCGCCTCGACGCTCGCCTCCGTTGTCGTCAGGTAGATGCCCGACTTCGCCCGGCGCTCCACGATGCGCATGGCTTCCAGGATTGCCAAAGCCTCCCGAAGCTGCCCGCGGCTGACGGCGAAGTGCTCGGCGAGCTCTCGCTCCGATGGCGTTCGCCCGTTGCTGCTCGAACTCGTGAATAGATGGGCAGCTAGATCGGATAGCAGATTGTTTTCTTTCATGGTTACAGTCTTAGCGCGTAAGTCTCCAGGACGCGCTCGTTGATCGTAAATCCCAAACCGGGTTTATCAGGAATCTCTATCATACCGTCCCTCACAACCACAGTCTCCTCGACGAGATCGTGGATCATCGGGTTCGCGCCAACGGAATATTCGATGACAAAGCTTGCCGGAGAGGCAGCGCAGATGTGTAGGCCCGAGAAGAAGCAAGGGGCACCGGCCCACAAATGGGGGGCAAAACGGAGATTGAAGGCACTGGCGATCACACCAATGCGCATTGCCTCCGTGATGCCGCCGCAGAATGCCGGGTCGGGCTGGAAGATATCAGCCGCGCGCAGCATCGCCAGATCGCGGAAGGCGAAACGGGTGGCCTCGCTCTCGCCCGCCGCGATCGGCACCCCTGAAGCAGCGCGCACTTCCGCCATTCCGGCCTTGTCATCCGCGATCACCGGCTCCTCGAACCAAGCGAGGTCGCAATCCTGGACGAGTTGGATGAAGCGTTTCGCGTCGGCAACCGTATAGGTGCCATGCGCATCGACCATGATATCCACGGAGGGGCCCAGCGCCTTGCGGGCAGCACGCACACGGGCGGCCGAGACATGCGGCGCGCGGTCCATTGCGCCGACCCTCATCTTGACCGCCTTGAAACCGCCATTGGCGATGTAGGACTGCAGCTGGCCGCCGATCTTTTCGGCGTTCTCCCAGCCGCCGGATGCATAGGCAGGCAACCGGCTCGCCTTGCGCCCGCCGAGAAGCTTCCACACCGGCACGCCCAGCGACTTGCCGAGAATGTCCCACAATGCGATGTCGACGGCACTGATCGCGGCAATGGAGAGGCCCCGGCGCGAGAGTTCCGGCATCGCATGCCCCGACATCGCCGCTGTTTCGTGACGCACCCCGTTATAAAGCATCTCCCAGGTAGCGGAGATGTCGGCGGCGTCGCGGCCGACGAGCCGCGGGCCCACCTCATGGTTGAGCATGTGCACCAGCGTGCCGTAAGTACCGGCGCTGCCTGCAGCATTCTTGCCTTCACCCCACCCTACGATTCCGTCATCTGTTTCTATGCGCAGGATCGCCGCGTCGAAGGTTGTCAGGCGTCCGAAATCGCTGCGGTGCTGCCGGCTCGCTTCGATCGGTATGCGAACCCACCAGGCTTGGACCGTCTTGATACGCATTTCAAACTCCCCAACCTCGCGGCGCGCCGGCCGCAGGGCATGCTCGGACCGGGCCTCACTTGATCAGCGGCAGGATGGTCTCGGCGGTAATCCGCATCTGGTCATCGTAGAACCTCTCTGTCAGCAGGCTCGATCCGTGGTCCTGGATGAACTTCAGCTGCTCCGGCGGGATATCGACCGGATTGCGTTCGACCATGTCGGGATATTTCGCCGCCGGTGTGCGGTCGACCGGCGCCACGAACTCATTGGTGAGCGCGCCGTCGTAACCGATCTCCTTCAGAGTTGCGACGATCTTCGGCCAGTCGAGATGGCCAAGACCTGCCGCAAAGCGGTTGTTATCAGCCACATGGAAATCGAAAAGCCGGTTCCCGGCGAGCCTGATCGCCTCATACATGTCCTCTTCTTCGATGTTGAGGTGAAAGGCATCGAGGCAAACGCCGCAATCGGGATCGACCGCCTCGGCCAGCGCAAGCGCTTGGGCTGCACGGTTGAAGAGATAAGTCTCGAACCGGTTGAGCGGCTCGATTGCCAAGCGGACGCCCTTCTTTTGGGCATGGGCGAAGCATTCCTTCGTCGCATCCACGACCCACTTCCATTCGTCCTCCTGGGTGCCATCTGGAACGACCTTGCCGACGGTCGCCGGTACGAGGGTGACAATTTGGCCCTCGAGTTCGCTCACCATCGTTATGACGCTCTTCACGTAGTCCACCGACTTTGCGCGCTGGCCCTCGTCCTTGGCTGCGAGGTTACGCTCGCCGAGCGTCAGCGTCACCGCACCCCAGCAGCGAATGCCGTGTTCCTTGAGCAGCGCGCGAGTGTCGTTGACGTCGTACTGGGCCGGCTCGCCTGAAATCTCGATGCTCTCGTAGCCGTATTTCTTGATGCGCTTCAGCGTGACGGCGAGAGGCTCCGCCCGCATCCAGTTGTGCGTCGAAAGGTGCATAAACGTCCTCCCAAATTGTCGTTGCCCCCGCACCGACGGGGGACCTTTTCCTTGCGGTCCGCCCTATCTGGTTTGGCCAATTTCTCCCCGTAAGAAGCTCTATCGCAATTTAACGTCACCCGCAAGCGATCCACAAAGCCCCGCCTCGCGCCGTTTTTCCTTATTTCTTCGGATTCCTGGGGTCTTTGTCGATCGCCGTCTCCTGGATATCAACTGTCGGCTTGACCAAGTCTGCACTTTTGGTATGACCAGACTGCTACGGGAGACGCACGAACACTGGCGAAAATCTGGAGGGGACGATGAAGGTCGGCATGTGCATGTTTCTCTGGACGACGAGCGTCGGGCGGAAACATGAGGCGCTACTCCGCGACATCAAGGCGACGGGATTCGACGGCGTCGAGATTCCAATCTTCGACGGCACGCCCGACGACTACCGTCGGCTCGGCGCCCTGCTGGATAGGATAGGGCTGGAGCGCACGGCCGTCTCCGCCATGAGCAACCCTTCCATGAACCTGATCTCGCCTGATCCGGCGACGCGCAGGCGCGGCATCACCTACATGCAATGGGCCATCGACTGCGCGGCCGCCCTCGGCGCTGACACGTTAAGCGGCCCGCTACATTCCACGCTCGGCCAGTTCTCCGGCACAGGGCCGACCGCCGCGGAGCTAAAGCGGTCGGTTTCCTCGCAGCGCACGGTCGGGGACCATGCTGCCAAACGCGGCATCACCGTAGCGCTCGAGGCGCTGAACCGCTTCGAATGTTATCTCGTCAATACGATGGACGACCTGGCCGACCATATCGATGCAATTGGGCACCCCAACATTCGTGCCATGTACGACACTTTTCACAGCAATATCGAGGAAGCTGATCCCATCGGAGCCTTTACCCGCAACAAGGACCATATCGTACACGTCCATATTTCGGAGAACGACCGTGGCGTGCCGGGCCGCGGGAACATCCCATGGTCCGAGACTTTCAAGGCGATACGCGCGAGCGGCTATGACGGCTGGCTGACGATCGAGGCTTTCGGTCGTGCATTAAAGGACCTTGCGGCCGCAACGAAGGTCTGGCGCGATTTCTCCGAGACGCCCGAAGCGGTCTATCGCGATGGATATCGTCACATTCGCAACGGATGGCGGGCAGCGGCATGACGGGCGCCCTGCCGATGGAAGAAATCATAGAGGCTCTAGTCGGAATGGCCCTGCGCGGCATCTTCCCGCATGAGATCAGGAACGGCGAAAGGAGACATTCGGGCGAATTCAGCTGAGCCGCCACTTACCACAGCAAAGCCGCTGTCCGGTCGCTTCGCATCCCTGAAGGTTTTTCGATGCGGGCCGGAGTTTGACGTCTGCCGCTGGCGTTGGCGGCCCGCGTTGACAAACCTTGGGAGGGAGAAGCCGCGGAGGCTGGGTGGGACCTAGGGGGAAAGCAAGGGGCCGCGGCGTGTGTTGTGGACTTCGGCGCTGACGTCAGAAGCAAAAGGGCGGGGCATGGCTCTCTCAGAGTGAGCGGGATCGCCTCAGCGCCTGGCGGATCATCTTGTTTGCCCGTTTCCGCTCCAAGCAGAGCGCGGATCTTTGCGACATTGGTCTTGCGCCCCCCGCTGGGCGCTCGGCCCGCAGGGCGAAAACCACGTGGAAATACTCGACCGGCAGAAGGTCTTCGGCACGGGCCAACCAGTCCCGCGCCGCGGGTGCTTGGCACTTCGGGCAGTGGCGGTTCTTGCAGGAATTATAGGCGATGTGGTTATGCCCGCACTTGGTGCAAGCAGCCACATGCCCGCCGAGCGCCTCGGTTCGGCAGGCTTCGATCGCCGCCATGACCTTGAGCTGGGTCAGGCTGACATGCCCGGCATTGGCTCGCCGCCACGCAGGACCATAGGCTCGGAAGATGTCAGCGACCTCCAGCTTTTGCCGGGACACCCCGGCGCGCGCTTCATTCCAGCCGACGCCTCAGGGTCAGATCCCCCATAAGTCGCCACCCGGTCGTTATTTGGAGACAGGGCGAAGGTCCGTTCCATCGGCATGCTGGTCATTCTGGCACCGAAGCTCCTATGGCGACAATCCACCCGTCTTCGACGGTGTTGAACGCGAAGAGTCGACCAACAGCAGTCGTACGGCCAGACCCCGATCAGCGGCCACAATCGGCCCTGAGGAGACCTTGCTGTCTTCAAGGTTGAATGACCGCTTCGCGCCCTATATCGGTCATCGGGGCCGCAGTGGCTTCTTTCCGAAAGCAGACGTCACTCACTCTGGCCCCCGAGGGCCATTACGGCGCGCGTAATGCATCCTTGAGATCGATACACAGCAATCCGGCAAGCCTCACATCGCTGACGCCGATCGAGACGGCCAATGGCCAGCCGCGCCGACCCGCGAATGCGACCTGAGCCCACCGATTGACAATTTTTGAAAATTTGCCCTTCTTGTCGTGTCTCAAATCCTCAACTGGAAAGGGACGACAATGCGCAGAACCTTTTATGCTTCTCAAAGCATCTATTCGGAACCCGGCCCGTATCGCGAAACGTTGATGGGCGGTGGTGGCGAACCGAACCTGATCGCCGGGTGGATTAGCTCATTCATGCAGCATCCTTGCGGGTTTGAATCCAAAATACGAGGCTTCAAACCTCAACAAATAGCCGATCTGGAGCTTCGCTCCGTGGCCGAAATTCTGTCGGTCGCCGTGGAACGCAAGCTGCTTGAAAGCGATGCCGCGCAGCCTAAGGTGGGCGGCGTATGCCGGGATTTTGCCATGATGGTGGTGAGTAGTTTTCGGGAGCGCGGCACCCCGGCTCGCCTTCGTGTCGGGTTTGCGGACTATCTGGTGCCTGACCATTGGGAAGATCATTGGCTTTGCGAATGGCACGACGGCAGGCGTTGGAAACGGCTTGATGTGGAGTTTGAGGCTATCGGGGGAGTTTCTTTCGACACCCTGGATGTGCCGAGCGAGCGGTTCATTACAGCAAGCGAGGCATGGTTTCGGATCATGGGCGATCCGGAGTTGGCCTCGCGATTTGGCGTATCGAGCCTCAACCTTGCGGGGGAGTGGTTCGTCGCGGGAAGCCTGCTGCGAGAAGTGGCAGCCCTGCGTAAGCTAGAGCTGAAACCATGGGACTACTGGGGTCTCTCGAAGGACCTCTCCCCCAATTCAACCGAGTTGTCTTCCCAGGCGAGAGCAACATTAGACCATCTCGCTTCACGGCTCAGGACCGCTGCTGTTGATGGGGATGACGAGCCGGAAACTATCGCCGACTGGCCTTTGCCAGACGAGGTTATCAGCTTCCCTCGCGGCGAACCTATGACTGTTAGGTTGCATAACTCCCAAATTCGCGACAGTAACTTTTGGGCCCTTTAGGCTATGCCAGTCGTAGCAGGTAGCCGGATGTCCGCAGCAGGTATGCGGTTCGTCACCCAAGGCAACTAGCCTTAGCGTTCGTGGAAGTGTCTCGCGCGCGTATTCTGTGACATCCTAACTGACGTAAGGCCGTTATGCATCGCGGCCTTTCTTGATAAAGCGCTTTGCTAACGCCCACGCCAAGATGCTTCGGGGGCAGAAACAATTCAGCAAGGATCCCCATGACCTCTGCACCAGCCTCAATCATCGTAATGGTCCAACGCTAACCATTTCCTCATCACCGGCCTTCGCGGTCATCATAGCTAGGCATCACTAGCGGCCAACATTTGGCAGGCTTGCGTTGTTCACTTCAGCGCTCATCCATCACCGAAGCTCACGGCAACCACACCTCGTGATCAAAATCGAAAAATGTAACCCATGTCTCCGGTGGGTGATGTCACCTATCTCTCAGGCCGGGCACAGAACAGCTTTCCGAAGGGCAGCTATTCGATAGACAAGGCTTTTAGCCGCCGTTCCGCTGCCGGCCGCCAACCCGACGTTAGAATATTCGATTGGCAATAGTCGTTCGTGGCGCTTGTTTCGCATTCCTCGAAAGGCAACGTAAGGCAGAGAACAGCCGGTCACTCAGGCCGGGCCGAACTCTATGTCAGCCATCAATCAACACACCATCGACATCAAAGAAGACTTCACTTGACCTCCATTCGGCCGCGCCTGTTAGAATTCCCGATGCTCACCTTAGCCTACCCTGGCAGCGAACTCGTCTTCAAGCGGGGTCATAATCGACCAGCATGTTGACGTTGCGCTTAAACCCCAGCATCGCGGACGCTTCCCTTCGGAGGGCCACGAGAAATTGCAGCGCCTTACGATCACTACCCGTTGAAGTACATCAGCCATGAAGTAAGCTGCAACTCAAAATTTTTATCCGCGCTCGGCCCATTCCAGCAACCGAAGCTCACGAGGACGCATGCCCCAATCACAGTCGCAGCCGTACGCAATCTCGGACTTGCGTGATCAGCCGGTCTTCTGCCCTACGATTGCAGATCGTATCTGGCGGGCTTGGTGGCAAGGCGCCGGCCATCCGCTCGAACATGTAGCCGACCACATGCAGGAATTGCTGGACGAAGGAGCACTGCCTTTCGGGCTTGTTGCCCACGAGGGCGCGACATATCTCGGATCGGCCCTGATCATCTTCTGCGACCTGGAGGAGCGTCCGCAATACGCTCCATGGGTGGCGGCCGTATGGGTCGATGCCGACCACCGGCGTCGGGGTATTGGCAGGGCCCTTGTCCGCCGCGCAGCAGAAGCGACGTTCGACCTGGGCCATGATGTTGCCTATCTATCCGCTTTGCCGGAAAAGCGCTCATTCTATGAGGCATTCGGCTGGCGTCCCGTGGAAGAAGATGTCGGCCCGCATGGGCTCACCGTCCTCACCTTTTCGCGGGGCTTCTAGCTTGGTCAAAGCCATCTTCCGCTCCCCGCCCCTGAGGAGACCTTGCTGTCTTCAAGGTTAAATGACCGCTTCGCGCGGATATCGTTGAAAAACTCGAAGTTTGAGTCTCCGCGAAGGGGAAGAAGGCTCTGACCCGGCGCGCGTGAAGGCTCCAAGCCTCAGGCCGTTATGCAGTCATGGCGGCTGGGAGGCGCGAAGGCCTAAGCTTTGCCAGCCTTCTGAGGTTTTGTGCGGTGGCTGCGAGCAGGAATTCATCGCGTGCACCACATGGACCGCGCAGTCTCAACCTGGCCATCCGCAGGATGCGCTTGAGGTGAGCGAAGAGCATCTCGACCTTCTTGCGACGATGCCGCGAACGCTCGTAATCGGGCGTGCCGGCAATGGCTCTGGCGACATCACAGGCATCCTCATTGAGATCACGGGGTACCTTGCGAGCAACTGCATTCGGGCAGCAGCGCTGTTTGAGTTCGCAAGCGTCGCAGTCCTTCTTGCTGGCCCGATAGAGCCTGGTGCCCGCACTGGTGATGCCGGATCGGGGTGTCGCGTAGGTACGGCGGAACTGAACCAGCTCCTTGCCCGCCGGGCAGATGTAGCGATCGCGTTTCGACCCATTGCAGAAATTCAGCAGGTTACAATTCAACGCCTGCTCGCGTAGCCAGAAGCCGACTTTCACGGCCGACGAACCCGTCAGTGACAGCGGCCGGCGATGGCGGACAGCCATCGTCGGTATCGTCCGCCCGAGCCGCCTCAATGGTGGGATTGAGCGAAAAGAGTTTGTCTGAAGGGCTAGATGGTCGATCCCCTTCCCACGGTTCATGGGGTGGTCCTCTTGCCGCGTTATGCGCGTCGGCCATAAGCGGCTGAGCCAGAGGATTCTGCTTATATGATCTCGAAAGCAGAACTTAATTGCGAACGTCAATTCGTGGCGAAAACATGATTGTTGAAGTCTTGTTTCTCAAGGTCTGTATGGATATAGGGCCCCAAGGCAAAAAACTCGCTGGAAACACCATGAAGTCACTTTTGATTGCTTCCTGTATACTCGCCCCGCTCGCCCTATCGGCAAAGACCGCGGCTGCGGCCCCGACGCAGTACCCCCTAACAATCGAGAACTGCGGTGCACAGGTCACCTTTGAGAAGGCGCCAGAACGCGCGATCGGCCTCGGCCAGAACAGCGCGGAAATCATGCTGCTGCTCGGTCTCCAGGACAAGATGGCCGGCACCGCCTTCTGGCCGAGTAAGGTGCTGCCTCAGCTCGCCGGGGCCAATGAGAAGGTGAAACTCCTGACGGTCGAGTTTCCCACCTTCGAATCGATCCTTGCAGAAGATCCGGACTTCGTAGCCGCGGCCTTGCCGAGCCTTCTCGGGCCGGACAGCAAGGTGGCAAAGCGCGAGGACTTCGAGAAAGTTGGCGTGCCGACCTATCTTTCGCCCAGCACCTGCCTCAGCACGATCAGCAGCAAGGACGTCTACGGCAGCCGCGACCGCCTCTGGAACATGGACCTTCTCTACAAGGAGATCGACGAGCTTGCACGCATCTTCAACGTTGCCGAGCGAGGGGATGATGTGATCGCCGATCTCAAGACGCGCGAAGCGGCGCTCCGCTCCACCGTCTCGGCGGACGGCAAGAAGCTATCCTATGTCTTCTGGTTCTCTAGTCAGTCCCCGTCCGCAGACGCCTATCTTGGAGGAAAAAATAGTTCTTCCGGCTTCATCGCCAGCCTGTTGGGTGGTGTGAATGCTGTCTCGGCGGAAGCCGAATGGCCAACGCTCGGCTGGGAAAGCATTATCGCCGCCAATCCGGACGTCATCGTCGTCGCCAGCCTCGACCGTAACCGCTGGGAGCTCGACAAGCCGGAGGCCAAAATCAAGTTCCTGACGACCGACCCGGCCGCCAGCCAGATGCCGGCTGTCAAAAACAACGCGATCGTCGTCATGGACGGCCAAGCCATGAACCCGACCGTCCGTACGATCTACGGCGCCGAACAGGTTGCGGAACAGCTGAAGGCCCGCGGTCTGCTGAAGTGATGTCGCACGCTGGCAACATCCGACAATACCTGGTGTTCTGCGCCGCCTTGGCGCTGTCGCTTGCGGCAGTGCTGTTTGTCGTGGCGATCAGCGTCGGGATCGGCGACCTGCCGATCCCCATCACGACAACGTTTTTCGCGATCACGAACAAGCTCGGCTGGACTGCGGCGGAGCTCACCCGCATCCATGAGACCGTGATCTGGGACTACCGCCTCAGCCGTGCACTCGTCGCAGCCTTCTGCGGCGCAGGGCTTGCGCTGTCGGGCGCGATCATGCAGTCGCTGCTGCGCAATCCGCTCGCCGAACCTTATGTACTCGGTATCTCGGCCGGCGCATCGACTGGCGCCGTCGGAATTGTCATTCTGGGGCTCGGCTCGGGGGTTGTGTCGCTGTCGGCCGGCGCCTTTGCGGGCGCCTTCGCCGCCTTCCTTTTCGTCGCCCTCCTCTCGAACGGGACACGTGGCGGCGCTGACCGCACGATTCTTGCAGGAGTTGCCGCCTCCCAGCTTTTCAACGCCACGACCTCTTACGTCGTGACTACGGCAGGTAACGCCCAGCAGGCGCGCGACGTCATGTTCTGGCTTCTGGGAAGCTTCGGTGGGGTGCGCTGGCCCGAATTCATGCTCGTCTCAGTCGTGGTGGGGCTCGGCCTACTCGCCTGTCTTGCCTATGCCCGCGTGCTCGACGCATTTGCCTTTGGCGACGAGTCTGCAGCGGCGCTCGGCGTCAGTGTCGGCCGGGCGCGCATCACGCTCTTCTGTATTACCGCCCTGCTCACCGCCACGATTGTCAGCATGGTCGGATCCGTTGGCTTTGTCGGCTTGGTAATGCCGCATGCGGCCCGCTTCCTCGTCGGACCGCTGCACATCAGGCTGCTTCCGGCCTGCGCGATCGGCGGGGCGATCTTCATGGTGCTCGCCGACATCGCCTCGCGCGTGCTGATCCCGCAGCAGGTGCTGCCGATCGGCGTCGTCACGGCCCTCGTCGGCGTACCGTTCTTTTCCGTCATCCTCTACCGCTTCCAGCGTGCGTCATGAGTATCAGGGCCGAAAACATCACCTGGAAGATCGGTTCGAAGACCGTGCTGGACGGGGTGTCGTTCGAGGCACAACCGGGTGAGATGCTCGGCCTGCTCGGCCCGAACGGTTCCGGCAAGACCTCCCTGCTGCGTCTGCTGGCGGGCCTTAAACAGCCGCAATCAGGACGGATCAGCCTCGAGCGGCAGGACATCAAGGCCATCCCCCGGCGCATGATGGCGCAGCGCGTCGCCTTCGTGGAACAGCATGCGACGACCAACGCAAATCTCACGGTCGTGGATGTGGTCAAGCTCGGCCGCTTTCCGCACCGCTCAATGTTTTCCGGCTGGACGGGCGCCGACGAAGAGGCCGTAGAGGAGGCGCTGCTACGCTCCGGCATGGCGGGAAAGCGTAACGAGCGGTGGCAGAGCTTGTCGGGGGGCGAAAAGCAGCGCGCCCATATCGCAAGGGCCCTGGCGCAAAGTCCTAAGGAGCTCATTCTCGACGAGCCGACGAACCATCTCGATATCCAGCACCAGATCGGTCTCCTTGGCCTCGTCGCCAGTCTTCCGATCACAAGCGTCATAGCCCTGCACGACCTCAACCATGCCGCGATGTTCTGCGATAGGCTAATCGTGCTCCAGCAGGGAAAAGTCGTCGCGGCGGGCGCTCCAAAAGACGTTCTGACCGAGGACCTGCTCCGGTCCGTATTCTGCATCAAAGCGCGCGTAGAGCCTTCGGACTGTCATGATGGACCACACATACAATTTCTCCGATAGCGGCGAAGCCTCAAGAGCTGTTCCGTGGCGAAGAGAGCGCTGATGAGCGCATGTGGACTGTGCACAAACGCGCGCTTTCGGCCCCGACCATTTGCCGATCACCGGCCAAGTGAGATCCCCTGGCGGCGGAGTTGATCGGGATTTCGAGATGGAGCGGTCGACGGCCGGATAATCAGCGGCCATTCCTCTTACATCGGCATGTGCAAAGCCAAAGCCCGGCCACTAGCATGGAAAGCACCGTGATCGGCACTCCAGCTTTGGCGTGCTTGCGAGATGTCAGGTGAATGCCTGCGCCGACGTGCGTCCAGCAACGATCAGATTAGCGAGGCTACCGACGAAGCAGTTCCGGGCCAGCGTCGTAAGGATGGCGGGCCCATTAATGTGTCTTCCGGAATCCCATGCCAGACTTTCAAGATCATCACGACAGCAGCAACCTTGCCGATCGTATTGCTCCGCTTATTTATCGAGACCGGACCCGAACTACGAATATCGCTCCGTGACGGCGTTCGGGTCCCGCTGCCGGACGAGCGCGAAATCGAGATTGTCGTGCGACCGATCACTCACCTCGACCTTCGGGCGGCTGATTGGCCGGGTTCCACACGACCTCCCACAGATGCCCGTCCGGATCAGTGAAGTATCCGGCATATCCACCGTAGAATGTCTTTCCTGCAGGTTTCACGATCCGCGCGCCGGCACCGGCTGCCTCATCCATGACCTCGTCCACTTCGCTTCGGCGGGAGACATTATGGCCTATCGAGAACGAAGTCGCGCTGGTTGGTGTCTTCGACAAGCCGCTGTCATGCGCCAAGTCATCCTGCGCCCAAATTGCCAGTTTCATGTCACTCGCGAGATCGAAAAATGCCACGGCGCCATGTTCGAATTCCCTGCCAACGATCCCTTGCGTGGACAGTTTCAGACCATCGCGATAAAACGCGAGCGACCGTTCAAGGTCGGCGACGCCAAGCGTCAGGACAGATATTCGTGCCTGCATTGTCATTCCTCCGTCCGATTGAAGTAAGTCAATGTCGAGGCATTAACTCACTGCCAGCCTAGTGTTGGAAGCAGATTTTCCTCGGGCTCGGAATGGCCAGTTCTTTCACCGGTCGGCGACAAGCCACAAGACCCCTCAAGCCGGTTATCTCGTCATTTGCCTGAGACGCATCGGGCCGCGGATTTATTGCGTAACGGGTGGAACATGCGGCTTACCGGTCTCATAAGCTCGCCTTATGGGCTCGGCAGGAATCCGTATTGTTCCGAATTGACAGGGACTCATATCCTGCATTGGCCGGCTCAGAAGGCCGGGGACAAGTTCAACGGAAGGGGAATGGGATGATCAATTTTCGAACTGCTCTTGCTGTGCTCGCCATGACGGCCGCGGCCGCCGCCGCCCAGGCGCAGACCGTCTACAAGGTCGGCTCGACGCCGACAGGTACCCCCTTCACATTCCTCGATGCCAAGACCAACACCATTCAGGGTCTGATGGTCGACGTGATCGAGGAGATCGGCAAGGATGCTGGGTTCAAGGTCGAAATCCAGCCGATGCAGTTTTCCGCCCTGATCGCAGCGCTGTCGTCCGGCAAGATCGACATTATCTCAGCCGCCATGTACGGCTCGCCGGAGCGGGCCAAGGTCGTCGACTTCAGCGATGACGTCTACGCTTACGGCGAAGGGCTTGTGGTTCCGGCTGGTGATACCAAGGAATATGGCGGCTTCGACGACCTCAAGGGCAAGAGGGTCGGCGGTCAGATCGGCACGCGCTATATCGACGCCCTCAAGGCTTCCGGCGCTCCAGCCGAGGTTGGCGCCTATGACGGCCTGCCCGATATCCTGCGCGACGTCTCCAATTCGCGGATCGACGCCGGCATCGGCGACTATCCTATCCTGGCCTACAACCTCGCCCAGGGCCGCTTTCCGCAGCTGCGCCTCGTCAACTCCTACAAGCCGTCGGTGGTGGGGCCGATCAACATCGCCGTTGAGCAGGGTAACGTCGAGCTTCTGGCGAAGATAAACGCCAGCCTCGCCAGGATGAAAGAGGACGGGCGCTTCGATGCGATCCTGAAGAAGTGGGGCCTCTAGGCCCCCCTAGTGGATCGAACCATGACTCATTTCCTCAGCCAGGTTCCAACCTTCCTTCCGGTTCTGATGCAGGGCGCCTACTTAACAGTACTGGTGACGCTCGGCGCTTTTGTGCTCGCGACCGTGCTCGGCCTGACACTCGCTTTCATGCGGGTGAGCGGTATTGCCCCGCTCGCCTGGACGGCACGCACGATGATCGTCGTCGTGCGCGGCATCCCCGGCATGGTGACGCTGTTCTACATCTATTTCGTGATGCCGGATCTGGGCTTGTCTCTGACAGCCCTCCAGGCGGCGGTCATTGGCCTCGGCATCGCCTACTCGCCCTATATGGCGGAGCTCTTCCGCGCCGGGATCGAGGCGATCGACCGGGGGCAGACGGAGGCCGCGCTGTCGATCGGCATGGGCTGGAGTTTGCTGATGCGGCGCGTCATCCTGCCTCAGGCGATCCGCGTCGCGCTGCCGCCCTATGGCAGTACTATGGTCATGCTGCTCAAGGATTCGTCATTGGCTTCGACCATCACGGTCGCGGAGCTGTCACTGCAGGGCAAGCTTCTCGCTTCCTCGACCTTCGAGAACACGACGATCTTCACCCTCGTGGCGCTGACTTATCTCGCCATGAGCCTGCCACTCACGGCCCTCAACGGCTGGCTCGAACGACGGATGGGACAAGGCCGATGAGCATCATCGAACTGCGCAACGTCCGCAAGGCGTTCGGCACGCACGAAGTCATCCACGACGTCTCGTTCTCGGTAAAGAAGGGCGAAGTCGTCTGCATCATCGGCCCCTCCGGCTCCGGCAAGTCGACGCTACTGCGCTGCATCAACGGTCTCGAGACCTATCAAGGCGGCGAGATCATTGTGCATGGAGAACGGGTAGACACGGCCCGGCGCAGCATCCGTCAGGTGCGCAGCCGCGTCGCCATGGTATTCCAGCGCTTCAACCTGTTCCCCCACCGCACGGCGCTGGAGAATGTCGCCGAGGGCCCGACCTACGTGAAGAGGGAGCCGCGTGAGGAGGTCCTTGCTCGTTCGCGCGACCTGCTGACGCGCGTCGGCCTCGCCCCTAAGATGAACGCCTATCCGAGCCAGATGTCCGGCGGACAGCAGCAGCGTGTCGCGATCGCCCGTGCGCTTGGCATGAAGCCTGACGCGATCCTCTTCGACGAGCCAACATCGGCGCTCGACCCGGAACTCGTCGGCGAAGTGCTCTCGGTAATGCGCACCCTCGCCGACGAGGGCATGACCATGGTGGTCGTCACCCACGAGATGGGCTTCGCACGCGATGTCGCCGACCGCGTCCTGTTCCTCGATGAAGGAGTCCTGGTCGAAGAGGGGCCACCCTCGGAGCTGCTCACCCGGCCCAGGAACATGCGCACCCAGGACTTCCTGCGGCGCATCCTGTAGTCATAAAGATACGCGCATGGCTCATCTGACTGGTCCATTCTTTAGCGACGACGCGGTCGAGAGCCCTTATTGGTGGGAAGTTGCCAAGCCAATCACGGAGGACCGGACCGAGCTTCCGACAAGGAGCGAGGTTGCGATCGTCGGCGCGGGTTTCACCGGGCTCAATGCCGCACTCACGCTGGCGCGGGCCGGCAAAGAGGTCACCGTTCTGGATGCGGAGGCGCCGGGCTGGGGTGCCTCCTCCCGCAACGGCGGCATGTTGGGGCCGGGCTGGGCCACCTTCGATGCGGCGATGGCCTACGGTGCCGAAAAGGCCCGCTCCATCGTCGCGGAAAGCTTCCTCGCGCTCCAGCACGTCAAGGACATCGTCGCCCGCGAGGCCATCGCCTGCGATCTCGCGGTGGTCGGCTATTTCCGCGGTGCGATGACGCCGCGCCTCTACGATGCCATGGGTCGCAATCTCGACCGTATCCGCAAGGCAATGCCCTGCGATGCCTATCTCGTGCCCCGCGCGGAGCAGCAAGGCGAGATCGGCACAGACCTCTATCATGGCGGCCTCGCCATGCCCGGCTATGCGGGGCTGCATCCCGCGCGCTACGTCACGGGCCTGGCAGACGCGGCGCGGCGCGCCGGCGTCCGCATCTTCGGCGGGGCGAGGGTGTCGGCCATCGAGACCCAGGCCGGAGGATTCAGACTGTCCGTCGGCCGGGAGCGGATCGCCACAAGGCAGCTCCTCGTCGCCACCAACGGCTACACTGGTTCGCTCTTGCCTTTTCTGCAACGGCGGATCATCCCGATACGCAGCGCGATGATCGCGACCGAGCCGCTGCCAACCGCGGTAATGGACCGTCTCATCCCGAAACGGCGTATGCTGGCAGGAAGCCAGCGCGTCGTCACCTATTTCCGCCCCTCTCCCGACGGTACCCGCATCCTCTTCGGCGGACGAGTGCTCAAGCTGGCGGGCAACAACGTCGCGGCGGCCAACGCTGGCCATCTGCGCAAGCAGATGCTTCAGGTCTTCCCGGAACTGCGCGGGGGGAAGATCGCCCACTACTGGCACGGCCAAACCGGCTTCACCTTCGACAAGTTGCCGCATCTCGGCGAGCACGAGGGCATCTTCTATGCTTGCGGCTACAACGGCACCGGTATTGCCCGCGCGAGCTGGTTTGGCCACAAGATAGCGCAGCGCATGCTCGGCGAGGCTGAACATGCGAGCGCTTATGCCGACCTGCCGTTCCGCACAAGACCGCTTTACCGCGGCAGGCCCTGGTTCCTGCCGCTGGCAGTCGTCTTCTATGAGATACTGGATCGCTGGGACCAGCGCTGAGGCTGTTGCGGTGGGCCGCTCCAAACCTCGCTGCCCTGCGATCGCCGCGTCCTATTCGCTCGAGGACGGTTACGGCAACCCGCGGCTTATCGCTCCGGCCTTCGCACGCGCGATCCGAAGCTCACAAGCATGGTCAACTGATAGCGATACAGCGAATGAATTAGCTTGCGCTTTGCTTGTAAGCCTCTAAGCATCTATGTCTCCGCGCTTCCGAGTGGGGGTCAGCTGTGGAGGAAGCCGGGAGGCACTAACTTTGCTTGTCAGCACCCGCCCTGGGAGAGCGCCCATGAAACTGGACCGGATCGATATCAAGATCCTCTACGAACTACAGAAGAACGGGCGGATCACCAATGTCGAGCTCGCCGAGTTGGTCCATCTTTCGCCGAGCCCCTGCCTTATGCGGGTCAAGAAGCTGCAGGAAGAGGGTTACATCCAAGGATACTCCGCGCAGGTCAATATAGGCAAGCTCGGACAGACACTGACGGTCTTTACCGAGATTACCTTGAAGAACCACCGGCAGATTGATTTTGCCCGCTTCATCGCTGTAGTCGAAAAACTTGACCAAGTGGTCGAATGCCACCTCGTCTCGGGCGGTTATGACTATCTCGTTAAATTCATCACCGCTGGCATCGGCGAATATCAGCTCATCATGGAGCGCCTGACCGATATGGACATCGGCATCGACAAATACTTCAGCTACGTCGTGCTGAAGTCACCAGTCATCAAAGCGCACATGCCGCTGACCAGCCTGTTTCGCGTTTGAATTTCTTCTGCAGTGTCAGCGCGAGATCCTATCTCGCGGCTACCTTGGGACGCATCCCGCCCGGTAGGCATTAAAGCCGACAATACCCTTGACCAATTGTAAAATGGTGTTGTTTGCCTTTCAGGCAAGCTCTAGCCCAGTTGGCGTATCAAACCTTGCCCCACCTAACGACGCGACACTGATCTAGCCACTTGGTTGATAACGAAGTTCTCTGACAGTATGCAAAACGAAGAAGATGTGTGGCTCGACTTATCGTCGATCGTGAAGGTTTGGACAAATGCAGGCCCGTCAGCTCGAAGTTTTTTGTATGCTCATGCGGTGCGGGACAGTGACGAGCGCGGCCTCGATGCTCAACATCTCGCAACCTGCTCTCAGCCAAATCCTCCTCCACGCCGAAGACCAGCTCGGTTTCAAGCTTTTCAGCCGCATCCGAGGCAAACTCGTGCCGACAAGGGAGGCCGAGGAGCTCTATCCAGAATGTGAGCGGATTTTTGCCGAGCTTGGTGCGCTTCGAAGGCGGACAACGGATATGCGATTTGGTCGCACCGGTCTTATCCGGGTCGCTGCTTCGGCACCACCCGCCATGTCGATCGTTCCGAAGGCACTTCTCGCGTTCCGTGCCGCGCATCCCGATGTGGTGGTGCGATCGCTGATCGCACCACTCACAAACATCGTCGACATGATCCAGAACGGCGATGCACCGCTAGGTGTCGTGATGAACGACGGAGCGAGGCCGGGTATCGAGGTGGAAACGCTCGGCCATGCCGTTCTGGTCTGTATCGTGCCGGAAAACCACCGGCTGTCGGAGAGCGCTGAGATCGGCTTCGCCGATCTGCAGAACGAGACGCTGATTTCCTATCGTGCCGGGACGCTTCCTGGGCGCCTTCTTCTAAGCGCTGCGGCCGCCGAAAAGCAGATGTTCAATCCCGCTATCGAGATCGATATATCGATCACAGCTCTCCCCTTCGTCCGAGATGGCTTCGGCGTTGCTATCGTTGATGGACTGCTTCCATGGGAACAGTTTCCCGGCCTGGTGCGCCGGCCCTTGAAGCAGCGCACCACCGTTCCGATTGCGCTGCTGACCAGCAAGGACCGGCCCCTGACAGGTAGCCACAGCGACATGCGCGACAATCTTCGCGATGCCTGTGCCGCCGTGCTGAATGCAGACGGCCACAAGACCTGAGTGCTATTTTTGGCATCGACCGCCGCGTCAGGCGTCCCGTATCCACGCCGCGACCGGCAAGGGGCGCGCGGGCGCTTGATCGCGCAAACGCCCCGCCTCGGCGGAATCGATCGCTGCGGATTCGGCAATGATTTCTGCGGCCGCAAGCTGGCAACAGCGTCCCTGGCACCGGCCCATGCCCACCCGGGCAAGCGATTTCACGCGATTGGCGTCTGCCCCTCCCAGTGTGACGCCCTCCCTCAGTTGCGCTGCGGTCACACCCTCACACCGACATACTATCGTTTCATCGTCGAG
The DNA here is from genome assembly GCF_002944405.1 of Sinorhizobium fredii. NCBI lineage: Bacteria > Pseudomonadati > Pseudomonadota > Alphaproteobacteria > Hyphomicrobiales > Rhizobiaceae > Ensifer > Ensifer fredii. The sequence continues at coordinate 437,988 of NZ_CP024310.1, read as the reverse complement.
GTGCCGGATCATCTGCGCCGGCCAGGGAAAGGCCCGCGTCATGGCCCGCGCGAAACGCTCGTAGCGGGCCAAACGGCGAAGATCGCCCGCGCTGTCCGCTCGGGTCAATCCCATGTCCGAAAGGCAGGCGTTTGCCGCGAGGCGACCGGCCAATTCGGCCCCGTCGGCTCCAAGGATGCGAAGGCCGTCCCCAGCAAGGTATACGCTGTCGCCCGCACGCCCCATGCGGTCGGCGCGCGGTAGCCATTGCGCCCAATCGCGATCGTGATCGAACTGGCAACCTGCCAAGGCGGCAAGCTGTGTCTCGGCCCGAAGGTGCCAGCCTAAGCCGACCATGTCGCAGGCGGTTCTGTGAAATTTGCCGCCCGCGTCGCGCCACCGAAGACCGACCGGGCCGCTGTCATCCGAATCGATGCCGGCGACGGTAACCCCGGCATGATAGAGCCGACCGAGCCTTGCTCGCATTGTCAGTCCGCGCAAGACGAGCCCCGGCCGGCTCATCATCCCCGGGAGGCCGGCAAGTTGATTTCGTATTCCGGACGTATCGAGAACGGCAGCCACGCCCGCGCCGGCCCTGAGGAGCTGGTAGGCCACAAGCGTCAGAAGGGGGCCGGACCCCACAAGGACGATGTTCCTGCCGAGCGCCACGCCCTGAGCCTTCAGCGCGATCTGGGTCGCACCAAGACTATAGACACCGGGCGCTTGCCAGCCGGGAATGGGCGCCACGCGGTCCATCGCCCCCGTCGCGAGGATCAGCCGGTCGTAGCCGATTTCACGGCGACCCATCGGCGTGAGCACATAAAGTACCCGTCCGGCACAGGAGAGAACGGAGCTCTGCGCTAGGAATTCGAGCTCATCGGAGGCGACCATGCTATCGAAAACACCGTGAAGGCCGACCGCCTTCCTTGCCTCGGACCCGTAGAGCTCCGCGGGCTTGCGCACGAAGCCCTCCGTGGGACGGCGATAGATCTGGCCACCGGCCCGAACGCCTTCATCGATCACGACAGGCCGTAAGCCTGCCGCAACCAGCGTCTCCGCTGCCCGGATGCCAGCAGGACCGGCGCCAACGATGACGACGCGTTCGTTAAGTCCCGTCACGACAGCCATCCTTCAGGCTCCGACGTCATCAGCCGCATTCCTTCGGTCAGAAGGGTGGAGCAAGCCCGGAGACGCGCACCATCCTCCTGCCAGAGCCAGCAATCCTGACAGGCACCCATGAGACAGAACCCGGCCCGCTTCTCCGGACCGAATTCCGATTGCCTGACTGCCTCCTTGACGGAGAGAACGGCCGTTAGGACCGTATCGCCCGCCAGAGCCTCGCAGTCGACTCCGTCGAGGCGGAAGCCGATGCGCGGCCTTCCCTGCTCGGCGAGCCGGACAAGCCGCCCGCCACCCTGTCGCGCCGAGATCATTCGGCCGCCTCTTTCACGATGGCCACGGGCTCAGGCATTTCCCTGAATCGCGCCCTCACATCGGAGAAAGCTGCCGCCACGCCGTCGGGTCCGGAGCGGCCGCCCATGCGGCGGAAAATTTCCGTCTTCGTGAAAAAACGCCAATGGATGGGAAGGCCCGCCAGTATCTCGGTCAACAGATCGTAGGCGGCGCGCGTCCACTGCGCTTCATAGTCGTCGCGCTCGGGACCATAATGGAACTGACTTATCGGCTGACGCATCTTCTTCCTGAGCGCCTGCGTCGCCGCTTCGTCGGCCACACCATCCTGAATCACGACGCCATAGTCCCGTTCGGCCGCCTCCTGCGAGACATAGCCGCGCGCCACATCCTGGACGACGCGCCAGACTTCCCGCTCGAGCGGATCACCTCGACCACCACCACCGGCAGAGCGGATTTCGAGCACGTCGCCGGGCTGCAGGATCGCCGTATCGATATTGCCGAGCCGGCGATAGTCGTCACGCCCCGGGTTGACCACCATGTCGGAAAGCCCTGCGGCCCGACCGCCGAGAAAGCCCCAGGGGCGAAAGACGCTGCGATCACGGTTGCGCGCCGTGATGCGGCTGCCGGGTGAAAAGACGCGGAACGCCATTTCGGTCGCGAGTCCGCCGCGCCAGCGCCCCGCCCCGCCGCTATCCCTTGCAAGGCCATACTTGACGAATTCGATCGGGACTTCGGTCTCGGTGATCTCGATCGGCGTGTTCTTCAGATAGGCCGCGTCGGCACCGGATCCATTCGTGCCGTCGCGATGCGGCATGCCGCCTCCGCCGCCCACAACCGGATTGACGGCGGCGATCACGGTCCGTCCGGTCCGTTCGTCCGTCGTCATCACGTTCACGATGCAATTGTTGCCGGCCGGCGCTGCCGGCAGCTTGTCCGGCACTGCCTGGCAGAAGGCGCCGAAGACGACCGAGCGTAGACGCGCGCATGTCAGCGAGCGCATGCCAACGGCGGCGGGGGAGACCGGATTGAGGACGCTGCCCTTCGGCGCGATGCAGGTAAAGGGTCGTGTCAGCCCGGTGTTGAGCAGGATCTTCGGATTGAGCGTGTAGAGAACGTAATAGACGCCGACGAGCAAAATCGTGTGCCGGGGATCGCCGCCGGACGGCACGTTGAGCGACGAACCAAGCTGTGGATCCGAGCCGGTGAAATCGAGGATCGCCTCGTCACCCTTTATCGTCAGGGTGAGTTTCAGTCGGCATGGATTGGCTTCGACAGAGTCCTCGTCGGCATAATCCACGAATTCCCAGGTGCCATCGGGCATCGAGCGGAGCAACGCGCGAGCCTGGGCCTCGGCATGGTCGAGCAGCCTTTCGGTCCCGGCGAGGAAGGCCTCCTTGCCGAACTTGTCGACCATCGCGAGGATCTTGCGCTCGCCGGTATTGAGAGCGCCGACCAGCGCCTTGATGTCACCGATATTAAGGTCGGGCTTCCGGACATTGGTCGTGATGATCTTGAGGATGTCCTCGTCAAAGACGCCCTCGTTCACCAGCTTCATCGGCGGGAAGCGAATGCCCTCCTGGTGGATTTCGGTAAGCGCCCGCGACAGCGATGCCGGGACGGCCCCCCCCATATCGGTGTTGTGGATGTGTCCGCCTGTCCAGGCGATGATCTCGCCGTCGTGGAAGACGGGCTTCCAGAGATGGGTATCGGGCGCATGGGTCGCCACGAAGCATGAATAGGGATCGTTGGTGAAGGCGACATCGCCCGGCTTGTAGCCATCGACCATGTCGATCGCGCGGGTATAGGTAAGGCCCGGATACCAGGTCGCGCCTAGCCCCATCGGGATGCCGAACGTATCGCCACGATGGTTGATCAGCATGACAGTAAAGTCTTCGGTCTCCTTGACGAAGGCCGAATGGGCGGTCCTTTGAAGGGTGTAGGCCATGTTCTCGGCCGCCGCTCGGGTGTGGTTGGCGAACACCTGAAGGTTCATAGGGTCGAACATGGACGGTTACTCCGGAAAGGTCAGTTGCAGGTTGAGGTGCCTGTCGACTTTGACCTCAGTGCCTGGGGGTATAGCAAACGTCGTGTCTTCCTGCGCCACGATGGCCGGACCCGAAAAGTGCCCGCCCGGACGAAGACGATCGCGCCGGTAGAGCCCGATGTCCGCGATGGCCTTGCCTATGAAGACTGGAATGTGCCTCTCCGGCTTCATCTCCGCTTCTTCGACCTGAGCCTCGACCGCAAGCTCCAGCATCGGTCCGGCACCGATCGCGGCAAGGCGCAGGTTGACGATTTCGATTTCGCCGTCCGCATCGTGGAAGTCATAAAGCCTTGCATGCATTGCGTGGAATGCCTGTTCGATGGCGTCGATATCCCCCTCTTCAAGCCAGCTAGCCAGGATGGGCACTTCGATCTCGAAGCTCTGCCCGACGTAACGCATGTCGGCGGCCAGATTGAGCGTCGCCGATCCGACATGCCCCTGCTTGGCCAGCCAGCTCCGTCCCTCGACCGACAGGTAATCGAGCGAACCTTGCAGGAGCGGCAGGGCGTCGCGCGTGAGTTCTGTAAAGACGGTCCGGATGAAATCGCCGCGCAGATCAGCCACCAGACCACCAAGCGCGGAAACGACGCCCGGCCGCGGCGGGCCGATGACTTTCGCCATTCGGAACTCCCGGGCAAGGAAAGCGCCGAGCATCGGACCTCCGCCGCCGAAGGGCATCAGGGTGAACTCTCTGAGATCGACGCCCGCACGCGAGGCGAGCTTTTCCACCTCGACAAACATTTCGGAGATCGCCACGTCGAGGATTGCCTGGGCCGCCTGCTCGGGCGTTCGGCCGATCTGTTCGGCGAGCGACGCAACGGCAGCCCTAGCGAGCGAAACGTCGATCTGCAGCTGTCCATAGGCCATCTGACTATGCCCCAGCCAACCGCAGACCGCCATGGCGTCTGTGACGGTCGCATGTTGGCCTCCCCGCCCGTAACAGGCGGGCCCGGGCGTCGATCCGGCCGATTCCGGCCCGACGCGCAGCACGCCATGGGCATCGACACTGGCGATCGAGCCGCCGCCGATCCCGATGGAGCTGACGGAAACCGATGGGATGTGCAGCGGGAATTCGCCGATCAACTCGCCCGTACCGAATTGGGGTTCGCCGTCGATGATGAGCGCAAAGTCGGCGGACGTCCCGCCGATGTCCAGTGTCAGGATATGTCTTTCTCCCGCGCGGCGGGCAAGCCAGGCGGCGCCGATCACGCCGGAAGCCGTTCCCGACAGAAGCATCTGAACGCAGGAGCGCTTGCCCTCGGCCGCATCCATCACGCCGCCGTTTGACTTGGTCAGCAGTGCCGGCGCCGTCACGCCGCGCGAGGCGAGCTTGTGTTCAAGCGCAGTCAGGTAGCCCGCCACGCGCGGATGGACATAACCGTTGAGAATGGCCGTCGTGGTTCGCTCATACTCACGGATGACCGGCCAGACCTCCGAGGAGGTGAAGACGAAGAGCTCGGGCGCAACCCTCTCAATTTCCGCTCGGACGGCCTCTTCCTGGGCGTCGTTGCGCCAGGAATGGAGAAGGGAAACGATCACACCCGCCGCGCCCTTGGACTTGGCACGGGCGGCAGCGCGAGCGACGGCCGAAAGATCCGGCGCCAGCGCCTCGGTTCCATCCGCCCGCAGACGGGCGGGAATTCCGAAGATCATGTCACGCGCGATCAATTGATCCGGACGTGAGCAGAAAAGTGAATACACGTCGGGCATGCGGAGCCGTGCGAGTTCCAGCACATCTTCGAAACCGGCATTCGTAAGGAGGGCGAGCGACACGCCCCGCCGTTGGATCACCGTATTGATGCCCACGGTCGTGCCGTGCACGAACCGACTTATCGCAGCAGGGTCGAGCTCCTCGCGATCGGCGAGGAGGGAGAGCCCGGTCATCAATTCCGCGCCAGGATCGTCCGGCGTCGTGAGAACCTTGAGGGACGCGACGCGCCCGCTTTGCGTTTCTAGTGCACAGAAGTCGATAAACGTTCCACCGATATCGACGCCAATCTTCCAGTCTTGCTGTTTGCGCTCATGCTCTTTGAGCGCCGCCTCACGTCCCATGTCGTATCCTCTCATTAAATTGACACAAGGCTGGCACGGATGCGGCTGTGAGGTCCAAGAGCGAAAAAACCGCCCCCCATAAGGTTTGCTTATACCCCTGGACGGCGGCGATCCCATAGGCCGGACTTATGGGAATGCGTCGAACTCGACTTTGACCCCGGCCCTTAAATCGTGAAGGCTCGGCTACTGACAAGCGCAGGACTGGACAGATCGAATGGATGCAATTGTTCTGGGCGGTGGGCTCATGGGAGCCGCGTCGACATTTTTTCTGGCCCGGCGCGGCATCCGGGTGACCCTGATCGAGCGCAACCGAGTCGGAACGGGTGCGACGATCGCTTCCTTCGGGAACATCCGCCGCAGCGGCCGCTACCTTCCGCAGCTTCCCCTCGCCTATCGTTCTCTGCAACTGTGGGGACAGGCGGCGAGTCTGCTCGGCCGCGATGTCGAATTCCGCGCGACGGGTCACCTGCGCTTCGCATTCACGGAAAAAGCCGTGAACGAAATGCGGACATTCGCAAAGGCCGCGAAGCCCTGGGGCCTGGATCTCGAAGAACTGGAGCCGAAAGACTTCAAGTCGCGCTTCCCCGGCCTCGGGAGCAGGGCCGTCGCGGCATCCTTCTCCCCCCAGGATGGCAGCGCAAATCCCCGCCTTGTTGCTCCTGCCTTTGCCGAAGCGGCTCGCCGCCTCGGTGTCACGATCGTGGAGGAGGCCGGCGTCGGCGCCATTACGAAGACAGCTTCCGGCTTCGAAGTCACGACGTCGAAAGGTCGCCACGCGGCGCAGGTCCTGCTCAATGCGGCCGGCGCGTGGGGCGCCAGGATCGCCGCACAGTTCGGCGAAAGCGTCCCCATCGCCGCCAAGGGTCCGCAGATGGGGGTGACCGAACCGCTACCCCATCGCATCTCTCCCGTCGTGGGCGTCTGGGGGCACGACCATGGCGGCGGCTATCTGCGACAGGTGGAGCGCGGCAACATCGTCTTTGGCGGCGGCGCGGAGCGCACGGACGTTTCGCTGGAGGCCGGTCATGCCAAGGCTGACCCGGCCCGCCTGCCGGGGCAGCTCCTGTCCCTGTTGCCGATCCTTCCGGCGCTCGCGAATCTTACCGTGATACGCACCTGGTCGGGCTGCGAGGGCTATGTCGGCGATGGTCTACCGGTGATGAGCCCATCGGCCACAACGCCGGGGCTTTTTCACGCTTTTGGCTTCTCCGGCCATGGGTTTCAGCTCGGACCGGGCGTCGGAGACGTCATGGCGGAGATGATCGCCACAGGAAAAACCGACACACCGCTGAACGATTTCCGGATCGAACGATTTGCCGGCGCCGAAGCTCGGGCCGGCGATCGCACACAGAGCATGGAGCAATAGGATGAGGCGATGAGTGAGTGTTTCTATGTTTTGCGCGTTGCCGGCTCTTCCGGTGCTACCGGCGCCGCACTCAACTGACTTCAACACCGGATTGGGGAAAGCCCGCTGGCAGACGGGCACCCCGCCAACAACAGAAAGGGGAACGACATGAACGACAAGATCACCAATTGGACCCGCTCCGACGACGCCATGGTCGAAAACGCCATTCGTCGCGGCGCGACCCGCCGCGAACTGCTGCAGCTGCTGCTCGCGGGCGGTGTGGCGATGTCGGCAGGCAGCCTCGTGCTCGGCCGAGCCGGTAACGCGGTTGCGGCAACACCGGTCTCCGGCGGCGCGCTCAAGGCGGCCGGTTGGTCTTCTTCGACCGCCGATACGCTCGATCCGGCGAAGGCCTCGCTTTCAACTGATTACGTCCGCTGCTGCTCCTTCTACAACCGCCTCACCTTCCTCGACAGAAGCGGCACGCCGCAGATGGAACTCGCCGAGGCGATCGAGTCCAAGGATGCCCAGACCTGGACGATCAAGCTGAAGAGCGGCATCACCTTCCACGACGGCAAGCCGCTGACGGCCGAAGACGTGATCTTCTCGCTAAAGCGCCATCTCGATCCATCCGTCGGCTCGAAGGTCGCGAAGATCGCGGCCCAGATGACCGGCTTCAAGGCGGTCGACAAGCAGACCGTCGAGATTACCCTTGCCGACGCGAATGCCGACCTGCCGACCATCTTGTCGCTGCACCACTTCATGATCGTCGCCGACGGCACCACCGACTTCTCCAAGGGGAACGGCACCGGCGCCTTCGTGCGAGAAGTCTTCGAGCCGGGCGTGCGCTCGGTCGCCGTCAAGAACAAGAACTACTGGAAGTCCGGCCCGCACGTCGATTCCTTCGAGTATTTCGCGATCAGCGACGACAGCTCACGCGTCAATGCACTGCTCTCCGGCGACATCCACCTGGCCGCCAACATCAATCCGCGCTCCATGCGCCTTGTCGAGAGCCAGGGCGACGGCTTCGTGTTGTCGAAGACCACCTCCGGCAACTACACGAACCTCAACATGCGCCTGGACATGGAGCCCGGCAGCAAGCGTGACTTCGTCGAGGGCATGAAGTACCTCGTCAACCGCGAGCAAATCGTCAAGTCGGCGCTCCGCGGCCTCGGCGAACTCGGCAACGACCAGCCGGTCTCGCCGGCCAACTTCTATCATAATGCCGACCTGAAGCCGCGGGCCTTCGATCCCGAGAAGGCGAGGTTCCACTTCGAGAAGGCGGGCGTTCTCGGGCAATCGATTCCGGTGATCGCCTCGGAGGCAGCAACCTCATCGATCGACATGGCGATGATCATCCAGGCCTCCGCCGCCGAGATCGGCCTGAAGCTCGATGTCGAGCGCGTGCCCTCTGACGGCTATTGGGACAATTACTGGCTCAAGGCGCCGGTTCATTTCGGCAACATCAATCCGCGCCCGACGCCGGACATCCTGTTCTCGCTGCTCTACACGTCGGAAGCACCCTGGAACGAAAGCCAGTTTAAGTCGGAAAAATTCGATAAGATGCTGATCGAGGCACGCGGCTCGCTCGACGAGCAGAAGCGCAAGGCGATCTATAACGAGATGCAGGTGATGGTCGCCAACGAAGCCGGCACTATCATCCCGGCCTATATCTCCAACGTCGATGCGAGCACCGCCAAGCTCAAGGGGCTGGAACCCAACCCGCTCGGCGGCCAGATGGGCTATGCCTTTGCGGAATATGTCTGGCTCGAGGCCTGATGAAGCGAAAAGGGGCTGGGGCTGCAGCCGCGCCGCCGCAGCCCGACCCTAACGATTTTAGCTTTATGCGAAAGGGAGCACGCGTGAACAACCGGCTCTTCCCTTGTCGCGAGCAGATTGCTCATTGCCTTGATCACGCTGGTGATCTTCGCCGTATTTTTCGGCGGGCGGCGCGTCTTGCCGCGAGATCGGCGGCCCGATACAAACCGGATGATGTTGAAGTGCTTGCCTTGCAAACAGCCCTGGAAAGCGCCGGGGCCGTCTTCATCCTTGACACGGCGGGGGCATCGGCGTGCGGCTGAAATTCTCAAAATCTGTCGCTAAAGGTATCGACATACTTGAGAATGAAGGCGGTATCGTTGCACCTGACCGGGTACCGTAGGTGCTCGTCCAAGCGGAGGATCAAGATAGCTCAAGGCTCTTGAGACGAGTGGACAGCGCCGCCTGCAATCATAGAAGCCTACAGGGGACTGCGATTAAATCATACTTTACCGAGCGAGATGAATAAGCATTGAGCCACATTGTCGAGGCTCCTCAAGCCCTGTCTAGGGCCTTTTTTCGAGGGCACATCGTTGCCTTCCAAGCTAACGGCGCGGGAGCAGCCATCCGAGATAGAGAAAGTCGAGGCTGCCATGAAGCTGATCGGGGCCAGAACACATCCAAGCGGCAAAACAGCTCGGCCCTGGGCGCTCCACCATTCATCAGGAAATGTGAAGCAGACACACTGTTCAATGTTTGAGAACTTGCTATTCCGCTGAACTCATGTGAAGGGGAGACATGTTATCGCTCGAGACACTCCTCACCTTCGTAGGTGCTGCCACTCTCCTGGCTTGGGTGCCGGGTCCCGATAATCTCTTTGTGCTGACCCAATCCGCTCTCTCTGGCAGGGCCGTAGGAATATACGTCACGCTTGGTCTCTGCGCTGGCCTAATCGTTCACACCGTAGCTGTCTCGCTCGGAGTAGCGGCGATTTTCCAAACCTCTCAGACAGCTTTCGATGCCCTCAAGATTGTAGGCGCGATCTATTTGCTCTACCTTTCCTACAAGGCCTTCACCTCGAAGCCCGATGAACCGGAGGGCATCAAAGGGCGAGCTAAGCCCGCTTGGCAGATGTTCGCCCGCGGCGTTATGATGAACGTCACCAATCCTAAGGTGGCGATTTTCTTCCTTGCTTTCCTACCGCAATTCACCGCGCCAGAGCGAGGTAGCGTTGTCCTCCAGATGCTGGCGCTCGGAGGTGTGTTCATCGTTTGCGCGTTCGCTTCCTTTGCGCTCATTTCCGTTCTCTCCGGGTCCCTCAGCAGCTGGCTACGGCGATCTTCAAAAAGTCGACTGTGGCTCGACCGCGCGGCTGGCGTGGTATTCGTGGGGATAGCGGTCAAAATTGCCACGTCAAATCGGTAGCGTCGCCTCTGGAATCCCAACTCTAAAATCGCCGCTGTCACCGGAAACCGAGGGTTCCTGCGACCTTTTCTAAGTGGCCCAATCGGATCACCCATGCTCCGCGCCCCCGCGGCGTTCCAGCTTCGATGGACCGAATGGTTGGCAAGCACGCCAACTCTCCCGCGCAGGGACCCAGAAATAGCGGCGGTCGTTTCTGATAACAAACGCACCTGCACGGGTTCGAGCCTGTCTCCACTGCAGCTTCTCTTCCAGGAGAGGTCCCCACAAAATTGGTGAATGCAAATTTCGCTGCCTCGTCGACGTTCGGGCATCCCAACGGATTGTTCAGCGTAGCTATACATTCAGTAAAGTGATTGAACGTTTATTTTGGCCAATAAGTTTATAATCTTCGCAGAGCGCTCGAGGTCAAAACCCGGAGTAGACGAATGACATTTTCGCTCCAAGTCAACGGCCGCAGTTACACTGCTGATGTAGACGGCGACACCCCGCTCCTTTGGGTGATTCGCGACGTGCTTGGTATGACAGGTACCAAGTTCGGGTGTGGACAAGCACTTTGTGGAGCCTGCACCGTCCACGTCGATGGCGTGGCCGCTCGTTCTTGCGTCACTTCCATAGAAAGCGTCGGAGAAAGCCAGGTCACGACGATCGAAGCCTTACATACTGTCGCGCATGGGAAGGCACTGCAGGATGCGTGGACCGAGCTTGAAGTCCCCCAATGCGGTTACTGTCAGTCAGGGCAGTTGATGTCTGCCGCAGCATTACTCAACGAAACCCCGAAGCCCACCGACGACGACATCGACAACGCAATGTCAGGCAACGTCTGTCGCTGCGGAACGTATCAGCGCGTCCGCGCCGCCATCAAGCGTGCAAGTGCAAGCGCCTAACGGGAGACAAGATCATGTCAAACAGTGCTCCCGGTCCAGAGTTGAACCGCCGCCTTTTCCTGAAAGCGACCGCTGCGGCTGGAGGTGGTCTCATCGTCAATCTCGCTGTCGGCCCCGGTTTCTCTGCCAATGCCGCCGCGGATTTTGCTCCCAATGCTTTCATTCGCATTGACCGGAACGGCCTTGTTACGTTGGTCATGCCGCAAGTGGAAATGGGCCAGGGCATCTACACCGCCCAAGCAATGCTGCTCGCTGAAGAGCTGGAAATTGCACTTGATGATGTAAAGCTCGAGCATGCGCCCCTTAACGAGGCCCTGTACGCCCATCCAATGCTCGGGCGTCAGATGACGGGTGGTTCCACGTCAATACGCGCTTTCTGGACGCCCTTGCGTAGGGCCGGTGCGATGGCCCGTACCCTGCTCATTCGGGCCGCAGCAAAGGAGTGGGATGTCGATCCCGCAACCACGCGCGCCGAGGATGGCTTTGTTCTCAACGAGAACGGCACGAAGAAGCTAGCCTATGGCGTGTTGGTCGACATTGCTGCGTCGCTTCCTGCTCCTGATCCGGAAGATGTTGTGCTCAAGTCTCCGGAGCATTTCAAGCTCCTGGGTAGGTCCGCAAAGCGGTTGGATACGCCAGGCAAGGTCAACGGGTCGCTCAAGTATGGCATCGACGCATTTCCTGTTGGCACCAAGATCGCAGCGATCGCAATCGCGCCGGTTCTTGGCGGGAAGCCGAAGTCGGCCAATGAGCAGGCCGCACTCGCGATCAAGGGCGTTCGCCAGGTCGTGCTGACGGACAGCGCCGTGGCGGTCGTCGCGGATCATACCGGGGCGGCCAAGAAGGGGCTCGAGGCGGCGGCTATTGAGTGGGACGACGGTCCTAATGCACACGTGTCAAGCGCCGAAATCGTACGACATCTGGACCAGGAATCAGTAAAGCCAGGCGCCATAGCACGCAGCGAAGGCGACGTGGAGAAGGCGCTGGCGAGCGCAGCGCAGCGGATCGATGCCGTTTATCAATTGCCTTTCCTTTCCCACGCCGCGATGGAGCCGATGAACTGCACGGTGCACGTGCGCAAAGATGCTTGCGAACTTTGGGTCGGAACCCAGAACCTCTCCGCAGCCAAGCTCGCGGCCGCGGCAGTTACCGGACTGCCGCCGGAGAAGATCACCATCAACAATCACATCGTCGGCGGCGGTTTTGGCCGCCGCCTCGAAGTCGACGGGATCATCCACGCCGTCAAGGTCGCGATGCAGGTCGACGGCCCGGTCAAGGTGATCTGGAGCCGCGAGGAAGATATTCAGCACGGATACTACCGCCCCTACTACTACGATCGAATGTCAGGGGGGATTGATGAGCAGGGAAACCCCGTCGCGTGGAGGCACCGTATCTCCGGATCTTCGATTTTTGCACGCATCGCACCAGCCGCAATGAAGAACGGTGTGGATCCCGATGGCGTCGAGGGGGCGGTCCATCCACCATACAGGCTTCCGGCAATACAGGTCGAGTTCAACCAGGTCGAGCCACAAGGTGTGCTCACCAGTTGGTGGCGCGGTGTCGGGCCCGCCCACAACGTCTTTATGGTCGAGAGCTTCATCGATGAACTGGCCGCTGCAGCGAAAGTCGATCCGGTCGGATACCGCACGCGACTTTTGACGGATAATCCTCGTGCGTTGAAGGTGCTGGAACTGGCAGCAGAGAAGGCGGAGTGGGGCAAGCCGCTCCCCGCCAGGCAGGGCAGGGGTGTCGCCGTGCAGTTCGCATTCGGCACTTATCTCGCAATGATTGCCGACGCCACTGTCGGCGGCGACGGCGCGGTCAGGGTTACACGTATCGTCACGGCTGTAGACTGCGGATTGACAGTAAATCCCGATACGATTGCGGCCCAAATGGAAGGCGGCGCCTTGTACGGCCTCACGGCTGCTCTTTATGGCGCGATTACCCTCAAGGACGGCCGCGTCGAGCAAAGCAATTTTGACAATTACCTGCCGCTTCGCATCGATGAGGCACCCCACGTTGAAACCCATATTGTCCCGAGTGCCGAGCCGCCAGGAGGAATAGGTGAAGCGGCGACCGCAGCTGTGTTTCCAGCCGTCACCAACGCGATCTTTTCGGCAACTGGGAAACGTGTGCGAACGCTACCGGTCAATACCGATTACCTGAGGAAGGCCTAGAGCACGATGCAGATCCTGCCTATCCTTACCATAACGCCGCTCGTGCTTGTCATCTCTTCCGCCTCCGTGTTTGCAGAGGGAGACGCCATTCGCGGCAAACAGCTCTTCAATCGATGTGCAGCATGCCACTCGATCGAGGGCCAAAACAGGTCCGGACCGACTTTGAATGGCGTGTTCGGGCGGAAAGCCGGAGCGATAGAGAGCTACCGTTATTCCACGGCCATCCTGAATTCGAACATAATCTGGACCGACGACACGCTCGATGCATACTTGTCTGGTCCAGCCAGGATGTTGCAGGGCACGCGCATGACCTTAACCGTTGTGAGACCTGACGATCGGGCGGACATTATCACGTATCTCAAAACGCTTGCTTACCCATAAGACCGCCTCGCCGCGCAGAACTTACATCATTTGGGCTTGTGGGCAGTTGAGCTGCCGCTGGCTAAGGCCAATGAGCGCCTCAGTTGGGAACAGGTCTCTATGAACGCACGCAGCTTTGGCTGGTTTTGCGTTGTCCTGGTGAAGTACAGAAAGAGACCATCGCTGCCTGGTGAATAGTCGAGCAGGACCGGTTCAAGCTGGCCGTTTGTAAGCTCTCTTGATGCGTGAAATGTCGACGAATAGATCAGGCCCAAGCCTTGCGATGCAATTTTCCGCATAAGCTCCCCGTCATTCACCGTCAGAGGGCCGTTCGGCTCTATGCGGACATTTTGTCCGTCCTCGAGGAATTCCCACCGATAGATGTCGCCCTTCTCCGGCCGGCGAAACCGGACGCATTGATGTTTCGTAAGATCGCCCGGCACCCGAGGGCGCCCATTTTCCCTGAAGTAGTCAGGTGATCCGAAGACCGCCCATTTGAAGGGCGGCGAAAGCCGCACCGCTATCATCTCCTTGGCGATATATGATCCGATGAGGATGCCCGCATCGTAACCGTCGGCGATAAAGTCACCATGCGTGTTGCTTACAGTTATATCGACCTTCACGTTCGGCCAGGCTTCGCGAAAAGCCGGTAGTATCGGCTCTATGACATGGGGCAACGCAAGGCGCTCGACAATAAGTTTTAAGGTGCCGGACGGTTCGTTTGAATGCTGGAGCGTCTCCCCCAGGCTCGTCTCGATGAGTTGCGCTGCAGGGGCAATTTTCGCAAGCAGGGTCTCCCCTGCCTCCGTCAATGATATCCGCCGTGTCGTGCGGTGGAAGAGCGGGGCTCCAAGACGCCGCTCAAGCTTCTGCAGCGCTTGGCTGATCGCGCCCGGCGTCACTTCAAGGTCAAGCGCAGCTTTTCGGACGCTCTGCCGCTTTGCAATAGCCAAAAACTCGGACAAACCATCGAATGTGTTTTGGCGGCCCATTTCATTCCTTTTCAAAGCACTTCGTCTTTACGACAGGTTCTGTTTAATACTGTGGGATAACGATGTAAATTTGAACCATACGTCCTGCCGTTCCGGTCGCGTTGCTCTGAGGAAGAAACTGGGCATCGTTGAACACTTCTCCGGCCTGAGCATGCTAATGGCAAGCTTCCGGGGACAGCCACCGCCGAGTGCTTTCCCTTTGCCTGAGATGGGTGGAGAAGGGATCGTCTGCTTTTGCCTGAAAAGGCACAGTCGCCGACATTCATCGGCTTGAAGGTCCGCTACCATAGGCTTTCAGAAATACCCGCACCGCCTCCTTGGCATAGCGACGCGTATCCGCGTCGCTATGCAGGTTCACCGGCTCGCTGAGCGCCCGCTTCGGCGTCCTGCTGGTCATGTTCCTCGGGTCCTCATCTTGTCGACCATGTAACGATGCCTGTTTTATCCGCCGACGAGGTCGAGCAACACGCTTGCAACGGCCTCGCCGTCATGCTGGCCCCGGGTCCAGGCGTCCTCATACTCGCCCGTGATCACCTTGTATTGATCGGATGAGTTCATCGCATGCGAGAGATAGGGGAACAACCCGACGGTCTTCTCAAATGGAAAGAAAACGCGGTTGGCCATGACATGCGTCAAGAGGGGGCGGCAGGACGTTTGCTCTTTGTGCCATTGGTCGGAAACGGCATTCAGGAGATCGCCCAGTGTCCTATCCGTTGTCTCTTTGCATTGCAGGATATTCCCGATCCAGACACGGGGGCAGTCCACATGCGAAAGGGCCTTGGCGATTCCTGCGATTTGCAGGTGCGGTAGTAAACTCGTGTAAAAGCTACCCGGTCCAAAGGCGACGAGGTCTGCGTTGGCGAGGGCTTCGAGCACCACTGGATTTGCCCGCGGTTGCGCCCCAGATTTTGTCGAGAGTTGCACATCGGCAATGCCTATCTTCGCATCTTCGTCAGCGAGCCTGGTGATCGCATCCTGACGCTCAATTATCTTGCCGTCTTTGAGCGTAGCGCTGAGCACCAGGTCGCTGTCCAAAGACGAGGTCCAGACGTCGCCCACGATGCTGCAGAGTTTGCGAAACACAAAAACGGCCGTGTTTACGTCGCCGTTGTGCGCTAAGCATGCGCCCGCGAGAATGAAGTTGCCGATACTTCCATTTCTAAAGTCAAAATCCCTTCCGACCGTGGAGGCGAATGTCTTTAGATAATTGAGAATAGCGCCTCTCAACCCGGGTTCCACACGCTCGAGAAGCGGATGCCTGCCCTCCGAATAGTAGAGGAATTCCGATAACGCACCTTCCTGGCCAAGATTGCTTGAGAGGCGAGCGTTGCAGATCTTTACGACGTCTCCCGCGCGGCCTTCGCCGTGCGCCATCGTCATTAGCGCCTGGCGCAGATCCCCCACGGCTAGGAGTCCAATCCTCTCACGAATCACCTTGGAGCTTCCGCCGCTATCCCAGGCGGGTACAATGCGGGTCACGTGAGCCTTACCGCAGAGCGCAATGTTGATGGCACGACAGGCGCTGCCACCGGAAAACAGGACTATGTGTTTCACGCAATGCTCCGGCGAATGTTCCGCGCTTCAGTTGTTGGAACCGTCGCGTTCCATCCAGGGACCCGACGGTTCCCGCTGCCTATTAGAGCCGCTGTAAGGCGCCCACCGCAAGAGGCGCGCTTCTCGCATGCGCCGAGCGCCCCGATCGGTGCACCACGCGATCTCTTGCGCAGAAGGGAGCATCCCGCGATGAGGAACGGCTAACCTCTACCAACTGGAGTCATCCAGGCCTTTTTCCGGGGTGGACGACCGCTCCGCAGGGTGATCGGGGTTTGATTTTGTCACCTGATCCGTGAGGTGGCTGGTAACCGTTCGAGCGACAGGCGTACTTCAGCCATGAAGCGCCAGCAGATCGGCATAGACACTCAGATTGCTGGCGAGCACCGGATTACCTTCCAGCAACGATTCGCGCTCGGTTGGAAAGGACAGGTAGGCGCCGCCGGCTTCTTTGACGAGGCACAAACCGGCCATGCAGTCCCAGGCGCGGGTGTGGGGCTCGTAGTAGCCGACGAGTCGCCCCGCCGCGACATAGGCGAGCATCAGTGCTCCTGAGCCATTGCGGATGAAATTGCCGCCCATGCCGAGGAGCGCGGCAATAACCTGGCCGACTCGCTCTGGTGCGACATAGCTGTTGCAACTAACTCCGATGATGGCGTTCTGGATCGTACGAGACGGATCAAGGCTCAATTTGCTCCCGTTGAGGCTCGCGCCTCTACCGGCAGCCGAAGCATAGACTTCGCCATCGCAGGGCACATGGATCACCCCGATGACCGGTATGCCGTCATGCAACACCGCGATCGACACGCACCAGGTCGACATGCCGTTGACGAAGGGTGCAGTGCCGTCAATCGGGTCGACAATCCAGGTATAGCCGGATTCGCCCTCTGCATGACCGGATTCCTCTCCGAGGAAGCCATCTTCAGGAAGCTCCGCGGCAACGCGATTCCGGATCATCGTCTCGACATCGCGGTCAGCTATCGAAACGACATCCTGCGGATCGCGCTTGGTCTCGATCACCAGCGTCTCACGCTTGTTGAAGTAGTCGAGCGCGAGCGCTCCCGCTTCCTCGGCGATTGATTGCGCCAGTGCAAAGCGCCGATCAAGCCCCGCTTCATCCATGCTCATGCTATTTTTCCTTCCGAATGGGAGAAGTTTACGCAGTGATCAGCGCAACGCCACGGTTTTTGAAGCCGAGCGTGACATCGGCGTAGGGCGAAAAGCCACGATCGACGGCATGGTCGACGATGAACAAGGACCCGACATCGGTTTCCACCTCGTATTCGATATGATCGCCGAGATAGGCCGAATGCAA
The DNA here is from genome assembly GCF_002944405.1 of Sinorhizobium fredii. Lineage (NCBI taxonomy): Bacteria > Pseudomonadati > Pseudomonadota > Alphaproteobacteria > Hyphomicrobiales > Rhizobiaceae > Ensifer > Ensifer fredii. The sequence continues at coordinate 420,693 of NZ_CP024310.1, read as the reverse complement.
CACGCGCCCCTTGATGCCCGTCCCGTTCTGGGCGTCCAGCGTGATTGCGCCCGGCCGTATGGCGAGCTTGGCTGCGCCTGGCTTTGCGTTGCGTCCCTGCAGGCGGTGTTCGAGACCGCCGACTCGCACGATCGTCTGTTCGCCGTCGGTACCGACAATCTCGCAGGCAACGACATTCGCCTCGCCCATGAAATCGGCGATGAACGGCGAGGCCGGGGCTTCGTAAAGCTGACGCGGCGTACCGGATTGACTGATCTCTCCATCCTTCATCACGATGATCCGGTCGGACACGGCGAGTGCCTCGTCCTGGTCATGCGTGACATAGACGGCGGTGAAGCCGAGCCGCTGCTGCAATTCGCGGATGTCGGTCCTGACCTTGCGACGCAGCCGCGCATCGAGATTGGAGAGCGGTTCGTCGAGGAGTAGCACCTGCGGTTCAAGAACCAGCGCGCGGGCAACCGCCACGCGTTGCTGCTGACCGCCGAAAAGCTCGGCTGGCAGGCGCTCGCCCATGCCGGCAAGGCCGACGAGCTTCAGGCCGTCATCCGCTTTCAATCGCGCCTGCCTCTTCCTCAGGCCGGAGGACTCAAGACCATAGGCGACGTTGTCGAGCGCGCTCATGTGCGGGAAGAGCGCGTAGGACTGGAAGACCATCGAGACGTCGCGGGCATTGGCCGGCAGCATCGTCACGTCCTTGCCGCCGATCAGGATGCGACCCTAGGTCGGGTGTTCGAGGCCGGCGAGCATGCGCAGCGTCGTGGTCTTGCCGCAGCCCGAGGGGCCTAGCAGGGTCACCAGCGTGCCGGGCTCGATGATGAGCGACAGATCGGGAATGGCGGTGAAGGTGCCGAAGCTCTTGCGGACGTTCTCGAAAACGACGGAGCCGGGTTTGACGATGGTCATGCGGTTTTCTCCTGACCGACGGAAATGGGTGAAGCTTGAGAGAGGCCGGCGACGCGGTTTTCGCGGCGCAGCCGCCGCTCGCCGACGAGAAACTGGAAGCCGGTGATGACGATGATCATCACGACGATCAGCATGGAGGAATAGGCGATCGCCACGCCGTATTCGCCGTTCTCGACGAGGCCGACGATGTAGGACGTCGCCATGTTGTACTCGGCGCTGACGAGGAAGATGACGGCGCTGATCGAGGTAATTGCGCGTACGAAGGAATAGACGAGCGCGGCGACGACATCCCTGTCGCGCCTATCCCAGAGGCACAACGTAAGCCGGGCGCGCGGTGACCGCTTTCGGCGCGTGGCCGTTGTCGCCGCCTAGCTGGCTGGGTGACCACATTCCACCCTGCAAGTTTCGATGGCAACCGGAAAGATCGACCCACTGCGGATATGGGGCCACGGCTCCCAACAGCCCACGCAATACAAGCCGGACCGCTGGATAGGTAAGGTGCGGCTCGTGACGCAAAGCGGCATGTCGACTTCCGGCTATCGGAAGGGACGAGCCGCCGTCTAGGATCACTATTTCAATGGCAGGAACAGTTCCGCTACCGTTTCATTCTCCGGCACTTCCGGGAAGAAGCTGAGCCTTTGGCAGTAGATCGGGAAATCTCGCGCCTCTTCCCCGCTTGCCGGCAGCCAGTCGCGATAGAGGTAGAGCACCGCCGGCTCCAGATTGTCGGTATTGCCGACGACACGCAAGACTGCGCAACGTCCCCCTGGGATCACGCCGACCTTGATCTGCTCGTCGTTTGGATCGATCGGCTGGTCGGTCCCGGCACATAAATCCACGCTATAATCGGCGGGCGACGCAGGACGCCGCTCGGAACGCCAGACGTTGAAGGTCGGGCTTGTCTTGGGCTGAAGGCCAGCGGTCTTGCGCCAGGCGATGAACCGCTGGATAGTGGCGGCGAGCGTCGCTGGGTCGCCCCGATGCTCCATGATCGCCACCGGCGTCGGGGCCACATCGCGGATCGTCACGTCCTCAGTCGTAAAAGTCTTCTGCATGAGCTTGCTCCTTGCGTTGTCGAGAGGCCCGAGGGCCGCAAGCCACGGCTCCCACTCGGGAGATTTCCGAAACGACGAAGGCGATTGCCCGAACCGTTGCCGAAAAACGCGGGCGAAGGCGTCCGGTGCGTCGTAACCGGCATCCATCGCTATGTCTGTGACGCTTTGGGCGTCCCTGTATGCCAGTTGATATGAAGCGCGCTTCATCCGAGCGAGTTGGACATAGCGATGCACAGACAGTCCGAAGGTCGCCATGAACTGCCGGTGGAAATGATATTTCGAGAAGGCCGCGACATAACTCATGGTTTCCAGGTCGAGTTCGTCGTTCAGATGCTGGTCTATATGGTCTAGCACCCGCTGCATCCGGGCATGGTAGTTGCCTAGCGCTATCTTCATCGACCTGTCCTCCATGGCCATACCAATTAGACGACCGCGCTATGCTGCGCTCGGTTTGGCACGAAAAGGAGGATCACGAACGGACGCTTGCGGGCAACCTCAGTTTCAAGATGAAAGCCGGCCTGCGACGTCGGCAGTCGACAAGATCACTACCGCCGAGAGCTATCCTCGTGGCGCTGCCGAAGCCGCCTGTCCGGAAACCGGCCAAGTCGGCAAAATGTGCAGGTGTATAGAATGACCGCAATTGGGGAGCGAAGCGGACTTTGCAAAAGAGTTTGTCGCGACTATCCGGACTTCCAGAGTTCGACCACGCTTATGCAGGCAGGCCATTGAACGTGCGCAGAATTCTGTCGAGCAGCCTCTCCGACATAAAACGCCGCAGCGAGCGCACCTGGCTCGACTGCTTGCCCGCCGAATAGCGCAGCTTCGGCTTTTGGCATTGGCGGCCTGTTTTTCGTCAGTCGCCAGTTGGAATTGCTTCGGCGGGCCGGGATCGTGAACCGCGAGATCACGGCCTTTGTCGCCCAAGGACGCGCCTGCGACGAGTAACGGCAATGAACGCCACAGAGAGGAGGGTAGTGCATATCGGAAGCCAGTGGAGGGACTTCGCTCTGGACGCCGATAATGATAATCGTCTCTGCCGGACATCACGACATCCTTTTACAAGGCGAGTCGGACAAGAACTTGAGGTCCCAGAGTTGCCCAGAAGGGACTTAAAGGCGCTGCTCTCGGACTCTCAAAGGGGTCATCGCGGTAGCGACGGCTACCGGTGCTCGCCCCCGCGAACCGTTACAGCGTCAGACCGCCGCTGGGCTGCTGAAGACAGCGGGCTTGATCGACGTCGACGTTCTCTAAATCTCGCTAGCCGCTCGGGCGGGTCGACGAATATCACCAGCAAAAACGCCGCGGCCATGAATATGTACGCCGGAATACCCGTTTTGGCGCTCGCAAGAAAAGCAATCCAGATCGCAACCGCCATATACACGCCGATCGTGAAGGGGCTCGAAATTGCGCGCCAAGCGGTTTCTAAAACGCGTTGTTTCCATCCGGTGTTTGATGCCATAGCGGAAGACCCGATAGACCCGAGTTGATCGACAGCCGTCGTTCGCGGCCTTGCTCCTGACAGTATCTGGAACAAGCAGCAACACTCGCAATGGGCGCAGGACCTTTGCCCCTGGGAGTCGGACTAAGGTCCTATGGATGTGAGTTGGCAGACTGATTTAGAAACCAACTCAACACATGAGCGTTGACCCGGCACCTGGCGCAAGGAAACTGAACATGAAAATCGCGACCATGTTAGCCGCCGCCGGCATAGCATTGACCGCCTGTGCGGGGACCGCACTGGCCGATCCTTGGAAAGATGAGAGCGGTCATGGCCGCTGGCGTTGGCGCGGCTATTATGACGAACCCCGATACGAGCGGAGAGCCTACAAGGAAGAGTATCGTCGCGGCCGCTGCAAGATCGAGCGCAAGTGGGACGACGACGGGTACAAGGAAGAAATCAAGTGCAAAGGCCGCGCGCGGCCGATCTACGGTTATTACCACTATTAAGCCGTGCCGCAGAGTACTTGGAAAAGAGAGCGGTATCCTCTGCCCCCTCGGAGAGATGCTGCTCTATTTTGGCGACGTCAGTAGCGGTCACACCCCAGGGGGCCGGCGTCACTAATTTTTGCCTGCAATCTGATTTATGCGACCCTTCAAGCTCCCAGACCCGGGAAGCAGCTCGCGAGCTGATCCTTACGGGTCGCTGGGAGACGTGACGCCCGCCTTTACCCAACTGCCAAACCACCCCCGTGCCTACTACCAGGCTGACGATCGACGGCGCGTGAAGGCGCTCAACCCCACCTGAAATCCGCACCTGCTCACGGCCGTGCTCTGATTGTGAACGAGCAATCCGGAACCAATCTCCGGTCCACGAGTTCTTTGCGCGGGGATCAATTCAGGTCTTCGGAAGAGGTAAACACATGAAAAATCTGACTTTTGCTGCGGCAGCGCTGCTGAGCGCTGTGGCCACGGCAGCGTTTGCGCAAACGACTCCGTCTTCGGAGGGCAATACGCCGGCGATCGCGACTCCCGACACGCAGAACCCGGCGGCGCCGGTTGAAGGCGCCAACAGCTTTACCGAAGCTCAGGCGAAGGAGCGGATCGAACAAGCCGGGTACACCGGCGTCAATGGCTTGAAGCTAGACGATAAAGGTGTGTGGCAGGCAACTGCCATGAAGGACGGCAAATCAGTGGCCGTCGCCCTCGATTATCAGGGCAACGTCACAGCTCAGTAATCGCCCGAAACGTGCTTTACCAAAAGGAGAACGATAATGCGAACCGTAACAGGGCTATTTGACGACTACGAAGATGCCCGCGACGCCGTCAGCGACCTCGAAGCCGCCGGCGTGCCGTCAGATGATATCAGCATCGTTGCAAACAATGCTGATGACCGCTACTCGACCGAAGGCTCGGACGCAGCCGAAGGCGCGGGAACTGGTGCCGGCCTCGGCGCCGTAGGAGGCGGGGTGGTCGGTCTGCTTACGGGACTTGGCTTGATGGCCATTCCCGGCGTTGGCCCTGTCGTCGCGGCAGGATGGCTGGCGTCTACCGCGGCCGGGGCGGCAGCCGGGGCTGTTGCTGGAGGCGCCGCCGGAGGGTTGATCGGTGCATTGACGGATTCCGGCGTCGATGAGGAAGACGCCCATGTCTATGCCGAGGGCGTTCGCCGCGGCGGCACCTTGGTGACCGCAAAAGTCGATGACAGTCTTGCCCTCAAAGCAGAGGCCATCCTGCAGCAACGCAATCGCGTCGACCCTGCCGCCCGCAGGAGCATTTACGCGGGGGAAGGATGGACGCGGTTTGACGACAGTGCCGACCCGTATACTTTGGAGCAGGTTCGGCGCGAGCGCGAACGCTATCGCAGTATGATGCCATAGGCACCTGCCTCAGCAGGCACTCGCCTCGCAAAGCCCCTGCTCATCACGCAGGGGCGCTTGTGATTCAGCAACGGCGTCGAACTTTCACGGAGGTAGCGCTGCGTCCACAGTGTACATCCTCGCAATCAAGCCGTGCACAGGGCTCATGACGAACGGCTCCCCTCGACCCTCCTGCGACTATGGGGAACGGGAAATCGACCGACAGCAGCCGCCTGGAGGAGAGGAGTACTCTGCTGACTAGACGCCATAGGCGGTGGAACCCACCACTCCCAACGGCCCAACGGTCTGCACGTCGAATTCAGGCCCACAAATGACCTGCCTTTCATTCGGACTGTGAGTCAGCAGCTGAGGTGATCGAGTGGAGCGCTCGTGCATGCGATGTCGGTTGGCAAACTCGCACCCCACTAAACTGCCTGCTATTGTAGTTGGACCAGCATCCATCCGGGTGAGCTTAGTGCTGTTTAGATCGAGGTCGGTAATTGTCAGGGATCGTGTGGGTCTGCCTCCTATCCGCCGCGCTCATCGTTCGTCGCCATCGCATTGAACTTCGGCTCTCCACCCGATCCGGACATCGACATCCGGCACAGGAATGGCTCGGTTCGGCCCAAACGAGACATCGAGCCTCGCAACCAGCGAATGGGGGTGACGAGTATGGAGAGGCGATGCACAGTTCGCATCGCCTCGTCAAGGTCTCGTCATCCCCTCTCAGATCAGCCTGCGTTGCTCGGCACGCGCGTGTTGAGCAGTTGCTGCTCCCCGCTGCCGCCAAAGTGCTGGATGAGAATCTCGGTCAGCTCCTCGACATGCTCGGTGCGCGCACAATCGCGTCCATTCGCCAGCGATGCTTGGGGCTCGGCTCGGTACGCCAATCCCCGTTTGCTTTCAGACGGCCGCCGCTCACACCACGGTCATAACGTCTAGCGGCACTGCACTACGTCTTGCTTCGATGGTCTTGCCCAGATTCGGAATTGGCGGTGAGTTGGATCCCTTCTCGTCTTCGGTTCACTTCTGTTCCTGCAGCCATTCCTGAAGCTCGGCTTCGGCTTTTTCCAGGGCGCTGTAGTTCAGCAGTTTCCGAAGGAAAGCGACTGTCACGGCGCGGGCGCGCAGGTTAAATTGGCTGTCAGAATGTTCCTCGGCAACGGCCTGGTAGACGTCGAGCTTGTCGTAGAGCTGCTGCAAACGGTTCTGGACGCTGCGCAGAGACAGGTTGCGGCGCTTGGCAATCGTCCGGTCCGTCAGACCGAGTGCGATGTCGACGAGGATCTCGTATTCCGAATCGCTGAAGCTGTTCGCGTGGCCGATGCTTCTTTGCTGCAAACCGCGCACCTCGCGGTCGATCACGCACTGGCTCTCCACGAAAATTGAGCGAAGCGCCAGCTTCAGCCGCTCGTCGGAGGCGGATTTCAGCACATAGCCATAGGCCGCCCCGTCCGGAACGATACGCGACACGCCACGGACATAGGCCTCGTCGGAGTAGTTCGACCAGAAGAGGATGCGCGTCTCCGGGCGCTCTTTCCAGATGGTGCGTGCCGCCTCGATACCGTTGCGGGTCTGCATCTGCAGGTCCATGACGATGTGCGCCGACTTGTGATCGCGCGCGAGCTGCTCGCCGGCGACGCCGTTCTCCGCCTCGATGACGGTGTCGCATTCGGGCAGGGCGGCACAGACCGCCTCATGCAGGTACGAACGGTGAAGCGGATCGTCCTCCACGATCAGTACCTTCATCGCTGATCCTCCTTGATGGCTATTTGCGGCTGGGGCTCGAGGTCCGCACGGCGCTCTCCGCGCGGCAGCAGGACTGTGACCGTCGTGCCGCGGTTCTTGTCTCCCAGTCCAATCGCGAATTTCGCGGAAATGAGCCGTGCCCGCGTCTTCATATTGTCGATACCGCCACCGATGCGTCCGCGGGCTCTGGCCAAACCACGCCCGTCGTCCGAAATCTCAATGGCGAGCTCGCCGGCCTCGAGCCGAAGCCCGACGATGATTGCCGTGGGCTGGGCGTGGCGGACGGCATTGTTGATCGCCTCCTGCGCAATTCTGAAAAGCGCGACGCTGACCGTCTGCTCGAGGCCGTCTAGAGCGCCCCCGCTCTCGTCGACGAGAGCCCACTCGATCGGCATCCCACTGTCGCGTACTGACTGGTCGAGGTGGTTTTCGATCGCCTGGGCAAGACCGAAGAGCTGCAAAACGGACGGCTTTGCCTGCTCGATGATCTGCCGCAGATCCTGCATGCAATGATGGAGACTGCGGGAAACGGGTTCCAGTGCCTCGCTGCTCAGCTCCGAGCCGCGGGCCAGGCGGTCGATGCGGCGCGACAGCCGCGTAAGGTCGGCAAGCGTCTGGTCGTGAAGGTCCATGCCGATGCGCTGGCGCTCCTGTTCGAGCGCCTCGGTCAGCTTCAACGCGCCCTGCCGCAAACCCTCCTCGCGCGCACGCGCCTCCGCCTCGACGATGGCGGATTGCTGGGCCTGTTCGGCGGCCCTCAGCGCGAAGAAATAGGGTGCCAGCAGGTCGGCGATGATCCTCGCCCGGCCGACGTCCTCCATCGTGTATAGGCCGGGGTTCTGAGAGGAGCAGCTGAGCGCGGCTATGATCTTGCCCTGCACCTTCATCGGTACGTGCAGACGACTGCGCAGCGATTGTTCGATGATCGGCCGCTTGAAGGCGCCCTCGAAGTGGAAACGCGCATCGTTGATAGCATCATCCGTCAGCAGGTAATCGACCTCGCCCCAGAGAAGGGAACGGATCGGGCTGTTGACGACCGGCGCCGAGGCGGCATCACCCCAGGCGGTGTCCATGCCGGTCTCGTAGGCGGTGTGATAGTTACCGTCGACCATCAGGATGCAGACGTCGAGATGATCGTGGGGGATGATATGCGCCACTTCCGCAGCGACGGCGCGGATCGCCGAGCGGAAGTCGAGCTGGCCGGCAAGCAGCCGGGATATGCCAAGATAGTGATCGACCAATGCGGCCGGCGCCAGAAGCGGCATGTCCGCAGTTCCTCCCGCGATCGCGCCCGTCCCTTCGGGCGCTGCGACCGCCAGCTCCATTAAGCGCTCGACAGGGCGTCCTCGTCTTGCACGAACACGCAGCCTGTAATGCAAAAGTCCGCAAACGCATTGCCGCATACGATCTATACAGGCGGCAAATTCTCCCTCATCCTGCCATTACTGAGAGGAGGAAGCTCAGTGCAAGTCCTATTTGCAGACGACCGCATAGAGAGCGGCCGATGAGGCGATCCGGTCGAAGCCGGGTCCAGAGGGAGGAAAACATGACATTTCGCAAGATGCTTCTGGCATCAGCGGTCGTCCTGTGCGCCGCAATGCCGAATTCCGCGTTGGCCGACACTTCCGGCAAGAAGATTGCGCTTTCCAACAATTATGCCGGCAACTCCTGGCGGCAGGCGATGCTCACGAGCTGGGACAAGGTGACGGGAGAGGCCGTCAAGGCTGGCGTGGTTGCTGCTGCCGATGCCTTCACAACGGCGGAAAACCAGGCGACCGAGCAGGCCGCGCAGATTCAGAACATGATCCTGCAGGGCTATGACGCGATCGTCCTCAACGCCGCCTCGCCGACGGCGCTCAACGGCGCGGTCAAGGAAGCATGCGATGCAGGCATCATCGTCGTCTCGTTCGACGGCGTGGTGAGCGAGCCTTGCGCCTGGCGGATCGCCGTCAATTTCAAGGAAATGGGTCGCAGCGAAGTCGAATATCTGTCGAAGAAGCTGCCCGAGGGCGGGAACCTCCTGGAGATCCGCGGCCTTGCCGGCGTTTTCGTCGACGATGAGATCTCGGCGGGCATCCACGAGGGCGTCAAGCAGTTCCCGCAGTTCAAGATCGTCGGGTCCGTCCATGGCGACTGGGCGCAGGATGTCGCCCAGAAGGCCGTGGCGGGTATCCTGCCGAGCCTTCCCGAGATCGCCGGCGTCGTGACCCAGGGCGGCGACGGCTACGGCGCCGCCCAGGCGTTCGCGGCTGCCAACCGGCCGACGCCGATCATCATCATGGGAAACCGCGAGGACGAGCTGAAGTGGTGGAAGGAACAGAAGGATGCCAGCGGCTATGAGACCATGTCTGTCTCGATCGCGCCCGGCGTCTCGACGCTCGCATTCTGGGTCGCCCAGCAGATCCTCGACGGCAAGGAAGTCAAGAAGGACCTCGTCGTGCCCTTCCTGCGCATCGACCAGGACAATCTGGAAGAGAACCTCGCCAATACCCAGGCAGGCGGTGTTGCCAATGTCGAATATTCGCAGGCTGATGCGATCAAGGTGATCGAATCCGCGGAATGATGTTCTTCCATATGTCGCGCGGTTCTCTCGGGACCGCGCGGCAGACCCCGTGCCAAACGATCCCCAGTACAACAGATAGCGGCAAATGACGGGCAGAATGTCGAAGGCGATAATCGAGGTTGCCGACGCCAAGGTGAGTTTCGGAGCGGTCAGGGCGCTCGACGGCGTGACGCTCGCCATCCGGCCGGGGGAATGCGTGGGTCTCGTCGGCCATAACGGCGCCGGCAAATCGACGATCGTCAGCGTCATCAATGGCGGTCTGACGCCGCAGCAGGGCAACATTTCAGGCGACGGCGAGCTTCTTCAGCGCTACGGCATCAACGCGGCCAGAGCGCGCGGCATACGCTGCGTCTTCCAGGAGCTTTCGCTCTGCCCGAACCTCACCGTGGTCGAAAATACCCGCGTCCTGCACCGCCATCTTGGAGGCCTCGGCTGGCGCAGGCGGGCAAGGCTCGTGATTGAGCGAAGCCTCGATGCCATATTTCCCGGACACGGCATCGAACGCGACAGGATGGTCGGGGATCTCTCCATCGCCGAACGGCAGATGGTCGAGATCGCCATGGCTTTCTCCGATACCGGCATTGCGCCCCGGCTCATCATCCTGGACGAGCCGACGTCCTCGCTCGACGCGAGCCTCGCGGAGCAGATGCTCGCCCATGTCCGGCGGTTCGTCGCGAGCGGCGGTTCGGTCATTCTGATTTCCCATATCCTCCACGAGATCCTCGCCACGGCGAACCGGATCGCGGTCATGAAGGACGGGCGCATCGTCGCCGAACGGCCTGGCGATGCCTGGACCGAGCACGGCCTCGTCGAGGCCATGGGAAGCGTCGTCAAGGGCGAAGCGCATCGCCGCACGCTGCGAGACCTTGCCCATGAGCCCGTGGTAATCGCGCGGACCGGTCGCGGCCTGCGCCTTGAGGCCAGACGCGGCGAGATCGTCGGGCTCGCCGGTCTCGCCGGACACGGCCAGACGGGAATGCTGATGAAACTTCATGCAGCGAGCACCGCCGACTGGCTGCCGCGCCGCGAGCCTGCGGTGACCTTCGTCGCGGGGGATCGCCGCCTGAATGGCGTCTTCGAACTCTGGAGCATCCTGAAAAACTTCTCCATCGCCACGCTTCACGATCTGGCCCTGCGCGGCGTCGTCAACGCCGAGGCGGAGGCCGAGCGTGCCGGAGAGTGGAAGCGCCGCATCGATATCCGCACGCCGGACTTGGCCAACCCCATGCTGTCGCTTTCGGGCGGTAACCAGCAGAAGGTGCTATTCGCCAGGTCGCTCGCGACCAGGGCGCCGGTGGTGCTGATGGATGATCCAATGCGCGGCGTCGACGTCGGCACGAAGCAGGAGGTATACGAGATCATCCGGCAGGAGGCTCAGCGCGGCCGCACCTTCGTCTGGTATTCGACCGAGATGGAGGAGGTCTGCCTCTGCGATCGTGTCTATGTCTTCCGCGAAGGAGAGATCGTTGCGGAACTCGCCGGCGACGCCGTGAGCGAGGAGAACATCCTTGCCACGTCCTTCAAGCGGGAGGCAGCATGAGGCTGAGGCTTTCGACCGATGCGATCCGGCTCGCCATTCCCGCCCTTTCGCTCACCGTGCTTCTTGCAGCCGTCTTCTGGCTGCAGCCTCGGGCGATGAGCTATATCGGCCTCAACCTGCTCTTCAATCTCGCGGTTCCGATCGCGCTCGCGACGATCGCCCAGATGATCATCATGTCGGTGAACGACCTCGACCTCGCGATGGGCACCTTCGTCAGCTTTGTCGGCTGCGTGACGGCGACCTTCCTGCGTGACGAGCCGCTTGTCGGGATTCTGATCCTTGCCGGCGGCGTTGCCGTCTATGCCATGCTCGGCGTCGTCATTCACCTCCGTGGCCTGCCGTCGATCGTGGTTTCGCTCGGCATGAGCTTCGTCTGGGCGGGGCTTGCCGTGCTTCTCCTGCCGGCGCCCGGCGGACAAGCGCCGGAATGGGTCCGAAGCCTGATGACGATGAAGCCTCCGATCGCTCCGATGGCGATCGTCGCCAGCATCGTCATTGCCGTCGTCGCGCATCTGATCGTGACGCGCTCCTCGCTCGGCGTGCTCATCCGCGGCATCGGCGGCAACCAGCGCTCGGTGGAGCGGGCGGGCTGGTCAGTTCTGGCCGCCCGCGCTGCGGCCTACGGGCTTGCCGGCATGTTCGCGGTGCTCGCCGGCATCGCGCTCGTCGGGCTCACCACATCGGCCGACGCAAACATAGCGCTCAGATACACGCTGCTCTCGATCGCCGGCGTGATCCTCGGCGGCGGCGAATTCATTGGCGGGCGCGTCTCGCCCATCGGCGCGGTGATCGGCGCTCTGACGCTGACGCTTGCCGGTTCGTTCCTGTCTTTTCTGCGCATCTCGCCCGACTGGCAGATCGGCGCGCAGGGCGCGATCCTGATCATCGTGCTCGCCTTGCGCCTGCTGCTCAACCGTCTCGAATATCAGGAGAAGCGGCGATGAGGGTCGTCGACCGTCTTTCGCGGGCGCCTTGGATCTGGTCGTGGTTCGCCGCCTTCCTGGTCTGGTTCGCGACGATCATGGTGACGGGCGGCGCAAGCATGCTCGACCTCTCCCAGGCGGCGCTGACCTTCGCCGCCTTCTCGATCATCGTCGGCATCGGCCAGATGTTCGTCATCACGCTCGGTCCCGGCAACATCGACCTGTCGATTCCCGCCACCATGACGCTCGCGGGCACCGTGGCGCTGAAGCTTATGGAAGTGGACAACGCCATGATCCTGCCGGGGCTGATAACCGCAACCCTGATCGGCATCGGTGTCGGCCTCGCGAACTACGCGCTCATCAAGGCGTTGCGCATCCCGCCGATCATCGCGACGCTGTCGATGAGCTTCATCATCCAGTCAGCGGCCATCTGGACCAATCGCGGCCTGCGCATCAAACCGCCGAGCTTCCTGGCCGAATTCACGACATCGGCCACGCTCGGCGTGCCCAACGTTTCCCTCGTGGCGCTGGTGATTTCCCTCGCCGCGTGGTTCCTGCTCGAAAAGACCGTTTACGGGCGCTGGATCTCCGCGATCGGCCAGAGCATGCCGGCGGCACGCATGGCGGGCGTTCCGGTCGACGGCACACGCTTCGTCACCTACGTGCTCTCGGCCGTTCTTGCCTCGCTCGCGGGCTACCTCCTCGCCTGCTTCTCGGGGGGCGCGGCTCTCAACATGGGCACGGAATATCTTCTGATGTCGATCGCCGTCGTCGTTCTCGGCGGCACCGCGGTCGCCGGCGGCGATTCCAACGTGCCGGGAATCTGGGGTGCCTCGCTCTTCATGTTTCTGGTGGTCTCCATGCTCAACACCTACGGCCTCGGCGCCGGCATCCGCCTGATCATGACCGGGCTTATCATCATCAGCGTCATCATGCTCGCAGGCGGCCGACAGCCGGGCATGCGTTAGTTCGGGGACGGACCACATGGGAAGGGAACAAATCTACGAGATCGACGATCCGCGCTTCGCCCATCTGATCGTCGGCAGCGCCCGTCTCGATGACCTTTATTCCGGCTGCCGCTGGTCGGAGGGGCCGGTCTGGTTCAGCGATGCCAACCAGCTCGTCTGGAGCGACATCCCGAACCAGCGGATGCTGCGCTGGACGCCGGAAGGCGGAGTCTCTGTCTTTCGGCAGCCGTCGAATTTCGCAAATGGCCACACCCGAGACCGGCAGGGACGCCTGATTTCCTGCGAGCACGGAACGCGCCGCGTCACCCGGACCGAGATCGACGGCTCGATCACGACGCTCGCCGAAAGCTTTGGCGGTCGGCGGCTCAATTCGCCGAACGACGTGGTGGTGCGATCGGACGGCACAATCTGGTTCACCGACCCGACCTACGGCATCCTTTCCGACTATGAGGGCTATCGGGCGGAGCCGGAACAGGAGAGCCGCAATGTCTACCGGCTGGACCCGGAAAACGGCGAGCTTGCCGCGGTCGCCACCGACTTCAACCAGCCGAACGGCCTCGCCTTCTCGCCCGACGAGAGCATCCTCTATGTCGCCGACTCCGGCGCAAGCCATGACGACGCCCTGCCGCGGCATATTCGCGCCTTCGATGTTTTGGACGGACAGCTCGCCAACGGCCGAGTCTTCGCAACGATCGACAAGGGCATCCCCGACGGCATCCGCACGGACACGGGAGGAAATCTCTGGTCGAGCGCCGGCGACGGTGTGCATTGCTTCGCACCGGACGGCGTGCGCATCGGCAAGATTCTCGTGCCGCAAACTGTTGCCAACCTCACCTTCGGCGGTCCCCGCCGGAACCGCCTCTTCATCGCTGCGACGACGTCGCTCTACGCAATCTATGTGACCGCGACGGGCGCGCAGGTACCGTGAGAAGGGGAAGTTCATGGTAGCGGATGATTTCAACCAGAACGGCGGCAACGACGCCGGCACAGAGGGGCTGGCCATGGCGGGTTGATAAGCCGCGCAAGTCCTCCCGTTCCTCGCCAGCAATTCGGATACTGCCGGCGACGTGACCAACAACTTATTTTGATCTGAGCCCGATCGAGGTCGCCTGCCTGGCTGTCGAGGCGATGTAGTGACGGTCGAACCGGAGCCTTTGCTGTTCGAGATTGGTGTAGCGCAGCACTTCGAGCGGCCCGGCGATATCGATCAGCAGCGCCTCCAGCGGCACCAGCGTGAATACCGGAATGACCTGCGGTTCCTCTGCCGGGCCAGACCTGCTCATGCAGCTAGCGCCCTGCTACCCAGCGCTTCCTCAACGGTCGCGATACGGGCGAAGCGGCCGGCGAGCACCAGTTCCGTGCGTTTACGAATTGCCGCGGCATCGAAGGTCTCACCCGAGGCATGCGTCATCGGGAATGTCAGCGTCGCTTCAGAGACAAAATCGACATCCCAGCCGAGATCGGAGGCATCTCGCGTGGTGGTCTAGCAGCACTGCTCGGTGCGCAAGCTGCTCGGCAAGGCGATCATCGATACGGGTGGTGAGCGATAAATGATGACCGGCTGCCCGCATTTCGAGGTCCGTCGACGCGCTGGAATTCGAAGAAGTAGATCCGGTCGACATTCCTGATGGTCATCGCTCCAATGATTCTTTCCGCATTGATCCGCCGGAAAATGGTCGACGATCGGCTGGTGGTTATAGACTATGGCCGTGCTCTCGATGCCGCTAGCTCATCCAGCGAAGTAATGTAGATCTGGCGAACGCCGGCCTTCATGCCGAATCGGACCGTCGTGGGTGTTGATTTGCACTGAGAAGCGGGTCGGCGTCCTTCTTTTGATTGCCACTGGCAGCCCTTCCCCAGGCATTTCCCACCTACCATTCAGCCGCCGCCCGTCTTCGGATAAGGGAACCACCCATTCTCTTAGGCAAACGCGTGAAATCTCGTCGGCCATCTTCCCTGAAGTCGCTGGTTTAGATCGGGCGCGTTGATCTCATTCTCCGCATTCACACTGTCGAAAATCACCTTATTCAACGCGGAAATGTCACTGCCAAACGTCTCGCGGACCTCCTGCCTCCGAAGTATGGGTGATCGAATGACTTGCGTGTGAGGGGCGTCCTCGCGCGCAATCATTCTCTCGCGCACAGGATCTTAGCGCTTGAGAATGCCGGCATATTTGTTCCTATCCAGCTTCTCTTGGTCGACTTCCAGATCGTCATCGTCGACAGCGGCGCCTGCGTCTTCACGGCCGGCAAACAGCTGTTCATCCTCATCGATTGGAGAAGGCGCAACACGCGCGATCTGCTGCAAATCATCCTCGCTCACGCCAGCAACTCGCCTTTCATGGAGATCCAATCGCCGGCGCAGCTCATCGAGGGAAGAAATGTAGACCTGGCGCACCCCTGCCTTCATCGCGAATCGGACCTCGTGGGCATTCTGCGGCCTTCGCACGGCAGAGAAATCAACTTCATCGCCCGGAGCGTCGCGCCGGCGGGGATACGGCCCTGCGGCCGCGCCGGTCCGGCAAGGCTGACCTCGACCGTGGATAGTTCGAGTTCGACGGTGGCGGTGTAGCGCGGGTCGATATGCGGATCGAACCACAGGCCGGTGCGCTTCGCGTGGGCCTTGACGAAGGCGACGTGGTCGCGCGAGCGTCCCGTCATTTCGAGGTATTTGAGCGTCTCGGCGTCGATCGGGAAGTAACCGCTGTTGCCGCCGAACTCCGGCGTCATATTGGCAACGACGGCACGGTCTCCGGCGGTCAGCGTCGACACACCGGGACCGAAGAATTCGACATAGCGGTCCTGCAGGTCGAGCTTGCGCAGCATTTCGGTGACGGTGAGCGCCAGATCGGTCGCCATCACGCCGCTCTGCAATGCTCCGGTGAGTTTCACCCCGACGACCTCCGGGACGCGGAGCGTCACCGGTATGCCGAAGAATACGCTCTCCGCCTCGAGCCCGCAGACGCCCCAGGCAAGCACGCCGATGTCGTTGATCATCGGCTATGGCTGTCGGTGCCGATCAGCGTGTCGGGCATCGCATGGCCTAGCTCCATACCGGAACGAGCGAGCAGGAAATCCCGTTTCTCCCCAATCGAGTCCTCATGCACGACACCACCTGTGGCCCGGCGCTGGTCGACATTGCCGGCATGCGCTCGGCGCTGGCGGAAGCCGGCGGCGATCCCGCTCTTCTCAATCCCGTCGTACCGGTGGACGTCTCGACGGATCATTCGGTGGGCGTCGATTTCTTCGCACAGGCAGGCTCGCTCGAAAGGAACATGGCGCGCGAGTTCGAGCGCAACGCCGAGCGCTATCGCTTCATGATATGGGCGACAAACACGCTGAGCGGCTTTAGCGTGTACCCGCCCGGTACCGGGATCATGCACACGCTCAATCTCGAGAGGCTCGCCAGCACCGCGACCGGCAAGCGCATCGAAGGCGCGCTCTTGGAATCGCCTCCTTCGCCCTCGCGGCGTTGTCACCTCCGGTGCGCAGCGCGTTCTCCAGAAGAATTCGATGTGTATAGGGCAGGCGCTGCAACGCCTCGCCTGCCTCCGCAGGGAGGTCCACGATCGCATAGTCAACCCGGTCAACGCCGAGATGTTAGCTTTGTCTCGGACATTGATTGTCTACCGCTTCGAGAACGTGGGGCCTCTTAAGGTCTTGGCCCGAATTACATATTGCGATTATAAAATGCAATATGCACGCGCATCGAAAGAAGCACGAACGTCCACCTCTTGCAGCGGCGCCGACATGTTGGCAGGCGGTTCGGAACATACCCGCGAAGAATTCCGTTCATTGCTCATGAAAGGAGTGAATCATGAATCAGATAATCTACCTAGTCGGACTGGTTGTGGTCGTACTCGCCATCTTGGCGTTCTTTGGCTTGGGCTAATAAGCAGGCTCACACCCAATCGGCCAACCGATTGCCGGCACCGGGCGCAGTCCGCCGATCATGGAAGCCAGAATAGCCTTCGAGGAAAATAAGCCTTCTGCCTGCTTCCTCAATTCCTGGCCGATTTAAGGAAGCATGCAGCCGCTTTTGAAGTCGCTACGGCTTTGCGCGTCTTCAAGCGCGCACCGCTGTAGAACAGTTCCGCCACACGTTCTTAGACCTGCGGCGTCTTGATCCGGATCGCACCCATGATGTGCGTGTAGAGAAAGGCCGCCGCCTCTGTCCGGCGACCGGTCTCGATGAGGTCGAGAATGTGCAGGTGCTCGCTCGTCTGCCGGGGCAGCCGGCTCCGGTCGATGTTAATCTGGTACTCGATCAGGCGGCGCAGCCGGTTGACGCGCTTGATTGCATCGAGGAAGAAATCGTTCTGTGAGCAGGCGACGAGCATTTCGTGAAACTCGTTGTTCGCCTTGACGATCTCGGCGCGCGACCAGGTCTCGTAGCCGCCTTCTCCCAAGGCGGTCTGCACGGAGCGCGCCTTCCTGAATTCTTCCTCGTTCGGGCGGAACGTGGGCAAGAGCATCGCCTGCTGCTCGATTACCGCGCGGAAGACGTAGCCCTCCTCGTAGCTCTTGCGCGATGTCAGTGTCTCGCGGAAGGCCCAGCCGTTGCCCGGCAGGCGTTCGATCCAGCCCTCTTCGGCGATCCGGTGGAGCGACTTCAACAGCCGGCTGCGGGCGACGTCGTAGAGGCGCATCAGCTCGTTCTCGCTGACGCGCTCCTCGAGCTTGCCGGCAAGGCGGTCCTCGGCGATGCGGAAATAGAGCGGATCCTCCTCCTCGCGCCGAGGCTCGCCCACGGGTTTCCCTGTCTCGACCTTGGCCGCGTCGATCGTCAGGAAATAGCCGCGGTTCGGTTCCGCCCGCACGATTCCCATCGTCTCGAGCTTCTTCAAGGCGGCATTGACCGGCGCGCGGGAGACGCGAAACGCATCGGCGAGCATTTGACAGGGCAGATGCTCGCCGGCGCGCATCTCGTTCGTCTTCACGAATTCGAGGATGCTTGCCGTGATCTGCGGGGATACGCTTTGTCTTGCCATGGGTCGTCGTAGGGTTCGGTCGCTAGCGCGTTCAACGTCGATTTATGCACTCGCCAACGCGTTTACAAACGACCTGGACGCTCTTGGCCTCACCCGTCGCCATCATCGCCTCTTGCAGCGAGCGCGCCGCCGAATCCCGCCGCCCGCGCCGGCCGGCGCCGTGATGGTCAGTTCGAGGTCGCTGGCAGCCGAAATGGCCGGATAGAAGGCAGTGCCGCCAAGGCAGCCAGGCAAAGCGCAGTTTTCAGAAGATGACGCATGCGATTGCTCCTCCTGGATGGAAAACGAACGGCGAGCCTACTGGCCGTTGCGAGACAACATGCATTAAATAATTATAAAATGAAATAGCGGAGAAAAACGAGTCAGGGAGGAAATTGCCTCGGGCAAGCTTTGGCAAACCTAGCCGGATAAGTGGCGGGGCGGATCTCCGCCTATTTCCGGATGCTGCGCGTCGAGCGCGGCGTCACGCTCGTCGAAGGTGTCTACGAGTAACGATGCGCGCCTATCGCCCTCGCAGGGCGACGTCGCCCACGGCGCGCTCGCCTGACATTCACAAGCGCTATGCCTTCACGCGCAGCCGAGGGAGAAGATCGGGCAGGCTGACCGGGCGCAGGTCTCTGGCATCGACGCCCACATCGAACTGCCGCGGCAGCAGCGGTTTCAAACGGCCGTGGGAATGGCCGTGCAGGTTGACCGATCGCTTTCCCATCTGATTCCAGGTCCGAAACGGATAGTGGCAGAGAATGAGCAAGTGCCCGTCGACGGTGAGTTCCGCATAATGCTGGATGCTCTGCCAGCCGCTGGCTTCGACCGTCGCCAGCGAATCGTTGTTGCCGACGATCAGGTGCTTCCTGCCGTTCAGCCGCGTAAGCAAATCTTCAGCAAAGCCCTTTTGCTTCGATGCGAAGTCGCCGAGGTGCCAGATCTCGTCCTCCGGCGAGACGGTGTCGTTCCAGTTGGCAATCAGCGCAGCGTCGTGGTCCGCCAGGCTGGAGAAGGGCCGGCGATCGATGTTGAGCACCCGCGGCTCGCCGAAATGCGTGTCACTCGTGAAATAGATCATCTAGGCAGCTTTCCGGTTAAAGCGTTGCTGCGATCGGAGGCACCCCCCTCTGCCCTGCCGGGCATCTCCCCCACAAGGAGGGAGGTTGGCTGGAAACGCCGATCTGCCCCAACCCCAGCATGCGTATGCCGAAGTCAACGCACCTGCAAAGTCCATGCATCGATATTCGATGGGCGGGACATTGCCTCTTGCCGATCTCCCCCCGTGTGGGGGAGATGCCCGGCAGGGCAGAGGGGGTACACACCCCTTCTCCCGATTTTCGGCGCTCCACTCTGATCGGCCCTAGTCGGAAGTCACGGGAACGAACATCCCGAGCTTCACATCCTTCAGCACGACATTCGTGTGAATTCGCTTAATCTGAGGATTCTGCGACATGATCTGCGCGGTGATCTCGTCATATTGGGTGACGTCCTGGGCGGTGATGATCGCCACGAGATCCACCGACCCGGTCACGTAATAGACCTGCTGGATGTGATCCTGCTTGTCGACCCAGGTGCGGAATTTCGCGAGCGCATCGTAGTTCTCACGCTCGATCTCCATGCCGGCGATGAAGGTCATCGGATTTCCGGCGACCTTGCGGTCGACGAGGGCGATCTCGGCGGAAATGATGCCGTCCTCGCGCATCCTTCTGAGGCGGCGTTGAACGGCAGACGCCGACAGGCCGATGATGTCGCCGATCGCCTCGGCCTTGAGCTGACAGTCGCGCTGCACGATCTCGAGGATCTTCCGATCGAATTGATCCACTGGCTCCGTCATGGTTTCCTCGTGTTGGTGATTTGCCGCAGCTAATATCTCAGGCAGCTTTGTCGTGAGCACGCTTTCCGCTTCCGAAGCTTTCACCTGCGCACGAACGCACTATCTCTCAAAAAATCAAGGACAGAAAGCGCGGTAAGTCCGCATCTTTTAGCGTGTTCTGCGGAAAATCCGCGTCACTGCGGCAAATGTGCGGCAAAACCGCAACGCGTGGCCATATTATCGCGAACCAAATAACCATAAAAACCGCCAGGAACGACAGGAATGATGCGAAGCGCCGCCGCCTTGCTGGTGGAAGACGTCCATAAGAGCTATGGGCAGCACGAGGTGCTGAAGGGCGTATCGGTATCGGCGCAAAAAGGCGACGTCATTTCGCTGATCGGATCCTCGGGCTCGGGGAAGAGCACCTTTCTCCGCTGCATCAACTTTCTCGAGATCCCCGACCGCGGCCGTTTCATCTTCGGCGGCGAAGAGGTTCTGATGAAGCCGGGCCGCGAAGGGCGCGCCCATCCCGCCAATTGGCGGCAAATCGAACGGATCCGCACCGGCCTCGGCATGGTGTTCCAGAGCTTCAACCTTTGGGCCCATAGGACCGTGCTCAAAAATGTCATCGAGGCCCCAATTCATGTGCTGCGGCAGAACCGCAGGGAATCGACTGAACGGGCCGAGGCTCTTCTGTCCAAGGTGGGGCTTTACGACAAACGGCACGCCTATCCGGCGTTCCTGTCGGGCGGCCAGCAGCAGCGCGCCGCGATCGCCCGCGCGCTCTGCGTCGACCCGGCGGTGATGCTGTTCGACGAGCCCACCTCGGCACTCGATCCCGAG
The DNA here is from genome assembly GCF_002944405.1 of Sinorhizobium fredii. NCBI lineage: Bacteria > Pseudomonadati > Pseudomonadota > Alphaproteobacteria > Hyphomicrobiales > Rhizobiaceae > Ensifer > Ensifer fredii. The sequence continues at coordinate 400,065 of NZ_CP024310.1, read as the reverse complement.
CTTGTCGGCGAGGTGCTGAAGGTCATCCGCGACTTGGCGGAAGAAGGGCGGACCATGCTTCTCGTCACGCACGAGATGAAATTCGCCCACGACGTCTCCAGCCACGTGATGTTCCTCGATGGGGGGCGCGTCGAGGAACAGGGGCCGCCCGCCCAGGTCTTCGGTGCGCCGCTCAGCGCCCGCTGCCGCGAATTCACCGGCAGTCTCGGCCATTGATCCGTTTCCATTCCGACGAAAACAGAAGGGGTAGTCGAATGAAGTTGATGTCCATCCTGATGGCCGGCGTGGCCTTCGCACTTGCAGGTGCGGCCAATGCGGAAGTGCGCTTCGGCATCATGAACGAAGCCTACCCACCCTTCTTCACGAAGGACCCGTCCGGCAAATGGATCGGTTGGGAAATCGAGCTGATGGACGCGGTCTGCGCCGAGATGAAGGAGACCTGCTCCATCGTGGACATGTCCTGGGACGGCCTGATCCCGGGTCTCGAGGCGAAGAAGTTCGACGTCATCTGGTCGTCGATGTCGATCACCCACGAGCGCAAGAAGACGATCGACTTCACCGACAAATATTACAACACCCCGAGCAAGCTGATCGGCGCCAAGGACGGCAAGTTAGGAGCAGCGCCTGACGACGTCGCCGACAAGACGATCGGCATCCAGGTCTCGACGATCCAGTCCGAATATTACAAGAAGTATTTCGCCGACAAGGCAGCGGAACAGACCTATGCGACGCTCGACGAAGCCTTCCAGGACCTGGCTGCCGGGCGGATCGACTATGTCTTCGGCGATGCCATTCCGCTGGCAGAGTTCCTGAAGTCGGACTTCGGCAAGGACTGCTGCGAGGACAAGGGCAACGTCAAGGACGACCCGGCTATCCTCGGAACGGGTATCGGCGGCGGGCTGCGCAAGGACGACACGGCACTGCGCGACAAGCTTAACGCGGCGATCGCCGCCGTCAGGGCGAGCGGCAAATATGCCGAAATCTCCAAGAAGTACTTCGACTTCGATCCCTATGGCGAATGACCGGAAGGGCGATCGGCGCCTGAAGGCGCCGATCGCCCTTTGCCTATGAACTCGATCAGATAGGCCCCGGATGTCGTCCAGCCAATCGCTCCTGGAATTGCTCTCCCCTTATCCGCCCGGCTGGGGAGGCGTGCTGCTTGCAGGCGCGCTCTCCACCGTGCTGATTTCGCTTGGCGCCTATCTCGTCGGCATCGCCATCGGCCTCGTCGGTGCCATCGGCAAGCTGAAGGGCAATCGCCCGGTTCGCTTCGTCCTCGATCTCTATACGACGGCCGTCCGCGCCATCCCGGAACTGATCCTGATCATCGGCCTCTATTATGCGGGAACCGACGGGCTGAACCGCATCCTCTCCGCACTCGGGCTTCCGGCGGTGGAGATCAACGGCTTCGTTGCCGCCGTCGCGGTGCTGGGCATTGTCCAGGGCGCCTATATGACCGAAGTGTTTCGCGGGGCGATCCTCGCCATTCCGGTCGGGCAGATCGAAGCGGCGGCCGCCTTCGGCATGCGGCCGCGGCTGCGCTTCCGCCGCATCGTGCTGCCGGCCCTGATGCCGAATGCGCTGCCGGGTCTAGCCAATCTCTGGATGTCGGTCACCAAGGACAGCGCGTTGATTGCCGTCGTCGGCTATCAGGAACTGGCGCTCGCGACCCGTATCGCCGCCGGCAACACCAAGCACTACTTCCTGTTCTTCCTCGCCTCCGCCGCCCTCTACCTCGCGATAACGCTCATCTCTAACGTCGCGTTCGCGGCGCTCGAGAGCCGCCTCCGGCGCGGCCAGCCGACGACCGCATAGGAGGGGCACGTGGATTTCTCGTGGATCTTTTCCTATTGGCCGCTGCTTGCCGCAGGCGCGGTCCAGACCGTCCTCCTGCTCGTGATTTCGGTCGGCTTCGGCTTCATTCTGGCGATCGGTCTCGCGCTCGCGCAGGTGATCGGCCCGCGCTGGCTCAAGCTCTTCGCTCGCGGCTACTGCACCTGCCTGCGCGGCACGCCGCTGCTGATTCAGCTGTGGCTGCTCTATTACGGCGTCGGCTCGCTGCTGCCGATGATCCCCGGCCTGCGTGCGAGCCTTCTCTGGCCGCTCCTGCGCGAAGGTTTCTTCTTTGCGGCGGTGAGCTTCACCCTCAATTATGCGGCCTATGAGGCCGAGGTGCTGCGCGGCGCGCTGCTTGCCGTTCCCAAGGGTGAACTCGAGGCCGGCCGATCCTTCGGCATGTCGTCCTCGACCCTGCTCAGGCGGATCTGGCTGCCGCGCGCCATCCGCATCGCCTTGCCGACAATCGCCGGCGAAGTCGTGCTGCAATTGAAGGCAACGCCTCTCGCTTTCACCGTGACGGTAATGGACCTCTATGCGGTGGCCTACAAGGTGAGGCAGGACACGCTGCTGGTCTACGAGCCGCTGATGGTCGTGACCGTCTTCTATGTCTGCCTGACGCTTATCATCACCCGCGCCTTCAAGGTCGTCGAAGCGCAAGTGCCGGTACGGCGCTAGCGCGATGACTGCTTCGTCGATTTGGCGGCGCCCGAGGTCCTCATCGCGCCTTTTCTCGGCGGATCGGCAGCCGCTGAGCGGCCAAAAACACTCGGAGAACACTAGAGTCGCCGTCGAACGCATCTCGAAAGGTCCTCCATGTCCCTGAATCGATCGAGCACCAAGGCCGTAACGGATCGCCGAAGCCAAGCGAGAGCCCGGCCGCATTCCGACAATCGCCCGCTGCATTGGGAGACCCTGGCGCTCGACGGCGGCTTGGTCATCGATCCGACGACGAAGGCGATCGCCCCCAATATCTCGATGTCGGTCAACAATCTGCTTGCCCCGGGCGATGGCGCCTTTTCGGCCGACGGCGTCGAGGATCTGACGGCGCTGCCATATCTCTATGCGCGCTGGACCAATCCCACCGTGCGGCAGCTCGAGCAGCGCATGGCAGCACTCGAAGGCGCCGACGACGCGCTCGCGGCCGCGACCGGTCTCGCAGCGATCGCCGCCATGTTCCTGACCTGTCTCAAGGCCGGCGATCACCTGATCATCAGCGATGTCTGCTACGCAGGCGCCAGCGAGCTGGCCCGCCGGATCCTGCCCGACTACGGCATCGAGGTGACCGCGGTGAACATGTCGCGGCTGGATGCGGTTGCCGCGGCCTTCCGGCCCAACACACGGCTCGTGCATTGCGAAAGCCCCTGCAACCCAATCCTGCGATTGACCGATCTTTCCGCCGTGGCGGCACTCGCCCACCAGCGCGATGCACTCGTTTCGGTCGATTCCACGCTGGCCACGCCGGTCGCGACAAGGCCGCTCGCCTTGGGCGTCGACCTCGTGATCCACTCGCTCACGAAGTTCATCAACGGCCATGGCGACGCGCTCGGCGGGATCGTCTGCGGCCGCAAGCAGATTGTCGAGAAAATCCGCTCGCGCGCCGGCGTCTATCTCGGCGCTTCGCTCTCGGCCCACAGTGCCTGGCTCATTATGCGCGGCATCGACACGCTCTTTCCGAGGATGCGGGCAGTATCGGATTCGGCGCTGCGGCTTGCCCGCTTTCTTGACGGCCATCCGGGCGTCAAATCGGTCACCTATCCCGGATTGGACACGCATCCCCAGCACGCGCTGGCGCGGCGCCAGATGAATGCCTTCGGCGGCATCCTCACATTCCAGACGGACGACGCGCAGAAAATGGCGGCCCAACTCGCCGACCGGTTGCGGGTGGTGCACTACGCCTTCTCGGTCGGCCACCAGCGCAGCATCGTCGTGCTTCTCGATACCAACGAGATGATGAAGTCGACCTATGGGCTCAAAGGAGCGCCGCTCGACGATTACCGCGCCTTTGCCGGCGACGGCGTGTTCCGCCTGTCGGTCGGCCTGGAGTCCGTCGAGGACATCATCGACGACCTCGATCAGGCGCTCCGATGAAGACCCGCAACAAAATCCCGACCGAACACCCGAGCGCCCGGGACCGGCTGACGGCATTTGCGCCGTCGGCGGCCCTCCGGCGCTGAACCAGCAAAGTTGGAGTCGATCATCAATGAACCACATACGTATTCTCGACGGCGGCATGAGCCGGGAGCTGATCCGGCTCGGCGCCGAACTCAGGCAGCCGGAATGGTCCGCGCTGGCCTTGATGGAAACGCCGGAGATCGTCGGGCGTGTCCATAGGGAATTCATCGACGCCGGCGCCGATGTGATCACCACCAACAGCTATTCGCTGGTGCCGTTCCACATCGGCGAGGAGCGTTTCCGCTCCGAAGGACGCACGCTGATCGAATTGGCCGGAAAACTCGCCAGGGATGCGGCCGACGAGAGGACCGATCGCAAGGTCATCGTCGCTGGCTCATTGCCGCCGATCTTCGGCTCCTACGAGCCCGAGCGCTTCGACCCCTCGCGCGTGCAGGACTATCTGAAGGTCCTCGTCGAGGGATTGGCGCCCTATGTCGATGTCTGGCTCGGCGAAACGCTGAGCTTGATCGCCGAAGGCGATGCGGTGCGCGCCGCAGTTGCGGCGACCGGCAAGCCGTTCTGGATCTCGTTCACCCTGGCCGACGATGCAGGAGCTCCGGAGGGCGACGAGCCGAGGCTCCGATCCGGGGAACCCGTGGCCGCGGCCGCCGCCTGGGCGGCCGGCTCTGGTGCCGAGGCGCTCCTGTTCAACTGCAGCCATCCGGAAGTCATGGCGCGCGCCGTCACTGTCGCGGCTCAAACGTTTAGGGAAAGGCAGGCGGTTATCGGCATTGGCGTCTATGCCAACGCCTTCGAGGCGGAAGAGACGGAGGGCGCTGCCAATGAGACGCTTCACCACACCCGCGCCGACCTGACCGCCGACCGCTATTCACGCTTTGCCTGTGATTGGGTCGAGGCCGGCGCCTCCATCGTCGGCGGCTGCTGCGGCATCGGCGCTCGCCACATCCACAACCTGGCACGCTGCTTGAGGGGCTAAGCGGCAAGGGCCGGGACGGCTACCCGCCCCCGGCTCACTGCGCCTCTTGGGATTTTGACCTCACCACAACAGCGCGGCTTGCCGCTGCGACGGCGATCGCGATGACCACCAGAACCGTGGCGACGGCGAAAGTGGCGCGCATGCCGGTGGCGGTGGCGGCCGCAGTCTCCCTCGCCGCGGCGAAGGAGAAGACCGCTCCCATCATCGATGCGCCGGTGATCAGCCCGAAATTGCGCGAGAGGTTCAAGAGCCCCGAGACGGTGCCCCGCTGCTCGGGCCGCGCGTCCTTCATCACAGCGGTATTGTTTGCCGCCTGGAACAGCGCGTAGCCGCCGGTGAGAATGACGAGCGGCATGACATAGCCGGCGACGCCGAGCGCTTCCGGAACGAGCGAGAGTGCGAGGCAACCGGCCGTCATGGCGCCAAGACCGGCGGCGGCCATGCGCCACACGCCGAAGCGATCGACGAGCCGCCCCGCCGGAATGCCCGTCAGCGCCGAGACGACCGGTCCGACCGACATCACCAGGCCGACGAGCGCCGCATCAAGCCCCAGACCGCGCGACAGGTAAAACGGCCCCACCACCAGCGTCGCCATCATCACCGTAGCGACCAACATGCTCGTGGCAAGTCCCGAGCGAAACGACGGCTGATGCAGCATCGCGAAATCGACCAAGGGTGACCCCGTCCGAAATTCCACTAATAGAAAGACACACATGCCGAAGACGGCCGCCAGCAGCAGAACCAGGTTGGTCGCCCCGAAGCTGCCGCGCCCGATGGTCATGGCGAGCGCGTAGGCGCCGAGGGTGAAGACGAGGATCAGCGTACCGGCGAGGTCGAAGCCGGGCCGGCACGCCCTTGATGCCGGACGATCCGTCGGCAGTGCGTGGCAGGCAAGAAGCAAAGCCAACAGGCCGATCGGCACCGTGACCAGGAAGATCGCCCGCCAGCCGAAGCCGGCGATCAACGCGCCGCCCAGGGAGGGGCCGAGCGCCGTCCCGATCGCCGACATCGTGCCGAGCAGCCCCATGGCGCTGCCAATCCTTTCCTTCGGGACGACCTCGCCGACCAGGGCCAGGGCAAGCGCCATCATGGCTGCGGCGCCCAACCCCTGCAGGGCTCTCGCCGCGACGAGCCAGGAAAGATGCGGCGCGGCGCCGCACAGGCCGGATGCGATCGTGAACAGGGCGATACCGGCGAGCAGCAGTTTGCGGCGGCCGACGATGTCGCCGAACCGACCGACGCTGATGATCAGCGTGGTGATGACCAACAGATAGGCGAGGACGACCCACTGCACCTCTTGAAACGAGGCGGAGAAGGCGTGGGTCAGGGTGGGCAAGCCAACATTGGCGATGCTCACGCCCAAGGAGGCCAGCAGCATGGAAAGGGAAAGGCTGGTCAGTGTCCAGCGGGCCGAGATCGGCTGCTCCATGCCAGCAGCAACCGTGTCATACGGGTATTTTGTCATCGTCGTTCCTCTCATCGGCGTCGCTCGAGAGGTAAACCGTTGCCGGAGATGGCGGAAGACGCACCATTTGCATTGCATTCATGCATCTGACGCTAGTATCAATTCATGCTATCGTCACCCGCATGTCGCATCCGGACCTCAATCTTCTCGTCACCCTCGATGTGCTGCTTGCCGAAGGAAGCGTCGCCGGCGCTGCCCGAAGGTTGCGGCTGAGCCCCTCCGCCATGAGCCGGCAGCTTGCGCGCTTGCGCGCTACGACCGGCGATCCGCTGTTAGTGCGGGCCGGCCGCGGCCTCGTCCTGACACCCCGCGCGCTCGAATTGCGTGAGCGCGTCGGCCACCTGGTCGAGGAGGCGGAGGCGGCGCTGAGGCCTGCCGACCGTTTGGATCTCGGCCGGCTCGTGCGGACCTTCACGCTTCGCACGAGCGACGGCTTCGTCGAGAATTTCGGGCCGGCCCTGATCTCCAAGGCCGGCGCCGAGGCACCGGGCGTGCGGCTGCGCTTCGTCCCGAAACTCGACAAGGACAGCACGCCGCTACGGGATGGCAGTGTCGACCTGGAGACCGGCGTCGTAGGCGGGAGCCAGAGCCCGGAGATCCGCACGCAGGCCTTGTTCCAGGATCGCTTCGTCGGCGTCGTGCGTGTCGGACACGCGCTCTGCCAGGGCGAGATCACGCCCGCCCGCTATGCCGCCGGGCAGCACGTGCTCGTCGCCCGCCACCGTAGAGATAACGGGCCGATCGATGCCGCTCTGGAGGCGCTCGGTCTCGAACGGGAGATTACCGCAACCGTTGGCGGTTTTTCTCCCGCGCTGGCGCTGGCGAAAAACTCCGACATGATTGCCACCGTCCCCGAGCGCCACACCGGCAACCTTCGTGACGATCTGTTCAGTTTTCCCATTCCGATCCCCATTCCGGAGATCACCGTGTCGATGCTTTGGCATCCACGCCTCGAGGCAGACCCGGGGCATCGTTGGTTGCGGGCGTGCGTCCGGGCAATTTGCGCGAAGCGGCCGACGGACTCGCGGTCGGAAAAGAAGATCGCAAATGTCGCAGGTACCGCCTGCTAATCGAATGTGCTCTCGATCGCTACGGTGCTACGAGCACTGCGGCAGATGCGGCTGGAGCGAGGCTGGGCGAAATCTTCGCTTGAATGCTCGTGCGCTGCGCGAATAGACGGGCGGCAGAGTCGGCTCCGAAAGGAGAAACCCCTGCACATGTGTCGCTCCGGCGCACCTGGCGGCCTCAAGCTGATCGTATGTTTCGATGCCTTCGACAACCACAATCGATGCCGCAAAGGAGGCCAGAGCGACCAGGTCACGCAGGATCGGCGCGGCATCACCCAGGCGGTGCTGCGCAAAACATGCGTCGATTTTCACGAGATCGACCGGGATGGTCGACAGCGCATTGCCGGTCCCGAACCTGTCTATCGCAATTCTATAGCCCATCGCGCGGGCGCTGCCGAGCAAGTTCGCGGCGAAGGGCGTTTTCAGAGGCTGCGTTACCTCAAGAACCATGCGGGTCGCCAAGGCGCTGTGCCGCGAGAGGAGGTCGTGCAACACCATGCAGCTTCGCTCATCGGCTATGATCTCGGCCGAGAGGTCGCAGCCGAGCACGTCCGACGGATGGCAAGCGAGCCATTCAAACGCCAGGTCGAGGAGATCGAGCCCGAAAGCCAGAGCGATCTGCGACGCTCCGGGGAAAGCGGAGAACTCTCCGCGGGTTCTGACCGTACCGTCCGGCTCCACGAATCTCGCGAGGCATTTCGAATAGAGGACCTCGCCTGGATCAGCGACGGCGTTTATCTGTTGCAGGGAAAACCCGATCCGTCCGTGCTGCATCGCCCGCACAGCACCGCAAGTTGCGTCGTCGCGTGTCTGCAAATTCATGGATCAAGCCGCCCCAAACGGATTGCGGACGGATGCCGGCTGCTGCCGGCACCGTCCGAACTCAGGTTTACTCCGCAACACCCAGGTCGTCAGCTGTTTCCGGCAGCGTTTCACGTATCTCGTCGATCTTGCCGAACTCCGGTCCGACGCCGAGTATCTCTTTAGCCTCGGCGAGATCGTCGTCGGTTACGACGCCATCCTTGCTGAAACTCTCGAGTGCCTCGCGAAGCGCTTCGTCGCTCAAGGCCGGATCGGTCGCGATGGCGTCGGAACCGTTCTCAGCCTCGAACTCCGCATAGGCAATCGCATAGTCGGAGATCGCGGCCATCCGCGGGTCGTTGGAGTTGAGATAGGCGTGATAATTCCGGTTCAGCGAACTGAACCCCGAACCGCGCACGGCGCTCTCAAGTTCCTCATCCGGGTCCAACGGATCCGTGTCCGAAAGGTCTGAACTATCCGAGGCGTCCGACGTGTCCAATGTATCCGACGTGTCAGGCAGCGTTTCGCGTATCTGGTCGATCTTGCCGGTTGCTGGCCCGACGCCGAGTATCTCCTTGACCTCGAGAAGGTCGTCGTCGGTCACGACGCCGTCCTTATCGAAGCTTTCGAGTGCTTCGCGGAGCGCCTCGTCGCTCAGGGCAGGATCGGTGGGGATGGCGTCGATGCCGTTCTCAGCTTCGAACTCGGCATAGGCAATCGCATAAGCCGAGATCGCTGCCATGCGTGGATCGTTGGAGTTGAGATAGGCGTGATAGTTCCGGTTCAGAGAACTGAACCCCGAGCCAAGCTTTACCTTTTCAGGTTCAACCGTCTTCGGCTTGCCCGCCGCGACGTGTCCAGACTTCACTGGCTTGGCTGCCTTGATCGTCTTCTTCGACTTGGTCCCGCGCGAAAAGAGCGACTTCAGAGTCTTGTCGCCATGGCTCTTGCCAGACCGCGCTTTGTCCTGCTTGCCACTGCCGGAATGCGACTTGCTCTGGCCGCCGCCATGACCGCCTCCGTTGCCGCCGCCATTGCCACCGCCGTTTCCGCCGCCATTGCCGCCGCCATTGCCGCCCTTGGCAAAAGCAACACCCGAGGCGCCGAAGGTCACGGTTGCAAGAGGAGCGACCGCGATCGCCAGGGCAAGGACGCTCCTTCCGATTGTCTTGGAAATAGCCATAGCCGGCCTCCTTGGTTTCACTTGCCTCATGCTTGGAGGCGTCAGATTTCTTACCAAGGCGACGGTAGCTTGAGCGGGGTCGCGCCACCATGGCTGTCGGACTATTGCGCTGGCTTCTCGGACCTAGGTCTGACAGAACGGGCCACAAAAGGTCCGAGCCACCAGCGCAAACGTGGCGTGCCATTGACCCGCCTATAGGAGACGGTAGTTATATCGGCATCAATCGAACGATGTGCCGCCAACGAATCGAGCGGACAGGCCCGAGATTTGTCGTGCGCGCCAAAGACCTGATCACAAGATGGAACGCCCAGCCCCTGGCGAAGCAGTTCCTGATGGCCGGCGGGATCGTCGCCGCCACGGCAATGATCGTGGTGGGCGCGTTCGTCACGAGCCTTATCGAGGACGCCGTCACCCGAAACTCGGCGGCGACGACAGCGCTCTACGTCGACAGCGTGATTGCGCCTCTGCTGCCGGACATGCAGACGACAGAAGTTCTCGACGATACCGTTTCGCGTGCGCTCGACGAGACACTTGGCCAGGGCGCGCTCGGTGGCCGTTTGCTGGCGTTTCGACTTTGGCGGGCGGACGGCACCATCCTCTACGCGAATGAAGAGAGCATGGTCGGAAAACGGTTCGAGCTAAGTCCTGAACTGAAGGCGGCATTCGACGGCGACGTCGTGGCTCAGTTCACGCCGGTAGACGATCTCGATGGCGAGACCGAGCGCGCAGCAAACAAGCCGCTTCTCGAAATCTACAATCCCGTGCTGCAGCCCTGGTCGGGACAGGTGGTCGCCGTCTCCGAGTTTCATGAGATTGCCAATGATTTCGAGCTCAGCCTGGGCCGGGCCAGAATCCAGACGTGGCTGGCCGTTGCGGGCTTTACGCTTGCATTCTTCATCATGCTTTCGGCAATCGTGATGCGCGGCAGCAGGACGATCGACAAGCAGCGCCTCGCCCTCAAGCAGCGCGTCGAGGAACTTTCCGCACTGCTTGAGCAGAATGAGATGCTGCGCGGGCGCTTGCAGCAGGCGTCGCAGCGGGCCACGGCTCTCAACGAACAGATGCTGCGCCGGATCGGTGCGGACCTGCATGATGGCCCCGCTCAACTGCTGGCCTATGCCTCGCTGAGGGTAGATAGCGAGGCGTTGATGAGCACGGCGACCCCGACAGACAAGCGCGAACGCGAGGTCGCCGCCATCAAGGCAAGTCTCGACGAGGCGATGCGTGAGATCCGAACCATATGCAACGGGCTGGTCCTGCCGCAGATCGAAACGGCGAGCCTGCGAGAGATACTCGAGCGCTGTGTCCACGCCCACCGGCAGCGAACCGGCTCGGCTGTGGATTTGTCGCTGTCCCGTCCGCCGGATCACCTTTCCCCCTCGGCGAAGATATGCATATACCGTTTTGTGCAGGAGGCGTTGAACAATGCCTACCGACACGGCGGAGGCGTTGGGCAGCGTGTCGTGCAGAGCATGGACGGCAACAGGGTGCGGATCGAGGTAGCCGATGGCGGGCCCGGTTTCGATCCCGACAAAGTGAGGCCGACGAGCCTCGGGCTTGCCGGTCTGAGAGAGCGGATAGAAAGTCTCGGCGGAACATTTGAACTGAACGGCGCCGCTCCGGGCACGGTTGTCCGGATGTCGCTCGGCATCGAGGAGGTGGGGCAGCTATGACGACTGCGATTCGCGTTGCGGTGATCGACGATCACCCTCTGTTCAGAGAGGGGGTGACGAGGAGTCTATCGGAGCTCGAAGGCTTCGAAATTGTAGCCGAAGGCGGCTCGCGCGACGATGCGCTGAGAATTGCCGAGAACCTGGCGCCCGACGTGATGCTGCTCGATATCTCGATGCCCGGGAGCGGACTCGAGGCGGTGCCGCTTATTCTTCAGATCGCTCCGGCGCAGAAGATCGTCATGCTCACCGTTTCGGAGGCAGGCGACGACGTCAAGGCCGCCCTGCAGGGCGGCGCCAAGGGCTATATCCTCAAGGGGATCGGATCGAGAGCGCTGGCGGATGTCATCCGCGCCGTCGCCTCCGGCGAAAGCTACGTGGCTCCGACACTGTCGGCCAAACTCCTGTCCAACAGCGCACCCCCCTCGGCAAGCAAGTTCGACCTGATCCACGACCTGACCACTCGGGAGCGAGAGGTTCTCAATCTCGTCGCATCAGGAATGAGCAACAAGCAGGTCGCTCGCAAGCTCAATCTGCACGAGAAGACGATCAAGCACCACATGACGCAGATCATGGCAAAGCTAGACGTCGCCAACCGGACCGAGGCGGCGATGGTGCTGCGCGACGCCCTCGACCGCCCGCTCAGTCAATAAGGGATAGCAGCCGCTTCTGGTCAGCCGACGTCGCGCGCCGGTTCACAATGGTGCGCCCGCGGCCGTCTTTCATGATGTAGCGGCCGTTTTTGATTTCTTCGCTTATTCCTTCGACATGGCGAATTTTCAAGATCGAGCCGAAGGTTCCGACCGCCGCACCTTTTACCCTCGCTCCGCTGGAACTGCTGCTCGAACTGCTGCTGTTCGAACCGCCCTTTCCATTGCCGTTACCGCCGCCATTGCCGTTGCCGCCGCCATTGCCGCCACCATTGCCATTGCCGCCGCCATTGCCACCATTCTTGGCGAGGGCGGATTGAAGCGAGAGTTCGAGCGCGGAGTCGGACAGGGTTGCCTTGTAAGGCAGGCCTGCGAAGACGAAGCCGATCGTCACGGTGCACAGGACCGCCACGAACTTTCGTCCGCTGGTCTTGGCATTGCTGCTAAGAAAAATCATTGGCGCACCATTCGCCTGGCAGTGGCTATCAGCATGACGAGCAAAGGCCGGCTTATTGGAGTCGAGCCGATCCGGCGATCTTCGTGCTCGCCTTTCTCGCAATACCTTGCCCACGGCGCAAATCAATCGTCAACCCGCGGCTTGCCTTAACGAGTGTTCTTGGACCTTTCTCACGTCGCGTCTGGACATTCGCCCAGCCCACTTCCGACCAAGGTCTGAAAGAGATCGGCTTGGCCATCGGGCCGCAGCGACAAAGAGAGCCCGCCGGATGGAACCGGCGAGCTCGACCCCCGCGCAGGAAGGGACGGCGCTGCGCGAAGATTTGCGTCAAGAACAGCACTTTCGCCTATAAGTTCCTTTTCTCCTCAGCACTCAGACCTATGCGCGTGCCGATCAGACCAAGGGCCGATGCGCCGTGCGGCGGAAGTCCAGGTCACGACAGGGCCCCACTCGTTATGGCGCCTTGTCCGCGCTTTCGACCATTGTGACGGCATCAGGTGGATAGACACGGGTTTGCTGGCGGGGCTCCGTGAGCAAATCCCCGACGAACAGATAGGCGCTCAACACAGCGATCATCGCAAGCATCAATGCGACGGGTATTCCGCTGCGGGCTTCTCGTTCCGGATAGGCCGATATTCTGTATCGCATCGCGCATCTCCATTCGTGTGGGACGCGAGGTAAAATCCCCGCCGCGTCAGACCGGCCGGCATTGCCGCTAGCCTTCACGCTCGTGCCAGCCGAGCCGGCACTACCTCAACGGCAGCTATGCGGTTCCATGGTCTTTCGTTCCACTGAAACGTCCTCCTTAGACCTTTGTCATTGGAGACTGGTCCGAAAGACGGGGGCAGATATCCGACCAAGGTCTAGTCAGGAACTGACATCGTCGTTCGTCCGATTACTTCGAGAGCACTGACCAGCGGCTCAGAGCCACAAGCCAACTCGTCGTTCCTCCGAAAAGGAGCCGCCGCCGATCGGTGCCCTTGCCGCTCCGGAGATCTTGAAGGACCTATCACGGATATTTCATTGTGCAGTGCAGCAACTAATTCCGCTAGGCGACGTTATGGCTTGGTGGCGCCCCGGCTGCTGACGCAGGAGATATCCATTCATGAGAACAGTACCCGACACGCTTGCAAGGATCACGCGGCTCAAGTCAGGCAAAGCCGAGCCTGCTCAACTCCGCAACAGGCTTTTCGCGCTTACGAATTTCGGTTCTAACCCCGGAGCACTGAAGGCCAAGTGCTATCTGCCGAAAAGGCTCGCGAAGAAGCCGGCGCTTGTCGTCGTCCTGCACGGCTGCACGCAGATCCCGGCCGACTACGACGCCGGCTCGGGCTGGTCGAAAATGGCCGAGGAGCATGGCTTCGCGCTTCTCTACCCGCAGCAAGTGCGCGACAACAATGGCAATCTCTGTTTCAACTGGTTCCTCCTCGACGACATCGGCCGCGATAAGGGCGAGGCACTCTCCATCCGCCAAATGATCGGAACGATGGTCTCGAGGCACAAGCTTGCCAGCGAAAGGATATACGTCACCGGGCTTTCCGCCGGGGGCGCAATGGCGAATGTTCTGCTCGCAACCTATCCGGACGTCTTTGCCGGCGGGGCGATCATTGCCGGCCTTCCCTATGGAACCGCGTCTACGGTCTCGGGGGCATTCGAGCGGATGCGCGGGCACGGCATTCCGAAGAGCCGGGAGCTGCGCGCCGGCCTTCGCGCCGCCTCCCTCCACAGCGGACCCTGGCCGACGCTTTCCGTGTGGCACGGAACCGGGGACAGCACCGTTGCCGAAGCGAATGCGCGGGCGATCGTCGAACAATGGCGCGGCGTTCACGACGTCGCTTCGGCGCTGGCCGTCACCGAAGCCGTGGACGGCCAGACGCGGAAGGTCTGGAGGGACGCCGACGGACGCGACCGCATCGCGCTCTACACCATCCGCGACATGGGACATGGGCTGCCGCTCGACGTGGCGAACGGCTACGGGAAGAGCGGTCCCTATATGCTCGACGTCGGCATCTCTTCCACCGCACACATTGCCCAATCCTGGGGGCTGACGCGAAAACCCGCGACGGTCCGGCGGCGCAAATCGGTGGCCAAGGCGCCTCCCGACCGCCTCGTGCCTGAGGATCGCTCGTCGTCACCGGACGACAAGATCCGGAAAGTCATCGATTATGCGCTTCGCGCGGCCGGCTTGAAGCGATAGCCGGCATCCACCGCACGCGGCGGCAAAACTCTAAAATCAGTCGCTACCCGTGCGGCCGTGCCAAGGATCAGGGCCTGGATTGCGCCCGGCTGCGGCCGCGGCCAGCCGGTCGAGATAGTGGGCCCAGCCTTCCGCATGGCCGGCGCATTGCTCGGCACTGGGCAGGCCCGAATGGGTCAGGCGCAGCAGCGTTCCGTCCGGCTGTTCGATCAGGTCGATCTCCACCAGGCTCGATCCCGGCGGCACGACCTCGCTGCCCTCCCAGCCGAAGCTGTAGGCGAGCCGGTGCACCGGCACGACCTCGCGGAAGGATCCGCGGGCAAAGCGGGCCCCGGTGACGTTGACCAGATAAAGCCCCTCCGGCTGCGGCTCGATCTCCGCCTCGGTGCCCATCCAGCGCAGGATCTTCTCGGGGTCGGTCAGCAGCGCGAAGACCGCCGCGGGCGGCGCGGCAATATGCGTCTCACGGCGGACGACGAGGGACTCTTGCATCGGTCTCCCCCATGGTTGCCCCCTTGCGGCGACGGATCGGCAGGCGGGATCGGGACCGTTCCAATGATAGCCCCTCGGCGCCGGATGCGAAACCACCAATACGCCCCGCGCGAGCAGACCCGCCCGAGACGAGTGTAAGTATCGATCTGCAAGTGATTTCTTTCCACCAATTTCGCTTCGAGAGGTCACGCGCAGACGCGGATGACAGGCCGCCTCTCCTGGCGCTATGCTTCCCGCATGGACCTGCCCGCACCCCTCGGCTGGCTGCTGGACGAGGCCGGCGCCTCGCCCGGCCCCGACCGTTTCCTCGCAGAGCTCGGCAGCCGGCTCCTGGCCGAACGTCTTCCCTTGGCCGGCGGCGCCCTGACGCTCGCGGTGCCGCATCCGATCATCGCCCGCCGCACCTGGCTGTGGCGCGCGGAGACGGGGGCGGTGATCGAATCTTTAGGCTTCGCCGGCGGCCCGCCGAGCCATGCCGAGCGCGACTGGCTGGCCGGACTCGGTCCGGTTCTGGAGGACACGGTCGGAGCGGCGCCCGACAAACCGGTGCTCGCCTGGGCCGGGATACGCGGCTTCGACCCGGCCGAGGCGAGCCGGCTGCGCCAGGCGGCCCGCTTTGCCGCGGCGCCACTGGCAGCGCTTGCCGAGCGGGCTGCGCTGTCGGCGCTGCTCGAGGCCTATCTCGGCCGCCGCAGTGCCGCACGGGTCCGGGCCGGCGCACTGACCCGCGGCACCGGCGAGACCATCCGCGCCGTAATGCTCTATGCGGATCTGCGCAATTTCACCGCGCTCTCCGAGGCAACCCCGCCCGCCGAGATGATCGCGTCGCTCGACGCCTGGTTCGACCGCGTCGCCGGGGCGATCCACGCCTTCGGTGGCGAGGTGTTGAAGTTCATCGGCGATGGCCTGCTGGCGATCTTCCCTGTGACCGGTTCGGCAGCCGAGGCCTGCGAGGCCGCCCTTCGCGCCGTCGTCGCCGCCCGCGCCGGCATGGCGCATCTTGACGCCGCGCGCCAGGCCCAGGGGCTGCCGCCGCTCCCCTTCGGTACGGCACTGCATTTCGGCGACGTCCTCTGGGGCAATATCGGCGCCGTCGACCGGCTGGATTTCACCGCTATCGGCCCCGCCGTCAACCTCGTCAGCCGCCTCGAGGGCCTCTGCCGCCCGCTCGGCCGCTCGGTCCTGATCTCCGGCGCCGTCGCCGAGGAAACCTCAAGCCCGCTGCTGCCACTCGGCGACCACGAGCTCCGCGGCATCGCCGCGCCCTGCGCCGTGTTTACGCTGGCGGAGGGGTGATCGGGGACGTCGTCCGTCGCCCTCCCCGCCACCGGTGGCGCACCGAGGCACGGCAGCGCGAGCGTCGAACGCGCAGTTCGTAGCGAAGACGTCGCCCCAATCCGCAGCCTAGGCCTCTTTCCAAAGACGCGTCAGGGGCCCGTCGGCGCCATGGAGCGGGTCGGTTGCGGGGAGCGGCAGGTTGGCGATCGTTTGCAGGGCGCTCGTGCTGGCGGCCCGCGTCTGGATATCGGCCGTCTGCCCGGGCGGATAGCCGCCGACGACGAGGAAAGCGTCGCTCGACCCGAGGTTCCTGTGACCCGTCCCCGCCGGTAGGACGAGACAGTCGCCTGCACCCACCTTCAGCACCACGCCGTCCGGACCGCCGATCAACAGCTTCGCATTGCCTCCGGCGATGCCGAGGACTTCATGTGCGCCGATATGATAATGCTGATAGGAAAAGACGCCGTTGCGCCACAGCCCCTGCCAACCGGCCGCGGCAAAGCGCCGCTCGAACGCCGCCGCATCGCTCTCCGCGGCGGACAGAGCCTGACGATAAAGAAGCACCGGCAGCCTGGGGTGGTTCGGCACCCATTCGCTCGGCTGGAATTTCATGCATTCGGGTTCGCGCATCTCCGGCTCCGCCCATTAGATGTCGTTCCCATTATTTATAGGACCTGATTCGACGAATTCGAGCGATCGCCGGCAATTGGGCGCGAGGGGTGCAGCCGTCCCGGCCGGCCGCTCAACAGGAGCGGAGTGTCTGGGATGGAAGCTCTCCGAAACGGTTGCGGTAATCGGTCGCCAGACGCCCCATATGCGTAAAGCCCCATTTGAGCGCTATGTCGGCGACGCTTTGCCCCGGCCAGGCCTGGGTCAGCTCTTCGCGAAGCGCCTTCAACCGCAGATCCTGGAGGTAGCTCATCGGGGTGGTCATTTTGAATTGGCGAAACCCCTGCTGGAGGGTACGCGAACTGACCCCGCAGGCGGCGGCGACCTCTACCAGGGTAATCGGCCTCGACAGGTTGGCCATCATGAAATCGACCGCCTTCTTCACATGCCGCGGGACCGGCGAAACCGCGCGGCGCATTCTTTCCGAGAAGCGGTGAGGCACCGTGTCGAGGAGCAGCTGGATCAAGGCCTCACTTAAGTTTGTCAGCGCGAGGGGCGACCTGCGCAACGGTGCATCGCCAGTAAGGCCCGCTCTCAGCGTCTCGGCCATGCTGGCAATTGCTGTTCCCGGTCCCGACAACAGGTCGAGTTCCGGCGAGAACTCCAGGGCTCCGGAAACCGGCATTTCGACAATGTCGCAGAGCTGGCGCAACAGCGCAGCTCGATCGATAGCGACGAACATGTGCTCGCGAGCGCTCAGGGATTGAGCAGCAATGCGGCGGTCGCCTTCTATGACTGCGCCCCGGCCCGGCGATGTGCAAAAGGCCTGCCTTCCCATGCGAAGATCTACACCGCCACGAAGCGGCACGATCAGCACCAGCTGACCGTCGGCCTCGCTCTCGAAGAGGATCCGCCCATCGATATGCGTGCAGCCGATCGATAAAATGCCGGCATTCGCCCAGGCGCAATTGTAGTAGATGCTTTCCCTGCCAAGCGGCCGGACGACGACACTGGAGACCCAACTCGTCAGCGTTGCTGCAAGGCGGTCCGGGTCGCGCCCTTCGAACGACACCCAGTCCGGACGCGTCGCCGAATCCCCCAATGCCATCGATACTCTTCTCCTTGCTTACATTCTATGAGCAGAATTCCGCGGGTGGCGCCGTCACGCTGAAAGGTATGCCATAATACATCGCAGCGGCGGCACAGCATCATACAATGGACCTTGTAATGCAACAGGCTGCATTCGATGCACCGAGTTGCAGGTGTCCCGCGGCAGATACTTTCACGCCGAACGCCGCATTCACCGCAGGACGTCCGCGCCCGTGAAAACAGAACCGCCGACGCGCCGCCTTGTATCGGAGGGGTTTTCTCCATAGGTCGCCCTGTAGACCGCGGAAAACCGCCCGAAATGAAAGAAGCCCCATTTCAGGCAGATCGCTCTCAGGGTCTGATTGTTCTCGGGATCGAGGAGGTCCTGGCGTGCCGAGCGCAGGCGAAGCCTGAGGAGATAGGCGGCGGGCGTCGTATCCCGGAAGGCGCGGAAGCCGGTTTCCAGAGCTCGGACGGAAACGCCGGCAGCTTCGGCAACCATAGGCATGGTGATCGGCTGATTGATATTGGCTTGCATGAACTCGATCGCCCGGCGGACATGGCGCGGGGCGATCAGGCACGGCTTCTTGTCCAGCAAGTGCGATAGCCGGTGGGGGACCAGGCGCACCACCACGTCGGCAAGCGCCTGCGTCAAGTGCGCCATAGCGATTGGCGACTGCAGCAAGGGACCGCCGTTGCGTATGCCGCCCATGATCGTTTCTGCAAGATTGCCGATCAACTGGCCGGCCGGCGTGGACAAGCTCACCTGCGGCAGCAGGTTCAGGGATCCGTCGAAGGGCGCCTCGAAGGTCTGACCCAATGTCTGAAGGACAACGGACCAGTTGATCAGGAGCTCGTCTACGACATTGTCTTCCCCGTGCATGATGACGCTGTTGGGTTCGAAATTGTTGTAGAGGAGCAACTCTCCTCGCCCCGCCTCCGCCGTCCGCGGCCCGTAGGTCACGCCCATTCCGCCGTTTCGAGGCAGGACGATCGACAGATACTCCGCCGTATCGGCGGTCGGCTCGATGTGGAACTGGAAATCGCTTTGATGATAGCCGGTGATCAATACTGCACTGTCGCAGGCCGAAAGGTCGATCCCCCAACGGAAACTCTGGGCCTGGCTGATCGGCTCCGCTGCGAAGGTGCCGAAAGCGCCGCCGAGCGTTTCGATCATGCTGTCGAATGACGAACCGCGAAACTGAAACGATGCCTGTGCAGCGCTGTTATCCGACATGCGACCCCGGTTGCATCCCTCAAAGCCGCCACGACAGACCCAGCGGAAGGGTGCCCGTCACGTCCTCGCCGGCGTCCTCCCGCAGACAGCGGGGATTTCCCTCCTGGTGTCGCATGCTTCCCCTACCGTCGGAAGCCGTGGCGCGAAACTGCCCAAAGCATAGGGCCGGCAAAATCGATGCGCAACAGTGTCAGGCGCTACGACGCCTTCGCCTTCAGCAGCCGGGCAGAGCGCGCTTTCGCGTACCTGGAGAGTCCGATCTTGATGCCGACCAGCACCGGGGCGGCGACGACGAACAGCAGTGCGACCGCATTGAAGGCCGTGTCAAAGGCAATCACGCTGGACTGACCTGTCACGGTCCGGCCGAGAAGGCTGGTTGCCGCTCGGCTGGCGGCGGCTGCGTCCATCCCCTTTGCTGAAAGCATAGCCGCCGTGGTCGCCAGCCGCTCGATCACCGCGGGCTTGCCGGCAGTGACATTGGCGCCGAGGACGGCGAGATTGGCGACGAGGTTATGGTCGATCAGCGTCTGGAGCGCTGCGACCCCCGCGAGCCCGCCGAGCTGGCGGCCTGTATTGAAGAGACCGATCCCGGAGGCGAGATTTCGGCTGTTGAGGTTGCCGAAGGCGATCAGCGTGATCGACAGGAACAGGAAGCCAAGGCCGAGGCCACGCAGCAGGATCGCCGCCATCATGTCGTCGGCACCGCTCTCGCTGGTCGAACCGGAGAGCATCCACATCGCGACCATGATCATCAGGATGCCGAACGGCACCGTGGCGAAGGGCGGAACGCGGCGTACCTGGAAGAGAAAGGCGGCGAGGAGCAGGGCGGCGATGAACAGCCCGCCGCTCGGCAACAGGAGCAGGCCGGCGTCCGTAGGCCTGAATGCGAGGACCGATACGGCAAAGGACGGAATCAGGAACGCGCTGCCGAACAGGGCGGCGCCGGCGACGAAACTGACGATGAAGGCGAAGGTAAAATCCTCCGATCCGAACAGGGTGAAATCGATGAGGCCCCGGCCTTTGGCCAGAACCTGCTGGCCGAGAAATGCCAGCAGCGTGGCTGTGCCGATCACCGTCAGCCACAGGATGCGCGGCTCCTCGAACCAGTCCCATCGGCTGCCCTGGCTGAAGACGTAGGTGAAGCAGAAAAGCGCGACCGAGATCAGCGCGAAGCCGATCCAATCGAACGGACGGTGCACGATCTCGGGCGTTGTCGGCGGGTTCGCGATCAACAGCAGCCCGACAGCCGCGAGCGCCACCGGAACGACGCTGAAGAAGATCCATGTCCAGGATTGGCTATCGATCAACCACCCCTGAAGGGCAGGCGCGATTGTCGCGGGGGCGACGACGGCCCCCATCGCGAATAGGGCCTGCAGGATCGGCTGGCGGGATCGCGGATAGGCGAAAAAGATGATCGCCTGGCCGGCGACAAGCAGAGTGCCACCGGAAAGGCCCTGGAGGATGCGGAGGGCGACCATCAGGTCAAGGCGATCCGTCATGGCGGCAATGCCGCAAGCCATGCCCATGACCAGGGTTGCGCCGATCACCAGGTTCAGCGGACGAATACGGTTCATCAGCCAGGGGGCGGCCAGGAATCCGATAAGCTTGAGCGTGGTATAACCGATGTCCAGCCAGGCGAACTCGTCCGGCGTCGCATGGGTGTCGCCAATGATATCGCCGCGTCCTAGCGACAGGACGGTGCTGGCGATCGCTTCGGTCAGAGTGGCAAGCACGATGCCGGCAATAAGAATGGTTCCGGCCGTGGATCTGTCGCGGCTCGTGGCCGTAAATACCGTGGTCATGAGCCGCCTCCCGGCGCGATTTCTACGCGCGCGGACAGGCCGGGCACGATGCGGCCGGGCGAGGGATTGTTGGCAAGCCGGATCTTCACCGGAACGCGCTGGACGACGCGAACGAAGTTGCCTGTCGCATTGTCCGCGGGAAGCAGGCTGAAGGCAGAGCCGCTGCCCGGCGCAAAGCTGTCCACCACGCCGTCAAGCGCCCCGTTCGGATAGCCGTCGATGGTGATGCGGGCGCGCTGGCCGGGCCGGATATGTTCGAGCTGGGTTTCCTTGAAATTGGCCACGACCCACACGTCGTTGACCGGAACGATCTCGAGCAGGGAAGCGCCGGGCGCGACAAGCCGACCGACGCGGACCTGGCGGTTGCCGATGACGCCCGCGACCGGCGCCCGTACGATGGTGCTGTCGAGATCGATCTGGGCGAGGTCGCGCGCCGCCTCCGCCTGCGCGACGGCAGCAACGGCCGCTTCGCGCTGAGCGGCAAGGACGGCGATGCGGTGCTGCTGCGCCTCTACCGTCGCAGCGGCGGCCGAGACGTTCGCTTCGGCTCTGGTGCGTGCCGCATCGCTTTCATCGACATGGGCCTGGCTGACGGTGTTGCTGCGGATGAGTTCGCGGCGGCGATCATAGGCCTTGGTCGCCAGATCGAGCTCGGCCGCGGCCGACCGGCTCTGGGCCTCGGCCTGGCGGATGAGCGCATGCTGAAGCTCTGTCTCGGCATCGACATTGATGAGGCGAGCCTCGGCAGCTTCGACATTGGCGACGGCCTGTTGAAGCCGTGCACGGTAGTCCCGATCGTCGATCCGGAACAGGACGTCACCCGCTCGGACGGTCTGGTTGTCCTGAACCGCCACGGCCGTGACGTAACCCGCAACCTTCGGCGCGAGCGACGTCACGTCGCCGCGGACATAGGCATTGTCGGTCGACGCTGCGCCGCCCGAACTGGCCCAGGCCCAACCGCCGGCCATGACGGCGACGGCGCCGACGCACAGAGCCAAGCCGGCGATCTTCTTCTTTTTGGATTGCGCCACGACGACATTTTTCGCAGGGCTCCTGCCGGTGACGATGGCGATCTTGTCCTCGAGCGTATCCATTTTCTCAGTTCCTGTTGGATGCCGATGACCCGGGAAGCAGCCCTGGCGGCGATCGCCTCCCGGGACTGCGGGCATCGAGCGACGTTGGTTATTGTCCGATGGGCGTGGTCAGCTCCGTTTCGGCGGTATCGACGACAAACACCGCCAGCAGCCGTGCAGGCTCCGTATCGCTGGCATTCGCGCTTACCTGGTGATGCGAGCCCGGTTCTTCGTAGAAGTTCTCGCCGGCTCTGTAGACCTTTTCCGGCGAGCCGTTGACGCTGCTGCGGATCGCGCCCTCAAGCACGGTTGCATAGATGAAGGCGGATTTCGGATGGGTGTGGGCCGGCGACGCGCCGCCCGGCCCGTATTCGACGAGAACGCCCTTCATGCTCTTGCCGGGGACGTTGGGAAGCGCGTGGTCGAAGACGACGGTTACCTTGCCCGCCGGGCTGTCGGCGGCCGAAGCTGCGGTGATCGAAAGCGCTGCGAAGGCAGCGGCCGAGAGAAATCGTGCAAGCATGGCATTTCTCCTTCGAGGATAACTGTCAAAAGGTCAGGGCCGAGCGGGCCGCATTCGTCTTGGCGGCCCGCCGGAGGTTCAGTGGGCGGCTTGCCGGGCGAGCCAATCCTCGAACCGGATTGCGCCGATGCGTGCATTGCTGCCGGGGGTCAGCGATTGATCGTCGAGGACGGAGCCGAAGTAGCGCGCGTGCACGTCCGGTACGACCTTGCGCGCGTCCCTGGTTGCCTTGAGGAAGCGCCTGACCCCCTCGTCGAGCGGGATCGCCTCCGGACCGGCCACTTCAACGGTGCCCTTGACCGGCGGCGCAAGCGCGACATCGGTGAGCGCCGCCGCGACATCGTCGGAGGCCATGGGCTGGAACAGCGCCGGCGACAGGCGAATCTCGTCACCGACCGTGCCCGCCTGGGCAATGCCGCCGACGAACTCGAAGAACTGCGTGGCGCGCAGGATGGTGTAGGGAATGCCGGACGCCTTGATGAGGTTTTCCTGCGCGACCTTCGCCCGGAAATAGCCGTTGTCGGGAAGCCGTTCGCTGCCGACGATCGAGAGGGCCACATGGTGGCGGACGCCGGCGGCAGCTTCCGCGGCCAGGAGGTTGCGGCCTGACGTCTCGAAGAATTCGAGGACTGCCTTGTCTTCCCAAACCGGCGCGTTGGCGACGTCGACGACGATCTCCGCCCCGTCCAGCGCTTCGGCCAGGCCCTCGCGGGTGATGGTGTTGACGCCGGTGTTGGGGGCGGCTGCGAGCACCTCATGGCCGCGCTCCGTCAAGTTCTTCACGAGTTTCGATCCGATGAGGCCGGTGCCTCCGATGACGACGATCTTCATGGCTCTCTCCGTTTCTGCCGACCGCATCTTTGCCGTCGATCCGGGGGGGAGAGTGCCTGCAAGCTTGCCGGGAGTCCTTGCCGCGGGCTTGAATTGACCTTGAGGAAAGCTTGGTTATCCGTCCAAGCGGGTTGTCGGTCATCTTGCGGCAGAGGTGCGAGCGCGTTACGGCGAGCCGTGCTATCAATGGACAGAAGTGTCGCCGCTGCTCCGGCTGGCAAGCCGAGCCGCTCGGTCGAGGGATGCCGACGTGCAATTCGTGTTTGGAGACTACGTGCTCGACCCCGAGCGCCGGGAGCTTACCCTGCGCTCGGAAGTGGTGACCGTCGGGCCGCAGGTCTTCGACCTGCTGCTGCATCTCGTCAGGAACCGCGACCGCGTCGTCAGCAAGGACGATCTGCTTCAGGCGGTATGGAGCGGCCGGATCGTCTCGGAATCGACGATCACCAGCCACATCAACGCGGTGCGCAAGGCAATCGGCGACAACGGTGAAGAGCAGCGCCTGGTCCGCACCGTCGCCCGCAAGGGCTTCCGCTTCATAGGGGTGATCGAGACCGGCGAGATCGCAAAACCGAGCCACCCCGACGGACCGGGCATCGTCGGACACTCGCCAAGCGAAACGGGGGAGCCTCCTTCCGCGCTCGTCCTCCCGGACAAGCCCTCGATCACCGTCCTGCCCTTCCAGAATCTCAGCGGCGACCCGGAGCAGGACTATTTCGCCGACGGCGTGGTGGAGGACATCATAGCCGCCCTGTCGCGCATCCGCTGGCTGTTCGTCATCGCGCGCAATTCGAGCTTCACCTACAAGGGCCGGACGGTGGATACGAGAGACGTCGGCGAAGAGCTTGGCGTGCGCTACGTGCTCGAAGGCAGCGTGCGCAAATCCGGCAACAAGGTGCGCATCACCGGGCAGCTCATCGACGCCACGAGCGGGACGCATCTCTGGGCGGAGCGCTTCGAAGG
Source organism: Sinorhizobium fredii (assembly GCF_002944405.1). Taxonomy (NCBI): domain Bacteria; kingdom Pseudomonadati; phylum Pseudomonadota; class Alphaproteobacteria; order Hyphomicrobiales; family Rhizobiaceae; genus Ensifer; species Ensifer fredii. The sequence continues at coordinate 375,730 of NZ_CP024310.1, read as the reverse complement.
CACGCTCGACGACATCTTCGAATTGCAGGATCAGATAGCCGAAAGCGTCGTCGGGGCGATCGCGCCGCAGCTCGAACGGGCGGAGATCGAGCGCGCCAAGCGCAAGCCGACGGAAAGCCTGGACGCCTATGACTATTACCTGCGCGGCATGGCGAAGCTGCACAGCGGAACCCGGGAGGCCATCGAGGCGGCGCTACCCTTGTTCTACAAGGCGGCCGAGCTTGATGCGGAATTCGCGTCCGCCTACAGCATGGCCGCCTGGTGCCATTTCTGGCGAAAGTTGAACGGTTGGATGATCGATCCTCCGGGCGAGATCGCCGAGGGCGCCCGCCTAGCGCGGCTCGCCGTCCAACTCGGCCGCGACGATGCGGTGGCGTTGACGAGAGGCGGACATGCGCTCGCCCATCTCACCGGCGACCTCGACGGCGGTATCGCGCTCATCGACCGGGCCGTCCTGCTCAATCCCAATCTCGCTCCCGCCTGGTATCTCGGCGGTGCGCTCCGCGCGCTTCGCGGCGAAACGGACGCTGCAACAGAACACTTGACGCATGCCGTTCGCCTCAGTCCGCTGGATCCGGAAATGTTCCGCATGCAGGTCGGCATGGCGCTGGCAAATTTCTTCGCCGGGCGCTTCGATCCCGCCTCGGCCTGGGCAGAAAAGGCGCTCGGGAACCTGCCCAGCTTGCTTCCGGCAGCCGCCCTGGCGGCGGCAAGCCATGCGCTCGCCGGGCGCATCGACGAAGCAGGGCATGCGATGCAGCGCCTGCGCACGCTCGATCCGTCCTTGCGCCTCTCCAACCTCAAGGACTGGCTCCCGATCCATCGACCCGAAGATCTGGCGCGGTTCGCGGATGGGCTGCGGCTGGCCGGTCTGCCCGAGTGAGCTCGACGAGCCGAAGCGAATGGCCGCCTGTTTTCAGGCAGCCTGATGAGGTTACGCGGCCCGTGCCGCGCCGGCCGGCTGCTCGACGAATGCGATCAGGTCTCTGATGGTGATCAGCGGAAGCCGGTGCGTTTCAGCGAACACCACGAGCTCCGGAAGCCGGGCCATCGTTCCGTCGTCATTGGCAACTTCGCAAATGACACCCGATGCGGACTTGCCGGCAAGGCGTGCCAGTTCCACCGCCGCCTCCGTGTGTCCGGGCCGTCCGCGCACGCCGTTCGGATGCGCCCGCAGGGGGAAGACATGCCCCGGCCGGGCGAAGTCCGCCGGACGCGCGTCGGGATCCATCAGCGCCTGGACGGTCGCGGCGCGATCGGCTGCGGAAATGCCGGTGGTGGTCGCGGGCAGGTAATCGACGGAGACCGTGAATGCGGTCTTATGGAGCTCGGTGTTCTGCGGAACCATGAGCGGGATATCGAGCGCATCGAGACGCTCTCCTTCCATCGCGACGCAGATCAGCCCGCGGGCGTGCTTCATCATGAAAGCGATCGTTTCGGGCGTCACCGCGTCCGAGGCGACGATGATGTCGCCCTCATTCTCCCGGTCCTCGTCGTCAACGACGACGACCATGCCGCCCAGCGCCAGGGCCACGACTGCGTCTTCAATTTTCGAGATTGCCATTCCATTGCCTTTCAAGGGTAGCCAGCTTCGGCATCAAACTGCGGCGTTTCGGCCGCTATTCATCCCTTGGGCGAACAAGTCCGCGCCGCTCGACAAGGAGCGGTTTGCTGACATTGTCCTCTTCCATCCGGACTGTAACCGTCGGCCCCGGCCTCTCACCGGGTCTGCTGACCTTCCGCATCGGCGGGAGCGCTCGCGGGCTCCCGGATCGCTCCGGATACCGCCGGTGGGGATTTTCACCCCGCCCTGAGAACAAGCGTAGATAAGGAATTTCACCGGCAAAAAGCAAGAGGCCAGCTCAGGCTGGCCCCGTGATATTTACCAGCAGCAGAAGCCGCCATCGACCAGGAGGTCGACGCCGGTCACGAAGCTTGCCGCATTCGAAAGAAGGAAGACGGCAGGCCCGACCATCTCGTCCACCGTCGCCATGCGCTGCATCGGGGTCTGCTCCTCGAACAGCTTGGTCTGATGCACCATTTCCGGCCGGGTGTTCATCGGTGTGGCCGTGTAGCCGGGACTGATCGTGTTGACGCGGACGCCGCGGCCCACCCATTCCATCGCCATCGACTTCGTCATATGAATGACGCCGGCCTTCGAGGCATTGTAGTGGCACTGGCTGAGGCCGCGGTTGACGATCACGCCGGACATCGAGGCGATGTTGACGATCGAGCCGCGGCCGTTCTTCAGCATGGCGCGGGCTTCCGCCTGGCAGGACAGGAAAACGCCCTTCAGGTTGATGTCCATCATCGTCTGGAATTGGCTTTCCTCCATCTCCTCGGCCGGATTGGCATTGGCGATGCCGGCCGCGTTCACGGCAAGGGCAAGCGGGCCGAGTTCCGCTTCGGTGCGGGCGACCGCCTCGTTGAGCGCCGCGCCATTGGTCACGTCGGCGGCGATGCGGATGCTGCGGCGCCCGGTGCCGGCGATGAATTCCGCGGTCTTCGCCAGTCCATCGTCGGTGCGGCGATCGAGCAGCGCAACGTCGGCGCCGCACTGCGCCAGCCCCATGGCGATGCGTTGCCCGATGCCGCTGCCCGCCCCCGTCACGAAGGCGACGTTGCCGGAGAGATCGAACAGTTTCGGCGCGTTGAGCGTGATTTCAGACATGAATTTCTTCCTTGTTCAAATCGTCGCGAGTTCCATGACCGAGACGTCGTTTGCGTCCTCGCGATCAAGGATGCCGGTCTGTCTGCCCTGGGCCATGACCATGATCCGGTTGGAGACGCCGAGCACCTCCTCGAGATCGGAACTGACCACGATCACCGCGACCCCCTGGCGGGCGAGATCCATGATGAGGTCGTAGATCGACGAGCGGGCGCCGACGTCGATGCCGCGCGTCGGTTCGTCGAGCACAACGACCTGCGGCTTTCGCGCCAGCCACTTGGCGAGCACCACCTTCTGCTGGTTGCCGCCGGAAAGCTCGCCGGCGTTCTGGTGGCCGCGGCCTTTCACGCCGAACCTCCTGATGCACTCGTCGGCGAACTGTTGCAGACGCCGGGAGGAAACCCAGCCGTTGCGGGCAATTGCGCCGAGATTGGCATAGCCGATGTTCTCCGCGATCGAATGATCGAGCACGACACCTTGGAGCTTGCGGTCCTCCGGCACGAGAACCATCCCGCTGCGAATCGCGTCGATTGGCGAGCGCGGCGTGACGGCATTGCCATTCAACAGAATCTCGCCACCGGAAATCGGATCGGCGCCGGTGATGGCGCGCACGAGTTCGGTGCGGCCGGCGCCCATCAGGCCGGCGATGCCGAAGACCTCGCCCTTCCGGACTGAAAAGCTGATATTGCGGAATGCATTCGTCGGCGAGGTGAGATCGCGGACCTCAAGCGTCACCTCTTCCCGAGGCGCTGGCAGGGCCGGGAACATGCGCTCGAGCGAGCGCCCGACCATGGCCTCGACGATGGTGCGGATCGGCACGTCGCCGCTGTCGAATTCCTTGACCTTGGCGCCATCGCGCATGACGACGACGCGGTCGGCGATCTGGCGGATTTCCTCGAGACGGTGCGAGATGTAGATGATGCCCACCCCGTCCGCCTTCAGCCGTTCGATCTGCTGGAAGAGGAGTTGGGTTTCCTCGCCGCCGAGCGCCGCGGTCGGCTCGTCCAGGATCAGCAGGCGGGCATTGAGCGTCAGCGCCTTGGCGATTTCGATGAGCTGCTGCTTGCCGGTCGAGAGCCCTTCGACGAGGCGGTCGGGCGATATGTCTAGACCCAGCCGCTTGAGGCCGCTGCGCGCCCGTTCCTCCATCGCCCTGCGGTCGACCCGGCCCGCCTTCATCGGATAGCGACCGACAAAGACATTCTCGGCGATCGAGAGCTTCGGGAGCAGTTTCAGCTCCTGATGGATCATGCCGACCCCCTCGTCCATCGCGGCACGGGGATTGGCGGGCGCATAGACTGCCCCAAGCCAGGTCATTTCCCCGGCGGACGGCTGCACGGTGCCGGAAATGATGTTCGACAGGGTCGATTTCCCGGCACCGTTTTCGCCAAGCAGCGCCACGACCTCACCCGGATAGATGTCGAGGTCGACACCGTGCAGGACCCTGATCGGTCCGTAGGACTTCTGGATCCCACGGAGCGAGAGGATGGGAGACTGGGTGGTCATGGCGCTGCCTTTCGGGCATCGAGACAATTTATGGATGGCTCTTCACGAACTCCGGAGCATTCTCGCAGGTCGTCAGCACGGCATTCGGAGTCTGGCGCTCTTCGACCTTCTGGCCGGCGGCCACGGCAAGTGCCGATTCAACCGCGAGGACGCCCATCTTCTGGGTGCTCTGCGTCGCCGTGGCGACGAACGGCCCCTTGCACTTGGCGAGATATTCGAGCGCCGAAAAGTCGCCGTCATAGCCGCCGATGATCACCTTGTCAGAGAGGTTGGCAACGTCTACGGCTTTCGCCGCACCCATCGCCAGACCGTCCGCCTGGCCGAAGATGATCTTGAGGTCAGGGTTTGCCTGCAGCATGTTCTGGGCGATCGAGAAGCCTTCGTCCGCGGACCACATGTTGCTCCATTGCTGGGCGACGAGTTCCACGCCCGGAGCCTCGTCGATGGCGCGCTTGCAGCCCGTGAAGCGATCGACTTCCGGCGTCGTGCCCTTCTGGCCATGGATGATCGCCATCTTGCCCGAGCCGCCGGCCTTTTCGATGATGTGCTTGCAGACGGCATAGGCGGATTCGACGCTTTCGCCGGCGATGAAGGTATCGCCCGGCGCGCCATCCGGAACACGGTCGACGTTGATCACCGGAATGCCGGCTTCACGGGCAAGGCGGGTCGGCACGGCGGCCGCGGCTGCACCGGCCGGAATATAGATGAACGCGTTGATGTCCTGCGTCATAAGGTCCTGGACCTGGTTGACCTGGGTGGCGGTATCGTTCTTCGCGTCGACCACCACGACGTCGATACCCTTTTCCTTCGCGTATTTTTCGACGCCGAGCTTGATCTGGTTGAAGAAGTCCGCCTGAAGGTTCGGCACGGCGAGGCCGATCTTCTTGACTTCCGCGGCCGATGCACCGAGCGGGGACATCAGGACCGCAGCGGTGGTTGCCGCCAGCAGCAGGTTGGACAGTTTCATGGGGTTCTCCTCCGAGTTGCTCTGTGGATTTCCTGACTTCACAGGATTCCACCTCCCTTTTGCCGGCCCGCACCATTGCTGACCGTTTTCGCTTCCCCGCAGGCATTTCCGCAAGCGGGGTGAACAGTGGCTATTTCCGCTTGCGATAAGTCTCGGCGGTGACGGCCAGCACGATGACGCCGCCGATGATCACCTGCTGCATGAACGGCGATACGCTCAGCAGGTTGAGGCCGTTGCGCAGGATTCCGATGATCAGCACGCCGATTATGGTGCCGCCGATGCCGCCCGTTCCGCCGGAGAGCGACGTGCCGCCGATGACGACTGCCGCAATGGCGTCGAGCTCGTAGGAGACACCGGACGAGGGCTGGACCGAGTCGAGCCGCGCCGCCAGCACCATGCCCGACAATCCCGCCAGGAAGCTGCAGACCACATAGACAAGCACGGTCGCCCGCTGGACGTTGATGCCGGCAAGCCGCGCCACCTCTGCGTTGCCGCCGATGGCGTAGAGGACGCGCCCGCCATGGCGATAGCGCTGGTAAAGGAGGCCGACGACGAAGACCACCAGCATGACCGCGACCGTCAATGTCAGGAAGCCGCCGAAGCGCACGATGGCCATGATGTTGAACCAAGTCGGAAAACCGATGATCTGCTGGCCGTCGGTGATCATGTTGGCCAGGCCGCGGGCGATCGACATCATGGCAAGCGTCGCGATGAATGCCGGCACGTTGAAGCGCGTTATGAGAAGCCCGGCGATCAGGCCGTTCAGCGAGGCGACCAGCAGGGCGAGCGGAATGGCGATCCACATCGGCACGCCGGCAACGACGTTCAGATAGCCAAGCACCATCATTGCCAGCGCCATGACAGAACCGACGGCGAGGTCGATGCCGCCGATCAGGATGACCATCGTCATGCCGACGGCCATGATGCCGAGCACCGTGATCTGATCGAGCACGTTCAGGAAGTTCCTGATCGAAAGGAACTTGTCGCTGGCGAAGGTGAGAAACAGGCACAGGACGATGAGGCCGATCAGCGGACCTGTGGCCCCTCGCATCGACGCAAAAATCCCGCCCGCGAACCCTTGCCGCTCCGTCGCTGTCGCAAGCATGGCGCCCTCCTCTCGCTACCCGGCTTCCTCACGTGTATCTAGGCATAATTATTCATTGCTGTGTGTAAATTCGTACATGATCGGTCTGCGTCCTGTCAACCTCGTTCTGCATAGCTTTTCCTGCGTCTGGCCCTTGACATGCGGGGGTAGCGTGCAATTATATATATGATTGTATATTTATTCAGCGCGAGGAATACATGCAGCCGAACGATCTCGACCGCATCGCTCGACAGATCCGACTTCGCGATCTGCAGGCGGTTTTCGAAGCTGGCGCCGGCCATATCGGCGGGGAAATGTCCGCTATCGACATTCTGACGGCGCTCTATTTCCGCGTGCTGCGCGTCTGGCCCGACCAGCCGAAGCATCCGGGCCGCGACCGTTTCGTGCTGTCCAAAGGCCATGTGGCGCTCGCCCTCTATGTGACGCTCGCCAAGCGCGGCTTCCTGCCCGAAGAAGAGATCGGCACCTTCCTGAAGTCGCATTCACGGCTGAACGGGCACCCGAACTGCACCAAGGTCCCGGGCGTCGAGACCAATACCGGGCCGCTCGGCCACGGCCTGCCGGTCGCCGTCGGCATGGCCAAGGCCGCCAAGCTGACCGGCGCCGAGTATCACACCTATGTCCTGACCGGCGATGGCGAGATGCAGGAGGGATCGAACTGGGAGGCGATCGCCGCCGCGGCGCAGTTCGGCCTCGACAATCTGACGCTGATCATCGACCACAACCGCTTCCAGCAGGGCGCCACGCTGAAGGAGACCAACAATCTCGCCCCCTTCCCCGCCAAGCTCGAAGCCTTCAGCTGGGACGTCACCGAGATCAACGGCAACGCCATGGACGAAATCGTTCCGGCACTGGAGCGCCGCGGCAACCGGCCGCACGCAATCGTCGCCCATACCAACAAGGGCCACGGCATTTCCTTCATGCAGGACAAGGTCGACTGGCACCATAAGGTGCCGAATGCCGAGCAATATCGGGTCGCCCTGGCCGAGCTTTCGGAGACCCTGTGATGAAAGACGTGATCACCTCTCCCAAACTGCACGATTGCCGTGACGCCTTCGTTGCGGTGCTGGAGCGCCTCGGCGCGGACAACCCCAAGCTCGTGGCGGTCTGCAACGACTCCGTCGGCTCGTCGAAGCTCAACGGGTTCAAGTCCAAATGGCCGGAACGGCTGGTCAATGTCGGCATTGCCGAGCAGAACATGGTGGGCGTGGGCGCCGGTCTTGCCAATGGCGGTCTGCTGCCCTTCGTCTGCGGCGCCTCCTGCTTCCTGACCGGCCGGTCGCTGGAGCAAATCAAGGCCGACATCGCCTATTCCAACGCCAATGTGAAGCTCATCGGCATTTCCTCCGGCATGGCCTATGGCGAGCTTGGGCCCACGCACCATTCGATCGAGGACTTCGCCTGGACGCGGGTGCTGCCCAACTTGCCGGTGATTGCGCCCTGTGACTCGATCGAAACCGCCGCGGCGGTGGAATGGGCGGCCCATTACAAGGGGCCGGTGTTCCTTCGCCTGTCGCGCGTCGGGGTTCCGGACCTGCTGCCGGCCGGACACAGATTTGAGCTTGGAAAGGCCAACCTGCTGCGTGACGGCGACGCCATCACGCTGATCGCCAACGGCACGCTGACCCACCGCATGCTGAAGGCGGCCGACCTCCTCGCCGAACGGGGGATCGAGGCCCGGGTGCTGAACATGGCGACGGTCCGCCCGATCGACGTCGAGGCCGTGGTGGCCGCCGCCCGCGAAACCGGGGCGATCCTGACCGCGGAAGAGCATTCCACCTTCGGGGGCCTCGGCTCGGCCATCGCCGAAGTCGTCGTGGCCGAAGCTCCCGTGCCGATGAGGATCCTCGGCGTTCCGGGCATCTTCGCCCCGACCGGCTCGGCCGAGTTCCTGCTCGACGAATTCGGCATGTCGCCTGCCGCCATCACTGAGGCGGCCATCGCTTTGATTGCACGGAAGTCTTCCCGCGTTTGATACTGCGCGTCTAGAGTCCGTGCCGGGCGCGGCAAACCCTCCCCATCGCCGCGCCCCCAATTCACGCCTGCCGGAGTTGCCATGACGACCGCCATCCTCGCCATCGACCAGGGCACCACGAATTCCAAGGCCGTGCTTGTCTCCACGGCCGGCGAAATCCTGTCGCGCGGCTCGTCTCTGGTCGGCATCGAACATCCGCAGCCCGGCTGGGTGGAGCAGAGCCCAATGCGCATCTGGGAATCGGTCAAGGAGGCGATTGCCGCCTGCCTGCAGACCGGTCCTGACGTCGACATCCTCGGTATCGCGATTTCCAACCAGCGCGAGTCCGTCACCATCTGGGATGCAGCAACGGGCAGGCCGCTCGGGCCGGTGGTGAGCTGGCAGTGCCGCCGCAGCGCACCGGCCTGCGCCGAATTGGTCGCAGCCGGCCACGCGCCCCGCGTGCAGGCGCTCACCGGCCTGCCCATCGACCCGATGTTCCCCGGCCCGAAGATGAAGTGGCTGCTGGACCGCGTGTCTGCAGGACACGAAGTGCGGCTCGGGACGATCGACGCCTGGCTGATCCATTGCTTCACCGATGGCGCGGTCCATGCCTGCGACGCTTCGAATGCCGCCCGCAGTCAGCTTTACGACCTCAACCGGCAGGCCTGGAGCGACGAGCTCTGCGAACTGTTCGGCGTGCCGAAATCCGCCTTGCCCGAAGTGCGAGACAGCGCGTCGCGCTTCGGCGTGACCCAAAACGTGCCGGGCCTCAGGGACGGCATCCCGATCGCCGCGGCGATCGGCGACAGCCATGCGGCGCTCTTCGGACACGGCGCCTTCAATCCCGGCGACGGCAAGGTGACCTTCGGAACCGGCTCGTCCGTGATGACGACGCTGCCCCGCTTCATCGCGCCCGAGCAGGGCATCACGACGACGATCGCCTGGTCGATCGACGGCCAGCCGACCTATGCCTTCGAGGGCAATATTCTCGTCTCAGCCGCAGCGCTGCCGTGGATGGTCGAGATGCTCGGCCTGCCCGACGTTCAGGCCCTGACCGACCTTGCCGCAACCGCCGAGCCACGCGGACCCGGCTTCGTGCCGGCCTTTGTAGGCCTCGGCGCGCCCTACTGGCAGTCCGATGCGCGGGCGCTGTTTTCCGGCATTACCTTCAACACCACACGCGCCCAGATGGCCCGCGCAGTGACCGATTCGATGGCCTTTCAGGTCCATGACGTCTTCAAGGCCATGTCAGCGCAGTCGCCGACACCGCTCGGCCGCCTCTATGCGGATGGTGGGCCGAGCAAGAACACCTTTTTGATGCAGTGCGTCGCCGACACGCTGAACCACGCCGTCACCCAATGCGACGCGCCGGAGGCCTCCGCCCTCGGCGCCGCCTATCTGGCGGGGCTTTCGCTGGGCGTCTGGCCCGATCTTGCCGCCATTACCGCCCTGCCACGTGGCGGTGATCCCATCTCGCCGCGTGTTTCCGACGCCACAGATCGCCTCCGGGTTTGGCAGGACGCAATCTACCGCTCGACCGTTCCGGGCCCTTCCACTATGAGTGAATAAAAATTCACGCCTGGAGGATTCCATGGGACGGCTCAACGAGCTGCGACTGATCGCCCGAGTTGCTCAGATGTATCATATCGAAGGCAAGCGGCAGGCAGAGATCGCCGAGGTCATGCGCATGTCGCAGGCGACCGTGTCGCGCATGCTGAAGCGGGCCGAGCAGGAAGACATCGTCCGGACCACGGTTATTCCGCCGCCGGGCACCTTCGCCGATCTCGAAACCGCGCTGCGCGACCGCTACGGCCTGACGGAGGCGATCGTCATCGACTGTTCCGAGGACAGGGACGGCGCGATCATGGCGCGCATCGGCGAGGCGGCCGCCCATTTCTTCGAGGTCACCCTGCAGCAGGACGAGATCATCGGCGTCTCGAGCTGGAGCCAGACGATCCTGCGCATGGTGGACAACATCCACCCGCTCAAGACCGCCAAGGCCAAATACATCGTGCAGATCCTTGGTGGCATGGGGGACGCGTCGGTCCAAACCCACGCCACGCAGCTGACGGCGCGCCTCGCGCGGCTCACCGGCGGCGAGCCGCGGCTGCTTCTCGTCCAGGGCATCACCTCGTCGCGCGAGGCAAAGCTCGTCATGCTCGCCGATCCGGTCGTGCGCGAGACGATGGACCTCTTCGGCCGCCTCAGCCTGGCGATCGTCGGCATCGGTGCGGTGGAGCCGTCCGAGCTCCTCGCCCGCTCCGGTAACACCTTCTCCCGCCAGGAAATGGCGATGCTGCACGAGGCCGGCGCCGTCGGCGAGATCTCCTACCGGTTCTACGACAGGGAGGGAAAGCCGGTCGAAACGCCGCTCAATGACCGCGTCATCGGCATTTCGCTTGAAGACCTCAGGAAAGCCGACCGCGTCATGGCGCTGGCAGGCGGAGAATCGAAAACGCAGGCCATCGCCGGCGCCCTAAAACTCGGCGTCATCGATGTGCTTGTAACCGACAAGTTCACTGCGGCTCGGCTCACGGCCTGATCCTATCCGAGATCAGCCTTTGGCAGCTCGCGCATTATGGAGGAAAGACCATGAGACGTTTTGCGGGCCAGACGGTTTTCGTCACCGGAGGCAACAAGGGGATCGGCCGCGGCATCGCCAAGCGCTTTGCCGATGAGGGGGCCAAAATCGCCATCGCCGCGATCGAGAAGGACATGGCCGTGGCCGCCGAGGCGCTCGCCGAGGAAACCGGCGCAGAGGTGATCGGCATCGTACTGGACGTGACCGACGCCCGCGCCGTCCAGGACGCCTACGCGGCGGCCGAAGCGAAGCTCGGCGCCATTTCCGTATCGGTGCAGAATGCGGGCGTCATCACCATCGCCAAGGTCGAGGACCTGACCGAACGCGAATGGGACCTGAACCTCGACGTAAACACCAAGGGCGTCTTCCTGTGCTGCCAGGAGGCGATCCGCCGCTTCCGCGCCAGCGGCACCAAGGGTCGCCTGATCAACACAGCCTCCGGCCAGGCGCGGCAGGGCTTCATCTACACCCCGCATTACGCCGCCTCGAAATTCGGCGTCGTCGGCCTGACGCAGAGCCTTGCCAAGGAACTCGCCCGCGAAGGCATTACCGTGAACGCCATCTGCCCCGGCATCATCCACACGGAGATGTGGGACTACAATGACAGGGTCTGGGGCCAGATGCTCGGCGAATACGGCCCGGGCGAACTCATGGCCGAATGGGTCGAGGGCATTCCCATGGGCCGGGCGGGAACGCCTGCCGAAGTCGGCGCCCTCGTTGCCTTCCTGGCTTCTGAGGATGCGGCTTACATCACCGGACAGACGATCAACGTCGACGGCGGATTGATCATGTCGTGATGGTTGGCTTGGAGAAGCCCATTTGGCATCAGCGGCCGCCGCGTGATCTCGCTCGGCGACCCCTCTACCTGTCCGTTTTACCGAATGTTGTGTCGGGTGACTCCACCTAAATGCACAATGCTAAGCGACCGCCTGTGCACCGGTGATCTCGACGAGCGAACCGCACATGAAGGCGGCTTCGTCGGAGGCAAGGAAGGCGACAGGGCGGCGACCTCCTTCGGCTTTCCGATCCGGCCGAAGGGAACAAGCTTGTCGAGATCGGCGATCGTCCGTCCCGACCGCTTCACCCCCCGCCTCCAGCATCGGCGTATGGATTTCGCCGGGGCAGACGGCGTTGACGCGTATCTTGTGTGGCGCGTAGTCGCGGGCGAGGTTCTGGGTGAAGGCGGCGACCGCAGCCTTGGAGGTGTTATAGGCGATGTGGTTCGGCGCCGGATGGAGACCCCATTGCGAGGCGGTGTTGACGATGACGCCGCCGCCCGCCTCGATCATGTGCGGGATCGCAGCGCGGCAAAGATAGAACATTGAATCGAGATTGACCGCGAAGCTCGCGTGCCATTCGTCGTCGCTCAGCGACAGGAGGTTGCCCCGCCGGTTGATTCCTGCATTGTTGACGAGAATGTCGATGCGCTTCTTCTGGTCAAATGCTTCGGCAATCAGAGCGCAGCACGGTTCCCGCTGAGAAATGTCGGCGGCGATCGCAATGGCAGAACCCCCGGCTGTCACGATCTCGGCCGCAACGGCGCCTGCCGCGTCGCCGTTCACGTCTGAGATGACGACCAGCGCCCCCTCCTCCGCGAGCCGCCGCGCTATGCCCGAACCGATGCCGCGGCCTCCGCCGGTAACGACCGCAACCTGGCCTTCGAATCTTTGCATCTCTCGCTCCTCAAGTCCTATCGAATGTAACTGCCGCCATTGACGTCGAGCGTCGCGCCGTTCAGCGACCGCTGCGACGGCCTGAGCGCGAAGGCGACGAGTTCGGCGATTTCGGCGGCCTCAGCCATCTCGCCGATCGGTATGTCGGCGACGGCGGCCTGCTTGCCAAACTTCGCGATGAAGTCCTCGGCCATCTCCGTCCGCACCCAGTCGGGCGCGATCGCCAGCGCCACGACGCCGTCGGCACCGAAGCTGCGGGCGATCGATTTCGTGAGATTGACGAGCGCCGCCTTCGTTGCGCCCTAGGGCATGGCATCGGCCGCATAGCCGCGCTGGCCGGCGCGGCTCGCCATGTTGACGATCCGGCCGCCGCCCTGCGCCTTGAAATGCGTAAGCGCCTGCTTGCAGAGATCGGCGGCGGCGAAGAAGTTCACCTGAAACTCCTTCTGCCAGGCTTGCCGCCACGCGTCGGGCTCGGCGTCGATCGTAATCTCGGTGCGGATCCCGGCATTGTTGACGAGCGCATGGATACGGCCCGCCGCTTCTTCTGCCCGGCGCCAGAGGTCGAATGCCCCATAGGCCGCTGAACGATCCACCCCTCGCCGGAAATACGCGCCAGCAGCGCTTCCGCTCCCGCTCGGTCGCGGCCGTAGTGGATGATCGAACGGGCGCCCTCTTCCGCCAGGCGCTCGACGATGGCCGCGCCGATGCCGCCGGAAGCGCCGGTGACGAGGACGGTCTGGCCCGATAGGGACTGGATGGACATTGTAGCCTCCTCAACCGAGCTGATCGACCTGCGGACCCCAGCTGTCGGAGAGCGCAAAGCCGCTCCTGAATGGATCCTCGTCCGAAATGCGGAGCTGTTCGCGGCCGTAGATCCAGCCGCGTCCGGTGATCCGCGGCAGCACGGCGGGACGTCCGCCGACCTCGGTGATCCCGATTGCTTCCGCCACGAACTCGCCGCCGATGATGGACCGTGAAGTCCGCCGCTCCCCCACCGCGACCTCGCCGCGCGCGTAAAGTGTCGCAAGGTTCGCCGAACTGCCGGTGCCGCAGGGGGAGCGATCGACGCGGCCCGGCTTCAGCGTCGTGCAGGTGCGCACCGCACCGTCCGGCTCGCGCCCGCGAAACATCACATAGGCAATCTCGTCGACGCCGGTGAGCGTCGGATGCTTCAACGCCACCTGCTCGGAGATCAGCGATTTCAGCTCGATCCCCGCTTCGGCGAGATAGCGCGCATTGGCCGGCGCAATCGCGCTTCCGACCTGATCGACATCGACGATCGCGTAATAGACGCCGCCGAAGGCGATATCGACGTTGATGCGGCCCCAGCGCGGCGCCTCGATCTCCCGATCCAGCGCCTCGGCGAAACTCGGCACGTTATCAAGGCTGACCGACAGGCAGCGACCTTCGCGGCAGGTGGCGCGGGCGACGATCAGCCCGACGGGCGTGTCGAGGCGGACGATCGTTTCCGGCTCCCGCATCGCGACCTGCCCGCTTTCAAGCAGGGCGGTGACGACGCAGATGCAGTTGCTGCCGGACATCGGATGGGCGCGGTCCGCCTGCAGCACGATGAAGCCCGCATCCGCATCGGGCCGCGTCGGTGTGACGAGCAGGTTGACCGACATGGCGACGCTGGCGCGCGGTTCGAAGGTGACGAATCGGCGAAGGCTCTCGTCGACCCGGTTGATGTGGTTCATCTTGTCGAGCAGGGTCGCGCCGGGAATTTCCGGCGCGCCGCCGACAATCACCTTGCCGATCTCGCCCTGGCAATGGACCTCGAGCAAATCAAGCGAGCGATCCCAGGCCATCATTTGATGTACCAGCCCCACTTCTCGCCGGCGGCAAAGCGGGTGATCTGCTTCGTCTCAAGATAGTTTTCAAGACCCCAGCGGCCGAGTTCGCGACCGATGCCCGACTCCTTGTAGCCGCCCCAGGGCGCCTCGGTGAAGGTCGGTTGCGAGCAGTTGATCCAGACGATGCCGGCACGGAAGGCGCTCGCGACGCGCTCGGCGCGGACGTCATCCTTCGACCGCGGCGAGACCGAAGCGGGAATCATTGGCAAGCTCGATCGCTTCCTCTTCGGTCGCGAACGGCTTAATGCAGACGACCGGCCCAAAAATCTCCTCACGCCAGGCGTCGCTCTCCAGCGGCACGTCGGTCAGCACCGTCGGCTCGAGATAATAGCCCGTGTCGCAACCTTCCGGCCGCTTGCCGCCGCAGGCGACCATCGCACCGGCGGCCTTCGCCGCCTCGATCGCCGCGACGACCTGCTCGTGCTGGCGCTTGGAGACCAGCGGCCCGAGCAGCACGCCGTCCTCGATACCGTCGCCGATCTTCTGCGTTTCCTCGACAAGCCGCGCCAGCAGCTGATCGTAAATGCCCTCCTGCACGAGGACGCGCGACGTCGCGGAGCAGACCTGCCCTTGGTTCCAGAAGATGCCGAACATGATCCATTCGACCGCCTCGTCGATATCGGCATCGTCGAAGACCACGAAGGGCGACTTGCCGCCGAGTTCGAGGCTGACGCGCTTGATGTCGCGGGCGGCGGCCGCCATGATCTTCCAACCGACCGGCCCGGAGCCGGTAAAGGCAAGCTTGTCGACTTGCCTGTGGTCGATGATCGCCTGTCCGGCGATCGAGCCGGAGCCGGTGACGATGTTGAGGACGCCCGGCGGCAGCCCGACTTCGTCGGCGATCGCGGCCAGTTCGAGCGCCGTCAGCGAGGTGACCTCCGCCGGCTTCAGCACCACCGTGCAGCCGGCGGCAAGCGCTGGCGCGACCTTCCAGGCGGCCATCAGCAGCGGGTAGTTCCAGGGAATGATCGCGCCGGCGACGCCGATCGGCTCCTTGACCGCCTTGGAGGTGAACCGGGCGTCGGAAAGCGCGATCGGCTCCTCCGGATTGTTGTCGAGCTGTTCGGCGAGCCCGGCATAGAAGTCGAAGCAGCCGGCCGCGTCGGCGATATCCCAATCGGCTTCGGGAAACGGCTTGCCGTTGTCGATCACCTCGAGCCGGGGAATTTCCGCCTGCCGGGTGCGGATGCCCGCGACGATGGCGCGCAGGTATTTTGCCCTTTGTGCGCCCGAAAGCTTCGGCCAGCCGTCCTGGTCGAAGGCGCGGCGAGCCGCCTTCACCGCGAGATCAACGTCTTCCGCCGTTGCCGCGGCGATCTGGTGGATCACTTCCTCCGTCGCCGGGTTGACGACGTCGAACGTCCTGCCGTTCGCGGCGGCCGTCCATTTTCCATCGATATAGAGTTCGCTGCGCATTGTTCGCTCCATTGTTTCCCGCGCTCGCCGTCAGAACCGGTCGACGCGGTATGGTTTGAGATCGATCGGCGGCTCAGGGCCCGTCACGAGATCGGCGATCAGCCGTCCGGTCGTCGCCGCATAAGTGAGGCCCAGATGCCCGTGGCCGGTGGCGTAGAAGGTGCCTCGGTGTTTCGCGGAAGGACCGATGATCGGCACCGTATCAGGAAGCGCCGGCCGGTGGCCCATCCATTCCGTCGCCTTCTCGGCCCGCAGATCCGGCAGCGCCTCGCGCGCGCTTGACCAGCACTTTCGCCCTCCGGTAGTCGGGCGCCGCCTCGAGACCGGCCATCTCAACCGTGCCGCCAACGCGAATGCCGCCGGCCGTCGGCGTCACCATGAAGGCGCGCGCCGGCCAGATGATCGAATGGCGCATCGAGAATCCCGGCGCCATGATCTGGGTGTGGTAGCCACGCTCGGTCTCGAGCGGGACCGGTTCGCCGAGAAGCCGCGCCAGCTTGCCGGTATAGGCGCCGGCTGCGAGCACGACTCGAGAGGCAGAAACCGAACGGCCATCCTTCAGGCGGACGGCTTTGACGCGATCACCACTATCGAAGCCGACGACCTCGCCCTGCTCGATCCTGCCTCCGAGGGCGAGAAACTTTTCGCGCAGTTTCAGGAGGAGCTTGTAGGGGTCGCGGATCGAGCGGTTGTCGGGAAACAGCACCGCCTTCCCAATCTTTGTCGTTAATGCTGGTTCTGCGCGCGCTGCGCGAAGCCCCGGAGGAAAAGCGAAGCAAGGTCAGGATTGTCTGCCGCGACATCGGCCCCGAGACCCGCAAGGGATTGACCGAGGGTCTCATCACCGCCGCTCTCTGCCATCCGCTTGAGCGGACCTCGGACGAATTGATTGCGACCATGGTCGACTCGCTGGAACAGCGCAACAGCACGACGATCCTGCAGCGCGTCGTTCCGTTCGAGATTATCACGCCGGAGAGCGTATAGCCTGAACTCGATCCGGAACCGCCCCTGTCAGCGGACGATGAGCCTCTTCGCCGCCAGGGTAATAAACAGTCAGATCGTGAATGCGGCGCGAAATGCGTCCAGCGCGGCTTCGGGATCGCCAGCGGCCCAGGCTTCCATGCCAATCGGGCCGGAATAGCCCATGGCATTCAGCGCCTTGGCGATACCGTTCCAGTTGACCTCACCGGTGCCGGGTTCGCAGCGGCCGGGGACATCAGCCACCTGGATCTCGCCGATCCAAGGCAGACACTTGCGGCAGAGTTCGATTAGGTTCCCTTCGCCAATCTGGGCATGGTAGAGATCGAGATTTAGGCGGAGCCGCGGATGATTGACGCTTGAGACCAGCGCCAGCGTCTCTTCGGCGCGCCCGAAGGGCACGCCCGGATGGTCGACCGGCAGGTTGAGGTTCTCGAGCGTGAAGATGGCCCCCTCTTCTTCCGCCATATCCACGATATGGCAGAGCGTGTCACGGGCCCTCAGCCACATCGCGCCGGTGACGACTTCGATCGGCTGGACAGGCAGGCCTCCGTCTCCCAAACCTGTACCATGCAGGTTGAGCCGCTGAACGCCAAGCCGCTTTCCAACCTGCGCGGTCTCGCGCGCCGTTCTGAGGAGTTCTGCTGCACCGTCGTCGTCCGTCAGACGGCCCGTCAGATAGCCGTTCATGATCGTGAAGGTCGCGCCGGTCGCTTCCAGCTTATTGAGATCGTGCTCCGGCCAGTTCCAGAGGCCAACACCGAAACCCATTTCTTTCAGGCGCGAGGCGCGCCACTCGATCGGCTTGTCGCGCCAGAGCATTTCCGCGCAGGCCGCCAGCGGGAAGGGAGAGGTCTTGGATGCACTCATTGGTCGTATCCGTTGACGATGATGGCAGTCCGGAAGAGTGGCTATGACGCCGACTTGTGCAAGCCAGCAGAACGGTCCGAGAAAGCCTCTCAGGCGATGTTATCCGCGACCGCGGTCAAAGCAAATATTTATTCCGTCAAATTTGAAATGGAACGCTCGTTCCATATCCTATGTGCCCCGCCGCTCAAGCACCCGCGGCTCATCCTGGAGGCACGCTGCCGTAGGCCGGGAAGCAAGAGGAGCCGGGCCGAAGGGCATGGCGCGGAGTTCGAGTGGGGGTGCGGTCACCTCGCTCTGCCTCTTTCACCAAATCTGCGGAAGCAGCCGCCGGAACAAGTTCGGTGGTCGTACATTTGATGGTCATGAAAAAAATCGCCTTGTTCGCAGCATCCCTCACATTGGCGCTCTGCGCCTCCGCCAGCGCCCAGGAACTCCAGCCCGACGCCATCAACAAGGCGTCGATCGACTCCATTCCGCCGGAGCGACCGCCCGAAGCCCCGCCTCGACCGCAACCGGCCATCATTCGTCTCCAGGTCCTTCTGGATCGCGCCGGTTCGTCGCCTGGAGTGGTCGACGGCTATTACGGCGAGAACGTCGCAAAAGCGATTGCCGGATTCGAGGCCCTGCAAGGTCTTCCCGTCGACGGAAAGCTGGACCCTAGGGTCATCGAAAAGCTTCCGACCGATAAGCCGGTCATCGAGCCCTATGTCATCTCCGATGACGATGCCAAGGACCTCGTTGAGAGCATTCCCGAAGACTATGCCGAGCAGGCCAGGATGGAGCACCTCGGCTATACGAGCGTCGCGGAAAGGCTGTCCGAACGCTTTCACATGGATATCGACCTCCTGAAGGCGCTAAATCCGGGCACCGCGTTTGCCGCAGGCGAAACGGTGTCGGTGGCCATTCCCGGTGCCGCGATGGAAGGCAAGGTCAAACGCATCGAGGCGCGCCGGCAAGCGGGGCAAGTCCTGGCATTCGCCGAGGACGGCTCGCTGCTGGCCGTATACCCCGCCACCATCGGCAGCGAAGAATCGCCTTCGCCCTCCGGCACCCACAAGGTCAAGGGGGTCGCTCGCATGCCCCCCTACGAATACAACCCCAAGATCAATTTCCAGCAGGGCAACAACAATAAGGCTCTGACGCTGCCCAAAGGCCCGAATGGCCCCGTCGGAAGCGTCTGGATCGACCTGACGGAGCCGACCTACGGGATCCACGGCACGCCGGAACCATCGCTGATCGACAAGGCGGGGTCGCACGGATGCATCCGCCTGACGAACTGGGACGCCGAGGAATTGGCGGAGATGGTCAAGCCGGGGGTCATCGTCGAGTTCACCGACTGAACTCTCAAATGCTTCCAGACAGTCTCACATGCATTTCGATCCCTTCGCCAGCGACCAGGTCTTGCAAATGGAAAATGCACCTATGTCTGACATTTGGATGTGCCGGGGTGGAACGGCCCGCTCTGACAAAGACAAGTGCTGAACCGTGGTCATTGCTCGAACGCCACAAAGAAGGCACCGTTTTCCCATCATCGGTCTGGACTAAGTTCGTAGAGGATAATTCCCTCACGAAGGATGTCGACGAAGAAGTAGTGCCCGTCCCCCAGACCTTGCCGACCGAGGCGGCGACGTCCTTGGAGATGAGGTCGGCGGCCCAGCCGTTCATCGATCCATAGTCGGTCGCATAAGCGACGAGATCGGCTGGAAGCACCATGCCGTCCTTCAGCACGACCGCATCTTCGGTGAGGTGGCTGACATCGGATCCGGATTTCAGTTTGATGCCCACCGTCGACTACGATATCGCAGGCCCGGAGCCGCGACGCAGATATTTCATGAACAGGCTGGAGGCGTCGGCCCCATTTTCATCCAGCTAGCGACGTCCGACGAAGACTGCCTTGCCGTGCCGCTTTGATCAGCCTGTTTATGAAATCCAGCTTCTCAATCACGGGCGGCGCCAGGACAAAGGGATAGATGTCGCGTTGTCCCATCGAGCGCTGAAACGTGTTCAACGCCAAGCTGATCGGAACCCAGGCTTCGACCAACTGCTGGGCGCTCTCGGCGCGGTATGGGTCGAACTTTACCTCGGCGTCGAGATCGCGATGCCGGAAGGGCTCGACCGAAAGACCGAAAGCGCGTGCCGATTCCAGCGTATCGACGATATGGAAGAAGTGCGCCCAGCATTCCGCAAAATCCTCGGCCGGATGGCAGCTCGCGTAAGCCGAGATGAAGCGCTGCCGCCAATCGACAAAGCTACCTTCGCCGTGGTGCTTCTGAAGGGCGGAGTCGTAGTCTTCCCGTTCGTCGCCAAACAGCTGCCGCGCTTCGGCAAGCATGTCGGTGCCTGCGACAAGCTGCTGAAAGAAGAAGTGACCGATCTCATGCCTGAAGTGGCCGAGCAGTGTGCGGTAAGGCTCTCCCATCGACACGCGAACCGTCTCCCGCACCGCATCGTCCGCCTCAGCGGCGCGAATGCTGATGAGGCCATCCTCGTGTCCGGTCATGGCCGGGACCGAATGACCAAGATCGTCGATCGCGTCTTCCAGGAAGTCGAAGACAAGACCCCCGTGGGGGTCGCTGCCCCGATCGGGACAGGGAATGTCAAAACGCAGGATGGAGTAAAAGAGATGACGTTGGGCGGCTCCGATCTTGTGGAATCGCTCGCGGCCTTGCGCCGTGCCCGTGCTTGGGATGATGCGGTTGTAGCGGGCGGGGATAGCCAGCGGGTTTGGATCATCAGCATTTACAAGCCAGTTGCTACCGTCAATCGGCGCGTTGGCGCAAAACTTCCAAAGCCGGTCTGGGCGCGACGGGATCCGCCAAAGACCTTCGCCAGCGTTGGTGAGGGTATGCAGCGTCAGGGTGTCCGCTACGAATCCAACCGGTGCGTTGTTCGCGCCGACGCTGAAATGGTTGTCGAAATAAAGCGGCAATCCGCTCACATCGCATTGATAAAGACGCATGCAAACCCCCGTTGGTGCAGCGAAACGCGCGAGGCAGGGAAAAGATGCTTCGGCTGCTTTGCCATGAACGCATTTCTGGCATTCAAAGAATGTGGCCGGCCTGCGTCGAGGTCGTAAGAGCGGGGGTGGCCTGCCAGCCTACTGGCGAAGTCGCTCCAGTGGATACATTATGCGATCTTCTGAGCACAGAATGAGAATTCCCAATACAAAAGCTCATAAAAGTACCGCCGCTGTCAACCCCAAGGCCGACCTTGGCCCGCTGGGCCATGAGTGGAGGCCCTCGCCGCAGCCGCCCTTCCGAACCTCGCGCCGGTTACCCAACTGAGACGATTGGGAAGCGGCAACAAGCCGTCCAGTCCGGGAGGTCGACTCCTATCCCTCGCCTTGAGGAGAATCGAACCGCGGACCCCATGATGCTCGCTCTGAAATCACTGCAGCCTTAATGTTTGAAGCAGTTTTCGCGGTGCCATCGGAGGAGTGCGGCTTTCGAATGCCCGATGCGGTGATCACCGTCGAAGCATAGCCTCCCAGCGTTCACGGCCGCCGTCCACTGACGGCAGCGTCGTTCTTCAGGGCGCTGGCGACAGAGTCTCTCATCGATCGCTGGCCTTCTATGACGCCGTCGGCAAAGCCATGGCACGGGAGAATCGCTCATGAGTGCCGCCCTCGATACCGCATCCTCAATGATCGATCGCATTCTCCACGATCTCGTCGGCCTCAAGATGCCCCGCGCGCTCGAGGCTCTCGATCATGTTGTTCACCGCCTCGAACTCTCCGCATCTGAAGCGATCGACATCCTGCTCTCCGAGGAGCTGACCTTGCGCGAGAATAGCCGTTATCAAGACCGCGCTGCGGATGGGACGGCTTGCGACGATTAAGACGCTGGCCGGCTTCGACTTCTCCTTCTAGCCCTCGCTCGACAAGGATCGGATCTTCACCCTCGCACAGCTCGGCTTCATCGAGCGGTGTGAGGCTGTCCATTTCCTCGGCCCACCGGGAACGGGCAAAAGCCACTTGGCTACCGCTCTCGACGGCGAGGCGGTCAAGGCCAGAAAGAGCGTCTACTTCACGACGCTTGCCGATCTGGTCGCCACGCTCTCACTAGCCGAACGAAAAGATAGACTGCAGGAGCGCATCCGCTTCCCCTGCAGGCCAAGCCTGCTGATCGTCGACGAAATCGGCTATCTGCCAGTCATCGCCGCGGCGCAATGATCCTCACATATCACGGCTTTGCCGAATGCGGCGATGTCTTCGGTGACCCCGTCGTCACCACTGCGCTGCTCGACAGGCTTCTGCACCATGCCGTCGTCGTGCAAATCGAGGGTTCAAGCTATCGATTGCGTCCGCACGCCGAGCTCATGCCGGAGCATTTCCGCTCGAAGGCGCTGATCACGCCGCCAGCCTTCAGTCCGCCGCCGAAACCAAGGGCATCCGCCGAAAAATGGCCATCTCACCATGACGACCCCGTCGGTATAAATGGCGAATTTTACTTCCGCACTTTTTGGGGAAATCTGCGGCGGCGTTGACACGAAGTGACTATTCCTCTGGGAAGAGTAGAATACAGCCCGACCGCATCGCCCTTGGGCAGCGCATCGGCGCTGCATACCTAACCAAGGAGGCGCGATATGGGAACGACTGCACCGAGCATAGCCATCCGCGCGCTGGCCGAAACCGATCTGCCGGAAGCCGAAAGAATTTTCCTGCTGGCGTTTGGCACCTTCTTGGGAGCACCTGAACCTGCGTCGTTCTGGTCCGACCGCGACTACGTACGTGGCCGCTGGCAGGCGCCCCATGTCACTGCCTTCGCCGCTGAGGTGGAGGTGAACTGGTGGGCTCCAACTTCGCAACCTGCTGGGGCAACGTCGGCTTCTTCGGACCGTTGACGATCCGCCCCAACCTTTGGGACCGAGGCATCGGCCCGCGGCTCATCGAGGCCGTCACGGCGAGCTTCGATGCATCGGGCACGCGGCATGCAGGCCTGTTCACCTTCGCCGAGAGCGCCAAGCACGTGGGACTGTGTACCAAAAGTACGGCTACTGGGCGCGTTTCCTCACGGCCATCATGTCGGCGCCGGTCCGTCACAACCAGACCGAGCCGGTGCTCTGGTCGCGGTATTCCGATCTGACAGAGGAGCAGAGACTGGAATGCCTGAAGTCTTGCCGTGACCTGACCGGCGCCCTTTACGACGGGCTCGACCTGGGCGCGGAGATCCAGGCCGTAGAGGCGCAGGAGCTTGGGGAGACGGTCCTGGTCGGCGATATGGCGGGTACGGGCTTGGATGGTTTTGCCGTGTGCCACCATGGGCCACGCAGCGAAGCAGGCGACGGTGTTTACTTCATCAAGTTCGGCGCTGTGCGCCCAGGATCGGCGGCTGGGGAGACCTTCGATAGCTTGCTGCATGCCTGCGAGGCGCTTTCCGTAGCAGAGGGGATGCCCAAGCTGCTGGCGGGGTGAACATGGCCCGCCATGAGGCGTACCGGCACTTGGTCGGGAGTGGCTTTCGAACTGAAATCCAAGGGGTCACAATGCACAGGCCCAATGAGCCGGGTTACAGTCGCGCCGACGCCTTCGTGCTCGACGACTGGCGCTAGGACTTCGCTGTCGCCCCACCCGGATTGCCGTGAGCTTGCGTCCACCGGCTGACATAATCAGGACTTGCGAGCATCGTCCAACCGCGCCATGCTCGGTTTGGAGGAACCCGTGATCTGGCGGATATCGGGCACGTCGGAAATCATACCGGAACTGGAGGCTAAGCCGTGAGCATAAGAGATCGTCAGGAAGGTTTCGAAAAGAAGTTCGCGATGGACGAGGAAACCAAGTTCAAGGCCATGGCCCGTCGCAATAAGCTGCTCGGCCTCTGGGCCGCCGAAAAGCTTGGCAAGACCGGTACGGATGCTGGCGCCTATGCGCAGGACGTGGTTCAGGCAGACTTCGAAGAGGCCGGGGACGATGATGTGTTCCGAAAGGTGAGAACCGATTTCGATGCGGCCGGCGTAATCCTCTCAGATACTCAGATTCGCAGCATCATGGATGAGCTGCTAGCGGCTGCAGTCGAGCAGATCAAAAACAACTGAGCACCGCTTAACCGCTTAACCCGACAGAAATGCCCCTGGCCAAAGCAGCAGCGCAGTTCCGATCGATTCTTTATGCTTTCGCGATGATTCGAGCACAGAACGGGAACGTTTTACGTTACTGCCGCCGCAAGCCTTGGGGCGGTAGCGCCGCTCTCGACAACGCAAACCCTCAAAAGGCGGAGTCGTGGTTGGCCGCTTTGCCCCCATGCCAGGCATAGAGCTCGTAACCATAACGCCCATGTCGGTCTTACGCCGCGTTCCCGATCGCCTTTGCGGACTAAATGAACTCGACCATTTCCCGTCGGGCAGCCATGGCTGCATCCAAGTTCAATTTGTGACAGCGCTCGTAAAGTCAGTGTCTCTCCCGACATGGAAACAGGCAGCGGGACGAAGTCTTCGAGTTTGAGACCCGAGTATTCGGTCACTTCTTCGCTTGCTAGAGCCGGGGCCGACAGTTCGGCCACCATATACCGCAGTTTCTTAAAGTAGGCGAGGTTGCGTCCAACGACAGCAGTCGAAATTCTGAATGGTAACCGCGCGAACGATGTTGTGATCGATCTGCAGGTGGCGGCGGGTCGCGCCGGCGACCTTCCACCGGAGGAAATAAGGGCCCTATCGACGCGGCCGACGTCATCAGAACGTTGAGGGTTGCGCTTGATGGGAAGGACTAAAGGCGTTTACCTGCCGATGCCTGACAAAAAGAGGCATACCGCCTCGCGAATGGATCAAGAGCGAAGCTATTTTGGCGCTGCGGCTGCAGTTTCGCCAGGTGGCAAGATCCTGAACATAAAGGTTGACACCTTTTCCCCTGGCTTGAACGGTCCTGGCACCTGATGGCTCACCGGCTTTAAGCTTTGAAGGAACGCTGCAATTGCAGTGGCATCCTCTTCGGTTAAATGCGCAAATGCGTGCCACGGCATGATTGGCGCTAGAACGCGGCCATCGGGCCGTTGACCGGTTTGGATCGCAGTCACTATCTGCTCCCTAGTCCAACTGCCGATGCCGGTCTCCTTATCAGGCGTGATGTTGCGACCGATGAAGACGCCCTCGCCGGGGATTTCAAAACCTACGTCGGAACCGCCGAGAAAACGTGAGCTGTCCGGTTTTCCGAAGAAATAGCCCGGTGTGTGGCAGTCGTTGCAGCCGCCAATTGTCACGAGATATTCCCCCCGCGCAATCTCGGTGCCGTCGGCAGCAACTGCCGTGAACGGCTGTAGCCCCAAAGCACAGGTGGCGAAAAATGCGAATCCAATGCTTAACTGAAACATGCTTACCTCCCCTGAGGCTCGCTGCTGAAGTAAACTGAATACCATAACGGAGTTGCTGTATATATTAGCCACTTTGAATTATCGGAAACTGATCGATTCGCGACAGTTTCCGTCATGATCGGCCGCTAAGAGATACCGATCTCGCCGTTGACCACGGATAAACCGGCAATGGGCTGCAGGTGTTGCTGCTCTCAGCCATCGGAGGTTTGCTCTCCGGGATTGCGGTCCTCACGCCGATCGAGAAAGCAAACGAGGCGGTCATTCACGCTCTAAGTTCACTCGGTGTGGCTGACGAGCATGGTCATAGGCGTGTGGAAGCTCATCGGAATTATCCACCAAGCCGAGGAGTTGCAGACCGCGGTAGACCAGCTCGCCTCTTCTTCTTCCGCTCCGAGCAAAGGCACCCAGCACAAAGATCCGTCATGACCTGCTCTCTCCGGCGCAACCACAACGTGGCGGAACAAAGAGGCAGCCTGATGATTTATAATGGTGCCGCACCCCTCAGCGGCACAGGTCCCCAACCTGTTAAGAGTGCCCGTCCTGTCCCCCGGTGCGGGCACTCGCTTGTTGCGGGTCTATTTTTTGCCGAGGTATTCCATCACCTTTTCCCGCCTAGGCCCGACGGCGCGGATCGCCTCCCGCGCCCTTTGTCGCGTCGAGAAAAAAGAGCCCGCGTGGACGGTGCGCGGCAGAGCATCAGCCGCTCAGCTGATCGACGTGACGCCGGCACTTATCTGCCTTCCGGAGGCGGTGGCAGAACAAGCGAGGCCCAAGCTTTTCGCAAGAGCCTCGCTCTAAATCGATTCTGAAACGATTAGGTGTTCGAACGCAAACGCACGATCTAGGACCATTTCTAGCTCGGTCGATAGCCCAAAAGTATTAGCCCGGTAGTTTCGAGGAGCCGCCCCTATCACCTGCAAGGGGGTTGGGACGCGCTCGATCAGATCCGCAAAGGTGACGTCGTCCGAGCGCTGGTCCCAGAACGCCGATTCATCATCGGATGAAACGCGCTTGCAACGCTGGCGCAAACGCCACGCGGTGACCAAAGAAAAGCGCCCGCTTGTTCGGCGGGCGACTGAGCACCGACTATTCATGAAGGAAAGCATGGCCAGCTTATCTCTCATTTGCCGCTTGAGCGAGTCACAAATGGGTCTTTAGAGAGATAGCCCATCACCATCTGGCGGAAGGGTCCCACTTCACGGATGGCCGTGAGCACTTCTTCCCGGGCCTTGTTCGTGGCCTTCATGAGATAGGCAATTTCGTGCTCTTGCGTTGAGACAAACTCGCTGTCTCGCCCCCTCTTCTTTAGATCGTCTGCCGTTATAGCGCCGAACCTGATCAATCGCTGGCTAGGCTCATTGGCTGCAAATGGTCAAGAGCGCTCGGGGACAAGTCCTAACAGAGACAGAGCTGCAGAGAGGCGACCACCTGCAGCTCCAATCGCGACGCTTCCAACTTTACCTGGCTCTCGCCCGTTCCATCCAAGGGAACCGCTTCGAACGTCGCTACGCCTTCTAAAATAATATTGTGCGGAAGCGCGATCAAGGCTTACTTCTGTTTTTGGAACCATGCGAGAGACAAGCCGTTATCCGCGGTCGCTTACACGCAACGACTTCTTCGCCAAGAATGTGGCGGCGCCTCGTCGCCTCCCAAGCGGCGCCGCCACCATTCGATGGCGATGTGCCTGTTCAGATCCGGCTGTTTTGCGTTTCTGGGGAAACGTTCAATGCCGCGATGGCTGCTGCTGCCCCGGGGGTCAATCGAAGCGTCGCTGGGGTTGAGGTCGAGGGCACTACGTGACCACCAGCGAGGTCGATCCCATCGCTCTCGCCCGCCAGATTGAGCAGGACGGCAGCGGGGCAGACGGCGCAGTGATCATCGCGCGCGAGCACCCGGCGATCAATCGAGCGATACGAAAGCTTCGGTCGATCAATATCCCTGTCGTTTGCCTGACGACGGATCTGCCCAGTTCCCGCCGCAGTGTCTATATCGGCAACGATCAATATGCCGCCGGCAGCGTCGCAGCGCTGCTGATCGGCAACGCCTTGCCGAAGGAGCGAAACAATATGTTGATCGTCATGAGCGTGCCCTTCCGCTGCCAACAAGAGCGTGAAATGGGTTTCCGCAGCTCCGTTCCGACTTTCCCTATCTCAAGATCGAGGAGCGCGTGATCTCGGACGATCTCCCGGAACCGTTATCGGCGAAAGTCGCGCCTCAGCGGATTTCTTCGCAAAGACGCTATGGTTCGACCGCGCTAGTCGGCATCGAATCGCTCAAGCATCTTCATGAGCCGAAGGTTCTGTGCACGAAGCTGATCAGCCAGCAACCTCTTGAGCCGTTTGTTGTCTGCGTCAAGGGCGGCAAGCTCGTCGAGAGAGATCGGATTGTCAGCAGCCTCGGTCCGCGCCTTCAGATCCTGGTGCTCACCCGTCGAATTGCGTGCGATCGTCTGAGCGGGGGCACGCTTGACGTGTTCACGCGCGGTGCTCGGTGGCGCCGGCCGAGTCTTCAAGACGGTATCACTTTTCTGAACATACGCGACAGCCTTGGCGGCCAGACGGTCGGCCTCAGACCGCTTCGGCGTTTCAAGCCCTTCACTGCCGGTCGATGGTGTCGCTGCTCGAGCAATTTCGACAGGGTCTGCGGTTTCTCCCGCAGACCCATTGATCGGATCAGAGCGCAGTGCTTCACCCGAGTCAGATGTTCCGGGTGCTTCATGGGCAGTGAACAAATGTGGGGCTTTCTGTTGAACTTCGCGGGCCAAAGCCTTTAAATCTGTATCTCCCCAGATCGAGTTCGTCCGCGCCGCTGGCTGTCGTCGCCCCGATTTAAATTCAACAACGAAGCTTCGTGGCGGCGTCTTCATCTACTTTCAATCCCAAGCAAATTGTGAGAGCAACGCCGATCGGCGCCATTGCATTCCTGCTGGCGCACCAATACAGCCCTTCCCCGCGCGCTTCAACTCATCGCCAACGCGAAGCTGGCGTGCATTCACCTGGAACGAGCGGGCGGACAGCAGGGACTTTAGTTGCCGCCTCAATCTCAACTGTGGGCAAACTCAAGCATCCGGCGTAACACGGCGGCGCAAAAAACGTCGCCCTGCTTCCCGGTCCCGGTTACTTCAGACCGAGCCTCTTGCGCAGCTCGGCATTTTCCGCTCGCAACTTTTCCGCCAGTCGTTTGCGGAGCCTCTGGTTTTCCTCTTCGAGCTGGACAAGATCTGCCAACTCATCGCCGGCCGGACCGGGCTTGGTGCCCTTCGTGAGCTTTTGCTCCGCGGGCTTGGCAGCACCTTTCCACTGATAGTAGGTCTGCTCCGATATGCCGGCGCTCTTAATAGCGTCCTTAAGCGTGCTGCCCCCGACGACTTGGGTCTCGATCAGCTTGAGCTTGTCGTTTCGCTCTTCTTCGCTATACCTCCTGCGTTTAGCAGCCGACGCCTTTGATGTAGCTTGCACCGGTTCGGCAGCCGCTCTCGGGCCTCGTGCCGTCCTCTGCTTCTTAGCCGTTGGTGCTTTCCCTTCTCCGTCCGTCGCTATAGTCGCAGCAACTTGTCCTGTGTTGCTCTCGTCAGCCATCAACAATTCCTCCTTTAGTCATTGCCTGTTTTCTGCTGAGTGCACGACAGAGTCAACACGACCATTAGCATCCTGCTTTACGGATAGTTGATGTCGAGCTTGCCTGAAGCGTGAAGATGGCCGGCGCGTGAAAGCGAAGGCGCCAAGAGTATTGTCGCTGCGCCTCAGGACAGCCCAGCGACAATACTTCAGCCCAGATCGTCGCGAAGCCTTGCTTGATAAGCCATGATCAGCTTTGCGACGAGGTCGCGTGCTTAGCAGGCTCTCGAACTCATTCAATCGGATGGCGGGGAGCGTTTTGCCGTCGAGCAAGGATGCCGCAAGTGCGCACCTGTCGGCAGCGTCGCCAAGCTCACGAACTTTCAAATCGCTCGAGCATCTTTTTAAGCTGAGCGTTTTGCAGATGAAGCCTTCGGGCGAGTTGGATTCTCAGCGTTTTGATTTCTTCGTCGAGTATTGCCACGTCACGGAAGAACAAATCCCGTGAAGACGGTGGTTGCACCCTTCGACGGTCCGTTTCGGCGGCAGCGCTCTGCACAGCCACGTGAGCTTTGGCTCTCTTCCCGCGCTCTCCACGCTTGTTTCGCGGTTTTCTTAGCGACTTTGTATTCCTGCTTTTCGGCAGCAACGATCTCGCTTCTGCACCCGAATTGTGAGCTTCAAGGCGCGCAGGTGTTTGAGCCTCTTCAGCATCGATCGGCGAGGTTAGTGCCGGCGCGACATCGTCATCGCCTTTCGCCTGATCCGATGCGACCGGCCCTTGATCAATAGAGACCTCCTCACCGTGAGCAGGTGGGCTGGCAGAAACCGTCGAATTGAGCGGAATTGCAGACGTATGATCCACTTCGCTCTCAATCGCTTTGGGATCGGTGTCATTCCCAATCGGACTCTGTTGCGCTTTCGCCGAGGGTCGCCGCGACGTCAATTGGGCAAAAAATTTCCACGGTGCTTTCATAGTGTTCCAACCTCGAGCAAGCCGGACTGGGGTACGCCGCTGGCGTCATGATGAAGTTCGGCTTCAACAACAACCGGCGTCCGAGCCTGCGCGGCAAAGCCATCCCCATCAAGCCTTATATCGATCAAACGCCGTCAGTCTTTTGATCGGTGGGTCGGCCTCTTCCCACCGGTAGATCTCCGACCTCAGGAAAGCGAGCTCCGCGGCGAGCTCCTCCTCATTGATTTCGGTCCACCAGGATTTCGGACGGCCGTCACTGCCATCCGACCAGCGGTATCCCCGAGCCTTCAGATGATTTTTCATGTCGAAGGGGCTGTGCTCGGCGAAGATGCGCACGCGCGAGCGTTGGCTTGTCTCGAGCAGTTCCGCAAAAGCGCTTGGCTCCGTTACCCCGCCGGCGCCGGCGAGCACCTCGAACAGAGCAAAACAATCGTCGACGGCCCGATGACCGTCGTGGAAGTATCCGCTCTGCCCAATCAGATAGCCGAGCTTGGTACCCTCAAAACCGCGCGTCGCCCAATCGACTTCCTTGACGGAACAGGCCCATGCCTTGCCGGCGAACATGCTGGAGAATGCCTCGCAGAACGGCCGATCGAATCCGGCATTGTGGGCGATCACGAGATCGGCCGGGTCGACCAGGGCTCCAAGCAGCCCGACATCGATCATCTGCCCTGCAACCATCTTGTCGGAAATCCCTGTGAGGCGGGTGATTTCAGGGGGGATCGGGACACTCGGCTGCCGCAGGCCGCCGTAGACACCGGTGACGTCGCCGATATGGCCCTCGTCGTTAAAGGTGAAGGCAACTGCGCCTATTTCGATGATCTCGTCCTTGCTGTGGTCAAGACCCGTTGTCTCGGTGTCAATGATTACTCCATGGCGAGGAAATCCCGGTCGCGGCTTATCGGCGATCTGGCGGGCAACAAGTTTACGCAGCACGCGATAGCTGCCGCTCTTCTCAAGGTGCCGGGCCATGCTCTCGGCATCGAGGTGCCTCGGCTCGCGCAGCTTCAAGCGCGGCCGCAGCTTCACAACGACATCGTCGCCTGGCTCAAGCGGCGAGGGAAACATATCTAGCTGAGATGCCATCGGCTCCAGTGTCCTCGGGCTTAGGCGCACAAGTAAAGTGCAGATCATGCGTCAGGATAGAAACCGAGTTGGAGTCTGGCAATGCTAAGGAGGTCACTGAACGGGACACGCAAGCCAAAATGCCCCGAAATCTGCCGAAAAGCACCCCCACCCTCCGGCACCCCCTTCGTTCCGGCCGAAATACCTGCACGTTGAGCGAACCGGTCTGAGCGGCAGGAAAACAAAGGAGGCGATGTTGAGCGAATCACGTCCGAGCAACGAGGAGCGGAAGCTGGAGCTGACAAGCCGGATCGTCGCGGCCTATCTCAGTCGCAATGTCGTTCCTGCCGGCGATCTTACCTATCTTATCCAGCAGACGTATTCCTCGCTGAGCGGCACGTCTCCGCGACGTCAGACAGAGCCGGCCGTTGAGCAGCGCCCTGCCGTGGCGATCAAGAAGTCGGTGACAGCCGATTTCATCATCTGCCTTGAGGATGGCGAAAAGTACAAATCTCTGACACGCCACCTGATGGCAAGGTACGGCCTCACTCCGGAGCAATATCGTGAGAAGTGGGGGCTCCCGGCCGACTACCCCATGATTGCTCCAATCTATGCTCGACAATGCTCCGAGCTTGCACGCGTGTACGCAGGCAACTTCGGCACCAGAGCGAGAGCGAGCACCTGCGGCTCGTCAGAAAATCGAACTGATGTCCCGACATCCTGGATCGCGATGAGAGATCGCCGGCTTCTCCTACATTGCTCGCGACTCGATGGCCGCCGCGCTCGGGAAAAGCAGCCTCTCGCTCAGCGAAATGCAGTATCGGATCAAGAAGGACTCTATTTCGTTCGGTTCGACGGCAACGAGGTGACGTTACCCCTGGAGCTCGTGACCGTTGGCGAGATGCTGGATACTACCGAAGAAGAGTACAAGCTCTGGCGGTTCTTCGACACGATCGAGGAACGAGACACTTGGATCGAATGGCTGGACGCGCCGTCAAAGCCGCGGGTAATCTCGCGTGTGAAGCCGACCAATTAAGCAAGACGAAGATCATCAAACCAATGTAGGTCATCTCCGGACCACCTGATCGAGCCGATAGCCCTTGGCTGCCCATTCGTTCAGACCATAGGCTGGCGAGCTAGGCGGCTGACGCAATTATAAGGGTTGGAGCTTTTTGGCGACCGTCTATCCATTCAAGCGGCCGGTGCGGCTGCTCGGCGTCACGCTTTCAACACTGACGGCCTCCGAAATCGGCGATGCACAAGTACGGTTCCAACTTAATCTCCGACTCTGACGGGCCATCGCCCCGAAATAAAAAAGCCTGCCGCGGGAGGAGGTGCGGCAGGCCTTCCCAAAAGAACCGAACAGCGACTTGGGAGGAGGAGTGCCGCTGTTCCAACAGACGTCCTACTAGGAGGAGGAGTGGGCCGTCTGAAATTCGAAGCGTTGCGGGAGGAGGAGCATCGCTTCGATGAAAATGATCATACTGCGACAAGCGCCGTCCGCCAGCGTCTATGTTGCCGTGCAGCTATGCACGCGTCGCAACAATCCGTAGAACACGTGGGCATTCCTGCCCCTGGGTTTATTGGCGGCTCCGCCGCTCCAATTTGCAGCGCCTGGAATGCCAAAGAAAAATATGCACGTGCGAATTAATCTGAGAATCCCATTGTGCGGCGCAGCAATCGCCCCCACATCAACAGTTCAGGCCCGATCGGCGGCCAAGGAAACGGTATTGCTCGAGAAACCTCCCCAAAATCACCGGCTGGTCGAAATCGCCGGGTTTGGCTCCAATCCCGGATCATTGAAGGCGTGGCTGTATCTGCCTTCCATCATGGCCCCCGGCACCCCGCTTGTCGTTGCGCTGCATGGCTGCACACAGACGGCAGCGGGCTACGCAGCGGGTTCCGGCTGGTCACAGCTCGCGGAGCGGCGCGGATTTGCGGTGCTCTATCCCGAGCAACAGCGATCGAACAATGGCAATCTCTGCTTCAACTGGTTCGAGCGCGGCGACATCAGGCGGGATGCGGGAGAGGCATTGTCCATCCGGCAGATGATCGGCCATCTCGTCCAGTCGCAGGGCATCGATCCCAGGCGCACCTTTGTCACAGGCCTTTCAGCAGGCGGTGCGATGGCGAATGTTATGCTGTCGACCTATCCTGAGATATTTGCGGGCGGCGCAATCATCAGCGGGCTACCCTATGGGGTGGCCGGCACGGTCGCGGAGGCGTTCGAGCGTATGCAAGGCCGCAATCCGCCAACTGTCTCCAGGCTCCAATCCATTCTCGAGAGCGCATCAAGCCACCGCGGGCCCTGGCCTTCGGTTTCGATCTGGCACGGCACGCATGACCAGACGGTCCGACCCAGGAATGCCGACCAGATCGCGAAGCAATGGAGTGGTGTTCACGCCCTCGCTACCGAGGCGACTCGGAGCGAGTTGGTGCACGGCCATAACCGCAAAGTTTGGCTAGACGCGGAAGGCAGGCAGGTCGTCGAGACCTACTTTGTCAAAGGCATGGGCCACGGCGTACCTCTGGCGACCAACAGCGATGTTCCGATCGGGAGAGCCGGTCCGCATATGCTTGAGGCTGGGATTTCCTCAACCGTGCGTATCGCACGTTCATGGGGTCTTGCCACCGCGGCAGACGTCGAGGAGGCTGAGTCAGCCGGCAATCATGTCCGCGGGCAAGAAACCGATGTGGCGTCATCCCCGATAGAAAGGGCATTGCGCTTCGCTCGGTCGCGATCGAATGCCGCTGACACCGCTTCGGACGGCAAGATCGCCAAGGTCATAAACGACGCGCTCCGAGCGGCGGGTCTGATGCGGTAGCTAGGCGATTATCACCGTAAGGAGCATGATGAACTTGTTGCGAACACAATCTACCTCTATATGTCTGCCCATCGGCCTTGCTGGTGAGCGTCTGAGGATGTTCGCGTGGCCGCAAGTCGCTAGAGACTTTTGACCACGGATGTACTGGCACTGGAATCGAAGCGATGTGAGGAAGGTCGGGTTTGCCCGGCCTTTTTTGTTGCTGCCGTTCTGCTGCAAGACGGGAGATACCATTTCGGACAGTCCTGCTCGGCCGAATGGACAAGATCCGCTGCGACCCGTCAAAAGCGGACCGCGAGAGTGTTTATCCGCCCCAAGTCTCGAAAACGCCACGCAACGGTCCTGTTGCGCGCGGCTATCCTCGGATGACCGGTCTATAGTATGGAGAGTTCGGGACGCTTGCGCTTCGGAGATCACGGCCTCATGGCCGAGCTGGCGCCCCTCGGCCGAGATCGCGGCGAGGCGGATAATCCAGTCATCACCGCTCCCCGTGATGATCCGTACCCTCCCCGGCCGACGTGAACAGCTAGTCGGTATCCGTATCATTCCACCTCGAAGGCCACATTGCGGTCCTTTGGATGGGGTGGTCGACGAGCATTGCCACGCCGGCTCGATTCGCGCCGGGGGCCGACCCGGCGTTTTTTCAAGGTCGCTCTAGCCATGGCGCATTCAAGCTCGACGAGAAGGGCGATCCGATTTCGGTGTGTTGCAGCGTGCGCTTGCTCACTCTTCAATGATGCCGTATGGCCCGTAGGCGGCGCGCCAAAGTGCGCCGTAGCGCTTCTGCCGCCCCATTGCGATTTCGCCGTTGGCATTAAACGTACCGCTTGCGATCTCCGCCTCGCGGAACTCGAAGCCTTCCGGCAGGATGATGCGCGCGCGATGGGGGGCGCCGGTCACAGGATTCCTGATCGGCTCGAGTTCGAGTTCGAGATGGCCGTCTATGCGAAAACCGCCGGTGCGTTTCTCTATGTCGCTGTGAAACTCGATTGGGGCGAAAATCGGCTCGAGCTCTTGGGAGATGGTGGAGCCATAAATATTGAAGACGGTTGTCGGCTCCTGTTCCTTGCCGCCGAGTATGGTGAACAGGGCATCGATCTGCGCCTGGTTCGCATTGGCATCGAAAAACCCGCGTACGACGCCGCCGCCCTCATGCACGGGACCAGGCCAGCGATAGACGGCAGCAACCTTCAGCCCATCCAGCCGCAGATCGCCGAACCATCCCTCCTCGATAAGCATGCATTCCAGGCCTTCGCACAGGCCCTCAGTCGGCTTGCCGTTGAATTCGCACGGGCAGCCGTAATCGCAACTGCACGATGCGATCTTGGGACCCTTAATCGCCCAATCAACATAGGCCATGGCAACATTCCCGATTTTTCCAGTAAAGGCAGAATGTATCAGACACTGCTTCGACCGGCCAGGAACCCGTGACTGTCCAGCGGATCGCTGAAGCCTTGCAAGCCGCCGGACTGTTGCCCGATGACGGTGGCACCGCCAACTCGAAGCTCCATCGCGCAACAGACGCGGTGCAGCAGTGCTTGGCCCTAAACTGGCGGCCAAAACCATAGGATCAAAGGCACGCCCAGCACGAGCACAATGAACGAGAGCGGCAGCCCCAACCTCAAACAGTCGCCGAAGCGATAACCGCCCGGACCCAGCACCAATGCCAGGTCTCCCATTTTACTCGCCAGAAGAAGTAATGTCGGGACAACTGTCCAGGTTCACTCAGCGGCGCGGCACCCCCGAAAGTCCGTCCAGACTTTTGGAGCTTCGTAGTGCAGATGCGCGCATGATCAGACGATTACAGGATGCGTCCGAACAGGACGGAATAAACAATCACTGCAATCGCCAGAGTAAAGGCAAGCGATACGAACAGGTGCGTGAAATCGTAGGTATAGAAGCGGGCGGGAATGAGATTTTTCATTGCCATTTCCTAAGTTTCGTTTGTCGGAATACCAAAGCGCCGCGTCCGCTGCACTTCAAGACAATGAGCGACTGCAACTCGTGCTGACCCTGCCAAAGAGGTCCGCTGGAACTTGGACATCGCTCATAATGGTTGCTACGAGGTCGTCGCGTTGAGGTTGATTATCGGGATCGTTGCAGGCCCGTGCTCGGACCAGGAGCCAATGGCAATTCTCGCACATCTATATTTAAAGGACGCGAATTCTATTATCCATAAAACCTGCTTTCATGCTTTTGCTTCATCAGAGGCATAAACCAAGCTCACCGCTCCGCATATTCAAAGCGCAGGCCGCCGATTGCGTTTTGCTGCAATGCGGCGGTTGTAGCAAGTGGCGCCAAACGGGCCGGTTTAATCTCACGCGACGAAGCGACAGAACAGGAGGGCAGCATGTTTGCCCGGACGACGCATCCCGGCCGAGAACAAATACCGAATGCGGCTGGTAGCGATCAATCCTGATGAGCTTGAACGCCTGACGGCAGTCGATCGCAAGGAAGCCGCGACCTTCCCGTCCCTTTCACCATAAGGCAACACCCGATGCGCCATCATCTATTCCGGATCGGGCTGTCGGCGCGACTTGAAGATCGCGTAAATATTTCCCCTCGCGGCAGAAACCTATCAGATCACCGCCAAATTCCCTCTGAGTGACAATTCGCCTCAGTTGCGCAACGAAGATAACTTGGAGCCGCTTGACGGTTGACGTCCAATAACTGATCAGCCTCCAGCTGTCGCGCAGGCGCCTGCGGGGAGGAGAGCTGCAGCTGCATATTCTCAATAACTCAACCTAGCCGTGATCCTACACCTGTGGAACAACACCAGCACGGCTGCCCTCCCAGGGCACACCGCGCGGGTGAAGTATGACACGTCGCCGGCGACAGCGGTCTGAGTGGTAGCATGGCCCGCGCCTTAGGGCATGAACCGGATTGACTTCGTCAGCATGGACGCAAAGCAATAGCGATTGGGCCAGGGCGATCTGGTCCCCGCGTACTTGCCTCAACAACCTGCCCGATTTAGCGTGCCCTGCAAATCGAGTTGCAACAGCCTAATCGCACCTTCGCGGCGGCAAAATGATTTCAACAGTGTACGACCCTCTCAGGCCGGCTACGACACAGGTCGTGCCCGTCAAGGTAGCGGAGTCGAAGGCGAAGAAGAGGATTGCACGAGGAAGACTCGGTTTCCGCGTTGAAAGTCGTTAAAGTCGGATGGCTATTCTCCAGATCAACGCTGGCCGTTACCGGATGTTTCCCATACCCCTGAAATTTTTCTGGACCGGATCCGATAAGTGGTGGAAGATGCTTGTTTCAGGTGCCCCTGATTACGAGATCGAGAATTCAATCTTCGTCCAATTGCATTGGTGACAAAGCCCGCGTTTTGGCGGGCTTTGCTTTATAACCGGATCTCGGATCAGCGAAAGCTTTTTTCGATGCGGGACGCCTCTGGAACCGCTACAATTTTTCATGTATCCTTGCCTAATGAGCGGCTGGTGACACGGCGCCGCTGGCGTTAGCCTAATTTGAATGGAGGCTGCGTCGTGTATCCCCTTAATGACTTTCACTCTCCTCCGCTGACCTTAACTTGCTTCAAGGCATCCTAATTGAGGAACTTGATGCAAGACACATCGACAATGACAGCGAAGAGGCGAATGACCTTGCCAGAAGGCTCATAGTGCTCTTCCAATCGGGAGTCAGACGGGCTGATGTTCTTCATGAGATGATCAGGGTCGGGTGAAAAACGCGGAAGTCCACAAGGACGTCCATGAGGGTTCTGCGCGTCACGTTCTCGTCACGATCGGCGCCTAACGCGCACCACGGATGTATTGGCAATGACTGCAGGAAGGTCGGTTCGCCGGCGTTCTTGCGTCTCCTGTCCGACACGAACTTATTTAAGGAACATTCTCTCAGTCGTGGTGTTTTTCCTCTTTAGGAACGGCGACATGAAGAAGCCCCATAGGGACGTGGCGACGCATATCCGGCAGGTGATAGCAACCGATTACAACGTCGCTTTTCTCCGATCACTTCCGGTGTTCAGAGTCAGACCCGAACTTCCAAAGAATATAAGAGTTCTCCTCAAGCGGTTGCATTATGTGGAGAACGCAGGGAAATGACCGTCCCTTATGTAGCTCGCAGCCCGCATTTGACCTGATGTGGTGGACGGCCTCCGCTCCCGGCATCGCAATGTGCCAAAGTGTGGCTGTCGAAAGTCACATGAGGAAGAGCCGTCCTATGGAGCAGGTTAGCACAATCGGTTTGGATATCGCCAAGCATGTCTTTCAGGTGCATGGCGTAAACGCAGTGAGCGCGGTGTGAACGTTGTCGCTGTTGCCTTGGCGAACAAGATAAGCCGGATCGGCTGGGAGTTGATGGCGACGGGCAGGCGATTTGAGGCCAGCGTGGCCCAAATGAGCATTCGCGATGGATACAGAAGTCGGTGAGATGCTGATGGTGACGAACGGTCGAGGGATCGGACAAACCCGCTCAGTGGGTGCCGCTTAGAAGCGCGTTGACCTGTTTGGGATCCGATCTGCGGACCGGCGCTTCGGTTATCGGCGGCTGATTTTCCTACTCAAGCCGGAGGGAGAGCCGTCCGGGGTCAAGCGCATCTATCGGCTGTATCGGAAGGGCCTTCTGTTCGCAAGCGTTCGCCTGCGGCAGACGCTTTCGCGTGCTCAACATCCTCGATGGCAGCAATCCCCGACACTTCGATCTCGGGGCGTCGCGTCGCGCGGGAACTGATGGTGCGCGGCGCGCGGCAAGCCTGGCATGATCGTCTCTGACCATGGCACGGAGTTCACCTCGGACGCGATCCTCGCCTGGTCGAAGGAACACAAGATAGAGTGGCACTACATCGTGCCGGGAAAAGCCGATGCAGAACGGCTTGTCGAATCCTGCAACGTGCTCGTTCCGACGAGCAAGACGACCGACAAGTCTTCCACCCTTTGAAACCTACACGAACGAGCAGAATCGACCCCTTGCGGAACTTCGTTCGCTCTCGGCCGAAATCACGCCCATGGCCACGAGCTGCCTTTCGGCGTCACAGGGAGGAATGTCCGACGGTTGCCACGGCAGCCATTGCCCAGGAACGACTTCGGCCGTGTTCAATGCCACGGGCACAGGACAACCGCTCCTCCCGATCGGTTCTCGACATTGTGAGCATTCACGATTTCTGCGTACATATGCCGAGCATTGATCTCACCCAAAGTCGCTCTGAACCGAACGCCGAAAATCTCCTCTTCCCGGTGCCTTCCTGTTATTATGGAGACGAGGAGATGGTCCCCTGTGAGCGAGAACCGCAAGCTAGCCGCGATCCTGGCCGCGGACGTGGTCGGCTACAGCCGCCTCGCTGGCGCGGATGAAGACCGTACTTTGGCTAGGTTGCGGGCGCTGCGCAGCGATTTAATTGATCCGACCGTCGCCGTTCACAACGGGCGCGTGATCAAGCGCACAGGAGATGGGGCGCTGGTCGAGTTCCGCAGTGTAGTGGACGCCGTGCGCTGCGCCATCGAGGTGCAGAACGGCATGTTCGAGCGTAATGCCGGCGTGCCACAGGACCGCCGCATCGAGTTTCGGATCGGTATTCATCTGGGCGACGTAGTGGAGGAAAGCGACGGCGACCTGATGGGCGACGGCGTCAACATCGCTTCGCGCCTTGAGGGCGTCGCTGCTCCAGGGGGCATCTGCCTGTCCGAGGATGCCTATCGCCAGGTCAAGACCAGACTCGACCTTTCGGTCAGCGATCTCGGCAACACCCAGCTCAAGAACATCGTAGAGCCGATCCGGGTCTATTCGCTCCGAGTCGGAACCGCGGCTCACGCGAAGACAGTGGCTCCCGAACTCATGGCGGCTTTACCTCCGACAGCGCCCCCGCCGAAGTTCTCGATCGCCGTGTTGCCCTTCGCCAACATGAGTGGTGATGCCGAGCAGGAGTATTTCGCCGACGGTATCTCCGAAGATATCATCACGGCTCTCTCAAAGCTGTCGCAACTGTTCGTGATCGCTCGCAATTCGTCCTTCACCTTCAAGGGAAGAAACGTGAACGTTCAGGAGGTGGGCCGGAATCTCAACGTGCGCTACGTGCTGGAAGGCAGCGTCCGGAAATCCGGCAATAAGGTACGGATCACCGCACAGCTTATCGACGCAACCACGGGCGGACATCTGTGGGCGGATCGTTTTGATCGCGACCTGACAGACATCTTCGCCGTTCAGGACGACGTGACGCAGCAAATTGTCGGCGCGCTCGCGCTCAACCTGACGGAGGGCGACCAGCAGCGGCTCGTGACCGAGCACACCGACAACCTGGAAGCGTACGACTGTTTCCTGCGTGGCCGAGAGCAGCTGTGGCGGTTCACGAGAGAGCAAAACACCCAGAGTCGGGAACTGTTGCAGCGCGCCATCGAACTGGACCCGAAATTCGCTCCCGCCTACGCATTCCTCGCCTTCGCAAACATGCTGGATTACGGAAACCAGTGGGGCCCGTCGTCATCGACATCAATGCAACAAGCGGAAGTGTTTGCAACACGGGCAGTGGCGCTCGACGATCGATATCCTTACGCGCATTGGGCGCTGGGCATCGTCGAATTGTATTCGCGACGGCACGACGTCGCTATCGGCGCGGCCAAACGCTTGATCGCCCTCGCTCCAAATCTTGCCGAGGGGTACGAAAATCTCGGCTACGCACTGCATTATTCCGGCAGATCTGCGGAGGCACTCGGGTGTTTCGAGCAGGCAATAGCCTTGAACCCATACTATCCCGACGTATACCTCCATTTCCAGGCACAAGCGATGTTCCAGTTGCACAGGTACAAAGAGGCAATTGACATCCTGAAGCGGCGACTTGTCCGTAACCCTGGCACCGACGTCTCGCGCGTGCTCCTGGCGGCGAGCTGCGGCCATCTCGGCCGCTTCGAAGAAGCCCGCCACGAGTGGCAGGAAGTGTTCCGCGTTAACCCTGACTATTCTCTGGAACATCGCCGCAAAGTATTGCCCTACAAAAATCCCGCCGACTTCGAGTTAGTCGTGGACGGGCTTCGCAAGGCCGGCCTGGTGTGATTAGGTGTAATTGCATGCCAGGCGAATTTCCGGTCCTGCACCTTCTGCAGCCATTCGTTCAACGCTGGGCTATGACCCGTGCTGCCCACTCCTTGCTCGTTCCCACGGATGCGACGAACAGCGGCAGTCCACCCATCACGAGCGATCGGCTGCTGGCAGATGCGGCCGCCGCTTCGGTGGGAGTTTCTATCCCTCGCCTTGAGGGGAATCGAGCCGCAGAGCCGTAAACTCACTCGATCGGAACAGTCGGCCGGTGAAATCGCGCTCGTCCTATCACGTGCTGCCTCACAGACGCCACCTGAGTTCAACAAATGTTTTGCGACACCGGCAAAACTTTTCGCATCACACCCTTCCCATGGCTTGTTTCCAATTTGGCAGAAATGCAGTCGCGACTCGAAGAAACAGTAACGTTGTTGCGCCCCTACAGGCCACTTCAAGCAATCGGTCATTGAAGGCGCTATTGACGACACAATCGTAGCTGGCTATAGCGACGACCTATATCTTGAGTCATTGACTCAAGATTATGCGATGCAAAAGAGCGAGCGCGAGGCCGGACGAATGAAATATTGCCTTCTCTCCCCAGCACGATTGATTCCAACAGAGGAGGTGAGTCTCGACAGGGTCGATATACTGCAGGCCAAAATCCTGCAGGCGGGCTCATGGACCGCGCCGATAACAG
This sequence comes from Sinorhizobium fredii, assembly GCF_002944405.1. Classification (NCBI taxonomy): domain Bacteria; kingdom Pseudomonadati; phylum Pseudomonadota; class Alphaproteobacteria; order Hyphomicrobiales; family Rhizobiaceae; genus Ensifer; species Ensifer fredii. Next base: position 334,745 of record NZ_CP024310.1, on the reverse strand, counting down.
CCGAGAAAAATGCCTTGTTCGTGATGGACGGCCATCATCGGTTGACGGTTGCGCACCGCCTCAGGCTCACCACTGTTCCTGTGGTCCTTCTCGACTACGATTCAGTTCGCTTGGAGAGTTGGCGCGCCGGTGAAACGATCACTCCCGCGGAAATCTTCGCGATGGCCCGCAGCGGCCGCAAGTTTCCCTATAAAACGACCCGGCACATTTTCACCGAGGGATTGCCCAGGTGCGATGTGCCGCTGCAGCTTTTGTTCAGGCCCACTTCGTCCGAAATGGTGCCGGCCCGTGCCGCGGGGGCACTGTCATGACGCTGCAATGCCACGAAACCGCATTTGGCCTTCCACCGATTTTGCGATCGGCAGCTGCGGACCTTCTCACTCGTCACGGCGCTCTTCTTCTCGAGTGGGTTCACCGTTACGGCTCGCCGCTGAACCTGATCTGGCCGGACGCGTTGCAGGAGAATCTTGCCGCCCTCGATGGCGTGCTGACGGCGCGCCGTGTTGAGCATGCGATCTATTACGGTGCGAAGGTCAACAAATCGCCCGGGCTCATGCGGGCAGCGCTTAGAGCCCGCGCGGGGCTCGACGTCTCCAGCCTTTACGAACTGCGCGATGCGCGCCGGCTGGGGGCCGATGGTGCAAGGGTGGTCGCGACCGGGCCGGCGAAGACGCAAGCGTTTCATCAGGACCTGCTCGATTGCAGGGCATTGATCTCGGTCGATTCTCCGGAAGAACTGGAGGACCTGATCGCATTGCTGCCGGCAGATGCCGGACCGCAGCCGATCCTGTTGCGCCTGCAGCCGCGAGATCAGAAAAAGAGCCGCTTCGGCATGCCGGCCGAGGCCGTCATTCATTGCCTCACTCGACTTACGGGCGAGAGCAGGTTGCGCTTCGACGGGCTGCATTTCCATCTCAGCGGCTATCGCTGGGAGACCCGTCTCACGGCGTTGGAAGAAGCGACCGGGCTCATCGCCAAAGCGAGGCAAATGGGATTCTCCCCGCGCATGATCGATATCGGCGGCGGCCTGCCCATCCAATACGTCGATGAGGCCAAATACCAGGCGCATCTCGCGGCCCAGACTCCCGAGGACTACCGCACCGGGACCGTGCCTAGCTCCTTCTATCCCTATGGCGGCGCTCTTTCGGCGGCCGACTGGTTGCGCGAGCTGTTGCAGGCAAAAATGAGCAAGAGTCCGAGCGTCGCCGGCTATCTCAAGCACGAGGGGCTGACCTTGGCGATGGAGCCCGGGCGCGCCCTGGCGGATCAGGCGGCCATCAGCGTCTTCCGGATCTTGCGGGTGAAGGCGCTGGGTCCGGATACGCATGTCATCTTCCTCGAGGGCAGCAGCTTCAGCGCCTGCGAAACCTGGTTCGCCTCCGAGTTCCTGATCGACCCCATTCTCGTGACTGCCACCAGGGCGGCCGTTCAATCGGCGCCGGTCCGCGCCTATCTGGCCGGCCATAGCTGCCTTGACGAGGACGTCATCAGCAACCGGTGGCTGACCTTCCCGACCGCGCCAAAGGCAGGCGACCTGCTCGTCTACGCCAACACCGCCGGCTATCAGATGGATCTCCTCGAAAACGAGTTCCATCGCCATCCCATGCCCGCCCGCTTCTGCGTCACCGAAGACGCGGAAGGGCGGCCCAATCTCGTACCCGACACAATTGGAGAGGTTTAGATGCTGCACACGACCGTAACGCAATTGATCGGCCAGACGCCGCTGATGTCGATCGACGTACCGGAGCGCAACGCCACTTTGGTGCTGAAGATCGAGAAGAACAATCCAGGCGGTTCAATGAAGGACCGCATGGCGCGCAGCATGGTGGTTGCGGCGCTTCAGGACGGACGCCTCGCCCCCGGGGGCACGATCGTCGAATCCTCTTCCGGAAACACTGGTACCGGTCTGGCACTGGCGGCGCTGGAATTCGGGCTGCGTTTCATCGCCGTGGTGGACCACCATGCGGCGCCCGACAAGATCCGCATGATGCGGGCGCTCGGCGCCGAGATCCGCTATGTCGAAGGCGACTTCCGCGAGGACGAGGTCGCCGTCGTCGAGCGCCAGCGGCTGGCCGCGCAACTCGGCGCGCAGCTTCCCGGCGCGTTGTTCATGAACCAGTCCGACAACCCGGCAAATCCTGATGGCTATGCCGGCCTCGTCGATGAGTTGCTGGAGCAGCTCCCGGACGGGATCGACGCCTTTGTCGGCTGCGTCGGAACCGGCGGCTCTATGACCGGCATTTCGCAGCGCCTCAAGCGCCACAATCCGGCCGTGCGCACGGTCGCGGTCGAGCCGGCCGGGTCGATCGTCTTCGGCAAGCCGGGACATCCCTACTTCCAATCGGGCACCGGCACCCCCGCAGGCGACGAGGTCGGCAAGGTGCTCGACTATTCGTGCATCGACGAGGGCGTCCAGGTGACCGACACGCAAGCCTTCGAGACGGCGCGTTACATCGCCCGGCGCAAGGGGCTGCTCGTCGGCGGCTCGACCGGCGGCGCCATCTACAAGGCGCTTGAATTCATTGTAGCAGGCAAGCTGACCGGCACGGTCGTGACCACGGTGGCGGATGGCGGCGAGAAATATCTCGGCACGATTTTCGACGACGAGTGGATGGCCAAGCGCCGCCTGCTCGACCCTGCCATCGCAGACCAGATGGACGGCTGGCTCGCTGGAAGGGCGCGTGCCGCATGAAGGTGACGATTTGCGGTGCGGGCCGCACTGGACATTTGAATGCCGTCCTCTTCAAGCAGCGCCCCGGCATCGAGGTTTCCGTGCTGACGAATTCGTCGGAAGTCGCGGAAACCTGGGCAGGCGGTGACGGGCCGTGGCATGCGCAAACGCCGGACGATCAGATCCTGACCGGCCGGCCGGACCATGTCGGCACCGATCCCCGCACGGCGCTCGAAGGTGCCGACATGGTGATGATAACCCAGCCGGCGCAGGCGCGGCCGGCACTCCTATCGCAGATTGCGCCGCACCTGCCGCGCGACAGAAACGTCTATGCCGGGGCGATCCCCGGTTTCTGCGGCTTCGACTGGCTTGCGGCACGGGCATTTGAGGGACGCGACAATGTCGTCATCTGGGGCATGAAGGACGTGCCGCACACGGCCTTCGATCTCCTCCCCGGGCAACGGGTACGCATGGGCGGCGGCAAGGCCGAGCTCTTTGCCGCACTGCATCGCCGCGAAAGCGCGGAAAGCGCCGCGGCGCTCGGGGCGATGCTCAATCGCCTCTATGACGCGCCCGTCACCATGCTCGAGGATTATCTCGAGATCACCCTGACCCCCGGCAATCCCTTGATGCATCCGGCGGTGCTCTACGCCCTTATCGGGCCCGGGGCTCCGTTCGAGGACAGGCCCTTCGACGAGCCGATCTGCTGGTGGAGCGACTGCCCCCTCGCGGGTGCCGAGCTGCTCGAGGCACTGGACGCGGAAAACCAGGCGATCCGGCGGGCGAGCGAGGCACGCCTCGGCATCGACCTCAGCTCGGTGAAGCCGCTTCGACAGGAGCTGATCGAGGCCTATGGCGAGCAGATCGAGGACGACAGCACCATGTACTCGCTCCTGCGCACCAACCGCGCCTATGCGGGAATCCACGCGCCGCTCGTCCCCAATCCTGATGGCCCGGGTCTCGTCATCGATCGCGAAAGCCGCGCCTTTCACGAGGACATTGCCTTCGGGCAGGCGCTGCTCGTGTCGATGGCGGCACGGCTCGGCGTTGCCGCGCCGACGATCGCCAAGACCTACAACTGGGCGCGCGATTACCACGGCCAATTGGCCGCGGGCGCGCCGGACTATGTTCCGACAGATTGGCCGGAGGCTCAATGATGGACGAGAGAACTTTTTTCGCGGCAGATGCCGTTGCGAGTGACGGACGCGCGCTTTTGTCGAAGGCATCGCGAAACGCGATCAATCGGCTGGTGCGCTGCCTCTTCGCCGAACGCCTGCTCGATCCCGACGCGCTGATGTGGGCGCGCGACGGCCGCCAGGCCTGGTTTCCCCTCTGGGCCTCACGGCGCGTGCTGCATTTCACCGACCTGCACCTGGCACCGGCCGGAACGCTGCAGAACCGCGGAAAGGTCGAGGTGCTGGACGGTATCGGTGGTCGCCGGAAAATTGACGGTCCATCGGCCCTGATGAGGGAGGTCGAACCCTCCCTCGCAATTACGCCTGCTCCCGATGGACTCGAGCATCTGATGTGCGACGTCGACAACAGTATGCAGAACGACATTCTCGCCCGCCGCACCCGCGAAAGCTGGAGTGCGACGTTACGCCGGCAGATCGCCGAAGCCGGCGCGCCCGGCTTCCTCGCCTATCTCCAGGAAAGCCTGCCGACGCATCTGGCGGCGATTACCCTTGACCAATGGGGCGCGCTTGAGGGCCATCCCTTCTACCCGACCTGGAAGGCAAAGCCGGGCCTGGCGCCGGAGGACGTTGCGGCGTTATCGCCCGAATTCGGCGCGCGGGTGCCCCTCGTAATCGCGGCGCTCCGAAACGACTGGGCCTATGTCGAGAAGATGCCGCATGTCGGCAGCTATTCAGAATGGTTTGCAGGGAACTTCCCGGACCTCTGGCGCGATTGGGCGGAGGACCTGAGGGCGCGCGGCAAATCGCCCGAGGACTGGATTCCCCTCCCCGTCCATGGCTGGCATCTCGAGAATTTCGTGCGCCGCGAATTCGCGGCCGAGATCGAGCACGGCGTGCTCGACCCGGAGGGCCCCGAGGTCGTCACGCTGCCGTCGATGTCGTTCCGCACGATGCTGCCGGAGACCGCGGCGCCGAGACCCTTTGTCAAACTGCCGGTGGCGATTTGGATGACGAGCGAACAGCGCACGCTGCAGGGGAAATCGATCCATATGGGGCCGCGCCTCAGCACGTTGATTTCCGACATCCTGTCGAAAGAGGATGATCTGGGGCGCGAGTTGGAGATCTTCACCGAGGAGCTGGGCGCGATCCTGCACCATCCCGAGACCGGCGACGAGCATCCCGGCCGCTTCCTTTCGGTGGTCTACCGCAACACCGATCCCTTGACCCGCGAAGACGGCATGCTGCCGGTGACCGTCGCAGCCCTGCTGACGGCAAGTCCGCTCGACGGCCGGCCGCTCATTTGCGAGCTCATTGCCAGGAACCGCAGCGCGAGCGAGGCGGCCGTCGCGGCGTTCTTCCGCGCCTATGCGCGCACGGTCGTCCGCCCGACACTCGCGATGTATCTTCTCTACGGCATTGCCTTCGAGGCACATCAGCAGAACAGCACGATCATTTTCGACGATCGCGGCATGCCGCGGAAGCTGTTGATCCGCGACTTCGGCGACGGCCGCAGTTTCGCGCCGCTCTTCAGGGAGCGCGGTTACGATCTGAAGCCGTTCAGCCGCAAGGGCATTTTGCCGACCACGTTCGACGACGACATCAGTCTCGTCAGATCCTTCGTCATCGACGCGTGCTTCGTCTGCCATCTTCACGAGATCGCCCTTTGCCTCACTGAGCAGTATTCGCTTGTCGGCGACACCCTGTGGCGCATCCTACGGGAAGAGACGGAAGCGGCGTTCGAGGCGCTGAAGCCCCGCATGCTGTCGGATGCGTTCTGGATCGAGGAGCGCGACGCTTTCCTCGAACGGCCCTGGCCGACGCGCTCGGTGCTGCGGATGCATCTGGAGCGCTATCGCGATTACCGGGTCGAACATCACTTGCCAAATCCGCTGGTGAGCGCGAAATGACCGGGACAGTCGCCGTCCTGCGCGGCTTCGGACCGGTCTTCGCGCTTCTCTTTGGCCTGCAGTTCATTTCCATGGGCGCCATGGAAATGAGCGGTCCCTTCTGGCCGATCCAGATCATGGCGTTGAGCCCGTCCGAGAGCGCGTTCGCGCTTTCCGGAATCGGCATCTATGTCTGCCCCATGCTCGGCGTCTCGCTGACGAGCGCCTTTTGGGGACGTATGGGCGATCGCTACGGCAATCGGTTGATGATGGTGCGGGCCCTTGCGGGCCTGGCGATCACGCAACTGCTTGTCGCCTTTGCCCAGGACGTCTGGACCATTCTGGCGCTGCGCTTTCTGCAAGGGGCCTGCGCCGGGTATATCGCCCCTGCTCAGGCCTATGGCGTGCAGGTGACCGGCGGACGCGATCGCGCTGGCCTCTTCGCCTGGCTCCAGGTGGCAACCAATGTCGGCTCCCTCGGCGGCGCCTTCCTCGGCGGCCTCATCCTCGATGCCTTGCCTTTCGCCGCCGTCAATCTCACCGCCGGCGTGATCTGCGCGCTCTGCGCCGCTGTCGCCTGGGCAAGCCTGCCGGTTCCGCCACAAGGAGCCGGCGGCACGGGCCCGGCCAGGGCGAGGAAGGTTTTTCCCGCACCAGCGACCGGCATATCGGTCACCGGGCTTCTCGTGCTCATGGGACTGCTGCTCGCGAGCCGGATGGTCCTGCAGGTGCCGTTCGCTCTCTACATGTCGGAGGTCTATGGCGCCCAGCATTGGATCACGGGGTTGAGCTACGGGCTACTTGCATTTGGCTTTGTGGTCGGCGCCCCGGTGTGGGCGCGGATGTTCGAAGGACGAGCGCCGACCTTAGTACTCGGGTGGAGCGTGCTGATCGCCGCCGGCTGCCTCGTGGTCACCGGCCTTGCCGGATCGACCCGCGATATGGGCCTTTTCGCTGCGCTCTATCTTGCCTGGGGCGCGCTTCTGGGGGGAACGACGCCAGTTCTTCTGTCACTCGTTTCGACTGCGACGCGCAGTGAGCGGCAGGGATCGGTCCTCGGGCTCGCGCAAACCTGCCAGCAGGGTGCTTCAGTTGTTGGGATCATCACCGGCGTCGTCGCAACCCAGTGCTTTGGGCTTGAAGTGGCATTCCCGCTCGTTGCAAGCCTTTACGGCCTGTCTTTCTTGATGGCGCTCGCCCTGTGGCTCAAATCGCGCCGGCTCTTCAGTAAAGGAGAAATATCGTGAGGAGAATTTATTCGGCGCTCCAAGCCGTGATCGCCGTTCTGGCCCTGTGGGTTCCGGCCGCGGCCCTTGTGCAGAAGCCGGCCGCGGCGGACAGGCAAACGCCGATCACCGTCACCGACATTGCCGGCCGCGAGGTGACGGTAAATGAACCGGTCAAGCGCATCCTCCTTGGCGAGGGGCGACAGCTCTATCTGATCGCCTCGCTCGAGCCACAAGATCCGCTCGCCCGCATCGTCGCCTGGCGCAACGACTTGATCGAGGCCGATCCGGCGACCTACGCACAATATCTAGAGGCCTTTCCCAAGCTCGCCAAGCTGCCGGCCTTCCCCGGGCAGGAGAATGGGCTGCTCGACATCGAGTCGACCATTGTCCAAAAGCCTGACGTCGTCCTTCTCAATCTCGAGGCCATGCGCGCCAACGAGGACGCGAAATATATCGAGAAGCTGGCAGAGCTGAATATCCCCGTCCTTTATATCGACTTCCGCCACTTTCCGCTCAAGAACACGGAACCGACCATCCGGCTCCTCGGAAAAATCATGGGGCGCGAGGCTCGTGCGGAGGAGATTATCGAATTTCGCCACCAGGCCATGGCGCGCGTCACCGACGTCATCGACCGGGTGAAACCGCGACGTCCCAAGGTCTTTATCGAGCGGATCGGCGGTTATGCCGACGATTGCTGCCTTTCCTTCGGCGCGGAAAACTTCGGCAAGTATGTCGAGCTTGCCGGCGGCCACAATATCGGCAGCGACATTCTCCCCACCACCTTTGGTCAGCTCAACCCGGAGCAGGTGATCGTCGCCAACCCCGAGCATGTGGTCGTCACCAGCGCCGACTGGCAGGCCTATGTGCCCGGCGGCCACTGGATCCCACTTGGCCCCGGCGCCGATCCACAGGAGACGCACAGGAAGCTTGAGTGGTTCACGACCCGCGATGCCTATACCGGGATCGCCGCGCAGAAAACGCGCAACTTCCACGGCATCTGGCACCAGTTCTATAACAGCCCCTATGAGTTCATTGCTGTCCAGCAGTTCGCGAAGTGGTTCCATCCCGACCTCTTTACCGATCTCGATCCGGACGCGACATTTGCGGAATATCACCGCCGCTTCCTGCCCATCTCTTACAAGCCGGGCTATACCGTAAGCCTGGTGGGCAGCGCGGATTGAACGATCCGGTGGAGCGGTTGTCCTGATGGCGACGCCCCGACCAACTCGGGGCCATTTCCGTTCGGTTGTTACCATTGCGGATTTGATCGGAGGGCGACGCTCTTCCGGAAAGGGCGTGATACCCTCTCGGCGCTGCCGGGCATCTCCCCCTTGTGGGCCCAGGAGGGGAGATCGGCTAGTCTTAATCTAGAGACAGGGCATTGCCCGACTGCAAGGACTTAAGTGCTGAAATCACTATCGGTTTAGTCCAGCCGGAAGCCGGTAGCGGTGCATTCCGGTTTGGCGGTCTACTCGCTTGTGGGGAGATGCCAGGCAGGACGGACAGGGGGCCGCGAGCGCCCCGCGGATACGCGATACCCACGCGCCGCCCACCAGACCGAGTTTCCTCCAAGATCAAAATGCTCCGGTGTTCCCACCGGAGCTTTTGCTTTACGCATCCAAAAATGTGCAGGCTCGACACTCCATCGACGGAGGCTCGTCGCCGCCACATCAGAAATCGGTCGTCATCGACACCTTCACGGTCAGCGGCGTACCTTGCGATATCGTCCCGAAGCTTGCAACGCCGGACCAGTAGTCGAGGTCGAAGACGTTCTCGACGTCGGCACGGAAGGTGACCGGCCTCTCGTTGATCTCGGTCAGGTAGCGCGCGCCGAGGTCAAGCCGCGTCCAGGAGGGGATTTCCATGCTGTTTGCCCTGTCGGCAAATTGCTCGTCCGTGTGGATGACATTGCCGGCGAGCGTCAGGCCGGGCAAGAGGGGCGTATCCCACTCCGCGCCCAGGTTGACCTGCAGCGAAGGAACGCCGATCGGGGTATTGCCTCGCTCGGTGTCGACACTCGTTTTTGTGATCTCGCCATGAATGAAGGTCACGCCACCGAGCACTCGGATCTCGGGGGTCACCTCGCCGAACACGTTCAACTCCACGCCGCGGTTGCGCTGCTCGCCGCCTTCGACGAAGACGTTGTCGCGGACGACGCCGAAGGGCTTCTCGATCTGGAAAGCGCTGACGGTCACCGCAACCCGGCCAAGGTCGACTTTGGTGCCGATTTCGTACTGCCTGGATCGGTAGGGTGCAAGGGTTTCGCCTACGTTGCTGGACCCAGTTGGCGCGGTGTCGCCGACGCTCAGGCCCTCGACGTAATTGGCGTAAAACGCGACATTCTCCCACGGCTTAACGACAATGCCCGCGAGCGGCGTCAATGCACTCTCATCGGAAGACGAGGAAACCACACCGGTCGTGGTGTTGTAATTTTCAGTGTCGATGTGCTGCCAGCGTCCACCTACGGTTAATTGCAAGCGCTCGTCGAGCATCGACATCGTGTCGGAAAGCGCGAAACCGTAGAAGACGTTTTCCGAGAGCCTTGGCACATGTGTCGGTTGCGGCACATCCTGCTCGGGCCGCGGAAGGGGATTGAAGAGATTGGTGGGCTGAAACGTTCCCGAGTTGGAGCCGCGAGCAAGGCGCTGCTGAAGACCGCTGACCTGGAATGTGACCGAGTGGTTGATAGCGGTCGTCTCGAACTCGCCGCGTACGCCCGTTTCGGCAGTCAGCCGGTCGACATCGAAAATGAAATTTTCCGGCATGACTCTGACGTCACCGGCGGCGCTGGTAATTCTCGGCGTGCCGAAGAGCCGCTCGACGCGCGAATTTCCACCGCCGACGGCTGCGAACACGGTGACGGCGTCGCTCACGTCATATTCGACGCGGCCCAGCCAGGATAGATCGTCCGTCTTCGCCCATTCCCACGGTTCCTGGACGTTAGACCTGCCGTCCGGCGCGTCGGGGACTTCAAAGCTGCCTTCGAGGATGAATGGCCGCAGCGGAGCGTCGATGTCCTGCCGCTGACCGATGATGTCCAATGTCGCCCTGAGGTTTTCGCCTTCGTAATCGAGTGCGAGGGCGCCGACCGCGACGTCAAGAGACTGGTTGTCGATCGCTGTGTCGCCGCCATGATAGCTGCCGTTGAAGCGAACGCCGAACTCCCGCTGGTCGCCGAACCGGCGGCTGACGTCCAAATGGCCGCCGCCGTACACATCGGAAGCATAGTCGGTCGTCACTCGGGTCAGGTCGACATCGGACGCGCGCTTTGGCACGATGTTGATGGTGCCGCCGACGCTGCTGTTCGGCGAGACTCCATAGAGGAGTGCCGTCGGTCCCTTCAGGACCTCGACCCGTTCGATATAATCCGTAAACAGGCGGTAGGTCGGGGCAACACCGTACACGCCATCGAAGGCGACTTCGCCGAAGTTCCCCTCGTTTAGTGGGAAGCCCCTGATATAGAAGGAATCCAACATGCCGCCCGATGCGTGCGTGCTTCTCACCGAGGAGTCGTTGGCCAGGACATCGGCCACGGTCTTCGCGCCCTGGTTTTCAATCGTCCCCGCCGTGTAGCTGGTGATGTTGAACGGCGTGTCCATGAAATCCCGGTTGCCAAGCAATCCGACGCGGCCGCCGCGTGCGACCTGCTCCCCAGCATAGTCTTCTGGCAAAGTGCCGATCGTTGAGGTCGTGGCCCCCGCCTTCACTTCGAGGCGCTCCAGCGCCGTCGCATCTTGCGCCAAGGCGGCGCGACTCACTGTCGCCAGCAAAACGGTCAGCAGTCCAACACGCAATTCCATTCAAAGCCCCCTGTAACACATTGACCAAAAACATTTGGGTCGCCCCGGAAGGAGCTGGATGCCGTTGGTTCGAGGGGGTGCTAATTAACATGACTATATTTGTCAAGATATATGCCAGAAGCGGGATGAAAAACCGTCCAAAGCTGAATTTCTTGCTCAGACGCCGCTTGGTATGACGTTCCCGTTGATCCACTATGCGACCTTCAACGACGAGCCTGTTGCTCAGGCTGTATTAAGCACGTCCTCCGAAGGCGAGCGCATTGGTCGGCGCCCAGCGTATGCGCCTCGAGCGACGCTCGGTTCTCGAGAGTAGGTGACCGACGATGTTCACAGCGAAGGCGTCCCGAGCCCGCCCTGAACGATCGTGAGGTTGATCGGAGAGACCTGCAGATCCCGCGCGTCGCCTTGCACGAAGCGGCCGTCGCGGGCAAGAATAGCGCGCGCCAGCAGCCGGACAAACCGCTCGGGCTCGAAATTACATAGGCGTCAGGAACCAGAGGCCGCCCTGATAGTTCGGCGGCAGCTTCGGCTCGAGTTCCCGGACCCCATCTGCCGTCACCCGGTCCACGCGGGTGACGCTTCCTCCACCTCCCGCGCCCGGTTCGCTCCGGCCTCGTGCGTGCCCGATCAGCGCCCGCGGCCGGTCGGCGAGCGTCGAGACGACGATGCGAGGCGCCCTCGCCAGTTCGTCACGCGACGAGGCGCAGGCGAAGTTGATGCGGACCGCGTGCTCGACCGGCTGCCGGTCGCAGGCGAAGGCGCTCGCCGGCATGACGGCGGCGCCTTGGGCGTTCAAGGTCGCGGTGAAATCATCCGAGCCCCCAGGGTGCCGGCAGCCGCAGCCAGATGAACATGCAGCGCGGATCGGAGGCGAAACTGTGGCCGCTAAGCAGGGCCGCCGCGAGCGCATTGCGAGCGCGAAGCTCCGTGAGTTGCGCCTTCAGGATCGAGTTGGCCGTGCCATCCTCCAGAAAGCGGATCGCAACCAAGAGCGGCACCTGTGCCGGCATCCAAGAGGCGCTGCGGATCGCCTCGGCCGTCACCAGCGCCAGGCCGAGCGGGCATGTGAGCGATCGACGGTGAATGGCTCCCGGCTCTCACCTGAAATATACGACGCCCTGCTTACCACCATCCCCACTTTGACGATCGTGGCGACCCATCCTTGTTGGCGCAGGTTTGGCGCGAGAGCGAGCGGTATCGCCTTATAATGCGCCAGGCCACCTCGTCCTTAGGGATCACGCCAAGCAAGCGCGATCGTCAGCATCAGTTGCTGGCTCCTCTACTTTCGGCTTTTCCCACCGACGCACTTTGGACACGTAGTATAAACACTGAGCATCAAATTTGTTCAAAAGTAATACTTGAAAATTGACTCGACCAGAAAGTGGTTCTCTGGTTCTATCTTGGCGGTACTGTTTCCGAGTAGCAGGGGCGTAGCAATGGCTTACGACTGGGATGGAAAGCGCACACGTCGGCTCCAAATGCTCAGGCTCATGGGAGCTCTAGCTATCCCGGCCGTGCTATTCGGCTCCGCCATTGCGGCACTGGAGTGGACCGATACGAATGGCCCGGCCGTAACGACGGCTCTCATTCGATAGATTTTCAGCACAGCCTTTCGAAACAGGAAACGCACAAGGCTCTTCCGTCGCACGGCGGAGGAAAGGGGGGAAACGATGAATTCAGCGCAAACCTTGAGCTTCGATCCAATTGGGCCTGACGAATTCGAGAAGATCGGAAGGGCCTTCAAGGACGAGCTGCAAAGGCGCGCTTTGTCACGCAAGTCTGACGAAGCTGAAGCGCTCGCCGCAAAGCTCATCAACGCCTCGCCGATCACGAATCCAGAGCGTCGAGAACGTGATAAGCGCGCATCGTCGCGACTTTCCGCATGAGCGATAATCGCCGCCGACGGCGGGCTGGAGCGAGCCGACGCAGAGGAACACGCCATCGGTGAAGCCTCGCGCGATCCAGTCGTTATGCACCGCCATGAATTCCGGTGCGGCGCTGCGGTTATCTACAAATCTCAGGAAAGTGACGAACATCGGTGCTCCTTGATCATTTAGGTTGCGCGAGGTCCGGCAGGGAGGCCAGCCAGCGTTCGATCCTGGCCACCTCGTTGCGGATGAATGCCTCGTCCTTGAAGGCTGTCGTCATCACCGCCAACCCCCTGCGACCAGGCCAGAAGATGCAGCGCCAGCATCTCCGCCCGCTCAACGGCACCAAGCTCGCGGATCTGTCCGGCGAGCCAGTCGCGGAACAGGCAGAAGATTTCGGCCGCGCGGACCTTCGCCTTCGGCCTGCCTTTCCTCTCGATCGTGCCCGCGAAGAGCTTGCTCGGTTCAACTTCCGTCATTCCGCCCACAGCAGCGACGGGCATAGGCGGCGAGGCGAGCGGCTCTAGAGTCGACCGCGTTGGGTAAGACGAAGGAGATAGCCTATCGCGAAGGCAGTACCAGCGAGCAGCAAAGCAGTGCCAAATATGCTCCGATGCTCTCGAATCCGGCGTTCTGCCGCGTGCCGAACGTCCGGTGTATCGACGACTTCGGTAAGCGGGCGATCGAAACCGGACGCGACTTGTTCATGCCAGCGACCGGCGGAGTCTTGGAATTCAATGTTCTCCGTCGAACCGGGAAGCTCATGGTGTCGCGCAGCAATTTCGGCGGCGGCAAGTGCATCGGCGTGGGTGGGAAAGGTCTCAGAGAAGACATCGTCAACTTTGTACGCCCAAGCCCCGTCATGCTCTACTATCTCATACTGCACCTTTGGCATGGCGCTGCTCCCGTTAGATAAAGCAGAAACATCCGATATCGATCTTAGTTCCGAGCAGTCTTATTAGGGCAGTGGTAGGAGCCATTTGGCGATCAAATACCCCGGCCACGGCAGGAGTTGACCTTACCTCTTGGTCAAATGGCGACCAGTTCGGTGCAGAAGGCTGGCGCGCCTCTGATTTCTCGCCCGGCCGCATCATCGGATACGCGGAGCCGGAATTGAAGTGCTGGATGCCGATGCCCTCGGCTAATCTTAATCGCACCTCGATGCCCTCATCCTGGGAAGGCAAGAGCTCGAAGGGTCGGGGACTAACCTGCTTCGCAATGCTGCGAAGATGACGAGAGCTGTGGTCGGTCAGAACAGCGTCGAAATCTAGGAGCTATGGCAAATACGGCTTCTCGCGCGCATTACTGTCATTCAGCCCGCTCTCCATCCACGACGATGATGGAGGCGAATTCTCGACCCCTTGCTGCCCTGCGGACGCGCGGCACCCCGTCTTGGTCGATCCAGATCACCTTGCAACGAGCGGACCTCGTCGCCCACCTCGATCTTGACTCAGCCATTTCGACCTAAGGCCTGCGCCTGTACTTATGCGCCGAGCCGGCAAACGGTTCCATTCAGACGATCAGTGCCGACCGCACCAGCGGATAGCATCGGCAGGGCTTATTGATGTGCGACTTCGGAGGCTGCCAACACCAATTCCTCGCGATTTGGTGGCTCAAAGGTGTGGAGCCCGGGCTCCAGAACTTCAATGAAGCTCCAGCGTACGATGCCCTCACGATCGATCAGGAACTGACCCACGAGCTGGGCCCGACCGGCCATCATTTGCTGATCAGCCTCGGTGATCTCATATCCTTCCTTCTTGTTCAGAAACGCATTCATGGCCATGACGTCCATCTGCTCCGGCAACTCGCCGGGCAAATGGAACCTTATTGCCGTGAGGTCGTCCACCTCGACTTCCTGCAATCCGAAAGCTCGGTGCGAGGCCCTTACCGGGTCGGACGCAGCAAGAAGATCGGGCACAGGATGGTAATGAAAATACACTCGTGCGCGCTCCACGGGCGTATTGACGACCGCGAGGCATTTGACGCCTTTCTGACGCAGCGCCGGCTTGAGCTGTGCCATCGCCGCGACATGGCGACGGCAGAACGGACAATGCAGACCGCGAAACAAGCCGATCAGCACGGGGCTACGGCCACGAAAGTCATCGAGCGCGATCTTGCCTTCGCGCGAGATCGCATCGAGCACAACATTTGGGGCTGGGTCGCCCGGCTGCAGCGGGCGGCCGGGACTGTTCTTGGACATAACAACCTCCGCGGCCGTAACCGGTCAAGAAAGGCACTCCATCATATCACGACACACGGATCATGCGGGAAATTCACATGATATTGCTAATCTCCAGCCCTGCCACTGTACGGTGCATACCGCCGGCGCGCAGCGCCGAGCGCTCTGGAGGGTCGTGTCCCTACAGGTGGTGTAGCTCGGCGGTAGCGAAGCCGCTCGCGAGCGCGCCCTCAACAGCGCCGTAGTGAGCGGGCGGCGAAGCGGTGGTCATCGATGTTCTTCGGTAGGGTCGGGTTGCTGACACCAACCTGATTCGAAGGAACCACCGATGACCGACAACATGATGAACCTGCGTGCGCTCGTGGAGAAGTCCCCCGACGCCGATCTTTTGCGCGAGATGATCGGCTTTGCCGCCGAGCGGCTGATGGAGCTGGAGGTGGGCGCTGCCACCGGTGCCGGCTATGGCGAGAAGAACCCGCTGCGGACGGCCCAGCGCAACGGCTACCGCGAGCGGGATTGGGAGACGCGCGCCGGAACCGTCGAGCTGCGCATTCCGAAGCTCAGGAAGGGCTCTTACTTTCCGGGCTTCCTGGAGCCGCGGCGCATGGCCGAGAAGGCGCTGACGGCGGTCATTCAAGAGGCCTATGTGCAGGGAATCTCGACCCGCTCGGTCGACGATCTGGTCAAGGCCATGGGTATGAGCGGCATCTCCAAGAGCCAGGTCAGCCGGCTGTGCGAGGAGATCGACGGCAAGGTCAAGGCCTTCCTCGAGCGGCCGATCGAGGGCGACTGGCCATATCTGTGGATCGATGCCACCTACCTGAAGGTCCGCCGCGGCGGCCGCATCGTCTCCGTTGCCGTGATCATCGCCGTTGGTGTCAACAGCGACGGTCGCCGCGAGGTGCTGGGCATGGAGGTCGGCACCTCCGAAGCCGAGCCGATCTGGACGGAGTTCCTACGCAAGCTGACCCGCCGTGGCCTCAGAGGCGTCAAGCTGGTTGTCTCCGACGCCCACGAAGGCCTGAAGGTCGCCGTCACTAAGGTGCTCAACGCAACCTGGCAGCGCTGCCGGGTCCACTTCATGCGCAACGTTCTTGCCCACGCCGGCAAGAGCGGTCGGCGTGTCGTCTCCGCCTTCATCGCCACCGCCTTCGCCCAGGAGACGCCGGAAGCCGCAAGCGCCCAATGGCGCGCCGTCGCCGACCAGATCCGGCCGAAGGTGCCCAAGCTCGCCGCCATCATGGATGATGCCGAAGAAGACGTTCTCGCCTACATGACCTTCCCGAAGGAGCACCGCGCCAAGCTGCACAGCACCAACCCGATCGAGCGCCTCAACGGCGAAATCAAGCGCAGGACCGAGGTCGTCGGCATCTTCCCCAATGATGACGCCATCGTCCGCCTCGTCGGCGCGATCCTGCTCGAGCAGAACGACGAATGGGCTGTCCAACGCGCCAGATACATGACGCTAGAAACCATCAGCCAGATGAGCGATGATCCGCTCATCAGCCTGCCAGCCGTGGCGCGCTGATCATCCCGGCCCATGCCGGAGAACGCGGCGACCAAAGCCGCCACCTACACCACTCCCTGGGACATGATCCTCTGGAGAGGAATGAGCGGCTTCTCAGGGGCGGGCATCGCGAATCGCGAGGATAGCTCCAGCCCCCAGCTTCTTCTCGTCGACGGGCTTGCTCAACAGCGCGGCCACGCTGAGGGCTCCGGTGAGATGACTTCGTGGGTAGGAGAACGAAATATCCCGCATCCTGCCAAACAGATCGGCTTTCGATTCAACGTCGACATTGTCATGTTCGACACAATGCGACAACACTGTCTCCATGGCGAGCGTAACCTTCATGCAGCGCGAAAAACAAGGTGATCTCAGCCGGACTGTCGCTCTATACCTTCAGCCGCGATGCCTCGGAAATTGTGACGCTCCGATTGACGGAAGGGCTCTATCCGGCGCATTCGGCGATGGTCAGACACCGACGAAACAGAGCAAATGACAATACCCAAACTGCTCGGCTGATGATTCGAACGCTCCGCAATGTGCACTGGAAGACCCATGACCAACACGACCGAATTCATCTCCGAATTGATCCGCGCCGCAAACGAGACCGACAAATTGACGGTCCACGAGATCAGCCGGCTTCTTGACCGCTCGATCGACACAATCCGCGACATGCGCGAACGGAGCGGCATTGCCGGCAGTCACCGTTCGAGGGACGTGCTGATCGATCTGAGGGTGGCGTCCGAGCGAGCGAGCGGTCTGTCTTTGGAAGAGATTCGTGATGCCCTTATCGATGCAGCCGATGTGATCAGGACGTTGAAGATTGAATTCGATGGGGAAGAATGACCGGCCCCGAGCCTCGGCACTGGACGAGTGCTCCGCATACAGCACATTTGAGAGGTTTCAACGTTCTTCAACCGTATGGCGAAGGTTCGCATGTGTTCATTTTATGTTTGGCGAACACAAAGCTAAGATTTGTCAATGGGAACGACGGCAGGGAAATGCCTCTCCGCCAGTTGCGGCAGGAGAGGCTTTATGCGCCCGAGCGTTCGACTTCACGAGGCAAGTTCACATTGGACCTTGTGATCGCGAATGCAAGCGCTGCGTCAGAGCGTCTGGCTTTTTCCACAAGCCAGCAAGGCCAACAGCCCACCGACCTCGAACCGCCGGAAAGGCGCTTCGGAAGTCCTGCTACCTCGCCTGTTTGCCGCTATGCAGCGCTAAACCGGGCAAGCATCGTCTTGAGTTGAACGTTCTGGACGCGAAGCTGTTCGGCCAGTAGGCTCTTCAGTCGCTTGTTTTCTGCCTCGAGAGCAGCAAGCTCGTCGAGCGAGATGGGATGTTCGATCGCTGCGCTTTGGGCTCGCGCATCGTCTTTCGTATCCTTCGCGCTCTTCTTCCGAACGGGGATACGCCTGGCGGACTGACGGGCGGTGCTCCGTAGCGCCCGAGGCGGGAGGGGGTTGCCGCCCTGCCCTTGACCACCTGCCTTTACCGCCTGACGCTCAGCCTCAGGCTGAATCGGGAGCTCAAACCCTGATCCAGTGGACGACACTGACGCCTCTCGAGCGACTCTTTTTTCGCCGACATGCTCGCTGGCGGAGACTGCATCGATCGCATCGGCCGCTGCTCTGGAGCTGGGCTCTCCTGGCGCTTCCTCAGAATTGAACAGATGTGGCGCCTTCTGTTCAACCTCGCGGGCTAAAGCCTTGAAATCCGTGTCGCCCCAGATCGAGTCTGGCCGCGCTGTCGACCGCCGTCTTCCCGATTTGAATTCGACAACGAAGCTGCGCTGCGGCATTTTCATATAAATCGTTCCCAAGGATATTTAAACGCCGAACGCCGTTCAGGGTCGCTACTTCCTGCCGATACAGTTCCTCGGGGCGCGCTTCAACCGCTAGGCGCGGCAAAAGGCAAGCCTAATTGCGCCGTCTTCGCAGGCTCGCCTCTCCCGTAGGCGCCCCAACGGTGCCCACCCAAGCGACTGTCCGCGTCAGGCACCGCCGGTCCGTCGGCCGCTGAGACCGGGTCGACTAGTTTCAGATCCTGCTCAATCCAGCCCCAGCTTCTTGCGCAAATCGGCGTTTTCCGAACGCAGCTTCTCGGCCAGCAGTTTGCGGAGCCTTTGGTTCTCCTGTTCGAGTTGAACGAGGTCCGCAAATTCATCGCCGTCCGGAGCAGACGTGGTGCCCTGCACAGTCTTTTGCTCCACGGGCTCTGCGGCCCGTTTCCACTGATAGTAGGTTTGCTCCGATATACCGGCGCTCTTGATGGCGTCCTTAAGGGTGCTCTTGCCTTCACTGATCTCGGTTTCGATGAGCTTAAGCTTCTCGGCTCTTTCTTGAGCGCCATACCTCCGGGACTTGGCCGCCGACGCCTTCGATTTGTCTTGAGCCGGCTCCGCAGCCGCCTTCCTGCGCTGCGGCGACCGCGGCTTTTTAGTCACGCGTGGGTTTGCTTCGGCAGTCGTTTCAACCGCCGCCGTCATCGCTCCGGTGTTACTCTCGTCAGACATTCCAGTTCCCCATTTGTTATTGCCTGTTTTCCGACTGCTTGCGGCGGAAAGTCAAGAGGACCATCAGACGGCATAACCCCAGCCTTTGAGCACCGCATCTAGCGCCAATTCGAAAGGAGAGGCATTGGGCTTGAGGGCCACCGTCGCCTAGCCCGGCCCGAACTGCTCGGCCACACGACTGAAACCATATCGCCGGCGATCGCGCTTGCCGCCGGTCCGGAAATCTCGGGCGGCGCGTCGCTGGCAATGAGGCCGTCGGTTCCGGCGGTCTGGCATCCGGAAAGGAAGGCGGCAATGAGGCCGGCGGTTGCGAGCCGGCGGATCGGGTGCAGGCGAAAAGTGCTCATCACCGCCCTCCCCACTTGATCGTCACCTTCTCCTGCTTCCAGTCGAGCCGGAGACCAGAACTGCTCTGTCGACGTTGTAGTCGACGATCATCATGTCATTCTTCATGCGGTAATTGACGATCCGGTTCTGGCCGCCGGAAACGACGAACAGAACCGGTGCGTTCTGGCCGGAAGTCCGGCGCGGGAACTGGATGTAGGTCTTCTGGCCGTCGCTATAGACCCGTGTGGGCCGCCATCCGGCTCGACCGGAGACGGAGTAGGAAAGCTCAGTTGCTCGGCCGGCACATTGGCGCCAGGAATGGTGCTAGCCTCGAGTCTGGCATTGATGTCGGCAAGCTTGGCCGACACGTCCTCAGGGTACTCGAAGCCGACGCGCGCCATATATTGGGTCGGATGGGATTTGAGCTGAATATGATACGTGCGCCGCGACGTCGTCACGACCATCGAGGTGACCAGTCCCGGCTCGCATGGTTTGACGATCAGATGGATCGCCTGTCCTCCGGCCGCACCCGACGTCGCCGGCTCGACTTTCCAGCGGACCGTATCGCCGACCAGCACGTCCCGCACTGTCGCAAACCTGCAGCGGCGAGCAGACGACAGAGGGCTGCACCTCGCCGTAGAGAAAGACCACCTTGCCGTCGTCGCCCAGGGTGACCAGGCCGCGGGCCCCGCGCCAATCACCCGAGATGTTGATGCCCTTTCTCTCGTTGGCGGAGACATCGTCACCCCGCGCAATTGATGTGAAAGCGCCTGCAGCGATCAAGGCGCATGCCAAGGTCAGGATAAGTCTGGCGTGGCCAGTGCGTATGGTCCTATTCATGTGGTGGCCATGCCTTTCAAAGCTGTGCAGTCCAGTCGAAATCCCTAAGATAAAGACCGATCGGGTTAAGGCGGATGACGCCCTCGAAGACGGGAGCCCTTCTTCGTCGCCACGGCAATCTCCGCCGTCTGCGGCCAGCCCCCAAGGTTGATTCAGGGCCGCATTCAACAGCGTGACAGCATTACGATTCCTTTGATCGAGCGCCTCAGATCCGCTACACGTGATTTGCTCCGACCGACTGGGCGATTCGCAGCCGGAGATCCTATCAACGAGGTCGATCAATAATGAACGGAATGCTCAAAGTGAAAATGGCGTCCAACGTCGTGCCGCTTCGAGCACCTGCCCCCGTCGAACCGCAACCGACGATTCCTGCCCGCGCGACGCGTTACCCTGATCTGCGTTACATGGGCTCCAAGTCACGGCTGCTGCCTTGGATTTTCGAAACATTAAATACGATAGACTTTGACAGCGTACTTGATCCGTTTTCTGGGACTGGATGCGTCGGTTATCTTTTCAAGTCCATGGATCGGCGCATTGTCGCTTCGGACTTCATGAACTTTTCGAGCCTCGTCGCGCGTGCCACGATCGCGAATAACAAGGTTCATCTCGATGGAAAGGCGATCCGGCAATTGATTGACGGCACGCCGCCGGCCCATAATTTCATAGAAAAGAATTTCAACGGCGTCTTCTATAAGCAGGAAGACCTGAAGTTTCTCGACAGGGTTTCAGGAAACATCCGCCAGCTGCAGGACCCGTATGAACAGGCGCTGGCTTTTGCCGCATTGTTCCGGTCTTGCCTAAAGCGCCAGCCACGAGGTGTCTTTACTATTTCTGGCGACCTGTCGCATTACGATGATGGGCGCCGCGATCTCCGGCTCTCCATTGAAGAGCACTTTCTCGAGCAGATCGAAGTGTACAACGCTGCTGTTTTCGACAACGGCCGCAAGAACCGGGCGCTTCGCTCGGACATTTTCCAGCTACCTAACGAGAGGGTTGATCTTGTGTATCTTGACCCTCCGTATGTGCCGAGGTCGGACGATAATTGCTACACGAAGCGGTATCACTTCTTGGAAGGGCTCTCCTGCTACTGGCAGGGACTGCCGATCGACGAGAACACCAAAGTCAAGAAAATAGCCAAGCGGTACACGCCATTCAGCTATCGAAGAGAGGCGGTCGAAGCCTTTGACCGCATGTTCGCCCGTTTCTCAAGAAGCAAAATCGCCCTTTCCTACAGCTCGAACGGCTTCCCGGATCTTCAGCAGCTGGTGGAATTAATGGGCAAACATAAAAAAACCGTGGCAGTTTTCGAAAAGCCGCATCGCTACCATTTCGGCACCCACAACAATGTCCAACGCGCCTCGGTCACTGAATACTTGATCGTGGGGCAGTGATGCAGTCGAAGGATCAAACTCTTGATCAAGTCGTGGAAAGCCTCAGTCCGCTTGCTGTCGATTGGATGGACGACAAAGCCGCCGAAGCCATCGCGGCTTTGACGGAACTGCCGAAGAAGCAAGCATACGGCCGCGCAGACATAGAAGCACTTCTGGACGAGGATTTCGAAAGAGGCTTGCTGTGCTGCCGGCTGTTTCTTGCTCTGTCGAAAGACAGCATGGAAGCAGAACTGACGCGTATTCTAGGAAAGGGCGGGATCGGCGTTAAGCGCTACAAGTCCGACCGGGGCGCGTTCGTCACGGCGCTGGAAAGCCTTCAGCTTCGCGAGGCCATGGCAACCACCATCAACTACGAGCCGGTTTGGAGCGACATTCTTGTCGAACGCCTCCGATCCGGCCGTGGCTCTGCCATCCAGGGGCAGAGGCGCGGACGTGGCCTCGAAGATTTCGCAGAGGCGATGGTGAAAGAAGTGTTCGGGGACAACTATGAGACCCGCTGCACGTTCAATGGCGCTGACAACAAGACAGCGAAATGCGATGTCGCTGTACCGGATAGAAATCGACCTCGTATCGTAATAGAAGTAAAGGGATATGGCGCGACCGGCTCAAAGATGACCGACATCATCGGCGACCTCGATGCTATTATCGACGCCATGCGGCGCGATACCTACCTGCTTTTCGTCACCGATGGAATGACTTGGAAAAACCGATTGTCAGATCTGAAGAAGATCGTTGATCGGCAAAATCAGGGAAAGATTACACGGATTTACACGACAAAAATGCGTGATGAACTTCTGCAGGATCTGAAAGACCTCAAAACGATCATTGGGTTGTAACGGCTCCTTAATCCCCCGTGCTTGATGGGAGCAGGACTGCCTGCAAGTCCGCAATCCGGTAGGTGACGGTATTGCAATCGCCATTACAGTTTCGTGACAGTGGCGCTTCCCTCTTGGATCGTCTCGCTGATGGCGCGAAACCTTACAAGGTCGCCGCCGTCGCCCTGGAAAAGCTTGCTGAACAATCTGGGCGCTTCTCGTCAAGGGCGGTACCTACGAGATGCCGGCGACGAAATTTTACCCGGGCATAGAAACAGGAGGTTCCGGCATGTTGTCGCCGGATCAAGCGGCAAGGTGCCGAATGCGTGATGAACCAATGGGCGAAATCCCGATGCCGATCAGACCGCTTCCCCAGTGCGCCACCTTCGCGCCAACCTCCTGCTCCTTCAGCACCGCAATGATCTGCTCCTTCTTCATGCGTCCGTCCTTCAATAGGCCGGACTCTAATCGCCGCTGGATGAAAGTTCAGTTGGTCAATCGGCATCGCGGATCACATCGTGGCCAGCGGTCATGGCCGCGCTAACTAGGCCGGACATATGACTGCACCGCCAGACGGGGATTCGCGCAGTAAGACACCTTGCTAACCGGGCCGTTACACATATGGGGAAGATTTAGACGGCACATTCGGGGGAGTATTGTTCCGGTATCCGCATGCGCTGGATGGGGCATTCGCTGCCCTACCGCGTGTTCGACAAGGACCAGCGGGTGACCCATGCGGCGATCACCGAGAACAAGCGGCTTTCCGATGTGCTGGCCTATATCATAGAGCGCGAGGTCCAGCGGCCGACGCCGGGATCTAAAGCCCAACGGTGCCCCTCACCCGCCAGCGCCAGCGGAGATGCTGAGTGTAGCATTTCTAACTAGCTGGCGGCCCCGCATCTCTAATCAGCTTTGACATCGATAAGCGACTGAAATACAGGGAAAAAGTCGATCTTGAGCTGTGATAATTTCGTTCGGCCGGCTGTCCGGTGGAAGCGTAGCGAGAAGGCACTGGCGCTCGCGCCTTTCTGTATCGCCTCATTCCAAAAGGCTAAGATGAAGTTGCTCAGGAAAATACTCAAAACCCTCTCCCGCTATGCCAACATGGCCGTAGCCCGGCCATGGGAAGTGATAGGACATGAAGGGAATTCTGTTGGAGGCCAACATTTTCAGAATGCGCACACGGGACTGAGCCGACAGTTTGGGATCGGTATCAAAGGCGAATTCCATCAAAGGCTTCTCGAAAAGTAGCACGGGATGATGAGTGAGGTCGCCGCCATAGCACATTGTTTTCCCTGCCGATTCTATTATAAAGCAACTATGGCCTAGTGTGTGGCCGGGAGCGCTAATGGCGTGAATACCCGGAAGAAACTCTCGTTCGTCATTGAAAAAAACGATGCGATCTCGCACGGGTTTGAGGTTGTGGATCGCCGCTTTAACAAGACCGTCGAGCTCGCCTCCAAGTTTTTTCTCGTCGGTCCAGAATTCGTAATCGGTTTGACTGATGTAAACTTGGGCGTTTGGAAACGTTGGTTTTCCATCGTCGCCCCAGATTCCGCCGACGTGGTCCCAATGAGCATGCGAACAGACAACAGCGTCAATATCTTCTAGTGCGATGTTCGCGGCGGCCAGGCAAGATTTGAGGCGGCCAGTTGTCGGGCCAAATTGCTTGAGCGATCCCATCCCTGTGTCGAACAGGATAAGCTTGCCAGAGATGTTCACGACGGGTGCGTTCTGAGCGAGAACGACTTGGTTTATTGGCAAGAAGCTGTGGGTTAGCATCGATCGTATCTCGTCGGCAGGGACGCCGAGGAAGCTTTGTGTCGGATCGCCGAGCGGAAGTGGGCCGTCTGATACGACGGTTACCTGAGCGTCCCCAATCGCAAATCGATAGAAGTCCGGACCTTGTGCCGCGGGAACAGAGCTCGCCTCGGCGGGAGGCATTATGCCGGTCGCACCTAACACGGCTCCACCAAAAGCAGATCCTCCTGCCAACAGTATATTGCGGCGATCGATCTCGAAACGTCCACTACCCATTTCACTCCTCCCAGTTGCAAAAGCGTGTTTGCAGTGCAAGCGCGGATGTACAACGCGCATCCTATTATAAATTTCGGCTTTGACTGCTTCGGCAAGGTATCAAGTAGCAAGTCTAGGACAAATGAATTGCACGCCCATTTCTATGAACATTGCTCAACAGATGAGCTGACTGATCGAGGAGCAGTAATGCATCGGCGAACAGTTGTTGGCTTCCACTAAGGCGAGCGCAATAGTGCGACGAACTGGCCAACCTATCTGCCGGCCAGCGTACCGGCCCAAGTCACAGGAAGCCGATCGAGATCCAGGGCACCGCCGCAACGATCGCAAGCCCGAGAAGCAGGGCGATCATGTAACCCCACAGCGGCTTCATACCTTCCGACGGGTTCACACGGCCGATCGCACACGCGGCATAATATCCGACGCCAAACGGCGGGAGGAAGAGGCCCACTCCCATGGCGAGAATGACGACGATTGAATAGTGCACGTCGTGGATCCCCAATCCCTTGGCGATCGGGAAAACCAGGGGTGCGAACAGAACCACCGCAGGGATTCCTTCCAGGACGCTACCCAGGACGATAAACGCGACGATCGACACGATCATAAAGATCGGCGCTCCTCCGGGAAGACCCGCCATCGTCTGAACCAGACCACGCGAAAAACCCGACTGGGTCAGGCACCAAGCTACAGCCGTTGCCGCCGCGATGATGAAAAGGATGGCTCCGGACAACGCCGCCGTTTCCACCAGCATCGGCCCGACCCGCTTCCAGTCGAAACGACGGTAAATGAGGAGACCTGTCACCAGCGAGTATGCAATGCCGATCGTTGAGACTTCCGTGGCGGTAGCAACGCCTTCGACGACCGCTGTCCGGATGATAAATGGCAGTGCCAAGGCCGGAAGCGCAATGAGAAACGCGCGGAAGATTTCCCTGGCTGGCGGTCGCCGGAAGACCGACATGTCCTCGTTGCGGTAACGCCACCAGACGACAACGCAAAGCATCAATCCGCATACGAATGCTGGCAAAAGGCCGCCTATGAACAGCGCAGAGATCGACACGCTCGTAACCGAACCGATGGTGATCAATACGAGACTCGGCGGGATCGTCTCCGTCTGCGCACCCGTTGCTGCAAGCAGAGCCACGAGATCGCCGGGCTTTGATCCTCTCGCCTTCATCTCCGGGAACAATGCCGGGGCGACAGCAGCCATGTCGGCGGTCTTCGAACCGGATATTCCTGATACCAGATACATCGCCGCTACGAGCACGTAGCACAGGCCGCCTTTGACATGCCCGAGCAAGGACGCCAGGAAGTTCAGCATAGCTTTCGCCATGCCCGTGATCTCCATCAGCATACCGAGGAGGACGAACAGCGGGACGGCGAGCAGGAGAAGATGCGACATTCCCTCATCGAGGCGACCCGCGATTACGCTCATCGGACGGCTGGTACCCAGAGCCACATAACTGATAGCAGCGAGAGCGAACACGAAAGCGATCGGAACGCCGCTCAGTACTCCCAGTCCAATGAAGACAACGAAGAAAAGCACGAGGTTCCAGTTGCCCATCGCCATGATCAATGGCTTTGCCGCGATCGCCAGCCCTACAAGGCATGCGGCTACCAGTACCCCGATCAGGAAATCGCTCAGCTTGATGCGCTGGAGGGCATTGGTCACTCCAAGGATAAGCATCAGGCCAAGTCCAATCGGAAGACCAAACGAACGCCAGGCGACTGAAACTTCCATCGCGGGAGTGACGACCGGAACTTCATGAAGAGCGTAGGTTGCCGCCTTGGGCAAAAGAAGCACACAGACCGCTAGGCAAAAAACGAGTGCAGCCACGTCCAGTATTGCCCTTACAGGCGGCGGCATCGCGTCCGCGATAACGCCCATTCTCATGTGCTGTCCGCGGTGAAAAGCGAGGACCGCGCCCATCATCGATAGCCATAGGAATAGCATGGACGCGAGCTCGTCCGACCAGATGAGCGGCTCGCCCCATGCATAGCGGGCGAAGACGCCCGCGGACAACACGAATACCTCGACGACAACGAGCGCAGCGGCAATCAATTCGATCAGGCGCACGAGGCCTGTTTCAAGTCTTGCCAGGACTGGCCAAGTGCCGACCAAAGGGGGGCTGACATTTTCAGAAGTAGCCATGTCAGCGCCTCAGATCAATTTGCCCGAGGTAGACTCCAGCAAAGCCCAGGCGTCTTCGCCAAAACGCTCCTTCCAATCCGAGTAGAACGATGAAGCTTGGAGCGTCGCCCGGAACTGGGATATGTCGACGTCGAGAAATTCAAGACCTTTGCTCGTCAACTCTGCTTGAAGTTCGGAGTTCAGCTTTTCGACATCGGCGCGTTGCGTGAGGGCCGAGCGATTGATCTCGGTGACGACAATTTCACGCAATTCCTCAGGCAGCACCTCGAAGTTGTCACGATTGGCGAGAAACCAGAAGCCGTCCCACATATGATTGGTCCGGGAAAGGTACTTTTGAACCTCGTACATCTTGGCAAAGTAAATTCCGGCCAGCGGGTTCTCGAGACCGTCTGCGACGCGGGTCTGAAGTGCGGAATATGTTTCGCCCCATGGAATTGATGTCGGTGCAGCCCCGAGAGACTTGAAAAGCGAGGTCCAGAGCGGCGCAGGGGGGACGCGGATCTTGAAGCCCTTAAGGTCTTGGGGGGACTTGATCGGTTTCCCGAGCGAGGTGGTCTGCCGGAAGCCGTTGTCCCACATCTTCTCGAACGCGATCAGGTTCACCTTCTCAAAGGCCGTCCGGATACTCCCTCCGAGCTCACCATCCACCGACTTCCAGACCTGAGCGTAGTCGGAATAGGCAAATCCCACGCCGGTGATAGCCGCCGCCGGGACGAGTGTCGCTGCGATAAGGCCTGTCTGCGCCAGGAAGTCCAAGCCACCTGATCGGAGCTGGCTTAGCATATCCGCGTCGGTGCCAAGTTGGCTCGCGGGAAAAACCTGAATGCTGACGCGGCCGTCTGTTTGCTCGCTGATCTTGTGGGAAGCCTCGGTCATCCGGGTGTTGAGCGGATGGTCAACGGGCATGATGTTGGCAAATTTAAACGAGAACTCAGGCGAACTCGCACGCAGGATGCGCGGTGCCGCAAGCGTGGCGGTTATCGCCAAGGAACTCGTAATAAGGGTACGTCGATTCATCGTGATCATTGGTTCCTCCTCTAACCATGTTGATCTCTGTTTGTGTTTTTAGGGACTTTCAGCGCAGGCGCTCTCCTCGGAAGCGGTACTCAGTATCTTGCTGGCCACTCAAACCTTGGAGTGGTGTCCCTTGGAAGCGAAAGCCTCTCCACTCCACCGCTGGACGCAAAATAGGCGCTTGCGCCAAACCTTCGCAAATGAATTACCTCCGGCCATTGGTGAGTTCAGCTCAGGCAAGTCCGGCGCAATGTGCAATGCTGACAAAGCTTTCCAGGAGGACGCGCCCCGCCACATGAATTCAGGTCACATGTTCTGTGTGCAAACTCTTTTGATGTGGAGGAAGCCGCCATGTTAACCGCTTTGTATGGGAGCATGGCGCTCCCTTTGGAATGTGCCGGCCTATGAAGTGCCAGTATTACGGAGGAGACCGGAAGTGCATCAAGTCCTAGAACCAAAGCCAAGCCTGGCAGACAATCCCGGAAAACCCACTATCGGTTTTATCGGTCTCGGTTCGATGGGATTGCCGATGGCGTCGCACCTCTTGAGGAGCGGCTGCAGGGTCAAGGGTTTTGACATCTCCGAGAGTGCTCGGAGAAGCTTCACCGACGGTGGCGGGACCGCGCACTCGGACGCTACTGAAGCGGCCAGCGACACTGACGTTTTGATGTTGATGGTCGTCAACATCGATCAAGCGCAGCAAGCCCTCTTCGAAAGAGGCGCTCTGGCAAATTCGGCCAAGGGCAGCGTCGTCATCTTGATGTCAACGTGCCCTCCCGGCGACGTCGAACAGCTCGCCGAGGCCGTTACTGCTCGGGGTCATCGGTTTCTAGATGCGCCTGTCTCCGGCGGCGTCGCCGGAGCGCGCGACGCTTCGCTCTCCATCATGGTGGCTGGCGACAAGGAAACGTATGAGATAAACCGCGATCTTTTCGATGTGCTCGGTTCCAAGATATATTATCTCGGAGAGCGGCCCGGCCAAGCGTCGGTTGCCAAGGCGGTCAATCAGTTACTATGCGGCGTACACTTGGCGGCGGCCGCTGAGGCACTGTCGCTCGCCGAAAGGGCTGGCCTTAACACATCGACGGTACTCGAGATCGTGTCCGGCTCAGCGGCTTCCAGCTGGATGCTCAACGATCGTGGCCAGCGTATGCTTCTAAAAGAGCCTGAGGTGACGAGTGCTGTAGACATCTTTGTAAAAGATCTCGGCATAGTGCTTGCCGCTGGCTCCTCTGCCAAGGCCGCACTACCGCTCGCCTCCGTTGCGCATCAGTTTTTCCTTGCCGCGTCTGGGCAGGGCTCCGGCTCGGCAGATGACAGTCAGGTCATTCGCGCGTATCGGGGAATGACCGCCGGCCAGAAGGAGGGAAACAAATGAGTGCCGAGATCAAAAGCAATTACGCGCGACTGTCCGGCATCACCATGCACTACCTGACCGCAGGATCCGGCGAGCCGCTGGTTCTCCTTCACGGGGTGCCGCAGAGTTCGCACGAATGGCGGCACGTGATCCCCTTCCTCGCGGACAAGTACGCGATCATCGCGCCGGACCTGCGGGGCCTCGGCGACACTTCCCGGCCCGCCGATGGGTACGACAAGAAAACGATTGCCGAGGACGTGTGGGAGCTTCTTTCTGAACATCTGAAGATCGATCGCTTCAATCTTGTGGGACACGACTGGGGCGGCCCGGTGGCGTTTGCCCTGGCCGCGCAGCACCGGGGGGCTGTTAGCAAGCTCGCGATCCTGGACGTTACCATTCCTGGCGATGGAGCGGACATGTCGCAAGGCGGCCGCCGTTGGCACCACCCTTTCTTCAGGACGCCGGATTTGCCGGAAGCGATGTTCGGCGGTCGCGAGCATATCTATCTGGAATGGTTGTTTGACAATTACGGCAGCCGGGCAAACGTGCTATCTCAGGAAGACAAGAATGAGTATTTCCGTACCTACCTGAAACCGGGTGGGTTGCGCACACTTCTCG
Source organism: Sinorhizobium fredii (assembly GCF_002944405.1). NCBI lineage: Bacteria > Pseudomonadati > Pseudomonadota > Alphaproteobacteria > Hyphomicrobiales > Rhizobiaceae > Ensifer > Ensifer fredii. The sequence goes on along the minus strand of NZ_CP024310.1, from coordinate 305,412 downwards.
CCTATTATCGCGGCTTTCCCACTGACGTCAAAGACAACGAGTTATTCCTCGAGAGGGATGGCAAGCTCGAAATGCCGGTCCTCGCCCTGGGCGGAGACAGTGGTTTTGGCCGCGGCATGGAGACGATGGAATCAATGCAGCGGGTGGCAAGTGACGTTCGAGGCGGATTGATCCCGGGCTCGGGTCACTGGGTTGCGGAAGAAGCTCCCGAATTCATAGCGAACGAACTCGGGAAATTCTTCGGCTAAACCACTGCCTGACGTCGGGGATGCGCGTCTGATCCACCAGTCGCGCATCACCGACCCTGATTGCGCATAACTCACCTCCCGCCGACGTCGATCTCACTCGCAGAAACCGCGTCGCCAGCCAGGGTCTCTTCGATCCAACGTTTGAACAGAGCGATCTTTGGCGTTCTTGCCCTGGACCGTAAGTACACGAGACTATGGCAATTGATGCTGGGGCCTTCCAGGCCAAACGGCGCAACGAGCCTCCCGCTTTTCAGATCTTGCCGGACGAGTATGAGGCTTTCCAGGCAAACGCCAAGTCCATCCGCGGCCGCATTGATGGACATGAAAGATCTATCGAAACGCAGTCCCCGATCCATGTTGAGCCTCACACCGTGGTCGTCGGCCCAATCCTGCCAGCGATAGAGGTTCACTTCGGAGTGGATGAGCGGAAATCTGGCGAGATCCTGCGGTGAGCGTATTCCGTTTGCGCCCTCGACCAACGATGGGGCGCACAGGACCACTATTGGCTCGGGCGGGAAGGGCTCGACGGCGATGCCAACCTCCACGGGCTGCGTTCCGTAGCGGATGTCTATATCGACGTTGCCGGTCCTGAGCTCGGCCGGGTCACCAGAGGCGTGCAGTCGAAGATCGATCTCCGGATAGCGGGCGCTGAACCGAGCCAAGCGAGGCATGAGCCACTGCGAAGCGAGACTGACAACCGAATGGATGTTCAGAATGTCACTTTTGCCTTTCTTCGTGAAATTGCGTGTGGCGCTCTCGATCCTTCGGAATGAGGCGCTGATTTCTTCGGCATAAGCCCTACCCGCATCGGTAAGCATAATGGAACGCCCCGAGCGATGGAATAATGCAATTCCGAGCTCCGAATCGAGCGCGGCCATTTGATGGCTCACGGCCGAAGGGCTGATACTCAGTTCCTCGGCGGCTTTTCCAAAAGATCCAAGACGTGCGACAGCTTCCAATACCTGCAGCGATCGCAGCGAAGGAAACTCCAACGCGCTCATCACCCTCCTCCCGTTTATACGTGCCTCGTCACGTTTGCCACAGAAGAGGACCGCCACCCCTTATATTCTATGAGAAAATTTAACGCAAATGTTGTCGTGGCTGAGCTGCGTTCACGAATTGCGGGATGGAATTCGCTTGTCCGCATAAGCCTTATTCAACATTTTTCCCTTCGGGACGGCCCCCGCGTCGTTCTTCGCGAAGGGAGGAAAGTATGACTGAACGGGTGATCTCCGTGTCCGGAGCTCCGTACGATGGACATAGCAGAGAGGCTGCACTGGAGAGTGCGGCAATCGTGGGGTTCACTCATTTTGAGCCGGCCTTTATCGTAGGATATACAGAACCCTTCGACGAGACCGCCTTCACACCCTCAGAGATGAACAGTTGGCGCAGCGCGCTTAAAGCTTCGGGACTCTCGTGCCATGCAATGTCGTCGCACATTGACCTCGGTTTCGAGGATTCGGTTGAAGTGTTCACGGGCCGTATGGCGTTCGCGGCAGCTATCGGAGCCAAGCTTATTGCGACCAATGCCGCCGCTCGACAAAGAGAGGCAACATTCCGTCGCAACATCGAGATCATACTGAGAAGAGCAGAAGCCTTCGATATCGTCGTCGGCCTGGAAAACCCGGGAGACGGAAGCGATAGCCTGATCAATACCGCGCGGGACGGCATTTGCCTTGTTGGGGAATTCGCATCGCCCTTTCTAAGGCTAAATTACGACGCTGCAAACACGGCGTCACATAGACCGGACCTGGACGATCCTGCAGGTGATGCGATCCTGGCGCTTCCGGGCTCGGCGCACGCCCATATCAAGGACGTCCGGGAAACCGATGAAGGCTGGTTCTTCTCGGATATCGGCGACGGGAAGGTCGGGTGCGAGCGTCTCCTGGCTGCGATCGCAAAGCTCGATGGCTTCCCCGTCAGCATCGAACTTCCCTTGAGACTGCATCGCAATCGGCAGGCGCAGCCCCTTCGCCGCCAAGATCCCGTGCCGTTGCCAACGATTGAAGACGCGCTGGCTAGATCGCTCAAAGTCGTCCGGCAAGCGCTGAACGACAATCAATGACCGTGTCTGGAGGAGGACGCAGTGCAACGCTTTGTAAACAACCGTGACGAGGTCGTGGAAGATACCGTCAAGGGCTTTGTGAAGGCACACCGAGATATTGTGCGCCTTGCCGAAAATCCACGCGTGGTGACGGCGATCGAGAGGCCCAAGCAGGGAAAAGTTGGCGTCGTAACTGGAGGCGGCTCCGGACACGAGCCCGCCTTTATTGGCTATACCGGCCGCAATATGCTCGATGCCGTCGCCATCGGTGAACTGTTCTCGTCGCCAACGGCCAAGAGCTTTCATGATGCCATACGCGAAGCCAATGGTGGCAACGGCGTCGTTGTCCTCTACGGAAATTATGCTGGAGACAACATGAACGTGAAGATGGCGATGAAACTCGCCGCGAAGGACGGCATTGAGGTTGCCACGGTAGTCGCAAACGACGACGTGTGCTCCGCCCCCGCCGAGGAGCGGGAGAAGCGCCGAGGCGTTGCCGGAGAAATCTTCATGTGGAAGGTCGGTGGAGCGAAAGCGTCGATTGGCGCTAGCCTACACGAGGTTCGTGACGCAGCTCAAAAGGCTATCGACAATTGCCGGTCGGTCGGTGTCGGATTAGGACCCTGCACTCTTCCGGCGGTCGGGCATCCGAACTTCCAGATCAAGCCTGGCACCATTGAAGTCGGTATCGGCCATCACGGCGAACCAGGCGTGCGCGTGGAGGCGCTCAAGAGCGCATCCGAAGTCGCTAAGGATATGTGCCAGATCGTGCTGGATGACCATGATCTCGGCTCCGGGACGGAAGTCGCCGTGCTGGTATCCGGCCTTGGCGCGACGCCGCTGAACGAACTTTACATTCTCTTCGACACAGTCGAGGAGGAGATTTCCCGCCGTGGCCTGAGTATCCACAAAGCGTATGTTGGCAACTACTTCACGTCTCTTGAGATGGTTGGAGCGACTTTGACCGTGATGGCGCTCGATGCCGAACTCAAGGCGCTGCTGGACGTCGAGGTCCGCTGCGCGACAGCACTTTAAGGAGGGAACAATGCAAACATTGAAAAACGCGGCAGCCGGCGACATCGTTCTCTCCATGGCGGGCGCGATTATCGATAACGGTGCCTACCTCAGCGAGATCGACGGCAAGATCGGCGACGGCGACCACGGAATTAATATGGCGAAGGGCTTCGGCCTGGTGGCCGATCGGATACGCGGCAAGGAGCTCTCGCTCGCAGAAGCGCTTGAGACCGTCGGAACAGTGCTGATGACCGAGATCGGCGGATCGATGGGTCCGCTTTACGGCGTTATGTTCACGGAATTTGCCGGGCAGATCCTTGACGTGGAACGGATCAACAACAAGACGTTCAGCCGCATGCTGCATGCTGGCTTGACGGGTATTCAGGCGATCGGTTCGGCCAAAGTCGGCGACAAGACGTTGCTCGACACGTTGGTGCCAGCTATCGAGGCTTTTGACGAAGCGACATCGGAAGGCAGATCCTTCGGTGAAGCGTTGGAACTCCTCGTGGCGGCAGCGGAGGCCGGCCGCGATTCGACAGTGAACCTGATTGCGCGCATCGGACGAGCCAGCCGGCTCGGCGAAAGATCATTTGGCGTCCTGGATGCTGGTGCGACGTCTTGCGCCCTCATCCTTAAGGAGTTGTCTCAGGGAACCCGTGAGAGGCTTCAGTAGTCTCACGGGTTCACCGATCCAGAGTGCCGTTCCGTTCTTGACGTAGAGCGGCATCCGTCGACGTAATCTCCGCATTCAGGAAAACAACGCGTCGGTAATTGACTGATCAGAACTTTAGGCGGTAAGGTATAACCTCATACCACCGAGGAGGGAGTTTATGACTTCGGTTGCGCTGTTCGGGGCTGGTGGGAAAATGGGACGCCGCCTGACGAAAAATCTCAAGGGCTCGCGGTTCGACGTTCGCCACGTCGAAGTGAGCGCCGGCGGCAAGGCTCACCTAGAGAGAGAGCTTGGCATCGGCACCGTTGATGTCGATCAGGCACTCGACAGCGTCGACGTGGTCATATTGGCCGTCCCGGACACGGCGATAGGCAAAGTGGCATCGAGCATTGAGGCGAAACTCCGGCCGGGCACGATGGTGATCGCGCTCGACGCCGCGGCGCCGGCGGCCGGACACCTCCCGGACCGTCCGGACCTCACGTACTTCGTCACTCATCCATGCCACCCTCCGATCTTCAACGACGAGACGGACCCGCACGCGAAGCGCGATTTCTTCGGAGGGGTGGCGGCCAAGCAGCACATAGTCTCCGCGCTGATGCAAGGCCCCGAAGAGCATTATGCTCTTGGGGAAGAGGTGGCCAAAGTGATCTGGGCACCTGTCATGCGATCGCACCGGGTCACGGTTGAACAAATCGCCTTGCTCGAACCCGGCCTGTCGGAAACGGTCTGCGCCTCGCTCCTTGTCGTCATGCGCAAGGCCATGGACGAATGCGTCGCCCGGGGAGTTCCGAAGGAGGCGGCTCGGGATTTCCTGCTCGGCCACCTGAACGTCCTAGGCGCGGTGATTTTCGAGGAAACGCATGGCGTCTTCTCAGACGCGTGCAACAAGGCGATCGAATTCGGCATCCCTGCTCTGATGAAGGACGACTGGAAGAAAGTATTCGAGCCCAAGGAAATCGCGGACAGCATCCGGCGCATCACCTGACGACTTCCTTTTTCGTTCGAAGTCGGAGCCGCGGGATCTATGAGCGCAACCATCATAGAGGTCGCTTTGAACGGACCATGGACCCGTAAGCGCCAGCCCAAGATTCCAGTGGCCGCGGATGAAATCGCCTCGGAGGCAATTGCGTGCAGCAAGGCTGGAGCGTCGCTAGTCCACTTCCATGCCTATGATGTCACCACCGGCGACCAGACAACCGATGTAGCAGTTATCGAGGAAATCATCGCTGGCGTCCGCGACGAGGTCGGCGTCCGGCTCTATCGCGCCATTGCCGGGGCCATTCGGCTGACTCTGGATCGCGGCGCTACGAGCATTTCGCTGCTCCACGCCGATTCTGATTGGGTTGGTCGACCTTGGATCCACAATTGCCAGTCGAGTTTCCGCCAAGATGGCGGACGGTTTCGCGTTGGGAGGACACGTCCGAGAGGGTCAGATTTCGAACGCGGCTCGGAAAGAGGAACCCTCCCCTTAGTGGAGACGACGGCGAAGGCGATCGAAGCTGCCGGGGGAAGAGTGGCTTCAACAGCGGCGGCGCGAAGTATCCTCGCCTAGTCTAATGATCAAAGCATTTTATCTTTCTTGGGAGGAGATAGTGAAGGCATCACACATGCAACCAGATTCGCGGTGATCGGCTGGATTATGCGGCGCATGCCGGCATCCGATGTCTCGACCCGCCGAATTAGCGGATCTCTCCATCCGTTAACATCGATAGTTTGCCGCAGGCCCCGCCGGGGCTGCTCGCGCTTCGTCAGCATGGCATGGTGGCGGACGCCTGAGTGACGGTGGCGGCCAAGCGAATGTCGCCTGCCGAGAAACCGGCCATAACCGTGAACTCGCCACTCTCGATCCGCCAACAGCGCTCTGCGGTATCGAAGAAGGCAAAGGCCCGGGCGTCCAGCGTGAATGTCACCGGCCGACTCTCGCCTCGTTCCAAGGCGACTTTGGCGAATGCCTTCAACTCCTTGACGGGACGGGGCAACGACGCCTCGATATCACCCACATAGATTTGCACCACGGTCGCCCCCGCACGCTCGCCGGTATTGGTCAACTTCAGCGCCACTGTCACTGATCCGGCATCGTCTGGCGTGCCGACCGTCAGATTGGCAATCGCAAAACTCGTATACCCCAGCCCGTGTCCAAACGGGAACAGCGGCTTAGTGCCAGTGCGGTCATAGTGACGATAGCCGACGAAAACGCCCTCGTCGTAGCGCACATGGCCGTCCTTGCCGGGGTAGACTTCGGGATCGTCGGACTGGGTCGGATTATCCAGCCAACGCGCGGGGAAGGACTGCGCCAGCCGGCCCGAGGGTTCGGCCGTGCCCAGCAGCACGTCGGCGATGGCATTGCCGGCCTCCTGTCCGGGATACCAGCATTGCAGCACGGCGCGCGCCCTGGACAACCAAGGCATTTCCACCGGTCCGCCCGTCTGCAGCACGACGACCGTATTCGGATTGGCAGCGATCACTGCCTCTACCAGCCGGTCCTGCAAGCCCGGAAGCGCGATGTCGCGAAGGTCCGACCCCTCGGTATCCCAGTCGCTCGTCCGCCCGACGAAGACGACCGCCCGGTCCGCCTTTGCCGCCACGGCCGCTGCTTCGGAAATCTCCGCTTCGGCCGAAACCTTGCCAATGCCCACGCGAATGGCGGCGATGTAGAGGTTGACATGGTCGTGCCGCACATATTCGGCTACGATCTCGTACGTACGACCAGCCTCGAACGTGATCTCACCCACGACCTCCTCGCAACCCTCTTCGAAGAACGTGGTGCCGCGGATCCAGCAGGTCCAGGCATCGACCACCAGTTCGCCGTCCACATAGACCCGCCCGAGTCCGGCCGAAGTCAGCCCGACGCGATGAATCCCGTCTTCAGCTGCGGTGAACCGTGTGCGCATCCGAGCCGAGAAGTGATGCGGGTCGACCAGGCCGTCCGCAACCGGCGGCAGCCAGACGCCGAGGCTCGACGGCTCTTCGACCACCTTCACCGGGTCACCGAAAAGCTCGCGCCCCTGGAAGAATTCGAATGTGGTGGGATTTTCGATCAGCGGCTCGAACCGGTGGTTGGTGCATCCCTGGGCGTAGTGCAGGTTCGCTTCGCCAATCGCACGAGCCAATCCCTGCCAGGGGCTGACGGTGTAGTGGGGATTGAGCTGTGCCGAGCCGCCGCCCATGATCTGCGCGGCCTTGGCGTTGGGCCCGATCACCGCGACAGTTCCTTGCTGCGGCAGCGGCAAAATCCCGTCGTTCTGCAGCAGCACCGCGCTTTCGGCCCCCGCTCGCCGGATCAGAGCCCGATGTTCCGGACGGTCGTCGGCGCGCTCCGTGAGTTCACGGTGATCGTCGATGGCACCCGTGCGCACCATGAGCGTTAGAATGTTCTGCACGCGGTCTCGAATGGTGTCGACACTCACCTCGCCGGATTCGATGGCTGCCAACAGTTTGTCGCCGCGGTCGCGGCTCGGGCCGGGCATCTCCAGATCCAGCCCCGCATTTACCGTCGGCGCCGTCGAGCGCGAGCCGAACCAATCCGACATGACCACGCCGTCAAAGCCCCAATCGCCGCGCAGTACCTCCGACAGGAGCCAGTGGTTCTCGGCCGTATAGGTGCCATTCAGCTTGTTGTACGACGACATCACCGCCCACGTCTTCGCGCGCTTCACCGCGGCCTCGAATGGCACCAGATACACTTCGCGCAGGGTGCGCTCCTCGATGTCCGAGGAAATGGTCGTCCGCTCTATTTCGGATTCGTTGCCGACAAAATGCTTGACCGTGGCACTGACCTTCTTGGCCTGCATACCTTCGATGAAGCCCACGGCAAGTTCAGCCGTCAGCACAGGATCCTCGGAATAGCATTCGAAGTTCCGCCCATTGGTGACGCTGCGTTGGATGTTTATGGTGGGGGCCAGTGAAACATGGGCTCCCTTGGACTGAACCTCTTCCGCAAGCGCCTCCCCCACCGCTCGCATCAGGGCAGGGTTCCAAGTCGCGCCCAAGGCGATACCGACCGGAAACGCCGCTGCTGACACGCCGCCGATCAGTGAACCCGCACCGCGCGCGCCGTTTGGACCGTCGGTGAGTCGCAATGTGCCGATCCCGAGCCGTTGGATGCATGGAAGAGACCAGAACGAGTCCCCTGAAAGTAGGGAGACTTGCTCGGCCAAGGTCATCTCGTCGAGGAGTGTCTTGACGTCTATCATCTTCTTTTCCTTCTCGTTACTTCAGGCAGCTACGCCGTCTGCCGAGCGCACGATCGCCAACAATGGACTGGGCTGCTCCTCGCGCTGTCCCCCACCAATCGTGGTTTCCTTCAGCACCGACAACCGAACCGAAATTCGCGATCACTGCTCACGACGCAGGCTCGTGAATGCCTTAAGCCAGAAGAGCACCTCGTAGGCGGAGGTGCCATCGGGCCTGCACGGTGGTAACTCGCCAAGCCGTCTCCTGCTACGCTGATGGCGCGACAGAATTGCAGAACCTGCGACGCATGATTCTTTAGCTTCTTGTGCCCGAGCATGACCCTTTGACGGTATGGACGCGGTCTGCGGCCAGCAGATCTTTTCGTAGAGGGTTTGGTCGGGTGATACATGATTTCAGCATTCAGATCATTGAACGTCACTAGTCCATTCTGGCGGAGATTCTCAGTGGCAGGTCACGCTTTGAACTGAAAACCTGCTTTGCAAGATCGACTACGATGCTACGGCCACAGAGAACGCTGGCTCTTCTACGCGCTTGGTGTTTGCTGGCCCGTCGTCCACCTGGAACCTGGACAACATCTCGAAAAGCGAGGCTGCCTCCTTCGCGAGACTGTGGACGGCAGCGGTCGACTCTTCCACCATTGCTGCATTTTGTTGTGTCGCTGATTCAATTTTTTCTACCGAGAAATTGATGTCCTTGAGCCCGTCTGCTTGAACGCGAGAAACTTGAGCAATGGCGTCGACGTTTTGATTAACACTCTGCACCTGAACAACGATTTGTGCCAAGGCATTGCCGGCTTGGTGCACGCGTTGAACCCCATCATTTATATGTAGGTTAGAAACTTCAACCAAGGACTGGATTTCTTTGGCGGCCGCCGCAGACCTTTGTGCCAGGTCTCTGACCTCCTGGGCCACCACCGCAAACCCACGGCCAGTCTCACCAGCGCGAGCCGCCTCAATGCCTGCGTTTAAGGCCAGGAGGTTTGTCTGAGACGCGATCTCATCGATAACGCCGATGATATTGCCTATTTCAACCGAAGACGCCCGAATGTTCGTCATAGCCTCAACAGCATCGCGCATTATCGTGCCTGACCGCTCGACATTCTCTTTGGTTTCATCGACCAGGACCCCTGCTTCGTGTGCTCTATGGCTAGCGTCCACGACCTGCCTTGTCATATCTGCGAGCACCGACGCCGTCCGCTCAACAACTAAAGCTTGCTGCTCCGTCCTCGTCGCGAGTTCGCTCGAGGAAGTACGGATTTCCTCAGCACCTGCAGCAATCGCCTGCGCATTATAGTTCACCTCGGACATCGCATCACGAAGCTGGTTGATCGCTGCATTGAAGTCCAATCTGAGCGGCTCAAGAGCTTCCGTGAAAGGCCGGTTGAGCTGAACGCAAAGGTTGCCTTTCGACAATTCTTTCAAAGCATCGGCAACTTGCTCAACGGCTGAACTAGTCTGTTCGGCAGCCCGCTTGCGCTCTTCCCCGTCCTTCTCTAAACGCTGCCGCTCAGCATCCTGTCGATGATGTTCGGCAATCGCATCGCGCTCAGCTTTCTCTATAATATGGGTCTTGAGGCTGGATATCTGCCTAGCTAACTGGCCGATTTCATCCCTCCGTTGCTCAATTACTCGGTCAATCTGCATGTCGCCGGCAATCATTTGACGAACTGACTGCTGCAACTTCGCCAGAGGCGCTATGATTGAGCGGGTAGTGAGCGCTGCCGCAAATACTCCGAACAAAGCAGCCACACCTAGCGCAGTGAGGGTCAGGGATTTAAACTCGTCAGAAGCCGCTTTGACTTTGCCGCCTACGCCCTGGTTCAATGCCTGCTCGTAGTCGATCAATTTGTTCAGAGCACCAATCCATGCCGTCAACTTGGGTCGTAATTTATTTAAGAGAAGTGGCTTTGCCTGGTCTTTTCTTCCGTCAAGTGTCAGCTTGATAACTTCGGCGATCAGTGGCTCCGCTTCATTCTGAAATGCGGACAGCCCATCAACAAGACGACGCTCAGCGGCAGTGCTGAAGTCATCGGAGTTTACGGCCTTCTGCAACTCCGCGGAGTTCGAGGCATAGGACGCCCGCAGCTTTTTCATCATCGCGATTGTCGTCGCTTGATCTGTATTTGAGTCGGTCAAAACGACGTCCCGCAAGGCCATTGCTCGATCACGCACCGTTCCGAGCATATCAATGCCGTTCCGGTATTTTTGGCTGTTACTCCCATTTATGAGGCTGAGCTTTGCGTTGATTTCATTCACCTGCCTGATTGACGAAAGAGACAGAATTCCCATCGCGAACAACAGCATCCCGAAAGCGATCGACAAACGTATCGCCACGCCAAATTTCCGAATATCTCGCATCATTCCTCCGCCAGCTTGATGTAAACTTTGAACGAGGTGATTTAGCGTCCAGTCCATCTCTGGCTGTCGACGCTTATGAGGAAAACGTGCTGCGCCATGCAGCTTTATCAAAGTGCTGATAGTAGGTATAACCTTATACCTTTAATATGAGTTAAAATGGTCCAACTCAGATATTGCCGATGGCGAACTCCGGACACTTCTGTTGATCAGCAGTGTCCGACAGGTTCGGATTGGCATATCGACGAGCTTGCAAGGTCCTGAGGTCCGACATGTCGATTTACCCCTAAAGGCCTCCTGAACTGGGAAGGCCTCAATACGGCAGGATAAAAGACCCCGCAGGCAAAGGCCTGCGGGGCAAAACGCTCTGTGTGAGACCGGAGGGAGAGCCGGTTCTCATTCGTGTCGCTCACGTGCACAGAGCGTGGGGAACTTTAGTCTATCAATCTCAGCAGCTTTTCGGGCGAGGTCTTGGCATCGCCATAGAGCATTCGGGTGTTGTCCTTGTAGAACAGCGGATTTTCGATGCCCGAGTAACCAGTGCCTTGGCCTCGCTTCGACAACGCCCAACTTTAATTGGACCGCAGATTCAGGGGTCACCGCTACTCTCGCCTTCCTGTTGATGCCGTTCTCTTAAAGCCCCGACGATCACTGCCACCTCCCTACGTTTATATCTCTGTTACCTGCTCGACGGCTCGAGTTGGATGAATGCATGTGCTCACCCCGAGTTGATCTCAACTAACTGCTCGAACTCGGCACGCCCGGATGATACTTGCTGTCTAGGTCGTTGATCGCCCTGACATTGCCCGCAGACTGGCCGCCTTCGTCGAACGTCTTGCCCAGAAACGTGTCTGCGATCGACTTAGCGTGCTCCGGTCCGATAACACGGGCACCCATGGTGATGATCTGCGCGTTGTTCGAAAGGGCAGCACGCTCGGCGGAATAGGTGTCGTGTGTCAGGGCCGCACGGATGCCCGGAACCTTGTTCGCTGCGATACAGACGCTGATTCCGGTTCCGCAAACGAGAATGGCCTTGTCGTATGTGCCGTCGAGCACGCCGGAGGCGACGCGCTCCGACAGATTGGCGTAAAAGGGATCGGGACCCGCCTCGGTTCGGGAGACTTCGTAGACGTCAAAGCGATCTTTCAGGTGTTCGGCCAAAAGCTTGGCGAGACCTTCGCCTGCGCTGTCTCCTGCAATGGCAACCTTCATGTGTTTCTCCTCAGAGTTTGGCGGCGCATTTCGCAAGGATGTCGAGGTACCCCTCGACGCTCCATGCCGAACGGCCGATGAACAGCCCGTCGACGTGCGGGCTCGAAATCAGCTCTTCGCAGTTCTGCGGATTGACCGACCCGCCGTAGAGGCAGGGGATCTTTCGACCGACCACCTCTTCGGCGACGGCGATAATTTCCGCCTGACGCGCATCGGCGTACTCGGCGGTTGCCGGGATGCCCTTCTCGCCGATGGCCCAGACGGGCTCATAGGCAAGGAGGACCTCGGCCTCTTTCTGCCCAGCGGTCAATGTCGAGAGCGCGCCGCGCACCTGGGCAGCCAGGATTTCCGGTGCGTTACCGCTGTCGCGGTCTCTCAGCGTCTCACCTATGCAGATCAGCGGAATAAGACCGTGCCGGACGGCGGCTTCGGTCTTCAAGCCCACCGTTTCGTCGGTCTCCCCGAAGTGTTCACGCCGCTCCGAGTGGCCGAGTTCGACCAGATCGATATTGCAGTCCTTCAGCATCAGCGGTGAGACTTCGCCCGTCCACGCGCCCTGGTCGGCCCAGTGCATGTTCTGCGCGCCGACCTTGACGGAGGTTTGGGCGAGCATCGCCTTGACCTCGCGAAGGACGGTGAAAGCGGGAATGACGAAGCGCTGGATGCGCCGATCACGCGTCGCGTCTGCGTCCTTGAGGCTCCGCACAAAATGCTCGGCCTCGGAAAGCGTCTTGTTCATCTTCCAGCTGGTGCCAATCCAGAAGCGCGATTTGCCGGTCATGTCGGATCCGTCGATGCAATGGTGAGCTTGATGCCCGCCCGTTCAAATTCGTCCAGGGCAGCAGCACCAGGCGCGCGATCGGTGATGACCGCGTCGAACTCAGCTACGTCTGCCAGGACGTTCAAGGCGGTGTGGCCGAACCGCTGATGGTTGACCAAGAGGCAGGCCCTGACCGACGACGAAATCATCGCGCGCTTCGCACGCACGACATTGTCGTCCATGTGATAGGCGATCCTGCCGCTCATGGCGGGGGTTGAAATGAAGGCGATGTCCGCCCTCAGCCGCGAAAGCGCATCCTCGGTGACGATGCCGAGATAAGCGTTGAATTTTGCCGAATACATGCCGCCGAGTCCGATCAGCGTGATGCCGGCCTCGCTTTTCAGCCGTTCCATGATCTCCGCGTTGTTGGTGATCAGGGTGAGCGGCCGCTTCTGCGGCAGCATCGCGCCGAGCACGGCTGCCATCGAGCCGTCGTTGACCATTACCGTCATACCCGGCTCGACCAGCTTCAAAGCGGCCTGCGCCATCGCGATCTTGGCCGCGTTGTCTTGGCGCGCGCGAATTCGGAAGTCGCTTTCGAACCGCGTTCCGGCGTCGATCGTTGCACCGCCGCGGACCTTGCGCAGGACGCCTTCCTGCTCGAGATCGTCGAGATCACGATGGATCGTCATCTTAGACACCGCAAAATGATCGGCAAGCTCGTCGAGATCGACGGTCTTGTTCTCGACCAGCATCTCGATGATTTGCTGCCTGCGCTCATCCCGCTTCATCAACGTCTCCGTTCTAAATCGCCTCGACCTATAGCGAACCTGCCCGGTACCGCTTCGCCATTTCTGCGAGGGGGATGACGTTGATCGAGCTCGCGCGTCCGGCCGTTCCGAAGGCCTCAAATCTTTCGCGACAGAGCTTCGAAAGCGCCGTCATTGCAGGCTTCAAGTATTTGCGAGGGTCGAATTCCGTCGGGTCTTCGGCAAGCACTCTGCGTACCTGCCCTGTCATGGCCATGCGGCAGTCCGTGTCGATGTTGACCTTTCGAACGCCGTGCCGGATGCCTCGCTGAATTTCCTCGAGCGGCACGCCCCAAGTTGGCTTCATCCTTCCGCCGAAGGTGTTGAAGATCTCCTGCAGCTCCTCCGGCACGCTCGAAGAACCGTGCATGACAAGATGCGTATTCGGCAGCTTCCGGTGGATCGCCTCGATAACATCCATCGCGAGAACCTCTCCGTCCGGGCGACGCGAGAACTTGTAGGCTCCATGGCTGGTGCCCATTGCGACGGCGAGCGCGTCCACCTTGGTCTCCTTGACGAATTTGAAGGCCTCGTCGGGATCGGTCAGAAGCTGATGCAGATCGAGCTTGCCTTCGACACCGTGACCGTCTTCGGCTTCGCCGATGCCGGTCTCGAGCGAGCCCAGAACCCCAAGCTCCCCTTCCACCGAAACCCCAGCCCAATGGGCTGTTTCGCAGACGCTTTTCGTGACATTTACGTTGTAGTCCCAGTCCGCCGGCGTCTTCCCGTCAGCGCGGATCGATCCGTCCATCATCACCGAAGTGAAACCGTGTTGAATTGCGGTGACGCAGGTGCTCGGTTCGTTTCCGTGGTCAAGATGGACGCAAACGGGAATATGCGGATAGATCTCTGTCACCGCATCCATCATGTGCTTGAGCATGATGTCGTTGACATATGCCCGCGCGCCGCGGCTCGCCTGCAGAATGACAGGCGAATCCGTGTCATCGGCCGCCTCCATAATGGCGAGCGCCTGCTCCATGTTGTTGATGTTGAACGCCGGCACGCCGTACCCTTGTTCGGCGGCGTCGTCCAGCAGTTGGCGGAGGGTGATCCTGGCCATGAAGTCTCACTCGCTGGTTGGATTGGAATTGAGATAGCTCGCGATTAGATCGACCTCGGTCGCCGAACCGAAGACGAGCGGTGTGCGGCAATGGTGGGAGGTCGGGACCTTATCCAGGATGGCCGAAGTGCCGTCCGTCGCCCGCCCTCCGGCCTGTTCCATCAGGAACGCGATCGGGTTTGCCTCGTACACCAGGCGTAGTCGTCCATTTTGGTACCCTGGTCGCTTGTCGGCGGCGTAGAAGAAAACACCGCCCCTGAGCAGGATTCGGTGGAGTTCGCCGACTGCCGATCCCAGCCAGCGCATGTTGAAGTCGCGGCCGCGCGGTCCCTCCCTGCCCGCCAGGCAGTCCTGAACATACAGGCTGAGACCAGATTGAAGGTGGCGGTGAACCGAAGCGTTGAAAGCAAGTTCCGACGTGTCCGGCGGTACTTGGACTTGCCTTCTCACAATCAAGAACTCGCCCGTCTGCGGATGCATAGTCGCAAGCAGCATGCCGTCTCCGACGGAGAAGCCGAGGTCGACCGTGTTGCCGAAGGAGACATACCCGGCGGCGACCTGCCGCCTGCCAGAGGTTAAGAACGGGTCTTCAGCTTCGGTGAGTGGAATGATCGAGAACAGCGTGCCCACCGGGGCGCCCAGACCAACGTTGCCCGAACCATCGATCGGATCGATAGCCACACCGAACCCCGAACCCTTGAACACAACAGGCTCGTCAGCCTCTTCGGAGAGGACCCATCCGGCCCCTGCCCGTTCCAGAACCTCGACGAATAGCGCGTGCGAAGCAACGTCGATGGCCTTTTGCGCGTCCCCGTCGGAATTGGATCCGACAAGTCGCGCCGGATCGCCTTCCAGCGAACCGGTCGCGATACGCTCCGACAGCAGACATGCTGCGTCCAAGACCCCGTTGATAAGCGCCGTCACGCGCTGACGCGACCGGTCCTCACCCGCCCATGTCGAGAGGTACTCATCGACCGACCCGTGCTGAAAGGAGGCCTCGTCGCTGGCGAGAGTTGCGGGAGTGCTCATTCGTCGCCCCTCACCCTTGCAACGGCTCGCGCGACTATCGAGTCACGGGTAATCCCGAACATTTCATACAACGTCTCCGCCGGCGCCGACGCGCCAAAGCCGGACATCCCAATCACGTCGTCTTCGCTGTCCACATACCTGGTCCAGCCGAACTTCGAGAGCGCTTCCACTGCGATGCGGGGCGCGTCTCCCAGCACCGCGTGCCGGTAGTCCTTGGCCTGCTTTTCGAAGAGGTCCCAGCTCGGCATCGAGACGACAGCGGCTGGAATGTTTCTCCTTTCGAGCTCTTCGGCGGCCTGGACCGCAAGCGCGACCTCCGTTCCAGTCGCGATGAGCGTGACGGCACGTTCCGTACTGGCCTCCCGCAGCACGTAGGCGCCTCGTGCGCAGCGATTGGTGCCATCACGCTCCGAGCGAAGCTGAGGAACATTCTGCCGTGAGAGCGCCAGAACGGACGGCGTGTTCTTGCTGGTTATCGCCAAGTCCCAGCATTCCAGCGTTTCGATCGTGTCCGCGGGCCGGAACACATGCAAGTTTGGCATGGCCCTGAGGCTGGCGAGATGCTCGACCGGCTGGTGGGTCGGGCCATCTTCGCCAAGACCGATTGAATCATGCGTCATCACGAAGATGGAGTGCGCGCCCATCAGGGCCGCCACACGAATGGCGTTGCGGCAATAGTCCGAGAATACGAGGAACGTGCCGCCATACGGTATGAAGCCGCCGTGAACCGCCATGCCATTCATCGCGGCGGCCATGGCGAACTCCCGCACGCCATAGCTGACATAGCGCCCGCTTGCAGCGGCGGTGAAATCGCTGTCGACGGCCGGCACACGCGTCAAGTTCGAGTGGGTAAGGTCCGCCGAGCCGCCGATCATTTCTGGAAGCAACTCCGTCAGCGCCTCCAGGGCGATCTGGCTTGCCTTGCGCGTGGCCACCGATTGCGGCTTATCAAGCAGCTTCGCCTTGGCGGCGTTCACCGCCTCCGCGTAGTGCGGCGGCAATGATCCCGCGGTGCGACGCTCGAACTCGCTTTTGACGTCGGGTTCCGCTGCTTCGAGCCGCGCTTGCCACTCTCTGCGGGACTTCGCGCCCTTGGCGCCGATTGCGCGCCATGTGTCCAGGATCGGCGTCGGAATGTCGAAAGGATCTGCCGTCCAGCCGTAGGCCGTCTTTGTCGCGGCGGCTTCGCTCGCGCCCAGCGGCGCGCCGTGCACCGAGCTCTTTCCCGCCTTTGACGGAGACCCGAATCCAATGATGGTTTTCAGAGCGATGAGGGACGGTCGCGATGCTTCCGATTTCGCGTTGGAGATCGCCGCGTCGATCGCGTCAGCGTCATGGCCATCTACGCGTTGCGTGTGCCATCCGTATGCACCGAACCTCGCTAGCACATCTTCCGAAAACGCAATCGCAGTCGAACCGTCGATCGTGATGGAGTTGTCGTCGTAGAGGACGATCAGCTTGCCGAGTCGAAGATGGCCCGCCAGCGAGGCAGCTTCCTGGCCGACGCCTTCCATGAGGCATCCGTCACCGCAGAAGACATAGGTGTGGTGATCGACGAGCGCAGTGCCGAATTCCGCGCTCAGGCGCCGCTCCGCGATAGCCATACCGACGGCGGAGGCAATGCCCTGCCCCAGCGGCCCCGTCGTCGTCTCGACGCCGGCGGTGTGGCCGTATTCCGGGTGGCCCGGCGTTTTCGAGCCCAACTGGCGGAAATTGCGAATCTCCGCGAGGGTCATCTCCTTGTAACCGGTCAGATAGAGAAGGCTGTATAGCAGCATCGAGCCATGGCCGTTCGACAGAACAAACCGGTCGCGATCCGGCCAGCCGGGTTCGCTCGCATCGAAATTGAGGTGCTTGCCAAAGAGAACGGCCGCCGCGTCGGCCATACCCATCGGCATGCCGGGGTGGCCGGAATTTGCCGCCTCAACGCCGTCGATTGATAGGACGCGGATAGCGTTTGCGAGATCGCGGACCGAAACTGCTGTCAACTGTTCCTCCTTCTTTAATTGTCTCTAATGTGACGCGTTTCTCCGAAAATCACAACACAGAAATACCAAAGTCACATAAAATTTGTGATTTTGATGCAATCGGTAACACTTCGCGAAATTTTTAATGACGACGAGCCATGCCCTCTGCTAGTTATGATCATACCTCATACCTTAAGGAGTGAAAACATGGAATATGTTCGCTTGGGAGCGACCGGACTCAAGGTCTCGCGTTTGGCCTTGGGTTGTATGAGCTTTGGAGAACCTGAAAGGGGCAATCACCAGTGGACGCTTGCCGAAGCCGAGGCGCGCCCGCTTTTCCACCAGGCGCTGGATGCCGGGATCAATTTCCTCGACACGGCGAACGTTTATTCCGACGGCACCAGCGAGGAGATCGTCGGCAAGCTGTTGAAGGAACACGGCCGGCGTGACGAAATCGTTTTGGCGACCAAGGTTTTTGGGCGGATGAACGCCAGTCCAAACGGCGCCGGCCTGTCACGCAAAGCGATCCTGTCTGAGGTCGACAACAGTCTCCGTCGCCTGGGA
This sequence comes from Sinorhizobium fredii, assembly GCF_002944405.1. NCBI lineage: Bacteria > Pseudomonadati > Pseudomonadota > Alphaproteobacteria > Hyphomicrobiales > Rhizobiaceae > Ensifer > Ensifer fredii. Next base: position 287,484 of record NZ_CP024310.1, on the reverse strand, counting down.
ACGGACTACATCGATCTGTACCAGACGCATTTTTGGGACAGCGAAACGCCCATCGAGGAGACGCTCGAGGCGCTCAATGACATCGTGAAGGCGGGGAAAGTTCGCTACATCGGCGCGAGCAACATGTACGCGTGGCAGTTCGCAACGGCGATCCAGATCTCCAAGCGCAAGAACTGGGCGGCGTTCGCATCAATGCAGCTTCATCTCAATCTCATCTATCGCGAGGAGGAGCGCGAGATGCTGCCGCTGTGCCGCGCCGAAGGCATCGGCGTGATGACGTTCAGCCCGCTCGCACGCGGTATTCTCACGAAGGGAAGCGGATCCCAGTCCAAACGAGCGGAAACGGACAACGTCACCGGCAGGTTCTACGAGAAGGCTGCTGCCGCAGATCGGCTGGTCGTGGACGAAGTTGCCAAGATTGCTGCGGAACGCGGCCTGCCTCAAGCGCAAATAGCCTTGGCGTGGGTGCTGCAGAAGCAGGGTGTGACCTGCCCCATCATCGGAGCCACCAAGCCCAGCCATCTGCAGGATGCGGTGGGATCGCTGGCCGTCAAATTGACAGACGACGAAATCCAGCGGCTTGAAGCTCCCTACGTACCCCACGATGTGGTCGGCCTGATGTGACGACGTTTTCGCCGTCGGACGCTGTGACCGCAGTCTGAAGTTCAAGACGCCTGGCAACTGGCGCCCGTCTGCGACCCGTCGGTTTGCCTTCATGCCGGATGACGTGCGTCACCTCAAGAACCCGCCCGGTAGCAAGGCGCCGCGGAACAATTCGTGGCCGCCTTGCCCAAACTTCGAATCACCTGGCTTCTTCATTTCGAAGGGCTGCCTGCTCGCGTTCGCCTGGTGTCAGGGTTCGCGGCGCCGCAGCTCGCCGGAGTCGGTCGTTGATCGCCAGCCCCAAGCCCTGGTCCGGTATGGGAACGATTGCTATGGATTCCGCGCCGGCATCGTCGGCCTCTTTGAGCGTCGCATACAATTTTGCCGCAAGCTCCTCGAGATCGCCCTTCGGACTTAGGTTGAAAACGCGTGCGCAGACCCCTTCGCCTGGGACGATGGCATCGCCGAACTTGAGGAGCGTCTCGCCCGGCCCGACGCGCGTGGCGTTCAGCCTGACCATCGCGCGCGGAGCATAATGCGACGTCAGCATTCCCGGTGCGAGTACTTTGCCGGAGAGGTTTGGGACGCTGACTTGAAGATCTGCAGCATGCTCGACGAGCTCGATCGGGAGGCCGCCAGGACGAAGCAACTCGATGCCATTGCCGCAGACCCTCAGGATAGTGGATTCGACGCCGATCTTCGTCGGCCCGCCATCGAGGATCAACGGCACTCCATCGCCGAATTCACTCTCGACGTGCGCGGCTGTCGTCGCGCTCACCCTTCCCGAGATATTGGCGCTCGGGGCGGCCAGCGGCCTTCGATAGGACCTGATCAAGCCATTGCTGAATCCCGTGGGAATTCTAATGGCGACGGTAGTCAGGCTGGCCGTGGTCACGGATGGAAGCGTACCGGGGTTCAAGTTGAGCACCAAGGTCATCGGCCCCGGCCAGAACCTTTCTGCAAGACGGAGACTGACCGGATCCAGGCTCGCGTATTCGCTGACCATCTCGAGATCGGAGCAGTGGCAGATAAGCGGGTTGAAGCCCGGTCGACGCTTGATGTCGAAAATTTTTGATACCGCGGCTTCATTCGTGGCGTCGGCGGCCAAGCCGTAAACGGTCTCGGTCGGCAACGCGATCACAGCGCCCCGCTCGAGCGCCTCGACAGCTGAAGCAATCCCCATCGCGGGATCGGCTGCGACATCAATGATCATTGAAAAACCCCTTCCGTCTCGCTGTTCGAATAACGGGAAAAAAACCACTTGTCAAAATAGGTATGACCTTATACCTTCTCTCTTGGCTAATGGGAGTTGGCCTTTGGGAGGTTTCATGACGACGGGAAGTGTCACATTCGACACCGCGCAACACTCGACGACCTCAAACGGTCTACTGCTCGAGGCGGATGGCGTTGCGAAAGCGTTTCATGGCGTTCCGGCGCTGCGCAATGGGCACCTGAAGCTTCGTCCGGGAACCGTTCACGCCCTGTGCGGCGGAAACGGGGCTGGGAAGTCCACCTTCCTGAACATAGTCATGGGTCTTCTGCGCAGGGACGAGGGCAGCATCAAGATCAAGGGTGAAGTTGTCGATTTCCGCTCCGCGAGCGAGGCGCTCGATCACGGCATCGCGATCATCACCCAGGAGCTTTCTCCGGTGCTGGAAATGACGGTGGCCGAGAACATCTATCTCGGAAGGGAGCCCAAACGTCTTGGGGCTTTCATCGATTTCGCCGCATTGGAGACGCAGGCGCAGAAGCTCCTGGACGATATCGGCTTCCCGATCCGCGCCAACGCCCGCATGTCAAACCTCAGCCTGGCTGAAACCCAGTTGGTCGAGATCGCCAAGGCGCTGAGCTTCGATGCGGATATCGTCATCATGGACGAGCCTACTTCGGCGATCGGCGAGCACGAAGCCCACATCCTGTTCGCTGCGATCGACCGTCTGAAGCATCGTGGCTCGGGCATTATCTACGTTTCGCACAAGCTCTCGGAAATCTTCGAAATTGCTGACGAGTTTACGGTTTTCCGCGACGGCAACTACATCGTAAGCGGCTCTATGAAGGACACCACCCGCAAGGAGCTTGTCACTCATATCGTCGGGCGCGAGGTCAAGGTCGTCGAGAAAGAGCGCCCGAACGCGGGAGCTCCCATCTTGCTTGAGGTTCGGAACCTGTCCCGCGAAAGCGAATTCAAGGACATTTCGATCTCCGTCGCCGCCGGCGAAGTTTTCGGAATCTATGGCCTTCTCGGCTCCGGCCGGACCGAGTTCCTGGAGGCGGTCTATGGGATGGAAACGCCGACATCCGGCGAGGTGATGCTTGCAGGAAAGCCGGTTCCGCGCGGCAAGCCGCGTGAATCGATCAAGTTGGGCATGGCGATGGTGTCCGAGGACCGCAAGGACAGCGGCTTGGTCCTGTCGTCTTCGATCGCCCATAACATCACGCTTTCCGCCCTTTCCCTGATGGCGGTCAGCGGCTTCGTGAAGCAGCAGAAGGAACGCGAAGTCGTCGAGGAGATGATCCGCTCCCAGCGGATCAAGACCAGCTCTTCCGAGCTTGCGGTCGAGAATCTCAGCGGCGGAAACCAGCAAAAGGTCGTCTTCGCGCGATGCCTGACAACCAATCCCCGACTTCTGATCTGCGACGAGCCCACCCGCGGCATCGACGAAGGCTCCAAGCAGGAGATCTACGCCTTCCTGCGGGACTTCGCCGCCAAGGGTCACGGTGTTCTCGTCGTGTCGTCCGAGGCTCCGGAGATCCTGCAGGTTAGCGACAGGATTGCGATTTTCAAGGCAGGAACGTTGGTCGACGTGATCGACGGCCATGGCGCCACCCAGCAAATGATCATGGAGCTCGCAAGTTGAGAAGCCTGCGCTCCCCTCAGGTTCGGCAAGCATAACTGCTGCCGGTGTCGCGACCGTATTCAGGACGAGTCAAATGAACGCTAACATCACTAAAATCGCCACCGGCACTCCGTCGGAGCGCAGGAAAGCCGAGGTCACCAAGGACTTCATAAAGTCGTTCAGCATCATTCTGGTGTTTCTCGCAATCTGCGTGCTTTTCACCTCGTTGAACCAGTACTTCCTCACTTGGAACAACTGGCTCAACCTTCTTCGTCAGTCGAGCATCAACGGCATTCTCGCCATCGGGGTGACGTTCGTCATCCTGACAAAGGGCATCGACCTGTCGGTCGGATCGGTCATGGCACTCGCCGGAATGCTGGCAGCCAACCTGGTGACAACCGGGAACGAGAACTTGGTGATCTGGAGTATTCTTGCAGCGCTCGGTACCGGAGCCGTCGTCGGCCTCGCGAACGGAGTTCTCATCGCCCGGATCAACGTGCCGCCCTTTGTCGCGACGCTCGGGATGCTGAGTATGGCCAGGGGCCTCACTCTGATCTATTCCGACGGAAGGCCGATCGCTAACCTTACCGCTTCCCTGCGGTGGATCGGCAGCGGAACAGTCCTCGGCCTCCCGGTTCCCGTCCTCATCTTCTTCGCCGTGTTCCTGATTGGCTGGCTCACGCTCTCGAGGACGACTTTTGGACGCTACGTCTACGCCGTCGGCGGCAATGAAAAAGCGGCCCGGACCAGCGGTATCTCGACCCGTACCATCATCGCCGCCACCTACGTGATCTGCGGTCTGCTCGCCGGGCTTGCCGGACTTGTGCTGACGGCCCGCACGACAGCGGCACTGCCGCAGGCGGGCATCGGCTACGAGCTCGACGCCATCGCAGCAGTCGTGATCGGCGGCACGAGCCTCTCCGGCGGACGCGGCTCGCTCGTCGGGACCCTCTTCGGCGCACTGATCATCGGCACCATCAACAACGGGATGGATCTGATGGGCGTGTCGTCATATTACCAGCAACTATTGAAAGGAGCCATTATAGTCTTAGCCGTGATCGCAGACCAAATACGCAAGTAACAGTTGTCAATAGCAACAAGAACAATCGGAGGAGAATATGATTAACAGACGTACATTCATTGCCGCGATCGCAGCCTCGACGATGCTGCTGAGTGCGAGCCTCGCCGCAGCCCAGGAAAAGATCCGTATTGCTGCGCTTTCTTTCGGCGAGGCGGGCGAATACATGAAGGCCTGGTCCACGGAGATCCAGAACCACCCTGCCGTCAAGGAGGGCAAGGTCGAGATCACGGTTTTTGATGGCAAATACGATCCGCTGATCCAGGCCAACCAGATCGATACCGCGCTGACCCAGCAGTTCAATGCGATCATCATGGCCCCGTTCGATCTCGAGGCTTCGGCCCCGGCCATCGACAAGGCGGCCGAGGCAAAGGTTCCGGTGATCGTCTCCGCGCTCAAAACCTCGTCGAAAAACTATACCGCGTCGATTATCGTCGACGACCGCGAAGGCGGCAGGATCATCGCCGAGGAAATGGCGAAGCGCCTCCCGAGCGGCGGCAATCTGGTCCTGATGGAAGGGCCTATCGGCCAGTCGGCCCAGATTGAACGTCGCGCCGGCGTCGACGCCGGGCTCGAAGCGCATTCGAACCTCAAGATGATCGCCGACAAGAGCGGCAACTGGAGCCGCGCCGAGGGCCAGGCTCTCATGGAGAACTGGCTCTCCGCCTATCCCGGCCAGATCAATGGCGTGCTCGCCGAGAACGACGAGATGGCGCTCGGCGCCATTGAAGCCATGAAGGCAGCCAATGTTGATCTCAGCAAGGTTCCGGTCATTGCGATCGACGGCATCCCGGACGCAAAACGCGCCGTCGAGAACGGCGAAATGGCGGTCACCCTTTACAAGTATGCCAGGGCGGAAGGGCAAGGCGCAGTAGATCTTGCTTTGCGTCAGGTAATCGGCGCGGATTACAAGCCGCAGTCGGAGGTATGGAAGGACCTGATGGAGTGGAAGGAGGGCACACAGAAGGACTACGTCGTTCCGTGGCTGATCTTGGACAAAGAAAACGTCAAAAAGTACATGTGATTATTATGGGCGAGCCCGCATCCAGCGGGCTCGCCACTCTCAGATCAAGGTGGAATATGACTGTGCTAGAGAAGAGAAAGATCGGTAACACCGGGGTCGAACTGACTTCACTGGGTCTTGGTACCTCGCCATTGGGCGGTTGCGGGGTGAGCGTCCCCTTCACCAATTTCGAAGCGGTGGTCATGAAGGCCTACGAGCTGGGCGTGCGGTATTTTGATACGGCGCCGCTCTATGGCCTCGGCAAATCTGAGCACAGTCTGGGTCATGTGCTGCGCGTGAACGGCGTCCTCGGCGACGTGGTCATCAGCACGAAAGCGGGACGTATCCTCAAGCCAGCGAGCCGCGCGAAGCGGGCGGAGAGCCTCTACGGCATCAACTGGATCGACCCGCTGCCTTACGTCGACGAATACGACTACACCTACGACGGGATCATGCGTTCATTCGAGGACAGCCAGCAGCGCATGGGCGTTGATGGCGTCGATATTCTCTATCTTCACGATGTCAGCGGCGTCTGGCATCGCGACAGCTACGACCTATACCTCTCGCAGCTCCGCCAGAGCGGCTATCGGGCCTGCGATGAGCTTCGCAGCAGCGGAGCAGTGAAGGCGATAGGGCTCGGCGTCAACGAGACCGCGTCCGTTCTACAAGTCGCAGCCGAATTTGATCTTGATTGCTCGTTGGTCGCGGGCCGCTACACTCTGCTCAACCATCAGCCTCTTGAAGACTTTTTCCCCGAGGCTCAGCGCCGCGGGATCGCAATCATCGCAGGCGGCGTCTACAATTCCGGCGTCCTGGCAGAGGGGAGCAAAGGTGCGGCTGCGGTCCGAACGTACGACTATCAGACAGCCAGCCCCGAAATCCTGAAGCGCGTTGAAGCTCTCGAGGCAGTCTGCGGCGAATTTGGCATTTCGCTTGCGACCGCGGCGACGCATTTCGTCTACTCGCACCCGGCCGTCACTGCGGTGGTCCAAGGCGCCCTTAGCACCGCCCATGTGGAGGCGAACGTCAAGGCGATTTCCGAGACGATCCCGCCAGGGTTCTGGTCCGCGCTCAAGGCAAAGGGCCTCATCCCGGAAGCGGCTCCGATCATCGCATCGCCCGCCTGAAAGCTTCGTAGTCAAGAAAGGAACATTGTGATGTCGGACCTGACACAGCGCCCGCTCGGTAAATCGAATGTGCGGGTAACCTCACTGGGGCTTGGAACGGTTCCCATTTCGGGCTTCAACGCGGACGTATCATACGACGAGTTCGAGCAGACGATTCTGTCGGGTTACGCTGCCGGCATTCGATACTTCGACTGCGCCCCGATGTACGGCTTCGGGAAGTCCGAGCATTTTCTGGGCCATGCCCTGAGAGTGAACAAGCTGCGAGACGACGTCGTCGTTAGCACCAAGGTTGGCCGTGTACTAAAGCCCGCCAGCCGCACGAAAAAGCTCGACACGGTCTATGGAATCGAGTGGATCGATCCCCTGCCCTTCCTGGACACATACGACTACACCTACGACGGAATCATGAGGTCGTTCGAGGACAGCCAGCAGCGTCTTGGTCTCGACTACATCGATGTCCTACTCGTCCATGATGTCGGGCGCGCCTGGCACGGCGATCAAAGCGAATTCTACTGGGATCAGTTGCGAGCGTCAGGGTACAAGGCGCTGGACGAGCTGCGGTCCACCGGCTGCGTCTCGGCGGTCGGCCTCGGAGTCAATGAAACGGATTCCGTCGTCGGCGTCTCCCGGGAGTTCCCTATCGACTGCGCCCTAGTGGCCGGACGCTACACATTGCTCAACCACGAACCCCTGCACTCGGCCTTCGATGAGCTTTTGTCGAGAAATGTTTCAATCATAGCAGGCGGCATCTTCAATTCGGGTATTTTGGCCAGCGGAACCGCTGGCGCAACGGCGACATACGACTACGGGAAGGTCCCGGCCGCCGTCCTCGACCGCGTCAAATCGATCGAAGCGGTGTGCGAGGAATACCGGGTGAGCCTGCCGGCTGCCGCCATGCAGTTCGTATATGCCCACCCGGCCGTGGCCACACTTGTCATGGGAGCGAAAAGCAGTGCTGAAGTCAATCAGAACGCGGCGGCGATCAATGAGCGCATTCCGCCCGCATTCTGGACCGCCCTGCAATCCGCTGGTCTGCTGCCCGCAACTGCGCCACTCCCTGCGGTGGCGTGACGGTTGTGGGTTATCGGCGGGACCTCATTCCGTTCTCCTGCAACGAAGTCGCAAACGCTGTTGAATTGCAGGAGCAGCGGTCAGAACTGGAGACCCTGGTCAGGGCTTACGGGGAGGTGCTCGCACTGTTTTCCTTCATGCACCTAGGCTTGAGAGAGCCCGGCATGAACCTACTCTTCGCCCAGCTGTCGTGCCGTGCCGCCGATATGTTGGATTCGGTGGGACAGGGGGGCGACAGAAGGAGGCGCTTGGCGGCAACTGAACATGTAACTCGGCATCTTTGCCGGGTCCGCTCTGACCTTTTACAGGCCCAGAGAGCGTTCGAGGCACCGCTACGAAGACAGGGTGCCGAGCTCTTGAAGTTGCTGTCGAGAGCTTCGTTGGAATTGAAAAGGGCATCTGCGCTATTGGGCACCATGACATTCGACGCGAGTGGATGTTGCGCAGGGCCGATGTTGGCAAACGTGGAGGAAAGACATGGGAGCACATTCCGTTTGGGTGCTTGAGTATGCCCGGAGCCCTGTTCACCCGGTGAGCGGAGTTTATTACGGCGCCCATAACCAGGGAACGATGAATCTGCCATTCGCATACATCCTGATAAGGACGGCCGACGCCGTCACGTTGGTGGACGTCGGCCACGATGCGAACGATTTCGGGGGAGAAATAGCGAACTCGATCGGAGTAACCGGATGGACGTCGCCCGACATCGTCCTGGGCGAATGTGGCGTCCGGTCTGAAGACGTAACTCACATCTTCATTACGCACGCCCATTTCGATCACATCGGCGGCCTGAAGTTCTTTCCCAATGCAAAGATCTTCATCCAGAAGAAGGAGCTCGAATCCTGGATGTGGATCCTTGCCAAAGGTCGCCGGTTTCGATCGCTGCTGGCCGGGCTGAACCCCGCCGATATACTTTATCTTACCCAGGCGAATATCGAGGGCAGACTGGAACTTGTCGAAGGACCGCGGGAAGATGTGCTTCCGGGCATTCACCTGTATCCCGCCCACGACACTCATACCGCAGGCTCCCAATATGTGGTGGTGCAAAACGGAGGCGGCGATGACAGGCTGGTGTTGTCCGGAGACGTCGTCTACACCCACCGAAACCTCACCGGCGACGATCAACTCGATCCCTGTTTCGTTCCCCCAGGGCTTGCGAACGGCAGCCAGACGAAGCTGATCGAGGCAGCCGAAGAGATGCTGGGCATCGTCGGAAATGACGAGCGGCGGATCATTCCGGTGCATGAGGAAAAATTGGCTGAAATCTATCCGTCGCGCTTGAGCGATCACGGACTGCGGATAGTCGAGATCTGCGTCGCGGACGGAGAGCAATCGAGGGTTTGATCCTTCTGCTTTGATTACGACAGTGAGCACGACATGAATAGAGACGACTGCGTCGTCATGACGTATCTGATCGAATGCGACGGCGATCCTCGCTCGTTTGCAAGCAAGATCGCCAGCGACCAGTCGACGGGCACGTTCGTCGACCTCCCGGGGGAGACGCCGGAGCTGAAGGCGCGGGTCGCCGCCCGCGTGCTTGACGTCCGTGAGCTCCCCCCGATCTCCGTGCCTTCGATCCCGCAAAACGCGCCGGGACCTTCCTATCGGCGGGCGGAAGCCGACATCGCCTTTCCGCTTGAAGCGGTCGGAGACGATCTTGCCGCCTTGATGACGATCACGATCGGCGGAGTCTTCTCGATCCGAGGCTTCACCGGCATACGTGTCTTGCGCATGCAATTGCCGGATGCGTTCGGCGCCTCCTACCCGGGGCCGCAGTTCGGCATAGCGGGGACGCGGCGGCTGACAGGCGTCATCGATCGCCCTCTGATCGGCACGATCATCAAGCCGGCGCTTGGCCTGCGTCCCAACGAAACGGCCGAGATGGTGAGCGAGCTTATCGCCTCGGGCGTTGATTTCATCAAGGATGACGAGAAACTCTGCGGTCCGCCGTATTCGCCGCTCGAGGAGCGGGTGAGAGCGATCATGCCTCTTATCAAGGACCATGAGCAACGGACCGGCAAGAAGGTAATGTATGCCTTCAACATCTCCCATGTCGATCCCGACGTCATGATGAGAAACCATGACGTCGTCGCCGATGCCGGCGGAAACGCGGCCGTGATCAACATAAACTCTATCGGGCAAGGCGCTTTCCTGTTCTTGAGGAAGCGCTCAAGGCTGGCGCTGCATGCCCACCGTAATGGATGGGACATTCTCACCCGCCACCCCGGCCTGGGGATGAACTTCTCTGTTTACCAGCAGTATTGGCGGCTGCTCGGCGTCGACCAATTTCAGATCAACGGCATAGGAACCAAGTATTGGGAGCCCGACGATTCGTTCGTCCAGTCTTTCCACGACCTCGTAGCCCCTTTCGCGACCGGAGGAGAGAAGCCCATGCCGGTCGTTTGCTCGGGTCAATGGGGTGGACAAGCGCCGGAGACATATCGTCGAACCGGAAGGACGCTCGATCTCCTGTACCTCTGCGGCGGTGGCGTCGTCAGTCATCCAGGAGGTCCAGGTGCGGGCGTCAAAGCCGTTCGACAAGCATGGGAAGCCGCGCGAGAGGGTATTGACTTGGATTCGTACGCGCAGAGCCATCCCGAGCTCAAACAGGCATTGGCCAAATTCGGCAACCGCCATTGAAGCTTCCCTCGCGGGATATGACAGCTTTTAGCTCGCGCCACGCATCGGAATCATCATGAAGACCATCGTCGAACAGCTCAAGTCCGCGGTTTCGGCCACCAATGCAGCCGACATCCGGGCCGCATTCGCGGCCGATCCGAAGCGCTTTTCGCGCTTCAGCACGAGGTTCGGCGATCTGCTCCTCGACTATTCGAAATGCGCCGTCAACGACCGGATCCTCGATGGTCTCGAGGCGCTGGCGAAGGTCGCAAATGTAGAGGAAAAGCGGGACGCGATGTTCAGTGGCGACATCATCAACATCACCGAGGAGCGCGCCGTCCTGCATACGGCGCTCAGGAACCGCTCGAACCGGCCGATCCTCGTCGGCGGCAAGGACGTCATGCCGGACGTCAATGCCGTGCTCGAGGCGATGGGCGCCTTTGCCGACGACGTCCGCTCCGGCACCCTGAAGGGCGCCACGGCAAGAAGATCACCGACGTCGTCAATATCGGCATCGGCGGCTCCGACCTCGGCCCGGTGATGGCGACGCTGGCGCTCGCCCCCTTCCATGACGGGCCGCGGCTGCACTTCGTTTCCAATGTCGACGGCGCCCACATCGCCGATACGCTGAAGCTGCTCGACCCGGAGACCTCGCTCTTCATCGTCGCCTCGAAAACCTTCACGACGATCGAGACGATGACCAATGCCGCCACCGCCCGCGCCTCTATCGCCGGCAAGCTCGGCGAGGCGGCGGTCGGCCACCATTTCGCGGCCGTCTCGACGGCGCTCGACAAGGTCGCCGCCTTCGGCATCGACGCCGCCCGCGTCTTCGGCTTCTGGGATTGGGTCGGCGGCCGCTATTCGATCTGGTCGGCGATCGGCCTGCCGCTGATGATTGCCGTGGGAAGTGAGAATTTCGGCCGCTTCCTCGACGGCGGCCATGCAATCGACGAGCATTTCCGCACCGCGCCGCTGCGCGAAAACATCCCGATGCTGCTCGGTCTCATCGGCTTCTATCACCGCAACGTGCTCGGCTAACAGGTCGCAGCCCACCGTACCGAATCTCTTGCAAACATGAGACGACGCATGACTTCGTCGTCGCGAGACTGGGCAGTCGCGCCTGGGCATGGGGATAGCTTCCATGCCCAGACACAATGGTGCGACGCTAGCCTCAGGAACTCAGTTCAAGCATCGCGCGGACCTCGTCCGGAGTTGCCGGTTCCCGCCCTGCCGCGCGGATGACACGAACAGTTTCCCGGATCAGCACTTCGTTCGGGGGGTAGTCGAGTTCCGGATAGGGGTAGTCGCCAATTCCCATGGCAAGATGGCCGCCGCGCCTGGCAATCGCATCGGCGAGCGCGAGGAGGTTGCCACCCAAAACGTTCGCCGTCCATTCGATGCGCCGGTCCGCAGGCAGGAACGTCAAGTGGGCATCTAGGCCCTGGATCGTGCCGGGATGACCGGTGATGGTTTTACCATCCGTCATGTGGAAGAGCATGTACCCCGGCTCGTCGATTAGTCCAATGTCCATCAGCATGAGCGCGCGTCGCGTAAAACCGACAGACCAACTGACCATCTTGGGCTTGACGCCCGCTCGCTTTAGCTCGCGAGCATAGTGGATGAGCGAGTCGGTGGTGTTGGCGTAGACACGATCAACAAAGGATACCTCTCCGCTGCCCCGGTCGTAGCTCTCCAGATTCGCGCTGCCGGTGTCGATCGGCGCGATATCCGGCTTGGTTGCCGGATCCGCCGCGAGCCGAACGACGTTGTCTATCCTTTTGCGAGCGTCGGCGTCATTCGAGATGAAGCCCAGTGTCGGGAGGATGAGAATGTCCGATTTCGCCCTCACCTTGCGGATGATCTCGTCGTAGGCTTCGAACGTGTTCAACGGTTGACCGTCTACGGTTCGCGCGTGGAAGTGCAGGATCGACGCGCCTTCTTCACGCACCCTGGCTGCGGTCTCCGCAATCTCGTCGGATGTCCAAGGAACGTTCCTATTGTGGTCGCGCATCGCATACTCGTTGATACGCGCCTCCAGGATAAGCTTCTTCATCTTAAAGCCTCCTCGTGCTGCTTCTCGGTGCCGTGAAGCACGCGCATAAAATAATCGTCGTCGCCGACCTGACCTCCTTTGAGGAGAACCTCGAGGCCGTCCAATCCCCCACCCATCAGCTCGCAAAGATGACCGTGCTGAACCCGATCGAAGACCTTGATGGTCAGCGACTCCGCCGCGCTCTGCCGCACCGCGTAGCTAGAACTGTCGCCGCCGGCCAGGACAACACGCTGGACGCCCGTCTCCTTTCTGGCCGCGATCATGAGATTGGCATAGGCTTCGCCAATGAGCTGGGGCGGAATGTCCTCGAACCTGTCGCGGTCCATCGCGTGGCCACGTGCGGTGTAGACGATCGTCGGCTGCTCATTGGCGAGATGGGCCATGATCTGCGGTTTGACGACTTCGATTTTGTGAGCGACCGCCCTACTGTCGGTAAGCTCGAGCGGATTAAGTTCGAGCGTCGCCCACCCCGCCTGAACCGCAGCGTCGATCTGGCGGCCCGTCTGAATGGCGCAGCTGCCCGACAGCACCAGCAGGTTCGACGCGGGTGCGATGGCTGTGCCGACGTCGAGAAGATCGAGCGGATTCTTCTGTTTCGCCAGTTGCTTGCCGAGCGCCTGAGCAAGACCCTGGGCCGCTATCGCGAAAACCGGCCGGCTTTTGTGGTGCTCCCATAGCGCGCTGGCAATATTCTCGAGATCGCGATTGTCCACGCCATCGAAAACAACGCCCTTCCCGTCGGAAAGAAAATTTTCGAGGCGTTCCGACAGTGTCGCTTCGTTCCGGATCTCCGGCAGGAATATATTGGCGAAATCGAGCGAGCACAGGTCGGCCAGGTGCCGCCGGAGATCAGATTCCTTCATGGGAGTACGCGGATGGTTCGACATGCTCGGATGCCGATCCAGTCGCACGATCTCGGAACCGAACTTCGCATAGTGGTTGCCAAACGCCGTGTAACGGCCGAAGTCGGGCGTTGCAGCCAGGACAACCAGGTCGTATTCGCCTCCGCCCCCCGCGAGCTGTTCCGCGGCGAACCCGAAGTTGCCGACCCGCGGGGCTGAATCGAAGGTCGAGCAGATCTTGTACTGCAGGAACGTGCAGCCTAACGACTGGAGCGCTTTGAAGGCGGGAAATACTTCGGCTGTGATCTGCGAGTTGTCCAGTGCGCGCGCCGTTCCCGCAAATCCCACGACATCCAGGTCGCAAGCTGCTTCCGCCAGCGCCTCCTGCGAAGGAACCCGCAGATACAGTCTGGTTCGCAACCCGTTTCGGTGAAACTGCGCAAGGTTTTCCGACGAGCCGGTGAAATCGTCGCCGTAAAAGCCAACGAGCGGCCTTTTCCCTTCCATGAATCTTCCTCCCGGCGGCCCTTCCGCATGTCCGCGCATCCACAACCTCTTGACAGCAGTAATAAGGAAGCATCATATCATGGTCAAGATCATACATCATACCTTTATCGCAACCGGAACTTTTTGGGAGGTCATCAATGCGATTGAACGGGAAAACAGCCGTTGTGACGGGCGCCGCCCGCGGCATCGGCAGGGCCATCGCCGTTGCTTTTGCCCGCGAAGGGGCTGAAGTCGTGGTCTGCGACCGGGACGAAGGAGCGGCCAAGCTCACTGCAGAGGAAATCGGTTCCGCTGCGCTGGCGGTTCGTGCGGATATCTCCGTCGATGAAGACGTGAGCGGTCTGGTCGATCAAGCGCTTGCGCGCTTCGGCAAGATCGACATCTTGGTGAACAATGCCGGGATTGGCGCGACAACCCTGTTTTTGGAAAGTTCGAGGGAAGAGTTCGAGCGCGTCGTTCGCATCAATCTCACGGGCACGTTCCTGGTGTCGCAGGCAGTCGCGCGAACAATGGCTGAACGCAAGAGCGGCTCGATCGTGAACATCGCTTCGCTCTCTGGACAAAAGGGCGGGGTCGGCCGGTCCGCTTACGGCGCGTCAAAGGCTGGCGTCGAGCTGCTCAACAAGGTCATGGCCGTTGAACTAGCCGACCACGGCATCAATGTAAACGCAATCGCTCCCGGACCGATTCTGACGGAAGTTTCGCGTACCATGCACACCATCGAGACCAGGGAAGCCTATCACCGTCTGGTTCCACAGCGTCGCTATGGCGAGCCGGAGGAGATTGCCGATGCTGCTGTCTTTCTCGCTAGCGAGGAAGCGCGTTACATCACGGGGCATACTCTGAATGTCGATGGCGGCTTCCTAGCCGCAGGACTGTTGTTCCCGTTTGATCCCAAGACATCGAAAAAGCTCGGCGACGAAAGGTGATACCTCGCGAGCCGGACAGGGCGTCTTGCCGCAGGTGTTCTTCTGCCGTTTGACATTTGTTTTACGAGTATCCGGCCGGGGTGGTATAAGGTCTCACGACCACCCCGACTCTGCGGGGGGTGCAGATTGGATGCTGAAAGGGAAACTGTGTGTTGAATGGTCAGAAGAAACCGCAGACGCGGGTTGAGTTCGCGTTGGACTACATTACCAAGGAGATCGCCAGCGGCAATCTAAGAGCCGGCGACAAGCTTCCAAACGAAAAGGACCTGGCCGAGCAGCTGGGAATTAGTCGTACTCCTATTCGCGAAGCGATGAAGACGCTCGCCGTCGCCGGCTTGATCGATATTCGGCACGGCCACGGAAGCTATGTTCGCGAGGAAAAGGGCGCTCCCGCGCTGCCCCTCAATCTGTTCCAGTTGTATCTTCAGGATTCGACGCCCGAGATGCTGATGGAACTGAGGGACATCTTCGACCGCAATTGCTCGGAGCTCGCCGCGCAGCGCCGCACCGACGAAGATCTCGCGAGGATGCGTGAATGCATCGACAGGCTCAAGGCGCTGACGGAGCAGCCCGACGCGTCGCTGGATGACATGTTGCAGGCTGATCTGGATTTTCATAGAGCTATCTATGAGGCCACCGGAAACAAACTCATTATGACGGTAGCCGAGTTCGTCTTGAACATGGTCGCCCCATGGGTCCGAAAATCGCTTGATGTCAGCGGCCGCGTGAGAGCGGTCGATCTCCATGAACAGATCTACGATGCCATTCTCAAGCGGGAGATAGGCCCGCAGAACCGCATGAGCGTCGACGCGAACATGAAGCACTTCATGCAGTCGCTCGATCAAGAATAAGAGTGGGCGCCGTTCACTGAATTCGCGGTCTGCTTGGCCTCGGGACATTTGGCAGGCTTGTGGTGGCGGCACTTGCGAGCGACAGCTGCAGCCGTAGAACGGCGGCTGCGGGAGCCTTACTGCAACCCAAGCATCTCCCGCGCTTCATCCGGGACGGCAATTTCGCGGCCCATGGCCCGCGCGAGATTTGCGATGTGCCAGACAACATCCCCGTTGTTGGGGGTGCCCAGCTCCGGCCAGCCATAGTCGCCGAGGCCGACGGAGACATGGCCGCCCATTTCTATAGCTGCCGCTGCCGGGGCGGTGATGTTGCCGATTTTGTTGCAGACACTCCATTCGAGCGGCTGCGCCGGCAGGAAATCGAGGTGAGCAAGCAATCCCTTGACGGTCCCAGGATGGCCTCCGAGGATGCCCTGATCCGTCAGCTCGAACATCAAGTACGCAGGATCAGCGACGAGACCCATCTCTCTCAGGGCCACGAAGGTTCGCGTGAAGGCCACCGTCCAGCTCACAAACTGCGGCTTCACACCGAGCTCTGGCAGCCTTTTGGCAAACAACTTCAAGGTCGCGACGTCGTTTCGATAGGTCATCGTGTCGGAAAGGAAATTCCGGGCTTCTGGATCAAAACGGTCGATATTCGTACTGCCGGTGTCGATCGGAGCGATGTCGGGGCGCGTGGCCGGATCCTTGGCTAGCACCTCGATATGAGCAAGGCGGCTTTCCCAACCTTCCTTCGTGATCTGGCCCAGCGTCGGATAGATCAGGCAATCACACGCATCTCGGATCGCTCTGATCGCTTTCGCATAGTCTTCTGCGCCGTGGGCCGGCGCACCCTCCGCGTCTCTCGCATGAAAATGAACGATGCTCGCGCCCGCCTCCCGCGCTTTCGCGGCTTCCAATGCAATCTCTTCCGCTGTGAAAGGCACGTTCGGATTCGCGCTGCGCGGCATGTACTCGTTCAAGCGCGCTTCGATGATCAGTTTTCGCTTCGCTGACATCTTTCTTACCCGACCTCCTTTTCGGCCGCACTACTCTTGAGCCGACGGATAGACTCGTGCGAAAGCAGGCCGTCTGCAGCGGCGAATGAACAGCCGCCTTGCACTTAACCATTCGCGGCCAATACCCTTGTCGCCTTGGATCCGGGAGTTACGGGTATTTTGTAGGCGTATTTTTATCCCGCTTTTGAAGTTGCCGTGTCCAGCGATTGCTTGAAGTGCTGCATGTTGGCTTCGACGCTCAAGCGGTTTGTCTGGCCGACCGTGCGATCGCGTATCGAGCCATACATCTGTTCGTGCAGCTCGACGGCGCGGACGCGCCCGCTTACATCCAGCGATTTCTTCACCCAGGGCGCAACCATGTTCAGAACGAACTCGGCAATGGTCACGATCAGTATGTTGCCGCAGGCCTCGTAGATAGCACGGTGAAAATCGAGGTCGGCCTTCAACATGTCGTCCAAGGAAGCGTCTGGCTGGGCCGTTAGTGCCTTCAGACGATCGATGCATTCCCGCATCTTCGCCAGATCGTCCTGCGTTCGCCGTTGTGCTGCGATTTCGGTGCAATTGCGGTCGAAGATATCCCGAAGCTCCATCAGCATTTCGGGGGTGGAATCCTGAAGGTAGAGCTGAAAGAGGGTGAGCGGCGTCGAGGGCAGGCCCGGCCCTTCTCGCACATAGCTTCCGTGACCGTGCCGAATGTCTATGAGGCCCGCCACCGAAAGGGTCTTCATAGCCTCGCGAATTGGGGTACGGCTTATGCCTAACTGCTCGGCCAGCTCCTTCTCGTTTGGAAGCTTGTCGCCGGCCTTCAATTTGCCCCGGGCAATCTCCCCGGTGATGTAGTCCAAGGCAAGCTCGAGGCGAGTCTGAGTCTTCTTCGGCTCGTCCAACACTCTCATTCCTTCCCAATCTTTCTCGTCAGCCCGTGATATCAGTGGTATTACGTTATACCATCGGGCAAGATACTGGAACCGGAAGTCGTACAGTGAGCAAACAAACGCGACAGAGTTGGCGAGCCGGTCCGAATTTTTTTCATCCACGAGCTTCACGTCTTGCCTGAAGGGGCAGCAGCCTGGCGGCACCGTCGGCATTCAGCGTATCCCCGGTCGGCAGCGGCTGCGCCTCTGACTGGAAGACGGCTGCTCCCCGCATGGCGTTTCGGCGCCGGTGTGGTACGTTTCGCGCGTTCCTGTGTATGCTTGTTTCGGAATACCTCCGCCAGGATGGAATCGCGCGCTACATCTGGACGGGGGCTCTTCCCATTTGCCCTATGCGGTTTTACTGCGGACCTCAGATCTGACCCGGTGGTCGGATGCGAAAACTCGACGACTGCAAAGTCTGTGAAGGTGCTTGCCCGAAGCGCTTTCGGTATTCAGCGGCGAAGCGGCCGGAATGAGGGAAGCCCCATCTAAGAGCGATGTCGCACACCGTTTGCGAGGGCTTAGCCTGCAAGAGTTCTTGGTGAACGGCGTCAAGCCTCAGATACTGCAGATAAGACGTCGGAGTTGTCAGTTTGAAACGTCGGAAGCCTTGTTGAAGGCTTCGTATTCCGGATCCCGATGCCAGCGCGATCTCTTGAATGGTCAGGGGTTTTGAAAGATTCGCTCTCATAAAATCAACCGCGCGCTTTACGTGACGAGGCATGGGCGACGTCGGCCGATTTAATTCCGATGTATGACGGTGTGGCAAGCTCTCCAGCATCAGTTCAACCAGACCGTTGGTGAAGCTGGCACGAGCGACCGGCGCATTGCGCAACGCCGCGCTTGCGGCCAGACCCGAGTGGAGCGCCGCGGCCGTCTGAGCAATCGTCAGGCCAGGTCCAGCCGTTAAGTCGATCTCCGGAAAGAAATCAAATCCTCCCGACACCGGCGCATCAAGCATGTCCATCAAACGCCTGGAGAGCGTCGCCAGGTCGACGACTATGACGAGATGTTCCATTGGGCCAGACAAGGTGAGGCTCTTGGTCTGCTGGCAGGCGACTATTGCGCCTTGCCTGGGCGATGTCACGACCCTTGCGCCGTTTACATTGATTGCGGCGAAACCATATCGTGGGAGGAAAATCAGGTATTTTTCATTTGCACTCTCGTGCTCGAAAACAGCGCTTCCTTCGTAGCGACAGAGAGCCAAACCTAAATGATCAACAGCCGCGTACTCACACTTGAACTGGATCCCAGATTGTGTGGTAGGCTTTACAGTAACTCTCGATTTAGAGCCGGAAAGGATCGAGGAGATTTCAGCCGGATCGGTGCAATCTACGACGAAGTAGCCTTCTTTATCAGCAAGATCCCCACGACGCATTTGAGGCTCCATCTAACCAAGCTCGCAACGCAAATCCGCCCCGGTGGGGAGGCTTTTCTCCGATCCTCGCTGATGAACCAGCCCGAATGAATTGGAAGAAGCTTTCACAGCTCCACAAGCACCCCGTCCTAGCTGGCAGCTGCCGTCTCCCTTGGCATCAAACCAATACGGCCCTCGCTGCCTGGCCACGTAGAGCTGACTTCAGCAGAATGAATGGTACAACGTCATACCTATTTTACCAGTGCTTTTTTCTGCTGCTGCTGCGATATTTGGCGCGAAAGCAATTCGATACTCCCGCCCGGTGTCCCTCTCAGCTATCCGCGACAATCTGCAGTTATCCATCCATGTCGTCGCAGAGCACGTCAGGACTTAGATCGGAGGGGCTTTTTCGGTGCTTGTCGGTACCGCGCGTGGCTCCCCCCAGCGAAGGCGAAGACCCCGCATGCCCGCCGACTTCCCGGCTTCGATGCCGCCGGACTGTCTTACCAATCCTTCGGCTGATAGCCCTATACTCGGCTAGCACGCAGGAGGAGCTCGGGCGCCAGATTTAATCATGGTGGCGGAGAAGTTTGTGGGCTCGAAAACGTCGATCAGCGCGATGATGGTCAGCGATTGGCGGATGCGTTTCGGCTGGCTCGACAAGGCGACGCGACACTCGCACTGGACCCTCGATAGCCTTGAGGATTCCAGCAGCAGGCTACTCACAATTTAACGATCGGCGGCGCGCCAAAGATACCGCTTCGTCGACGGCGCTTAGCGACGCTGCTGTCGCGAACTCACCCCGGCGCCGACCCGGCCGGGGTGAAGCAATGGTAGCTCGCTGGGTTTACTTGAGGACGGACGGAAGCCAAAGCACTAGTGACGGCCACATCAGCAGGGCGATCAAGAACACTATCTGGATCACCATGAACTGCCCCATCCCCCTGTAGATCGATTTCAGGCTCCACTGGGGAACGACGTTCTTCAAGAAATATGCCGACATCGCCACCGGCGGACTTAGATATGCGGTCTGGAGATTAACCGCGACAAGTACACCGAACCAAAGCAGGAGTTCCGGCTTCGTCAGTCCCAAGTCGAGCTTGAGGACGATCGGCGTGAAGATCGGGAGAAACACCAGAACAATGGCGGGCCACTCAAAGGGCCAACCAAGAGCGAATATGATCGCCATAATAATAACTAGCTTCCACATGTCGGAGACAGGAATGCTCGTAACGACCTCCGTGATGATCGCCGCTCCACCTAGTTGGGTGAAGACAGCGCCGAATACATTCGACGCTACCGCGAGGAGGAGAACCATGCTCGAGGTAACTACCGTGGCCACTGCGGCATTCTTCAGCGTCCAAAAACTAAGCTTGCCGTAAGCGAGCGCCAAGATTGTTGCCCCCACTGCTCCGCAAGACGCGGCCTCCGTAGGGGTGGCCAATCCCGATAGAATGGAGCCGAGAGTTGCAACGATGAGCAGGCATAGCGGTAGAACGCCGACAGCAAACTCGCGTGCGATCTCGATTACGCTCCCGACCCGCTCCTCGATTGGCAGAGGCGGACCAACGCTAGGATTTACATAGCTTCGCGCGACACAGTAGGTCGCATAGCACACAGCCAGCATGAAGCCGGGTGCCATCGCGGCTCCATACAGCTGGTTCACGGGCACTCCGAGCGTCGGTCCCATTACAACGAGCATCACGCTTGGGGGAATGAGGATCCCGAGCGTGCCACCGGCTGCGATAGCACCCGCTGACAACTTCTCATCATACCCCGCCTTTATCATCATCGGCCCGGCCATGATGCCGAGGACGGTCACCGCGGCTCCGACGATTCCCGTGGCCATTGCGAAGATCGTCGCGGTGAGAAGCACGGCAAGAAACAGCGACCCGTTCAAGGGAGCCATGATCTGCCGCATGGAGCCGAACAATCGGTTCATCAGGCCCGCCTGCTCGGTCATGTAACCCATGAATATGAAGAGTGGGACTGCCGGGAGAATGTCGTCCTTCATCGTCCCGAAAATCTGTAGATAGGCGAGGCTGAAGGTTATGCTCACACCGATCCCGATCGAGCCGAAGACAAGTGCGATAAAGAGAAGCGTGAACGCGATCGGAAAGCCGACGAAAATAAAAGCGAGCATGCCGCCGAGCATGGCAATGCTGAGAATGTCATTGAAGCTCATCGTCTTGACCTTTCAGATCTCGATCTTTTCGTGGGTCTCGAAAGCCCGCCCGGTGGTCACCGCGAACAGTGACTTGAGTAGTTCCGAAATTCCCTGGAAAAAGAGAAGAACCGCGGTCAGTGGGATGACGCCTCGCAGCGGCCAGATAGCTGGCATCCATAGACTCAGGGTGGATTTCTCGTTGATTTCGTATGAGTAAAGGAAGTCGTCCAGCGATATATGGAAGATGATGGCCATCACCGGGAGAAACAGGGCGACATAGCAGACGGCGTCGATCGCGCCCTTCTTTCTATCGCTGAAGCTATCCCAGAATATATCGGTCCTCACATGTGCACCCTTCAGCAGGGCGTATGACGACCCGAGCATGAATATCGCGCCGTATGACATCACCGTCGCGTCAGCTGCCCAGATCGTCGGAGACGAAAATACATAGCGCGAGACGACTTCCACGGTGTTGGATAGAACCAACGGGATAGTGAGGACAGCGACGAGAAGTACGAACTTTTCGGTGAAGCCATCGATGATCTTGATCGCCCGGAGCGCGGCGGGCGGGAATGGGGGTGCAGGTTTGCTCACGAATTATCTCCAGGCAATCGAGAAGAAGGCGCGGCTAAGCCGCGCCTTGTAAATCCTACTTAGCTTCGGGCCAGTAATGGTCCGCACCGAGGTTGTAGGGAGCCTGGATTAGCCGCTTTGCGGGGACGACTTTCGACGCGTAGTCGCGTTGGGAGTCATATACCTTCTTGAAGAAGGCGTTGTTCTCGCTTTCCTTCTTCGCGATTTCGTCCCAAGAGGCGAGAATGTTCTGTAGAACGTCGTCGGGGGTACGGTGAACGGTCACGCCGTCTTCGTTGCGCATCTTGTCAAGCGCATCGGCGTCGAGCTTGCCCTTCCGGATATGCGACCTCAGGGTCGCTTCGCTTGCGGCAGCCTGCATGATGGCCTGGAGATCGGGAGCCAGCGAGTTCCAGACGTCACCGTTCACTAGGAAATCGACGATCGTCGCGGGATTGTGTGTCGACATTGGATAGAAATGTTTCCAGATCGTCTGGAACCCGATGCCCATGTCTTCGGCCGGGCCGACGAATTCAGCGCATTCAATGACACCCCGCTCACCTGCCGGGACGATCTCGCCGCCTGGCATGTTCACCGTAGACATACCCGAAGAGGCGAAGACTTCAGCTGTCACGCCAGTCTGGCGGCATTTGCGGCCTTTAAGGTCCGCCCAACTCTCAACCGGTCGTGCAAACCATCCGAGCGCCTGGTTTGCGCTCGTGACGGACGGGATTACTTCGATGTTGGTCTTCAGCTCTACGCGATAATAGTCGCGGTAAAGCTCAATACCGCCTCCCTCGTAAAGCCAACCGACGTAGTCGAGGATGTCCATGCCGAACGGCCCCCCGGCAGCGTCGCCGAAGAGTGTTCCTGCCCGATGTTTGCCGACCCAGTAAGCGACAGTGGAATGGCCGCCATCGATCACGTTTTTGTTGACCGCGTCCAGCACCTCGAACGCGGGGACGATCGTGCCTGCGGGCATGAATTCGATTTTCAGCCGACCGCCCGAGAGTTCTTCGACGCGCTTCGCCCACGTTTCCGCGGACGTGTAAATCGTGCTGGACGCCGGATATGCCGATTGAAAGCGAAGCGTTCTGGTCTCGGCCTGAGCCGACGTGGTCATTGCGACGATCAACGCGGCAATGCCACCGCAAATGAGCGATCTAATTCTCATATAATCCTCCTCTAGCGCTCCTTCCGCCCTCCTCGGCTTCTTAGAGCTCGCATGGTATGACCTCATACCATGCTAGACAAACAGGTAGCCTCACGGCTGTCAAGAACTTCATTGAGAGGAGCCGGCGAAGGGCCTGGCGCAGACGCACTCGTCCCCGTGGATTCCCTCGACGATCCGAATATGGTGGGCCAACATGGCTTCGCTCCGGAACGGTACAGCCCGGCACAATTGAGCGAAATCAACCGGAATGCAGATGATTGTGGACCAGCTCGAGGGTAGAAGCGCCCTGCCGCACAAGCTCATCATAAGAAACAGCGCGGCGCGGCCGAAAACTGCCAGCTAGAACGTGAGCGTGGCGATACGCGAAGATTCTGATGTCATAGCCCGAAGGGACGCTCTTGGTGACGATCACCCACTGCTCGTGAACCCATCTCGAGAGCCGCGGCGTCCTCAAGCCAGGCGCTCTCCAGCCACTGCTTGAAGGCGCTCACCTTTTGCGACCTCAGCCGCGACCTGACATAAGTGAGCGTGTGGCAACGCAGATTGGGTCCGGTCATTCCGAACGGAAGGACGAGGTTCCCCCTCTCGACGTCGCGCTGCAGCAACCGATAGCTTTCCAAGCAGACGCCGCGACCTTCGACCGCTGTGGCGATCGACATGAACGCGTCGCGGAAACGCGATCCCCGGTTCAGATCGATCTCGAGACCGTGATCCTTCGCCCATTGACGCCAGCTATAGAGGGTTTGCTCCGACTTGATGAGCGTATGGCCGACGAGGTCCGAAGGCCGCCGTATCGGCCTCTCCCCGTTCGCGACCTCGGGAGCGCACGCGACCACGATCGTCTCGAGGGGAAACTCCTCGGTCGCGATGGAGCCGAGACGGGGCACGCTGCCGTAGCAAATGTCGACGTCCACGGAACCGTCGCTCAGTTTGGTTGGCTCCGATGAGGAAATCAGCCGGATTTCGAGCAAGGGATGGAGCGACTCGAATTGCGGAAGTCGGGGCATCAGCCATAGCGACGCGAGGCTCGGAGCGCAGCCGACGCTCAGGACGTCGACGCTGTTGCGCCTGGACACTTCGTCGGTGGCGCGCTCGATCATCGACAGCGCTTCGGACAAGTCACGGTGATACCGTGCGCCGATCTCGGTAAGGGTGACGTTCCGCCCGATGCGGTGAAAGAGCTTTTCTCCGAGGTCCCCTTCCATCAGCCTGATCTGGTGGCTGACGGCCGACGGCGTCAGCTGCAGCTGGGCCGCGGCCTCCAGGAAAGAACCCCTCGTCCCCGCCACGACGAAGGACTGGATGGCCCGGATGGACGGAATCGACGTCATAACGCCTCGGACCCCTGAAAGCGGGCCTTGCGGAAACGCGGCCGGTTCATAGCGAAGCAACCTTCCGAGGCACGCGGTGGCCGACGTCGGAGCGTACGGCCTCTCCAGCCGCGATGCGCTTGATGTCTCCGAGAACCTGAGAGAAATCGCCCAGGCTCGACGTGCCGAAGCCCATGTAGACCTGCTTGTAGAGCTGGTAGAGCATCTCATACCGAGAACGCGTCGACGGATCGGGGTCGTATTTCTTGAGACCCACGCACATCGCGGCTTGGGCGGCCTCTATGGTGGCGTGGTCCTTCGACGCGAGGCTAGCGAAGATGCCCGACCCAAGGCCGGTGGGAAGGCCGTCAGGGACTAGGATCGGCTTCCCCAGGACGTTCGCATAGATCTGATTGAGCACGGGGTTCTTCTGGGGGACGCCGCCGCCATTGATCACTCTGTTCACCGGAACGCCATGCTGTTCCATACGCTCCAATATGATCCGCGTGTGGAACGCCGTTCCCTCGATCGCCGCATAAAGCTCGTCCTGCGCGGTGTGGCCCAGGTGCCAGCCAATGGTCATGCCGCCGAGATCGGAACGCACCAGCACGGTTCGATCCCCGTTGTCCCACGAGAAGCGCATCAGCCCTGTCTTGCCGCCCTCAATCGTCTCCAGGCCTTCGGACAGTTTCGACACCGTGGTGGAGGCCCGGCGGGCGATCGCGTCGAAAATGTCGCCGGTCGCCGAGAGACCCGCCTCGACCCCCACGAGATCCGGATGGGCACTCCCCGGCACAACGCCGCAGACACCCGGAATCAACTTGACGCGCTCGCTCACTGCGATGATGCATGTGGACGTGCCGATGACGTTGACCACATCGCCCAGTCGGCAACCCGCTCCGATCGCGTCCCAGTGCGCGTCGAAGGCGCCCACCGGGACCGGGATGCCCTCCTGCAAGTCGAGCTTCGCGGCCCACTCGGAGCTGAGACCCCCAGCAACCCTGGCGGAGGTCTGGTACGTGCCTCCGATTTTCTCCCTGACGCCATCGAAGAGCGGATCAACACGCGAGAGGAAAGCTTGCGAGGGCAAACCGCCCCACTTCGGGTTCCACATCCACTTGTGCCCCATCGCGCAGACGCTGCGGACGACCGCGGAGCTGTCGGTCACCCCAGTGAGCACTGCCGCCGCCATGTCGCAATGCTCGAGCGCGGTGCCGAAACGGCCCCGGAGCTTTGGATTGTGCCGGAGCCAATGAAGGAGCTTGGCGAAACCCCACTCGTGGGAATAGGTGCCGCCACACCACTCAATGGCTTCGAGATGGGTCTCGTGCGCCATGGCGGTGATCTCCTCCGCCTCCGACTTCGCCCGGTGGTCGCACCAGAGGTAATAGTCGCTCAAAGGATTGAGGTTCCTGTCGACCGGGATCACGGAAGAACCTGTCGTATCCACTGCTATGGCTCGCACGGCCTTTGGATCAACGCCGCAGTCCTTGATCGCCCGCTCCATGGCGAGCACGAGGCCATCCATGTGGTCGGAATGCGCCTGTGTCGCCAGATCGGGGTCGGACCGCGTTCGTCGAAGAGGGTATTCGGCTATCGCCGTGCCAAGCGGCCCGGTCAGAGTGTCCGCCAAGGTCACCCGAACGCTCAAAGTTCCGAAATCAACACCAGCTACTATCGACATCCTCATACCTGTTTTGATCGCTCGGTCTGGCCGTATGTCGCCGAGCTGCCGTGCTTTCGTTGAAAGTGCCGATCGAGCAGAGCCGCCGAAATCTCGGGGCTTTCCAAGCTGATCTGGCGCGAATGGAACGCGATCTTGGCCACCGCCTCGAGCATCTCGGCGTTATGGACCGCGTCGGCCGCGTCCTTGCCCCAGCAGAAGGGGCCATGGTCGTTGACGAGAGCGGCAGGAATCGACAGCGGGTCGCGGTTCCCGAGCGCCTCGGCAATCACCCTGCCAGTGTTTCGCACGTAGTCGTCTCGGATTTCGCTGTCGGTCAGCTGACGCGTCACCGGGATGGTTCCGTTGAAGTAGTCGGCGTGAGTCGTGCCCATCACCGGGATCGGCTGACCGGACTGCGCCCAAGCTGTCGCGAAAAATGAGTGCGTATGGACTACCGCGCCAATCGTCGGGAAGCTCTTGTAGAGTTCGATGTGCGTGTCGAGGTCGCTTGACGGGCGCAAGTCGCTCTCTAAGACGCGGCCGTCCAGATCGGTGATGACGATGTCGCCCGTGTTCATGGCTTTGTACGAGACGCCGCTGGGTTTGATCGCGACCACACCGTTCACTCGGTCGATGGCGCTGACGTTGCCGAACGTGGAGATAACGAGGCCGCTCTGATAGAGTTGGAAATTCGCGTCCAGGACGGCTTTGCGCAGTGCTGAGTGCTTCACGGTCGCTCCCTCACGTCTTGCGGCTGCGGTTGAAGCGGTCGGCGGCGACGGCGACAAGAATGATGGTGCCGATGACGACCTGGTGCCAGAACGTGTTCACATTGAGCAGATTGAGCCCGTTGCGAACCACCGCCATAAGCACCGCGCCTACCACGGTTCCGAACAGCGTCGCCCTGCCGCCCGACAGACCGGTTCCACCGATCACCACCGCGGCGATGACGTCTAGCTCGTAGCCCTGCCCGGCTTCCGGCATCGCGGACTCTAGTCGCGAGGTCAGCATGATCCCGGCGAAAGCGGACAACACTCCTGCCAACACATAGACCGCGATCTTGACCTTGTCGGTCGGGATACCGACGAGACGGGCGGCGTCGGGATTGCTACCGATGGACAGCACGAAGCGGCCGAAACGGGTGTAGTAGAGAAGATAGAAGGCGACTGCGAACGCGATGGTGGTCAGGACCACCGGAACCGGTACGGCGGCCAAATAACCCTGGCCGATCATTCGGAACGCCGGATCGGATGCGCCAGTGATCGGTATGCCTTGCGTGTAGACCATCACGACGCCGCGGCTGACCACCATGATGGCCATCGTCGCTATGAAGTCCGTGATGCCGACCTTCGTGATAAGAAGGCCGTTGATGACTCCTATGAACGCGCCCAGAGCGAGACCCGCGAGGCAGGCGACGGGCACCGGACATCCGAGAACCAGGAGGTTCGCGGTAACGAGCCCGGTAAGCGCAAGCGTGGAGCCGACCGACAGGTCGATGCCGCGCATCCCGATGACGAACGTCGCGCCGAACGCGATGACGGCGATTGGCACCGCCTGCCTCAAAACGTCCGTCAGGTTCCCGACCGTGAAGAATCGCGGGGCCGCGAAGCCAAGTGCGATGAGCAACACGACGAATGCGATATAGACACCCGCGTTGCCGCTGGCGAGGCCAAATTTGAAGCCGTGCCGTGGACGCGTGACTGCAACTTCAGCCATTGATTCCTCCCACTGGATGAATGCTTTCCGGGGGCCTAACCGAATGGAGCGCCAACGTCTCTTCCGTGGACGAGGCGGCATCGACCACCGTTGTGATTTTGCCTTCGAACATCACCGCGACGCGGTGGCAAAGGCCGAGCAACTCGGCATTGTCGGCCGACACCACGATGACGGTGCATCCGTCCTGGGCGGCGGCCTGCACCAAGGCATAGACCTCGGATTTGGCGCGGACGTCGACGCCACGCGTCGGCTCCTCGAGCAGGAGTACCTTGGGCTGGGTGAGCAGCCAACGAGCCAGCATGACCTTCTGTTGGTTGCCACCGCTCAGCGAGCTGATCTCCGCCTGCGGCCCGTCGCACTTCACGCCGAGCTTCGAGATGTAACTTCGCGCGACTTCCTTCTCCTTGGAGGGCCGCAGGGTGATCTTCCCGAGGACACCCAAGTTGGCGATCGATAGATTCCATCCGACCGAATGCTCGGGGAAGATGCCCTCGACCTTCCGTTCGGCGGGCAGAAATGCGAACCGCTCTCTGATGGCGTCGGTGATGTCCGTCAGCTGGACATCCTTGCCGTCGACCTTAACGGTGCCGCGTTCATAAGCCCGCTGGCCGAATAGGGCTCGGAGAAGCGCGCTCTTGCCCGAGCCCTCCAGGCCGGCGATCCCAAAAATCTCTCCCTTCGTAAGCGAGAAGGAGATGTCGTCGAAAGCTCCCGCTCTCGACAGGCCGCGCACTTCCAGCGAGGGATCGGACCTCGATGGGACGCGGGGAGGAAACTGTTTGGAAAGGGCACCGCCGATCATGGCGGCGACGACTTTGTCGACGTCAAGGTCGGCGACCGGAAGGTCGGCCGCCGTGCGGCCGTCGCGGAGCACCATGACGCGGCTGCAGATCCCGAGCAGTTCCTTGATCCGGTGCGAAACGTAGATGATGGCCTTTCCGGCAGCCTTCAGACGCTTGATGATAGCGAAAAGCTGTTTGCGTTCGACCTCCTCGAGCGCCTCGGTCGGCTCGTCCATGATGATGATGTCGGCGTTGCTGTTCAGCGCCTTGGCGATCTCGATCATCTGGCGGTCGGAAAGGCTCAGTTCCCGGACCGGGCGGTCGATCGCGACCTCCACGCCAAGCTCTTCGGAAAGAAGGCGGCTCGCTTCGCTGCGCATCTGCCCGTGGCTCAGCGGGGCGAGCGAAAAGCCGCTGCGCCGCAACTCGCGTCCCGCGAAAATGTTCTCGACGGCGTCGAAGTCCGGGAAGAGGCTGAGTTCCTGGTAGATGATCGCGATGCCGGCGTCGGCTCCGGCCTTCGGGCTGTCGAGCTCGACTTCCTTTCCGCGGACGGTGATCGTGCCGCCGTCGCGTGAATAAGCGCCCGCGAGGATTTTCATCAACGTGGATTTGCCAGCGCCGTTTTCACCGACCAAGCCCAAGACTTCACCGCCGTTGAGCGCCAGGTCGATTCCCTGCAGAGCGACCATGTTGCCGAAGCGCTTGCCTATGCCCTTCATTTCGAGAAGCGGACTGTTGGCCAATTGCATCTCCTCCGGGTACGCGGCCCTCCGGAGAGGGCCGCAACGTCCTCACATCTTCTGCTGGGGGACGTAGTCGTAGTCGGTCTGGTCGAACGTCTTGATGTTCTTGGCGTCGTAGACCTTGGGGGCGACAAAGATTTTCTTCGGAAGGGGATTTCCCTTCATCAGGAACTCGTCGACGGCGCGCACGATGTTGCGGCCCTCTTCCTTGGCTCCGGTGTCGACCGTCGCGGAGAAGTCGCCCGTCAAGATGGCGGCGTTCGCCTCCTTCATGTTCTCATAGCCAACGATGGCGACCTTCCCGTTCAGACCCTTGGCCTTGAGAGCCTGCAGCCCACCAAGAGCCATTTCGTCATAGAGCGCGACGAGGACTTCGATGTCCGGGTTCGCGGTGAACATGTTCTCGGTCACCGAGAGACCTTGTGCGCGGACCCAGCCGGCCGGCTGCTGAGCGACGATCTTGAAGTTCGGATGCTTTGAGATGATCTCGTCGAAGCCCTTCATACGCTGGCTGGTGTGCGGACCCGGCAGGCCTTCGAGGATGCCGATCTTGACCTCCTTGTCGCCATAGGTGTCCACGAGCCACTGGGCCTGCGCGCGGCCGCCGTCCGACTGATCGTAGCCGATGTCGCTGACGTAATACGGGTTGTCCGCGACCGGAGAGTTGAACAGAAAGACCGGAATGCCGGCTTCCGTGGCGCGACGGATCGACGGCAACAGAGCGCCTTCGTTGTAGAGAGCGACCGCGATCGCGTCGACGCCGTCGTTGATCCAGGCTTCCATGGCCCGGATCTGATCGTCGGTGGCCGACTGGCTGCTCGGGGCCTGGACGAGAAGTTCGATGGCTTCCGCGCCGCCGCGCTTGTCGATCTCTTCCTTCACACCAGCCAGGACGCGCTGATAGTAGGTGTCCATCGCCGTTGGCAGGAAGCCGAGCTTGAGAGGACGGTTGTCCTTCTTTAGGGGCTTCATCTCTTGCCCGGTCTGCTCTATGTCCTTGTCCATCAGAATGCCGGGAAACACGGCGTTGTAGTCCGGCTCAGCGGCGAGCGCGGGCTGGAAGCCGACAGAAGCGGCGAACGCGACCGCTGCGCAGAGCAATGTACGTCGTTTGAAAGTCGTCACGAGGTCCTCCCTTGTTGTGACAAGACACACTCCTCCCTTCCCCGGGGTCGCCCCGGGGAGGAATTTTTCGAAGTTGGTCGAGGGCTCAGAGGCCAGGCGCTATGGTGAAGACCATGCGGATGGGATTAGAGCCGTAGTTCAGGCACTGGTAGCTGACGCCCGCGGGTAGGAAGAACACCTCCCCGTCCCGGATGTGGAAAGTCTCGTCGCCGTCCGCGACATAAAAAGTTGCCGGGCCCCTTAACACGTAGAAGACAGCGTCGCCGTCGTGACTGTTGGGCTCGCTCGCCCTGGGACCGACGCCGCCGACAGGGATGACGATCTCGCCGACATGCATGTAGTCGTTGGAGACGCAGAGCTCGATGAGTACCGGGTGGTCCTGGCCGAAGATCAGGTTCAACCTGTCTTCCTTCGCGACTTTCACAAGGTCGCCCTTGGAACGCGCCTCAGCGCCGTCGACGGGGTGCTTGCCGACTTTCTCAAGGCTCATTCGGAGACCCTCCGTTCGGATTTGAAGAGACGCGTCGCGCCGAAATATCCCGTCGGCGGCCCCTTGTCGTCCCAGATGCGCGGCGCGATGCAGAACAGGATCACGGCCGCCTTGTCGGTGAAGTTGTAACCGCGGTGCGGAACGCCCATGGGGATCAGGATCGACTCCCCGGGGCCCATACGCTCAGTGTGGCCCGTCTCCGGATTGAGAAGGTGCACTTCGCCCTCGAGCACGTAGTAGACCTCGTCCCCGGCGTGGATGTCGGCGGGATCGAAATTGCTGCCCGGAGCCAGCTGGTAGATGCCTGTGGTCATCTTGTCCGTGCTGGCCAGCAGGTAGTTCAGGTCGCTCGAATACGGCTTGTTGCCCGTATAGATAAACATCTTGAACTTGTCCGCCGTCAGGTGGTGCGGCTTCTTTTCCCTTGGCGGGAACGGGAAGTTGCCGAAGTATGCGGGTATGGTCATCGGGAGAGCCTCAGGTCCTCAGTTCCGAAAGGAGCGCCTTGAGCAGACGCCAAGTGGAGTCGACGGTGGTGTGGTTCAGACGCTCGCGAGTGGTGTGGACGTCGAAGGCCTCCGGTCCGATCGACAGCATGTCGATGTCCGGCACCTTCTTGCGGAAAAGGCCGAGCTCGAGGCTCGAGTGCGAGACCTCCACGTGCGGCTGCTCGCCAAATTCCTTCTCGTATGCGGAGCGGCCGGCATTCAGCATCCGGGAGTTCGGATTGTAGGGCCATTCCGGGCAATCGGCGAAAGTCTCGACGGTCGCGTCGTTGCCAACCACTTCGGCGAGCTCGCGGATTTTGTCGACGATGTTGTAGCGGCGTGAGCTGACGGCGCTCGGCACCGTGGACACGATCTCGACGCGATCTTCGTCGTTTGAGATCAGCGCCACGGTGTTCGAGCTCTCAACCAGGTTGTCGACGACAAGGCTCCGGCTCTGGACGCCGTTCGGCAGAAGGTTCAAAGCGGAAACCATCGCCTTCGCGACAGGAGGCGCGAACACCGAGCGTGCGTCGCTGTCGGTTTCTGTCAGGGTGACTTTCAGACCCGGGTCGCTCACGCAGTACTCCGCTGCGATCGCCCTGCCTTCGGCCTCGATGGCAGCCTTCAACGTGTCGAACCGCGACGGATCGAACGAGATCACAGCTTCTGCTTCGCCGGGGATGACATAGCGGTTCACGCCGCCCTTCACACCGATCAGGCCGATGTCGGTTTCCTTAGACGCCAAGCGGAGAAGACGGCCGAGGAGCACGACCGCGTTGCCACGCTCAAGATGGATGTCAAACTCGGAGTGACCGCTGCTAAGTCCGGAGATGCGGAGCAGCGCCGCCTTCTGCCCGGCCGCTCGGTCAGTCCACTTGAGCGGAATCTGGAACTTGGCGGAAATGTCGCCCGCGCATCCGGCGAACAGCGACTTAGGATCATGCCAATTCATGTCGAGCAGGCGCTTACCAGTCAGCTTGGAACCATCGAAATGCTGGGCACCGCCCTTCCCGACCTCTTCCTGCACCGTCAGGACGACCTCGAGCGGCGGATGCGGGATGTCATCGGAGGCGAGCAGCGACATTGCGAGCGCCACGCCCACTGTGTTGTCCGCGCCGAGGGTCGTTCCGGTTCCGTGGATGAAGTCGCCGTCGATGCGCAGCTTGATCCCCTCTCTCTGGAAATCGTGCTCGAAGCCCTCGTCGCTCTCGCAAACGATGTCGGTATGTCCGTGGAGGATCAGGGTCGGCGCGTTCTCGTAGCCGGGCGTGCCGGGCTTCTTGATGAGCAGGTTCCAAATGTCGTCCTGATAGACTTCGAGGCCCCTGGCGCGAGCGAAGGCTGCGATGTGATCGCTGACCTGCTTCTCATTGTAGGACCCTCGCGGGATCGCGCTCAGCTCTTCGAAGAAGCCGAAGAAGATGGCAGGCTCCAGCCCAGCCAACACGGAATTACTTTGATGATGCGACACTGTATTGGCAAATACGCTCATATGCTCCTCCCATCATGTAAACAGGCAATACGTCCTCGTTCGCGGAAGCCAGTCCACGACAACAAGACTTAGATGTAGTGCTATTTCCTCTATATCCGCCTAGGGGAAACTCCTTCGCGACCCTTGGCACGATGAAACATCTTACCTTTCGCTCGAAATTTCAAACGCATTATTTGTGGAAATAGGTGAGAAAAATTCATCTGAAACTGTCACTGTATGCGGTAGTGCATACCTTGGCGGACTTCGCGCTTGCATTCTGCGGGGGTTGCGAGAGCACGGTCTTGCGGCAGGGAGCTCGAGAAAACGGCACACGCCTTTAATTTACTTAGACGTCCGCCAGTGGCGAGGGGGCGGTCTGGTGGTGCAGCTCGAATTGCGATCTGGTCTCGTCGTCCCACGCCAAGTCCAAGGCGGCCACGGCGTCATCGAGATGCGAAGCCTTCGTCACGCTTATGATGGGTGACGCGGCGTCCGGTTTGACTAGAACCCACAACCGATACCAATCGCGCCGTAGCCGATCGAAACGCTCGGACCCTTGGTGCACGCTCGTGACCGTCGCCTTGTCGGACTCCTCCGTCTTCCGATCTCAATCACTCCGCAGCCAGCGGGCGAACTCTTCCTTGTAGTCGGGGTGCCAGCGCGAGAGCGCGGGCCTGTTGCGCACCATGTCTTCCGCCGCCCAACGGATGCGTTTGGCGTCCAGGGCCGCAGTGACCGCGTTGTCGGGGCAGATGATGTAGAAGTCGCCGTTGCGGAAGCGCTCCAGGAAGAGCTCGATCACCTGCTCCGCGGTCCATGGTTCTTCCGGCTTACTGCCCGGGGCGAAGTCCGAACCCGGGAAATTCATCGGCGTCCATGTATAGCCGGGTACCAGAAGATTCGCCGAGACGCGCCCGTTCGTCGCCTTGCGAAGCTCGTGGGAGAGCTGCTCGGTGAGTACTTTGATACCCGCCTTGCTGACCGAGTAGGCCGCGTTGCCAGGAGGTGTAGTAATTCCTTCCTTCGACCCAAGGTTCACGACTGCCGAGGGAAGCGATTGCTCGATCATGCCCGGCACGAAAAGATGCTGCGCGGTCACCACGGCGAAGAAGTTGACTTCGAGCTGCCGCCTCCAGAGCGCCGGATCGTCCCACGGCCCCGCACCCTTCGTGATCCCCGCATTGTTGACCAGAAGGGCGACGTCTTCAAGACGGTCCCGCGTCTCATCCCTGAGCCGCTGCAGGTCCGAGGGGTTCGAAACGTCGCCTACGACGACCACGTGGCCGACACTCAAGGTTGATGCGAAGGCCTTCAAGGCGTCTTCGTCGCTGTCGAAGAGCGCCAGGCGCATCCCCTCAGCGGCGAGCCGGCGCGCCATCGCGGCCCCGAGCCCCTTTGCCGCACCCGTTATGACGGCGACCCGTCCGGGCGCGATGATCTTGTTGGCTGTATCGTTCATCGATGATCCTTCCGTTCTTGCGTTGTTCGCTCAGCAGCCGAGCGCGTCGGCGATCGCGACCAGGTCATTGCCGACGACATCCCAGTCGCTATCCGCGTGCAAGTCGGTTTTCTGACCTGGTCCGTGTTCCGTGGCCCGCGTGATGAAGACTGTTTTCAGCCCCGCGCGCCGGGCGGCGGCGAGGTCGTAATTGTGGGCCGCCACCATCGCCACCTGCCCCGGCTCAAGACCCGCCTTGAGTGCCGAACCGATGTAAGTCGCGGTCTGGGGCTTGTAGGTCCGCGTCACTTCAGCTCCAAGAATCATGTCCCACGGCAGCCCGGCGAACCGGGCCAGGTTTGTCATGCCGCCGATGTGGCCGTTGGAGATCGGCGCAAGCTTGTATTTCGACTTCAGTCTCGTCAGACCTTCGACTGAGTCCGGCCAGGGATCGAGCCGGTCCCAAGCCTTGTTGACTTCCTCAAGCTCCTCCATCGGGATCGCCGCGACGTCGGCCCCGACCTGCGCGAGGACCGCGATGAGGTTCTCGAGGTTCAACTCGTTCAAAGGCAGCCACGGCCGCTTTCCCGACCTCACAGCTTCCATGGCTGGCTCGTAAAGCGAACGCCAGCGGTCAGCGAACTCCGCGGGGGGAGCCGCTATGTGGCGCGCTTCGAGAAAAGGTGCGACCGCTCGCGCGACACCCGACCTCCAG
This sequence comes from Sinorhizobium fredii, assembly GCF_002944405.1. NCBI lineage: Bacteria > Pseudomonadati > Pseudomonadota > Alphaproteobacteria > Hyphomicrobiales > Rhizobiaceae > Ensifer > Ensifer fredii. The sequence goes on along the minus strand of NZ_CP024310.1, from coordinate 252,831 downwards.
TCGACCAATGTGCCGAAGACGTCGAAGCCCAACAGTTTCACTTCGCTGAAATCTCGCTCCATCGCTTTAAACCCTCGTTCGTCGCTATCCTGCTTACGTATCCGGAAAATTGAACGATGACCGCCGTTCACCACCCCGCCAAAACGCCCTCCAAATAAATCTCGTTGACATCGACAAACAATACACTAACGTATGCGTTATCGAATGCAAAGTCACGCATTTCGATTTCGCTCCCGGGAGGTTGATATGAGCATTGAAACTTCAATGTCGATTCGCAGTCTTATGATGGCCGCCGCTGTCGCGCTGAGCGCGTCTTTCGCGCCGAACGCCTACGCGATCGACGTCACCCAGCAGATCAAGGAAATCGAGAATAGTCCCGCGGATGGCCCGAACGGCGAGAAGGCGGTCCTCGCGAGCGACCTCAAGCTGATGCCCGAAGAGATCGAGCAGATCAAGGCCAAGAACGCGACGGCCGCGATCGTCATGCACTATACGGCGTCGGATTGGGCCAAAGCCCAGATGGCTGGCCAGAAGAAGGCTCTCGACGAACTCGGCATCAAGATCATCGCGACCACCGACGCCGGCTACAAGGCCGAACAGCAGGTGGCCGACATCGAGAGCGTGATGGCGCTCAAACCCGACATCATCATCTCTGTCCCCGCGGAGCAGTCTGCGACGGCCGCGGCCTACAAGAAAGCCGCCGCCGCGGGCATCAAGATCGTGTTCCTCGACCAGGCGGCCGCCGGAATGAAGCCGGGTGCCGACTATGTGAGTCTCGTGTCCTCCGACAACCGGGGCATGGGCAAGGTCGCGGCGCTCCTCATGGCCAAAGCCCTCAACGGCAAGGGTGAGATCGGCCTGATCCCGCACGCTTCCGACCTGTTCGCGACCAAAGAGCGCGTGGTGGGCTTCAAGGAAGCAATCGCTGCGTTCCCCGACATCAAGGTGGTGGACGAAAGCGGCGTCGGCGGCCCCGACTTCGCTGGCGAATCCGAGCGCATCGCCTCCGCGATGCTGACGGCCCATCCCACCCTCAACGGCCTCTGGGCTGTGTGGGACGTCCCGACCGAGGGCGTGCTCGCCGCGGCGCGCGCTGCCGGAGCATCCACCGATCTTGTGATCACCACCTGCGACCTCGGCGTCAACATCTCGCTCGACATGGCCAAGGACGGCTACGTCAAGGGGACGGGTTCGCAGCGGCCGTTCGGCGCGGGCTATGCGGAAGGCATTCTGGCGGGCTACGCCCTGCTTGGGAAGGAAGCGCCTCCCTATGTCGTACTCCCCGCGCTCGCCGTGACGCGCGACAATCTCATCGACGCTTGGCCCCAATCGAACGGCGACCAGGCTCCCGACATCCTCGTGAAGGCGATGAACTGATCCGAAAGAAGTGGACGGCTGTTCGGCCGTCCACTTTGAGAGGCGAGCCCATGACACAGCCCATGACACAGCCCATGACACAGCCCATGCACGCGCCGAGCGCGGCCCCGCGAGATGTCGCCGCGGTCAAGATGACCGACATCAAGAAATCCTACGGCGGCGTCCACGCGCTCAGGGGTGTGAGCCTGACGATTCGCCCGGGCACCATCCACGCCCTGATTGGCGAAAATGGCGCGGGCAAATCCACGCTGCTCAAAATCTTGCAGGGCGTGGTGACGCCCACGGAAGGTTCAATCGAGGTCTTCGGCGAGCATCTGACGGCAGTCTCCCCGGAGAACTCCCGTAGGCTCGGAATCGAGATGATCTTCCAGGACCTGAGCCTCATCCCCACGCTGACCATCGCGCAGAACATCTTCCTGAACCGCGAACCCCGCCGCATGACCCTGTTGGTCGATGAGCGGCGGGAAGTCGAGCACGCGGCCAAGATCATCGGCGAACTGAACCTGAACATCGATCCGAGGACGCGCGTCTCGGAGTTGAGCCCCGCGCAGGCGCAGCTAACCGAGATCGCGAAAGCCATCTCCCAGAAGGCGCGCGTCCTCATCCTCGACGAGCCGACGTCGGCATTGAGCGCGCAGGAAGTCGACATCCTTTTCAAGATGCTGCGCAAACTGACGGCGGACGGCACTGCGATCGTCTACGTCTCCCACCGCATGACCGAGATCATGACGATTGCGGACGAGATTACCATCCTGCGCGACGGGCAGAACGTCACGTCCGGCAACATCGCGGAATTCACGCTCGATACCATCGTCCAGAACATGGTCGGTAAGCGGGTGACGGGGTTCGAGTACAAACCCCACGAGATCGACCGCGGCACGCAGCCCGCGCTCAAGGTGCGTTCCCTCTCGGGCAAGCACGGCAAGCCGAATGACGTCTCATTCGATCTCTACAGGGGCGAGGTTCTCGGTATCGCCGGGCTGATGGGGGCCGGACGGACCGAACTGGCGCGGGTGCTGTTCGGCGTCGATGCCAAGGCCGACGGCACGGTCGAACTCGACGGCAAGGCTCTCGAGTTCCGGTCGCCCGCCGAAGCCATCGAAGCCGGTATCGTGCTCGTGCCGGAAAGCCGTCATGACCAGGGTCTTGTCATCGAACATACCGTCGGACACAACCTCGGCCTTCCGCAATTGGCCCAACTCGCCAGCGGTCCGTTCCTCAATCGCCGGAGGGAGCGTGATCTCACCTCGGAATTGATCTCGCGGTTGCGCATCAAGACACCGGACGCCGATAACAAGGTCCGTAACCTTTCGGGCGGAAACCAACAGAAGATCGTCATCGCCAAGTGGCTTGCGACCGACCCATCCGTCGTTATCCTCGACGAGCCGACTGCGGGCGTAGACATCGGCTCCAAGGCGGAGATCGTCGAGTTGATCAGGAGCATCGCGAGCAGCGGAAAGTCCGTGATCGTGATCTCGTCGGAGCCCGCCGAGCTGTTGGCGACCAGCGACCGGATACTGGTGCTCAGCAACGGTTGCCTCGCCCGGGAGATCAGCCGATCGGAAATCGACGCCTGGGCAACCACGGAGGGCGACGAATCGCAGTCGAGCATGATCCGCGTGGAACTCGGCCTCCAGGTCGCCATCCAGAAAGCTAGTCAAAATGTCCACTGAAACAACCATCGTGAAAGCGGAGCCGGTCATGGCCACTTCATCGAAGCCCTGGTACGGCAACTGGCGCGACTACGTCGTCTATATCGGCTTCGTGGTGATTTTCATTGTCTTCGCCATCCTGCTCCATGACCGCGGGTTCCTGTCTCCGAACAACCTGCTGAACGTCCTGCGCCAGACGGCGATCATCGCTATCATGGCGATGGCCATGTCCTTCGTGCTCTCGGCGGGTGAAATCGATCTTTCGGTCGGCGCGATCGCGGGCCTCACCTCGGTGGTCGCGGGCATGGTCCTGATGCAATATGGCCTTGTGTTCGGCATCGTCGCGGGACTCTGCCTCGGTCTTGTCGTTGGAGCCATCAACGGAGCGCTGACGGCGTACCTCAACATACCCTCGTTCCTGGTCACGCTCGGTATGATGGGCATTGCCAGAGGTGTCGGCATGTGGGTGAGCGGTACCTCCCCCGTCCCCGTCATCGACGACACCTTCATCTACGCTTTTGGCTCCGGGAACATCGGACTCATCCCGGTCCTCGTGATCTGGGTCGCCGTTCTCGGCACCATCGCGCATCTCGCGATCCGCAAGACCCCGTTCGGTCGCAAGGTCATGGCGGCGGGCGGCAATCCGGTCGCCGCACTTTACAGCGGCGTCAATGTGAAGCGCGTGAAGTTTCAGGTGCTGATGATCACGGGCGTGGCTGCGGCCATCGCTGGGATGCTCTACGCTGGCCGACTGCAGTCCGGCCGCTTCCAGCTCGGAGAAGGCGATGAGCTGTCGGTGATCGCGGCCGTCGTGCTGGGCGGCACCAGCCTCTTCGGAGGAAGGGGGACGGTCGTCGGCTCGATCGTGGGCGCGCTCCTCATCGGGATCATCAACAACGGACTCATCCTCGGAGGCCTGGAATACAGCCAGCAGCTGATCGCCCGCGGGATGCTTATCATACTCGCCGTCGCCATCGGGCGCGGACGTTGAGATTTAAAGTTAATTTGCAAGGAGAATGCACATGAGAGTTCTTGTCACTGGAGGCAGCGGCAAATTGGGGCGCGCTACGATAAAGGACCTTCTCGAAAATGGACATGACGTTATCAATGCCGATACTGTCGAGCCTAAGGACGCCCTCTGCCCGTTCGTGAAGGTCGATTTCGAGGATATGAAGGCGACGCTTGAAGCGACCACTGGCTACGATTGGGATCACAACCGCAAGACCGAAGCCGTAGTTCATCTCGCGGCGATCCCGATGCCTGGCCGGGTGCCACCGGCAGACGTCTTCAGGATCAACACAATGTCGACCTACAACGTCTTCGAGTCGTGCAGACTTCTCGGCATCAAGAACGTGGTCTGGGCCTCAAGCGAGACCCTGCTTGGCATCCCATACACCATCAAGCCGGATTATTTCCCCGCCGACGAGGAATACGAGTCCCGCCCCGAGACCTCATACTCGCTCTCGAAACACCTGGGCGAGGAGATGGCGAAGCAATATTGCCGTTGGGACAGGGATCTCAAGATCGTCTGCCTGCGCTTCTCGAACGTGATGGACGAAAGCGAGTATGCTGCCTTCCCTGACTTCGAGAACGATCCCGGCAGCCGCCGCTTCAACCTGTGGACCTACATCGACGCCCGCGATGGCGCACAGGCGATCCGCAGATCATTGGAATGGGAGGGCAAGGGGGCCGAGGTGTTCATCATCGCCAACGAAGACGGGGTGATGACCACTCCCAACAAGACCCTGGTCGAGCGCTTCTATCCCGGCGTGCCGTTCAAGCGGGAGATCGGCCCGAACGAGACGTTGCTTTCTATTGAAAAAGCGAAATCTGTGCTGGGTTACAAACCGGAGCACGGCTGGCGTCGGTACGTCAGCTCGATGCGGTACTGAGGGGGGACGAGATGGCCGCTGAGAAGGCGATTGAAGTGAGCGAAGGGATCAAGGACGAGGTGGCAGCCAAGACGATGACTGCTACGGCCCATCTGAAAATCCGTCAGCTGATCCTGGATAACAAATGGCCGCCGGGGTACCAGGCGACCGAGCAGGAGGTGGCGTCCACGTTGGGAATGAGCCGCACCCCGGTCCGGGAGGCTTTGATGCGCCTCCAGCAGGACGGCCTGGTCTCTGTCGTCCCCCGGCACGGCATGCGTGTGCTGCCCGTCTCGCCGTCGGACATGAAGGAAATCTACGACATCCTGACGTCCCTCGAAAGCACCGCGGCCGAGCTGGCCGCGGCGCGCCACCTGACCGAGGAACAGCTCAAGGGCTTGGAGCGCGCGACGGCCGACATGGACAAGGCGCTCGAACGCGACGATCTCGACAGGTGGGCGCAAGCGGACGCCCGGTTCCACGAGCAACTGCTGGAGCTCAGCGGCAACAAGATGCTCAAGTCGGTGGTGCTCAACTTCATCGACCGCGCGCATCGCGTCCGGATGCTGACCCTCAAGATGCGGCCTAAACCCGTGAACTCCACGCGCGACCACGCGGAGCTCGTCAACGCCATACGAGCCGGCGACGTCGAGAAGGCGGGCACCATTCATCGCGAGCACAGACAGCGCGCTGGCCGCGAGCTCCTGGACCTCCTCGAGCGCCTCGGCCTCAACCATCTCTGATTGGATCGAAAAATGACTATGAAGAATGACACGCTAACGATCGCCGTGCTTCCGGGCGACGGCATCGGCCGGGAGGTCATGCCCGCATGCCTGGAGCTTGTGAACGCCGCCACGACAATGGCGGGCGCTCCCGCCCTCGCGTTCGAAACCCACAATGCGGGTGCGCAGTACTATGCCGAAAGCGGCGACGCTCTGCCCGCCTCGACGCTCGAGGCCTGCCGAAGGTCAGACGCGATTCTGTTCGGGGCGATGGGCTGGCCCGACATCCGCTTCCCCGATGGCACGGAAATCATTCCGCAGCTCGACCTGCGCATGGAGCTTGGTCTCTTCGCGGGCGTTCGGCCAATTCGCTGGTTTCCCGGATTGCCCCGGGTCCTGACCGATCCCCGGGCCGAACAGATCGACTTCGTATTGGTGCGCGAGCAGACCGAAGGGTTGTTCTATGCCCGCGGGCGCGGGGAAATCCGGAATGACGAAGAAGCCTACGACACCATGCAGATCACGCGGTCGGGAACGGCGCGCGTGACCGAGTTCGCCTTCGACATCGCGCGGCAGCGCAAGCGCCGCGGCAAGCCGGGCAACGTCACCTGCGTCGACAAGGCGAACGTTTTCCAGTCGATGGCTTTCTTCCGCAAGGTGTTCGACGAAGTGGCCGACCGCCATCCAGGTCTCACGAAGGATCATGCCTATGTCGACGCGTTGGCGCTCAACATGGTCAAGAAGCCCTGGACCTTCGATGTCCTCGTCACCGAGAACATGTTCGGCGACATCCTCTCCGATCTCGCCGCGGGACTGATCGGGGGCATGGGCATGGCACCTTCGGCCGACATCGGTGACAAACACGGCCTGTTCCAGCCCGCCCATGGCACCGCCCCTGACATTGCGGGCAAGGGCTGCGCGAACCCCAGCGCCATGTTCCTTTCGGCCGCGATGATGCTCGATTGGCTGGCGGCGAAGTTCGGCCAACCGACGCTTGCGGACGCTGCTCGCCTCATGGAAGGCGCGGTGGAGCACACGCTCTCGACCAAGCTGGCCATCCCCATGGAGTACGGCGGCAACGCGAACTGCGCCGAGATGACCCGATCGGTCATCTCCTCGCTCTCCGCGGCCCGGAAGGAGGTCGCATGACCAGCCCGCAGACCGATGGCTATGTCGTCGTGGTGGAATTCCTCGTTCGCGGGGGTTTCCTGAACCAATTCCGCGACGCGATGATGGAGAATGCTACGACGTCCCTGCGCGACGAGCCTGGCTGCTCAGTGTTTGACGTCTGCCAGAACCCCGAACAGCCCGAACGCATCCATCTATACGAGGTTTACGGGAGCCGAGCGGATTTCGACTTCCATCTCAAGTCGGCGCACTTTCTTAGCTTCAGCGAAGCCAGCCAACCATGGGTGCTTGAGAAGAAGGTCCAGACCTTTGAGCGCATCGCGGCGCCGAACGGGGGAAATTGATGGCGGACGGTATCAAAGCGATCGTCTTCGACACGTTCGGCACCGTCGTCGACTGGCGTGGCTCTATCATTTCGGACCTCACGTCTTGGGGCGTGGAGCAAGGTCTGAACGTCGACTGGGCCGATGTGGTCGACCGCTGGCGCGACCGCTATAATCCGCAGAAAGCCCGGGTGCGCTCGGGAGAGCTGCCTTGGACGAACCTCGACGAGCTACACTTCGACGCGTTGAAGTCTGTGTTCGACGGGATGGGCCTGCCGCTTCTCGATGAGGCGCGGATGATGCACATCAACAAGGTCTGGCATCGACTGAACGGCTGGCCGGACGCTTCTCGTGGGCTTCACCGCCTCAAGACGAAGTTCATCATCGGCCCGCTGTCGAACGCGAACGTCGCCATCCTGGTGAACATGGCCAAGCATGCGGACCTCCCGTGGGACAACGTGTTTTCGTGCGAGCTTTTCCGACACTACAAGCCCGACCCCGAAACCTATCTCGGGGTTTGCAAACTGCTCTACCTCGAACCGTCCGCGGTGATGATGTGCGCCGCCCACAATTACGACCTCGCGGCCGCGCGCGCGCTTGGCCTCAGGACCGCCTTCATCGCCCGCCCCAACGAATACGGACCGGGCCAGACCACGGACCTCAAGGCCGAGCAAGATTGGGACTACGCCGCCGACGACCTCGAAGACTTGGCGCGCCGGCTTGGCTGCTAGAAGGAAAATGCAAATGCAAACCTACAAGATGTTGATCGACGGCCAATGGGTCGACGCGGCGCTCGGCGAGACGTTCGAGACCCGCAATCCCTATACTGGGGAGGTCTGGGCAGCCATACCCAAGGGAACGAAGGAAGACGCTGAACGGGCGGTCGAGGCGGCGCATAAGGCTTTCACCAGCGGGCCTTGGCCCAAGCTCACCGCGACCGACCGCGGCCACCTCCTCCGCCGCCTTGGCGACTTGATCGCGGAGAACGCCGAGCGCCTCGCCCGCATCGAGGTGACGGACAACGGCAAACTCATCAACGAGATGCTGTTCCAGCTCAAGTATATCCCGCAGTGGTACTATTACTTCGGCGGCTTGGCGGACAAGATAGAGGGCGCGGTCATCCCGATCGACAAGCCCGAGACCTTCAACTACACCCGCAACGAGCCGCTGGGCGTCTGTGTCGGCATCACGCCCTGGAACTCCCCTCTCCTGCTTCTGTCCTACAAGTTGGCTCCCGCTCTCACGGCGGGAAACACCTTCGTCGCGAAACCGTCGGAGTTCACCTCGGCCTCAACGCTGGAATTTGCCAAGCTCGTTGAGCAGGCCGGCTTCCCCCCGGGCGTCTTCAACGTCGTCACGGGCTTCGGGGCCGACCTGGGCGAGACGCTGACGGCCCATAAACACGTCGCGAAGATCGCGTTCACCGGAAGCGAAGGCACGGGGCGCAAGATCGGAGAGTTGGCCGCCCGGAACTTCAAGAAGGTCACGCTCGAGCTGGGCGGAAAGAGCCCGCACATCGTCTTCGCGGACGCCGAAATAGACAACGCCGTCAACGGCGTCATTTCGGGCATCTTCGCCGCCACGGGCCAGACCTGCATCGCGGGCTCGCGCCTCCTTGTCGAACGCAAAATCCATGATCAGTTTCTCGAGAGGGTCATAGCGCTCGCCAAAACGGCCCGGATGGGCGATCCGCTCTCGACCTCGACGCAGGTCGGTCCGGTTACGACGCCCCCCCAACTCGAGAAAATCCTGGGCTACATCGACATCGCCAAGGGCGAAGGCGCGGAGTGCCTCCTGGGCGGCGGACGCCCGTCCAATCCCGAGCTCGGCAATGGCTGGTTCGTGGAGCCCACTATTTTCGCCGGCGTCCGGAATTCCATGCGTATCGCGCAGGAGGAAGTCTTCGGTCCGGTCCTCGCCGTTATTCCGTTCGACACCGAAGAAGAGGCGATCCAAATCGCGAACGACACGAATTACGGTTTGGCCGCCGGCTTTTGGACTCAGGACATGCGCCGCATGCTGCGGGTCTCGGCTGCCATCCAGGCGGGCACGGTTTGGGTCAACACCTACCGGACCATCAGCTACATGTCACCGCTCGGTGGCTACAAACACTCGGGCATCGGCCGGGAGAACGGCATGGCGTCCATTCAGAACTACCTGCAGACCAAGAGCGTCATGATCTCCACAGCCGAGAGTGTCGCCAACCCGTTCATCATGAGGTGATGGGATGAAGAAGGATCGTAAGCTGCTGATCGGCTGCGTGGCAGACGACTTTACCGGAGCGACCGACGTCGCGGGCATTTTCGCCAAGAGCGGAATGAAGACCACGGTGCTCATCGACGTTCCCAATGAAGAACTTGAAGTCGATGCCGACGCGATCGTGGTGGCTCTCAAGACGAGGACCATCGATCCATCCGACGCCGTCGCGCAATCCATCGCGGCCTTGCGCTGGCTTCAACATCGGGGAGCGGCGAAGTTCTACTTCAAATACTGCTCCACATTCGACTCCACCGAACGGGGCAACATCGGTCCGGTACTGGACGCGATGCTCGCCGAGCTGGGGGGCGACTTGACAACCGCGTGCCCTGCGTTCCCGGCGAACGCCCGCACCATTTACAAGAGCAACCTCTTCGTCGGCGACATCCCGCTCAGCGAATCCGGCATGAAGAACCATCCGCTCACTCCGATGACGGATTCGAATCTGGTGCGGGTTCTCGCGCCGCAGACGTCGCACAAAGTCGCTGGGTGTTATCACGAGACCGTCAAGCAAGGCGTCGACGCGGTGCGTGCCTGGGTGTCGAAGGCGCGCGCGGACGGGTACGGGGTCGCGGTTCTCGACGCCATGGACGACGCCGACCTTGAGGTCATCGCCGCCGCGTTCGACGACGCGCCCCTCCTCACAGGCGCTTCCGGTCTCGCATATGGACTTGCGAGGACGATGGTCGGAGGTGGTGCGGCGACGGCGCGGGAGCTGGCACCCTCAGCCCTGCAGGGAGGCTCCCGCGCCGTGATCTCCGGAAGTTGCTCTGCCGCGACCAACGGCCAGGTGGAGAAGATGCTGCAGGACCATGAGGGCTTTCGCATCGACGTCGAGCAACTCGCCAGGGGCCAAGACGTCGTCAAGGAAGCGCTCGATTGGGCCAAGGACCGACTTGGCCAAAAGCCCGTCCTATTCTACGCCACCGCAGCGCCCGACCAGGTGAAGGCGAACCAGGCGAAATTCGGGGTGGCTGAGACAGGGACCATGGTCGAAGGTGCACTGTCCAACATCGCCAAGGAACTCGTCGACAGGGGGGTCTCCGAGCTGATCGTCGCGGGTGGCGAAACGTCGGGTGCCGTCGTGAAATCCCTTGGGATCAACCAACTGGACATTGGAAACGAGATCGCACCCGGAGTCCCCTGGGTCAGCTCACCGACGGCGCCCGGCCGGATTTCGCTTGCGCTGAAGTCAGGGAACTTCGGCGCGCCCGACTTCTTCGTCCACGCCTGGGACAAACTCTGATGGCTACACTGTCCGAGGAAACCAGGACCCGCGACGACATCGTGCGGGCCGGACAATCCATTTTCGACCGCGGCCTGACATCCGGTTCGACCGGCAACATAAGCGTGAAGATGTCGGATGGACGGATGTTGATGACGCCCACGAATGCTTCGCTCGGAAGCCTCGTGCCTGAGCGACTTTCGCTCTTCTCCGCGGAGGGCGTTCACCTCGGCGGGGACAAGCCCACCAAGGAGGCCTTCCTTCACCGCTGCATGTATTGCGCACGGCCGCACGGCAAGGCCGTTGTCCACCTCCACTCAACATACTCGGTGGCGGTCAGCATCCTGAAAGACATCGATGAAAAGGATGCGCTGCCTCCCCTGACCGCCTACTACGTGATGCGGGTCGGCACCCTGCCATTGGTGCCCTACTTCCGTCCCGGAGACGAGAAGCTGGCCGCGGCGGTACAGGAGGCCGCCGCGACAAGCAACGCCGTCCTCATGGCGAATCACGGACCTGTCGTGGCTGGGAGGTCGCTTGAGGAGGCGCAGTACGCGACTGAGGAGCTGGAGGAAACCGCGAAACTGTTCCTGACGCTTCAAGGCCGGGAACTGAGACCATTGACTCCGGCTCAGCGCGAAGAACTCGCCAAGTCCATTTAGACACTTGGGCGTTGAGGGCGCCTCATCGGTGTTTGAGGACATTTTCATTTTGGGAAGGGGGCGCACGCCTGTAGGGTCCGGATTTATCGAAACTGATTTCCTGACTCCCGGGTCCCACGTCAAAGCTCGCCATGACCGACAGCCCAACACGGCACCCCATCCGGCGCGCCGCCGCTTGTGCCAGCGGCGCCAGAAGCGGCTGAAGCCAGTCCATGAACACCTCATGCCACCCCACCGTGACGCGCCCCCTTCATCGGAGCGCGCAGCATCAATCCATCTTGGAAAACAATGCGTTCACCTCCCAAAGTAGTGCTAGGTCCTGAGTTCTTAAGCCGCCTACTTAAAAAGTAAGCTATGGAATTGCTGAGTATTGAATTCGCCACCAATCCGGAACCTGCCTATGAGGTGGAGCACTTGGAAGGGTATGACTTGTGGCCGTGAACTCTTCTACCATTGCGGCATTTTGCTAGGTAAACTGATCAATTTGGTAATGGCGGCGATTACCTCGTTAATGCTCACCGATTATTCCTGTGGAGAAGCTGCAATTTCGGACACAATCGCATTTATTTCAGCACTCTGGCCACGATGCGAGCCTGAGCCTTGCCTGTATCGGCAACCAGAGTAACGCCTTTTGCCTACCTGCTGTTCGGAGGTTTCAATATTCCTTTGATGTCCTTAGCGGCACTGGCGGACCGCTCCGCCAATTCCCGCACACATCGCTACCCAGCGAGAGGTATGCTCGCTTGATCCTCCGTCACCATTCGCACGGCACGGGCGCAGACTTTGGGAGGATTTATTCGTCGTCTTGTGACGAGTTGGGTCTCCGGCAAACCCCGCGCCGTTCATTGGCCGTCTCGGATGGTAGCTGTCCAAAACGCCTCTTGTAGTCAGAAGCAAAACGCCCAAGGTGAGCAAAACCCCACTTTCTGGCTATCTCGGTAACACTGGACTGTTCACCTGTCTGGAGCAGATCCTCATGAACGGCCGACATCCGGAGATCGCGCAAATATAACATGGGCGTGGTGTTGCGGAATTGCTTAAAGCCTTGTTGCAGCGCTCGTGCACTCACCTTCGATGCGGAGGCAATATCGTTTAACGAAATTGGGGCGGACATGTGCTCTTCCATGAACTCGATCGCCCATTTGACATGCTTAGGTGTGGGTGCTGGACCTGGTCTCGAAAGCTCGTCACTATATTGATGCGAACAGTTTTCGATAAGGAGATACCCTAGTGTCTCACACAGGGAATTGAGACTTATCGGCGATTTCTGCAGCCAGCAATCGTTTGACAGACCGCGGTACACTTCCATGGCAATGTTCATGAATCCACTGCCGGCTCCCTCCGTCAGATTGACGTAAGGTTGAAAGTGCATGTCGCCGCTTATTGTTCTGTCAAGCAGAAAGGCCAATTGCTTCCGAATGAATTGGCGATCTACGATAAGCGCCAAGTGATGACGAGAGCCATTGAATTGCATACTGCTGGAGGTACGTTCCCCTTCCAACAAGGTGCCGTGACCAGGAACTGATACAATGCTCTCGCGAAAGCAGCTAAACCGTGCACTCCCACTAATGGGCAAAAAAAGGTGTACTTTGTCGCTTGTTCCATCCCTCGAGATTGACAATTTTCCATCGTATTTTGAGATAGCCACCGCGAATTTATCTGTCGATATAAAGCTGCAATCAAACGCCAGCGGGCTTCGCTCCTCCACAATTACTGCACACGACCCTTGACATAAACTTTGCGGCGTCGAAATAAATGAGGAAAGATAATCCGGATCTGTTCCCCGTATAGTATTTTCTCTTCCATTCCTCCGAGTGACGGAGGTGCTTCCAAAGCGAGGGCATCAAGGCGCGAATGTGACATGCTCAGCCTCACATTGTGACAAGAGGATCCAGCCCAATATTCCGAAATACCTTGTAGTCGGATCACTCGCCAGGTCCCTGCGTTCCATCATCACCAGGCCGCCTTGTAGATAGAGAGGGCGTCCGCCTCGGTCACCTCCCGGGGATTGTTCAAGAGCAACTGTGTCTGCTTCATCGCATGGCGGGCCATTCCGGCCAGGTGCTCTTCGCCGATGCCCACATCCCGCAGCCGGGGTTGCAACCCGGGCATAAAGGCGTGGTGCGACAGAGCCAAGACGACGATGAACAGCAGCGGCAAACAGGTGAAATCGACAGCAAAGCTAATGTGCTCGGCAATAAAGCCGATCAGCGCCGGCGCAACGAGGCATGCCGGAGTAGCCCATCGTGGTGGCGACCGCAAGACCGAGGCCAACACCCCGAGCATTGCCACCGTCTGCTGCTCCGCGACCTCAAAAAAGTTGCCGCCGGGACCTGTGTGGCGGCACCCAGGTGCTGCCTTCGCGGATCATGTCCCAGGGAGTGGTGTAGGTGGCGGCTTTGGTCGCCGCGTTCTCCGGCATGGGCCGGGATGATCAGCGCGCCACGGCTGGCAGGCTGATGAGCGGATCATCGCTCATCTGGCTGATGGTTTCTAGCGTCATGTATCTGGCGCGTTGGACAGCCCATTCGTCGTTCTGCTCGAGCAGGATCGCGCCGACGAGGCGGACGATGGCGTCATCATTGGGGAAGATGCCGACGACCTCGGTCCTGCGCTTGATTTCGCCGTTGAGGCGCTCGATCGGGTTGGTGCTGTGCAGCTTGGCGCGGTGCTCCTTCGGGAAGGTCATGTAGGCGAGAACGTCTTCTTCGGCATCATCCATGATGGCGGCGAGCTTGGGCACCTTCGGCCGGATCTGGTCGGCGACGGCGCGCCATTGGGCGCTTGCGGCTTCCGGCGTCTCCTGGGCGAAGGCGGTGGCGATGAAGGCGGAGACGACACGCCGACCGCTCTTGCCGGCGTGGGCAAGAACGTTGCGCATGAAGTGGACCCGGCAGCGCTGCCAGGTTGCGTTGAGCACCTTAGTGACGGCGACCTTCAGGCCTTCGTGGGCGTCGGAGACAACCAGCTTGACGCCTCTGAGGCCACGGCGGGTCAGCTTGCGTAGGAACTCCGTCCAGATCGGCTCGGCTTCGGAGGTGCCGACCTCCATGCCCAGCACCTCGCGGCGACCGTCGCTGTTGACACCAACGGCGATGATCACGGCAACGGAGACGATGCGGCCGCCGCGGCGGACCTTCAGGTAGGTGGCATCGATCCACAGATATGGCCAGTCGCCCTCGATCGGCCGCTCGAGGAAGGCCTTGACCTTGCCGTCGATCTCCTCGCACAGCCGGCTGACCTGGCTCTTGGAGATGCCGCTCATACCCATGGCCTTGACCAGATCGTCGACCGAGCGGGTCGAGATTCCCTGCACATAGGCCTCTTGAATGACCGCCGTCAGCGCCTTCTCGGCCATGCGCCGCGGCTCCAGGAAGCCCGGAAAGTAAGAGCCCTTCCTGAGCTTCGGAATGCGCAGCTCGACGGTTCCGGCGCGCGTCTCCCAATCCCGCTCGCGGTAGCCGTTGCGCTGGGCCGTCCGCAGCGGGTTCTTCTCGCCATAGCCGGCACCGGTGGCAGCGCCCACCTCCAGCTCCATCAGCCGCTCGGCGGCAAAGCCGATCATCTCGCGCAAAAGATCGGCGTCGGGGGACTTCTCCACGAGCGCACGCAGGTTCATCATGTTGTCGGTCATCGGTGGTTCCTTCGAATCAGGTTGGTGTCAGCAACCCGACCCTACCGAAGAACATCGATGACCACCGCTTCGCCGCCCGCTCACTACGGCGCTGTTGAGGGCGCGCTCGCGAGCGGCTTCGCTACCGCCGAGCTACACCACCTGTAGGGACACGACCCCTTCGGGCAGACGGGAACTTTGAGCGATCACGACGACCATCCTCTCGCCGCTATGGTTCGAAGCGGCTTGGTTGGTTTTTGATTGAGAAACCAAAAACTCTAGGGACAAACGGTCATATTGCAGTTGCCTCATAGGCGTCCCTTACCTGCCGGATGGACGCGACATAAGCCTTTGTATGGCCGAGTCCGGCTTCTCGAGGAGATGCTCGGAGAAAAAAGGACTGCCGCGGGGGACCTGTCCAGCGGCAGCCAAGGCGCCTCGGGAGGAGGCTGGGGAAACTCTCCTATTTGGTGATCGTATTGTTGCGTTGTAACATTTAAGGTAACGCGGTTTATAGAACCGGTGATTTTGTGAAGCGCTGATCGCCGAGGATGAGGCTTAGTCGCTTCCTCCGGCCCCGACAACCTACGCTCCCATCACGCGCGATCTATCCAACACGACAACCTCCGCGCTCGCTACGTCGTAAGATGCCGGAGGATTGTCTTCCTCGGGCACGGTTTGATGAATCTTGAACTGCTGTAAGAGACCGGTAAGTTCTTCCGCCTGAGACGCTAACATGCTGCCAGCAGCCGCGGATTGCTCTGCCATCGCCGCGTTTTTCTGAGTTTCCTGATCGATTAAAGCGACGGTAGTATTGATGTTTGCCAAGGTCATGGATTGCTCTTGGGCCGACCCGGCAATCGCTGCAACATGCCGATCGATCTCGGCGACCCCAACTATAATCTGGTCTAAGCTCCTCCCAGTCTCATCTACGAGAGTGACACCTTTTTCCACCTGTGCGCTTGCACTTGAAATCAGTTGCTTGATTTCCCTGGCAGCTGTCGCGGATCTTTGCGCCAATTCTCTGACCTCTTGAGCCACCACTGCGAAGCCTCGACCCGCCTCGCCGGCGCGGGAGGCTTCAACTCCCGCGTTCAAGGCAAGGAGGTTCGTCTGGAAGGCGATCTCATCAATGACCCCAATGATAGTCGTGATCTGGGCCGAAGATCTTTCGATGTTGCGCATTGCCTCGACCGCAGACCGAACGACGACACCAGACGCCTCCGCACCCGCCTTCGCTTGTGCGACCAAGACTTTCGCGTCAGCAGCGCGAATGGCGCTGTCACGAATGGCGGACGTGACCTGTCCGACCGCTGTTGCGGTTTCCTGTAGCGACGCCGCTTGCCGCTCCGTTCTGCTGGACAAGTCATGGGACGCCGAACGGATTTCTTCGCAGCTGCTATCGATCAGACGGGCGTTTTGATTCACTGACAACAGCGCCGCAAGGAGTTTCTCGACCGAAGCATTGTAGTCGAAGCGAAGTGCATCCAGATCCATTCTGAAAGGTATCTCGATCCTGTGGATCAGGTCCCCGTCCGAAAGCCGCTGAAGCGCCGAGCCAAGTGTGCTTACAGCTAGCTTCGCCGCACCCGCATCGGCCGCGTCACGCACCTCGCGGGTTTGCCGGTCTCTTTCCGCTGCGTCGCGCACTACCTCGCTTTCGTATTCGAGTTGTGCTCGCTCAATAGCGTTCCTCCGGAAAACGGACACCGCTCGTGCCATGCTTCCCAACTCGTCCCGCCGCTCCTCGCCCGAAACTTCGTCGTCCGTGTTGCCATCCGCCAGTGACATCATTCGATCCCTCAGGCGAACAAGCGGCAACGTCACGTACCGGGAGGCGATGAAGATCGACACCGCCAGTAATACAGCAAACAGGCCTGTGATGATGACCAGCGAATACAGGCTTGTTTTGTCGGCGCCGTTCGCCAATTGCTGGCTCTTGAGATCGATCGCGTTTGTGAAATTATCAGTCCAGTCACGAATACCAAGAACCTGATCCGCTATCATCGGGTCCGCCTGACGCAGCAGCGCATTGGCGTTTTCGGTGTCTCCTTTAAGTGCCAGTTGGACCGCTTTGTTGGTCAGCTCGAGAATGCCATTTGCGGCAGAGATGAATTTATCGATGCTCTCCTTATGATCGGGAACCAACCGCTTGACAGCTCGAAGTTCCGAAAGCAGCTTCGCCTTGTTGTTCTCATAGTAGAGAGCGAATTTCTTGATGCTCGGATCCTTGGTGTCATAGGACATGACTTGATACGCGTTGTAACTCAGCGCAGTAAGACGTTGGCTCGCCCGCGCCATCTGAATAGCCGCTGCCTCGTCCTCAGCAATGAAACTGACATAGCTCTGGGAAGCGGTCCGATAATTGAGCGACACAAACGTCAGCCCGGCGATACCGATCGCACAGATCGGCGCCACCAGCAGAAGCATTTTAAGTTTGATGCTGACATTTGCAAGAAACG
The DNA here is from genome assembly GCF_002944405.1 of Sinorhizobium fredii. Taxonomy (NCBI): domain Bacteria; kingdom Pseudomonadati; phylum Pseudomonadota; class Alphaproteobacteria; order Hyphomicrobiales; family Rhizobiaceae; genus Ensifer; species Ensifer fredii. The sequence goes on along the minus strand of NZ_CP024310.1, from coordinate 235,540 downwards.
ACATAGTAAAGCCCCCTGTATGTCGTTGATAAATGAAGACGCGATAGGCGCCGCGCAGCCTGTTGCCGTTAGACTTCGTCTTTGAGTGTCTCTTTTTGCGTGATAAGGCGCGCCGAGTGATGTCCAGACATGAAGACCCAGAGCCAACTGAGTGCGACGGCCATTCGGCTGCGCGTGCCGATCAGGAAGTAAATGTGGGCCAAGCCCCATATCCACCAAGCGAGAGAACCCTTCAGTTGAAGTTTCCCGAAGTGGATGACAGCCGAACTCGGGCCAATCGTCGCCAGGTTGCCGAGGTGTCTGTAGCGGAACGGCGCGGGTGCTGGTTTTTGTAGACGCCGCGCCTTTATGACCGCGGCAACGTACTTCCCCTGTTGCTTCGCTGCGGGCGCGATGCCCGGTACTGGATTGCCGTCGTCGGTTTTTACGGAAGCGGTGTCGCCCACGATGAAGACTTCCGGGTGCCCCGAAACGGTCAAGTCTGGTTCGACGAGCGCCCTTCCCGCGCGATCCTTCTCTGCCCCAACCCATTCGGCGGCCTTGGACGCCTGAACGCCTGCTGCCCAAATGACCGTCCGGCTTGGAACGAACTCGTCTCCGATCGTCACGCCTTCTTCATCGCATGCGGTCACCGGGCGGCCGGTACAGACTTCAACACCCATCTTCGTTAACGACTTGGCGGCATAATCCGACAGCGCGGGCGGAAAGACCGGAAGAACTCGCGGCCCAGCCTCGATCAACAGAATGCGGGCCGACGATGTGTCAATGCTTCGAAACTCCTCCACAAGAGTTCTATGAGCGAGCTGGGCAATGATGCCCGCCATCTCTACGCCAGTCGGCCCGGCACCGATGATGCTAAAGGTCAGAAGGGCCTTCCTGCGCTCGGGGTCAGCCTCCAATTCGGCTTTCTCAAAGGCTAGAAGGAGGCGTCTCCGTATCGTCGTCGCATCCTCGAGCGCCTTCAGGCCGGGCGCAAAGGGCTCCCACTCGTCACGCCCAAAGTATGCGTGGCGCGCTCCCGTGGCCAGAACGAGAGTGTCGTATGGCACCGAAGGCCCGCCCTTTAGCAATACCGTGCGTTGCTCTGTGTCGATCCCGACGACTTCGCCGAGCAGCGTAGAGATGTCCTTTCGTTCGCGGAACAGGGTCCTTATCGGCCAAGCGATTTCCGATGTCGCAAGCACCGTTGTCGCGACTTGGTACAGCAGCGGTTGAAACAGGTGATGGTTGCGCCGATCAATGATCGTGATGGAAGTTTCGGGACACTTGAGGTCCCTGGCGAGTTGGAGACCCGCGAAGCCTCCGCCTACGACCACTACGCGATGTTGCGCCATTTTCACTCCACGAGAATGGCCGGGGTGCGTCTCACCCCAAGCGCCGTTTGAACGAGCCACGAACGAGTGTCCGTCAGTCGCTTACTCGGCTATTCACAATGATAGACGGGGGACTGACGAGCAGTGGCAGGAGCGGTTCCAGAACGCGGACCACGTTGGGATGCTTGCCGTGCCGGGCCACCGCCTCCTCGTTCGCCCAGCCATCAAGGATGTAGAACGTGTTGGGCTCGTCCGAGCGCTGGTAGAGGTCGTAATAAAGGCACCCTGACTCTTCACGCGCCGGTCCGATGAATTCCAGGAGGAGTTCCTTCACGCGTCCCCTGTTCAGTGTTGTGGTCTTGAATTCGACGATGAGGTGCTGTTCCGCGGATTTCGTGGATGACATCGACTGGCTCCTAGTTGAACACGATGACCGGCTTGATAACGCGACCCGCCTCGGCATCCGCGATAGCCTCGTTGATCTTCTCGAACGGATACTTCGTGATCAGCTTCTGAAATGGAAACAGGCCTACCTGATTGAGCTGAACCATCTGCGGGATAAACAATTGCGGGATTTGGTCGCCAAGGATTGCGCCCTGAATTTTGCGGTTGAAGACCATGAGATCGAGCGGAATTGGGATGTCCTTGCCGAGCGCATCCAGGCCGAGCAGAACGACATGTCCGCCGGGCCGCGTGCATTTGATGGAACTTAGGATAACTGGAATGATACCGACGGCCTCAACGGCGAAGTCAGCGCCACCGCCGGTCAGCGCGTGAATCTGTTCCACCACATCGGCGTCCTTGCCGTTGACGGCGTGCGTCGCGCCCAGCTCCTTGGCCATCTCGAGACGCTGTGGGTTCAGATCGACGACTATGATCTTGCTGCATTGACGCACTCTGGCGGCCATGATTGCCGCCATACCAACGGCCCCCGCACCGAAGATAGCAATCGTAGAGCCGATCTCCGGTTTCATGGCGTTTATGACAGTGCCCGCCCCGGTTGCCATGCCGCAGCCCAGTGGGGCTGCATTTGTCAGGTCGAATCCCTCCGAGGGGAGTAGAGCGGCGTTGTTCTCTGTCGCCAGAATGTGGGTCGCGAAGGAAGACTGCCCTACGAAATTGCTGCCCACCTCGTCACATACGATGGCTCTCTTCCCGTTTGCCCGCAGACCCGTCAAGTTGTACTGCGTGTAGTTCTGGCAGTTCATGGGATGCGATCGTCGGCAATCTGGGCAGAATCCGCATGAACTCTGACTGAGGGCGACAGCGTCGCCTACTTTCAATCCCTGCACATCCGGCCCGGTTGCCTCGACAATCCCGACGCCTTCGTGTCCCGGAATGACGGGAGCCGCGGGGCCGAAGATGCCGTCTCTCAGGAGCAAATCGGTGTGGCAAATACCGGTTGCGACAGTGCGGACAAGGATCTCGTTCCCCTCAGGATCAGCCAGTTCCAAGTCCCGGAACTCCAGTGGAGCCTTCGGCTTCACGGCAACAGCCGCAGTGATCTTGACCATTTCTTCTCTCCTGCTTTGTCTAGCGAAGGCGCGGGAATGAAACCAATCGACAACTCGGTGCGCGGGCTCAGATGCGGCCTGCGCGAGCTCCGTAGATGATCGCAGCCAGCGCGATGATCAGGCCCTGAGCAATGAGCTTTCCTGGTTCCTGGATGCCGAAAACAGTCAGCATTGCGAACAGGAAGCTGAAGGCGACCACCGCGACAAACGGACCAGCAACGCCGCCACGATCGACGCCGAACGTGACGCCGCCAAGGATCGTTGCGGCCAATGCGTTCATGAAGGTGTCGAAACCTGGCTTTATTGTGCCGACGGCCAAGGCGGATATCTGAACAAGTGCGGCTATCCCAGTCAGGAATCCAGCCGTCACATGCGAGACGAATATCGTTCGGGCAAGCGGAATGCCCGTTGTCTCGGCGGCGCGAGGGTTATCACCTACTGCACGGAAGTAGCGACCGATGATCAAGAAGCGGAAAGCGATGGCTACAAGGACCGAGGTCGCGACCCAGATGATGACGGAATACGACAGTCCGTACACGTTGCCGTTCGTCAGCACGCGCAACCATGTTGGCGTAGAACCCGGCGCCCTGCCCGCACTCATATACTGAATGATACCAATCAGCATTGCCGAGACACTTAGCGTTGAGATTACTGCGGACGCGCGGACATAGGCAACAAGGACACCATTGATGATACCGACCAGCAAGCCGACAATGATAGGCATCGCCACTGTCAGGAGGGGCGGATAGCTGTTCAACAGGCCCGAACTCGCGAGGTAAATCGCGAAAGCGAATACACCGCTGACCGAGAGGTCGATCGACCGAACTCTCATCACCAGAGACTGGGCCAGCACCGCGATGCCAAGTGGGGCGGACTGCTTTAGGATCACAAACCAATAGTTCGGGTTGATAAGGGTCGCGCTCACGGCAGGCGCTACGGCGATGAGGATGGAAAGCACATAATAAGCCGGAGGCAAGCCGCTGATCCAGGAAACAACGCGCTTGCCGTTAAACGAGGCGGATGGCGCACCCGGCTTGGAATTAACGGTGGTCATCGAGGTGTCCCTCTTTTTCAAAGTCCGATTGTTTTGCGTCGCTGCGATACAACGAGCACGAGGAGCAGCCCGCCCTTAGCCACCGATTGCAGGAAGGCGGACACATTCGCGAGGTTCATTACGTTGTTGATGAGACCCAAGATCGCGGCTCCTACGACCGTACCGAAGACGCTTCCGATGCCGCCGGCGAGGTGAACGCCGCCGAGTGCGACCGCCGTAACCGACTCGATCCCGAAAGTGGCTCCGCCCTTGGGATCGCCCGACGCGAGCCGCCCAGTCAGGAACATCCCTGCGGCGCAGGCGAAGAGGGCCGACAGGACATAGGCGTTGATGATCGTCCGTTCCACCGGCACGCCGTTCATACGGGCGTTGAATTCATTGCCACCGGCGGCGAAAAGATAGAGCCCAAACGGTCGGCGATAGAGGATCCAGGCAGCGACGAGCGAAGCAACGATGAGCCAAACCAAAGTGTTCGGCACCGGGCCAATCGAGCCCGCCACGGACGTCGAAAGCCAATCCGGCACCCTACCCCCAGGAATCGGAAGTATGATTAGGGCAAGACCCTGGCCAATTCCCATAGTCGCGAGAGTCATGATGATCGGGTGGACGTTCAGGCGTGCGACGCCGTAGCCGTTGACCAAGCCGAACGCAGTTGCAACCGCGATGCAGAGTAGGATTCGCATAAAGGCGGGCATGTCCAGGGTCATTATCGCAGTCGTCATGCTGATGATCGAGCCTACCGAAACGTCAAGACCACCGGTCAGAATCACGAACGTCTGGCCCAGCGCCGAGATGACAAGCGTGGTCGACTGCGCAAGCAGGTTCGAGAGGTTTTCGCCCGCGAGAAAGCCGGGCAGGAAGATAATTGATGCGACGACCATCAGGAGGAGCGTCCCAATCGAAAGCCGGATCGCACCTGCCCGATATGGAACCCTAAGGTAACTTGCGACGGTAATCATAAAACTCCTCCTCAATGAACCGCAGCGCGCTGATCATGCGTGGAATGAGAACCCAACGCTGTACCAAGAATACTTTCTTCGGTGGCTCCCGCCGCTGGCGTCTGGCCCACGATCTTCCTGTCGTGAACGATCAGAATGTTGTCACAGAGGCCGATGAGTTCGGCGAGTTCACGGGAGGAGACGATCACAGCTCCGCCGCTCTCGCTGAAGTCACGGAGCAGGCGATAGATCTCAGCCTTCGCGCCGACGTCGACGCCGCGTGTCGGCTCCTCGATCACAAGAATGTCTACGCCTGAGAGAAGCCAGCGCCCGAGCAGGACCTTTTGCTGGTTTCCGCCGGAGAGCTTTCCAACGGGTGCGTCCGGGTCGGCTGCAGCCACGTGCAGCGACTTGATGATTTCGCGGACGCGCGAAACGGATCTCCACGCGACACTAGCCATGCGCCGGTTTAGTTGCTTGCCCAGCGCGATGTTGTCGTAAATTGGCAGACGGAGAAACAGACCTTCCTGTTTACGGTCTTCAGGTATGAAGCCGATGCCTGCGGAGATGGCGTTGGAGAAGCCGGAAGAGACGTCTACAGCACGCATGGATGCGTCGGCAATGCTCCGTCGGACAGAGATGGATTTCGCTGACTCCACGCCGACTAACGCTCTCATAATTTCGCGTTGTCCTTGCCCCTCAAGCCCAGCAAGCCCGAGGATTTCTCCTCTTTTTACGGAGAACTGAACCTCCGGCCCTTCGGCGTCGAGGCGAAGTTTGGAAACCTCCAGCATATGGTCACCCATTTCACCGGCTCGCGACGGGAAAAAGTTCTGTAGCTCGCGACCGACCATCGTCGCGACAAGGGAATGCAGGTTGAAGTCTTCCGCCCTCGCGGTCTTGACCCACGCTCCGTCCTTCATGACTGTGATCTTGTCACAGAGTTCGAAAACTTCGTTCATCCTATGTGAGATGTAGACAACGGCCTTACCCGCACCCTTCAGGTCCCGGATCACTTTGAACAGGTGTTCGACGTCAGCCGAGTTCAACGCTGCCGTCGGCTCGTCGAAGATGAAGACATCCGCATTCGATGTGAGACCTTTCGCGATTTCGACAGCCTGTTGCTGAGCGACCGTCAGCGTGTCGACGATTGCCGTTGGGTCGAGCTGGGGGAACACGTCTGATAGCAGACGGCGTGACCTGTCGATTACCTCCGCCCTGTCGATGGAGCCGTCGGCACGCCGTGGCTCGTGACCGAGGAACATGTTCTCAGCGACGGTTAGATTGGGTACGAGAGTAAATTCTTGGAATACTGTCGATACCCCGGCGAGACGTGCTTCCTTGGGAGCGCGAAATCTGACCTCCTGACCTCGAAGCCGAACGGTTCCAGAGGTGGGCTGATAAACGCCTGACAGAATTCGCATCAGCGTAGATTTACCCGCGCCATTCTCGCCCATCAGAGCGTGCACCGAGCCGGACTCCAGCGAGAAGCGAACGTCGGATAGGACCTTCGTGGCGCCAAACGACTTATTGATGCCGACCATTTCGACAAGCATGCTCATGAGAACTTCCGTATGTGTTTGAGTTGCGGGCGCGGAAAACCCGCGCCCGGCTTGCTTCAGGCCCTGAAGTACTCAAGGAGCTTCTCGTCCGGCATTTCCGTAGGAGCCCAATACGCGTCGGTGAGATCTGCCCTGTAGAACTGGGAGAGCGTCTCGTCGGTGATTGGCTTGGGACGATTCGTCCAGTTGCGATTGATCGGCCTTCCCTCGAGAAGCGCGAACGCGGCGCGCAGCGCGGCTGTGGAAAGTGCCGGCGGGCAAATCGGTCCAATCGACGATAGCTTTTCGTCGTTCCAACGACGCATCCAACCATTGAGGGCTTCGCCGGTGATCGGTGGGATCGTTGACGCACCGGCTTCCTGAAGAGCATCCAGAACGCCGAGCGACATATTCGCGCCATCGGTCCAAACGCCTGCGACGTCAGGGTCGGAGAGATAGAGATTTTCCGCGATCTTCTTGGAATCTTCGTAGGACCAGCTGCCGTGCTGCGTCGAAGTGATCTCGAGACCGGACTTGCTGAAGACTTCCATGGCGCCGTTGTAGCGGTCGGCATCGATTGGATGGCCGGCAACGCCGCGCAGGACCCAAACTTTGCCCTTGTTACCGAGCTTGTCGACGAGGAACTGGGCCATAACGCGCCCGAAGTAGAAGTCGTCGCCCTGCACCTGAACAGTGAAATCGTCGGTATCGACGCGGCCGAGGTAGACCACGGTTGGTATGCCCGCTGCCTTGGCCTTCTTGATACCCTCTACGGCCGAACCCGTGGTTAGCGGAGCGATGACAATCGCGTCCACTTTCTGCGCGATGAGGTCTTCGATATCGGCCACCTGCTTTGATGGGTTCAAGTCCGCACTGCGGAACTGGTAATCGGTGACGCGGTCCTTATTGCGTGTGATTTCGAATTCCGCTTCGAAGGCAGTCTGGTAGGTGTGGGTCGACCCTGCGAGACCATAATGACTGTGGCCAATTTTCCAGGGACCAGGCTTCGCGAATTCGCCCGCCTCAACGATCGGGTTATCGCCCTCGGAGGGCCAAGTGTCGGGAAGGATGTGGATATCGTTCGCGGCGCGAAGAATGTTCGGCACCCCGAACGTGCCGGCGGCGAGCAAAGCACTGCCCGCCTGTAGGAATGTGCGTCTTTTCATAAAAGCTCCTCCTCTACCGCCCTGGGCGGCCAATTTTGTCTGCTAGCGCGAGAGCCGCCTGTCTCCAGCTGTTGCCGGACGCTCCTCAGCACGGCAGTTGCATCCTTATAAATCTTCAGACAATCTGTCAATAAGCTCGGTCAGAAACTAATGAATGTGGGCCATGAAAGTTCCTATCAGATTGATATGTCTTCTACTTTTCAATGATCTGCCAACAAGTGAGACAATAAGACAATCATGTAACTTGCGGAACGCGAAGGCACTTAATTGTCATCAACCTTCGTCATCGTCCGCCATAGGCAAAGCGAGGGGAATGAGCGGAACGAATTCACGGGTTGGAAGGACGCGCCACTTTCATTGAAAGGGCGCTACGAAAGTCGTCAGGCTAGCGAAAGACTCGCGGCAATCGGTTCGTTTTCGACGCGGCGTTCTGTAATCCTACGCGAAACGCAAGGCGACCGCTTGGAGCTGTCTCAGACCGAGGCATTGAACGAGCGAGATTACGGCGAGCTGACAGGGATGAACAAGGATGAGGCGCGAAAACGTTGGGTTTGCGGCGCTCCTTTAGCACCCGGCCACCCGGTGGCATCCGCGACACCAGCGCACGAGCTTTGTACCGTTCTTACTTTGCGAGGTCATTCCGTTGCTGCTGAGGGGGCAAACGGTAATACTTGTAGCTCACGGGAACTCGATGAGGGCAGTTCGTTCGCACTGGAAACGTCCTGACTCTTACCGACAAGTTCGTTCTGACCGAAGACGAATGATGCCGCGGCCGGACCACCTCGCCGTCAGCCTCAATCGAAGTCCGTGATGACCACGTAGCCGCTCGTTTTAAAGCTATCCATGTCATGTAGAACCGATTCGACGTCACCGAGCGAAACCGTTCGACTGACCAGTGAAGTCGGGTTGAGTTTCCTCGATGCGACGAGGCTGAGGAGGTCGTCGTACTCGCTCTGGGGGTTGCCGAGACTGCCGCGAATTTCAAGCTCTTTTAGCACGATCATATCCATCGGAACCGCCACGACGCCTTTCTCCTCCTGGGATGTTAGACCAACCTGGGACAGGCGGCCGCCTTTGCGTAGCGAATGGAGAGCGCCGTGTACCGTCGCGACGCTACCGAGCGCATCGACCGCAAGGTCGACCCCGGCGTCTCGTTCGGTGTTTCTCCTAACTGCTCCGCCGGCCTGCTCAGAAGAAAGACCCTTAGCATTGACGACGGCATGCGCGCCGATTTCCTTTGCCTTCGCGAGCTTTGCATCATCGACATCGACAGCGATGACACGTCCGCCGAGCGATGCTGCGATTTCGATCGCGGCCTGCCCGACGCCACCACACCCAAAAACGGCGACACTCTCTCCACCGCGCAGGGCGCCTCGGCTCTGGATCGCACGCCACGCAGTCATGTAGCGGCAACCAAGCGCCGCAGCAGTAAGTTCGTCCACCCCCTCCGGAAGCGGTACGCAGTTCAGGTTCGCGTTGGGCGCGCGCATGTACTGCGCCCAACCGCCTGATCCTGGGATGAGATGCGGGACAGCCGCGTTGTCGCAGATGTTCTGTTCCCCGCGAGAGCAATGGTGGCAGTGCCCGCACGCCAGATTGAACGGCACCGTGACGCGTTGCCCTGGGCGGACGGACTTGACGTTTGATCCGACGGCTTCGACAACGCCGCCGATCTCATGCCCGAGAACGGCTCCGGGCTGAAGTTTCATGCCGACCCATTCCCAGTCGCCGTTCCACAAATGCCAGTCACTGCGGCAAATACCCGACGCGACGACCCTAACGAGAGCGTCATCTGGCTCCAGTTCCGGAACCCTTACCTCCGCAACCGCGATTCGTCCCCTTACCCCCTCAATCTGCGCGGCTTTCATTGAGCGACTAGACCACGCTTTCGGCGCTTCGAACATTCCGGCCTCCTCCTGACATTTGCAGGTGACGTTGCTTTCCCGACTGGGAAATGGGTAGTGGTCGTCTGTCAATCTGTCAATATTATACCTTGCCGCTGGCGAGCCGGGGAACCAGACCGCTCGTAAGATGTGGACCAGCTACCGTAACCACGGCGTTCTCTCGACACAAAGATGAAAAAGGGCTCTGGCAGCATAGATCTCGGCAGGGCACTTCCAAAAATTATTGACTGATTGTCTGATGATGCGTAGTTTCGCGCACTATTGCGCTGAGGCGCACTGGAGGAGCTCATTCTATGAAGCAAGCGTATGCTGCAATTTCGAGAGAGAAGGCGAAGGCTCTCGTCTTGGAGTGCATTGGGATTGATGAACCGCGGGCGGACGAAATCCTAGTACGAATCGTCGCCTCCGGCGTCTGCCATACGGACATGGTCGTCCGAGATCAGGGATACGACGTACCGCAACCGGTCGTCCTCGGACATGAAGGCTCCGGCGTCGTCGAGGCGATCGGGAGCGAAGTCACGGGACTCGTTCCCGGTGACCACGTAGCCCTTAGCTACGCCTACTGCGGCAAGTGCGAAAAGTGTCTTACCGGCACGCCCTATTATTGCGAGGATTTCTTCGGAAGAAACTTCCGCGGCACTCGTCCCGACGGCACCTGCCCCATCCACGATTCCCATGGCAAGCAGATCAGCGGTTGCTTTTTCGAACAGTCCTCGTTCGCAACATACGCCATCGCCAGCGAGCGTAACGCGGTCAAGGTTCCCAAGGACGTCCCCCTCGAGCTTATCGGCCCGCTCGGTTGCGGACTCCAGACCGGCGCGGGCGCGGTCTTAAACTGCCTCAAGCCGAAGCCCGGGTCCTCAATCGCGATCTTCGGTGCAGGAGCGGTCGGGATGGCGGCAGTCATGGCCTCCAGGATCGCAGGGTGCACGACCGTTATCGTCGTCGATCTCAACGATGAGCGTCTCGAGCTTGCCCTTGAACTCGGCGCGACACATACAATCAACGCCCGCAAGGAAGACAGTGTCAAGGCCATCAAGGAACTAGCTCCGGCCGGCGTGGACTTCAGCCTGGAATGCACGAGCTCGCCTAAGGTTTTCCGGCAGGCCGTCGATTGCCTCGGCACGCCGGGAACTTGCGGACTCGTCGGCTCTTCCGCGCTCGGCACCGAAGGCACCATCGACATCGGCAACTTCCTGTTTGGCCGCACCCTCGTCGGGATCGTCGAAGGACAAAGCATTCCGTCTGAATTCGTTCCCCGCCTGATTGAGTACTGGCAGCAAGGTCGATTCCCGTTCGACAAGCTCGTCCAGTTTTACGATCTCGACGACATCAACGAGGCGATGGCCGACTCAGAAAGCGGGAAGATAATTAAGCCAATCCTGCGCATGAACCATAGGGCTTCATAGTCACGTCCGAGACATACAGGGGCCGCGACGACGCTTGCGGCACCATGGGACAGCATTTGCATTCGGAGGAGAGATGGCAAACGCGCAGGCTGAAGGAGAGACGTTCGATTACGTCGTAGTCGGAGGCGGAACTTCCGGGTGTGTCGTTACGAATCGATTGAGCGACGCAGGTTTCAAAGTCTGTCTTCTGGAAGCGGGTCCAAAGGACAACAATCCAATGATTCATGTCCCCGCCGGGTATATCAAGAACATCTACAGCAAAAAACTCACCTGGAACTTCATGTCCGAACCGAATCCGGGCACGAACAACAGGAGTTTTTCCCTGCCACAGGGACGAGTACTTGGCGGATCAAGCTCGATCAACGGTCTTAATTACGTCCGGGGGCAGGCCGTAGACTACGACAACTGGGCCGCTGAAGGAAATCCTGGATGGAGCTATAAGGAAATCCTGCACTACTTCAAACGATCGGAGCGTCGTATCGGTAATGCCGATGAACGCTATCGCGGACGCGACGGTGAGTTGCCGATCACCGATTTGGACTGGCACCATCCCGTCAGCGAGGCCTTGATCGATGCGGCAATAGAGTTGGGAATTCCCCGGAATCCGGACTATAACGGCGCTAGCCAGGATGGCGCAGGATATTTTCAGCGGACGATCTACAAAGGATTCAGGCACAGCTCCGCCAGAGCCTTCCTTCGCAGGGCAATGAAGCGTGGCAACGTGGACGTCCGCACGAATAGCCAAGCCACCTCCATACTCTTTGAGGGCACAAAGGCTGTTGGCGTCGCATATATCACGGGAGGACCAGGCGGAGCTCGACGCGAACTCCGCGCGACGCGAGAGGTAATCCTCACCGCAGGCGCGCTCAATACGCCCAAGCTTCTCCAACTGTCGGGGATCGGACCAGCGGACGTTCTGCGGCGCGCCGGGGTCAAGGTTTTCCATGAGCTCTGGGGCGTGGGCAACAACCTCCGCGATCACTACGCCGTTCGCATGGTTGCCCGCGTAAAAGGCTCAACGACCATCAACGATTTAGCCTACGGCCCTGCCCTGCTTGGCCAGATCGCTCGCTGGGCTTTCGGGAAGCCGAGCATACTTGCGGTCAGCCCGTCACTTGTTCACATCTTCTGGAAGTCCGATCCTTCGTTGCCCAGGCCAGATCTTGAGTTCGCGTGCGCGCCGGCAAGCTTCCGCGAAGGCGTAGTCGGGTTGCTGGACACGCATCCTGGCCTGACGCTCGGCGTCTGGCAGGAGCGCCCTGAGAGCCTCGGGTTCGCCCATATCAAGTCGTCGAACGTCTTCGAGCCTCCGGCGATCCAGCCCAACTATCTCACGCACAAGACAGATCAAATGGCACTGCTTGGCGGCATGCGGCTAGCGCGACAGTTGTTCCGGACCAACGCTCTCAGCAGATATATGGATGCTGAGACGTCTCCGACGCCAAATCTCGAGAGCGACGACGAGCTCCTCGACTTTGCGCGCCAGAAGGGCACGACTGTCTACCACATGATCGGCACCACCCGGATGGGGCCGCGCTCCACCCCCGGGACTGTGGTTGACTCACAGCTGCGGGTACATGGGCTGTCCGGCCTTCGGATCGCAGATGCTTCCATCATGCCTTTGATGCCGTCTGCCAACACCAACGCCACGACGCTGATGATCGCGGAGAAGGCGGCTGATCTTATCTTGGGGCGGCGCGCCGCGCCGCTCGAAACCCGGGAGGAACATGCCGCATGAGGAGCGTGGCCGTATCCCAGACGAACTCGATGCGCGTCGTCGAGGTGCTGGACGACGCAACATCGGCCTATACTATTTCAGCCCAGGTGTGCTTCGAAAATTTCCATGGTGCGGCCAACCGACTGGCCGGGCTGCTGGTCCTTCTCGCCATCGCGAGGTCCCGCCATGTGCTTGACGCGGAGGTCCATGCCGCCGCAGCCGGGCTCATAAAGGCGGGAAATGAGGAGTTCCGCGCACTACGGTCCACACCTCGCAGCCAGCATTTTCACGGGCATCTCGCCAACGCCGGGAAACTCCTGCGGGTCGCGATGGAGGATATAGACCGCACGCTGGCAGGCTTGGCATCCGCCCGTGATCCGCTCGCGCCTCTACAGGCAGCGTGGTCGGAATTAAGAAAGGCGTCGAAATGCCTACCGGGGTTTGTGCTGGTGGACTTACAGCATTCGTGCTGCGCGCTTCATAAAACCGTTATCAGTTGAATCAGGATTGGGAGGAGACCTTGCCTGACTACTCAATATGGATGCTTGAGTTCGCGTGGGTACCGGACGCACCTACCAGCTCTCTCGTCTACGGTCGACACAACATGGGGAATGAAAAGCTTCCTTACTGCTACACCCTTCTGAAGGGTCACGGGAAGACAATCCTGGTGGACTGTGGCGTGAACTATGCATCCCATGGCCGCGAGTTCCTGGAGCGCTTCAACGTTCAGAACTGGTTCTCGCCAAAGGAAGTGCTCGCTGAGGTCGGCTGTACTCCCGAGCAGATCGACCACGTTATCCTGACGCATGCGCATTTCGACCACATGGGCGGTTTGGAACTTTTCCCCAACGCGACCTTCCACATCCAGCAGGAAGAACTCGCGGCTTGGGTTTCGATTATGGCGCTCGACCGCCGCTTCCGATGGCTGCTCACCGCCACTGATACGGGCGACATGCTCTACGCTGTCCAACTCGCCCGCGAGGGACGAATGCGCGGCATTGACGGCAATGTCGACAACATTTTACCCGGCATCGACGTCAGGATCGCGCGGGACACTCATACCGCAGGATCGCAATATGTGGTCATCCGCAACGACGGGAAATCTGACAGCGACGACGTCTTCGTGTACCCGGGCGACCTACTCTATCGCCATGACAATCTGCACGGTGGGATCGCCGGTGACCCGATGTATCTTCCGGTCGGCCTTGCCTTTGGCAGTCAAACGAAGCTCATTTTTGCGACGCACGAGATCATGAAGTGCGCCGACTTCGACATCCGTCGAGTTCTCATACCACATGAGCCCGCGATGACGAAGATGTATCCGAGCCGCACGACCAAGAACGGACACTACCTGATCGAGGTGGCCCTTGCCGAGGGGCAGCAATCGTACGTGTAACGCTCCCAAGGCGTGGTCGGGCGGGGATGGCGCGTAGTGCATGGCCTTCTCGCCCGACTATTTCTCTAACGGCCATCTAACGATGCTATTCCCTGCCCCGCTGGCGCCCGGAGCGGTTCCACGCCAGTGAGGAATCCTGCAAAGCTGCCGCGTCTCCCCAGACGGGATATTTAGGCTCATTCGTCGTCAGCGATCTTCACGCGCGATGCATTTACCCGACCGAAGCCATTGGCGCCTTCGATGCTTGCACGAGCGGTGAGATCGACACTATCGGCTTTTTCTTGGGTGAAGTCGTCAAAGTTGTAGAATGCCGAGAAATCGCGATCGCTCCCGGTGACTTTCTTGAAGTGTTCGGCCGATGCTTGTTCTGTCATGTGGAACCTCATTGAAGAGCGGTTCAGCTCCAGGACCTGTCCAAGAGATTAGAAAAAGGTGGCATCCGCAGCTGTGTTTTGGGAGATCGCCTATTCACCTGATTGCGAGCTCTCACAGGGAGGCACGCCTTCGACGCACCTCCTCGACTTGCTCAAGCGCTCATGCCGCCGAGGCAGACGTATTTCATGGACAAGAAGTCTTCCATGCCATACTTCGAGCCCTCGCGACCGAAACCCGACTGCTTTACGCCACCGAACGGAGCCACTTCGGTCGAGATTAGGCCCGTATTGACGCCGACCATGCCGTACTCAAGCGCCTCGGTGACCTTCCAGACGTTACGAAGGTCGTTCGCATAGAAATAGGCGGCAAGACCAAACTCGGTATCATTGGCGAGCTCAATGACTTCATCGGCGGTCTCGAACTTAAAGACCGGTGCCAGCGGCGCGAAGGTTTCCTCGCGGGCGACCTTCATATCCTTCGTCGCTCCAGACAGAAGGGTCGGCTGGACAAAGGTCCCACCGTTCTCATGTCTTTTGCCGCCGACAACGACGGATGCTCCGTGGTCAACCGCGTCCTCGATATGGTTGTAAAGCTTCGTCACCGCCTCGTCATTGATCAACGGGCCGATCGTCGCTCCATCTTCAAATCCGTCTGAGACTTTAAGCCCGGCGACGCGGCTGGCAAGCTTTTCGACGAACTTGTCGTAGATGCCGCTCTGAACATACAGACGATTCGCGCAGACGCATGTTTGCCCGGCGTTGCGGAATTTGGATAGCATCGCTCCTTCCACCGCTTCGTCGAGGTCCGCGTCGTCGAAGACAATGAAAGGAGCGTTGCCGCCGAGTTCGAGACTCAGCTTCATGATCTTCTGTGCTCCCTGCGCCATCAAGATGCGTCCGACTTCCGTCGAACCGGTAAACGTAAGCTTCTTAACGATTGGGTTCGAGCAGACTTCCTCCCCAAACATCCTCGCGTTTCTTGTCGGGATCACGCTGAATAGACCGGAAGGAACTCCCGCACGTTCGGCCAGGATTGCAAGCGCGACAGCCGAAAGCGGAGTTTCCGCGGCGGGCTTGAATACGATGGCGCAGCCGGAAGCGAGAGCCGGCGCGACCTTGCGGGCGACCATCGCTGATGGAAAGTTCCAGGGCGCAATAGCGGCGACGACACCGACTGGCTGTTTCAGGACGAGAAGACGCTTATCGGCATGGTGTCCCGGTATCGTGTCACCGTAGACGCGTTTCGCCTCTTCACCGAACCATTCGATGTAAGATGCGCCGTAAGCGACCTCGCCGCGAGCTTCGGCAAGCGGCTTGCCCATCTCAGACGTTAGGATCACGGCAAGGTCTTCAGCGTTCTCCACAACGGCTTCATAAAACTTCCGCATGATCCCGGCCCGCTCCTTCCCGGAGCGGTTTGCCCACTTTTTCTGTGCCTCCTTCGCGACGGCAATGGCAACACGCACGTCCTCCAGGCCGGCGCTGGGAAGAGATGCAAGGATGTCGAGAGTGGAGGGATTCTGCACCTCGATCCGCTCACCGCCTGCTCCCTGCCGTTGCCAGACGCCTCCCACGAGCATTTCTTCACGTACGAGAGAGGCATCTTTTAGACGGTTGCGCAGAGTGTTGGAGACGGCCATCAGTGTTCCTTTCGAATGCCTATGTGAGATTTCAGATCTGGTTTCGGATGTGGGGCGATCGGGCATAGATCGCGACCATCGGCACGATCAGCAGACCGACGACGGCCTGCTGCGCAGGGAAACTGAGGCCCAGTCCCACGAGAAGGGACGTCAACACGGTAAGCACGAGTACGCCGAGAACGGTGGCGCCGTAACCGCCTGCCCCACCAAGCAGTGATGTTCCACCAATTACGACCGCAGCGACGGTGGTGAACAGATACGGATCGCCGACCCCGACGAACCCGCCGCCCGAAAAACCGAGGAGTAGCATGCCTGTGATCGCGGACATCGCACCGCTGACGCTATGGATAACCGTCCAAACCTTGAACTCGGAGATTCCAAGGCGCGCGGCGGCAGTCCGACTTCCTCCGATGGCGTAGATGCTACGACCAAACCAAGTATTGTACATGACCCAACCCAGCGCGATGGCGACGACAGCCCAGATGATGATGACAGGGGGAATCGGCAGACCAAAGAATGTCCCGTTGAATGCTGAAATGTTGCGCAGCCATCCGGGGACGGGCGCGAACACTGTCCCGCCGAACTGCGAGCCGAGCGACGTGTAGATCTGTACCGCGCCAACCGCGGCGAAGCCGACTCCGAGCGACATGATCAGTGCCTGGCCTTGGAGCTTGAAACTCAGAGCGCCATTCCCAGCGCCGATGAGGGCGCCCAGCAACACCACCAAAAGCATGGCTACAGGAGCCGGCAGTCCTGCCACCATTAGGCTTGGTAGAAGGATGTTGGCACCCCCGATGATGTACGGGATCGAAAGATCGAGCGCGCCCACTAGAGCGCACAGCGTCTGTCCGACAGACGCGAGTCCGAGGAACGCAGCCAGGAGAAGTATCGAGCGCGCGTTCTGCGACGAGACGAAGCCGGGGACCAGCAGTGCACCAAGCAGCAGAAGACAGGCAAGAAGCGCGAAGCCGATCGAGATGCTCTTGTGCGTACCGATTGGATTTGAGCGCTGTGCTGAGACGATCTCAGAAGTCATGACCTTGGTAACCATTTCCTTATTCCCTCAAGCGGCGGAGCGGCGGCTGATGACGAAGACATTCACGAGGAGCGATCCGACGAGGATCAGACCAAAGGCCATCTGAGTGACGAACCCGGAAACCGTGCCAAAGTTGAATGTGGAGAGGACATACGAGATCATGAACATATTGATCGCGCCAAGCGTTGAACCGAGCGCCCCGCCCCGACCGCCGGAAAGGCTCGCTCCGCCAAGGACGAGAGCGGTGACCGCCTGTAGCGTGTAAGTACTGCCTTGTGTCGGGTCGCCGGAGGAAATCAGAGCCGTGTAGCTCAGAGCTGCCAAACCTGCGAAGACGCCGCCGATAACGTGGGCAATGATGCGCACCAGGTCGACCTGAACACCGCTCGTGTAGGCCATGCGTTCATCGGCACCTGTCATGCACAGGTTCCGATAGAACATTGTGCGTCTTATGACCACCCAGAGCGCGTAGGCTACGATCAGGAGCGCCAGCACAGGCGACATGACGCTCGTGCCTGCACCCCACGACATCATCCAGTCTGGCGCAACGCCACCAGGACGAGACATTACCATCAAATTGACGCCGGACAGGACGAGGAAGCCTGATAGTGTCACAATGATCGGGGCCACGCGCACGTAGATGATGATTAGTGCCTGCAGCAATTGGAACGCCGCACCGAGAACGACTGCCCAGCAAATTACAACGACGGGATTGGTGATCCCATTGCCGACGAGCCAAGTTATCACGGTGACGTTGATAAAGCCCATCAACGGACCGACAGAGAGGTCCACTGCTCCCCTGCCCGCCATCACGATTGGTGTAATCGCAAGCGCAGTGAGAATTAGGGGCGAAGCGACCAGGATTGCGCCCGCCAGACCGTTGGTGGTGAACAAGCTAGGCCCGCGGATCGCCACAGCGACCAGCAGGACTAGGAAAAGTGCCGCAGGAACAAAGAGCGATCGATCCTGCGTGACTTGTCGAATTGCGTTGCCGGACATTATGCGGTCCTTTCCACTTCGAACTCAACGGAGGCGTTTTTAGACTTTCCGAACATCGCCGCGAGGATGGGCTCTTCGGCGATATCGTCACCAGCAAGCGACCGGAAGAGCTTGCCGGCGAAGAAGACGTCGACGCGGTCGGCGAAGCCGAGAAACTCCTCGATCTCACTGGAAAGATAGATGACGCTTCCGCCCTTGTCGGCGAAGGAGCGCAGCTCGCGGTAAAGGTCTCGTTTGGTTCCGAGGTCGACACCGCGTGCCGGATCATTGAGGACAATGACTTGGGGATCGTTCGCAAATGCCCGTCCAATCAGCACCTTTTGCTGATTGCCTCCAGAAAGGGACGTTATCTTATTAGAGGGGCTGCCGATCTTGATGCGCAGGCGATCAACTTCCCGCTTGAACATCGGCTTAAGCGATTGTTTTTTGATAACGCCAAGCGGTCCTAGGTTCTTCCTGTAGACGCCGATCGCCAAGTTCTCGAAGATGCTCTGCTGCGGGAAGATGCCTTCCCGCTTTCGATCTCCAGACACGTAAGAAATGCCAAACTTGGTCGCCTCATCGAGAGTAGTTATCGAGGTCATTTTGCCTGTGTCGGCAGATCGGACTTGGACATCGCCTCCGAAAGGCTGAAGGATTCCCGCGACAGCGCGCACGAACGCATCCTGCCCCTGTCCGTCAAGACCCGCCACGCCGACGATTGCTCCCCTCGGGAGGTCGAAGTCGAAGGGAGCCGCCGCCCTGTGAGCGGCGAGGTTTCGCACCGACAGGATCGCCGGTGCTACTTCGCGGTCCTTTTTAGATGCGTACTCTGTCGCCTCACTCGCCCGCCGGTCGGCTGGGGTCATCATCGCCAACAGGTTCTCTTCGGTGATCTCATGCTTTTCCAGCACCCCAACGGTGACCCCGTCCCGAAGGATAGTCGCGCGATCGGCGATGCGGACGAGCTCAGCGATGCGGTGAGTGACGATCAGCACCGTCGCTCCACCCGCTCGCAGACGGTCGATTTCTTCGTGAAGGCGGATCGTAGAATCGAGGTCAAGAGCCGCAGAGGATTCATCGAGGATCAGAACCTTCGGTTTTCGAAGGATAGCGCGCGCAATTACGATCCATTGCTTGACGCTCAATGGCAGGCTGCCGACAATCTGCTCGATATCGACTGGTTTGCCGACAAGGCGCGTTAGAATATTCTGCGCCTCAAGCTTCCGATCGCCCTTGTTCTTCTCGGGCCTAAAGATACCATCGCGTCCAACATAGAGGTTGTCGAAGACACTGGCTTCTTCAGCCACCAGGACTTCCTGGAATATCGTGGCGAGGCCGACGCGTTTCGCGTCGATTGGCGATGCAACGCGCTCCCCGAGAATTGCTACCTTACCGGCGTCGGGATGCAGCACGCCAGACATGATTTTTGCCATGGTGCTCTTGCCGCTACCGTTCTCACCGACGATCGCGTGGACCTCGCCGGCCCGGGCCTCGAAGTCGCACTTCTTCAACGCCCTCGTCTCTCCGAATGCCTTGGCGACCTCGACCATTTTGATAGTGATTTCATTGTTCATTGCAGAACCTCCACCCGCAAGCTCCGCCGCCGGCGGTCACTCCTCATTGTCATCCGGCCGGCAATCTTATTCGCCGGGCGGCTTGAGGTTTAGTTGGCCACGGGCTTCCAAGGGTCGGCTGGTCGCTCGAAATACTTGTCCGCTACGGCAGCCGGGAACCATCCGTCAGCCTTTGGCTCGATGAAGTCCGTCGAGTTAAGGTCGCAATCTTCGGGGATAGCTGCACGCACCTCGTCGATCGTGAATGGCAGAACCGGTCGCAGGAAGGACTGCACTTTAGGCCCCTGTCCCTGAAGCGTGCGGAGCATGATCTCCCACATCTGCTGCATCTCGCGGCGCGGCGGCCAGATGTGAAAGCCTGCATCGATCCACTCGGGGTTCTTCCGCCAATAGCACGCGGCCGAAGCTTCGCCGCCGAGCGTGATTGGTACCATCGAGCGTCCCGACTGCAGCATAGCGTTGAGAACGCCGTTTTCCTGTGCGCCTTGCGTGAGGATACCATCGATTTGGGTCGGGTTCGTCGCCAGGAACTTCTGAACTTCAACCTGAGCGACCTGGTCGGTCCACTTTCCAGCCACTTCGCCCACGATGTTGATGTCTGGATACTTGGCAAGGGCCTCCTTGGCAGCCTTGTCGAAGCTGTCAGATGAGGCGAAGCCGGGAATACCGGAAACGAGAAGAACGTTGCCCTTCTTTCCAATCTTCTCGGCAAGCCAAGTTGCCATTTCGCCGCCACCCTGTGCGTGGTTTGCAGCGCCGTTTATAGCGTACGGCGAGGTCACGTAACCGGAGAAGGAGAAGACCGGAACACCCGCTTTGTAGGCATATTCGATGGTCTGGTTGAGCGCCGTGACGTTCGAGCAGCAAATGATGATAGCGTCGACACCGTCATCCACCATCTGGCGCATCTGCTGGATCTGCACTGAATCCTTGAGATCGGACTGCGTGACCACGACCTCCGAAACAAGGCCTGCTTGCTTCGAGCGGGGAAGAAGTTCGTTCATCACAGCATCGAGGGCGGCCGCGCGCCAGGTGTTCCCTGCGTAGCTGCTCGCGTAACCGATCTTCCACGGCGGACCTTTCTTGGGCTTAAAGTCCTTGTAGGCGCTCGGGCCAAGCGGAATCTGCGGATCGACGATCTCGTAGATTTTCTTTTCGGTTTCGGGCAACTGGTCGACGCCGTCAGCGTAGGCCGCGCTCGCCAGGGCGCTGACGGAAACCAGCGCCCCAAGAATCGTTTTAGAAATCTTTTTCATTGACATGCTCCTCCCAAAACCGCTTTCAGGCGACCTTCGCCGGCGACGCGGATGACTGCTGGATCTCCTCGAGGATCGGCAGCAGGTATTTTCGGAACTCCGTGTAGTCCTCGGTGACCGGGAAGTGCCCAAGTTTTTCCATCGTCCAGAACTTGGAACCCTTGACGAGGTCAGCGGCGATTTTGGTGTCGGCTGGCGATGTGTTGGGATCGTATTCGCCGGTAAGGAAGTAGAGCATGCACTTCGACGTATCGATCCTGCTTGCTTCTTCCTGCGAAACGTTGTGATCGTAATAGTAGTAATAGAGATCGCCCGCGAAGATACCGGGACCGCCGCAGCTGTACTCCCACTGGATTTCCCGGACATTTGCCTCCGGCGAATAAGGTGAGATGTTCAGCATCATCGCCGCGCCGATGGAGGTGCGGTTGACATTGGGATTGTCGAACTCTTTGCGAATACCCGCCATACCTACGTCGACATACTCTGCGGCGGAACGCAAGGCGCCTTCGACCGAGATCGTCGCTCGGAAATTGTCCGGGTAGTTCGACGCCAGGTCGATGGCGAGGTGGCCACCCATCGAGCTGCCCATGTAAACAGGACGATCGAGACCCAGCGCTTTTGAGAACACAAGCTGGAAGTCCATCATGAACTTCTTCGTCATGTTGTATTCCTTCTCCCACCAGCGAACGCCGTAAGGGGGGAGCGATTTGCCGTGATAGGGCAGGTCAAAAGCAATTACCCGGAAATTCTTCGTCACCTCCTCATCGCACAGCAAATGTCGGTACTGACGTCCATCAGAACCGGCCGTGTGGCCGACGAGGAGCGGGATACCTTGCCCTGCTTCTTCGTAGTAGACGCGGTATTCGATGTCTTCGATCGTCAGATAGATGTAACGGCCGGTGATGGGATCGTGCTTGGTCATGCTGCTACTCCTTCCGGACGGGCGTTGCGCATCAGGGTCGTCATGCGGTTGAGAGCTGGCAGATACGCGAAGGTTTCGTTGTTGTTGCTGAGATAGAGGCCGTGCTTGATGTTCGACGACTGCAGGCACTGGTAGAACGGAAGTGGTTTGTGCTGGAGCAGAGCTTCCCACTGTTCGGCCGTGCCGCGGATGACGATTGTGCACTTGTCGTCTTCGTATTCCGCTTCTTCAATCTTCAGCAGCTTGCCGTCATCGAAATGAAGGGCGACGCTGCGGGTCGGAAAGTCGCATTTGATGATGCCGTTGAGATAGCGGGTTTCGCGCTTGAACTCGAAGTCCTCCAGCGCAAGTTTCTTGAACTTGTCGAGATCTATAGCCATCTTCGGCTCCTCCCTGGTTAATCGGTGCGGTCAATCCGCGCCTACGGTGCTGCCGGCACTTCTTAGGACGGCAAATTCAGATGCCCATCTCGTTGAAAACGTCTTGGGCATGCCGGAAACTGTCGATCCCTGCGGGGACCCCGACATAGATCGCGACCTGTAGGAAAATCTCCTGGATCTCTTCTTTCGTGAGGCCGTTGTTGATCGCACCCCGAACGTGTCCCCTGAGTTCGTGAGGACGGTTGAGAACCGAGATCATGCCCAGGTTGAGAATCGACCGAGAACGCCTGTCGAGGCCTGGCCGGTTCCAGATGTTGTCCCAGCAGTACTCAGTCACAAGTTGCTGCATAGGCCAGGTGAAGTCGGTCGCTTTCCCAAGAGCGGCGTCGACATACTCGTCACCCATAACTTCACGACGGGTCGCGAGGCCGTGGGCGAATTGCTCAGACGGCACTGGCCGATCCGTACCGCTGGTCCTGACTGTCGCTGTTTCCAAAACGGTCATTCAACAAAGCTCCCTAGCTTTTCGTTTCCATACTTTTTACAGATTATCAGACAATCTGTCAATTTGATTGTGGGTTTTCATCGCCGCAGCGGGTCTACGCGTGGTCCGTCACGTACTGGATGATGCGGGTGTGATCCTCCGCGGGACCGAGCTCCTTCTGCGCCGCGTCCCAAGCATCAGCGGTGCTTGCAAGAGCTTCCAGGCGCAGGC
The DNA here is from genome assembly GCF_002944405.1 of Sinorhizobium fredii. Classification (NCBI taxonomy): domain Bacteria; kingdom Pseudomonadati; phylum Pseudomonadota; class Alphaproteobacteria; order Hyphomicrobiales; family Rhizobiaceae; genus Ensifer; species Ensifer fredii. The sequence continues at coordinate 212,710 of NZ_CP024310.1, read as the reverse complement.
CGAGCGTCGTAGCGAGGTCGGCAGCGATACGGATATCTTTCGCCATCAGTCCAAGCGCGAAACCGGAGCCGAATGTTTCGGACAGGATGAACTGCTTCATCTTCACCTCCGTCGCATTGTTTTTGCCCGACGAGGAATTCAGAATGTCCACGATCGTATTAGGCTCTAAGCCGAACGAACGGCCGAGAACCACGGCCTCTATTGCCGCGAGTACCCCTGCGCCAGAAACGAAGTTATTGATTGCCTTCATAGCATGGCCCGATCCGACCGGACCCGTCTTAAACACCTGCGATCCGATCGCCTTGAGGAACGGCTCCGCCTCTTCTATGTCGGTTTCGACGCCGCCCGCCATGATGGTCAGAGTCCCCGAAACGGCGCGTTTGACGCCGCCGGATACTGGCGCGTCCACCAGCCTAAACCCTCGCGCAGCGAGTTCAACCCCGAGTTCACGAGTGTCGTTCGGCGCAGAAGAGCTCATGTCGATGACAAGAGCACCTGGCTTCAGGCCGTCGCAGGCATTTCCGGTCAGGAGGGCACCCCGGACGATCTTGCCGTTGGGAAGCATGGTAATGACGTAATCGGCGCCTTTCATGGCGTCTGAAATCGTCTCCGCGGCTCGGCCGCCTGCTTTTGCAAGTTCCTGCCGCGCATCCTGCGAGAGATCGAATCCGAGGACTTCAAAACCCGCCGAGATGAGGTGTTGGGCCATAGGCTGACCCATCGCGCCGAGACCGATGAAGGCCACGCGCGCTGCCTTGACTGTCGTTGACAATTCTTCCTCCGACTTCAGACAGGCATCAAAACGCCTGCTCTTCTTCTGAGTGAAGTAAACGGATTATCAGACAATCTGTCAATCTTAATTTTCAAGATTCGTGAGCGGCGTTCTTCCGGAGATATTCCAAAGCTACCTTCGCAGCTTGATCGATGTGGTGCTTGCAGGCAGCCGCAGCCAGCGGACCGTTGCGATTCTTGATGGCTTCCGCGATTTCTTTGATCTCTTCAATGCTGTGAGCAAGGCGGCCCGGCTGTGTCATCGAGGTCATGCGCAGCAAGTTGATCCGGTTGTGGAGAGATGTGAGCAGTTGCCTGACGAACACATTCTTGCTGCCGTCCATCAAGCAATTGTAAAAAGCGTTCTTCGCGTCGATTAATCGGCTTCCTACGTCGCTTGCAGCGGCGGCCTCGAACTCGACTACCGCAGCCTGAAGTGTTGCAATATCTGCCGCCGTGCCGTTTTCCGCAAATTGCTGCCCGGCGAAACCCTCGAGCAGCGCGCGCACCGTATACAGTTGCGCAGCTTCCTCATAGGTGATCGTGCTCACGACCGGTCCCTTGTGAGGGAAACTGGTGATGATACCTTCGGCCTCCAGCTGACGCAGAGCCTCACGAACTGAAGTCCTTCCGACGCCGAGCATCTCACAGAGCTCGCGCTCGACAAGGCGCTGCCCGGGTTTGAAACGGCCTTTTGCAATCGCCTGTCGCAGGGTATCTTCGACCTTGACGCGCAAGGTCGCATTCTGTCTCGCAATCTGTAGATCTGACTCCATCACCATCACCAAATAAAGGCTATATGCCATGCCACCGTTCGGCTACATATGGCGGCTTTCGGACAAGATATCAATGCGGATTGTCTGAGAGCTGATAATCGGCTGGCCGGTCTGACTCGAGCCCGCGTGTCTACCCGGTTGATTCAACTCCGCTGGATTTTTCACGCATCCCGCATGTCGCGAGATCCAATGGCAGCCGTCTGCTCCGGCGAGAGTACGTCCGCTAAAAACTAGGTCTCCAGTTCTCATCGCTGGCTAGAGACGGACGGCATCCCCGTACTCTGGTGGCCCGGCTAACCAAGTGGCCCCGAAAAGACCTGCGAACTCCACATTGAAACAATGTTGTCGCTACCAGCCTGTTCAGCTGGTATGTCGTGGTCGAGAAGGTGACCCAACCGATCTCGCTTAGTCCGAAGATAACTGACATTGGATGCACTGGACGTGGCGATTAAACTTTGTCTGGATGATACATTCACGCCTGCGCTTCGAAGCGCCTGGATTTTTGCCGGGTTGTTTGTGAGAAGACGAACCGTGTTAATGCCTAGGTCGCGGATCATTTGCGCCGCTGCGTCATAGTCCCGAGAATCGGACGCAAAGCCGAGCCTGTGATTTGCTTCGAGAGTATCGGAACCGTGATCCTGCAGGCGATACGCTGCGATCTTGTTTCCAAGCCCGATACCACGGCCTTCCTGGCCGCGCATGTAGATCACGCAACCGGCACCCGCCAACTGAACCGCCCGTAGAGCCATTTCGAGTTGCTGCCCACAATCGCACCGCAAAGAGCGGAATGCTTCACCCGTCAGACATTCCGAATGCACGCGAACCAGGACATTCTCCCTCTCGGTGAGATCCCCAAGGACTAGAGCAATGTGTTCAATTCCGGTCGCAGCGTGGCGATAAGCGATCGCATCGAATTCGCCAAAGCGGGTCGGCATCCGAGACTGCGCGTATCGCTTGACCTGTGCACCGCGGCTCCGGCAGTGCTCAACCAGGGAATCAATCGTTATGATATGAAGACCATGTTCGCTCGCGAAACTCTCGAGTTCGGGCAGCCGCGACATGGTTCCGTCGTCATTGGCAATTTCACAGATGACGCCAGCCGGTGCAAGACCCGCTAGGCGTGCAAGATCCACGGCAGCCTCGGTATGGCCCGGACGGCCCAGGACGCCAAGGCGGTTTGCGCGCAAAGGAAAGATGTGGCCTGGTCGCGAAAGGTCTTCTGGGCGCGTGGCGGGATCAACGAGTGAAGTTATGGTCGCGGCGCGGTCTTCGGCGGAGATACCTGTGGTGGTGCCGCGTTTGTAGTCGACCGAGACCGTAAATGCCGTCTGCATCGAATCCGAGTTCCGCGTCACCATCAGCGGGATCTCGAGGTCGTCGAGGCGTTCGGCCGCAAGAGGCGCGCAGATCAACCCTCTCGCGTACCGCATCATGAAAGCAACATGCTCAGCTGTTGTTTTTTCAGCGGCAACGACTATGTCGCCCTCGTTTTCGCGGTTTTCATCATCGACCACGATGACCATCTTGCCCGCCGCGATCGCCTGGATAGCATCATCTATGCTGGAAAAGGCCATTGGTAACCTCCTGCACGCCAGGCGCTAACGGCCCGGCGTGCGTTATCGAACGTGTCATCCACGGCCGCGCGCAGGTTCTCGGAGAGCACTGCATTATCAAAGTCTTCGTCGAGGGCAAATATGAACTTACCGTCAATCTGCGCATCGAAAAAATCGAATAAGGCCCGCATCGAGACCTCCACCAGCGGCCCGTGAGCCGGAGCTTTCCCCGTCGCGAAAGCTATAATATGGCGGCCCTTAAGCGCCTTCATGTCGATGAGATCGAAAAAGTGCTTCAGCAAGCCGGTATAGGATGCCTTGTAGACAGGGCTACCGACGATGAGAAGGTCGCTGGTCGCAACATCTTCAAGGGCGGCTTTAACATTCTCAGCGGCATCGGAAGGCCAGATTGTCGCCCCAAGGTGCGGATGAAGGTCGACAAGATCCCAGCAGTTCACAACGTCTCCACATGATCGAGCTCGGCCGACCACGTAGTCCGCGACAGCCCGAGTTTTCGATGGACGCGTTAAATTCCCTGTTATCGCAACAATTTTCATTTTTGGAGCCCACTTCTACGCAGCAATAAAATTATCAGACAATCCTACAATTCACAACGGCTAAAATAGTCTTGAAGCTGGAACCGCACTCTACACGCATTAAATTCTGGATGGTCTTGAATGCCGTTTTCAGAGACGTCACAGCGAAACTCTGACTGGGTTACGCCTCCAGAGCTCGATGTGAATGGCTCGTCATTCAGCCCCAGCCGGCGTCGGGCTCCCTTCAGGTGCGCGCCGACACCCACGAGCTTTACGAAGTCCCCATTGCACAAGCCGTCCTGCGCGCGAAAGCTTCTCCGAAAACTGGGGCGGAAAAGAAAGATGTCTTGCCGCTCGTTCTGAAGCACGCAACCGATCACGATCTCCACCTCAGTTCCGAACCGATAGGATAATCCAGGTCGCTTACGGGAACTCGGGTGAGCTTGGTTTCGACGGATCATGCCCCAACCAGGCTTTCGCATGGGAGACCCACACGTTTGACATCGGCACGTTGCCAGGATCAGTGTCAAAGGTGCCAGCTCTAAGGACTTTGAGCTCTGGGCTAGCCGGCCGCTCCGCATAAACATGTGAGCCGCATGTTGAACAAAACCATCGTAGCTTTCCAGGCGTCGATTCGAAACTCTTGAGCATGTCTTGACCTGTCAGGATCTTGAAGTGCTCGCTTTTCACCTTTGCAGCGGTATTATGGTCAGCGGCGTGTGACTTTCGACATGTTTGGCAGAAGCAATTCCACATCGGTCCGTCGATTTCCTGAACCTCATATGTAACGCCCTTGCATTGACATGATCCCAAGATCGGCATCGGGTGTCCTTTCACTGTTAATTGCGTTGAGATCGTCTTTTTCATGCGCGAGGCCCAGCCAGCGTTTCATATTGCGCGCCGCCTGGCGGATGCGGTGCTCGTTTTCGACGAGCGCCAGCCGCACATAGTCGTCGCCCTGCTCGCCGAAGCCGATGCCCGGAGCGACCGCGACATCCGCCTTCTCGACGAGCAGCTTGGAAAATTCCAGCGAGCCGAGATGGCGAAACTTCTCCGGGATCTTCGCCCAGGCGAACATCGTCGCCGGCGGCGGCGGCACCTCGAAGCCGGCCTTGCCGAAGCTGTCGACCATCACGTCACGGCGGCGCTTGTAGATGTTGCGGACCTCGGCGATGTCGCTGCCGTCGCCGTTCAGCGCCTGCGTCGCGGCCACCTGGATCGGCGTGAAGGCGCCGTAATCGAGATAGGACTTGACCCGCGTCAGCGCCGCGATCAGCCGCTCGTTGCCGACCGCGAAGCCCATGCGCCAGCCGGGCATCGAAAAGGTCTTCGACATCGAGGTGAATTCGACCGTCACGTCGATCGCGCCCGGCACTTCCAGAACTGAGGGCGGCGGCACGTCGTCGAAATAGATTTCCGAATAGGCGAGGTCCGACAGCACGATGATGTCGTGCTTCTTCGCAAATGCGATGACGTCCTTGTAGAAATCGAGCGTCGCGACCTGGGCCGTCGGGTTGGACGGATAATTGAGGATCAGCGCCAGAGGCTTCGGGATCGAGTGCTTCACGGCCCGCTCGAGCGGCGGGAAGAAGCTCTCGTCCGGCTCCACCGAGATCGAGCGGATGACGCCGCCGGCCATCAGGAAGCCGAAAGCGTGGATCGGATAGGTGGGGTTAGGACACAGGACCACGTCGCCCGGCGCGGTGATCGCCTGCGCCATGTTGGCAAAGCCTTCCTTCGAGCCGAGTGTCGCGACGACCTGGGTCTCGGGATTGAGCTTGACACCGAAACGGCGGGCATAATAGGCCGCCTGGGCGCGACGCAGCCCCGGAATACCCTTGGACGAGGAATAGCGATGGGTGCGCGGGTCCTGCACCACCTCGCAGAGCTTGTCGACGATCGACTGGGGAGTGGGAAGGTCGGGATTGCCCATGCCGAGGTCGACGATGTCAGCACCGGCGGCTCGCGCGCTTGCTTTCAAACGGTTGACCTGTTCGAAAACATAAGGTGGTAGACGTTGGATTCTGTGAAAGTCCGGCACACTGTTTCCAGCCATGTCTAGTTTCCTTCCGCGCCGGTTGTTGCAACCGACGCGGAAGGCCGGGAGGTCTCCAGCAGGAGAAACCTGGTTACTTCTTCGGCCTCCAAGCCAACGGATCTTCAGGGCGTTCGAAGTACTTTGCGGCGACGTCTGCGGGCCACCAGCCGTTATCCTTCGGCTCAATCCAATCGGTTGAGTTTGGATCGCAATCGTCCGTCAGTACCCCTTTCACATCATCGATCGTGTAAGGAAGAGCAGGGCGAAGAATGGACTGAATTTTCGGTCCCTGGCCTTCTAGCGTCCGCATCATTACATCCCACACGAGGCGGGCATCAGAGCGCGGCGGCCAGAAATGGAAGCTCTTGCTGATAAAGTCGGGATTTTTCCGCCAATAGCAGGCGGCGGAAGCTTCGCCACCAAGCACGATAGGCATCATATCGCGACCGGATTGCTGTACGGCGTTAAGGACACCGTTCTCAGACGCGGACTGAACAAGGATGCCGTCAATCTTAGCAGGATTCGTGGCAAGAAACTTCTGAACCTCGACCTGGGCAACCTGATCGGTCCACTTCCCTGCTACATTCCCTACAATGCTGATATCATGGAACTGTTCGAAGGCCTTTTTCGCGCCAATGTCGAAGCTGTCCGATGACGCGAAACCGGGAATACCGGACACCATCAGGATGTTGCCCTTTTCGCCAATTTCCTTGGCAAGCCACTCAGCAGCCTTGTAGCCACCGTCCGTGTTGTTCTCGGTGGCGTTAATCGCATATGGGGATGTGACATAACCCGACACTGAAAAGACCGGGACGCCTTGGGAATGGGCATACTCGATGGTTTTGTTGAGGGCGGTGATGTTCGAGCAGCAAATGATGATCGCATCAACACCATCGTCAACCATCTGCCGCATCTGCTGGATTTGGACAGCGTCCTTGAGGTCAGACTGCGTGACGATAAGCTCGGAGACTAGGCCTGCCTCCTTGTATTTCGGCAGCAATACGTTCGTGAATTCGTCCAGGATGTTCGCACGCCAGGTGTTACCGGCATATGTGGACGCATAGCCAATTTTCCACGGCGGTGGACGCTTCGCGACAAAATCCTTCCATACCGTTCCCCCAAGCGGAATTGCAGGATCAATATTCTCGTAGAGCGCCTTCTGGTCGGGCGGCAGCGAATCGAGCCCGTCAGCCCTCGCCACTCCGTTCATTTGATAAAGACTCGACAGCGCAAAAAGCGCTGCAACGACTTTCTTCAGCATTATAGGGCCTCCTCCCCCTTTGTGGTCCGCTCAAACCGCCGACCCTTTTGGTCGCCAGCCGCGGAAGTCTTGCCGGAACTCCGGCGGAGCTCGTGGCGGGACGGCAGTCGCCATCCCGCAGACGTGTTCACTTGCGCAGGCCGGCCTGCTTGAGCAGCGGCATGACCCGCTCATTGAAGAAGGGAAGCTCCTCATTGTAGTCGACCATCGTCAGCAAGGCGCCGTTGACACCTGTGTTGCTGAGAGCCACGAGCTTGTCGGCAACTTGTTCTGGATTGCCGACGATCGGGTATCCACCCCAACCGGCGATGAAGCGCTCCTTGAATTTTTGATACATTTCGGCGGAGTGGTTCTGAGACTGCACCTGGAGGACTTCGCAGATGTTCTCGCACGCCTCCCAGTCACCCTTCTGATTAACGTAGTAGTCGTAATATTCCTTCGCTTCCTGTTCCGTTTCGCGAACGACGACAGGGCAGGCCGTAAACGTACCGAGATCACGGTCGTACTCAGTGCGCGCCAGGTCCTTCACCTTTTTGACCCAGGCGGCACCGGATTCCATGTCTTGCATGAAGCCGAAGTTGAAATCGCAGAACTTGGCGGTGAAGTGCATTCCCTTGCCAGAGGCGCCGGCGCAGATCAGAAGCGGTCGACCCGCCTTATTGTAAGGCTTGGGCTCACTGAAGGCGTCCCTGACTTTGAGGAATTCACCTTCGAAGGTGACGCCATTCCGTTTCCAGAGAGTTTCAACGATCTCCATCCATTCGGTGGCGTATTCATAGCGTGTGTCGTGTTCCATCATCGGAACACCGAACATCTCCATTTCGGGAGTGAACCAGCCGGTAACGAGATTGAGGCCGTAACGCCCCTTCGAGATGTGGTCGATTGTTGTCGCCATCTTGGTTGCGACGATCGGGTTCAGGGTCGGAATGTGCGTCGTTGAAAAGAACTGGAGCTTCGTGGTGACCGCAGCGAGAGCGGCTGCCCAGGTGAACGTATCCATGTTCACGCCATTGAAGTTCGAGAGACCGCCAAAACCACGCCAGCGCGCAATCGGCACCATGCACTCCCAACCGGCAGCCTCGAGCTTCTTGGCAATGTCAACATTGTGGTCGAAAGTGGGCTCAAACGTCGTCTCGGCGAGCGTGATAGCGCAAGCATTCGAGCAGTTGGTTCCGAACACTCCAAGCTTGAGCTTGTTGTCATTAAACATTGGGTTTCCCGCAGAGCGGAAATCTTCTTGTGCAGTCACTTGGTTCCTCCTCCGGCTGGCACCATATGGTGCTCAGCCGCGCATAAAAGACTTGGATAATCAGATGCCCATTTCTTCGAAGACTTCCGCCGCCACGCGGAAGCTGTCGATTGCCGCAGGAACACCGCAGTAGATAGAAACCTGGAGGAAAATCTCCCGGATCTCTTCTTTGGTAAGACCGTTGTTGATCGCCCCGCGAACATGCAGCTTCAGCTCATGGGGACGATTGAGTGCCGAGATCATTCCTAGATTAAGAATGCTGCGCTGCTTGCGCTCCAGCCCGGGCCGGTTCCAAATTTCGTCCCAGCAGTATTCCGTAACAAGGGCCTGCATCGGCCAATTGAAGTCGGTTGCCTTGCTGACCGACGCATCGACATAGGCGCCTCCCAGAACTTCGCGCCTGGTCTTTAGCCCACGCTCAAAGCGTTCACTGATTTCACGTCCATTCACTCTTGCGGTTGCTGTGTTGCTCACCCTTTATCTCCTTGTCGCCCGTTGGGCTCTCCATGAGTGGTTTGATTGGTCGTCAAGGCGACCTGTTATGCCGCCGGTCCGCTGATGGACGACGACCTGACGAGTTGGCCGTTCTCGTAGAGAAGCGGTGCGATCGACTCGATGAACCGTGCTTCGAGGACTTCTCCGAGCACAACATCATGGGTTCCAACGTGAACAACATCCTTTAGCTGACAGACAAACGCGGCCTGCGCATCGGACAGGACCGGCATACCGTCGAGAGACAGCCACTCGCCGTGGTGGAAGCGCTCTTCACCCTTCAGCTTTCCACTGAACAGCGGCACAAGGCCCGCATGTGAAAGGTGCAACATGTTGACGGCGAATTTTCCAGAAGCCTTCAAAGGCTGGCTTATCGAAGCAGACTGGTTGATGCAGACGAGAACAGTCGGTGGCTCGGCCGTAACCGACTGAACTGCGGTCGCAGCCATACCGTGACGAACGCCGCCAAGCTCGGTCGTGATCAAGCAAATGGTTGATGTGAACCGGCGCATAGCCGCCTTGAATGCCGACTGCGCGTCGGTGCTGGTATCGGCCATATCATCCCCCCGCGGTCGAACTCAGTAGAGCCGAATAAACAGATTAGCAGACAATCTGTCAACCAGTTTATCGTGATTGACAGATTGTCTGCAAAACTGTTCTCTCACGTCATCGAAATAAGAGGAGAGCCGCGATGGATTTGAATCAAAAAGTTTGCATCGTCACAGGGGGAGGTAGCGGAATAGGCCGAGCAACGGCGCTCCTCTTCGCGAACCACGGCGCCTACGTAGCCGTCGCTGATGTCAACGAAAACGCAGCGCATAGGGTGGCGGGCGAGATCGGTCCAAATGCCTTCGGTATTCGCGTCGACGTTTCTTCGGCTCAGGACGTGGAGAGCATGGTTCAGAAGACTGTCGGGAGGTGGAGTCGGATCGACGTGCTCGTCAACAATGCCGGCTTCGGAACGACCGGTAATGTCGTGACTATCACTGAGGAAACTTGGGACCGAATCATGTCAGTCAACGTCAAAGGTATCTTCCTTTGCGCCAAGTATGTTATTCCTGTGATGCGTCGGAATGGTGGAGGTTCCATCGTTAACACGACTTCCTACACAGCGACCTCAGCGATCGCGGACAGGACGGCCTACGTCGCGTCAAAAGGGGCGATATCTTCGCTAACGCGGGCGATGGCCTTGGATCACGCGAAAGAAGGGATCCGTGTTAACGCGGTCGCCCCTGGTACGATCGACTCGCCTTATTTCACAAAGATCTTCGCCGAATCGGAAGACCCGGTGAAACTTCGTAGCGATTTCAACGCACGCGCCGCTATGGATCGAATGGGAACACCTGAAGAGATCGCTGAAGCAATGCTCTTTCTTGCCTCCGATCGCTCCACTTTCGCGACCGGAAGCATCTTGACTGTCGACGGTGGTTCTTCGATCGGAAACCACTTGGTGAAGTGAACGGAGGGGCGGCATTTTCATGCCGCCCCTTTTTTAGGCATTGTCTTCGACGAACCGAATAGCGTCTTCCAAAAAGCTACGGAAATAATCGGGATTTTCGCACATTGGGAAATGCCCGAGGCCGTCCATGACGACATGACGGCTCCCGGGAATAAGATCCGCGAGCTTTTCTCCGTCTGCAGGCGTCGCAGAGTAATCATATGTTCCGGAAAGGAGAACGGTCGGCGTTCGCTTGGCGTCGATCTTCGGACCGACGACGGCCCCATCAAATTCGTCGCTGTAGAAGGAAAGATCGCCTGGATAAACCCCTGGGGCACCCTGCGAGTAGATCCAACTGGCACGGCGTCGCTCAGCTTGAGGGCTGAGTGGACTCATAATTCCGCGGACATAGGCTGAGTTGTGAAGCGACCCATGAACATTGACGTTGTGCTGAAAAGGATTGCGACGCCCCTTTGACCTGAAAGGTGGTTCTATGGCGATCACTCCCAGCAACCGTTCCGGCCGCTCCGCGGCTAGTACCATGCTCATCGCAGCCCCCATCGATCCTCCGATGACAACTGCTCTGTCCCCGACAATTTGGTCAAGTATCGCTGTGCACCAGGACAGATAGAGTTCCTTCGTGAGCTGATAGGGCGAGCCATCCCAACTCAACGGTGGCATCGAGCGTCCATGAAATGGTAGATCAACTGCAATCATTCGGTTCGAGCGAGCGAGCCCGGTGTCGGAAAGTTGTGGCAGAAACTGGCGGCTGTCTGCCCCAGCCGTATGGAGGAAGAGGATCGGCGTCCCTGCTCCAGCTTCCTCGTAGTAGATGTCGTGCTCCACGCCACCGATGTTTACCTGTTTATATCGTCCGGTCACCTGTTCGATGTTTCGATCGACCTTTGCGACAACGATCGGCGGAGACGCCACAACGATTTCGAACAGTCGTTCTATAGCCGGGCGGGCTTGAGCGATTGCTACAGGAGAACCGGATAGTGTGAATTCGGGGTTGGCTAGTTGAAAGGCAGTGAACGAGTGAAAGGTTGCGGGCGGCGGCACCTGCATCACCTTTTCCCAGGCTTCCTCTGCGGCCCTCAGATTAACCTCAGCATCTCCGACCGCCCTATCGAACGCAACCAGTCCGTTCTCTACAGCAAGCGTCGACGCTCCTGATCCAACATGAAACGAGATTCGTGTCGTCAGACCTGGAGTCAGTCGCGGCAATTCCGGATCATCAATCGCAAGGGCTATGCGTTTATTTAGCTCGGCATGGGCGCCCATAGGTCCTCCCTAAGAAAATGACGTTGCCGGGAGGCCATCCTGCTCGCGCTTCACCCTCCCAAGGAAACGTAAGCAGATTGGCAGACAATCTGTCAATCTCAACCGGTCGAACATGCCGGTTTATGTCGATTTACTCTGGGGTTTCGACTGGGTTCTTGCTCAGGTAGTCCAAGGCCACTTTAGCCGCGGTTTCGATATGCTGCTTGCAAAGCGCAGCGGCCTTTTCGCCATCACGCTGCTGAATAGCGGCAGCGATTCCTCTTATCTCGGAAACGCTGTGTTGCAGACGACCGGGCTGGGTCATCGACGTCAGCCGCAACAGTGTGACACGGTTGTGCAGCGATGTTAGCATTTGCTTGACGAACACGTTCTTACTGCCGGTCATCAAGCAATCGTAGAAGGCGGTCTTCGCTTCAATGATTCGCGTTGAGGAACCGCGATCAGCAGCAGCCGCAAATTCTTCGACGGTGTTGAGCAGAGCAGCGATATCTTCGTCCGAACCTTTTTCGGCGAACTCCTGTCCGGCGAAGCTCTCGAGTAGCGCCCGCACTCTATAGAGCTGTACGGCCTCGTCGTAGCTGATGGTGCTGACGACCGGGCCGCGATGTGGATAGCTGGTTATAAGCCCTTCGGCCTCCAGCTGGCGCAAGGCTTCTCGAATTGAGGTTCGGCCGACCCCGATAAGTTCGCACAGCTCTCGCTCCACCAGCCGCTGCCCGGGCTGGAAACGGCCGCTTGAAATTGCCTGCCGGAGCTTATCCTCGACCTGGATCCGCAAGGAGGCGTTCTTACGCGCAATCTGAAGGTCCATCGTTCCCATTCACATTCAAACCCAAAGCCACAGGTTCAATGTATACCGCGCGTTCGTTTCGTAGGACAACCCGATTGTCTGCGAAACAGCGAAAAATCTGAACGGTTGGGCGGATGGCCGTTAGAGAAGGACCCTAGCGAATGGGAGGTCCGTCGCCAAAGCCGAAAATCTGTCGAGTACCACAGGGTCGTGCCCTGGAATGATGAGGCCATTCCGCCCCGCGAGAATGCGAAGTTTGTTATATGCTTCCATTACCTCTGCGTAGTCGGCAAATAAAGGAAACGCGTTATCGTTCGTAAGGTAGCTTTGAAAATGAAGCGCGTCCGAGGCGATGACGAGCAAGGCGTCGCCTGCCGTCAGGGTGACAACCTGCAGCCCCTTCGAGTGCCCGCCCACCAAGTGTAACTTGCATCCCGGAGCGATTTCGGCTTCACCGTCATGGAAGCAAACCCTTGACTGGAAAACGAGCCGAACCGCGTCGACGACCCCTTCTGCGGCAAAGGGCCGACGCATTCGCTCATGGCACATACATCGCCCCGTGCCATAAGCCATTTCCCGGTCCTGGATATGAAAAGTAGCTTTGGGGAAGGCTGGAAGGTTTCCTGCATGATCGTAATGCAGGTGCGTCACGACGACATCTGTAATATCGCTGTGTTCGATGCCAAGGCGGCTCAGAGCTGCGACCGGATGGATCAACAGAGTCCGTCCTCTGGCTGCCCCCTCCTCGGCGTTAAAACCGGTGTCAACGAGGATGAGGCGGTTTGGAAGGCGGATTAGCCACACGAAATAATCGATGCGTGATGCAGCTTCGTGAAGGTCATTGATCTCAAGCGCCAGATCACTCACTGGCCGTTGCGCGGTGCCATAATGGATGGCCAGTGCTTTCCACTCGTGCAAGAGAAGTCTCCCCCAATATCAGCTCATAACGACGAGGTGTCGATTGATCTCGGCTCGATCGAGGCGGTCAAACGCTTCGTTAATCTCGTCAAGGGGACCGGTGCTCGACAGCAATTTGACAACTGGCAGCTTCCCTTTGAGATACATTTCGATATACCGGGGTATGTCGCGCGATGGCACGCACGAGCCCATATAGCTCCCCTTGATCGTTCTCTCTTCTCCGACCAACGGCAAAGGCGAGATCTCGAAACGGGAATTGACATTGGCCAGTCCTGCGGTTGCGGTCATCCCGCCCCGCCGGGTAATCTCATATGCGAGTTCGAACGCCTTTTTGGATCCAGCCATCTCGATTGCGTAATCTACCCCACCGCTCGTCGCGCTTTTTACCTGAGCCACAATGTCTGGCGAGCTCGCCAGAAAGGTTTTGGTCGCCCCCAGCTCCTTGGCAAGGTCAAGCTTGGCTTGGACGAGGTCGATCGCAATGATATTGCCAGCTCCACTCGCGACGGCGCCGAGGATCGCCGAAAGGCCGACACCGCCGAGGCCGATTACCGCGACACTTTGGCCTGGGCGGACATCGCAGGTGTTCATCACCGCTCCAACGCCAGTCAAAACCGCGCAACCGAAAAGCGCGGCTTCTGCCAAGTCAATATCCTTGGTCACTTTGACAACCGAGTTCGCCGACACAACAGAATACTCGGAAAAGGCAGAGACTCCACTGTGATGGTTAATTTCGTATCCTTTCAGACGGATATGCTTGCTGCCCGACAGAAGCGTCCCCGCAGCATTGGCCTCATAACCCGGTTCGCAGAGGCTTGCCCGGCCTTCAACGCAGAATGAACAATGACCGCAGACCGGTAAAAATGACATGACCACGTGGTCACCAACATCGACGTTCTCCACGCCCGGCCCGGTTGCTTCGACGACGCCAGATGCCTCATGGCCGAGAGCGACTGGAAGAGGACGCGGTCTGTCGCCATTGATTGCGGATAGGTCGGAGTGGCAGACCCCGGCAGCCTTGATCTTGACTAGGACCTCCATAGGGCCAGGCGGCGTTAGTTCCACAAGCTCGATTTTGAGGGGTTTCGAATCGGAGTAGGGCTTCGGCAGACCCGACTCCCTGAGGATTGCCGAACGCGTTTGCATGTCTGATTCCTATCAATTTGCAAGCAACTGCATTGGAGCCGGGATGTAGCGGAATCCGTCTCCATTCCGCACCACGTGACCAGCACCCGGCCATGCGAAGTGATAGGACATCACCGCAATTCGATCTTTCGCAAGCATGTCCAGCACGCGCGTACGAGATATCGCTGACAACTTCGGGTCCGTATCATATTTGAATTCCATCATCGGCCGCTCCATCAATAGGATATGATGATGTGTAAGATCGCCGAGGAAGCAGAGGCGATCGTTTCCGGATTGAATCATAAAGCAGTGATGGCCGAGCGTGTGGCCGGGGGCGGAAATCGCCTGGATACCGGGCAAGAACTCCTCCCCATCCTTGAAAAAGAAGGTGCGGTCCTTGTGCGGGAGCAGGTTTCTCCGGGCATTTTCGATCTGAAAGTGAAAAGAAGAGTCGATCGACGACCCATCCGTCCAGTCTGTGAAGTCTCGCTCACTGATGAATATCTCGGCGTTTGGGAAATTAAGATTGCCACTCGCATCGCAGAGCCCGCCAATATGATCGATATGAGCGTGCGACAGAACTACGGCATCGATCTCCGTCGGATCTCGGCCCGCTTCCTCAAGGCTGGTTAAGAGTCGACCCGTGGTAGGGCCAAAAACCTTGGAGGAACCCATCCCGGTATCGAACAAAATTGTCCTCCCATTTATTTCAACAAGCGGCACGTTCTGCTCAAGCACGACATTGTTCGTCGGCAGAAAATTGCGTTCTAGCATTCCGCTGACCGTGCTTTCGTCTACGCCTAAAAAGTTCGTTCCTGGGTCGCCTAGCGCTAGCGGCCCGTCGGACAGGATAGTGATTTTTCCGTCGCCGAATCCAAATGGATAAAAGTAGGGAAGCTTCGCTTGGTGATGTTTGTTAAGAGACACCGATTTTCCTCCCATCGTGTTCCTCTACAACTTCTTGGCAGATTGTATGATAATCTGTCAATCGCTGTTGGTGGTTTCACGTTTCATAAAAGGGCACACACTGCGGCGTTGAAGCTCCGAGCTACCGGGCGGAACAACGCCAACTATCTCGGAAGAAAGTCATTGTGGTTGAAGCAGGCGGCCGGTGTGAAGGCGTTGGCAAGGCGCTTGCTGAGCCGTGCCAACAACCTGGAAGGCTATCGCGATCTCGTGATCCTCGATCTGCGCCAAGCTGCGGTCAACGGCCAAGCTGCGGTCAACGGCCAATCGCGAGTCCACAGGCAGCCGTAGACAAGCTCGTTTTCCTTCCCATCAATTTGGCAAGGCGCGAAGCAGGTCTGGATGGCTTTGCCGACGGCGTCATAAAAGACCAGCGAACGTTATCAGAGGCGTACGGATAGTTCACGGACGACTACGCCTTGGCCTGCGTGCTGTTGGGAGGTTACAATAGTCCTTTGATGTCCTTAGCGGCACTGGCGAACCGCTCCGCCAATTCCGGACCTCTTTGCCAAGCAGCCCACCTTGGCGGTTATGGAACACATCGCTGCCCAGCAGCGGCTCAAGCACGCGTCTGACGACATGCCCGAAATGCACGGGACGCCGCGCCAGGTGGTCGACGTTCACATGGACGAAAAAGTCCTCGGCCGCCACGGTCTCTTCGTCGTTTCGAAAGAGTCCGATTTCATACCGGACGGATGAATTTCCGAGTCTGGCAACACGGATGTCAGCGGTGACCATGTCCGGGAAGGTCATTTCCGCGTCGCTGCGCGTCCATGTCTCCTCCACCCTGCTCAATTGGCCGTCACGCGTGCGGTCGGCCCCCAACGCCGCTTGATGCAACATTGTTGAAGGCAGGGTTTGTCCTCGACCGAGCTTCCCCTTCTCGGACCTCGGCCGACGCAACAAGGACAACTGGAGCTTCGTCGACGAGAGATGCGCAGACGTGGCGCAGGATGTCAGACTTCAGTCACCAGGACAAAAGCCCGGAGCCATCCTAAGGGATGAATACAAGAAGCCATCGCAAACATATACGCGCTCAGGGTTGCCGCTGATGGGGCCTTGGGTTTAGCTCCAAGAAATCCCGGATCTGAGTTGCAACGCGTTCGATGTCTTCCGCTGCATCAACCCGACGAAGTAGTGCTTTTTGCTCATAAAATGGCGACAACGCCGCCGTCGCGCGCACAAACTCTCCCACTCGTTTCTTCAGGACCTCCGGGCTGTCATCCGAACGCGGCGGCGCGCCTGTGGCGCGCGACTCTTCGGCTCTTTTGGCAATCCGCTCTTCAAGGAGGCTTAGAGGAACATCGAACAGGATGACGCGATCGAGTGGCACCTGCATGCTCTGGAGCAGCTGCTCCAGCTTCGCGCAGATCTTCTTGCGCGATGCGAACGCCTTCAAGGACTGCGCGGCTGGCCGCGTCGGGCTCGAACGCGCGCTTGTCGACGACCGGCTTGACCTCATCACGCGACGAGGCAAGCTCGCGTGCCACGACTTCGGCAACCTGTGCGTATCGACCGCTGAATGTTTTTTCGATTTTTTTTCGACTCCGGCTTTCTGGAGACAATCGCAAGCTCCGCGCCGGCGGGCAGTTCATAGCCCGCGAGAGCCTTGGCCGCCTCCCGTTTCATGATGTCTTTAGGTTTTCCGCGCGTGTTCTGGTGACACGCTTTGGTGAATTGGAGAGCGCTTTTTGTGCCATCGTGCTCACCTTCGATGCCTGTGAATATAGGCGCCTACCCAACCTTGTTAACCAAAGCAACCATGACAACCGTGAAGCATATTCCAATTCGCGTCAGCGTCGCCACCGACGCTGTGTTCCACAGCATTACGCAGCCACAGGAGGGAACGGAGCGAACTCTATTGTCGGCGTCCGGCGTCCCGGCCGCGATCCGCATAAACGACGTAGTGCGACAGAGCCAAGACGACGATGAATAGCAACGGGAGCCAGGCGAAGGCCATGGAAAAACCGGTGCGCCCCAGCTATGAAGCCGATCAGCGCCGGCGCCACGAGCATACCGGAGTAGCCCAGCGTGGTGGCGACGCGAGACCGACGCCCGGGCCAACACCCGGATTATTGCCACCGGCCGAGAAGGCAATCGGCGCCATGTTCGAAATGCCGAAGCCGGCCACGGCAAAGCCGAGGATCGCGACCGTGGCACTCGGTGCTAGACCCGCGATGAGGAAACCGATGATGGCCATGAGGGCTGAGATGCGGAGCGTCTTCACGGCGCCGAAGAGGTCGCGTACATGATCGCCGGCGAATCGCATCGCCGCCATCGTCGCCCGGCAAAGGCCAGGCCCGAGAACTCGGCGGGCGCACCGAGCTCGCTTCTCGGATAGAGCGCACCCCAGTCGAGCACCTCCCCTTCCGGTATCGTTGCAAAGGGCGCGATCGCGCCGACCAACCAGGGCAGCATGGTGGCGGGCAATCTCAACTTGTCGCCGGCCGCGGCTATGGGCGGCCTGTCGTTAATGAAGCGGGATCACGAGGATCAAGAGGCGGACGGCGGTAACCGCGATCGCGTGGCTGAGATCTATTGATATTTTCACAGACGTGACGGTATGAAGCTCGGCTCCATGAGTCGGAATCGAATTCGGCTCTGCGTTGGTTGCGCGGGCTCGCAACCAACGATTCCTGCAATTGGTCGAATGCGACGTGCCCAAACAGCATGCTAGTCGCCCTCAGGCCTGAGCGGCGTCTCACCTTGACCCGGCACGGGAAGTACCCGAGCGGCGACGGCCCATCTCCTCAATGGAACGGCCGTGATCGCATTGTGGCAGCCATTGCGCGCTTGACGGCGTGCCATTATGGACAAATGCTGCTGGATACACGAAAACGTGCAAAAGGATTCGAAGAGAGCCCCTATGACTAACGCTTCCGAGAGGCGCCGCATGATGGTCGAGCGCGCACGCAAGACCGGCTATGTGCCCTCTAAGGTGATCGAGGATGAATTTGGCGTCGACAGCTCGACGATCAGACGCGATCTCGCCCGGTTGGAAGCAGATGGACTGGTCCTTCGCACACAGGGAGGTTTCCTTCCGGCCGAGAGCAAGGGAAGCTTCGACTATCCCTATGAGCCGCGGCGGCAGTTTCGGTCATCGGCCAAGAGCCATCTTGGTGAGTACGCAGCGAGCTTGATCAAGGATGGCCAGACCGTTCTTGTCGACAGCGGCTCAACCACGTGGCATGTGGCCAATAGCCTCAAATCGAAGCAGAACCTGACCGTCATCACGAATGATCTCCAGATTGCTCTGCTGCTCTCGGACAGCAGCAACATCAACCTGCATGTCACGGGTGGCGTTCAGGTCAATACAGTTTACACGCTGGTCGGTCCAAACACCGTCGACTACATCAGCAAGATTCACGTTGATATTGCCTTCATCGGAGCGGAGGCGGTGGATGTGGAACTTGGTGTAAGCAACGTCAATGTCATCGAAGTTCCGGTGAAACAGGCGATGATCCGGGCAGCCGACTGCGCAGTCCTGGTCGCCGACAGTTCCAAGTTGGGGAAAAGATCCTTCGCAAGGGTCTGCGGCATCGAAGAACTCTCGCAAATTATCACTGATAGCCGCGTCACGCCAGAACAGCGAAGGGCATTTGGCAAGAAACTGAAGATCGTCGAGGTCTAACTGGCGTTAGATTTCAACCCATATACGGGTCGACGTTCACTCTCCCCACCCACTCTGCGACCAACGGTCAGAATTCCATCCTACGCGAGGGCGCCGCTAGTTACGCCATCTTCCGTCGAGGGTGTCGACACCTGGAGCGTCCGTGATTCTTCGCCCCGTGGATCGCGATGTCCGCGGATCGGACCGGCGCGTCATCTTCAAGGGAACTCTCGCCTGCCGGACGTAAGACTTGGACCTTTTGAGCCTTGCATCCGCCGCCCTCGTAATCTTTTCGCGCCTGATCTCGCTTGCTGATGCCCATCTGCCGGCTTCCTGCCTTCGGAAAAACTGCACACTATCGTGCATTTCCCACTTGACTGCACGATATCGCGCATGCTTCATAGTCCCGGACAAGTTCGATCAATCGTTCCGGAGAGACGAAGTGACAAAAGAGAAGCTGAAACTCGGCGTGATCGGCTGCGGGCGTATCGCCCAGGCGGCGCATTTTCCGGCCGTTCAGAAGGCCAGGAACGTGGAGCTGGCGGCGGTGTTCGATCCAAGTGGGTTGCTGGCCAAGGGCGCGGGCTTGCGGCTCGGTGTTCCGGCTTACACCGACCAGCAGGAGTTTCTAAACGCCGACATCGACGCGGTGCTGATTGCCATTCCGGACCGCTTCCACGTGCCGGTATCAATCGCCGCACTTCAGGCGGGCAGGCATGTGCTTGTCGAAAAGCCGGTCGCCGTGACCGCTGCGGAAGCGAAGACGCTGATCGAGGTTCTGGGCAAGACGGGGCTCCAATTGCAGGTCGGCAGCATGAAGCGGTTTGATCCCGGCATTGCGCGGGCGCAGCAGGTTATCGCCGAGGGCGGGATTGGCCGCATCCTGAGTGCGCGCTGCTGGTATCGGGTCATGTCCGAACTGCGTCCACCGATCGAAGCCACGCTGTTTCCTGCGATGCTTGTCGACCAGGACGTTCGCAACCGGGAAACGGCGCTCAAGGCGGCTAACCGCAAGACCCACCTTCTGGCGACCCATGGCATCCATACGTTCGACCTGATGCGCTTCCTGCTCGGCGAGCTCACGGTGTCGGCCGCGACCATGGCCGTTGACGGCGTTGATCACTCCTGGCACGGCATCGCGACCACGGATGCCGGCGCCGCCGCCTCTTTCGAGATTACCGCCAGCGTTCATGCCGAATGGACCGAGGGCTTCCAGATCTACGGCAGCAAGGGGCATATCAGCGCCGAGATACCTTTCCCATTCTCCCGGGCGGCAAGCCGCGTGCGCATCTTCCGTTCCGAACAATCCAGCTATGAGGAGCCGATCTACGGCGACACCGACGCCTACAAGCTGCAAGTCGAGGCCTTCGCTGCGGCAATTCTTGAGGGAAGCGCCGTCGAGCCCAACGCGCGCGATGGTCTCAAGGCGCTGGAGATCGTCGAAACGGTCAACGCGCTCACGGCTCGCGAAGAGCCTGATCAGCGGAAAAGCGCGTAAAAGTGATGCGAGACCAGTCAAGAACGGTGGCGGTGATCGGCAACGTCCAGGCTGACCTCGTGCTGCGGCCAGTAGCGGCCTTGCCTCCGCCGGGCGAGGAAAGGTTCGTCGACGATGTCAGCTTTCGGCCGGGCGGTAGCGGGGGTGTCACCGGGATGGTGCTGGCGGCCGCCGGAGCTCCGGTTCGCCTGTTCGGCACGCTCGGTCGAGATCCGATCGGCGCGGTCATCCGCTCGATGCTTGCGGAGGTTGGCGTTGAGACCTCCGACATCCGCGAGGTCGAGCTGCCGACGAGTATCACGGTCGCGCTCGAGGCTGCCGAGCGGGAGCGCTCCTTCCTGACCTCACGCGGACACATGGAGGCCTTTTCGAAATACGATTTGGCCGACGAGGCGCTCACGGCTGAAATTACGCTGCTGACCGGCTTTTTCACGACACCGGCCTTACAGGCCGACATTGCCGGGCTCGCCAGCCGGGCTCGCCGAAATGGCAGTATCGTCCTTTTCGATCCCGGCTCGGACCAGTTTGGCTGGTCCGATGCGGTGCGCGAGATGCTGTGCTCGATTCTCGAGGAATGCGACTGCTTCCTGCCCAACGAGGCGGAGCTTCTCGCTTTGACGGGCTGCACCGACGTGGGCGATGCATTGGCAAGGCTAAGGCGCCGCTTCGATGGCTGCATCGTCGTCAAAACCGGGGCAAAGGGCTGCCTTGTCGCCGACACGGGCGGCGGCACGCCTGCCGCAATCCGCCCTGACCCCGTGGAGGCGCCTGACACGACGGGCGCTGGCGACAGCTTCAATGCGGGGCTGGCCCTGGGCCTTTCCCGCGGGCTCGATTGGGTCGCATCGGCGCATCTGGCGACCGCCCTTGCTTCAGAAGTGCTCAGGCAGCCTGCCGCGCGCCGCTACCTTACACCCCGTGACCTGGCGAGGCTTGATCTGGCGCGTGGGGGCAGGTCAGCGCCGCTGGAAATCGAGGGTGTAAGACGCGGACTGCAATAGCGGTCCGCCCTCCCGGGGGGATGGCGCGGCCCTGCTGCGCCATCCCTTCGAGCCTTTATCCGTTTGAACTTTGTTTAGGGTGGACCGAACTTGAATACCGCCTGGATTCCCCGCCAAGCATGGCTGTTGGCCCTGCCGCTCATGATTGTGATGGCGGCTGTGATCGGTTACCCCTTGGTCGATACCATCCGGCTGTCGCTGACGGACGCCCGGCTGATCGGCAGCACCGGCAATTTCGTCGGTCTCGACAACTTCGCCAAGCTTCTGTCGCGCTCCGATTTTCTCCACGCCTTGACGACAACAGCGATCTTCACCGTCGTCTCGGTCAGCGCCGAGATCGTGCTCGGGGTGCTCACGGCACTGTTGCTGCAGCAGCACTTTGTCGGCCGGACATTTTTGCGCGCCGTGATGATCTTGCCCTGGGCACTGCCGACAGTGGTCAACGCCATGTTGTGGCGGCTGATCTACAATCCTGAATACGGCGCGCTCAACGCAGCTCTGACGCAGCTTGGCATCCTCGACAGCTACCAGTCGTGGCTGGGCCAGCCGGACTCGGCGATCTGGGCGATCATCGTCGCCGACGTCTGGAAGAACTTCTCGCTCGTCGCGCTGATCTCGCTCGCAGCACTCCAGGCGGTCCCTCGCGATATTCAGGCAGCCGCGCTGATCGACGGCGCCGGCGTCATCAGGCGCTTCCGCTACGTCACCCTGCCCTATCTCGCCGGGCCATTGATGGTCGCCGTCGTTCTCAGAACAATCGAAGCTTTCAAGGTCTTCGACATCGTCTGGGTGCTGACCCGAGGCGGACCGGCGAACGCCACCCGCACGCTGTCGCTCCTGGTCTATCAGGAAGCATTCGCCTTCCAGCGGGCCGGCTCAGGCGCGTCGCTGGCCCTGATCGTCACGCTGATCATCACCATGCTTGCCGTGTTCTACGCCCGCCTTGTGCGGCGCACCGAGGAGATGAAGTAATGGAGCGGCGATCGACCCTAGCCACCGTCCTGACCTACCTCGCGGCCAACGTCGTCTTTCTGATCGTCGTTGCGCCGTTTATCTGGCTGGTCATCATGAGCATCTCGCCCGCAGAGGCTCTATCGCAGAAGCCGCTTCGGTGGTGGCCCTCCGAGGTGGACTTCTCCAACTACCATCAGCTGCTCGACTATACCGGCGGCAAGGGACGCGATTTCCTCTCGGCGCTGTTCAACAGCATTCGCGCCTCCGGCGCCGCGACGCTGCTGGCGCTCATCGTCGCCGTTCCTGCCGCATGGGTGGTGTCGCGGGTACGGTCCATGGGGTGGTCGCTCAGCGTGGTGGTGTTGCTCTATATGCTGCCGCCCGTGGCTTTAGCCGTCCCTCTCTATATGGTGCTCGCCCGCCTCGGAATGCTCAATTCGGTTCTGGGGCTTGCCGCGATCTATCTCGCGATCCTGGCGCCATTCACCACCTGGCTGATCAAGTCCGGCTTCGATGCGCTGCCGGGAGAAATCGAGAGCGCCGCCTCGATGGATGGGGCCAGGCTTGATCAGATGCTGAGGCTGATCAGCATTCCGCTGATCGCGCCGATCATCTCAACGGCGGCCATCTTCGCGCTCTTGCTCGCCTGGGACGAGTTCTTTTACGCCCTTCTCTTCACGTCAGGCGTCCAGGCAAAGACCGTCACGGTTGCGATCGCAGAAATTTCCGGTGGGAGAGAGACAAATTATGGGGCCATCGCCGCAGCCGGCGTCATCGCTGCCCTTCCGCCGGTCTTCATCGGTCTCGTCCTGCAAAAGGCACTGATCTCCGGGCTCACCCAGGGCGGAGTGAAGGGATGAGCCCAAACGCCTACAGCCACAATCCGCTTCGGGAGGATCAATGGGAGCTCTAACGATTAGCCAGATCAAGAAGGAGTACGGAACCCTACAGGTTCTCAAGGGCGTTGACATCGCTCTTGACGATGGTGGGTTCCTGGTGCTGCTCGGATCTTCCGGATGCGGAAAGTCGACGCTGCTCAGCATCATCGCCGGGCTAGCCGAGCCGACCTCGGGCGACGTGCGACTGGATGACAAATCCATCGTCGGCGTCCATCCCAAGGATCGCGACATCGCCATGGTGTTCCAGTCCTACGCCCTTTACCCAAACCTGTCTGTGGCCCGTAACATCGCGTTCCCCCTGGAAATGCGCAACGTGCCACGCGCCGACCGGGAAAAGGCAGTGGCGGAAGTGGCAAAGTTGCTTCGCATCGAGAGTTTGCTCGAGCGCAAGCCCGCTCAACTCTCCGGCGGCCAGCGTCAGCGCGTGGCCATCGGTCGGGCACTGGTGCGCAAACCAAAGCTCTTCCTGTTCGATGAACCGCTCTCCAATCTCGATGCGCGGCTGAGATCCGAGATGCGCCACGAGATCAAGCGACTGCACGGTATCCTCGGAACGACGATCGTCTATGTGACGCACGACCAGGTCGAGGCCATGACGTTGGCCACCCAACTTGTCTTGATGCATAACGGACAGGTGGAACAGCAGGGAACGCCCTCACAGATCTACGACCAGCCAAGAACGATGCGTGTCGCCGACTTTGTCGGTTCGCCGCCAATGAACTTCATTGCGGGGAAGGTCTTGAACGGCCGATTTCGGGGCGATACCTGCCCGATCGAATTCGACTTCAGGGGATCGGCTGGATCTTCGGAGATTGTGATCGGCGTCCGGCCGGAGGCAATCGGTGTCGGCGCAAACGGCTCGGCCTCCGGCATTGAGATCGAAGCCAATGTCAATCTCGTCGAGCTGACCGGTCCAGAGCAACTTATCTCGACACGCGTCGGGGGGCAGGACCTGATCCTGACGGCGCCCGCGAGCATTGACGTCAAGCCAGGGCAGATGGTCCGGCTCAGCATCGCGCCCCAAGGACTGCATTTCTTCGAGGCTTCGCAAGGGCTGCGACTGTAGTTCCGAGCAGAGCTTGGTCATTGGTCTCCCCGGCAATCCTGCCAGAAGAAGCGGACGTCTTTCCATGCTGAAAACAATTTCTGTCATCGGCAATGTCGCGGCCGATATCGTGTCGAGAGCGGTCGACGAATGGCCGGCGCCAGGCGCGGAAATGCTGGTCGATTCCATCTGTTTCCGTGCGGGCGGGGCCGCTGGAACAACGGCGGCTGTCCTGGCTTCGATGGGTGCAGCTGTTCAGCTGCATGCCACGATCGGTGACGATGTTGTCGGCCGCGCGGTGAGAGCAGGCCTCGCGGAAGCCGGCGTCGATCTCTCGTTGCTTAAAGTCGTGCCGGAATTGCCAACGACGATTTCACTTGCATTCGAGTCGGATGCCAAGGATCGAAGCTTCATTGCGGCACGCGGCCATCTGGAGCATTTTGCGTTCGAGGATATCGCCCATTCGGCCTACCAGTCAGATCTCGTGCTTCTGACCGGCTACTTTACCACGCCGGCGCTTCAGAAGAGCACGCTGCGTCAGCTCAGACTGATCAAGGCGTCAGGCGCGCTCAGCTTCTTCGATCCCGGTTCCGATCAGTTCGGCTGGTCTGAAGCCGTCCTGGCAGATCTGAGATCTTACCTGGCGATCGTCGACTGTTTCATTCCCAACGCTCAGGAACTTGTCGCCATCAGCGGGTGCAGCAATGTCGACGACGCATTGGAGCATGTCGGTAAACTCTGCGGCGGTTGGCTGATTGCCAAGCTCGGCAAGGAGGGATGTGCGGGCGTCGGTCCCGGCGGGGAATATTTCCGTCATGCGACGGAGCCTGTTGCCTGCGCCGACACAACCGGCGCCGGCGACAGTTTCAACGCCGGGCTTTTGTACGGGCTATCGAAGGGGATGGGGTGGTCGGATGCAGCAAGGCTGGGCAGCCGGGTTGCAACGGCCGTACTCAGGAAGCCGAAGGAAGCGCGGATTCTCTCCCCGCAGGAGGCGCTCGACCTGGTGTGACGACGCTATCGGGCGTGACGTCAAGCGAGCGGGTCGATTATCTCGGGGCTTGCGGCGCCCGCGATAACGTGTCTCAGCATCCCTTTTTCGAGGATCTCGCCGTAGTCGTTGCCAGCCTCGATGTTGCACACCCAGACAAAGACGAGGGGATCGGTGCCAACATTGATTGAGCGGTGCGCCCAATCTGGGGGAATAAGCGATGAGGTGCCCGGCCGCATCTCCATGGTCTCAATCTGGCGGTCTCGCGATTGCAGGAGAAGCAATCCCTCGCCAGCCTGAGTGTAATACACCTCCCCCATGTCGCGCCTCTTGTGGAAATGACCGCGGGTCATGAAATATTCGCGCCCGACCTGGCCCGGCTCGATGGTTGTCGTGCCGAACCATAAGTCGCATCCCTCTCTCTTGAAGGCCCGGACCTGATAAACGAGGATATTTTGATCTTCGGCAAGCATCCGGTCGACGGCTTGCCTGTCGGAAAAGACGTCTCTGAGATCAGCGAGGCGCTTTTCGTAGTGCTCGACCATCGGCGCAATCGCCCCAGTCGCAGCATCGATCGCGACATTTTCCGGGTACGTCATCTCGGTTCCTATCTGCTCTCCCCGTGTCGCCCGTTCGCTGTCGCGCGACTAACCGTCCGGTCCAAAGGCCGCGCCGTTTGCTGGCGCTCCAAGGCGCTTGTTCCTCGTGCAGTACGCTCTGGCTCATGCTGCGGGATGGCGCGACGACGGTGCAATATGCCCTACTCGACGCGTGTGACCTTGGCGATATGCATCGGCGTGCCGACATTCGCCACGTGCCGGCTGCCAAATTCCAGCATGAAGCGTTGGAGAACCGGCAGGAGAAAGAAGATCGCCGCCATATCCGAGCTCCTGGGCAGGCGGATGTTGATGGCATCACCGATCGGCTCCCCGCCTGAACAGTCGAACACGATAACAGGCGAATTGCACTTGCGAACCGCCGCCGTCAGACCGGCAAAACGTTCTCCGCCGGTTTCCGAGGATCGAAGCAGAATGACGCCGCGATCGGGTCCAAGCATTTCAAGCGGTCCATGCCGCATCTGGCCGCCTTCGATCGAGAAGGAGGGCAGCCTTGCAAGTTCGGCGATCCCGAGCGCCAGTCCTTCAGCCAGACCGCGCATCCTGCGGCCGCAGGTGATCACGGCAGAGACCTTGGAGAAATGCGCCAACGCCTCGTCAGGCGAGACCGGGTGCGACTTGGATAAGGCGGCAAGCGCCTGCACGGGGTCGGCGCCGAGCGCCTCCAGAATGGCGAGGTGCTGGGCAAATGCGATGGTAAAGCTGCGCGTGGCCGCGACCGCAATCTCGGTGCCGCCGCATCCGATCACAGAGGGAACGCTTGTTGCCAGGGTCGAGCCCGCTTCCATCGTCATGCCGAAGCAATCGTCCCGTTCAGCGGCCTCGCTCAGCCAGCGGACGGCTTCGGCACTTTCGCCCGATTGCGAGGTCGCAATGACGGTTTTTCCCTTCAACGGCCGCGCCGTGTCGAGCTGCTCCGAGAACGTCTGCGCCACCGCATCAATGCCGAAAGTCCGGTAGATCGGCTCGACGGTTCGGCCGACACAGTGCGAGCCGCCCATCCCGAGCAGCACCAACTGGCCGGTCGTCCGGAGCGAGGATGCAATCTCCGCCGCGCCCGCTCTTGCCGCCTCGTAGGAGGCAAGGGCATCACCTTGTTGACGGGCCATCTCGGATTCAATGGCCTCGCGCCCGCTCGGTTGGTTCATGATCGTGTCCTTATGGAGATGCTGGACGCCGGCTGATCGGATGAGCACGGCAAATTTTCCAGGAATTTGGGCGCTCTGGCGACGGCAGGGTCACAGGAGTGCTTCGACTGTGGTCGCACGGAGACGAGCCGACGGTTGCCGCATTGCATGGCTGACGGGCCGCCTTGTCGGCGGCCCGCCAGCCCCTTCAGGGCTGGAAGGAGCTCGCAGCCTCAACCAGCGCCTGGTCCGCAGAGGCCTGATCGAAGAGTGTTCGTTGAATGGCCACCTGCAGAAGCAGCGACAATTCCTGATATTTCACCACCGCCGGTCGCGGATACATCAGGGGCAGGCCGACCTTGGCAGCGGCGACCATTTCCTGCTGGCCTTCGATCACGGCCGGGTCATCGTAAGAACTTGCCCAGATCGGCAGGCTCAGCTTGGCATATTTGTTCTGGGTCGCCTGCGACGTCAGGAAAGTGATGTACTTCCAGGCTTCTTCCGGATGCTTGCTCGATTTGGTGATGCCAAGGCCCATGGAGCCATTGACTGCAGATGCCTGGGTGATGCCATCGACACCTGGAGCGGCAACGACGCCGACCTTGCCAGCGACCTTGCTCTGCTTCGGGTCATTGGCGAGATTGAACATGTAGGTCCAGTTGAGCGCGAAAGCGGCTTCGCCGTCCTGGAAGACACGGCGTACGTCCTCCTCGAGATATTCGCGCGAGTTCGGGTTGGTCGTGCCGTCCTTGATCGAGGCCGCCATATAGTCGAGCGCCTTCAGTCCGCCCTCGCTCTGGAATGCCGAGTTGCCCTTGTCATCGAGGAACTTGCCGCCGAAGGCCGAAAGCAGCGTGCCATAGTCGCAGATGACTGCTTCCGCCTGCGCCCAGCTCCAGACGACCGGATGCTCGACGATCTTCTTCTCCTTGATGACCTTGGCCTGGTTCATGAGTTCTGCCCAGGTCTTGGGCGGCGCATCGAAGCCTGCCTTCGCCAGCATCTCCTTGTTGTAGAACAGGTACTTGGTGTCGAGCACCCACGGCATGCCATAGCGTCGGCCCTTGTACTCCACGGTGGTCCAGGCGCCGGGAAGCACCCCTGCATTCATCTCAGGGGTGATGCGATCGGTGACGTCGACCAGAACCTCATTCTGGGCGAATTCGGCGGGCCAGATCACGTCGAACAGGACCGCGTCATAACCGTCACCGGAGCCTTGCGCGAGAACGATCTTGTCGTGGAGCCCTTCATAGGGAACGAATTCCAGGTCGACCGCGATGCCCGGATTCTGCTTCTGGAAATCGTCGGTCATCTCCCGGACGGATTGCTCATTGTAAGCCGCCTGCGCGATAAAGACGGCTTTGAGCTTCACATCGGCCGCGGAAACTTGGGCGGTCGTGATGCCGGTCAGCATCAGGGCCCAGGCGAATAGTCGTTTCATCGGATTGCTCCCCAGTTATCCAGCCGTGAGCAGGAGTGACCGGCCCACCGACTTGCGTTTTCAACCGCTTCATAAAATATGCACACGTTCGTGCAGTCAAGACCAATATGCACACTATCGCGCATTCGTCTGATCGGCAAATAAGACTGAGAACTTAGCGGTGTGTAAGCAGTGCTGCTGGCGTGCACCGACTCCCGGCGCGGCGGCGCCGCTTGACCTGGGCAGTCTTCTACAACTTTTTTTGCACGATATCGCGCACTTCGTTTGGCGGACTCGAGCCCGACCAACGCTGACTAGCTGAAGCGCCTGGCCTGCTCGTCGAACCGGTGGACACGATCCGGCCTCATCTCGAGACGGAGGAAGTCACCCGCCCTTGCTTCGACATCACCGGACACGCGCGCAACAATCAGGCCGATATCGGCAACCTCGATGTAAACGTTGGTATCGGCCCCGAGGTGTTCGACGTGGCTGACGGCGCCTTGGAGCGGGCCGTCATTGGTCGTGATTGCCAGGTGCTCGGGCCTTATGCCGACAAGGCGCACGTCGCGCATTCCAACCTTCGAACCGGGAAAGAGGTTCATTTGCGGCGAACCGATGAAGCGGGCGACAAAGGTGTTCGCCGGATGCCGGTAGAGTTCCATGGGCGATCCGATCTGCTCGATCCTGCCCTTGTTCATGACCACGATCTTATCGGCGAGCGTCATGGCCTCGATCTGGTCGTGTGTCACATAGATCATCGTCTTGCCCGTGTCCCTGTGGAGACGGGCGATTTCCAGCCTTGTGTTGACGCGCAGCGCAGCATCCAGATTGGACAGCGGTTCGTCGAGAAGAAACAAGTGCGGCTCTCGCACCAGCGCCCGGCCGATGGCCACCCGCTGGCGCTGACCACCCGATAGTTCCGACGGGCGCCGGTGCAGGAGCTCATCGAGCGCAAGCATCTTTGCCGCCTTCCCGACCTGAGCCTCGATGAACGATGCGGGCTTCCTGGCCTGTTTCAAACCGAGCGAAAGATTGCCCCTGACATCAAGGTGCGGGTAGAGCGCATAGGATTGAAACACCATAGCAATGTCGCGCCTCGAAGGCTCGACGTCGTTGACCCGACGGCCAGCAATGGTGATGTCGCCGGCGCAGGCGTGTTCAAGCCCGGCGATGATGCGTAGCAGCGTTGACTTGCCGCAACCGGATGGGCCGACGAAAACGACGAACTCGCCGCTCCTGATGTCGAGGTTGATGTCATCGAGCGCGTGGAAGTCACCGAAGCTCTTGTGCAGTCCCTTGATCTGCAGGGCAAGTTCTGATGCGGTCATGGCGATACCTTTGTGCCCTATTTGACGGCGCCGGCGGTCAGGCCGCGCACGAGCTGGCGAGAGAAGAGAAGATAGAGGATGAGGACCGGAACGATTGCGAGCGTCAAAGCAGCCAACACCGCATTCCAGTCGGTGACGAACTGGCCGATGAAGACCTGTGCACCGAGCGTGATCGTCTTAGTCTGTTCGGCTGGTGCAAGGATGAGCGGAAACCAGAGGTCGTTCCAGATGGGGATCATCGTGAACACGGCCACTGTCGCGATTGCCGGCCGCACCAGCGGCAGGACGAGTGTGAAGAAGATCTTGTATTCCGACAAACCGTCGATGCGCCCTGCGTCCTTCAGATCCGCCGAGATCTGCCGCATGAACTCGGTGAGGATGAAGACCGAAAGCGGCAGCCCTTGGGCGGTGTAGACGAGAACGAGGGCGACGAGATTGTTCACGAGCCCGGCACTGACCACCAGCTGCAGGATGGCAACCGTACCGAGGCGGATCGGGATCATGATGCCGAGCGCGACATAAAGAGCAATCAGCGCATTGCCGCGGAACCGATACTCGGAAAGGGCAAAGGCTGCCATCGCGCCGAACAGCAGAATGAGGGCAAGTGATACTCCGGTCACCGTCGCCGAATTGATGAAGTAGGAGATGAAATCCCCGCGCGCGGAAATCGTCTCGAAGCCGATCAGCGAGAAGCTCTTGGGCGTCGGCGGCATCAGCGGTTCACTGAAGATCGCAGCCCTGCTTTTGAAGGCGTTGATGACGATGAGGGCGACGGGAAACAGGGCAATCAGCGTGTAGCCGCCGAGCGCAGCATGGGCACCGATCCCGCGCACGAGATCTGAACGAGACCTAAACATCATAGTTGGTACCTCTGCAGACGGCGCTGCACGAAGAAGAGATAGGTGCAGACCCCGAACAGGATGAGCAGGAACATCATCGACGCGATCGTTGCCCCCATATAGGTGTCCCCCAACTGCAGCTGGAAGCCGAAGAAGGTGCGGTAGAGGAACGTGCCGAGCAGATCGGTGGAATAGTTCGGGCCGGCCTGCGCCCCTTGGGCGACATAGACCAGGTCGAACGCATTGAAGTTGCCAACGAAGGTCAGGATGGAGGCAATGCCGATGGTTGGCAGGATCAGCGGCAGCTTGATCTTGAAGAACTGGCTCCATCCCGTGACGCCGTCGCATTCGGCCGCCTCCAGCACCTCGTCCGGGATGGACAGAAGCGCGGCATAGATGAGGATCATCGGCATGCCGACGAACTGCCAGACCGAAACGAGAGAGAGCGCGATGAGGGCGCTGTCCTCGCGACCGAGCCAAGGCGCAAAAAGCCCGCCGAGCCCGATCGCCTTCATGATGGAGGGCGCAACACCCCATAGCGGAGACAGGATGAGCTTCCAGACAAAACCGACGATGACGAAGGAAAGAATGGTCGGCACGAAGATTGCCGTGCGATAAAACCGCACCAGTCTCAGCTTCGGGTTGGCCAAAAGCGCCGCCAAGGCAATCCCGATCGGGTTTTGCAGCAGCATGTGGATGACGAAGAACACCAGGTTGTTTGACAGCGCGTTCCAGAAGCTGGTCGCCCAGGTCGGGTCGAGCAGAAGCTTGCTGAAATTGTCGAAACCGACGAAGGCAAGCGTGTCGTCGACGTGGTTATAGAGGGACTGCTTGAGGGTCGAAGCCAGCGGGATAACCATCAAGGCGCTATAGATGGACAGTGCCGGCGCCAGAAACACCGCTATGTGCCACCGCGGCGACGGCGGACGGTCGGACTTTGCTGAAGACATGGATTCCACGTGCTCCGTGGCGAAGATAGGTCAATGGGCCGAGCCGAGGCGTCGGGCGTCTATGCGCCCGCCACCTCGTCCAGTTCGCGAGTGCTATTTCGCAGGCTTGTACCAGCTTGCGAGGCCATCCTGCAGGCGCTTGGCGGCAGCCTCCGGGGTCTCCACGCCATTGATGACGTTGGCGGACGCGTTCCAGGTTTCGTTTTCGAGATTGGGCGTGCCGCGCGAGAGGATCGCGTAGGTGGAGCGGATCGTCGACTGGCAATCATTGCGCCAGGAGAGAAACGTCTTGGCAAGCTCATTGTCGAGTTTGACCGGATGCTTGGAAAGCGCAAAGAAGCCTGGCAGCGCGTTGGAATAGAGCGTCGCGAACTCCTGCGAGGCCACCCAGGTCAGGAAAGTGCGGGCGGCCTCGGCGTTTTTAGAGGCGGCATTCAGCCCAAGGCCGATGTCGGGATGATCGGAGATGTAGCAGGTGTCGCCAGCGGAAGCGACGGGCGGCGGGAAGGCGCCGAGCTTGAACTGCGCCTGCTGGGTGAACAGGCCGATTTCCCAGGAGCCGGCCGGAAAGATAGCGGCGCGGCCGAGCGTGAACAGGTTCTGGCTGTCAGGATAGGTCTGGGCTTTGAAGCCATCGCCAAGATAATCGCTCCAGCGATTGAGAACGCGATACGGTTCCATCCAGCCTGCGTCGCTGAGCGTCTGCTTGCCAGCGACGAGCGCAAGCCGGCCCTCTTCACCCTTCCAGTAGGTCGGACCGATGTTCTGGTAGCCCATCGTGGCTGCTTCCCATTGATCAACGGTGCCCAGCGCCATTGGCACGGATTGCCCGTCGGTCTTTATCGCCTCGAGGAGCTTGAAGAACTCCTCATTCGTCTTCGGCGCGGCAAGTCCCAGTTGGCCAAAGATATCTGCGTTATAGATAAAGCCGTGGATGACGGAGGCCATCGGAACACAGAACGTCGTCTTGCCGTCGTCGGTCGTCCATGCGGCCTTCGCGACGGGCGAGAAGTCGTCGATCCCTGGAAGATCGTTCAAGGAGACGAGTTGCCGCTTGTCATAGAGCGCAAGCGATGCGTCGAATGGGCGGCAGGTGATGAGGTCGCCGGCCGAGCCGGCGTCAAGCTTCGCATTCAGCGCGGCATTATATTCGGTCGGCGCGGTCGGCGAAAAGCGCACTGTAATCCCCGGGTGCGCCTTTTCGAACGCGGGAATGATCTTGTCCTGCCAGATCGCGATGTCGTCGGTACGCCAGCTTTCGATCGTCAGCGTCACGTTCTGCGCGCGCGCGCCGCCGATAGAGAAGGTCGTCGCAGCAAGGCACGTTGCTGCCAATAAGAGTCTTATCATTCCCGTTCCCCTTTTGTGGTTGATTGTGGAAGATATGATGCCGACCAGCTGGGCCGGCTGATGCCTCATTCCCTCCCGTCAGCGGCGCTCATCCCCCGCAATGACGAGCTCTACCTGCGCTTCCTTCAAGGCACGGGCGAGAGCCGGTGGTGGCGCCGCGTCGGTGACCAGAACGTCAAGCATCTCCAGCCCGCCAAGGCGGACCGTCGAGGTCTTGCCAAACTTGCTGCTATCGACGAGGGCGATCACCTGGTTCGATTGGGCGACGAAGGCCTGCTTGACCTCGGTGTCTTCGATCGAGAAGTCATAGAGGCCGGTCTCGTCGAGCGCCGACAGGCCGAGGAATGTCTTGTCGAACCGATAGTTCGCAAGCTCGCGGATGGCGCGCCCGCCGGTGATCGACATTTCGAGCGGCCGGACCTGCCCGGTCGGCACAAAAACCGAGACCAGGCTGTCGGCCAGCGTCATGGCGACACGCAGGCTGTTTGTCGCCGCGCGCAGATTGGGAAAGCCGACAATCTCCTTTGCCAGCATCAGCGTCGTGGTGCCGACATCGAGCCCGATCATTTCGTGCTGGCGGATCAGGCGAGCAGCGGCGGCGACGATCCTTCGCTTTTCCTCCTGGTTCCTGACCTGACGATCCCGAAACGGCTGCTCGGCCCCCAACGGTGCAGCCTCCGGAAGGATCGCCCCGCCATGGGCGCGTTCCAGGCTGCCGTCTTTCTCCAGGGCCTTGAGGTCGCGTCGGATGGTCATCTCCGAGACACCGAAATGCGCCGCCATCTCTGCGACGGTGATGAAGTCACGCGATTTGACCATTGCCAGCAACGCCCTCTGGCGCGCCGTCTGCAACTGCCGGCCGGCAGTGTTCGGGGATGCGCCCTGATCCTGCGCTTCAGTCTCGACCATGTTTTCACCGTGTTCGTTCATGTTCGCTATTGTCATATAATGTTCGATTGTGTTAGACGTTGTCAAGTGGTCGTTCGGCCGCACTTGAAAACCGCTGAGAGCTTCGTGGCGACCAAGACGCCATTAGACGAAGACTCGCCAGGCAAACATTGGAAATCGAAGCCCGACCACCGCGCCTTCACGGCGACAATTGCGGGCTCTGCTTTGAATGGACCGAAACTTGATCCAGCTCGGCATCTTCGCCAAAACCTTCGATCGCAAGACAAGCGCCAAGCTCGCTGACGCCATCGCGCTGTCGGGCTACGAGTGCACCCAATTCAACATGGCAAGCATTGGGCTTGATTCGCTGCCCTTGAGCCTCGACCATGCCCAGCTCGAGACCGCGAAGCGTGACTTCGACGCGAGCAAGGTGGCCATTCCAGTTGTCTCTGGCACCTACAACATGATTGCCCCGGACCCGCAGGAGGTCGAACAGGGAAGGCATGGTTTTCGCGTGCTCGCCGAGGCAAGCAAAGCGCTTGGCTACCGGACGATCACGCTTTGCACCGGCACCCGCCATGCTCAGGACAAGTGGAAATTCCATCCCGACAATGCCGGCGAGGAGGCCTGGAGTTCTTTTCGCGCCGAGCTCGACCGGCTGATCGAAATTGCCGAAGCACATGATGTCATGCTCGGTGTCGAGCCCGAGCCATCGAACGTCATTTCTTCGCCAAAGGCCGCGCGCCGGCTGCTGGACGAGGTCGGCAGCGACCGCGTCAAGATCGTGTTCGACCCGTTCAATCTGGTGGAATGGAGCAATCACGAGCATGCGTCCGATACGCTGCTGCGCGCCTTCGAACTCCTGGCGGAATCGACCACGATCATTCATGCCCAGGATATGCGTCGCGACGGCAAGCCCGCCGCGCCTGGCACCGGGTTCATCGACTTCGCATACCTCTTCAACCTCTTCCTGAGAGGAGGCTTCTCCGGACCGATCATCGCCCACGGGTTCGGGGAAAACGAGGCTGCCTCCACCGCCAACTTCCTGCGGGGTCTCCTTCCGGCAAAGGGGCCGGCACGCTGATGTCTACCGCAGGCTCGCGCCACCTCTTCCTCTCGCCACATCTCGATGACGCGCCGTTCAGTTGCGCAGGACTGATCAGGAAGCTGGCGAGCGCCGGTGGCGACGTCGTGGTCTCGACCTTCGTCACCGCCGATGCGACCGGCTCGCTCACTCCGCTTGCCGGCCGCTTCCACAGCGTCTGGAACCGCGGCGACCGTCCCTATGCGATCCGTCGCGAGGAGGACATTCGGGTAGCCGAATTCCTCGGTGCGCGTTGCCGTCATGAGGGCGTCCTCGATGCCATCTACCGCAAGGATGAAGGTGGCGAGCCGATCTATCGTGACATTCCGGAGCTGTTTGCCGGATTGAAACAGGCAGATCAGGCGCACGTCACGGCAATTGCCCGCAAGCTTGATGAAATCATCGCCGAGGAGCGGCCCGACGTCGTCTATGCCCCGGTCGGCATCGGCCGACATGCAGATCATCTCTGCGTGGTGGCGGCGGCCAAGGAGATTTGTCTCGGCCGTCTGCCCCTGCGGCTTTACGAAGAGTTTCCCTATCTGCTCGGGGAATTTCCGGCGGAGCACCCGATCACGGTCGAGCTCGGGTTGAAACTCTCCGGCTGGGAGGGGGCCACGTCCGAAGTCGTTGATGTCGACCTTGCTGCCCGTGTCGACGCCGCCCGCCTCTATTCAAGCCAGATCCCGGAAATCTTTGGCAGCGACGCGGGATTGGTCGAGGCGATGCGGCGGCATGCGCAGCAATACCAAGCGAAATCCGGGAGGGAGAGATTATGGACCCCGACAACACCGACCGCACACTGAAGGACGCGACCATGCAGCAGGAGCGCAACGACAAGGCCGCTCCGCTCCGGGTCCTGGCCGTCGGGCTGGGGCACATGGGCATCTCGCACGCCGAGGCGATCACCCGCATCGACGGTTTTGAGCTCGTCGGCGTCTGCAGCCGTTCCATTCTCAGCATGGAATTGCCGCCCGCACTCTCCTCCGTCGACCGGTTCGACGACTACGATGCGGCACTGAAGGCGCTTGCGCCCGACGCTGTCATCATCAGCACCTATCCTGACACGCATGCCGATTTCGCGATCAAGGCGATGCGGGCCGGCGCGCATGTCTTCGTTGAAAAACCGATGGCACGCAGCGTCGAAGAGGCCGAACGCATGCTCGCGGTCGCCAGGCAAACCCAGCGCACCCTCTATATCGGCTACATCCTCAGGGTTCACCCTTCCTGGCGAGAGCTCATCCGCCGCGGCAAAGAGCTCGGCAAACCGCTCGTCATGCGGATGAACATCAATCAACAGTCGATCGGTGATGCCTGGACCTGGCACAAGAACCTGATGAGGTCCCTCCCCCCGGTCGTGGACTGCGGCGTCCACTATATCGACGTGATGTGCGAACTGACCGGCGCAAGACCAGTTCGCGTCCACGGCATCGGCGCGCGCCTTACCGACGAAATCGCCGAAGACCAGTACAATTATGGCCAGTTGCAGGTGACCTTCGATGACGGCTCGATCGGCTGGTACGAGGTTGGCTGGGGCCCGATGATGAGTGAGGTCGCCTATTTCGTGAAGGATGTAGTCGGGCCGAAAGGCGCCGTCAGTATCACGATGAGCGAAAAGGGCGACGCTGCCGCCGAGGGCGCATCGACGACGGCGTCATCGGACATCTTGAACCACGTCAAGACCAGCGCGCTCAGGATCCACCATTCAGAGCTCAATCCGGACAACTCGCTGAAGCATGCCGACGAGATCATCCGGATGGCCGATGAGCCTGATCATGACGCGCTGTGCGAACTGGAGCAGCGCGCCTTTCTGGACGCCATCCGCGCCGGCGCGGTCGACACGCCAGATCTCGCGGCCGCGGTGGACAGCCTCCGCGTCGTGCTCGCGGCGGATCAGAGCATCCGAACGCGCCGCCACATCGACCTCTAGCAGCGGCTGAGAAAGGTGATCCGGTTTGAAAAACAATAGGCATATCCAGTCCACGACAGGCGGCGCGCGCCTCAATGTTGTTAGGCGCGGCAATCATGGGCTTCCAGTGCTGTTTCAGCACGGCCTCGGCGGAGATGCACAGCAGGTGACGCGCATCTTCCCACGGGAGGCGGGCTTCGATCTGACGACGATCGAATGCGCCGGTCATGGCGCGTCTTCGTGCCCGCGGCCTCCGGCTTTTTCGCTTGAGTTGTTCTACGCGGATGTCACTGCTTTCTCGACCGAGCACTTCCCGCTTGGCTTTGTTGCCGGGGGAATTTCGATGGGGGCGGCGCTGGCGTTGGCTCTTGCGATCCGCAACCCGAGCTCGGTCCGGGGGCTCATCCTGGTTCGGCCGGCCTGGTTCATCAGCAGGTCGCCGGCAAATCTCGAGCCTATTCGTTACGTAGGTGGGCTGCTGCAGCAATATCCTCGGCAGCAAGCTTTGGACGTCTTCGTCGCAAGTGAACTTGCCGCCCGGATCAGAGAATCGAGTCCGGACAACTACGCCACATTGATCGACTACCTCGGTGACCACCAACCCGAATGGGTCGGAAAACTGCTGACCGACATCGCCGCCGACGGGTTTGAGTTTTCGGTCGCGCAACTCGAAAGCATCAACGTCCCAACCCTCGTCATCGGCGTCGAGGCAGATGATATTCATCCTCTCGCACTCGCCGGGCAGCTCCATCGCTCCATACCCGGCTCGCGGTTTGAGAGAGCTCCGCGGAAAGACGACGCGGGCGCCGCTCCCAATTACTTCGACCGGACAGCCGAGCTTATTGCAGGCTTTCTCTCCGGCATCGCAGCGCAAGAGCCAGACGTGCGCGCACGCCCTGTCCACGGGAGCGGCGAACACTCTACCTGATGCCGACCAACCCGCCACGGCACTACGGAGGGCAGAGCCGGTCCGCTGGCGCCGTGAGACCTATGATCAACAATTAGCCTGACAGCACGAAAGGGATAGACCGATGCAATGGCTCAAAGAAACCTTCAACGTTGACAAGCCCATCATTGCGATGTGCCATTTCCAGGCGCTTCCTGGCGACCCGGCCTATGACACGGCCGGCGGCATGAAAAAAGTCATCGAGAAGGCTCTCGCCGACCTCACCCATCTTCAGGACGGTGGCGTCGACGCCGTTATGTTCTCCAATGAATTCAGCCTTCCCTACTTGACGAAGGTGCGCCCGGAAACGACAGCGGCCATGGCCCGTGTTATCGGCGAGTTGATGCCCTCGATCAAAATTCCATTCGGCGTCAACGTGCTTTGGGATCCGATCGCCTCGATCGATCTCGCCGCGGCAACCGGAGCCGTGTTCATCCGCGAAATCATTAGCGGCGTCTATGCCAGCGACTTCGGCCTCTGGAATACGAATGTCGGTGAGACGGTCCGCCACAAGATGCGTCTCACCCCGAACTTGAGGCTGCTCTACAACATCGTACCGGAAGCCGCCTCCTATCTTGGAAATCGCAACATCATCGATATCGCGCGCTCCACTGTCTTCAACAATCGCCCCGACGCGCTTTGTGTCTCCGGCCTGACCGCCGGCGCGGAAACAGACACGCAGATCCTATCCAGCGTCAAAAAAGCCGTTCCTGACACCGTGGTACTCTGCAACACCGGCTGCCGGCTCGAGAACGTCGAACGCCAGCTCTCCGTCTCCGACGGCGCGGTGGTGGGGTCGACCTTCAAGATCGATGGCGTGTTCGAGAACGCCGTCGATCCTGCTCGCGTGAAAGCCTTTATGGACAAGGTCAAGGCGATTCGAAACGGCACCTCGAAGGCCGCATAAGGTTTCCTCGTGACCGACCTAATCAACTGCACATCGCGGGAAATTGGGTCGGTCCAGTCCGCTCATTCTGACGTTGAGTGTGCAACTGAAGTATGAAGATCGATACGAGCCATGCCAAAGATAGCGCCGCGCCGCATGGGCAACCGCGTCTATCACTTCGCTTGTCGAACAGACATCTCGATTGAAAGGTGAGACGAGATCGCGAGGCTCCGTCAGCTGTTCACGCTGATCCATCTCATGGTCTCGCAAATGCTGCCCGCAGGGGTCGATTGAAATGCAAAGGCCAACCAGTTTCGCAATCGCAATTTTCGCTCTCCGGCCAGCTGCGACAGGACACTGTCCCAACGGTTGGTGACGGGACCGCCATCGAGAGCCGGCAAGCCCATTGTGAGGGCCTGCATGGCTTCCGGCGACCATTCCGGAGCGGCCCGAATTTAAAGGAGAGAATAGAATGCGACAGTGGCTGGACAAGCTCACCGATCTCGCCGCCATACCTGGCGATGAGCGGATCATCAAACATGGACTTGCGAATTTCACCGAGGAGTTTGGCTTTGTCGGCTATGCCTATGTCAACATGCTCTCAAGCCGTGCCCATGTCGTTTCAAATTATGGGCCGGAGTGGCAAGCCCATTATGCCGAGCAGCATTATTTCGAGATCGACCCTGTCGTTCGCCGCGCGAGAGCCCTGAAAGGGGCCTTTACATGGAGCGGTGAGGCGGAGAAGTCTGAGCTGTCGAAGGAGGAGCGCTCCTTCTATGCCCATGCGGCCGATTTCGGCATTCGTTCCGGCGTGACCATCCCGATCAGGGCGGCACATGGCACGCTGGCGATGTTCACGCTGGCCTCGGGAAAGCCGGAGAGCGAAATGAAGCACGGGTTGGACCCGTTGGCTGCCGCCGCCGCGGTCGGGCAACTGCATGCGCGCATCAGCTTTACCGATCTGGCGCCGACCCTGCCGCAGCCGGACTTCTTCGATTCCGTGATGGCCGACTATTTGTACTGGATCTCCGAAGGCAAGACGAAACGGGAAGTGGCTGGCATTCACAACGTCTCCTATGACAACGTGCGGTCCAAGATTCGCGAAGCGCGAAAGCACATCAAGACCGGGAATACCACGCACCTGGTCTCGACCGCCATTCGCATGGGACTGATCTGAGATCAGTCCCCCGGTACCTTCGGAATATAACCGAGGATGTTGATCAGCGTGTTCGTTGCGTACATCTGGGCGTGCATGTCGATGCAGGCCCTGATGTAGTCGAGATGCTGCTCGCTGCCGACCATTTCCGGGATCTTGTCTTCTTCGGGCAATGCCTTGAAGTGTTGATCGGCCTTCTTGACCAGGATGCGGTGGGTTCGGATGGCTTCCACGGTCAGAAGCTCCAGCTGGGGCTGGGGAAGCCCCTTCGTGAGCCCGTACAGGGCGCGGATTTCGGGTTTCGCTTGCAAGACGGCTGTTTCCAGTCCCATTTCAGTCTCCCGGCTTGTCTGCGGTGCGCCCCCGCAAACGTTAATCCCTGATCCCAAGCCGGGGGTTGGAAAACTGTACTCGGACAGTCCTGCGACCTTTAGCACCGGAGCGCCTGGACATGCGTCACAGGCCCCCGGCCAAAGGCAGAGGATTCTGATGTCGCAACGGTCGACATCAACCGCCGAGTAGAGGTTTCCACACCCCGGGGCGGCGCGTACCGCCCTACCCGCCCTTATAGAGGGCGAAATCAATTTTTGCCAGTGCAAACAGGCGGATAATTGCCTTTGGCGTGGTGCAAATCTGCACTCGCTCCACGTTCATTTCGCACCGATGCCGGAAAGGTCGATGCGGATACCGGCCTTGTTCGGATCATCGTGCGCGGCATCTTCGGCGGGCTCGCTCGCCTCACTTTGCACTTTGGCATCTGGCTCCTCTGTTTTCTCGACGTCATCGTTCGCCGGCGCGTCAGCATCGGAGGTGTTAATCTCGTCCTTGCCGGAATCCGGCGTTCGGAACACCGCCTCTCCCTCGAAATATCCCGATTGCCAGGCGATGACCGCGTCCTCGAACACCTGGCGCTCAGCCTCCTCGCCGGTCGGGTTGCCATACCACTTCAAGACGATCCGGTAGACCTTGGCGAAGAGCGCCGTGCCCATGCGGAGATTGGCGCAGGCATCCACAAGATCGGGCTTCAATTCGCCGGCTTCGAGCACGCCGAGGCCTGCCGGATATTGGGTGATGCCGACACGCACGACATTGCGGCCGATATTCTGGCGGATCAGGCCCATCGCCGCTTCCGGCGTTGCGGGTTTCGGGGCGAGAACGACACGCTTTCCCGAGCGCACCGTGACGGTCAACGGGTCATCGGATCCAGCAGCAGTGACAAATCTCTCGACGATTGCCGGTTTGAGCCCGGGATCGGCGCATTCCGTGATCAGTGCCACATCGACCATCATGTCTTCTCCCTATCTCTCAGGTATTGAATGCGGTGACCAGCGGCAGGCCGAACAGTCTGGCCCAGGCGATGGTACTCGCCCGCTGGATGGCGACGATCGAGGTGCCCGTGGTCCACCAGCCATTGCCTGTGGCGACGATAATGTCGGGTGAACTCAGCATCGACTGCAGGAAAGGCCAGACAATGAGCTGCTCGTAGCAGATCAGCGGCGCGATCCTGATACCGCCGATTTCGACGACCGAATTGCCAAAGATGTGCGCCTTGGCGCCGCCCTCGCCCGTCCAGGTTTTCCAGGGCTGCCACATCGAGACGGGAACCGGCATGCGCTCGCGATAGAGGATTTGCGACCGCTCGGCCGAGATCGCGACCAGCACGTTGTCATATCCTCGACTGTCGAGAACGGCGGCGCCGGCAATGACGGTAATATCGTAGCCGCGCAAAGCCTCTTGCCACAGGCGCTCGACGGTCGGCGTCCAGAAGCCGAGCGCGCTTTCGGGAAGCACGATGACGCGGATATCGTCGCCGGCGTTTTGGAGCACTGTGGCAATCAGGACTCGGTGGCGTTCCAATGATGTGTCGCGGCCCAGGCTTTTGCCCATTTCGAGGTCGACGCCTTTCCATCCCTCCGGTAGGCTCGGTCCTGTCCAGGTCGCGGCGGACCAGACCCAAAAGCTCATCAAGGCGACGGCAGCTGCCGGCCAGAAGCGCGATGTCAGCATCGCCAGGCCGGCAGCAGTCGCCAGCAAGCCCCACCATCCCCATCCCGGAAACAGCACGCCTGCCGCGGTGATCGGCTGCGCCCAGCCGGTGATGCCGAAAGGCGGCAGCGCCATGACAATGGCCGCCAACAGATATCGCACCGCGCGTGCCCAATCCGCACCGAACCTGCCCTCACGCGCTTCTTCGGGTCGCGCGCTGCCCAGTCGTCCCCTCTCCGGTCGCCCTTTACCCAGTCGCCCCCATGCCGAACGATTTGACCAGGCCGCCGCATGGACAACGACAAACCCGGCCGAGGCGGCGAGCCAGAGCAATAACCCAGGCCAGAGATCGGCGGCATAGAAATTCGCAACCCCTTGCGGCAGACCGCGTGAGGCGGCGAGGAAATACCCCGCCGAGACCATGGCTGCGACCAGACGCGACGGCGACAGCGCCCACAGCGCCGGGAAGATCATCGCAATCGGAAGAGCGAGCACATGACCGCTCCAGCCGACAGCGCCGACGACGATCGCCAGCGCGACGAGAAGAGCGGCGCGTGCGCGCTCACGGATCGATGGTGAAGACCGGGCGGGCAAGCCCGAGCAATCCGGTTTCGGGGATCGGTCCAAAATATCGGGAATCATAGGAGCTCTTGAAATGAGAGTGCAGATAGAGGTATCCCGGCGGCACGATGCCGCCGGCAAACGATTTGAGCGGTCGCCCGGCGCCATCGATCTTGCGCAGGCGCGAGGAAGGCAGAAGCCTGCCGTCGATCCGGACATCCTCATCGATCTCGACATTCTGACCGGGCAGCGCTGCGATAGCCTTGATCAACGGAGCGACACCCCCCGGGCAGAGGCCGCGGACGAGGTAGGAGCGCCGGCGCGCTTCCTCGAACAGCGGCGTCACCGGCGGGCAGACGAAGACCAGATTGCCGACCGCGATTGCTCGGCTCGGTGCCTCGATCCGCCAGAGCCCGAGCGGTTCGCTCGGCGTCAGGTTGAGGCGAAATCCGCCGAGAAACGCCGCGGCCGAAAGCAGCCCCACCAACATCGCCGAGGCGCCGAGCACCGTGATTGCCTGCCGCCGCGTCATTGTTTCAGGGTCGGGGTCTGGCGTTGGGTAAGGCGCAGATCCTCGACCTGTTTCAGCGTCGCCGCGGTGCGCTCATGCGCGGCCAGCTGTTGCGCCGTGCGCATCACCGGCCAGGCCTCCTTGAGGCTTTCCTTTTCCTGTGGCTTGAGCCCGGCGGCGAGTTTTTCGAAGAGCTGTCCTTCGGCATTACGCGCCGCGTTCGACAGCAGCACGCGCTCGCCGAAGCGTTCGGCGACGGCCGTGTTGAAGCCGTCGATCTCGAGCTTGGTCTCGCGGTCGCTGAGTGCAAATCCGAGGGCCGCCGGAAGGTCGTTGCGGTCGATCGCATCGCGCACCCGCTCGAGCACG
Organism: Sinorhizobium fredii; assembly: GCF_002944405.1. Lineage (NCBI taxonomy): Bacteria > Pseudomonadati > Pseudomonadota > Alphaproteobacteria > Hyphomicrobiales > Rhizobiaceae > Ensifer > Ensifer fredii. The sequence continues at coordinate 169,591 of NZ_CP024310.1, read as the reverse complement.
ACGCGCGCCGCCGGCGACAGCGCCGGGATGTCGATCGACACGCGCTTCCGCAGACTCTGTTCCTCAGCCTCCAGCCGCTCCCGCGCCGTCTCGCGCATCTTCAGATATTGCTCGATGTCGCGTTTCAGGGCGGGCACGTTGAGCTCGGCGACGCGACGCGCTTCGCGGTCCGCCTTGTTCGCCAAAAGGCCGGTCTTGCCCTTCAGCGCACCGAGCGACGCCGGCTCATCGACAAGTTTCTGAAGCTCATGTTTCGCTGTTTCGCGGTCAGCGAGAACGGCATCGAAATTCATCGCCCGGAAGGCGGTTTCCGGATCGGCGAAGACATAGCGGAAGCGGGTCGAGACCTCCTCCCACTGGGCGCGCAGCGCCGGATCGTCGCCGAGCTTTTTGTCGACGCTGTCACCCACGGAGAATGCGAATTGCTTGACGCCGGCGACCATCGGTGGGAGCTCCTTCTTCGGTTGCTGGATGGGAGATTGGAAAAGTCCAAGCTGCTCGCCCGCGGCCCGCAGGCGGGACACCAGATGAGCCAGCTTCTGTTTCTGGCGCAGCGTCCAGTCGAGCCGGTCGCGGACGAGCGTGCGGGCGACCTGGACGAGATGCAGTCCACGGTTTTCGGCGAAGGAGAGCGCCTGGCGGTAGAGCGTGGCGCGCTCGTAATCGAGCGTCGTTTCCTTGGCATTCTTCCGCGACAGGACCTTCTCGAGCCCACCATTGATGGCGAAGGAGCGCTTGCCGTAGTAGACCTGCAGATCCTCGCGGTGGCGGGTCATGGCGACATAGGTCAGGTGACGGTCGAGCGACAGTGACGCCAGCACCTTGACCCGGTCGACGGTGGCGCCCTGGGACTTGTGGATCGTCGTCGCATAGCCGTGATCAAGATTGTTGTAGAACCGCTGTTCGACTGTCACCTGCCGGCGTTGATCGCCCTCGCCGACCACGGCGACGATCCGGTTGGGCGCTGCCTCGACGACGCGGCCGAGCATGCCGTTCTTGACGCCGAGCGATCCCTCGTTCTTCAGAAAGACGATCTGGTCGCCGGCATCGAAGCGACGATTACCGTCGTCGGTGCGGAAGGCATGCCCCTCACCGAGAACGCCGCGCTCGACCAGTTTTGCCCGCGCCATCTCGTCCAAGCGACGCACGTCGCGGCGCAGGTGGGCCAGCATCAGCGTCGTCTTGGTCTGATCGTAATCGCGGTTCCAGTCGGCGATCAGTTGTTCGACGGCTTCAGCCTTCAGCATCGAGCCATGCAGCCGGTCATGCGCCCGATAGCAGGTAAGTGCGGCTCCGACATGCCCGCGCGCCAGATCGAGCGAGGCAGCCCGCATCCAGTCCTCGCGCTGGCGGTAGATCGTCTCCAGTTCCGCATAGCCAATCCGGTCGGCAATCGCCCGGAAGGCGGCACCCGCCTCGATCGGCTGCAGTTGATCGGGATCGCCGACCAGGACGAGTTTGGCCCCTGCCCTCACCACGGCCTCGACGAAGCCAGCCATCTGCTTTGAGGCGACCATACCGGCCTCGTCGATGACGAAGACGGTCTTGGGATCGAGAGTGCCCTGCCCGCGCTTCCAGCGCAGCTCCCAGGAGGCGAGCGTCCGGCTCTCGATACCAGCTTCCTTCTCCAGACCCTCGGCCGCCTTGCCGGCGAGCGCGCCACCGACGACGCGGTAGCCAGCGAGTTCCCAGGCTTCCCGCGCCGCCTTCATCATCGTCGTCTTGCCCGCGCCGGCGCGGCCGACGATCGCGGCGATCCGGGCCGGACCGGCGACATGTTCGATTGCAGTTTTCTGCTCGACCGACAGCCGCGCATGGCGGGCGAAGACGGCGCCGAGAACGTTGTCATCGACACCGTGTGTCTCCCGGCCCGCGAGCCAAATGGCACGATTGGCCATCTCGGCTTCGAGCCGGATCAACGCCCGTGTCGTGTAGCGCGCCGGCACCTTCTCTCCGGTCGCAAAGTCGATCGTGTCGCGCTGCAGCCGCAGCACCTCGGCGTGCTGGAGAATACGCGCCATCAACTGCTGAAAGGTGGCGGGATCGTCGACATAGCGGTGCAGCACCTTGGCGACGTCGCGGGTGTCGAAGACGCTTTTCTCCCGCGTGATCAGGTCGAGCACGACCGCCGGGTTTCGAAGGATACGGCGGGTGTTCTCGGCGCGGCACTTGTCGTTAAGGGAAAGCCGCTCGAGCTCGGGCCGGACGCCTTCTCTCTCCGCCTTGCGCTCGATCGCCTTGGCGCCAACGCCGAGGTGAATCGTCGGTTCGAGCGCGATGCCCTGCTTCTCGTAGGAGCGGCCATCGACGCGCAGCGAAATCCCGTTCAGCGCCAGATGATGGTTCTGCCGCTCGAACCAGCCGTCGCGCAGGTGATTGAAATCATCCGTCGAGCCGGCCCAGAGCTCATAGACGATTTTGCCGGACTTGGTCTTGAGCGCCTGGCCGTCCTCGCCTGTGACCGCGACCTTCTTCGGCCCGAAACCCTTCTCCGTCAGCGGCCGCAATGTGGTCATCAGGTGGATATGCGGATTACCCGGATTGTCGTGATAGACCCAGTCGGCGACCATGCCCTTGGACAGCACGTGCTTCTCGACGAAATCGCGCACCAGCGCGATGTTCTGCTCCGGCGTCAGCTCCAGCGGCAGGGCGATGGTCAGGTCCCTGGCGAGCTGAGCGTCGGCGCGCTTCTCGAAGGCCTCGACCCGGTTCCAGAAGGCTTCCGACGCACCGGAGATTGAACGATCGGCAATCAGCTGCCGCGCCCATGCAGGCGCATCCGCCGGCAGCGAAAACTCCTCGTGCAGGAGCCCTTCTTTCCGCGTGTAGTCGATGGTGCGAGCTTCGCGCTCGTAGTCCATCCGGGCGCAATGGCGATAGGCCGCCGACAGCACGGCGCTGCGGCCGGAGCCGCGGCTGACGATGCTGGCGGAGAAATGGGCGATGGCCACGGCGGTAAAACTCCCGGGTTAAACCTTGGTCAGTCCAAGAGCGGGCCCCGCCAGGGCTGCAACGCAACACGTCGCCACAGCGACGTATAATTGCGCCCTTGGATCCGCTCTTATCAAGCGGCGGGATGATGTCGCAAAGTGTCGGCTTTGCCGACGTGCAAATTTGCACCTTTCCTTGGGTAGCCATTCAGAGGAGTCTCGGCGTCGCAGAACGAACGCCAAGACGACCAGGAGATGCGACCGGAATGAAGAAGCCGTCATCGAAGATCAGGGAAGAAATAGCGAGGCTGCAGGAACAGCTCAAGCAAGCGGAGACCCGCGAGGCGGAGCGCATCGGCAGGGTGGCGCTGAAAGCCGGTCTCGGCGATATCGAGGTCGAAGAAGCTGAGCTCCAGGCGGCCTTCGAGGAGATGGCCAAGCGGTTTCGCGGCGGCAAGGGACAGGCGACCGGAAGGAAGGATGGCGGCGGCGGCGGAAAGCTTGACCAACCATCGCCCGCGACGTTCGCGGCTGGCGCGGATGCGGGCGGCACTGGCGAGGCTTGAGCGCATGGCGAGGACGATGACGAATGACGCGCGCAAGAAGGATACGCGAGAAAAAATCGAGCTCGGCGGTCTGATCGTCAAGGCCGGCCTGCGCTACGAGAAACGGGCGCTGCTGCTCGGCCTGCTAATCGATGCCGGCCGACGCATCAAGGGCGACGACAAGGAGCGGACGCGGCTCACCGCAATCGGAGCGGAGGCCTTCGGCCATGACGGTGAATAGGATTTTGCTCACCGTCATTCCGGCCGCTTTGATGGTCGCCGCTGCGATCGTCATGCCGGGCATCGAGCATTGGCTGGCGGCCTTCGGAACGACGCCGCAGGCGAAACTGATGCTGGGACGGATCGCGCTTGCGCTTCCCTATGTTACTGCCGCCGCAATCGGCGTGATCGTCCTGTTCGCGGCCAACGGCTCGGTCAACATACGGAGGACCGGCTGGGGCACGCTCGCCGGCTGCGGGGCGGTGATCGTCATCGCGATCACGCGCGAAACAATCCGCCTCGCGCGCATGGCGGGCAGCGTGCCAGTGGGCCAATCGCTGCTCACCTATGCCGATCCGGCAACCGCGGTCGGCGCATCCGCCGCGCTGCTTGCCGGTGTCTTCGCACTCCGGGTCGGGCTGAAGGGAAACGCCGCCTTCGCCACGCGACCGCCGCGTCGCATTCACGGGTCACGGGCGATCCATGGCGAGGCCGACTGGATGAAGATGGCAGACGCCACGAAACTGTTTCCGGAGAGCGGCGGCATCGTCGTCGGCGAGCGCTACCGGGTCGACAGGGACAGCATCGCGGCAATGCCGTTTCGCGCCGACGACCCGCAAAGCTGGGGAGCCGGCGGCAAGTCGCCGCTGCTCTGCTTCGACGGTTCCTTCGGCTCGTCGCACGGCATCGTCTTTGCCGGCTCCGGTGGCTTCAAGACCACCTCGGTGACGGTTCCGACCGCACTCAAATGGGGCGGAAGTCTCGTCGTCGTCGACCCGTCGAGCGAGGTGGCGCCGATGGTCGTCGATCATCGCCGCAAGGCCGGCCGCAAGGTAATCGTGCTCGATCCGGCGACGCCGGCGGTCGGCTTCAACGCGCTCGACTGGATCGGCCGGTTCGGCGGCACCAAGGAAGAGGACATTGTCGCCGTCGCCACCTGGATCATGACCGACAATGCCCGCACCGCCTCGGCGCGCGATGACTTCTTCCGGGCTTCCGCCATGCAGCTTCTGACCGCGCTGATCTCCGACGTCTGCCTGTCGGGGCACACGGACGAGAAGGACCAGACGCTGCGCCGCGTTCGGGCCAATCTCTCCGAGCCGGAGCCGAAGCTGCGCGAACGCCTGACCCGCATCTACGAAGGCTCGGAATCCGACTTCGTGAAGGAGAATGTCGCCGTCTTCGTCAACATGACGCCGGAGACGTTTTCCGGCGTCTATGCCAATGCGGTGAAGGAAACCCACTGGCTCTCCTACCCGAACTATGCGGCACTGGTGTCGGGTGACAGTTTTTCGACGGACGATCTCGCCGACGGCGACACGGACGTCTTCATCGCGCTCGATCTAAAGGTGCTGGAAGCCCACCCCGGACTGGCGCGGGTGGTGATCGGCTCCTTCCTCAATGCGATTTACAACCGCAACGGCGACGTGAAGGGGCGCACGCTTTTCTTGCTGGACGAGGTCGCTCGTCTCGGCTACCTGCGCATCCTCGAAACGGCGCGCGACGCCGGCCGAAAATACGGCATCACGCTCACCATGATCTTCCAGTCGATCGGCCAGATGCGCGAGGCCTATGGCGGCCGTGACGCGACGAGCAAATGGTTCGAATCCGCGTCGTGGATCTCGTTTGCCGCGATCAACGATCCCGATACGGCCGACTACATTTCCAAGCGCTGCGGCGACACCACGGTCGAAGTGGATCAGACGAACCGTTCGACGGGCATGAAGGGATCGTCGCGGTCACGATCGAAGCAGTTGAGCCGCCGACCGCTGATCATGCCGCACGAGGTGCTGCGCATGCGCGCCGACGAGCAGATCGTCTTCACCGCGGGCAATCCGCCGCTTCGGTGCGGGCGCGCGATCTGGTTCCGGCGCGCCGACATGAAGGCCTGCGTCAAGCCAAACGCGTTCTTCCGTGACAGCGTCGAAAAGCAGTGAAGGCCGGTATCAGGTTACGTCCGCAGATGTCTCATCGAGCAGCCCGTCATAGACTTCCATGAGCGCGTTGGTGATCGCTTGGCCGAGTGCATTGCCGGCAACCCGGACATCATCCTCCGTGCCGTCGCGCGCGGCTCGCGCAAGCTCGAAACCCTGCTCGCCAACGATCTGCTTGGCGACCTCGATTGCCCAGAGGCCGAAGTCGCCGCGGGTTCCAATCTGTATGGTGTCTTCCATGATCAACCCTCGAATGTCGTTCGGGGCGGCATACAGTCTTGCTGCGCTGGATACCAGTGCGGACGCCGCGCCTTTCCCCGGGGTGCATGGGCCCCAATTTGGAAGGCGACAGCTACCGGAAGGGGGATTTACCTCAGCAAACTGTGGACACGCCTGCGGTTGCGCGGTTTGCGCACCCGCGGAGGCGTGACAATCCGTAAATCCAGTGGAATGTTTTCTGCGCACAAAAACGAGGGGACAAACATGACCACCACAAATGAAATTGCCGACAAGATTGCCAACGACCACGGTCTGACCAAGGCGCAAGGCAAGACGATCGTTGAGGCCGTCTTCGCCGCCATTACCGCCGCAGCAACATCAGGCGCCGAGACATCCATCCCGGCTTTCGGGAAATTTAAAGTGAAAACAACGCCGGAGCGCGATGCCCGCAATCCGGCGACCGGTGCGACGATCAAGGTGGCGGCCGCGAAGAAGTTGACCTTCCAGCCGGCCAAGGCGCTCAAGGACGCAATGAACAAGTAAGCTCGGAGCGAGCGGCACGTTCGACTGGTTTTCGATCGGCGGCTGTGGTCATCGCGAGCGCGGCCGTCGATGTGAGCTCGACGGTCGCATCGCTCGGAAAGAGCCCGCACGCCGGAGGCGTCCGATCTTTGACGCCCGTATTCATCACAAGGATGAATCGATGGTGGGGCACCGATTCATAAGACTCGTTGGACGCTGACGCCGAAATCTCCGATTCTGGCTGCATGATCTCGCAGCCCTATCAGCTCTACGTGGAACGGACGGACACCTCGAGGAACATGGCGCGCTACTATGCCATGGCGATTGAGCCGAACCTCTTCGGCGACGTCTGCCTGCTGCGCAGATGGGGCAGGATCGGCGCCAAGGGACAGATGAAGGTGCAACGGTTCGGATGCGAGACGGAGGCGGTCGAACTGTTTCTCGATCTCCTGCGACAGAAGCGCAAGCGCGGCTATCGTCCGCGGCCACGATGACCGCATGAAAGGGCCCGCCGAAGCGGGCCCATATACGCTTCATCGGCGCCGGTTCCAGCCGGTCTCAAAAGATGCCTCGATCTCGATGAAGAACGGGATCTTGATGGCGAGCTTCAGGCCGAGCTTTCCTTTGCGAAAGAAGTGACAGATCACCTTGCACAGCGTGCTTGAGCGAGGCGTTGCATCGTACTCTCCTTCGAATTGGGGTCATCGCGGGATGGCCTTGCAGATCGGAGTGGAAGGATGCACCCGACCGGGCCGGAACGGATGTGGAGGACCTGCCCGCCGCCAGAGTTTTGGATCGCGAGGAGCCGCTTGAGCGGCGGGGAAAATTCTGGCGCGGGCAGGTTGCGTCGTGACGAAAGGGCTGCAGCATCCTGATGCAGATGACCGCATTGTCGGAGGACGTGGAGCGCAATGCGTCGCTCGCCATCCCGGTGCCGCGGACTGCCGCGAGCTGGCGGTATGCCGCCTTAGAAGGGCGGCTCGGGATCAAGCTCGCCGTCCAGCTCCGCCAGCGCGATGATCAGCTCGCCCTGGGCGAGTTGCAACTCCGCTTCGATCTGGCGGCGTTCGGCGGCATCTGTTGCCTGGCCAAGTTCACGGCGCAGTTCTTCGATGTTCTGCTCCATCGTCATCGTCGTCATCTCCTTTAGTTCGTGAAAGACGACGACGCGCGGCGGGAGGAGATGACGGCGTCAAGGATCGCGCCAGCGACCGCCGGAGGCGGCGAGCGGGGGAGCCGATTGCGTGGCCCTCGTCCCTGCAGGGCGCGGGCCACGAAATTGGGGGGTAACCGCTCGTGCTTGAAGCCGGCATTTCCGCCCGGCACACTTGCGCGATCTGAGCAGACAATTCCGGTTCCGCATGGCACCAGAAAAGCCGGCAGCGGGTTCGAAGCCCGCTTCCGGCTTTTATTCTCGGTCGATTGGCCCCGCCTTGCGGCGGGGCCTTTTCCGGCTCTCAGTCCCGGTTGGGGCGCGACCAGATCAGCTGGTAGCCGTCCTCGCCCTCGACTTCCGTCAGCGTTGCGTAGATCGGCGCCGGGAAGCTCGGGTCGTCGAGCTTGATCGAGAGGTAGTCACGATCGGTCTCGGTGGATCGCTTCTGCCAGGCGGCGCCGAGCTCGACATTCCCCGCGTAGATGCGAAAGTGCGGGCCCTTGTCGGAGGGGTTTTCGATGCGGGCGATGCGGGCCTTGACGTTGAGGGCGAGCGTGCGGATCGAACCGTTGAAGCCGTTTTCGGAAGAGGTGAAGGTGCCGATGGTTGCCATGATGAAGTTCCTTTCGCTTGGTTCTCGGGCCGCGCCCATCGCGGCCTCGATGGCTGTCGCAAGGATTGGTGACGATCGGACCGCACCCGGCCGGGGTCCCATTGCGCCCGTGCAATGGGGGTGGCTTTTTGGGCCGGAACAGCGTGGAGGGCGGCGAGGAGGAACTTTGTTGTTGCGCGAGGAATGGGCGCGTCAGCGACCAGGGGAAGAAAGTTGCGGATCGCCGTTGCGGGAGGACGATCGAGGCGAAGCCGCTCTCCGATCAGACATGCCTCATCGAGCCGCGAAGGACGTGGCCACGGACGACGATAGAGGAACTGGTGCCGGCAACCCCGCCTCCTTCGCCGCCGTCCCGGAACAGTGCCTGAGCAGACCCCTCGCCTCTCCACGGCGTGGCTTGGATTTCGACGCGACGAACCCATCCGACCGGGCAGTTGCGTCACCCAGCCAAGGCAAAAATGTCGTGGTCGCGATTCGTCGCCTGGAGGATCTATGTGTCAGCAGACAATGCCGTATACCGTCGAAATCAACAATCCCGCAAGCTCAAGCCGATCGGCCGAAAAACCTCGATCTGGGGCGGGCTGGACCTCACAACCGATCAAACGCGCTGACGGACCATGACAGCTCCTAGGCCGCCGCTCTTTCGCCGGCGCACTAGGCTGGAGGCCGTGGAGAAAGCTGATGGCGTGCCGGATGCCTGAAGCTCTCGAAGTGCGGCATCTGATGCGGGCGTTGCAGAAGTCTCACGTCAGCAATTTTCGCGCAGATAGATGCGAAATTCGGTTGGGCCGATCTGCCCTTCATAGCGGCCGTAATGGGCGAGGAATTTCTGTACGGCAACCCGCGCTTCCGAGGCGCGATCCTGGTCGATCACCGCGTCGATCAGACCCTGCTTGAGCAGGCCGCGATTTTCGTCGGTCAACTCGTGACTGATGAAGATCACGTGCTGCATGCCCGTGCTTTGCAGGATTTCCGCGATTTCCCTGCTGCCCACCGGCATGTTGTAAATGCCGGCGATGTTTCTGTTTTCTGCAAGCGCGCTCTTCACGAGCAGTTCGGTCGAATCCCGGTCATCTCGGCTCTCGATCAGCTTTGCCAACGAGCAATTGGGGAACCGGTCGCGCAGAACTGAGCGAAACCCCATCTCTCGCTGTTCATGGCAATGGAACGACTGCAGGCCGGTGATCAGCAATATCTGGCCGCCGGTTTTGCCGAGAAACCGTCCCATCAATTCACCGGCCACTCTGCCTTCGGCCCGCGGATCGACACCGATGTAGTCGACGCCGGCAATGTCGGGGATATCAGAAACGAGCGTGAAGATTGGCAATGCCACCGAAAGCTTCTGGAGCAGTTCCCGAACCTGCGGATGCTCGAAGACATCGATGAGAAGGCCATCGCAGGCGCGTGCGGCGGTTTCGACGCTCTGCAGCACGTCGCGGTAGGTCAATCGCTCATAGAAATAAAACACGAGCTGGACATTCAGGTAGCTGTAATCGGAAGCGCATTGTTTGAGGGCCTCGACCATGGCTTTGTAGAAGGGGTTGCTGCGGTTCTGCAGGATGACGCCGAGCCTCAGGATGCGGGTCGGCCTGAGGTTCAGAGCCCGATCGAGTCGAAGCTCGCGCGCGCATTCGAGCACCCGATGTTCGGTTTCGGCTTTCACATTGCCGCGGCCGTTGATCACACGATCGACGGTCCCGATGCTGACGCCCGCCGCCGCAGCGACATCCGCAAGCGACGCCTTCCTTCCCACCATATCTGAGCCTCCTGATGGTTTCCCAACATTATAGATGTTTCTAGCGGGATGCCAACAGTCTAACATCAGGGCGTTATAGAAGCCACCAAGTGGCCCACCAGAGGATGGAACAACATGGATATTGATACTTACACCGCTCCCTCGAATAGACGGCGCTCGCTTCTTGGCCGGCTGTCGATCCTGATTGTCGGCTTGGCCTGCGCAACCGCAGTCGCATCGGCCGAAGAGCAGCGCTTGAAGATCGTTCACGTTGGCGTTGCGGCGCCAACCGGCTTCTTCGCCTATCTCAACAAGGGGGCGGAAGATGCGGCGCGCGAGCTGGGCGTGGAATTCACTTACGTCTTTCCCAGCAACTCAACGCTGCCGGCTCAAGTTGAAACGATCACCGCAGCCATGGCATCCGGGGCGGACGGGATCATCATCAACGGCATTGGCGACGACAAGGCCTACTATGACGTGATCGAGCAGGGCAAAGCCCAAGGCATAGCCTTCGGCAGCGCGCTCGGTCCGCAGGCCGGCAAGGGAACGGAGCTGCGCGATCCGAACGACCCCTTCCTCTTCCACGTGGGCGCCGACGAATATGCCGGCGGGGTCCTGATCGCCAAAAAGCTCCTGGAAACCATCAAGTCTGGTCATGTCGTCGTCGGCAATCCTCAGCCGGGCGACAGCGCGACATGTCAGCCGCGCGCGGCCGGCGTTGTCGACACGCTGAAGGCGGCGAACATCTCGGCCGAAGTGCAGGAACTCACCCTCGACCCGGGCCAGATTGCCGAAACGATGGCCAACTATCTGCGCGCCCACTCGGACACCAAGGCGATGGTCTCGGCCTGCTCGCCGATCGCTCCCTATCTGGAGGCGAAGGAGCGGGCCGAGCGGTCTGATCTTGCGCTCGCGGGCTGGGATCTGGATGAAACGGGTGTTGCGGCGATCAAGGCCGGCAAGCTCAATTTCACCATCGACCAGCAGCAATACTGGCGCGGCTACATGCCCGTCCTGTTGATGGCGCATTACCTAAAATACGGGCTCGTTCCGGCGAACGCGTTCCTGACCGGTCCTGCGATCGTCGACCAATCCAACATCGAAAAAGTCGCTCCCCTGGTTTCCAAGGGTTACCGGTAATTCGGTCGGAGGTCTCGGCCTCGAGCTGACGCCGAGACCTCGTCCATCTTTGGATTGGATGCAAGATGTCTCAGAAACACCTGTCTAGCCGTTCCAGGGAAGCCGCAGAGCATGCGCGCGAACTCCTGTTGCGGCCCGAGTTCACCGCGGTGGGCGCCGCGATCGTCGTTGTTGCCGTCTTCGGCTTCATGACGCCGTTGTTTTGGACGATCCCGACGCTCGCCTCGATCAGCAGCGTCGCGGCCGAATTGGGCATCGTCAGCATCGGCATGACGATCCTGTTGATCGCCGGCCATTTCGACCTGTCGGTCGGCGCGATCCTCGGATTGGCCTCCTTCTTCGTCGTCACCCTGATGAACGACTTCGGCCTGCCGCCGGTTTTGGCCATTGTCCTTGCCGTCGTCGGCGCGACCCTGCTCGGTCTGGTCAACGGCCTTCTCCAGACCCGCACCGGCATTCATTCGTTCATCATCACGCTCGGCACGTCTCTCGTCTACCGCGGCATGCTGCTCGCCTTTACCGGCGGCTTCCCCATGGCCGTCGATATGCCGCGCGGCGTTTCCAACATCATCGCCGGACCGATGCTTTACGGCGGCATGAGAATGTCCCTTGTCTGGTTCGTTCTGATCACCGCACTCGCGACCGTCCTGTTGCTCAGAACGCGCCTCGGCAACTGGATCCAGGCCGTCGGTCAAAACCCGAAGGCTGCCCATAACCTCGGGGTCAACGTCTCCCGCACGACCGTGATTGCCTTCATGTTGTCCGGCGGACTTGCCGGTATCGTTGGTGTCATGCAGGTCGCACGCTTCGCCAGCGTCGACGCCATGCGTGGAACCGGTATCGAGCTCCAGGCCGTTGCGGTGTCCGTGATCGGCGGAACGCTGCTTTCGGGCGGTTACGGCTCGGCGATCGGCGCGATGATGGGCGCCATCGTGCTCGCCACTATCCAGACGGGTCTCGTCCTCGTCTCCGCACCGGGCTTTCTCTACACGACGATCATGGGCGTGATCGTGGTGGGCGCCGTTCTCGTCAACAACTGGTTCAGCAGCCTGATCTCGCGCATCGCACCGATGACCGGCGAGGACACTGAAGGCGATTCCGCACAGCGCGTCTCGGCGGTTCCGGATGGCAAGGGACCACATCAAGCACGAGAAGAGGGCGCGACCGTCTTACGGGGCGCCTTGTCGGTGAAGCGGGAGGTGCAGCGATGATGACGCTATATCAGCCAAATGGCGCCGCCCAAGCGCTTGAAGAGACGACGCCGGTTCTCGAAGCCGTCAACATCGCCAAATATTTCGGAGCGACGACGGCGCTCTCCGACGTGTCCCTGAAGGCCTGGGCCGGCAAGGTGACGGTGTTGCTCGGCGATAACGGTGCTGGCAAGTCGACACTGATCAAGATCCTCTCAGGGGTTTATCGTCCTGATGCCGGCGAACTGTTCTTCAAGGGGAAGAAAGTGACCCTCAGCGGCCCTGACGAAGCCAGAGCGCTCGGCATTGCCACCTGTTACCAGGACTTGGCCGTCTGCGATTTGCTGTCGGTCACCCGCAACATCGTTCTGGGGCAGGAGCCGACGAAGGGTTTCTGGAAGTTTCGCATCTATGATGCGAAGGCCGCGGACCGTCTGGCACGGGAGGCGCTGAGCGGGCTTGGGGTCAGGCTGAGAGGCAATCTTCGCTCTCGCGCCGCAACCCTTTCCGGCGGCCAGAAACAGTCGCTGGCGATCGCCCGGGCAATGTATTTCGGTTCGTCCTGCCTCATTCTCGACGAGCCGACCGCAGCGCTCGCAGTCCGGCAGGCGACGCGCGTCATCGAGCACATCGACCGTGCCCGGCAGATGGGAAACGCCGTCATTCTGATCACCCATAACTTCAACCACGCGCTGGAGATTGCCGATCACCTGGTGGTGTTCGCACGAGGGCGCGTCATCGGCTCGTTCGAAAGAGGCGAGGCGACAATGCAGATGCTGACCGAGTTGGTATCTCGGGAAGCCTGACGGCTTCCCGACCATCTCCGTCGGTTCCAAAGGACATTTTTCATGCACACTGAACTTGAACAGTTCATCGCGTCGAGCACGCTTTGCGACACGCACGAACACACCGAGTGTGAGCGGTTCTATCGCGACTCCCGGCATGACGTGCTGACGCATCTGTTCGATAATTATGTCGTGTTCGACCTTCACTCCGCCGGCGCAAGCCAGCAGAGTCTCGACGCGCTGATCAATCCAGGCGATCCTGACGTCGCGCGGCGGTTTCGCGACATCCAACCCTACTGGGACAAGATCCACTTTACCGGCTACGCGGAGGGCGTGAAGCTGGCGGCCAAACGGCTCTTCGGGATCGATGCGTTGACCCCGGAGGCGCTTGCGGCGGCTCAGGAAAGCTGTGGGTTCAAGGGTAACGACAACGAGCGGCTCACGCTTCTCAAGGACATTGCCAACCTCGATCATGTTCAGATCGACACGAATACCAGGCCGTTTCCGCCGGAAATGCTGGGCCAGGACTTCTTCCTCTACGATCTCAACATGTTCGATTTCTGCGCCGGCCGGCCGGACTTCGATCTTCTGGAACGTCAGCTCGGCAAAGACGTGACCTCGCTCAAGGACCTGGGCGCCGCAATTGAAGTGCTGTTCGATATCAGTGCTCGCTATGCCGTCGCGGTGAAATCGCAGCACGCCTACGTCAGAACGCTGAAATGGACACCGCGAAGCGCATCAGATGCGGCAATTTCATTCGATGCGGTGCGCCGGCTTGGCACAGCGGCGGCGGAAGCCGATCGCCTGTGCCTGGGAGACTGGTGCATGTCCCGCGTTGCCCAAATGTGCGCACGCCATGATCTGCCGTTCAAGATGCATACCGGCTACTTCACCAAGAACAACTTCATGCCGACCGACAACCTGCGGGCCGGCAACATGGACCTGTTCCTGAAGATGCACCCGGATACCCGGTTCGTGCTGATGCATATCGCCTATCCGCATTCGGACGAACTGATCGCGCTCGCCAAACACTATACGAATGTTTCCATCGACATGTGCTGGGCCTGGAGCATCAACCCCCTGCATGCCAGCGACTTCGTTCGTCGCTACCTGCATGCCGCTCCGAAGAACAAGCTGTTCGTCTTCGGTGGCGACACGCTGCTTCCGACGTCCTCAGTCGGCTATGCGATGCAGTTTCGAAAGTGGTTCGGCAAGACGCTCGGCCGTGAAGTGGACGACGGATCGCTGTCCGAGGCTGAAGCGATCCGTCTGGCAGAATTCTTCATGATGGCAAATCCCTATGACTACTACGACCTGACGGGAAAAAAGGAGGTCCTGCGCACGGGTGATGCCGAGAGCGTCACGAAGCTCGGCCACCAGGGAGCGTTCAGCGCTCCGCCGAAGAGCATTCGCGACAGCGGCAGAGCCTGACGTTGCCACCTGGACCCGCGCTTGCACGCGACACCGCATGCCGAGCGTGGGACACAAGTGCGGAAAAAGGGAACCGCTGAGGCCGTCATAGCATTGCTCCAGCGCTTATAGCCCAAACCCAACCAGGCGCGCGTTGCGGCATCTGCCGGAAACGACCAAGCACCGGTGATGGCGGCTAACAGGTGCCCGCCCGCCAGCGTGTGTTGGCGATCTATCGAGCGCGGCGGAACCACTCCTGTTGCTGAAGGGCTCTGATCACTTGGAGATCGAAGTGGGCGATGACAAGTTCCTGCTGTGTCCCACCCATGACGAGTAGCTTGCCCAACGGGTCGACAGCGAAAGACCGTCCGTCATCTTTCGGCAGCGGGTAGTTGGCGACGGCGGCGCCGACCACCGATTGGAAGGCAAGTGCGCGCATCCCCGCCACCCGCACGTCCCCAACCGTTGGATCGTCCAATAGCCGGCAGCTGTTCGGCACCAAAATGATTTCTGCCCCGGCGCGCACAAGATCTGTCGGAGCGTCGGGGAATTCCCGATCCATGCAGATCAGTATTCCGACCGCGACGCGTCCAGCCTCGGTTTCCAGCTTCGCGACACTCGAGCTTTCGCCGGCGGCACAAGCCTCTTCAGGAACGTCAAAGAAGCAGATATGGCGCTTGCGCTGGTGCAGGACGATCTCACCAGTGCGGTCGATCAGGACGGCGGAATTGAAGGGCTTGTCGGGGCCGCGCTCGAGGAAGGTGGCGACGACCGCCAGCCTGTTGCTGCGTGCAGCCTTCGTGAACCGCTCGACATAGGCACCATCGATTGGAACTGCCGCCTCGATCCAGGCCAGGCGAGATTCTTCCCTCTCGCGGTCGAACCGGCTGTATCCGTTGGAAAACATCTCCGGAAAGACGATGATGTCGGCGCCCGATTCTGCGGCCGTTGCGCAGATCGCGTCGATTTCGACATCGTTCATGACCTGCGCCATCGCAACAATCAGGGGCTTGGCTGCCATTCACTTTCTCCTGGTAATGACTTCGTTGTTTTAGCCGGCGCGACTGGCAATCTCGCACTAATTCTTCTCTGTGAGAAAAAATGGCCCGGCGTGAGCTACACAATCACGACCGGGCCGAGGGGCCGCCACGGGAGGAGGAGGATTGGCGGTCGAAAAATTGGCGTCAGTTGATGAGCGAAAGCGGATCGGCCTCGGCTTCCACGATGCTCTCCGTGAGGATGCCATAGGTGTCGGGTCGCCGGTGCCGTCCTCCCCAGATGGCGTTCTTGCGATAGGTGCGCAGCTCTTCCAGATCGACGTCGAAAGTGAAGATGCCTTCGTCGGGTCCGCCTTCGACCAACAAGGTTTCGCGATATTGGGACTGCCTGTTGTCGTCGGTTGCCCTGGCATCGGCGTTTGAAAACGCCACTGCCGATATTCCGATTGATCTGCCGTTTCCGTGGCCGGCGGAACTGGGATAATTGGCCATCGCCAGGACGATTTTGTTCTCGAAGGCGCGGGCCTTCATTTGACCCAGACGGTGGTCGTCGAAATGGCAGGCGTTGGGTACAAGGACGATCTCGGCTCCCTTGAGCGCCAAAATACGCGCGGACTCTGGAAATTCACGGTCGTAGCATATCATCGCGCCGACGCTCACAGGACCCGACTTCGTATGAAGCGGCGCAACGCAGAAGTCGTCTCCCGGTGCGCACTCTCTTTCGAGACCATGCAGGCAGGTATGCACCTTGGCATATTTGAGGGCGATGTCGCCGCGCATGTCGGCCAAGGCAAACGTATTCCTCGGTCCGCGATCCGAGGCTTCCAGGAAGGAAAACCCGATCGCGACACCCAACTCCTTTGCCAACTCGCAAAAGCCGCGAACAAAATCGCTATCCCAGGCAATCGAAGACTCGCGCCACGTTTCGAGGCTTTCTGGCGAGCCAGGATCGAAGAACCGGTAGCCGTGGCTCCAGATTTCCGGCAGCAGGCAGATATCGGCGCCGAGTTTCTGCGCCCGCCTGCAGGCCTCCGCCCCGATGTCAAAGGATTCCCCTGACGTCTCACCCGGGTGCAGTTGCAGGAGCGCAATTCGAATGCTTTTCAAAAGATCTACTCCAACCAAGTTGAACCACGCTAGGATAGGTGATGGTTTCAGACAACCAACGTCTATTTTGTGAGGATTCCAACATTCGGTGGACGCGAACGTGCGGGAAGCTAACGGGGGGCGTCGCAAGCGTCGGGCGGACCCACCGCGACGGCACCATATCAGGGAACGGTCTGCGCATCCGTCTGCCTGAACTCATCGGCGGTCGCCAGTATCGGCACGTCAGAATATTTTGCGCAGGCATAGTGGAGGCAGTCGCCAAGCTTGAGACCGCGGCGGCCTGAGCGGTAGCGATGCGCAGCGGCAAAGCGAGACGCGTCGTTTCACTCGCGGGCGGCAGATCGCGAATTTCGATACCTCGTCCATTGAGGAACTCGATGACGTGGGCTCAACGTCCGCGACGGCGAGAGCGTACTTCTCGGGGCGAGCAAGTCCGAGAACCGACTCAGGCACCGCGACTGGCGACGTGAACGCGTCCTTCGCAGTCGGATGGCATCGGAGACGCGCTCCGCCTCCGGCTCGTCGGAGAGGAGCGCGATGATGACGCATGGCATCGACGAACATCAGCTTTCCAACAGTTCGTCGAAAGCCTCACGCGAGAGCGGCTCTTTTGCCGGGGGGCAAGCTTCACCCCGTATTTCTCGCGAAGCCGGGCTGCCGTTTGGCGCGGTGTCTCGGTTTTCCGTCGACGCTCGATCGCCTCCTTCATGGCGATGATGATCGCGTCGGTGATACTGACGCCGGCAAGCTGCGCAAACTTCCGCGTCAGCGCGTCTGCCTCGGGATTGTTGACGTTGACGCCATGGGACCTCCATGTAGACAGAACGTGCATCTATCTACACGCGCAAGATATCACGGCAATGGCAGAGAAAAGGGGCTCCGCCGTTCACCCGTCCGCACGAAACACAGCATGGGTGGGTGGAGCCTTAAGCGTCAGGCGGCTTCCTGCCCGCTCTCTGTGTTGGGCTGGAGGTCGTGGAGGTAGGTCACCGCGCGCTGCGCATGGGCGGCTGCGGCAAAAATCGCCTTTCGGTCATTCTGAAGCACAGTGAGCCAGGACTGAATGTAACTTGCATGGTCCGGTCTCGGCTCCAGTTCCGGAACGATACCGAGGTCGGCGCAAATCATAGCTGAGCCGATCTCCACCAGCATTTCTTCGAACGCCCTCTCGCTGCGATCCTTGTGATAGCGGCTCAAATCTCTGTTCAGCCGATCAGCACCGGCCGTCCAATGCAGGGTCTCATGGGCTCTAATCGCGACAAAAGAAGCCATGTCCTTGAAGAGTTCCGGCCGAGGGAGC
This sequence comes from Sinorhizobium fredii, assembly GCF_002944405.1. Lineage (NCBI taxonomy): Bacteria > Pseudomonadati > Pseudomonadota > Alphaproteobacteria > Hyphomicrobiales > Rhizobiaceae > Ensifer > Ensifer fredii. The sequence continues at coordinate 151,788 of NZ_CP024310.1, read as the reverse complement.
TGGATATGGTCCGAAACGGGAGAGTAATAGGCCTTGTCGCCGCCATAGCGTACGACGGCGCCTGTGTTGTCGAAAAAGCGGTCGGCGTGTTCGATCCGTGCGACGGGATCGGCGACGGGCTCCGGACGGCCATAATAGTGGTCGGGCAGACCGTCTATCTGGTCGCAACTGAACACCGTGTACGTCTTGAGGAACGGAATGTCGCGCTCGACCTCGCCGCCGCTCGCGTCTTTTTCGGTTTTCGTGAAGCGGCTGGCATAAACGACGGTTGCGCCGCTCTCGCCCTTGCGGACATGGGCGCCGAGTTCGTTGGCCTGACGAAGCGTCATCCAGGTCGGAGACGAGAAGCCGCGTGCAGTGCTTTCCGACCAGAGCAGCAGCACATTTAGTCCCGTGTATGGAAGGCCATTGTGGCGCAGCGGCCGGGTGATCCGGCCCGACATGTTGCCGGCCTTCCATGGCTGCACCCAGGGACGAACGCCCTTTTCGAGCTGGGCGACGATCTTTTCCGTGATCCGCGCATAGATGTCGGTGCGCGCGCTGTTTTCCTTGGCTTTCATGATCTAAAACTCCTTCTGAGGGCCGCGCCCATCGCGGCCCGTCACGGAGGTCCGGCGTCCGGGGTGGATCGGCCCGCGCATCCCAAGGGGACCGGAACGAAGAGGAGGACGGCGCAGCCGTTGCGCGAATCGACCAACCCGGCAGGACCACCGCCCCGGACGGGTCCGCGAGCGGCATCGTTCTTCGCTTTTCCTTTCTCCCTCTTCCTGCGGCGGAGCCCCGCCGACTGGACGACACGCGAGTAGCCGCCTCCGGAGGAGACGGCGTCGCACGATGTTGGAATGTGAGCGGGGCCAAAGCCCCGCCTGGGGCGATCAGCCGAGCGCCGCCATCTGGGCCTCGGCCGCCTTGCGGTCGAGCGACGCGCCCGGGTTTTCGACCGGGCGGTCGAAGGGCTTCCAGGCCTCGCCGACGATCTGTTCATAAGCGGCGACGGCGCCTTCGGCTGCCATTCTGAGGGAATGGGCCTGGATACCCATGTCGGCGGCGAACTCACGCTTGCGCTGGGCGGCGCTGTCATAGCCGACCGGACCGTCGAGGTCCTCGTCGCGGGCGTCATTGGCGGCCTTGGCGGTGGCGTCACGGGCCTCGGTGACGGCGCGGGAGTAGAACTGGCCGGCACCATGCGCGGATCCGACATAGGCGCCGACGATGCGCTGCAGATGGATCTGCATGGCGCGTTCACCGAGGCCTTCGGACAGGCTGTCGGCCGTTTCGACGATCAGCCGTTCATGCAGGTCGCGGATACCGTCGCCGTCGACCAAAGCGGTTCCGAAACTTTCGGCAATCGCCATTGCTTGGGTGGCATCGGGGCAAGTGAGCCGGACCATGTCGATGGTGGCGCCCTTTCGCAGCGGGACGACTCGAGCGGACTGACGGGATTTGTTTGCGGGCTTGGCCATGGATTCATCCTTTCCGAGGTTTCTCCGAAGCGGGTCCGGCCCTTGGCCGGTCTGCCCTTCGGTGCGGTCAAACCGAACCGGCGGAAGACGGGCGTTTCAGGGTCCGGCCTCGACTGGCCGAGCGAAGCAGGGATTGCGGGCGAGCAGGTCATCCTGACCTCGCGAAGAACGCGGCCCTGCTTTGCCGAGGACGGCGTGGTCCGGCCGCCGCGCGGCGCGGAACGCGGCCTTGAAACGGACGGTCGCCGGTTCAGACCGCAGCAAAAACCGAAGGGCGAGCCGACCAAGGGCATGCACCGGCCATGGCAACCGGAAGGGGATCTCTCGCGGCCAAACCGCGAACCGTCTTGCCGCCGGACACGCACTGCTCTACTGCGGCATCAGCTGGTCGACCGGTCGGGCCGAGGCTCCGGGTCCGCCTTCCTGGCGGCCTGCGTTTTCGGCAGGCGATAGGATTGCAGCCAGGTCGGACCATGCGAGTTGCGTAAGCCGCGCAACGTGCCGGTGTCGTCATGGGGAGGACCGCCCATCCAGACGTGGTTCAGCACGCTTTTCCAGCGCCGGCCGTGTTTGGCGGCATAGGCCTGGAGCGCCTGCTCCTGCTCCGCGGTCAGGGGCGGCAGCCTTTGCCGGTTCGGGAGCGTCGCGGCGCCCTCACCTGCTTCGACCGGCGCGGTCTCCTTCTCGGCGATCAGCCGCTTGAGCTCCGCCACGCCGGCCTGGAGGCACTCGGCGCCGTCGAGATGATGGAACTGCATCCAGAAGGCGGTTCGTTGCTCGACCGAGGAGCCGATCCCGGCCCTTCGCTCCAGTTCGCCGATCGTGATCATCGACGTTGCCCTCCTGTTGCGGCGCGGCCTCCGCCCATCGCCGGATCCCGTTGCAGATGATGGCGGGCCCGAAGAGCGGCAATTGCCGCATCCTGCCGCGCGAGTTTCCGGGTGAGCGCGTCGACTTCCGGCTGGCGCTCGGCGGTGAGCGCCGCGAGATTGGCGCGGTAGCGTTCGAGGAAAGCACCCGGCGCCATGGCCCTGCCGCGGCGATAGCCAGGCTGACGCTGGCCAAGCTCGGGAATAATCGCGGTCATCTTGCGGGTGATCTGCCGGTCGATCAGATCGAGCTGATGCTGCGTCTGTCGTCGCGCCGCTTCCATACGCGCGAGCTGCGCGGTGCGTTTTTGCGGGTCGCACATCATCCGGCCCTCCCGCGCCAAGTGGCGAAGCTGGACGGACCGTTATAGGCGGCATGTTTCGTCTCATCGATGACGAAGCCGAACCGGCCGGCCATATAGTCGTCGCTCCGCACCAGGAAGCGGCGCTCTTCAGCCCGCGCATCGCGCGCGCCGCCGATGGTGGCGATCACCTCGGTCATGCCGGCATGATGGTCGGACCTGAGTGCGGCGATGACGATCCAGTCTTCGGCATGCTGCCGCTGAAATTCCCGGCCGTCCTTCTCGTGCGATGCTCCGGGCGCGAGCCTGCGGTCGTGGATCGCCTCCCAGGCTTCCGGCCAGGAGTCGCGGACGGTTCTGTCGGCGATCTTCCGCTCATAACGCGTGAACAGCTGGGGAAAGGTGAGCGCCACGATCGCCCATGCGGCGTCCTCCTCGTAGAAGCCGTCGTCGATGCGAAGCAGCGGGTGGGCAGCGGCGTTGCGCGCGGCCGAGAGCTCGAAGCCGCCGTGGCTGGCTGTCGTATGAGAAACAATCCCGTCCACATAGATGGTGGCGCCCTGCGATGGCCCCCATGGTGTGCTGCAGCTGACCCCGGCGGTCTGTCGCGCGAGCGCGTGAAGCTCGCGGCAATGTTCGGCCTGCTCGATCATGCGGACCCGGAACGCCGCCTCATCCTCGACCGAACCATGGTGCGAATAGAAATCGTCCCGATTAAGGTGCTCGAGCGGCCGCGAAACGCGCCAGGCACTGGCGAGGAAATGCTGCCCGTCCCGCGCCGACACCATGGCGAAGACCAAATCGCCTACACGCGCAAGCGGCATGCCGTCGGCGCTTCGGCCGAACTCCACCGCTGAACCGTCAGGGGTGGAGAGATCTTTCGAGAGAGAGCCCCCAGTCATGCCGCGGCCCTCCCCTCGACATGGTCGGCGGCCACCTCGTCGGCGCTCACGTCCTCCAGGACAGCATCGGGATAGCCATGGCGCAGGAGCCATTCCTCGGCGGCCGGCCGGTTGGAGGCGAGATGGACGAGTTCGGCACTCGACCCGGCGCGGTCGAATATCCGGACCGTACCCGGCGCCGGTCGCTCCACGACCTTGAAGGCCAGCTCGCTGTCGAGCGAGAAGGTGCGGTAGACGCGGATCGCAATTATGCCGCCCCCGCCGAAATCACCCTCATGCAGGGTGAAGTCCGGCGCGAGGCTGATATTGCCGAGGCCGCGCCTGTCCTGCTTGCGGATCAGCCGGCCCTGGCTGTTGCGTGTCTTCCAGGCCGCCAGCTTTTGTCTGAAGCGCTCGGGCGGCCGCGGTGTGCCGTCGGACCAGGCGACGATGGCGCCGATCGGCGCGAGATCATAGATGAGGGATGCAGACATGAAGGCCTCCGTGGCGTTCTGCGATGGTGGAAACGAAACCGCCGCCGGAGCGGCCGGCGGCGGAGATGCATTCGGAAGAGAAGGATGGAGTGGCTATTCCGCCGCGATGCCGTAAGCGGTTTCGTCCGCATCGGCGTCGACATCCGCCGTGCCGACATCGGCGAGATCACCGTCGGCCGGATTGGGCAGTTCGTCGTCGTTGCCCGTGTCGGGCAACTCTTGGACGTTGGATCCGTCCTCCGGCCCGTCGCCGTGAGCGGCGCTCTCCGCCTCGTCCGCATCCAAGTCGTCGCCCTGGCGGATGAGATCGAGCACCTCCTGGCCGTCAGGCGAAAAGAGCGCAGACGGATGGACGAAGGTGTTGTCCGCCGCGAACTGCTCAACGAGTGCCGCGCGGGTTTCGCGCACGCGCGCCCTGGGCTGCACACCGGCCTCCTTGGCGGCCGCCTCCAGCGCCTGGCGCGACAGGCACAGGAGAAAGTCCTCGGTTCCCATGTTGGCGAGGTAACCGTCCGCACCGATCGCCGCGCCGGCGATGCGCGAGACGACGCCGCTGTTCGACATGCCGCGCCGGCATGAGAGCACGTCGATCAGCATCGAACGGGCAACGACCCGCACGGTCTCCATCTCGAAGGACAGGCTGCCGTCCTCCCTGACGAGGCGGGCGGCGTGGCGCCTGAACCGCTTCGGCCCGAACACGTGGTCGTTCGCACCGGAGTCTACGCGGACATTCTGGCCGGCGAAGGCGAGCACCAGCAGTGCCATAAGGATATCATCCTCGATCGGCGCGCGGGCCAGCGCCTCGTGCAGCGCATCGGTGCGGAAGTCGCCGATCATGTCCTGGCCCTTCTGGGTCACATCCGGACGGGACTTGGTAGCAGCGTCGTCATTATCGCCCGCGGCATCACCGCCAGCGCCGTTGCTGCCATCGCCGGATCCAGCCTGCCCCTTGGCGGCCTTCGGCTCCGGCATCCGGTAATGCACGCTCTGCACCTTTCCGTCGCGGTCGAGATAGAGGCCGGTATGGTCGCCCTTGCCGGGCTTGCCGTAGATGCGCTCCGCCTTCTTCGGCAGTTCCGGCTGGCCCCAATTGTTGACCTCGACGATCGCGCCCTTTTTCGGCAGGTTGCTGGTCATCCATTCCTGCTGGGCGCCGAGGAACGCCTCGACATTGGTGGTATAGCGATTGTCCTCGTCTGCGGGGCCGAACAGGTCTTCGGCCCATTCGATGCCATAGGCTTCCCTGAGATCGTCGCCGAAGCTCGCGTCGCGGGCATACATGCGGGTCTTGGAAAGCGCAGTGGCGATCTGCCACCAAGCGGCGGTGTCGCCCTTCTTCGGCTTCTGGGCCTTCCAGACCTCCTTCTGCTCCTCGACAGAAGCGGCGGCGATGGTTCTCAGCTGCTGCTCGTTCGGCATGTCGCCCTTGGCCATCTGGTCGAGCATGGCCGGCAGCACATTGGCGAGCAGGCGCAGCTTGCGGATCTGGCGCACAGGCAGCGCCAGCGCCAGCGCGATCGCCTCCTCGGTCCAGCCGAGGGCGACCAGCCGCTCGATCGCCCGCCACTGATCGACGGGATTGAGCTGCTCATGCGCTAGCGTTTCGGCGAGCGACCGCATGGCGCCGCCGTCGTCGGCCCGGTCGGTCACCAGTACCGCGATCTCCTCGAGGCCTGCGGCGATCGCTTGGCGCACCCGCCGGTGGCCGGCATCGATTACATAGCCGTTGCCGCCATCGGCTTGCGGTGCCACGACCGGCGGCTGCACGATGCCGACCGCCCGGATTGTAGCGAGCAGCAGCGCATCGGCCTGCGGCGAGGATTTCGAGCGCCGCGCCTTGTCGGGATTTTCCTTGAGCGCGCGCGGATCGACAAACTTCAGTTCCATCGGAATGTTCCTTCCAGGTTTGGGGACGCGGGCATCTCGCCCTTCCCTCTCCGTCTTCTTTCCGAAGACACCCCTCGGACCGCAGGGCGGGGCGACCGGCGCAACGGCGCCCGAGCGGCCCTGCCGCGAAGCCCAAGCGGGGCTTAAGCCCTGCGCGGGCGAGTGGCCGGGTTGCGCAGAGCGCGGTTGAGCGCAAGCGTCGGCGGGAGAACCGATCTGCGACCAGGTTCTTCCTTTCCCTTCCTGTCCCTTTCCATTTCTTGCTGACACTCCCGGGCAAAACCCGGCGGCTTTTCACGCAAGGCGGTTGCCAATGCCGTCCGTCCGATGGCAAAAGAACGCGGACCGATTGCATCGGCGTCCGTCCAACTTGCGCGAGGATTGTATGGTGGCCGCCGACGGCGGCTTCGGAAGGAGTTGGCGAACGTGTCTGAGGAAGGCGGTCGCGATGGCTCCGCGACAGCGTCCGCGGCGCTGCGTCGGGGCCAGTTCGAGCAAGCGTACATGACCATGACGATGAACCAGATCCTGGCCAATCCGCTCGAAGGGGAAACGCCAGCAGCCCGCCTCAAGCAGATCGCTCTGATGACGGTGATCCGCAAGCTCCATGGCGATGGAGAACCGATCACCTTGACGCGTCTCGTCGAAATCACCGGCCTTACCAGGACCGGCATCCGCCAGACCGTCGGCCCTCTCGTGCAAAGAGGCCAGATGGGGAAAAACGCCATGGGGCGCGGTATGGCCTGGCAGTTCGACCTCTCCCCGACCTTCCTTCATACCCTCGCTCTGATCACAGGGAGCCCGATCGACAATGAACAATGAAGTCGAACAGCTGTCGCACACGCTGGCCTGGACCTGCGGCATGATCGCGCAAAGCGGACCCGAAGATCGGCAGCGCATCGCAATCGCCTATGGCGAAGCACAGGCGCTTGTCGCCGGCATCCCGCTCGATCATGGCGATGCCCAGCCGCGGATCGTCGCCTGCTTTGCGCACTCCGACACATATCGCGCCGCCGACGACATCGCCTGCGTCGGTTGGATCCTGACCGCCATCCAGGAGCGGGTGAACGAACGCGACCTTCCGACTGGCGCATGCTCCGCAAGGTGGTCAGACAGGCCGTAAAACAGCTGCCGCTCTCGACGCCAACCATGCATTGACGAGCACGGCGGATAACAGCTGTTCTCACTTGAGCGCTGCCCCAAACTGCCTGCGGCATAAGCCGGTCACCGCAGTTTCGATCGCCGCTTCCCGCCTCTTCAGTTTGGATCACCCACAGCGCGGCGACGCTCGATATCGGCCGCGATCGCCTAGAGTGGAAAGTGCTGAACTGAAGTCGCGCCGGGCTGCTCCCGAACGGGAGCAAAAGCAGCAAAACAGCCCGGTAAGAGCATTGTGCTACCGCTCGGGATCAGCAGGTCTGCTATGTGCTCCTGTGCGGGAATACAGAGCCTTGAATTTACGATGAAGCTGGACTATGTTCCCGTACAGGAGCAGATATGACCGATCGAGACGACAAAACCTCATCCCCGAAGAAGGCGACCGATGTCGCCAGGATGCTCGCGCAATCGCCTTTCTCCGACACTTTGAGGGAGCAGATCGGCAAGGCGGACCTTGTCGCGGGTACGAAAGCGCTTCGCGATATTTCCGCCATGTCCAAAAGCTTGACGGACACGCTGAAGAACATCGACATTCCATCCGTCAGGGTCGCAACGGAGACGCTGAAGGCCGCAACCTCTGTCAAGCTTCCAGAGCTCAAGATGCAAAGCTCGAATATCGGTGCGCAACAGCTGGGGTTTCCCAAGCCTCTTTCCCACTTGCCCGGTGAGCAGCATTCCGAAAGGACGAAGGCGAGGACTGAGGGGAAACGGCGTGAAGCAACGGAGATTGTCTCGCCCGGTGACCTCGGATCTATCGTCCGAACCGCGAGGGAAGCGCGCAAGCTCTCGCAGCAGGAGTTCGCCGATCTCGCCGGTGTCGGGCGACGATTCATATCCGAACTCGAGAATGGCAAGGCGACACTAGAGTTCCAAAGGGTTCTCAAGGTTGCGCACGCCGCCGGTATTTCAATATTCGCGCAGCCACGATAACCGCATGGATATTATCGCGCTCGATGTCAGGCTTGACGGGTTTGCTGGCCCCATTGGCAACCTCGTAAGGGATGAGGATGGCGCCCTGGCCTTTGCCTACGCCGCTGCATATCTTGACAATCCCGATGCCCTCCCGCTTTCGCTGTCGTTTCCGCTCGGGGACGGAGCCTTCGACGACAGCAGGGCCCGCCCCTTTTTCGATAACCTGCTTCAGGAGCGCGACGGCGTCCTGCAGCGCGTCATGGATCGCGAGGGCTTGGCCCGCAGCGATGTGGCAGGCCTTCTCTTTTATCTCGGGAAGGATTGTGCAGGCGCAATCTCGGTCCTGCCGCTTGGTGCCCCAGCCGCAAAGGTGCCTGGCGACTACGACACCGATTACACCAGAATCGATGGTGATCGACTGAACGTCATCATTGCCTCGCTGCACAGACGTCAGCGCCTACCCGAGGGCACGGAAGATCCGTCGCCGCTCGCCGGCGTTCAAAGCAAGATCGCGATCACGGTTCTTCCTGACGGGAGCTATGCCGAACCCATTGCCGGCTCGGGCGCCCCCACCACGCACATCATAAAGGTGCCTGACCAGGAGCATCTGCAAGACCCCAAGCTCGAATTCGAAACGCTTCGGCTCTCGCGAGAACTCGGTTTTGAAACCGCTGAGGCGACTGTCGTCAATTTCGGCGGCATCGATGCCCTGTTGATCGAACGGTTCGACCGGCGGCTGAACGCCGACAGCATGATCGTCAGGGTCCATCAGGAGGACTTCGCCCAGGCGCTTGGCCTTCCTCCGTCCCTGAAATACGAACGTCACGGCCGGGAGGGCCGTCGCTTCGATGCTCATGCCATCAACCGAATACTCGATGCGACCGCCGATCCCGCAGCGGAAAAGCAACGGTTCATTGCCGCAGTCCTGTTCGATCTCATGACGGGCAACGTCGATGCCCATGCCAAGAACTTTGCCCTCCTCTATGATAGTGGAGGCAGTATCCGCGTCTCGCCTCGCTACGACCTGATGCCCACGCGGCTCGATCCCAATCTGACCGATCTCTTCGCCTTCAGCATTGGCGAAGCAACAAAGTTGACCGATCTCGAGCTGGCAGATTTCGCGGCCTTTTTGGATGCATTGGGGATTGGCTCACCCCGCGCGCAAGCTCGTCTCACGACAAGTCTCACGGAAAGAATATCAGTGGGGCTAGCGGCCGAGCTGCCCAGGCTTGATCGTATCGGTCTCAAGCGCTTCGCCGACCTGATTGCACACAATATCGATGAGCTTTTGACCGCATTCGACATGGAGGTACCTGAGGGGATCAAGGCGCGAGACGCCTATATCGAGCGCGGTGGGGGATGGCTGCTCGGCTCCTGATAGCTGAAGGTCCCAACGCAATCGGCAAAAAAAGAGGGCCAGCGGAAAACCGCGGCCCTTATAGGTGTGAAGGTAATTTAAACCTCCAGAGGGGAACAGCCGATGCGGCGGCAATGGGAGGAGAAGACCGCGAAATGCATCAGCTGCGTGCAGGATGCCCGTTTTTTGACCGAAGGCAAATCACTTATTGTGCAATGCAGCCATGCGTATGCTGCACTGCATTCAAATGCAGCGGCCGAAGTGCCCTTGCCAAGAGCACACATCATTCGGCCGGCAGCAGGTAGCGGAAGATATGGATGTCTTCCTCACCCATCGTGACCTCGAGCACCTGATTGACGAGATCGGGATCCGCCTGAAGCTCGGTGAGGGCCTCTTCGAACAGCTCCAGCTGCATCGCCAGATCCATCGTGGAGGGCCCGTTCAGACACACGAGCCCGGCATGGATCGCGACATCCGCATATTGGCCTTTCGAACCGGGGTCGGCTTCCGGCCCCCGAAAAAATCTACCGAGTTCTTGGTGACGAAGGTCCAGTCGCCATCTAGGATGAGCGGCTTGAGCTCCCAGTCTTTCCAGCCGCTTTTGCCAAGCCACACGATATGGGTCGATTGAGCGTAGCCCGCGGCTTGTGCCAACTGGACAAGCCGCGGGCTCAGGCATTCGTCTACGAGTAACTTCATGCCGGCCGCCTGCGCCTCGCAACTCGGCGATCTCTGATGATCCTGGCGCCGGCGGGCAGTTCCTGCAACGGCTTGGGCCGGCCGCGCAGCGGATTGGCTTCGGCATAGACCTTCGCAAGGGCAATGCGCCTTTCGTCAAGCGCCGGAAATGCCTCCAGCAGTTCTTCGACGGAATGACCGGCGGCGAGGGATGCGGCAATATCGTATACCGGAATTCTCGTTCCGCTGATAATCGGTGTGCCACCCAGAATATCCGGTGAGGACGTAACCATGTTCCGAGCGGCCTCGAGCTCGGCAAGGCTATCGACCGTCTTTCTGAAGAACGGTGCCAGGTCGATAGTCAGGAAATCGTGGTGCAAAGTCCAGTCTTTCGCAATCAGCGCCTCGGGCGCCAGTGTCTTCCATGCGCTGAGCCGGGGTTCTGCCCACCTGATCGCACTGATGCGCTCCTCTGATGTCAGGCGCGTGGCACTCTCATAATAGAAGGAAATCAGTGAACATGCCGTCACCCAGACCCGACGGCCGTTTTCGGCTGACGAAAACGCCGCGGGCAGAATTCCTTCGTCGATCACTCTATTGACGTCGCGTGGGGAGACACGCGCGACGACAGCCGCCTCTGCGGTCTTCAACATCTCGCTGGAGATCATGATGCGCTACTAATTCTTCCGATGTATCGGAATATATATTGCATAGGTGATAATTTCAACGGCGGGGAGCCTCAAGGGCCCGCAGGAAAATGCGGGACACAGCATCTCGCTTGTCCGGCCGAACACTCGAAAATCAGGCGACCTTGCGTTCGTCGGCGCGGTCGACATTGTCAGCGAGCGCTTTCTCGACTTCCGCGAGTTGCTGGCGTTTCTCGGCAAGTTCATCAGCGACGGCAAAAGATCCGCCCAGCCGTGATTGGTAGGAGGCGAGCCGTCGTCGGGATTCCTCCCGCCGCTGACGAAACCGCTCCTGCTCGGCTTCGAAGCCGTCTAGCGCATGTTCGAGCCGGGAGATGGCGCCGAGCGGCGTGACGGTGACGGCGAGATCGATCTCGTGATCGACGCCGGTCCGCCGCAGCATCGTCTGGTAGCGATAGCCATCCTTGCCGAACCGCTCGCCCTCATAAACGAGATCGAATCCGCCGATGGAGGCGACATGAACCTCTCCCTGCTGCTGGAGCTGCACGAGGGTGAGGATTTCCGTCATCAGCGCCCGACCCGCCGCTTTGCGTTCGTAAAGCAGCTCCCCGTTGACCGTCATCGCAAACGCCTCGCCCGTCGTCGGCACGAGACGCTCGATGTCATTGCCGATCTCGTCGATGCGACGGGTGGCGTGCTCGATGTCGCGCTCGGCATCGCGGATCTGGCGGCGGATGGCGAACTGGTCGTCCTCGTGGGCGGCGCGCAGGCGCTCGAGCCGGGCAATGTCGGCTTCGAGCCCCGCCTTCTGCATCAGGCGCTGATCGCCGGACGCGATCGCCTTCGCCATCGCGAACTGGTTCGCTTGGCCCTCGCCGAGATCTTCGAGCCGGCGGATCGAGGTGTCGCCGGAAAGGGCCGCGGCAATGAAGCGCGCCTTACGCTCGTTGTTCTGCCATAGGGTGGCGTCGAGCGAACCCTCAGTGGCATAGGCGAAGATGTCGACTTCGTCGTGCTGGTTGCCCTGCCGCACGATGCGGCCTTCACGCTGTTCGATCTGCGATGGCAGCCAGGGTACGTCGAGGTGATGCAGCGCCTTCAGCCGTAGTTGCGCATTCACACCGGTGCCCATCGTGTCGGAGGAGCCGATCAGGAAGCGGATTTTTCCCGCGCGCACGTCGCCGAACAGCCGCCGCTTGGCCTCGGCTTTCTTGTAATCCTGCATGAAGGCGATTTCAGAGGCCGGCACGCCGAGGCGGACAAGCTCGTCGCGGATCCAGCGATAGGCGGAGAAGCCCCTGTTCTTCTCCACGCTGATCGTGCCGAGATCGGAAAAGATCATCTGCGCCGCACCGGGGAGATCGAATGGCTTGCCGTCCGGGCGGACATAGGTGTGTTCGGCTGTCTCCCTCCATATCCTCAGCGCGTTGGCGATCAGCTATTGAGCTTGTTGTCCGGCTCGTTGTCGTTGTCGACATCGACCAGGCGCAGGTCGATTGCCGCGTGTCGCCCATCGGTAACGACCGAAAGCAAAATGTCGTCGCCGGGCTCCGGCGGCCGGTCGCGCTCCTCGATCGCCTTGATGCGGGCATCGAGCACTGTCTGGTATCGTTTGAACGCCGCCGTTGGTTTCGAGGTGACGATCTGGCGCTTGCCCGTCGAGATCTCAGGCACCTTCACATAGCGGCGCAGGTCCTCGGGCATCACCACGTCCGCAAACGAGCGGAACATGGCGATCAGTTCGGGAACATTGACGAAGCTCGCAAAGCGCGACACCGGCTTGTATTTGCCTGACGGCTGCAGCTCGAGTTCCGTCGTCGTGTCGCCGAAGGTCGAGGCCCAGGCGTCGAACTCGTGCAGGCCCCGCTCCATCAACGCGGCATGGTCCATCAGCCGCTGGACGGTGAACATCTCGCCGATCGTGTTTGTAACAGGGGTACCAGAGGCGAGCACCAGCGCCCGACCCGGGTTCTTCGTCTCAATGAGCCGAGACTTCACATAGAGATCCCAGGCGCGTTGCGAGCCGTTCGGATCGACGCCCTTTAAGGTCGACATGTTGGTGGCGAAGGACAGTTTTCGGAATAGGTGTGCCTCGTCGACGATGATCTGGTCGACGCCGAGCTCGGCAATAGTGAAAAGATCGTCCTTGCGGGTCGCGAGCGCTTCCATCCGCTCCTTGAGACCCTCCTTCAGCCGTTCGAGGCGCTTCAACGACACGCGGTCGTCACTCTCGATCTTGGTGAGCAGCGTCTCGTAGAGCTCGAGCTCGTCATGGATCATCTGTTGTTCGAAGGCCGAGGGGATGCCGATAAACCGGAACGCGGAATGCGTGATGATGATCGCATCCCAGGTCGCGGTCGCTGCGCGCGACAGGAACCGCTGGCGCTTGTCTTTCGAAAAGTTGATCTCGTCGGCGACCAGGATGCGGGCATTCGGATAAAGCGCCAGAAACTCTCTTGCGGCCTGCGCCAGGCAATGGCCGGGAACGACGAGCATCGCCTTCGCGATCAGCCCGAGACGACGCTGCTCCATAACGCTTGCTGCTATGGTCATCGTCTTGCCGGCGCCGACCGCATGCGCCAGATAGGTCGTGCCGGAGGCGATGATCCGCCAGATGCCGCGCTTCTGGTGCGGATAGAGGGTGAAGGCCGCCGATGCCCCCGGCAGCTTCAGATGCGCGCCGTCGAATTTTCGCGGAGCGATATTGTTGAAGCGGTCGTTATAGACTCGGGCGAGCCGGTCGGTGCGATCGGGATTGGACCAGACCCAGCTCTGGAAGGCGGTCTTGATTTTCGTAAGCTTTTCCTTCGCCGCTTCGGTGTCGACGACATTGAGCACCCGGCGCTCGCTGTCGCCGTCCTTGATCGTATCGAAGATCTGCGGCACGCGGCTGTTGAGCGCATCGGCGAGCAGTTCGCCGGCGTGACGGCGATCGGTGCCCCATTCCGATGTGCCGGCCGCCATCCATCCCAATGCCCGCGCCTCGACCGTCCAGGAGGCGAGCTCCGGCATGTGGTGGATGCGGATCTCGGCGCCCATCGTCTCGTGCACGAAGGCGACAACATCGGACGCCGGAATCCACGGCGCCCCGAGACGTGCAGTGATTTCCGAGGGGCGAAGGTCAGCGGGCTGCACCGCGGTCAGCGCCCGGACATTGCGCTGGAAATCCGCGTCAAGTGCGGCGGCGGCTTCCGCCACCTTCAGCTTGTCGCGGACATGGCCGGAGAGATAGGCGTCCGCCGTCTGCCAGGCGCCGTCGGCGGGGTCCTGGAAGATCGCCTCGCCGAGTTCCGCGATCACCGCGCCCGTGTCGCGATGGAGGAGTTCGGCAATATGCCCGAGATCGACATGGCCGCGTTCGTTGAGGACGACGGCCAGCGCATCAGCGGCGGAGGTGATGTCAGGTGCGGCCGGCGGCGCGATCACCCGCTCGGAGAAGATCGGACCGGGTTTGGCGGTATCGGTTTCGAGATCGTAGTCCTCGATCGAGGCGACCAGCCAGCAATCCGGGTCGTCGAGGAAGGGCTGGAGGTTCGGGCGGCGATGGGTTTCGCGCACCTCGCCGGTCTCCGGGTCCTCGGTGATCGAGACCCTGGTGTGATTGATCGGTCCGAAGTCGCGCACGAAGCTCGACCAGGCGATGCGTAAGCGCACCTGCGCCTCCTTCCAGGGCCGGTCGAGTTCCTGGGCCTTCAGCACTGCGCGCACGGCGTCGCGGATCGGGATCAGCTTGGCGATGATGCGGACATGCTTTTCCGACAGGCATTCGCCTGATCGGCCTTCGCCGCTGCGCCCCGTGCGCACTCTCACCGCGACCGGCTCGCCGTCGATGACCTGCATCAGGCCGCGGGCCTTGTCGTAGAGAAAACTGCCCTCGCGCAGACGGCGGTCGTTGGGCAGATCGGCGACGCGATCGCCGTCTTCCTCCAGGTCGAGATCGATCTGGCTCGGCTCGCCGTCGTAGAGGGCTTCCGGAAGAAGACGGATCGCGGCATCGAGCGCCGCCTCCAGCTTCACACCGTCGTGGGGCCGGCAGGTGTAGGTCTCACCGAACGGGCTGGAGCCGAGGTCATGGGTGCCGAGCACGAAATCCGGGTGGCGGGCAAACCAGCGGTTCACACGGATGGCGCCGTCGTCGGTCGTCGCGGCACGCACCTCTTCCAGGTCGAGCCAGGAGAGATCGCCTGTCGGCTCGCCGATCTTGCGCTTGCGGAAGAACAGGATGTCGACGACGACGTCCGTGCCGGCGTCGCGGCGAAAGCTGCCTTCGGGCAGCCGGATCGCGGCGATCAGGTCGGCCGACTTGGCGATATGCGCACGCGCCGTGTTCTCGGTCTTTTCCAGGGTGCCATGCGAGGTGACGAAGGCGGCAAGCCCGCCGGGCTTCAACAGGTCGATCGACCGGGCGATGAAATAATCATGCAGCCGCAAGGACAGCGACCGGTAGGTGCGGTCGGATCGCACGGTGCGATCGGAGAAGGGCGGATTCCCGATCGCGAGATCGAAACTCGCCGGCAGTTCGGTGCGAGCGAAGTCGCCGGTAATGATCCTCGCCCGTGGCTGCAGCAACCGGGCAATGCGGGCGGTGACCGGATCGAGCTCGAAGCCGGTGACGTGCGAAACGGCACGGAGGCGCTCCGGCATCAGTGCTGGAAACAGCCCTGTGCCGATGCCCGGCTCGAGCACGCGGCCGCCGCGCCAGCCGAGGCGCGTGAGCCCTGCCCAGATCGCCCGGACGATGAACTCCGGCGTGAAGTGCGCATATTGGGTTGAGCGCGCAAGCGAACGTAGATCCCCTTCGCCGACTGCATCCTCCAGCTCCGAGCCGATCGCCTCCCAGCCATCGCGAAACGTCGCCTCGCCTGGCCGTCGGAATACACCATTGGCAAGATCCGAGGCGCCGAAACCGGTGAAGCGGATCAGCCGCCTCTGTTCCTCGCGCGTCGCAGGGCGTTCCTCGGCTTCGATCTCGGCGGCAAGCCGGATCGCCGCAATATTGTCGCGGGCGCGGTCCTTCCAGCCGCGGGCGAGACCGCGGTTCTCCTCGAGATGGAAATTGAGGCCATGGGCCTGTCGCTCTCTTGCGGGTGAACGCGCAGGCCTTGCGGGCTGGATGGCCGGCGCTGGCGTTGTCGGATCGGGATCGTGGTCCTCGGGTCCTGGATCGAAGCTGCCGGCGAAGGCGGTGACGCCGAGGCTTAAGCCCGATGACAGCGCCGTGTTCCCGAAAAGGTCGATTGCGAAGGGATCGTCATGCGACATGCGAAGGTCTCCTGTGTTGAAGGCGCGCCCCGTCTCTCCCGCCGGGAAAATGGCGGGCGGACCGATCGCGAAATTGGTGGGAAGGGCGGCCCTGCGGCCGATGGTCAGCGGTGGATCAGGGTGAGCGACATCGATGTGTCGTCCATGATGATCTTGAGATGCGTGGCATCGGGTGATGCGGCCATCAGCATTTCCAGCTCGGTCGCGTCGATGAACTCGACGCCGTCGTCGCCCCCGAAATATTGCCGCTTGTAGTGCCAGTAATCCGGGTTGGTCTTCGGGTCGCACTCCTCGGCATGGACGACGAGCGGCTTCTCTCCGTCGGCGAGCTTGCCGGAGGACATGATGTAGACGCCTTCGTCACCGACCAGCCAAAGCCCGGCCGTCGCCAGCCGCTGCGGCGAGATCCCCTGATACGGCACCCGAAACCCGCCATGGGCGGCGGCATCGGATCGCCCGCGGGCAACGACGGCGCGAATATCGGCGATTGCAAAGGTGAACATGGCTCCGCCCTCACGCCGCGATGCTGTCGGGAAGGACGCGCAACTGCACCGGCAGCTTGGCGGCGATCTCCGACCGCGTGAGTTCGTCCAGAAGCTTCAGGAACGTGCCTTCCACGCCGCCATAGAGCATCACGGTGCGCCGGCCGCGCATCGCTTCCGGCCAGCGTTCGCCGGCATAGCCGCGATAGTCGTCATGGGTGCTCGACCAGATATGCTCGAGACGCTCCTCGCGGGTCATCGCCCGAACGGGGCGGGTTTCGCGCTCGAGGATTGCCGCGCGCATGCGCTCCGTGGAGCCCTTGTCGGCGAGATCGCAATAAGTGTGGAAATAGCGCGTCCGGCCATCGATCCTGAGCGTGAAGAAGACGCTGGTAATCGAGTCGGTCAGGAATTCGCGCGTGGCGAACATTTCGCCGCGCATGAAGTACGGCGGCAGGACCTCGAACATGTAGTCGTGCTCGGCTTCGCCAATCTCGAACCATTCGCCGCGGTAGAGCGCGCTGTCGTCGCACTGCCAGCGGTTCGGTCGCTGAGCGTGGCGGTCGAACAGGCGGAACATCTGCCGGCGGTCGGCGATGCCCTCAAAGATTTTGCGGATAGGGGAGAGGGTCATGAGCGGGCTCCTTTCAGGCCTCGTCCGGACGGAAGTGCGGCCGATCCCTCTGGATCGCCGTCTACTCTTCAGCCCTTCTGGACCCCTCCACCGCGGCCGCCTCTCCGTCCGACCGGGTCAAGGGCCGGCAAGGCCGGGCGAAGCTTCACCCTTGACGCGGTCGGCGGGCATGCGGCAGGCCTTCTCTTGCCTCCCTTCTTTCTCTATCTTTCCTCACCTTTTGCCTGAGCGCATCGTTCCAGTCATCCGCCGTCGGCTTCAGCCGGAACCAGTCGCAACCGGTCTTCTCGGCAATGCTCTGCAAACGCCCCGCAAAGGCCTCGCCCTGGGCGTTCGCGTCGGTGGCGGCAACGAGCAGCACGCCGGGCCGCGCCGCGAGCGCCTTTACCTTTGCCTCGGTTGCCGTCGACCAGCCCCCGCCGGTGCTGAGATAGAGGCTGCCATCGCGCAAGCCCTCAAGCGCGGCAAGACTCATGGCGTCGATTGCCGCCTCGGTGACACAGAGCCGCAAGGCATTGGCAGGTCCGAGCCGGAACAGCCGCTTCGATCCGCCGGTGGAAAAACCGCGCCAATCGGGACCGCGCTCCTCCCAGCCGGTGACACGGCCCGCCTCGTCGACATGCGCCGCCCACATGCTGCCGCAGGGCCCTTCGCGCAGCCGGTCCTGGCGGATGGCGTCGCGAATGATAGCGTCCGGAAGGCTGCGGGTGTCGCGCAGATAGCGCCAAGTTGCAGATGAGGGCCACGGTTTGCGACGGATTTGCCAGCGGTCGCCGACATCAGGAACGGGTTTGCTCGACCGCGACGGTCTGCTCCACACCGGCTTTAGCGGCTCGTAGCCGACGAGAGCCGCGACCCCTGTCGTCGCCTCGACGAAGCCGACGCCGTGCAGATACGCCATCAGCGAGAATATATCGCCCTTGGCGTCGGAGAGGGGGTCGAACCAGCCCCTGCCCGCGTGGATCACGATGACGATTGCGGCGCCGCGCCGGTACTTGACCGCCCGTCGCGTGCTCTCCTTGAGGTCGATCGCGTAGCCGGCATCCTCCAGCGCCGCCGCGCAGGTCACAAGCTCGCGCAGGTCATCCAGTTCATCCTGTTTCATCTCTTTTTTCGCGCGCCGCAGGCGCCGCCTTTCTTTTGAGCTTTCCTTCCCGCACAAGGCGGGCCCGTCCTCAGGGCCGCCCGCGAAGAGCAAAGGAGGCAAGGGCGCGGCTGGCAACGTGCCGTTTTGCACCTGGCGCCCGCCGTCCCCCGCCAGCCGGGGCGAAGCTTCCCTTGCCGCCTGCCGCTCGCAAGCGGCATCTCCAAAAAGGGAAAAGGCCGGCTCAATGAGCCGGTCCGAACTGGTGGGGATCGTACTCGGCGATGGTGTCGACTTCGCCGTCTTCGAGTTCGTCGGACGGGAGGACGCCGAACTCGTCGCCGGAGCGAAACAGCGTGACGGGGACCATCAGGGTGCGGGCGAGTTGAAAAGCGTGGTTTTGTGCAAGGACAAGATCAGACATTGAAGGCTCCGTCTTCGGAGGGCCGATCCCGCTCGATGGCTCCTTCGAAGGGCCGGGGCCCGGTCGCGATCACCGCGAAGGCGTCAGCCGAAAGCGGCGGCACGCTTCGCGTAGCCGACCCCGCGCGGGTTGATCGTGGAAGATCCGGAACCGGACCAGGACGCCATCACAAGAGAGCGGGACTGGACTGCGGTCGGATGGGCCGCGCCTTCATCCGGATGAAGCCCGCCGAACCCCGCCCTCTGGCCCGCCCCTGATGAAAACGGATTCAGCCGTCGCCTCAGGCGCGACCGCGCTTCGCCCTGACGCTCCGCCGGAGCTCATCGTCGGCGATCGCCGCCACCGTCGAATAGTCCATTTCAGCCCGCGGGCTGATCCGCGCCACCTCGGTCGCGACCTTCGCCGAGTGCACGAACTCGCTCGCCTCCAGCGACAAAATTGCCGATTGTCGATGAGTTTGCGTGGCTCGTCCTGATGATCGCACCGCCGCCCAACGACGGCACGCTGCTGGCAAAGCCGCAGACAACGTTCGTGCGGAATCCGCGTCGGTTCATGTTGACTCGCCGCTTCAACCGATTGAAAAGAGGTTTCCAACCCGGAGCTTACCGATGGCGAACGAACAGACCCTCGAACAGCCACTTCCCTCAACTGCGGCCGAAACGGAAGGCGCCGCACCGGCTGCTGCCCCGAAGCGACCATCAACGGCGAACAGGAAGGCCGGAACCGGTCATTCAAAAGCCGGAAAAGCAGAGCCGGCTACCGGCAAGGCGAAGAAGCGGGGCTATTCCGACAACGAACGGGCCGAAAAGCTCGCAGCTATTGAAGCGCGCACCTCGGGCGGCGAAACGCTGAAGGCGGCGATCAAGGGAGCGGGCATTTCCGAGCAGACCTATTACCAGTGGAAACGCGCCGGCGCCCCGGTCGAGGAACCAAAGGCCAAAGCCGAAGCGAACGCCGGCCTTGAAACGCTGGCGGACCTGGTTGCGCTCGAGGAAGAAAACCAGCGGCTACGCATCCGGCTGGCGGAAAAGCTGCGCGCGGAAAATGTCGAGCTTCGCAAGCGGCTTGGTCTGGACTGAACCGACCCTACCACGGCGTCCGCGTTGCAAAAGCGCGTGGGCTCGCTTATGTCTCCGGCAGATCCCGCAATGTCGGGCAGCCAAATCCAACTTCTTCGGATATCCGTTTGCATGAGAGAACGACGAAACTTCGTTGTCGAATTCAAGTCGAACCGGCGTCAGGCAAAACCACGAAACACGTCCATCTGGGGTGACGCCGACCTCAAGGCGATCGCTCGGGAAGTGGAAGTGGATCTGCCGCACGCCGGCGGAGGCGCCGAAACCAAATCGGTAACGCAAGAGCCTCCGCTTGTCGCAGTCGAGCCGGCTGCCGAAATAACTGAGCGAGCTGACAAGCCGAACGAGCAATCGCCTGCGGCGGCTTCCAGCGATCCAGCGGCATCGGAGTCGCCGATGCCGATGACCGATGCGGCTCAACTACCGGCAGAGGCCGATGACGTGGCGGTGGCAGTGTCCGCAGTTGACGAGGCAGACCGCTCGACCCCGATGCGGCGCTCCACTGCTTCGAAAAGAACAAAGCCTGCGAGGACGTCGTGGCCAAATTCCCGTCCTGCCGAGGAAGCGCCGCAAACGGGTCCGGATGAGCTGGAAGCGCTGGAGGCAGAAAACCGGCGCCTGAAGGCATTGTGGCGGACCAGCCTTCAAGCTGAAAATGCGCAGCTCAGAGAGATGCTGGCGCGCTTCGCGCCGGCATAGGTCCTGAGAAACACTCGCCGACGACATTGACCGAACATTCGGAGACCACTCGTTCACCGGTCCTTTACGTGTTCCATGCGATCTGGGGTGCGCGCGAGAAGTTTTGCGTTCGCGCCGACCTTGCATTTCATCTCGGTGACCGCCTCCGCAGCGGTAAGCGCCGCCGCACTCTCGCCCGAGCCTTCACAGCCATGATCGCGTTTGCGGATAGAGCCATGGCGGCCCCGATCGACCATGGCGGTCTGTGCGTTGGACCACGATTTCCGCCGACAACCGGCCGTCGATAGCGGCGAGCGCCGCTTCTTCGCGGTCGAGCAGCATCCCGCGCCGATTGACGTCGTGCTCCCAGAGCAGAGCTTCCAGCCAGTCGAACACGGCCGCGCGTTCCGCCATGACCTTCGGGTGCACATGCAGCCAGCGCAGGAACGGGATCGCTCCCTCCGTCTTGCGCCACAGATCACCGCACTGCTCGACATAATCATGCGCGACCTCCGGCTCGGCGAGGTTTGAGGAGTGCCAGATCGCCAGCGGCATCGGATCCGGGTTTCCGCTCAAGATTTCGGCGACATAGCCATTCGCCACGAACCCGGGGCGCAGGCTGGTGGCGGCGGCAACCGGATTGCCTGCCTGGAAGTGGAGCAGCCCCAGTTCGTAGTGATAGGGCGGGTATTGATCGGCCTCTTCGATGAAGACGCGCGAGGCCTTCGTCGTCTTGCCGGCCCGCAGATATTCCGACCCGATCAGGAAGCGGATGCCCTGATTGTCGTTCGGGTTCCATGCCAGCATCTTCTCCATCAACGTCAGCGCCTCTTTGCGCTGTCCAAGCTTAAGGCGACAAAGCATGGCGCCATGGGCCGCCCGCAGGAACGGCCGGTTCTCGAGAAAACCCCACTCGATCCGGCCCGCGAAGCTCGCTGGGATGGCGTTCTCGCCCAATTGCAGCCCTTGCAGGCAGGCGTCCAGCGCAGCCTTCGGCTTTCCCTGTTCCAGGAGGGCGTAACCGAGATGAGCATGACCATCGATGAACTGCGGCTGACGCTGAACGATGCCTCGCAAGGCCGAAAGATACCTGACCTCAGTGAGACTGCCGCTCTCGCGTCGATCGAGCGCGGCGTCGAGTTCGTCGACGATCGGACTAGGTGCGTCGCCGTGACGGAAGATGCCGTCTTCACCTACGATCTCGAGTGTAATGGGTGCGTCCATTTGCGCGCCCCTCCCCTCTGCAATGATTTTCCAGCGATTGCGACCCGGTGGCGTAACCCAGACGAATCGCAAGTCAGGATTCGGAGCGACGATAAGCCGTCGGGGATCGATTTTCGATCCATGTGCCTTGCGTCGCGCAAATAATGGCACCAGATCTTCGCCCGCCTTTCTGTCCGGGCTCTGGCGGTCGCTGCACACACTCACCAACACGGCGAGCTCATTGGTTCAACGACGCCGCCGCGGCACCTGCGTCGGGTCCGGCCCCCGAGAAAATGCTTGATCCCTCGGGTTGGCCGTGGTTCCAAATGGCACAATCGCTCACCTTTTGTTCACAATTGCTACCACAGAGTGTTGACTACGCGCCAACGGGTGGAAACGGTTCAGAGCTGCCGGGCGGCCGCGGAGCCACCCTCGCCAATTTCTTCTCAATATGGACCGTTCAAAGCGCCATGGAAAACACGCAACGCAGCGTATGGGAACAGTTTACGCAGTTCGATTACGCACTCGAGGTCATTTTCGATGCCGTCGCTCAACCAATCATCGTGAAGGACGAACATTCGCGTTTCCGCTTCCTCAACATTGCCGCCTGTGCCCTGCTCGGGAGAGCGCGTCGCGATCTGATCGGACGCACAGATCGCGACATCCTACCGGCGCAGGAGGCCGATCGCATTCGTGCGATGGACCGCCAGGTTCTTGAGACCGGGGAAGAATTCTCGTTTGAGGAAGACATCACGGTAGCAGACGGGACTGTCAAAAGCCTTGTGACACAGAAGCGTCGTGTCGAACTCGCCAGTGGCGGCTCAAAGGAGAGGCTGCTGGTGGTGACGATCCTGGATGTGACTGCATGTCGCAAGGCGGAGGCGGAGCTCCGCGCCAGTGAAGAGCATTATCGATCCTTGATCGAGCTCCATCCTCAGGTCCCATGGACTGCCGATCCGTCCGGAGAGGTTCTCGAACTAGGCCCGCGCTGGAAAGAGATCACCGGATTCGAAGCCGCCCTCGGCTCCGAGCGCGAAAAGGCGATACACCCCGACGATCTTGAGAACGTGCAGCGGCTGTGGTCGAGATCGCTTTCAACGGGGGACCCATTGGACGTCGAATTTCGGCTGGCGAGCGCCGAGGGAGGCCACCGTTGGTTTCGCAGTCGTGCGGCTGCACGAAAGGCGGGGGACGGTACGATCGTCCGGTGGTACGGGCTCCTGGAAGATGTCGATGATCGCCGAAGAGCCTTGGAGGCCGCAAAGGAGAGCGAGGCCCGTTTCCGGGCAATCGCGGACGACGCGCCGGTGATGATCTGGGTGACCGCTGAAAGCGGCGCTGCCACTTACCACAGTCGTCTTTGGCTCGAAACGACCGGCCAGACCAGCGAGCAAGCTCGAGGTCTTGGATGGGCCGATGCAGTTCACCCGGAGAACCGCCAAAAGGTTGAGGCTGGGTTCGAGGCGGCGATGCGCGACAGAAAACCCGTCCGGGTGGAATATCGTCTCCGGCGTGCCGACGGCAGCTGGGCTTGGGTCATCGATCTCGGGCAGCCACGCTTTGCCTCCGACGGGCGGCTTCTCGGCTATGTCGGCATTGCGCTCGACATCACCGAACTCCGCAAGGCGGAACAAGAGCGAATGCTGGCGCAGAAGCAAATTCACCACATGGCGCGACACGATGCCTTGACGGGATTGCCGAATTGGCAGTCCCTCCGCGAGGAGTTCGCGCGCATATCGGACAAGCTCGTGCCGGACACGAAGATCGCAATTCTCTGCCTGGATCTCGAAGGCTTCAAGGCGGTCAATGACGCCTATGGTCGAGCCAGCGGCGACCTGCTGCTGCGCCGTGTCGCCGATCGACTGCGAAATTGCGTCAGGCAGTCCGACATCCTCTGCCGCCTCGGCGGAGACGATTTCGTCGTCTTGCGCACCGGCATCAAGAGCAATGACGAAGCGCGCAACCTTGCTCGGCAGCTCATCGATGTCGTTGAAGTCCCGTATGAGCTCGCAGGATCGCATGTCGATCTCGGGGTCATTGTCGGGCTTGCGGCTGCTCCGAAGGGTGACCAGGCGATAGACGAGCTTATCCAGGCTGCCGATATTGCACTTGATCAGGCCAAAGCCGGCGGCCGCGGCACATATGTAGAGTATGAGCCGGGAATGGACACGCATCTCCAGGCAAAACAGCAGATGAAGGTTTTGCTTCGGCGCGCGCTGGCAAATAGTGAGCTTGACGTCCACTACCAGCCGCTGGTCAACCTCCACACGGGCCGGATCACCACCTGTGAGGCGCTGGTCCGATGGTCGCATCCAGAACGAGGCCAGATCTCTCCGGCAGAGTTCATACCGGTCGCCGAGGAAGCTGGCCTGATTGGCTCGCTTGGCGAATGGGTCCTTCGCCAGGCCTGCATCGAGGCAGCCAAATGGCCACGCCATATCGGTGTGGCGGTCAACCTTTCCCCTCTGCAATTCAGGGACCGCCGACTTGCTGCGACTGTTTGCGACATCTTGAAGGAGACGGGCCTGAATGCCTCGCGTCTACAGCTCGAAGTCACCGAGTCGGTATTGCTCGATGAATGCGACGGCAATCTTCAGATCCTCAAGGAGATCCGCGAGCTCGGAGTTAAAGTTGCGATCGACGATTTCGGAACGGGGTACTCCTCTCTCAGTTACCTGAGAACCTTCCGCTTCGACAAAATCAAGGTCGATCGCAGCTTCGTTTCCGACTTGCCGGCGGGGAAGGAATCGCTAGCGATCCTCAGGGCGGTTGCCGGAATTGGACGCACGCTGGGAATCACGACAACCGTCGAAGGCGTCGAGGCTCCAGACCAGCTCACGATTATCAAGGCCGAAGGCTTCGACGAGGCACAAGGTTACCTCTTCGCACGTCCCCTACCCGCTGCACAGTTACGGGAGCTTATGCTGTCCTGGCGTGAGAAGTGTTCGCCGTAGCAAGTTGCCGCTCCGCTGCCAGCGGTGCCCGATCTCATCCGTCATTGACAGTCTCTGAGATCGAAAAGCCTCCACTGCTGCAAGACAACAGGGAGGCTTCGCACCCGAGCGTTCGAATTCACGAGGCCGGTCGACACTAGAAAACCTCGGGTGCACTGCAACAGCAATCTCGCTTGCGGCAGGCAAGCGACCGATGAAGAGGCCTCGTCGGCAACCCAACTTATCCACAGCGTACCGCAGGGTTGCCGGCATGCATCCTGAGACTGATCAGAGACTGGCGATCCCGAGCCACCAGCCTAGATATTCTATTTGGCGCCGCATCGGCGTCGTCAGAGGGGATAGGATGAATTCCGGGCAACCCTTGAGTTTCGATCCACTTGGATCCGACGCGTTGGACATGATCGAAAGAGCGCTCCACGCCGAGCTGCAAAGGCGCACTGTGTCAACCAAGTCACAAGAAACTGAAGCGCTCGCCGCGAAGCTGATTGCTGCCTATCAGGCCGGGGTTCGTGATGACTTCGGCTTGAGTATTGTCGCGGGGCTGTCTTGACCGGCGCGCTCGGCGACGAAAGCCCTTCATCTCCGGCGCGAAGTGTAAAAAACCCAAATCGCTTCAGCGCGGACCAGACGCCATCGCGACCTTGTCCCTGTCTCGCAGCACGAACAGAGCGATCAGAAAAGCCTGGGCCAACGCCAGACCGTAGGCCGCCAGAATAACGGCGCACGGCACGGCAAAATTAAGCTGCGGTGCGGCGCCGAGCACCACGGGCACGCTCCAGGAAACCGCGGAGACAACACCGCACCAGATCAGCGCGACCTTCGTCCTCGGTTTCAGTCCCGCCAGCAGGTGCGTGCCAATCCGGCGTTTAAGGAACGGCAGGACGAGCCGGTGAATGGCAAGGCCGTTGATTGACAGGATCGCAACGATGGTGACCTTGGCCCAGATTTTTGGGTTCATCAGCTTTTCCGGCTCACTCACCTGATAGAGCAGGAGCAAGCCGGCGCCGGAGATCCACAGCAACAGGAGACCCAGGGCCACGAAACGGCTGACCCACTCGATGTTGCCGACAAGCTCTACGGTCATGGTCATGCGGCGATAGCGCGCGACGAGCAGATCGAGAAACACGGCTCCGCCAAATCCGATGACGAGGCCGGCGAAATGGACGAGTCTCAGGAACGTCCGAACATAGGATAGGGTTTGCGGCTGCAGCACCGGCGTGAAAGACAACAAAGACTCCAGTCCGTTCATTCCACCTACTCCCAAAGGCGCGCACGAACACACACGCGCCTCGAAGGAGGGCATGCCAATTGCGCATCACTGACTTCTCATTGAAAACTAAAGCCGAACGCCGTCTGAGTGATTCCGCCGGCGCCGAGCTTCTTCTATTTAAAGGTGAACATGCTAGTCAAGTATGAAAAATAGCTAATTAAGAGATGCCCCAGCTATCGTCTCTGCGGCTGGCTAAGCAACACCTCGAGCGCGTTGTCCGCAGATGCGCCATAGCAGATCTCCCCCGCTTGCCCGATGCGCCTGCGCGATGAACATGGCAAGCGTTGCTCTCCCATCCTCACGGCTCCTGATGCGAGACTGTCCGACTTTCGCGGGCAGGCTTGCTACTGTTATGACCGTTCCAGGCCATACAGAGAAGGTCGGATGAAAAGCTCGTCCCTCCCGAACAGGCCCGTTGCTGAAAGCTCCGCGTGGAGTCCAGGGGGACAGATCCTCGGCAGCGATCAAGGGGCCGGCCGCGCAACTGGCGACCCTTGACTGAGCGAGGCGACCGCGAACGCTTGGAACAAACTTGGATGAATGGCGGCTTCGCACGATCAGCGCCGTGGATGCTGAATATCCGCCACGGTCCGCAATGCTCGGCCAGTCGACGGTCCGGAATAGACGTCGGCTATGAGAACATCGTCCGCAAAAACGATACCGGTGTCTTCGATAATTTTTGCCACCGGCACCTGGAAATTCTGACCAGGCTTCGTGCTGTTCGGACCGACAGGCAGGCGCTCGAACGGAATGTTGAGCGCATAGTCCCGTTGGCTGACCATGTAGCCGCTGGTATAGAGCCTCTTGTTCTTGTCGGTGACCGCAATGACCTTCCAGAAAAACTGCGGGATCAGAATCCCCCTGTGCTCTTCATCGTCCGAGCGGAAGAGCGGACCGGAGAAGACGGAGGCCTGCACATCCTCATCGTCGGTGTTGTAGAGCAGAAAATTCTCCAGCCCCTGCCACAGATCGGCGCCCTGATTGAAGCCCCAATATTGAGGCGAGCAATTGGTCCACTGGAACGTGTCGTCATTTGCCTGTTTGGCGACGCGGATCTCTCCCCAAACCGGATCGAGGCGGCGCACCAGGTGACCGCGGTCGAAATAGTTCTTGGATGGGACAGGCTCGTTGCCATAGAGCTCGTCGCCGTTCTGCAGTTCCTCTGGCACGCGCGGGTCATAGAACCAAACATCATCCCCCCGCTCGAGATTCGTCCAGCGGGCGCCGTCGATATTCACGGCCGTGTAAAAGGCCATCTTGCGTTTGGGGTCGGCGTTCAGGACGACAGAAAAATGCTGATAGCGCAAAACGTCATCGTTTGCACCGGCGACCTTCGCGGGCGAACCATGCCGCAGCGCATTGGCCCCAAGCGTCGGCAGCGGGATTTCGACTGGCAGGAAGTTTGACAGGTATCCATCGCGTCCGTCAAAATAATTGGCCGGGTGGGTATGGCGCGTCGGCCGGCGTCTGGCCTCGGCAGCTACAAGCCGTAAGGCCGGTGCGGCAGCCATGAGCGGTGGACCGATGATGCTCTCTCCTGGCACTGTCCCGGCAAACGGCTTCACCCCGGTGGCATCAGCGATAAGATCATCGACCAGAGCCGAGCGCGCGAAGCCGGGAACTGCTGTCTGCTGGTGAACGTCAGCGATGAGCTTGGAAATGCGAACGCCTTCGTTCGCGAGCCACTTCACTTTTTCAACGGGCAGATTAATGGCGATGTGGGCCAGAGCGGTTGTCTTGTCGGTCAGCGCCCAGTGTTCCTCGCCGTCGATCATCCTGCGGTCGGGAACACCGGCGTGATGCAGGCAAACCACCTGCCATGCGTCGGTGAACACGGCCGCGCCGGAAGATCCATTGGCGGTGTCGGACGAGTACCAGAGGAAGTTGTCGCGTTCCGGATCCACGTCGTCACCATATTTGACGAACTTGTTTTCCCGGAGCGAGATGCGCTTGGTCTTGGCATCGGGATGTTGAATGATCGTCGCGTACTGGCCGACCTCCGTCTTGCCGGTGCGCGCATCGAGACGAAGAAACCCGAAGTCTGAGATCGGTGTGGCGCCATCCTCGCTGCTTTCGGCGATCGCAACGATCGTGTAGTCGAGCGCCTCCTTTGGGCTGGTTACGAAACCGTCTTGCGGAGCAAGCCGGAAGCGGGTCGTGCGCTTCAGCCGCCCTTCGGCATCGAGTTCATAGCCGAACTCGACCGTTGCCTTGAGAGCGTCTTCAGGCGAAGCGATGACGTGGCTGTTGGTCAACAGCAGCCGCGGTCCGATCAGAAACCCCGTTCCCCAATCGCTGCCGTCGCCCACAGGTGCGGCAACATTGATCCTGCAGACGGCGCGGGCTGCCATGAGACCGCGTTCGAGATAGTTGATTTCGACAAGATCGTTTTCGCCGATAAGGGACTCGAAGACGTCGAAGTTCACCCCGGCCCCGGCCCTGGCGCGGTGGACGACTTGCTCGATCAACCGCATGGGATCGACCTCAGGGGTCGCCTCGCGCCCCGCGACGATCTCATCGACCAGTTGTTCGTCAGCGAATTTTGAAATTTCCATTGCCAGCTCCTTCCAACTCTGGCGAGAGACTACGGCACGGAAACAACAACGGCGTGACGAACCCGACTGGTATTGAAGCACAACAGGGAGGCGCTCGAGCGCGTTTCGACGGCAGAAGCCATCTCAAGTTGTTCATCTGATGTCATAGCGGGCGAGCCGATCGATCGACCCGTAGTGCGCGGGCAGCCCAAGGGGCGGTTATGCCGCTGGTGAGGAGGCCATCCGATCTTTTGCACGAATGAACAGGATGCGTGGATGATCCCTGATTCTGCTTGATTCCTGACGTTCAGTAATGGCCGGCGGACAATGTGTTCGGAGGAATGGATTTGTAACGCCTCAGACATCCGCTATAACGTTGCGCGCCGCCTGTACTTTCCCATCAACACTACGGACATCCACGATCTGAGTATGACAATCGACCAAATCGCCCTCTCTGGTTTACTCGGGCAGCTCATATCAGATTGGGAAAATGAGGTTATAGAGTTCAAGCGTGGGAAGGATGGCTTTTCAAGCAGCGACCTTGGCAAGTATGTATCGGCGCTAGGGAACGAGGCAAATCTCCGCGGGAAAGAGCGGGCTGGCTTGTATTCGGCGTCGACAACAAAACGCGCTCGGTCGTCGGCACCACGTACAAAGAGATTCCTGAGCATCTGCAATCCGATAAGATGCAGGTGCTGAATGGTACTGGCAGCATCACCTTTCGTGATATTCATGTGCTCCAGCATGATGATGGACGGGTCGTCCTTTTCGAGATTCCCGCGGCTCCCAGTGGTATCCCGATCGCGTGGAACGGCCACCACTATGGAAGAGCGGGCGAGAGTTTGGTAGCGCTCGGTCAGGACAAGCTCGATGAGATCCGGTCGCAAACGCTAGCTGGAGACTGGACCGCGCAAGTCGTTGATGGAGCCACAATCGGGGATCTCGATCAACAAGCACTTAAGGTGGCTCGCGAGCGTTTCGTCGCCAAGCATTCTAACCGAATCTTACCCGAGGACGTAGCGGGCTGGAGCGATACTGCTTTCTTGGATCGGCCAAGGTCACACAAGCAGGCAAGATTACACGTGCAGCCCTGCTGCTGCTCGGCAGGGCCGATTCCGCCTGGAGGCTCAATCCCAATCCCGCAGAAATCACATGGAAGCTCGAGGGCGAAGAGCGCGCATATGAGCATTTCGGTCCGCCTTTCTTGCTAACCTCCTCTCAGGTATTCGCGCGTATTCGAAACATTCAGCTGCGCATGCTTCCGGAAAATGAACTGCTTGCGCATGAAGTGGCGAAGTACGACCAAAAGGTAGTTCTGGAGGCCTTGCACAATTGCATCGCTCACCAGGACTACACCCGCTCTGCCCGGATCGTAGTCATAGAGCGTCCGGACAGACTGATCTTGGAGAATGAGGGCGGCTTCTTTGAGGGCAAGCCGGAAGATTACGTGCTGCATGAGCGGGTTCCACGGCGCTACCGCAACCCGTTTCTCGCGCAAGCCATGACTGAACTGAACATGATCGACCACATGGGCTTTGGGATACAGGATTTCTACCGCCGCCAACGCCAGCGATTTTTCCCGCTTCCCGATTATGAACTTGGCGAACCCCACATGGTGCGACTGATCATCCACGGACGGGTAGTCGATCCGGCATATAGTCGTCTTCTCGTGCAGAACACCGGCCTTCCCCTCGCTGACGTCTTGGCATTGGACCGGGTGCAAAAACGACTGCCGATTACTGAGGATGCTGCGCGCTACCTTCGGCGCAATCACCTGATCGAGGGCCGTAAGCCAAATTATCACGTCTCGGCCGCCATCGCCAAAGCTACCTCGAATAAGGCTGACTACATTCTCACTCGCGCTCAGGACGATGAGTTCTACGCAAAGCAAATTTTCGATTATCTGGAGAAATTTGGGCAAGCCGATCGCGCCGAAATCGACACTCTGTTGACCGGCAAGCTGAGTGATGCGCTTACGAATGAGCAGAAGGAGCGTAAGGTCGGCAATCTGCTCACCAAACTTAGGCGCCAAAACCTCATTCTTAATGAGGGATCACGAAGCAAACCAATTTGGAAGCTTGCAGAAAGAAGCCGGTGAACAAGTAAGAGAAAATCCTTCTAGAACAATGGTTTGCCGTTTCTGCAAGATCCTCTGGAAATTTTCAATGCAGAAAGGATGCAGAAAGAGGGTTTCACAAATTTGAAAATTCAGGGCGGCCGTGGCCGATGGCCGGCCCCATAGACCTACCGAGTTCATATTTCGGATGGACCCAGGGCTGCCGGCCCGGGTCGAGCTCCGGAGGGCTCACTGTACCGGCATTGAGCGCCTTGAAGGGATTTGAACTTCCGACCCTTATTTCCGAAAGCCATGACATTGATTTCATTTAAATTCCCGGCCGACCGTCCGCCGCCATTTGAACTTTGGTTGCTTTTCAATAGCTCTGTCTATCGGTCGCCCCTTATCCTCAACGTCAAGGTATCAGATAGCCGCAGCAACTCGTGACTCCCGGGGCCGTGTGCCCTCTTTATTCTGCCGGACAGCAGAATTACGTGGATGGCGGCAACAGAGAGATGGGGCGCTGGACCGAAAGCCTTTGGCTCAGCTACCAGCGCAGATGTCTTCGGCTACTGTGGCGATGAGCCGGCCGGCGATCGTAGGAGTCAAACTGGTGGATGATGTCGAGGTCGGCGTCGGCGTCGATCTCTTCGCTCGGTAGGATGCCGAACTGGTCGCCGGACCGGAAAAGCGTGACCGGAACCATGAGGGTGCGGGCAAGAGCGAAAGCGTGCGATTGAGCGAGTGCAAGATCCTGTGCCATTTGAGAAATCTCCGTGCGGAGCGGGCCGATCCCGCTCGATGGCTTCTCGAAGGACCGGGGACGGTCGCGATCACCGCTGAGGCGAAGCCCAGCGGCCGCAACTCGCCAGCGGACCCTCAACGGGTTAATCGACGGAGATCCGGACCTAGTCCAGAACGCTATCGAGAGCGGGATGGTTTTTTCTTCGGTGGGGCCAACAGGTGTTTCCGGGCACAGTTCGTTCACCTGCGTCATAGTTGCAGTTTCCTGCTTCCTTCCGCCACTCGCCATGCGGGTGTTCAACGGCCGCCGGCGGCTTCCTGATAGGCAATGGCTTTGACGACCGCGAAGTGCATCTCGGCACGCGGTTCAGTGCGGACGACTTCGCTGGCAACCTTGGGTGATGAACCTATCGTGCCAATCTTCGCGGCAGCAAGAAAATCACTAATTCCTCTGCATTCGACCGGGCCAGGGTGCTATAAATATAGCAACTGGTCTTTCAGAGGAGATCTCCATGGACGCAGCCGGGTTGGCAGCGGCAAAGCAGTCGCTTGAGGTTTTGAAGTCCACCCCAATGTGGGTGCTCCTTGGGCTGTGTGCAATTCTTGCCTTTATCTGGTGGTCGCCGCAGTTCTCCCAGCAACTGCCCCCGTCGCTCCTGCCTGCGCTGCCTCTGACGCTTTTCGTCACTGCGACGCTTGCTATCTTCAAGCTGGCGAGCATCGTCATCACGACCTGGCTAAGCCACCGTAGCGTTGCCGAGGCACGCGACCTCGCTCGTTTTGAGAACCTGTATCGGCCACTGATCACGTTGTTTCTTACGCGCCACGTTGTGACTTCCACGGGAGTTGGGACCCCTCGTCTACGGCATCGACTTTCGAATGCGTGGATGGAACTCGGTGCCTATAGGAGTCGCTGGATGGGTCTGAAGCGGGCATGCCGCGCGCTGTTCGACCGGCAGGTCTCGATGAGCGCCGAGGTCGAATTCGGCGGAGATTTTCCGCTGTCCCAGATCCTCGATCTGGTTCGGGATAATTCAAGTCACGCCAGCTTCGAGCTGATCCGGTTGGTGAATCGAGCCGATCGGTCGCGCTATGAGGAGCCTGATTTCTCGCTCCTGACCGACGAAGAACTTGCGCTGTTTACGCACATCGACAGCGAGCATCGCCGTCTGTCCTCCAAGTTCAAGTGACCCAGGAATCCGATTGGACACCTTTGCGGGTTTGGGCTCCGGTACGAGGATTGTCGGCGGCTGGACGAGCCCAGATTGGCTGACGTTATCGGAAGTCCCGTGTGCCTTCACTTTGGTCTCGTGGATATGGCTAATAAGGATCGACCAGGTTGCGCGCCTTCGGTAGACCGAGCCGAATCAGCTTAGCCTGATGATTTAGGCCGAGCGGTCCGCGCCAGAGATGGCTGACCGTATGATGACGATCCGGTAGGGCTTCAGCTCTTCCCAACAACCCGCTCCGCAGGGAACGCCCACCGCTCCTTTGAGAGCAACGCGTGTGGTCAATTGTGAATTGACAAATTGACGAGTTCGTAAAGTTATGGTCGCGCAAGCTTTGATTTCATGCCACAATGTCAAACATGAGTGGACAATCAGAGACAAAGCTAAAGCAGCTCCTCCAGCAAGTTCCCCCTGGCTTCCTGGTGGACTCGGGGTGGATGACTCGTCATGCCATCTCGCGGCAATCCGTCTCAGGCTATCTCAAACAGGGCTGGCTCGAGCCGGTCATGTCGGGCGTGTACCGCCGCCCGTTTTCCTCGGATACCAATCCAGAAGCCGTCGGAGGCTGGAAAATACCCCTGCTCTCGGCCGTCTGGCTCATGCGACATAAATTTCATGTCGGCGGGGCGAGTTCGCTCTCCCTGCGGGGACATGCCCATTACCTGTCGTTTGGTGGCGAATTCACCCTCTACCTCTACGGATCCGATATCCCAGCTTGGCTATCGAAGCTGCGAACGGACGCCGATGTGAAGACTAGGAGCAACGTCCTGTTCGGCGAAGGAACGACCGGAGTCGAAAACGCAGATTTCGACCTTTCCAACGACGAGGATCCGGAGCTCACGCAAAGCCCATGGCGCTGGCCGATGCCGATGTCCTCGCCCGAACGCGCGATTCTCGAAATGCTCGACGAGGTCCCGAGGGGCGAAAGCTTCCACAAGGTCGACGTGGCGTTCGAAAGCCTCGCCAACCTGCGCCCGAGATTGCTGACGACGCTCCTCACCCTATGCCGGAGCATAAAAACCAAACGCCTCTTCTTCGTGTTTGCCGACAAGCATAATCATGCTTGGCGCCGGCACATCGACATCTCGTCCATCGATCTCGGCAAGGGCGACCGGGCTCTAACACCGGGCGGCCGGCTGCACCCCATCTACCGCATCACAATCCCGACCGACTTGATGCCAAAGGAGACCCCGCATGGCCCGTGACCAATACATGCGTCAGGTCGACCTTCTGGTGCGGACCCTTCCTTTCATCGCCCGCCACGAGGCGTTCGCACTAAAGGGCGGGACCGCGATCAACCTCTTCTATCGCGACATGCCGCGGCTCTCGGTCGATATCGACCTGACCTATCTGCCGATCGAGGACCGTGAATCGACGCTAAAAAATATCGACACCACACTGGAGCACATCCGCGAAGACTTGATGCGCAACCTGCGTGGTGTGAACGTCCAGAGAATCGCCGGCGGCGGTAACAACGACACCCGCGTCCTCGTCCGACAGGGAAATGCCGAAATCAAGATCGAGACCTCCCCGGTCGCGAGGGGCACCGTCCATCCTCCGGAACGACGCCGAGTAAGCGAGAGCGTAGAGGAGGCGTTCGGTTTCGCCGAGATGCAGGTCGTCTCGTTCGAGGACCTGTTCGGCGGAAAACTGCATGCGGCGGTGGACCGACAGCATCCGCGCGATCTGTTCGACGTGAAGCTGCTCTATGAAAACGAAGGGCTGACCGACGCACTGTTCCGGACATTCCTGATCTATGTCGCCAGCTCCGGCCGCCCGCCGCACGAGCTGGTCAGGCCTTCGCTCGCAGATCTCGACGAAGCCTTCGTAAAGGAGTTCGAGGGGATGACGATCGAGCCCGTCAGCCTTGACGATCTGAAAGCAGCCAGGGCCCAGATGACGGCGGACATCGTGGCAAAGCTAGACGAGAGGGCAATGCGCTTCTTGCTGTCACTCCACGATGGCGAACCAGATTTCGCCGCAATCGGCCTACCACAGGCGGCGGAGCTGCCGGCCGTCCGCTGGAAGCTTCTAAATCTCCGGAAGTTGAAGGAGCAAAACCCCACGAAACACGCCGAGCAGCGGCATGAGATCGAAGACATCGTGTCAAAGACACACAGAGACTCTGGAGGGGGCAACATCTGATCTATGGGTACTTCGATTGAACTGAAGGTGAGTAGCGTCTCCCTCGACTATGCCAAGAACAATATGGGTAGCGATTACGGCTACCTTTTTCAGAGCCAGGATTTGGCGCGTCGGCCGTGCGACGGCATAGACTACGACTACTATGCCGCCCATCCTGAGGAAGAAGACGAGCTCGCGGAGAGCGAGCTTTCGTTCGTTCGCCCGCTGTCGCGTGTCGTTCCGAGGTTGGAGATCCTTGGCCATACCTTGGCGACCGCCAGGTCGGAGTATGAGGCACTCGCGTCCGAGTCGGCTGGCATTTTCGAGATGGTGTCGGACGGACAGCAGCCGGAGTACCTGACTTTCGAGGAATTTTGCGCTCTCGCCAACCTCTTCCCCCTGACGAGCCTTGCTGAAGGTTATGTCGAATATGAAACCGAAGGCCGCGACACCATTTCGCAAGGACGCTTTGCAGATCATGCCGAGCGATTTGCCCGTGTCCCCTGGGCCGAGAACTCCGACCTGTATTGGTCCGAGGCGAGCTATCTGTCGTCAAAAGTCTGCATCCTCAGCGCCGCTTCGATGCTCTTGATCTTTGCCCAGGACCCGCGGAATGCTGAGGCTGAGGTGATATGGCAGTTCGGCAATATCGTGAATGCCGGTTGGGTCGAGCGGGAGGCCTTTATCGCCGGCGCAGATCGGGAACAGACGATCCTGGTCGCGACCGAAGGCGCGTCTGATGCTCGTATCCTCCGCCGCGCGCTCGACCTCCTTCGGCCTGACGTTGCGGATTTCTTCCGCTTTATCGACGGCGACGAACGGCACAACTTCTGGGGCACCGGCAATCTGGTCCGGTTCGCTGAGGGGCTGGTTCGGATCGACATCCAGAATCAGGTGCTTTTCCTTCTCGACAATGATGCAGAAGGGGTTGATGCGTACCGGAAACTCAAAGAATTGAAGATGCCCGCGAACATGCGCAGCATGGTATTGCCCGATGTAGAAGAACTGCGGAGCTTTCCGGCACTAGGGCCTGAGGGACTTAGCAACAGCGATATCAACGGCCGCGCCGCTGCGATCGAATGCTACCTCGACCTTAATTTACCTGACTATCCGTCGGCACAGGTGATCTGGAGCAACTTCAAACGAGAGATAGGATTGTGGCACGGCGCTCTGGAACACAAAGAATCCTATGACCGCCATTTTATGAAACAGGACGCCAAGGCGTTGGCGTCTGGCCAATACGACTTGTCCAAGCTCAACCGAGTGTTGGAAGCATTAGTCGCTGAGGCGTCGCTGTTGAGCGCGGCAGCGCCATACTAAGCTCGAAGGCTCGTGCCATGGGGCCGGACTCGGGCTACGCCGGCAGCAATTTCGAACGTTCAAGCCGATTGGGTCTGAAGGGGATGAGCTAGAGCAACCGGCGGCAGGCTTTGGCAAAGGGATCTATGAGGCTTTCCGGAGTCGAATTCGCTGGATGAAGCACATTGTCCTGTCTGGCCATAAAGCTCAGATCAACGCTGAGAGTATCACGTATGCTATTGCGCTCGGAGGAGTTCAGGAAGTTCCTCGTCACGATGCGGCCGGATGCTTTGCCGGACCTTATGGCGATCAAGCTCCGACTTCGCTTCGACTTCTCTGACAAGGTTCTGCGAGACCTGATAGCTGACAGTGGCAGCAGGCTCTATCAGGAGATCGAACGCAACCAGAATCTCGCGGATAAAGGTGGCTATGCGGTTCCGGAAGCGAATGTCCTATTGTGGTTTCTCTTCGGTGACGCCAAGGTCGCCACAAACTCGGTGCCTGGAAGCCTGTTGGCGATGCGGTCAATAACACGATCCGCTCCGGAAAAAACAGCGGCTATGCCGCCTATCTCAACGACCGCGCCGACAGCTTCGATGACGAGCGATGGCCAGATATGACCTTTGTCGGTATCCGGTACTTCGACATCATGGTAAATGAGGCCATGCGTCAGGGTGTGCCCTATTATATGTGGCTGTTCTATCTGCCGCTTTTCGTTGCCGAATTGGAAGAGATTTACGACACCTCGGCCAGAACATAGACACGATCGCCGAATTTCCCACCCGCAATGCCCGGCTGATATACGAAATCTTCGATGTCTTGGGCAATTGGGTGCGCAATGTAACGCATCTCGACAAGGCGTCTCCACACGCCATGATCTCGAACGCCGGAGAGTTCTCCTCAGGCGTTATCCCAGCGGATGCTGCCGTAGCCCTCGGCAATGCAATGGTAACCGCCGCGCTGTCCGACCGGATTGGCGATACCTTTGCGAGTTATCTTCATGACTGTGTGTTGTCCGATATCTCCTCTCTCACGCGAGGGATTGGAGGGGCAAACGTGCGCTATGCTGATCCGAACAATCATCGCAGGCGGCAATCGCCATCCGCGCCCCCTATATGGCGAGCGCCTCAAGACCTTCGTTGCAATGGCTGACCACGTTCTGCGCGGCTCCGTCAAGGACTACACTGACGCGGTTGAGGCCGCATTCCTGGACCCAAGGGGGCGCAGATGAGCGGCCTATAGCGACGTCCGCACCCTGGCGTCGGGATCATACATCCGCAGAACAGCATAAGCTCATTGCGATTTACAGCCGACGTGATATGTTCTTGTTTTGTTCCATTGTGTTCGTGGGGGCAGCAAAATGAGTCCATCAGCCCAGATCCGAAAAATCATTCATGTGGATATGGATGCGTTTTACGCTTCGGTGGAGCAGCGTGA
Source organism: Sinorhizobium fredii (assembly GCF_002944405.1). NCBI lineage: Bacteria > Pseudomonadati > Pseudomonadota > Alphaproteobacteria > Hyphomicrobiales > Rhizobiaceae > Ensifer > Ensifer fredii. The sequence goes on along the minus strand of NZ_CP024310.1, from coordinate 114,650 downwards.
TAATTCAGAGCTTCGCGGCAGGCCAGTGGCGGTCGGCGGTGTAGGCGCCCGAGGTGTTCTGACAACAGCGAGCTACGAAGCGCGCGTCTTTGGGATCCACTCCGCGATGCCGTCAGTTACGGCGGCGCGGAAGTGTCCGGACCTGATTTTCGTAAAACCGCGCTTCGACGTTTACCGCGCCGTCTCACAGCAAATCCATGAGATTTTCGCCGAGTACACGACGTGTTGATCGAACCTTTGTCGCTCGACGAGGCCTACCTCGACGTGACCGAAAATTTAAAGGGCATGCCGATCGCGACCGATATCGCCTTGGAAATCCGGGCGAGGATCAAAGCAGCGACCGGCCTCAACGCCTCGGCCGGCATCTCCTACAACAAGTTTCTCGCGAAGATGGCGTCTGACCTTAACAAGCCGAACGGCCAGGCCGTGATCACGCCGAAGAACGGGCCGGCCTTCGTTGAGGGGTTAGCAGTCAAAAACTTCCACGGCGTCGGTCCAGCCACTGCTGAAAAGATGCATCGGCTTGGCATCGAAACAGGGGCGGATCTAAAGGCGAAGTCGATGTTGTTCCTGACGCAGCATTTCGGGAAGTCCGGTCCCTATTTCTACGGCATCGCCCGCGGTATCGACGAACGTCAGGTTCGCTCCGATCGAGTCCGCAAGTCGGTCGGCGCAGAAGGCACCTTCGTCCAGGACATCAACGATCTCGACCTCGCGATAGGGGAGCTGAGGCCGCTCGCGGAAACGGTCTGGGGCTATTGCAAGTCCAAAGGCATTGGGGCGAAGACGGTCATCGTGAAGATCAAATATTCGGATTTCACACAAGCAACCCGGAGCAAAACAAGCGCCCTGCCCTTCATTAGTGGAGACGATGTTCTCGAAGCCGCGTGGGAATTGCTCGCCTCGGTCTATCCATTCAAGCGATCCGTGCGCCTGCTTGGCGTAACACTTTCATCGCTAATGAACGAGCAAGATAGCGCTTCTCAGCAGGAGCAGCTTGACTTCGGTCGCCAACTGAGATCACCGGGCTCGCCGTGAGCCCCCTGCTCAAACCGTCAAAAGACGACGGACACCGGTCGGGACGCTTCGGCACTCATGGAGCCTGGCGCCGAGCAGATCGACCAGCAGGGAATGATGCCTATCTGGAACAGACATTCTCGCTCCCGTAAGAGCATTGAACACCGCATCTGCCATCCGATCCCGACCGATGGCGCTCTCGACTGAAGGCGCAAGCAATAGGTCGGTGGTTGAAAAGAGCCTCAGGCCCGGAAACCGTCCGGCCGAGATCCGAATTGCTTTCTTTTCATCCACAACTGCCGCCGTGTTCGTTGCGGCTGCGATCGCCAAGGTGGCCGCCTCGCCATCGTCGAGCGTCTCTTCCGCCGAACCGCTGACCAAGGTCTCAAATAGCCTCTCAGCCTCATCATCGAAGGATAGGTACTTCAACAGTCCCTGTTCAGAGAGACGCTCCGCCATTTCACCGTCGTCACGGCCACTCTTGCGATCGAAGCCGAGCTCGGCTTTCACGACATCGCTCGAGAGAAGGATCACCCGATGAGAACGGATAATCTCGGCGGCGCATCCAGACGCGTTTAGGTTGATGATGACGCTCGCATCAACGACGAACGAGACATCGATATCATCCGAGAATGGAGGTTGCCGCATTGGCCTCGCTCTCATCGATATCAAAATCGTTCAGGATACCACGGACCTCGACCCGGTCGAGGTTCAACAACCGAGCTATTTGCCCTTCGCTCAAAATCCCCCGCTTGGAGGCCTGATAGGCCATCAACGCAGTCCGCACCGAAACTGGGCGTGAGGCCTCCTGTCGCGCAATATCGATACGAGGCCTTCCGAGGACTTGGTCTGCCTGTTCGTCCGTGATTCCACCGTTCGCCTCAAACCAATCCCAGGTTCCTCTCTTAGTCAGGCCAAGCTCCTCAAGCCGCCGGACCATGGCCTCACGGGACACATTGAAGAGGTGAGCGAGGACGATGACGTGTCGGCGCGTCAGGCTGGTTGCGCCGGCCGTCACCTCGGCAAAGCGCTGACGCACTGCCTGCGCAGGCGTCAGAAAGCTGCGGCCGAAGGCGTTCGCGTATTTCTCCTCTCGTGAGCTTTCCAGCTCATCAATCTCATTGACTTCGATGTCCATCCTGGTCGAAACGAGGTGGCCAAGTTCATGCGCGGCGGTTTGCGTTCGCCGATCGAGCGGATGATTGGCGTTTAGGAGAATGCAGGCGCCGACAGTTTCGTCGTAGGCAAACAGGCCAGAGATCTTCGCTCCGAGTTTACGGACAAACACCCGCACGCCCATTTGCAGCTCAAGAACGGAGACAATGTCAGCAATCGGAGCGAGACCAAGGCCGAGCCAGTTGCGCAGTTCCAAGGCATGCTGTTCGGCTTGCTCACGGACGTCTCCTGGAAGGATGCGACGCTCAGGTGGAAGATTGCGCAGGTGGTCGATGCCAAGGAGGTTCTCAAGCTCGACATCGGCGCGAACCAATTTGGCCATGAGCTCCGCTGCTTCCGTGACCGGAGCCTCTTCATGTTGCGCTAGCTTGCGGAACTTCGGTGCAAGCTCGACATGGACGGACTCTTTTCGCAAAAGAGCGTTTGCAGACGTCCCATATAGAATCGCGAGTTGCTGGATTTCGCCGATACGCACCCGACGTTGTCCCTTCTCCATAGCGACAAGGGTCGTGCGGGCAACACCAATGGCCTCAGCGGCCTCAGCTTGAGTTTTCGCCGCGTTTTCTCGCGCGATTCTCAGCCGCTCGCCGAGATCTCCTGGGTCAAGTTGGTGGCTAGACTCGCTCATCGCGACCAAGCCAACCACTTGGAGACAAAAGAGTTGGGGCCAAGATCACTCATAAATGCCATCCATTCCATTTCATGCTGACTGAGCAGGTCAGCGAGTTTCCGCTCAATGTCTTCGTGCGTCGCTCCGAGCGCCTCCGCAAGCAGCCAGGAGTAGCGAGCCAAGCGTTTGCGATGCAGCGCTGAAGACCTTAATTCGGCGAGATGATCAAGGTGCAAGGCCCCTGCAATTGCATATTGTCTCATCGCGGGGGTTATCTTGTTGAAGCTCCGCGCAGCACCGTCCTCAAATTCGAAGGCGTGGAGATCTTCCCAGACGTATGCCTCAGGCCGCTCCTCGAGCCCGGCCGCGTGAACGCTGAGACGCCGCAACATGCACGCCGCACATATTCCACAATGGCGTCGCTTCCGATCGACCGAGACCTGTCTGTTCTGCTGCCAGCATGACCACGTGGCCGACCATTCGCCGGCATGAGCCGGCATTGCGGCGAAATCGCGCAGAGTTTGGCCCTTTGTGTACCAAAGGCGAGGCAGTCGAAAAGTGACTTGCTGTCCGAAGATCGCAAACAGAAGCTGCTGCATCCGGCCAAGGAACAAGGGATTGTTGCGGTAGTCTTCGTAACCGTGACTGGTCTGAACCAAAGAAGGGCCGAGCGCTCCTTGACCGCTTTCAGGCATGACAACATCGTCCGTTCCGACGAGGTAAGCAGCGATGCCGCTCAACAAGGAGAACTTGAAGCCTCGCGTTCGTGCTGACGATTCCTTGAACGGCTGCGGGCCACGCTTCACCTCATAGGGCACGGCCATGAAGGGCACCTTGCGGCTTCCTTTTTTTGGCCGATCGCTTGCATCCGATCCCACCCGCATGCGGATGAGTTTGTCGGACCCGTTGTCGAGCATCGCGGTGACTGCCCTGGAATCCATCCCCTTGCTGAAGGGCACGATGGTTTTGGATCCGTCGAACCAGTCGAACAGCCGGGATTGCCCATCAATCTCGTCGGCAACCTCACGGCGGGCGTAAAACGTTAGATCCCATTCGTCGCCGGTCAGGAATTTCAAAGCAGACACCAACGCTGCTGCCACCTCCGGTGAATTCCAGAGCGTGACGTCATGAACAGGCAGCATGATCTGGAATTGCCGCGTCCATCCCCAGGCCGGACGCTGGAGGCTGCGGTCGCAGAATTCGACAGCGGCAGCGATCACAAGACAATCGTAGACGCGGGCATCCCAGTTGCGATTGCGGTACCGGTTGAGATCTTTCATTTTGAACTTGATCTGTTTGCCGATCTCGACCGCAGTCCAGCCCTCGACGGCAGGCGCCTTCGGTTCGAGCACTGCAATGCGGCCGATAGGCCGTTCGCCTTGCAAAACGTTCACGCTCATAGTGGAGGCCCCTCATCTAGACCATCATGAACCGGTGCGCGGCGCGAAATAGTGACATCGGAGACGCCGGCCAGCGACCGCGCGATGCGGGAAAAGCAATCGCTCGTCTCGATAGCTTCGCTCATCCGCCTACGAATTTTGATGTCTTGGTTGCGGGTTCCCTTGTCGCGAAAGTGCTCTTCCGTGGTTCGCGCATTGTTGACCGAACGCTCCAGAAGCGCGGTTTCTGCTGCGTCAAGAAATGCCGCCTTCCCCGTCAAACCTTGAGCGACAGACATCATCGAACATTCGATGAGGCTCGCACCAAGCGGATTGAGACACGGGATCATCCCGCATCACACGGAGTTGTCCGATTTGCCCATCCGGGAGCCGTGACAGGAGATCCGTCCCCTCCAAAACCGCAAGAACACGTCTCGTGAGAGAGGTCGGGAGCTCGGCGCGGCAATCGCCGAGAAGTGCAGGCTCGAGCACCTCTTGAATGGCCGATCGATCAAACGCATCTTTTGAGGCACGCTTGGCCACCTCCCTCCAACGGGGACGAAGTGGCAGGCTTTTGTGAGGGCCATCGCTCATTCGAATCTCCTAATGTCAGATAGGTTGATATTTTTGCTCTGACATGTCAAGTTCTCTTCTGAGACGAAAATGCAGGCCACCGCAACCGGAGGATTCGCATGTTATTCGAGTTTTGAAGAGCTAAAGGCCCGGGAAGCCGTTAGCGCTTATCGAGTGAAAGTCGTCGATCGGGGCAGCGCCGCCTGCATCATCGCGCCGCACGGCGGCAAAATCGAACCGGGAACATCGGAGCTAACTCAAAGCGTGGCCGGCGAGGATCTCAGCTATTATGTCTTCGAGTGGATCAAGCGAGATGGCAATGCAGACCTTCACATCACCTCGTCAAGATTTGATGAGCCAAAGGGTGATGCTCTTGTCCGAAATTGCGACTTCGCCATCGCTTTGCATGGATGCCGAGGAGCGGAAGAGATCGTCTATATCGGCGGGCGTCATCAGGCCCTTGCGTCGCGGATACAGGCGCAGCTCGCGAAGATGGGGTTCACATTCGCGACGCACCCAAACCCGGAACTTCAGGGTGTTAGCCGGGACAATATCTGCAATCGCGGGCGGCTGGGAATGGGCGTCCAGCTCGAGATTTCACGTGGCCTAAGAGATCCTATCGCCCGTGAACGGCAGGAGTCTAAGGCTTCAACCGTCACTGATTTCGCGGTGGCAATCCGGCAGGCAATCGGTGAGATGCTGTAGTACAACTGATGCAAATCTCAATTTCCTGAGCAAGCGGATCTCACCCCCCTTGGTCATCCTCAAAGTCATTGTGCGTGAAAATCATCTGAGGGAAGCGCTCAAATAGCTCGGCGTCACCGTATTCGGCGCTCAAGTAGCGAACGTTGCTCTCGATCAAATCTGGTTGCCCATGATCGAGCGGTCTCGGATAAAGCCGCACCAGAAGTGAAATAGGTATACGAACCTTTCCGGAATGTTCGAAAGCCCGGAGCCGATCAGCAAATGCTGCCTGTCGCATATCAGCGACCTGCGCCCTCGCACCCTCCATATAACTGACATAGATGATCCCGAACTCACCCGGTGGAATCTGGAGTGACGCTTTCGCAAAAAGATTGGCCGGAGCCCAGGATCGTCGCGTCAACGCTACCTCGGAGTCATTTCGCCATAGCAAGGCAAGGGGTTCGAGTGCTTCGTCAATAAAAGGTTCGCCTCTGGTATCGATCGAGCAGCAGATCCCGTCCCAAGCCGGGAGATCGCTGTCCCAATCGAACAAGAACTTCAGCATGTTCGGGCTATATATCCGCGTTGAATCGGGAAGCGAGATCCTCCGCGGGGAAGGTCGGAACGAGACATTGCCCCAAGGATACGTCAGTCGGCGAGCGGGGTTGGGAAGGAGGCGTTGACTGACCAAGCGGCGAACTATTTCCTCAGCATCGATTGCTCCTGCTTCTGTCGTCAGCTCGACGTGAAAAGTCCCGTAGAGCCCATGTCGGCGCGCGGCGACCCGCAGCAACAAGAACAGTCGCCGCATAATTGCCTCTTCCGCTGCCTCGTATTTTGATAGCGACTCCTGCTTCTTACACTCGATCACGAGCGGATATGGATCATGGCACCGGATGTCGGGAGATTTCTCAAATGTAGCCGGTATAAACTCGACCGCGCGCCCGATCTCGGCGCAGCCAGCCGCAGTGAGCAGTTCAAAAAAAGTGGCGTCAACCTGTCGGCTAGGGCCCTTCCAAAGGTGGTCCAAGCGCTCGTTTCGTTCTCCGCCGACATGCTTCAGGTTCGGGCCCTGGATTGCAAATCTCGTCAGTGCTGGGACAAGAAATGATCCCGCGAATTGGTCGTAAAAGGGCCTGTCCTCCAGGAAATCTTCAGCGACGTAGATCGCCTGCCGCAGGCGGTGGAGCGGATGTGCCTCGCTTTCCGGCCGAAGCCCTTTTGTGAGAGAAAGATATCCGTCGGCCCCCGCAAGCGAATTGATCTGGCTGGCATATCTCGGCTCTTCCTCAAGCCAACCTCGCGGGAGCAGGCTCTTTACCCGCTCGACGGCATCGCCGAGGTAGTCCTCGATCCACGCCGTGGGGCCGACTTCGCTCTTGGTCAAGGATTCGCGCGCCAGCCGGTTTTCGACACGGCCGCTTCGCCTCTTTTCTCGCGCAAGCTCATCGAGGTCATCCTGTGACAAGCCAGTAACCTCGGGGATGAGAGCTACGAACCGACTAAACTCTTCGTGAAGGTCTGTAGCTTCGGCTTGAATCTGGTCGAGCGCCGCCTTTGTAGCCGATGTCGGTTCCTTAAGATACGCGTTGCGCGCCTTTGCAAGACTGGAAAGGACAGGATCGAGCTTCGCTTTCGCAGCCTGGAGCTTGTCAAGCAAATCCTCAATTGCTTCGTTAATTGACATCACTATTCACTCAATTTCATCAAATTGACGGTTGGTGTGGTCAAGCGTCGAATGCAAAGGCATGCTTGGCCTGTCACGCAATCGATATCAATACCGTTGCAGCTCTCGATCGGCGCGGAATGAGCAGTGGTGCGGTGTAGGCCAATTGCAGCAAAGTCCCCTCGGACATCTAGGAACGGGTTGTTGTCCAGAGCGCCTCTGGGCGACGCAACTTTGGCGCCTGATGGCCGGCGTGAAGCCCTCAATTTCTTATGTCTGTATTGGCGGGAAGATATGTGGAAGGCCCCCGAACGCGAGATGCGCGTCGATCGACCGCAGGATGGTCTGAAAGTCCGCACCTATCTGATCCTGTCGATTGGGAAAGCGATCTGCATATGAGCGGTGGATGATGACACGAGAACGAATCGACGTGGACCGATGTGCGAATGCTACTTTGTCCGGCGAATCGAGACCTTTGCGCACCGCCACCGACAGTACCTCTAATGCCGCTGGATTGGCGGTCTCCTTCCCAGCCTCCTGGAGAGCGTTCTGGACCAGAGCAGTCAGCGCGCCAGCGATCATGTAGAAGCGCCGATTCATCAGCTTCAGCACGAAATCGCGCGAGCGTTTGCAGGTCTTGATCCTTGGCTGGGCGACACCAAGCGCCTCCTCGATTGACGCGAACGGCGCGCCCGTCAACCAGGCGCGCAGAGCTGGCTTGAGCAACGCGATCTCGGCGTCGGTGCTGTCGCCTCCGGTCTTCTTGCCTCGGGTGACAGCTTTTACCGTCTCGACATCACCGCCGAACAGCAGTGCATAGCTTGCGCGATCCGCGATCAGAAAATCGACCAGCCAGTCGCACCAACCGAGGATCGTGGTCGGCAGCGCATCGATCTCGGCCGCGATCTTCAAGGCGAGCGCAGTCAGGGGCTCGAGTTGCATGCCGCTGAAGGCTGCAATCTTCACAGTCGAGGCTTCGGCAGCCTGGGCGTCGGCGTCAAGCGCGACTTTCAACGACACGAGCTTGACGTCAAACGCTGCCGCAGCACCCGCCTTTCGAGCCTGGAAGGCTGCGAAGGATCGGTTCATCATTTCGAGGGGGCGATCAGGATCCGCTTCCTCGCTCTCTCCGGCCCTCAGCCGGCTGAGGAAATAGCGAACCTCTGGGCTGTTGACATCACCGAGCTGGATCCGGTCGAGCAGCGTCGTCAGCGGATCGTCAATCATGACGCACTGGTCGTTGGCAGGCAGGACCTTCGCCAGCATAGCGAATGCTTCACCCGTTGGTATCCAGTTTGCGTCGAACGATACCGGCGGCTCTGGAATCATCAAAACAGTGCCGTTTGCGAGATGGCCGGCGCGGCCCGCCCGGCCGGCGGCATTGAGAATCTCGTGACCTTTGAGGGGCTCGCGCCCGTCTTCATCGTGGCGCATTGTTCCAGCTAGGATCGCAACCTCGGCAGGGAGGTTCATCCCTTGGGCAAGCGTCGGCGTAGCGACGATCACACTGGCGCCGTCACGCTTGCGGAACAGCGACTCGGCCAGACGTCGCTCAATGGAAATCATATCGCCATTATGGGGCAAAGCTGGCGCGGCTGGGTCGATCAATGAATGTTGCGCCCCGCCAAATTCAGCAATGATCTCCTGCCATAGGGCGTTCTCAAGTTCAGTCAGCGCGCCAACCGCAGGGATCCCAGCTTTGATCTTTCTCGCGGTCGATGGGGCATGATCAGCCTGGTTAACGAACATGATGGTCTTGAGACCGGCCCGTGCCGCACTCGCGGCAAAGGAGGCGCCGACCGTGTTGGAATTTGGCGTCGCACCGGTGACGCCGTAACTGAGTGGCACGGTGCCATCGGAGAGTCGGATGATCCGGCGATCTTGTGGTGCGTTCCTCGCCCATGCGCTGTGCAGCCCGAACAAGGCAAAAGGTGTCAGATCAAGCGGCGGCTTATTAATCTGTTGGCCGTATCGTTCCGCGATTTTGGCGGCACGGACAGTGCCGTGAGCCCAGTCGAGTTGATTCTTGGAATAGATCGCTACGCCGCGCGCCTGGCGACTAGGCTTCCACGGATCGAGAAAGTTGACGCAACGCCGTCCGGAAAGCTGTGCGAGCCAGTCGGCCACATCGGAAGCGTTCTGCAACATTGCCGAAAGGAGCAGAAAGTCGGCCTGCGGGGCACGTCGAAGCGCATGAAGCAGGCACAACATGGCATCAACGCTGCGAGCGCCGCCACCCGCTGGGCTCAATAGGTGACATTCGTCGAAAACGATGAGGCCGAGCTCCGCAACATCGGTGTCAGCGAAACTGAGCATTGCGAGAAGACGCTCGGGTGTCATCACCTCGATCGAACCGAGTTCTGGACCTGATATGAGGGCGACAAGGTCGCCATCTGCTGAAACTTGGTAGTTGGCAAGACTCTTCGGGAAACTGTTGGAAAGATCATCGCGGAGCTGGTCGACCAATGCGAGTGTCGGCACAAGGAAAATCACCTTGCGACCAGCGCTAAGCGTTGCAGCAATCTTTAGTTCAGAAAGAGTCGTCTTTCCAGCTCCGGTTGGAAGCACCAGCACAGCGGATGTTCCGGCATCAAGAAAGCCTGTCGCCGCTGCCTGCCGGTGGTTGCGCCATAGAGTGGGCTTAGTGACAGCACGGTGGCGGAGCCAGCGCCTCCAGGCGGGTTCTGCCGCACCTGCTGGCGTTGGGAGATTTGCTATGCCTGCCCCTTCGAGTCCATCCGCGACGTGGCGCAGCAAGCGCGCGAGGTGCCGAGGGCCGGCATATGCCGAGACCAACCTGGCGCTGGCCGCGGCCGGGGTGAAGTCGGCAATCGCCAATTGAGTAACACGATCGAACAACGCCTGCGGCGTCTCACGTAGCGGGTACGCTAGCGCTGGCGGCGGCTGATCGAGCAGACGCGCTACGAGTTGGACAAGCCCCGCCCAGCAAAGACCGTAAAGCCCCTGGGTCGCCTGTTCGGTCAGATCGCCGTCAGGAGATGGTTGTAGCCGTACAAGGCGCTCGGCGCGCTCGAGGATTGAGGTAAACCGCTCCAGTGCCAAATCCTGGATGCTTTCAAGCAGGGCACCCCGATGAATATCGCCAAGACGACCTACGCCAAGGCCGTACGCGGCTTCACGGGCATCCGGACTCTGTTCAGCAATCAGGAACAGCAAGGGTGCGGCGATGCGCGGATGGATAGCGCCCGCGCTTAGGAAGGCTTCGCGATCGGTGGCAACGGGTATGACACGACCAAGGATCTGATATGCGGTTCCGGCGACGAAAGCGGCGGCGCGGCGGGTCTCACCATCGATAGTGTCGTCGACCTGCGCCTCATAGACTGCCGCGATCCGGGCGAGGCGCTCGATCTGCGTGAGGTAGTCGGGCGCCTCTGCGAGCTGCGCGGCTCGCAAGCGAAGACCTGCGAGCTCGGCATAGATACCTGTGAGTTCTTGGGGCAAGGTTTGCGGATCGACACCGCGAAGCGGCGGCGCCGAGCGTATTAGCGCGGCGGTTTCAGCGTCAAACATCAAAAGCCTCAATCTTTGCCCAGACAAGGGCGGCGAAGCCGGCAAACCAATCTCGGACGTCATCGAGCGGCATTGTGTTGCCGTTGCGTGTGGCGACTTCTCCCCCGATCGCGTCATAGCCCGTAAAAAGCGCAAGCCGCTCGGCAGCACCAAAACCGCTCGGCGCTACTGTTAGGGATGCCTGGAAAGAGAGCGGTCGGGCACGGATCAAATCGTCGTAAGCGGCGTTGCGCTCTTCGCGAGTCAAACCGAGCTCTGTCAAGAGCGTGATGGCGGCCTGCGCCAGTTGGTTGTCGCGTTCGCCTGAGACATATTCACGGAAAGCTTGAAGAACGTCTCCAGAGAACAGTTTCCGCCAGTTGGTAGTGCATTTATATTCGTAGACGGTGGCCTGACTGAGTGTACGCGTCACCGGATCGATCGACACTTTAACGCAGTCGGTACCTTGGTTGGTTGCCTTCAAATGGGGATCGGAGATTGCTTCGTAAGGCGTTGCGACAAGTTTCGCGGCGACCCAGCTTATGATTTCAAAGAGCAAGCCATCACGGTGCCAGATCTTGGGATCGGTCTGAGGATGAAGCTCGGCCTGCAGCTTGTTCTTAAGCGTCGCGGTGATGATTGGTGGATCACCTGCGGGGCGCGAGCCATCAAGAATCATCGCCGCATGGAGGGCACGGCCAATCAGAATCTGCGCGCACACCTCGGCTAGCGCATCAACGTCAGCAATCGTCCAAACCGAGCCCATGCATTGCGGCAACACCGCTGTAGGCACTACCGTTAATGTCATCTTCCCCCCGGTTTTAAAATCTAGAACTCTGCCATCTTGAACAGCCGCCCACCTGGACCATTATCATCGAGCCGCAAGACGATTTCATCATCTGCGAATGCCACAACACGGCCTTTGTCGTTACGTGGAAGGTCGGATGCGATGACGGTCATGATGTACTGCAGCTTCTTCCTGGAAACCTGATCGCGAACGACATCCAAGAAAGCCAGCTTTTTCCGATCGTCGAGGGCTTCCATCATCCCGTCGTGATATACGAAATGGAAGAACGGGATATCCTCGTAAACTCGAAGCAGGGCGAGATCGAAGAGGGCGCAGATAAGCTTCTTATAGCTCGTGCCTTCACCTTGGCTTGACGCCACACCCTTCTGGCCAGCCAGACCCAAGCTGATTTTGTAATCCAGATTGTTGTTAGAATTGACCTGAAAGAAGAAGATGCCTTCGTGGTTTAGGACCTTCTGGCAGTATTCGTTGAAAACGCGGGTGAAGCGCTCGTAGATGACTGTCGGCTTCGCAAGCATCGCTTTGATCTCGTCGACAACCTTGCCCCGATCCCTCTCCGCCCCTCTAACCTGACGCGCTGTGTCGGCGACAGCCTCAAGCTTCTTGCGCTGTTCCTCCAAGTAGACGAGTTGCGCACGCTGCTGGGCAACGTCCTTCTGAAGAGCTTTGAATTTATCGAATGTATCGGTCGAGCGGAGAACCTTCAGGCGTTGGACCCGTTGCGCGTCCAGCTCTGCCTTTCGCCCCTCGGCTGACGACAATACCGCCTCCAGCTCTTTTCGACGCTTGCGAAGAGCGGCATTCCGTTCCTGAGTGACCTTCTTTTTGAATTCCACCAATTCCCCGTACTGCTTTTTAAGCTGGGAAGGGAAATGAAGCTGCGCCTCATTGAAAATCGCCTCGACCTCGCCCAAGTCGAATTTGTCCTTGTGGCTGAGCGAAGTGTCGATCTGGCCGATATCGTACCGTGCGTCGTAAATCTGCTGATTCAGCTCAGCGATCTTGTTCTCGATTGTCTCGACGAGCTCTCGCATCAACCGGCGTTCTTCATCATCGAACCTGAAGGCGTCAAGCTGCGCCTCGAGGTCCTCGACGTGCTGGTGGAGGACACCGAGCTCGGCCGTGAGCTTCGGAAGGTCCTCTTCCTTGAATTGCACCTCGGCCTGCTGCGCGCTCTGTTTTTCATGGAGCTTCTGAATGAGCTCGTCGAGTTCGTACTTGCGGACTATCGGCTTCTGGTCAAAACCGAAGAGGTGCGCAACGAACGGCTTCCAATACAGGTCGCGGCCGGCCTGAAACTTCTGCAACTGCAGCTCATCAGTCCAATCACCCTGCGCGCGCAAGAAATAAGTGATCGCTTTGCGATAGTCGTATGGCTTCAGCGTGCGCAGGTCTAGCCACGCATCTAGCAACTTAATGGCTTCATCTATCGGCAGATCCGGGTGGTCCCAGGCATCGTCAGCGGCATCACTGAAATCCGCGTCTGGATTTTCATGTCTCGATAGCGCAACTCGGGTCGGGGTTGCGACACTTCTCTTGATCGTCGCATAGCCACCGCTGTTAAGGGCGATTTCCAGATAAAAGACGAAGTCTCCAAACCGATCCCGATGCCGGTACAGGAAGTTATCCTGCCGCCAGCCCTTCAGCATGATGAAATCGATCAGATGCAAAAGGGTGGTCTTACCGAGATTGTGCGAATCCTTCTTTTGATCTTTCGGGTGCTTGACCTCGCCAAGCACCACGTTGAGGTGATTGGCATCAACCCCGTGATTGAAGACGATGGGAGAAAGGATATCCGGGAAGTTCGAATACAGCCGACTGAGTTGCATAATCAGTCCGCCTTGTATTCGAGCGTATCATTTTTGAGATGATACTCTGCCCGCCCAAGCAGAAAAAGCAGATCGAGCGCCGGCATAAACGAAAGCTCACCATCCGGACCGACCCGGCGGATCACGTAGGAACGCAATTTCTCAAACTCGCAGACGCCGCGCTTTTGCAGTTCCCGCAGAATTAAAGAAAAAACCCGCAACAGCGAGGTATCGAGATTCAGGTGCTTCTTAGGCGTCAGCATGGACGACATCGGCGCTCCTTTCTACCTGCTTGATCCCGATATCGCAGTTAAAATACATATAGTGCAGCAAGATCGATATCAGCCGCCGCTTTCCCCTGAGAACGTCGCGCTTCTGCTGGATCTGCTCGTACATAAACAGGAAGATGTCATCGAACGCTCCAAACTGGGTGCGTTTTGTGATGATCTTCTGTTTCAACTCATCCGCCGCGTCGTGGTAAAGCGCGGCAAATTCCTGGTTACGCGGGTTCAACAAAAACTGTGCAACACGCTCGAAGTGTGGCATAGATTGAGCGACAATCACCTGCTGATAATAATCATCAGAGACGCCGTTTAATTTGTTTTTCAACGGCATTTTGAGCTTTTCGAAATCGAAGGCGCTCTGAAATGCGCTTTCCCCGTCATCTTTCGTATAGGCGCTCAGCGCGCCGATTACCTCGACCAGGTCGTCGGGATCAAAGCGGAACGGCGATGGATCAAGCCGGTTAGGCAACGTTTCCCGGATATCGGCAAAGTCATCCAATGCAATATGAAGTCGGTCCACACCGATAATGTGCGCCGACGAAACGCCGAAGGCCAGCAGATCCTTCATGTACTTTTCGTCGGCGCCACCAGAATATTTCCGATTGGTGAAGACAAGGTAGTGGTCACAAATGCCCTCGCCGTGCAATCGCTCGATCTTGGGGTGCTCCTTGCCGAGAAGCGTTGCAAAGTCGGGGTCCGAGCATGACCTATTTGGCGCACTTGTGTGTTTCGCCTGCAAGACGACGTGCCCTGACAACGGGGAAGCCGGACTCGGAAACGCGCTGGCGGTACCGTTGAATTTACCATCTCGCCCGCCATCCCGTCCGCGGGCGAATGGAGTGACACCTTCTCCGAGCCAACGCACGCAAATGCGGACGACAAGTTTCTCGAACTCGTCTTCGTTCAGTTCGTGCAGTCTATAATCGCGTGGCAGCATGGAGATAGGAATGCAAACAAAAGTTGAAGATAATTCTAACGGTATCGGACTATCTAAGGCCATTCGTCTTTGCAACGACTGAGCGAAGCCGATGCCGCTAATTCGACCGAACCATCGTGTTTCTTCTCCGCTTAGCATTAGATCACTCCCCATGCCCGAAACCTCCCCCTCCCCGTCATCTCTCTGAGGCCGAGCTCCAAAACGATCCGCCGCGCCGCCTGCGGCGTAACCTCGAGTGTCTTCGCTACCATCCCGGCCGACACCAACGGTTTTGCCATAACGAGCTCGACCAGCTCCGGCAATTTTGAGGATGTCCGCCGCCCCTCAAGCTTTCGGTCCATCATGGTTTTCGCCAGCGTCAGCCGGTCATGCTCTTGCAAGCCAATCTCGGCTGCCGCAAGCAGTGCCTCGGCGATGGCGAGCAACCGAGTTTCGCGATGACGATGCCGGCGCCGATCGACGGGGATGGTTTTCAGGCCGAGATTGATTGCGGCCAGATGCGCGCCCGACGTTATGCCGGCCTGACGCATGATCGAGGCGCAAAACAGCCGGCCGAGCCAAGGGGCGTGCTGAAGCACGGAAAGCTCGTTCCAGGCATCGAGAGCAACAATGGCCTGCAGTATCGCCGGCAGGTCTTCGGCCTGGCGCAGTACGCCGCGCCATTCGTCGAGCCGGGCATCCTCGTCCCAGTCGAGATCGTAGATCATCGGATCTTTATCCTGAGCACTGGCACGGCCGGGCCGTGTGGCACTCTTGATCGCAGCCTCCGACCGGGCGAGCAACGCGTCGATAGCAGCATAGTCGACACCCGGAAGATTTTCCGGATCATCACCATCGTCCCCCTCCCCTTTCGCTTCGTTCGCGGCCGGAGGCAGAATGGTACCGACCGGCTCCGCCGCCTCAGCACCGATCGAGTTGATGTCCGACGTCTGTCGCAAGGTTCGGATACCCTCTGCGGACAACGCCCACCCGGGCAACTGTGCCCCAATGCGCCGGCGGGTTTTTAAAACGTCGCGGGCGATTGTCAGTTCGTGGGTCGGGGTGCGGGTGTCGCGAAAAGCGTCGTGGAGGACGAGGTCTTCGAGATGCACGAGTTCGCCGTCGATCCACAGCGAAGCGCAGGCGTCGGCGAAATTTTGTCGCTCGATCCACCCGCTTCCGACCGGCGAGCGGACGACGCGCTCGTCCAGCCGCGTGAGCGCGACACCGGCGTCGAAAGCCGGCCGCATCAGGTCACTCATGCTGATTTTCGAGATGTCGTAAGCCATTGATTTTATGGTAAACAATTTGCTAAAGGAACTCTATCGAAATATTACGGTTCCTCACATGGTATGATCGCCAGTTGAGCCGATAACCATCGATAAGTATCAAGTATCGATAGTGCGACGGAATGCCCGCACGTCGCACTCGGTTCCTAACCTCCTCTAAACAGTCTTGACGCCGCGGCGATAACAGTGACTATTGGCGTCCATTCACCAGGGGGGTCCCGGCAAGGGGCTGAGATACTGCTAGAGCGCGCAGTGACCCGTTGAACCTGATCCAGTTCATACTGGCGTAGGGACGGTGCAGACGCTTGATGCCAGGATTCCGTATTCCCGCGATCCATCGGCGATGCGTCTTTTCATCCTTCCGGCTTCAGAACTGGGTCTCCAACGCGAAAACTTTGGAGCCTCATGATGAATGTTTTCAAGCCTCTCGCAGCACCCTCGGTCACCCAGGGACCGCTTCCGGCCTCCCGCAAGGTCTACAAGCCGGGCGAGATCCATGCCGGCATCCGCGTGCCGATGCGGGAGATCGCGCTGCATCCGACCTCCGGCGAGCCGCCGGTCACCGTCTATGATGCCTCCGGCCCCTATACCCTCGAGGGCGCCGATATCCATATCGACGAGGGCCTGCCGCGGCTGCGCCGCGACTGGATTCTGGCGCGCGGCGATGTCGAAAGCTATGAGGGCCGTACCGTCAAGGCGGAGGACAACGGCTTTGCATCTGGCGAGCGGCTGACGCCGGAATTCCCCGTCCGCCACCGGCCGCTGAGGGCCAAGCCCGGTCAGGCGATCACCCAGCTTGCCTATGCGCGGGCCGGCATCATCACGCCGGAAATGGAGTTCATCGCCATACGCGAAAACCTCGGCCGCAAGGCCGCCAAGGAGGCGCTCGCCCGCGACGGCGAGAGTTTCGGCGCCGCGGTTCCCGATTTTGTCACCCCGGATTTCGTCCGCCAGGAGGTCGCCAGCGGCCGGGCGATCATCCCCGCCAACATCAACCATCCAGAATCGGAACCGATGATCATCGGCCGCAATTTCCTGGTAAAAATCAACGCCAATATCGGCAACTCCGCCGTCACCTCGTCTATGGCAGAAGAGGTCGAGAAGATGGTCTGGGCAACCCGCTGGGGCGCCGATACGGTCATGGACCTTTCGACCGGCCGCAACATCCACAACATCCGCGAATGGATCATCCGCAATTCGCCGGTACCGATCGGCACGGTGCCGCTCTATCAGGCGCTGGAGAAGGTCGGCGGCATCGCCGAGGATCTCAGTTGGGAGGTCTTCCGCGACACGCTGATCGAGCAGGCCGAGCAGGGTGTCGACTATTTCACCATCCATGCCGGCGTGCGGCTGCACTATATCCCGCTCACCGTCGATCGCGTCACCGGCATCGTCTCGCGCGGCGGCTCGATCATGGCCAAGTGGTGCCTGCACCACCACCGCGAAAGCTTCCTCTACGAGCATTTCGACGAGATCTGCGACATCTGCCGCGCCTATGACGTCTCCTTCTCGCTCGGCGACGGCCTGCGTCCCGGCTCGATCGCCGACGCCAATGACGCGGCGCAGTTCGCGGAACTCGAAACGCTCGGTGAGCTGACGAAGATCGCCTGGGCGAAGGATTGCCAAGTGATGATCGAGGGCCCCGGCCACGTGCCGATGCACAAGATCAAGGAGAACATGGACAAGCAGCTCAAAACCTGCGGCGAGGCCCCCTTCTATACGCTCGGGCCGCTGACGACCGACATCGCGCCCGGCTACGACCACATCACCTCAGGCATCGGCGCGGCGATGATTGGCTGGTTCGGCACCGCCATGCTCTGCTACGTCACGCCGAAGGAGCATTTGGGCCTGCCGGACCGCAACGACGTCAAGGTCGGCGTCATCACCTACAAGATCGCCGCGCACGCCGCCGACCTTGCCAAGGGCCATCCGGCCGCCCGCATCCGCGACGACGCGCTGTCGCGAGCCCGTTTCGAATTCCGCTGGGAAGATCAGTTCAACCTGTCGCTCGATCCGGAAACCGCCCGCAATTTCCACGACGAAACCTTGCCGAAGGAGGCACACAAGGTCGCGCATTTCTGCTCCATGTGCGGCCCGAAATTCTGCTCGATGCGGATTTCCCACGACATCCGCGCCGAGGCGCAGAAGGAGGGGCTCGAGGCCATGGCGGCGAAGTATCGCGAGGGCGGCGACCTCTACATGCCGGTCGGCGAAGGCGCAGCCACGACCGCCGGAGAATGAGATGCACGTGTTGATCAAGGGGGCTGGCGTCGCCGGCCTCACGGCCGCCCATGAACTCGTTGCGCGCGGCGCGGCGGTCATGGTCGCGGAACGAACACATGGCTTTGCGACTGCCGCCTCGTGGTACGCCGGCGGCATGCTCGCCCCCTGGTGCGAGCGGGAAAGCGCCGAGGAGGCCGTTCTTATCCGCGGCGCCGCTGCCGCCGGCTGGTGGGAGGCCGCGCTACCCGCCGGTTCGGTCCATCGCAACGGCACGCTGGTCGTCGCCCCACTGCGCGACGCGGCCGAACTCAGGCGCTTCGCCTCGCGCACCTCCGGCTACCGCTGGATCGGCGCGGAAGAAATCGTAGCGCTGGAGCCGGCGCTCGCCGGGCGGTTTCGCGAGGCGCTGTTCTTTCCTGAGGAAGCGCATCTCGATCCGCGCCGCGCACTTTCAGCTCTCAGACAGGGGCTCGAAGCGCAAGGCGTGGTTTTCAGCGGCGGCGGGATCGAGGAAAGCCGCTTCGACCTGACCATCGACTGCACCGGCGCCGCAAGAATCGGCGAGTTCAAGGGACTGCGCGGCGTTCGCGGCGAAATGCTCTACCTCCAGACCGACGAGGTCAGCCTTTCCCGTCCGGTGCGCCTGCTGCATCCGCGCATTCCGCTCTATATCGTGCCGCGCGGCGGCGGGCTCTTCATGTGCGGGGCGACGATGATCGAAAGCGACGACGACGGCCCGATCACCGCCCGCTCGCTGATGGAGCTCCTGAACGCCGCCTATACGCTGCACCCGGCCCTTGCCGAGGCCCGCCTGGTCGAGACCGGCACCGGCGTGCGACCCGCCTTTGCCGACAACCTGCCGCGCGTCACCCGGCAGAACAACGCCATCACCGTCAACGGCCTCTACCGCCACGGCTTCCTGCTGTCGCCGGCGCTCGCTGAGGAGGTGGCTGCGCTGGCGCTTGGCGCAGAATTGAAGAGAGGAAATGCCCGATGAAGCTGACCATCAACGGCGAGGAGCACGAGCTCCCGGCCGCCACTTTGGCCGAAGCGCTGGCGCTCCTCGAATACGAGGACGACTGGCTCGCGACCGCGGTCAATGGCGAGCTCGTCCACAGGGCCGACCGAGCAAATCACCATCTCAGGGACCGCGACCGGATCGAGGTCCTGTCGCCGATGCAGGGAGGCTGATCATGCCGCAATTCTATGGAACCGAACTGCGCTCGCGGCTGCTGCTCGGCACGGCGCGTTATCCTTCGCCGGCCAGTCTTGCCGAGGCGGTGCGGCGGTCGGGCACCGATATCGTCACGGTCTCGCTTCGCCGCGAGACCGCCGGCGGGCGCTCCGGCGGCGCCTTTTTCGAACTGGTCCGCGAGCTCGGCGTCCGCGTCCTGCCGAACACCGCGGGCTGCCATTCCGTCTCGGAGGCGGTGCTGACCGCGAAGATGGCGCGCGAGGTGTTTTCGACCGACTGGATCAAGCTCGAAGTCATCGGCCACCACGATACGCTGCAGCCGGACGTCTTCGGTCTCGTCGAGGCGGCGCGTATCCTCACCGGCGAGGGGTTCGAGGTGTTCCCCTACACGACCGACGATCTGGTCGTTGCCGAACGGCTGCTCGAGGCCGGCTGCAAGGTGCTGATGCCCTGGTGCGCGCCGATCGGCAGCGCCATGGGTCCGCAGAACCTGCAGGGCTTACGCGCCATGCGCGCCGAATTTCCCGACGTGCCGCTGATCGTCGACGCCGGCATCGGCCGACCCTCGCATGCGGCAACCGTGATGGAACTCGGCTACGACGCGGTGCTCCTCAACACCGCGGTCGCCGGCGCCGCCGACCCGGCTGCCATGGCCGAGGCTTTCGCCAAGGCGATCGAGGCCGGGCATATGGCCTTTCACGCCGGACTGCTGGAGCCGCGCGACATGGCCGTTCCCTCCACCCCCGTCATCGGAAAGGCGGTTTTCTCGTGAAGCTCGACCCGTTCTATCTCATCGTCGACAGCGCCCAATGGATCGAACGGTTGGTCCCGCTCGGCGTCAGGCTGGTGCAGCTCAGGATCAAGGAGCGGAGCGACGAAAACCTTCGCGGCGAGATCCGAAGGGCCAAGGCAATCTGCGCGGTGCATCGGTGCCAGTTGATCGTCAACGATTACTGGCAGTTGGCAATCGAGGAAGGCTGCGACTTCGTCCATCTCGGCCAGGAGGATCTCGCCGATGCCGATCTCGGCGCGATCCGCGCCGCAGGGCTGAAGCTCGGGGTGAGCACCCATGACGAGGCGGAGCTCGAAACGGCGCTTGCCGCCGAACCGGACTATGTGGCGCTCGGGCCGATCTACCCGACGATCCTCAAGAAGATGAAGTGGACGCCGCAGGGGCTGACGCGGCTTTCCGCCTGGCGTGAGCGCGTCCGCTCCCTGCCGCTCGTCGCCATCGGCGGGCTCAATCCGGATCGGATCGACGGCGTCTTTGCCCATGGCGCCGACAGCGCCGCCGTCGTTACCGACATCACGCTCAACGCCGACCCGGAAACGAGGACGAAGGAATGGATCCGCAGAACGGCAGCATGGCGTTAGCTACCCGACCTCAAGGGGCCGGTCTCCAATGAGCCCGGCTCCTATTTCTGTCGCGGACGCTTAGCGCCGCGCGGGCTCAGCGGGAATTTCTCCGCATCGTCATTCCACGGATCGAAGATCATTGCGCCGGATGGCCGAGCGTCCTTCACATTGCGCGTGACAAAATAGAGGTCGTGTTCGATCGCCGTCGCTGCGAGCATCGTGTCTATCACTGGCGGGGCGTGACCGCTGTCGCGTTTCACTTCCCCAGAAATACGTCCCCATTGCCGCACGATGACGTCGTCAAGCGAGAGGACCCGCCAGCCAAAACGCTCGGCGAGCGCGTCGCGCGCCGCCATGTAGCGCGGCCGGTCGGCATGGTCCTCCGGAAGGTTGTGAATGCCCTTGTCGTACTCGGCCAGTGTCAGGACGCTGATATAGAAGGCTTCCTCATGCTGATCGGCTGCCCACGTCTTTACCGCACGCGCACCCTTCGGATTGATCAGTGCGGCCACGACATTTGTGTCGAGCAACCAACCCTTCAAAGCTCGATATCCCGGCCGCGATCCATCTCGCGTTCAAGATCGAGCCCGCCGAGATGAAGACTTTCCATGAACTCGACGAACGGTGCTCGCGGTTTCTCGGGGATGAGCCGATCGAACTCCTCGGCGGACATAATTACAACCGCATCCCTGCCCCGCACTGTCACGCGCTGCGGCCCGTCCTCGCGCGCGTGCCGTACCACTTCGCTGAAGCGCGCCTTCGCGTCCTCGAGCTTCCACCATCCGGCAGCGTTTTGTCCGCGCGCTTTTTTCAACTTGGTCAGTTCCGCATTCTTGCGCATCGTCGATCACCTAGTCAGATAGTCAGATATGTAGCACGTCTCTCACAGATTTTCCAGATTGCGGCGGCGGCGCCGTCAGGAGCAATCGACGCCAGTTCCTTTCCGGGCTGCGGCCCTGCCACTGCATGTCTCCCTAAATCGACCTCGATTTAAGGACAAAGACGTGCAGCAAGTCAAAGTGCTCCAGCGACCTCCTGATAAGACGCGCGGCGCTGTAGGCGGCCGGCGGTGCGCGCAATGGCTTCGCCGACCTCCACTTCGTTGCGACCCCATGACGATCAGCCGGACACCATTCCGCTTATCTGGTCGCCATGCTGGCCACCAGATCGCTGAACCTCTCGCCTTGGATGCCGACATGGGATCGCAGCAGCCGGCGGGCCTCCTCACCGTCGCCGGCGAAGATCGCGTCGACGATGCCGCAATGTTCCGAGAAGGATGTTGTGAGGCGATTGCGCACCCGCAGCTGCAGGCGGCGATAGGGGCGTAGCCGCCGATGCAATCGCGCACATTGCTCCTCGAGGAACTCGCTGCGGCTCGCCGCATAGATCGCCTTATGGAATTCCTCGTTGTCGTAATAGTAGGCGTCGCTGTCGCCGGCCTTGGCGGAGAGCTCGCAGCGCCCGTGGGCGGCGGTGATCGCCTGACGCGCGGCTTCGTCGAGGCGGCGGGCGGCGAGCGATCCGGCCAGGCCCTCGAGCTCGGCCATGACCTCGAACATTTCGTAGATGCGGTGCGGCCCCGGATCGATGACGACGGCACCCCTGCGCGGACGAATTTCGATGAGGCCGATCGCATTCAGCTGCATCAGCGCCTCGCGAACCGGCGTCCTCGATACGCCGAAGCGGCTGGCAAGAACCGTTTCATCCAGCCGTTCCCCCGGGCCGAACTCGTTGGAAAGGATGGCATTTTCAATTTCGTCCCGGAGCCACCGGCCAACATTCTCGGACATTTGCTCTGCCTCAATAATGCAAAATCGTTCTTCTTGTATACACGATGGTTGACGACGCACACCTAACGTGGCACATTATATACTATACAGCCGGCTTAAAAAAATGAGAACGCCGGTAGAATAGCCGAGGCGATTGGCCGCCCATTCAGCAGGAGGAGAGTGGCATGCCCGGAACCTCTTTTTTCAGCGATATGCTGCAGGGCATCACGGAGCGCGGCCGCAAGCTGCTGTTTGCCGCCTCACGCAGCACGGACGCCGTCGAAGCAGATCTCGAGACGCTTTGTGAAATGCTGCTGTCGAGCCGCGGCGAAGCCTCTGGCATGGCCATTGCCGCCGAAATCCTCGGTCGCTGGAGCAAGCTCGACGAGGCCGGCGTCGAGCAGTTCCTGCAGATGCTGTCTGAAAAATTCGGCGCCGATATGGAGAAGCTCGACAAGGCTGTCGAGAGGTACCGCAGCGAGAAGAGCCCCGCCGCGATCATAGCGCTCCACAAGGCGGCGGAACCCCGCCGCCAGGAACTGCTGCGCAGGTTGAATCATGCGCCGAGCGGCACGGCCAAGCTCGTCCGGATGCGCCATCAGCTGCTCGCCTCCACCGATCGGTCGGACGAATATCGCGCCCTCGATGCCGATTTCACCCATCTGTTCGGCTCCTGGTTCAATCGTGGCTTCCTGACGCTGCGTCCGATCGACTGGTCGACGCCGGCGCACATCCTGGAAAAAATCATAAAATACGAGGCGGTGCACGAGATCGCCGGCTGGGAGGAACTGCGCCGGCGCCTGGCGCCTGCCGACCGGCGCTGCTTCGCCTTCTTCCACCCGCGGCTCACCGACGAGCCGCTCGTCTTCGTCGAGGTGGCGCTGACCCGATCCGTGCCGAGCGCCATCAGGGACGTGCTCGACGAGAGCCGGGAGCAGATCGATCCCGACCAGGCGACGACCGCGGTCTTCTATTCGATCTCCAACTGCCAGGAGGGGCTCCGCGGCATCTCCTTCGGCAACTTCCTCATCAAGCAGGTCGTCGAGGACCTGCGCAGGGACCTGCCCGGCCTGAAGAATTTCGTCACGCTTTCGCCGGTTCCGGGCTTTGCCCGCTGGCTTGCCAAGGCGCGCACATCGAAAGCCGAGCCGCTGTTTTCCGACGAAGACCGCAAGGTTCTGGCGCTCCTCGACGACCCGGCCTGGGCCGGCGACGAGAGCGCAGCAAGCGAAGTGGAGCGCCTGCTTTTGCCGCTCGCCGCCCATTATTTCCTAATCGAGCGCACGCCGGAGGGCCGGCCGGTCGATCCAGTCGCCCGCTTCCATCTCGGCAACGGCGCCCGCCTGGAGCGGCTGAACTTCCTCGGCGACCGCTCGGCCAAGGCCATGCGCCAGGCGCACGGGCTGATGGTCAACTACCTCTACAAGCTCGAGGATATCGAGGCGAACCACGAGGCCCTGGCACAGCGAGGCGATGTCACCGCCTCGCCGGCCGTCAAGAGCCTGCTCAGCCGAACCGGCGAAAGCCGCCGCGGCGGCAAGGGCGAAATTTCACGACCGTTCGCGCAAGTCATGAACGGCAAGACTGGAGGAGGGCGCACGTGAGCAACCATCTGTTTGACGCCATTCGGGCAGCCGCTTCCGGCGATGCGCCGTTCATCCGGATCAACGGCGGCCGGACCTGGACCTATGGCGACGCGCTGGCGTCTTCGGGCCGCATCGCCAGCGCGATTGACACGCTCGGCATCCGCCCGGGCGACCGGGTCGCCGTCCAGGTCGAAAAGAGCGCCGAAGCGCTGATCCTCTATCTCGCCTGCCTGCGCAGCGGCGCGGTCTACCTGCCGCTCAACACCGCCTATACGCTCGCCGAGCTCGACTATTTCATCGGCGACGCCAAACCGCGGCTGGTGGTCGTTTCCCCGGCGGCGCGGGAAAGCGTCGGAAAAATCGCCGAGCCGTATGGTGCCATCGTCGAAACGCTCGGCACCGACGGCACGGGCTCGCTTCTCGACCTCGCCCACGACGAGCCGTCCGACTTCGTCGATGCATCCTGCGCGGCCGATGACCTGGCTGCGATCCTCTACACCTCGGGAACGACGGGCCGGTCCAAGGGTGCGATGCTCACCCACAGAAACCTGCTCTCGAATGCCATGAGCTTGCGCGACTGCTGGCGCGTCACCGCCGGCGATCGGCTGATCCATGCGCTGCCGCTCTTCCATACGCACGGGCTGTTCGTCGCCACGAACGTCACACTGCTCGCCGGCTCCTCGATGTTCCTGCTGCCGAAGTTCGATCCGGACGAGGTGCTCTCGCTGATGCCTCAGGCGACGCTGCTGATGGGCGTGCCGACCTTCTACGTGCGCCTCCTACAGAGCCCGCGGCTCGACCGGCAGGCGGTTGCCGACATGCGGCTCTTCATTTCCGGCTCCGCGCCGCTCCTCGCCGAGACTCATGTCGAGTTCAGGAAACGCACCGGCCACGCGATCCTCGAGCGTTACGGAATGACCGAGACCAACATGAACACCTCGAACCCCTATGACGGCGAACGGATCGCCGGAACCGTCGGCTTCCCGCTGCCGGGCGTGACGGTGCGCGTCACCGATACCACCACCGGCGCCGCCCTGCCGGCGGAGGAAACCGGCATGATCGAGATCAAGGGTCCGAACGTCTTCAAGGGCTATTGGCGGATGCCGGAAAAGACCGCTGCGGAATTCACCGCCGACGGGTTCTTCATCAGCGGCGACCTCGGCAAGATCGACAGGCGCGGCTATGTCCACATCGTCGGCCGCAACAAGGATCTGGTGATTTCGGGCGGCTACAACATCTACCCGAAGGAGGTGGAAGGCGAGATCGACCAGCTCGAAGGCGTCGCCGAAAGCGCCGTGATCGGCGTCCCGCATCCCGATTTCGGCGAGGGCGTCACCGCCATCGTCGTGCGCAAGCCCGAGGCGGCGCTCGACGAAAGCGCCATCCTCGGCGCGCTCAAGGACCGGCTGGCGCGCTATAAGCAGCCGAAACGCATCATCTTCGCCGACGACCTGCCGCGCAACACGATGGGCAAGGTCCAGAAGAACCTTCTGCGGCAGCAATACGCCGACTTATACGCTAGGACGTGACCGCGCTCTCTGGGAGGAAGGCGCACGGACATCATCTCAATCTCGAAAACGACAGCTACGGCGCTCAAGGCGCCGGAGGGAGGGGAACCATGGGCATCGAAATCTTATCCATTCTGCTATTGGTCGGCATGTTCGTCATCGCGACCATCCAGCCGATCAACATGGGCGCGCTGGCCTTCGGCTGCACCTTCTTGCTCGGATCGCTGATCATCGGCATGAAGGCCAATGACATCTTCGCCGGCTTCCCGAGCGACCTGTTCCTGACCCTGGTCGCCGTCACCTATCTCTTCGCCATCGCCCAGATCAACGGCACCATCGACTGGCTCGTCGAATGCGCCGTGCGGCTGGTGCGCGGGCATGTGGCCTGGATTCCCTGGGTAATGTTCCTGGTCGCCGCGGTGATCACCGGTTTCGGTGCGCTCGGACCGGCAGCCGTTGCCATCCTGGCGCCGGTCGCGCTGAGCTTCGCCGTGCAATACCGCATCCACCCGGCGATGATGGGGCTTATGGTCATCCATGGCGCGCAGGCCGGCGGCTTCTCGCCGATCAGCGTCTATGGCGGCATCACCAACCAAATCGTCGTCAAGGCCGGCCTACCCTTCGCGCCGACATCCCTGTTCCTCTCCAGCTTCTTCTTCAACCTGGCGATCGCCGTGCTGGTCTTCTTCGTCTTCGGCGGTGCGCGGGTGATGAAACAGAAAGCGGCGATGTCCGGTCCGTTGCCCGAACTCCACCCCGAAGGCGTGTCCGCGTCGATCCGGGGCCATGGCGGCACGCCGGCCAAGCCGATAAGGCAGCACATCTACGGCACCGAGGCCGACACCGCTGCGACGTTGCGCCAGACCCCGGAAATGATCGCTACGCTGATCGGCCTGACGGCGCTCGGCGTCGGCGCACTGGTCTTCAAGTTCAATGTCGGCCTGGTGGCGATCACCGTAGCCGTCGTGCTGGCGCTCATCTCGCCGAAGACCCAGAAGGCGGCGATCGACAAGGTGAGCTGGTCGACCGTGCTGCTGATCACCGGCATCATCACCTATGTCGGCGTCATGGAGAAGGCCGGGACGATCGACTATGTCGCCAGTGGCATTTCGAGCCTGGGAATGCCGCTCCTGGTGGCGCTGCTCCTCTGCTTTACCGGTGCGATCGTTTCGGCCTTCGCCTCCTCGACCGCATTGCTCGGCGCCATCATTCCGCTCGCCGTGCCGTTCCTGCTGCAGGGCCAGATCAGCGCCGTCGGCGTCGTCGCAGCGATCGCCATTTCGACGACGATCGTCGATACCAGCCCGTTTTCGACCAACGGCGCCCTCGTCGTCGCCAATGCGCCGGACGAGAAGCGCGAGCACGTGCTGCGGCAACTGCTCATCTACAGCGCGCTGATCGCCATCATCGGGCCGATCGTCGCCTGGCTGGTCTTCGTCGTGCCTGGCCTGGTCTGAGCGCCGGCGGCGGCATCTCCTTCCCGCAGTCATGCGGAACATTCGCTGTTGGCGCTGGTTTGCCTCCCTGCGACAGGAGGAGATCCCATGACCGACTTTGGCAGCGACGATCGATTGGTCCCTCACGACGGACCGCAGCAAACCAGCACGATTACGGCCTTCTTCGACAATCGGCGCGACGCGGAAGCGGCCGTGGAAAGGCTGCAGCAGGCGGAACTCGGCGCCCTCTCGATCCAGCTCGTCCTCGGCAGAGGCGAAGGAAGCGCCGATGTGGAACCGGCCGGCATCTGGTCGGCGCTCGAGAACTATCTCTTCCCCCAGGAGGACCGCGAGATCTATGCCGAGGGTCTCAGCCGCGGCGGCTATCTGGTGACGGTGAGCGGCATCGACGACCGGAGCTACGAAGCCGTCCGCGACATTCTCGACGACGAAGGCACGATCGATCTCGACGAGCGCGCCGACCTCTGGAGAAGCGAGGGCTGGAGCGGCTGGCAGCGCGATGTGCCGAGCACGCCGGCGACCGGCTACACGGAAGACACTTTCGACGCACCCCGGCCGGCGACGGCGAAAAGAGACCACGCCCGAAGCTCCGGGACCATTCGGACCTATCGGACGGAGAGCGCTTCCACATCGACGGTGAGCGATCACGACAGCCCGGCGGCCGCCATGCACGAACCAGGGCCGCGCTCGGCCGATGCCGGCTCCTGGTCTCAGCCCGAACGCGACACTCCCGGCAGCCTTCGCCAGGACCAGGACGGGCAGAGCCAAAGCCAGCAGCTCGGCTCCGGCTGGTCGCAAAGCCAGAAGAGCGGAAGCTGAGGGCTCGAACCATGCCGAAGGAAGAAATGCTGACTGGCGGCTGCCTCTGCGGCAAGCGGCGCTATGCCTTCAAGGGCCCGCCCTCGCATATCGGATATTGCCATTGCTCCATGTGCCGCCGGGCGACCGGCGGTCCATCCGCCGTGCTGGTACGAGCCCACGATGCTGAAGTCGAATGGAGCACCCCGCCGGCAGTCTACCGTTCATCGCCGATCGCAGTGAGAGGCTTCTGCCCGGATTGCGGCAGTCCCCTGTTCCTGAAATACGACGGCCGTGCGAGCGTCCATTTCACCCTCGGTTCCTTCGATCGCCCGGAGGAGCTTGCCCCGAGCGGGCACTACGGCATTGAGAGCCGGCTTGCCTGGGACGACAGCGGCCGCGGCTTGCCGGGCGAAGAAACCAAGCAGCGGTTTTAAGCGAGGCCTATCTGGTGAATCGTTTTGCTGCGATCAGGAGCCCCCCCCTCTGCCCTGCCGGGCATCTCCCCCACAAGGGTGGAGATCGGCAGGTGGCAATGTCCCGCCCCCTCACATATCCAACGCCTGGACTAACGCGTGCCTCGGTTCCGGCATGCAGAGGTTGAACGTGGGGCAGAGCGGCGTTTCCAGCCGATCTCCACCCTTGTTGGGAGATGCCCGGCAGGGCAGAGGGGGTATCACACCCGTTCTCCCGAGTTTCGACGCTCCAATCTGAGCGGATTGCTCTCTACCGAGGTCAGGTCTTGGCGCTCGAATTCGGATTGTGCTTGTCCTTTTCGGTGACGGGACCTTTCGAGGCCTTGGAGCCGCCACCCCACTCCTGCGTCTTGCGGGCCTGATCCCCGCCCGTCTTGCCAGGCTGGCTTTTCTTGGCGGTGCCGCTTTCTCCCTTGTTCTTCGGGCGATCCGGTTTCTTTTCCATTCGGGGCTCCATCCATTGTCTCTGGTATTCGCCCCGAACCGTCGAGCGGCCGATCGGTTCCGGCGTTGCCGGACTTGCCACACGCGAAGAAAAGCCCCGGAACGCCGGGCGTTCCGGGGCCATCTGGTCGCCTGACCGGGAGAAAGAAATCAGGCGGCCGCTACTTTTTTCGGAATGCGCGCCCATTCCGGGATCCAGTCGCGATGGGCGACGAGCAGATCGTCGACGAGTGACCAGATCTGGTCGAGGTCGAGCTCGGCCGCCGTATGCGGATCCATCATCGCCGCATGGTAGAGATGTTCACGGTTCTCGGTGATGAGCGCCTGGACAGTCAGCTCCTGGACGTTGATGTTGGTGCGGATCAACGCGGTGAGCTGCGGCGCCAGCGCGCCGATATAGGTCGGCTGGATGCCGGAGGCGTCCACCAGGCACGGCACCTCCGCGGCGCAGTTCTCCGGCAGCGAGGTGATGCAGCCGTTGTTCCTGAGGTTGCCGTAGATCACCGAAGGCTCGCCGGTCCAGACCGAGTTCATTATCGACGAGGCGTATTCGTGGCTTTCGGCCACCTCGATCGTCTCGGCCTCCTTGAAGGCGGCAGCCTGGCCTTTCCAGCGCTCGATCTGCTCGATGCAGCGCTTCGGATATTCGTCGAGCGGAATGCCGAATTTCTCAATGAGGTCGGGGCGGCCGTCCTTGATGAAATAGGGCGTGTATTCGGCGAAGTGCTCCGAGCTCTCGGTGACGAAATAGCCGAGCCGGGTCAGCATCTCGTAGCGCACCTTGTTGGGGCAGCGCGGGTTCCAATGGCTGGGTTTCGGGAAACGGCCTTCGCGATAGCCGCGGATCAGCTCCGGATAGAGGTCGCGATAGCTGCCGTCCTTCTGGCGATGCTCGAACTTGAGATAAAACGCCATGTGGTTGATGCCGGCGGCACGATAGCGGATTTCGTCCAGCGGAATGTCCAGGTCGCGGGCAAGCTCGAACGCCGTTCCCTGCACTGAATGGCAGAGGCCGACCTGCTTGATCGTCGGGTATTTTTCGGCGATCGCCCAGGTGTTGATCGCCATCGGGTTGACATATTGCAAGAGGATCGCCTCCGGGCAGACGGCAAGCATGTCCTCGCAGATCTTCCACAGATGCGGCACGGTTCGAAGCCCGCGCATGATGCCGCCGACGCCGAGCGTGTCGGCGATCGTCTGGCGCAGCCCGTATTTCTTCGGCACCTCGAAATCGGTGACCGTGCAGGGCTCGTAGCCGCCGATCTGGAAGGCGACGACGACGAAATCGGCCCCTTCGAGCGCCTTCAGCTGGTTGGAATAGGTTTCGATCTTCGCCTTGACGCCGAGGGTGCGCACCAGCTTGCCGGCCACGATCTCGCTTTCGGCAAGGCGTTCCGGATTCAAATCCATCAGCCCGATGGTCGCGGCAGAAAGCGCCGGCCGCTGCAATACGTCGCCGATGATGTTCTTCATGAAGACGGTCGAGCCGGCGCCGATGAAGGTGATCTTGGGTTGTCTGGTCATGGAAAGCCTCTGTTCTTGAAAGTCACGCGGCCACTTCGAAGGCGGCTCTGACGAGCCGCTCCGTATAGGCAGTCTTGGGATTGGAAAGAATTTCGTTCACCGGCCCCTCCTCGACGATCTTGCCGTGCTGCATGACCACCACCCGGTGGCAGAGCGCGCGCACGACCTTCAGGTCGTGGGAGATGAAGAGATAGCTCAAGCCCCGCTCGTCCTGCAGCTTGCGCAGGAGCTCGATGATCTGGGCCTGCACCGAGAGGTCGAGAGCAGAAGTCGGTTCGTCAAGCAGGATGAATTCCGGCTCGAGCGCGATCGCCCGGGCAATCGCGATGCGCTGGCGCTGGCCGCCGGAAAATTCGTGCGGGAAGCGCGACAGGATGTTGGGGGGCATGCCGGCGCTGACGAGCGCGTCCTGGACACGCGCAAGCCTATCCCTGCGATTCTCGCCGAGGCCGTTGACGATGAGTCCTTCCTCGATGATCTGGCCGATCGACATGCGCGGATTGAGCGAGGCGAAGGGGTCCTGGAAGACGATCTGGATGCGCGAACGCAGCGGCCGCATGCCCTTGCGGTTCTTGCCGTGGATCGGCTGACCGTCGAAATAGATCTCGCCGCCGTCGGTGTTGATCAGCCGGATCAGCGCCTGGCCAAAGGTCGTCTTGCCGGAGCCCGACTCCCCGACGAGGCCGAGCGTCTCGTGCCGTCGCAAATTGAGGCTGAGGCTGTCGACCGCGACCAGCTCCTTCAGCTCCGGCTTGAAGAAGCCGCCCTTCTTCAGCATGAAGGAGACTCGAACGTTCCGCCCGTCGAGCATGATCGGCGCATTGTCCGGCAGCGGCTTGGCCGATCCCGTCGGCTCCGAGGCAAGCAGCCGCCGCGTATAGGCATGCTGCGGGTTGGCGAAGAGCGCCTCCGTGGTGTTGTGCTCCTTCACCTCGCCGAGCTGCATCACATAGACATAGTCGGAGAATTGCCTGACCACCGTCAGATCGTGGGTGATGAGGATCACCGCCATGCCGAGTTCCTGCTGCAGCTTGCGGATCAGGTTGAGGATCTGCGCCTGCACGGTAACGTCGAGCGCCGTCGTCGGCTCGTCGGCGATCAAGACATCCGGATCGTTGGCAAGCGCCATGGCGATCATCACGCGCTGGCGCTGGCCGCCGGAAAGCTGGTGCGGATACTGGTTGAGCCGCGCCTCCGGGTCGGGGATCTGCACGTGGCGCAGCAGTTCGAGCGCCCGCTCGGCGGCGGCGCGGCGGCTCATGCGGCGATGCGCCCGGATCGCTTCGATGATCTGGCTGCCGATCGTATAGACCGGGTTTAGCGAGCTCATCGGCTCCTGGAAGATCATCGAGATGCGGTCGCCGCGCAGCGCCCGGCGCTGCCGCTTCGAGAATTTCAGCACGTCCTTGCCGTCATAGTCGATGCGCGAATGCGAGGCGATCGTGGCGCGCTTGGAAAGAAGCCCCATGATGGTGCGCGCCGTCACCGACTTGCCCGAACCGGATTCCCCGACGATCGCCACCGTCTCGCCTCGATAGAGCTGGAAGGAGACGTCCTTCACCGCCTCGACCGTGCCGTTCTCGACCTTGAAGGTGACGGCCACCTTGCGGGCATCGATGACCGGCCGCGCGTCCTTGGTATGGCGGTCGCGCCGTTCTTCCGGTGCCGGCACAATGGTTTCGACTGTTGCCATCGGCGTGCTCCTCAATAGGGGTCGATTGCGTCGCGCAGGCCGTCGCCGAGCGCATTAAAGGCGAAGACGGTGACGAGCACGAAGGCGACGGGCGAGAGGATCCACGGATAGGAGCCGATCGCCGAGTAGTTCGCCGTGTCCTGCAGCATCAGCCCCCAGGAAATGAGCGGCGGCTTGACCGCAAAGCCGAGGAAGCCGAGAAAGGACTCGAGCAGCACCACCTGCGGAATGGCGAGCGTCACGGCGACGATCACATGGCTCATCACGTTCGGGAAAATGTGCTGGAAGATGATCCGCCGGTCGGTTGCGCCGATGGCGATCGCCGCCCGCACATAGTCGATCCGTGCCAGAGCCAGCGTCTTGCCGCGCACCTCGCGCGACATCTGCGCCCAGCCGAGCGCCGACATGACGATAATGACGAAGGCGAGGAAGACATTGGTCGGTGCCGTCACCGGGATCAGCGAGGCGAGCGCCAGATAGAGCGGCAGTTGCGGGAAGGCTAGCACCAGCTCGACGAAGCGCTGCACCCAGGCATCGAAACGCCCGCCGAAATAGCCCGACACCATGCCGACCGTGGTGCCGACCACGGTGACGATCGAGACCACCGTCAGCGCGATGATCAGCGAAATGCGCGAGCCGTAGAGGATGCGCGACAGCACGTCGCGGCCGAACTTGTCGGTGCCAAGCAGATGCACCGGCGTGCCGTCGACGGCGCCGAAGAGATGGCGCTCGGCCGGAATCAGCCCGAAGAGCCTGTAGGGGGCGCCCTTCACAAAGAAGCCGAGGAGCTGCGGATTGTCGTAGTCGGGACCGATCATCGGCTGAAAGGTGATCGGGTCGAGCTCTTCCCCCTCCCGAAGTGGATAGCTCCTCGGCGGGAAAACGAAGTTGCCGTCCTTGTCGCGGAAGCTGATCGCCTGCGGCGGCGCGAAGGCGACCCCGGTCGCCTTCGGATCGACCGGCGACAGGAAATCGGCAAAGATCGCCATGAGGACCAGCAGGCTGACGAGGATCAGGCCGAGCAGGCCGGTCCAGGAGCGCTTCAGCCGCCGCCAGACGAGGGCGGTATAGCTCTCGTGGTGATGCTTTTCCTCCGGGTGCATGGCGACCGGTACGGTGCTGTGGGCTTCGATGGTCATGCGTAGGCCCCTCCTCCCATGCGCACGCGCGGATCGAGCGCGGCGAGCAGCATGTCGGCGATGATGTTGCCGACGATCAGCGTTGCCGAGAGCACCAGCATGAAGGTCGCGGTAACATAGACGTCGCCCACCCACATGGAGCCGACGATCGCCGGCCCGACGGTCGGCAGCGCGAAGATGATCGCCGTCTCGATCTCGCCGGTCAGCATGTAGGGAAGCACGACGCCCTGATACATGATGAGCGGATGCAGCGCGTTCGGAACGGCGTGCCGCATGACGACGGCGCCTTCGCTCAGGCCTTTCGCGCGGGCCGTCTCGACATATTGCGCGTTCAGCGTGTCGAGCAGGTTGCCGCGCATGACGCGCATGTTGTAGGCGAGCCCGCCGAAGGTGGCGATCGCCACGACCGGCCAGACATGCTTCACCAGGTCGACGAACTTGTCCCAGGACCAGGGCGCGCCGCCATAGCGGGCCGAATGGAAGCTGTTGATCTCGCTCACATTGAAATGGAAGACGAGGATATAGACGATGATCAGCGCCATTAGGAAGCGCGGCACCGTCATGCCGAGGAAGGAGACGGTCGAAAGCAGGCTGTCGACCCATGAATATTGCCTCGTCGCGGCGAGAATGCCGAAGCCGATGCCGATCACCGACGCAAGAATGTGGCAGACGAGCGCCAGCGCTAGCGTGCGCGGCAGGCGCTCGCCGACGACGTCGGCAACCGGCTTGTTGTAGTAGAGGCTGTGGCCGAAATCGCCGCGCGTCACGATACCGGTCACCCAGTTGACGTATTGGAGCGGCAGCGGCTTATCGAGGCCGTGCTCCTTGCGATAGGCCTGCGCCTGGGCGTCGGCTTCTTCGAAGGAGGCGCCGCCCTGGTTGATCAGCTGCGAGCGGATATAGTCGCTATAGTCGCCGGGTGGCGCCTGGATGATGGCGAAGGTCACCACGCTCAGGACGAACAGCACCGGAATGGCAGAGGCGACGCGGACCAGCAGAAATCTGAACATGGCCGTTTCCTTCTGTCGGTTTTCCATTGGCGGTGCCGGCACGGCCGGCCACGCCAGGGAGTGAAGGGCTATCCTCCCGGCCCATAAGGTCAGGGCCGGGAGAGACGATCACGTTCAGTTGCTCGGGCCGCTTTCGCCGGGCTTGCCGGGAAGCTGCTCGGCATAGAGCTCGTAGTCGCCCTGCTTGTCGGCCGGTACGAAGACCCGCTCGCGGATGATCGTGTCCTCGGCCCAGTTGAACATGAAGATCGGCGCGCCAGGAGGAATGTTCGAGAACCGCTTGTTGATGATCAGCGCCCCCGGATATTCGGTGAGCCCGACGGTATCGACATTCTCCGTCGAGACCTTCTGGAACTGCTTCATCAGATCGGCGCGCGCCTCGTTGTCGTTGCTCGCGATGAACTTGTTGACGATGTCGACGAGTTCCTGCTCGTAGGGCATCAGGTCGACCTTGCCGCTTTCCGGCGCGCGGTGGTGCCAGCTGGTGCGCGGGCCGGTCGGAGCGAGCTGCGTCGTGTTCTGCACGACGGAGGTCAGCTCCTGGTCGTTGCGGCGGATCAGCCAGTCGAATTTGCCCGCATACTGTGTCGCGTCACGCTTGGTGCCGTCGACCGAGTTCAGGACCACCTTGAGCCCGAGCTGCTCCATCTGGCCGATCAGGCCTTCCGCAAGGTTGCGGTCGGTGCCGTAGTCGGAGTTGACGAGCATCACGATCTGCACGTCGGCGCCGCCGGCGGTGCCTTCAGGGAAGTTGACGAAGCCGTTACCGTCCGTGTCCTTGAGACCGACCTTTTCGAGGAGCGCCTTGGCGCCTTCGAGGTCGAAAGGATAGTAAATGGTCGAGTTCCGGTCATAGAAGCTCGTGCCGGAGGAAAGCCCGCCCGGATAGATCGCCGTGAAGGGGCCCTTCACCAGCGCTTCGCCGAGCTTCTTGCGATCAACCGCCATGGTGACGGCCTTGCGGAAATCCAGGTTACGGTTGAGTTCGCGGACCGCCTGGGCACGTTCGTCCGGTTCTCCCCAGCCATTGGCCGAGTAGTTCATGCGCAGATTGTAGCCGATGACACGGGGGCCGAAGGCGAGCCGAGCCGGTGCCTTTTCATCTGCGGCGCGCTTCAGCGATTCGACGAAGTTTTCCGGCTGCTCTAGGTTGGAGAAATCGCCGGATCCAGCGATCGCCTGCACGTCGCGGTCGGCCCAGGTCGACAGCTTGTAGTGCACTTCGTTGAGATAGGGTAGCTGGTTGCCGGCCTCGTCGACCTTCCAATAGTAGGGATTTCGGCGCAGCACGATGATGTCGTCCGGCCGGTAGGCGACCGGGACCCAGGCGCCCATCACCGGAATGTTCATATATTCCGGCGGGAAGCCGTTCTTGTACTGGTCGTAGGTCGTGCCGGCATATTTCGGATGCTTCGTCTTCAGGATATGCGACGGGCCGGGGCAGAAGGTGCCATAGGCCATGGCGTAGAGATGCTGGCGCGGGAAGGCATCCTTGAAGGTCCATTCGACCGTGTACTGGTCGATTTTCTTGAGCGTCGTTCCTTCGCCGAAGGTCTCGGGCGTCGCGCCGTTCAGCGGCGATACATTCGGATCGACGACATTGTCATCCCAGTAGAACATCACGTCGTCGGCGTCAAAGGGATCGCCGTCCGACCATTTCGCACCTTCGATCAGGTGCATGGTAAGCTTGTGGCCATCCTCAGACCACTCCCAGCTTCTGGCGAGGTTCGGCAGCGGCTCGACGTCGCTGGCTTCCACCTGGTAAAGCGGCGCGGTGCGCGTCAGGCATTCCGACATGCCGATGTCGATGCCGCCCCAGCCCTGGGTCTGGCCGGCGCTGTAGTTCCAGCCCTCGGGACGGCCGCCGATGACGTGGCGCATGACGTCGCCATAGACGCCCGTGCCGTCCGGCATGTTGCCGGCCTTGAAGACCATCGGCTCCTTCGGCAGGCGCTCGGCGACGGGCGGCAGCTTGCCGGTCTTGACGAATTTCTCGGTTACCCATTCCGGCTCTTTGTATTCGGGCAAAGCCTTGAACTCGAGAATGGAGTCGCGCGCCACATAGGTAATCTTGCCCTGCGCCGGCACGGGCGGCTGCTCGGGCACCACGGTCGGTTCGGATGCGATGGCCTGCACGGCGAAGGCGGATATGCCGATCAACAGGCTTGCCGTTGTTGTCAGTCGATGCGTTTTCATTGCCTCAGGTTCTCCCTCCTGTGTTCGCCACGCCGGGACGGGTGGCGCTCCTCCTTGGCCACGTGCACCGCGTCTCCTCACGCGGATGTGCTCGGGGCGTTATTTCAATAGGGCCGCTGGTTACCGGTTTCGGTCCGGGATCGCCCCTCATCCGGCCTGCCGGCCACCTTCTCCCCGCAGGCGGGGCGAAGGAGAGTCGCGGCGCCGGATCAGGTCCCCCTCTCCTCGCCTAGGAGAGGGTTAGGGTGAGGGGCGTCCACAAGCCAGAGATGGCCGCTGTCACCATCATTCAAGTCTCCGACGCCTACCCGGCGGCGCGCAGCTTCGCGGCTTCCTTCTCGGCGCGGATTTCCTCGATGGAGCGCACCTCGCGCCGGGCGGCACCCGTCCACTCGCGGGTCTTCACCGTCGACCGGGCAAGCCGATCCTTTGCCGCCTCGACGGCATGGGCGTATTGAGGCAGCCACTCAGCCTGGGCGACGACCATTTCGTCGACCATCTGCCAGACCTCCTCCGGCGTGCAGATCGCGCCGACCAGCGGGTCGTGCAGCACCGCCAGCTTCAGAAGATCGATGTCGCCGGTGATCGCCGCATGGACGGACATGCGCTGGACATTGATCGACGAGATGCAGGTGGCGGCACAGGCCTCGGGCAGCGTGATGCCGGACACCATGTTAATGCCGAAACGATCGACGAAGCCAGGAGATTCGATGATCGCATCGGCAGGCAGATTGGTAATCACGCCGTTGTTCTTGACGTTGAAATGGCCGCGATAGACACGACCCGTCTCGAGCGCTTCCAGGATATGGCTTGCATGTTCGTTCGAGCGCTTGACCGTATCGAGCGGCTTGCCTGCCTCCTCGAGGAAGCGGGGATATTCGGTCTCGAACCAGTTGCGGGTCTCGGTCGAATAGCGAAGATAGCCGCCGGTCTCGCCGTGGATCCAGTCCGACATGTCGATCCATCTGGTGATCTCGTCCGGACGCTTGCGGTACCAGGGCAGGTATTCGGAGAGATGGCCGTTGCTTTCCGTCGAATAGACGCCGAAGCGCTTCAACACGTCGATCCTGAGCTTTTCCTGCTTGGAGAAGACCGGATGCGCCTCGAAGGCGGCGACGAGCTCGTCCTTGCCGATCTTGCGGCCGTTCAAACGAACGTCGATGAACCAGGTCTGGTGATTGATGCCGGAGCAGACATAGTCGAGTTCGCCCTCCTTGGCGCCGAGGATTTCGGTAATCTGCTCGGCGCCGTGCTGGACGCCGTGGCAGAGGCCGACGGTATCGACCTTGCCGTATTCGATCGCCGCCCAGGTGTTCATCGCCATCGGGTTGGCATAGTTCAGAAACTTGGCGCCCGGCTCGGCCACCTCGCGGATGTCCTTGCAGAAGTCGAGGATCACCGGAATGTTGCGCTGGCCGTAGAGGATGCCGCCGGCACAGATCGTGTCGCCGACGCATTGGTCGACGCCGTATTTCAGAGGAATGCGGATATCGTCCGCATAGGCCTCGAGCCCGCCGACCCGGACGCAGCTGATGATGTAGCGGGCGCCTTCCAGCGCCTTGCGACGATCGGTGGTTGCGGTGACCCTCGTCGGCAGTCGGTTCGCTTCGACGATCCGGTCGAGGATCGTCTTGATCATGCCGAGGTTGTGCTCGCTCAGATCCGTCAAGGCGAACTCGACGTCGCGGAGCTCCGGCACGGACAGGATGTCGGTGAAAAGCTTCTTGGTGAAACCGACGCTGCCGGCTCCGATAATGGCGATCTTGAAGCTGCCCATTTTCGTTTATGCCTCCTCGCAATGGCGATCTTCGCGCAATAAGGGTAAAATCAATTCATCGAATTGATTCAACCGCGATCAGCGGGCCGTCCTCACCGAAAACCCTTCTTCGAACGCCGGTTGCCCTGGCGTCTTGCGCGATCTGTGGCCATTATGTGTATAATCCGAAGCGCGACTAGAGAGGGATTGTGCTTTCATGGGTAATTCTGTGCTGCAGCAGTTGATCGTCCGGGGGCCGGTGATGCGGACCGTTTCGCTGCCGCGGGGAAGGCAGAGCCTGCACACCATGCCGACGAGCACCGGCTACGAGACCAGGACCGACGGCAGCTACGACTGGGATGGCCGAAAGCGTGGCCAGACGCCGTTCACGGTGCTGCAGCACACGATCGGCGGCGCCGGAAACTTGCGCTACGAAAACCGCACCTATCGCGTGCGGGAGGGCGAAACGCTGCTCCTGCTGGTGCCGCACAATCACCGCTACTGGCTGGAGGACGGGGGGCGTTGGGAATTCTTCTGGATCTCGATGAACGGCGAGGAGGCATTGCGCATCCATCGTTCCATCCTAACGGTCACCGGGCCGGTCCTGAAGCTGCAGCCGGAGACCATCGAGCACCTCGCCGACTGCAGCCTGCGCCTGATCACCGGCGGCGAGACACCCGGCCGCGCCTCGGCGATCGCCTATGAGGCGGCAATGGCGCTCTATGACGACGTGTTCGGCTCGCATCCGGTCTTCAGCGAGGAATACCGGACGATGCATCACGTCATCGATCACATCATGGCGAACCTCGAAAAGCCGCTGCCAGTAGAGGAACTCGCCCGCGTCTCCGGCTTGAGCCGCGCCCATTTCTCGCGCGTCTTCGCGGCAAGCGAAGGCATGCCGCCCGCCGAATTCGTGCTGCAGAAGCGGCTGCAAAGGGCAGTGAAGCTGCTGACCAAGACCGCCGACCTGCCGGTCAAGGAGGTGGCCATCCTCTCCGGCTTCGACGACCCCAATTACTTCGCCAAGGTCTTCCGGCGCGTCTTCGGCGCGAGCCCGACCGAGTTCCGCACCACCGGCATGTATGCGAGCGTGCCCGCCAAAACCCAGAAGACAAGTGGGCAGGTGACGACGCTCGCTGCTGCTTGCGATTGAAATCTCCGCGATAAAATTTTACTAAACAAGATGTGCAAAGACGCGGCTGACTGGCGGGACGTAATAGAATGGTGACAATCAAGGAAATCGCGGCGGCCGTTGGCGTGTCGTCGGCGACCGTGTCGCGGGTCCTGAACTACGATCCGACCTTGTCGATCTCCACCCGGAAACGACAGGCGATCATCGAAACCGCCGAAGCGCTGAACTATGCGACGCCGCGCAACCGCAGCCGGGCAGCCGCTCAAGGCTTCGGCGTCGGGTTGAAGATTGCGCTCGTGCATTTCCTCGAACCGGCCCAGGAACTGGCCGACCCCTATTATGTCGGCGTGCGGCTCGGCATCGAGAGCCGCTGCCAGGCCCTTAAAAGCGAGATCGTCAAGATCGTCCACACGGGAAGCCCTCCGGAAGCGGCGATCCTTGAGGCGGCCTCCGGCGTTGTTGCCGTCGGCCACTACTATGGCGAGGCGCTCGAATGGCTGCGCCGCCACAGCCGCCATCTCGTCTTTGCCGACTACGCGCCGGCGGGCGACACCGACGACAGCGTCCTGAGCGACGTCGCGATGTCCATGACCCGGCTGCTCGGCGCGGTGCACGCCATGGGCTATCGCCGGATCGGTTTCATCGGCTGGATCGACGCGTTTCACGAGCCTGAGAACATTTATTCTGAGCGTCGCTGCCGCACCTATATCGAGTGGATGACCAAAGCCGGGCTCTACGATCCGGATCTGTGCCTCGTCGAACGGATGACACCCGACAGCGGCTATGGGCTCGCCAGGGCGATGCTATCGAACCCCAACCCGCCGAAGGTGCTGATCACCTGCAACGACAACATGGCGCTCGGCGCCTACCGAGCCATTCACGAGATGGGCCTGAGAATCCCCGAGGATGTGGCGGTCGCGAGTTTCAACGATATTCCGGTGGCGCAGTTCCTCGGGCCGCCGCTGACCACCGTCAAGATTCCGGCCGAACTGATCGGCGAAACCGCCGTCGACCTGCTCCTCGAGCGGCTGTCCGGACGTGAGGTCGCCAAGAAGGTGGTCCTCGGCACCGAGATCGTCTGGCGCGGCAGCACGCCGGCGCCGGTCGAGGCCCGGATGGCGGTCGGCGCGCTCTAAAAGTCCCAGGGGGAAATCAGATCCAGTCCGGTCGTCGCAAAATTCGCGAGATTGCGCGTCACCAAGCGGCCGCCATTCACCCTGGCGATAGCGGCGATCAACCCGTCAGGCGCGGACATAACGCGACCTTGCCTCGACGCCGTACCCATGATCTCGCCGTAGGCCATTGCCGCCTCCTCCGTCAGGCCGAATATCCGGTCGGCGAAGCGCTGCCGCCAGTCGGCGAGGCCTTGCTGCAGGCGCTCAGCGCGTTGATCCGGCATTATCTTTTGAATGCCGCAGGCGATTTCGGCGATCGTCACGGTCGGGAGAGCCAACTCCGCATCGTAGCGGACGAGCCAGGCGATCACCGCCTCGGAGGGGGTTTTGCGCAGCGTTTCCGAGATGACGTTTGTGTCTACGAGGATCAAAGCTCGAGACCCGTGTGAGGCTTGCGCCCGTCCTTGATCACGGCCTCGAGGTCGAGGTCTCTACCGTAGTTCTTGGACAAGCGCGCATAGAAGGCACCTGCAGGCTCTCGGCCCGCCTCTCTGATTTCATATAATTCGAGAGCACGCTCGACAATGTCGGCGATCGAGCGGTTTTCTCGGCGTGCGAGGCGGTGCGCCAGATCACGCGCCTTTGCACTGCGTACCGAAAGCTGCGGAGCGGCCATCGCACCTCCCATCAAGATGGCAGGTGCTGCCTTGGTGTCTTAGACAAGCACCTCTTAGGCACTTCAAATCTTCGAAGTAAATATTTACTGAAAATCTTGCATCGCTCTCGATTTTAGGAAATACTCCGCCTCCGGAGACAGGGAGGAACTGTCTCGGGGAACGAACCTTGAGGGAGGAAATTCATGGATATTTTCGCGCGCGGCCATCTGTCGCGGATCGCCGCTCTTGCGCTCGCAAGCGCCAGCTTGCTCGCGGT
This sequence comes from Sinorhizobium fredii, assembly GCF_002944405.1. Taxonomy (NCBI): domain Bacteria; kingdom Pseudomonadati; phylum Pseudomonadota; class Alphaproteobacteria; order Hyphomicrobiales; family Rhizobiaceae; genus Ensifer; species Ensifer fredii. The sequence goes on along the minus strand of NZ_CP024310.1, from coordinate 73,620 downwards.
CACCGCCGCCGAGGCGAAGGAAATCACCATCTGGTGCTGGGATCCGAACTTCAACGTCGCGATCATGAAGGAAGCCGGCGCTCGCTATACCAAGACGCATCCGGACGTCACCTTCAACGTCGTCGATTTCGCCAAGACCGACGTCGAGCAGAAGCTACAGACCGGCCTTGCCTCCGGCACCGCCGCCGCCTTGCCAGACATTGTGCTGATCGAGGACTACGGCGCGCAGAAATACCTGCAATCCTTCCCCGGCGCCTTTGCGGCCCTCTCCGGCACCGTCGACTATTCCGGTTTCGCTCCCTACAAGGTGGAGGCGATGACCGTCGACGGCCAGGTCTACGGCATGCCCTTCGATTCGGGCGTCACCGGCCTCTATTACCGCAAGGACTATCTCGAGCAGGCCGGTTTCAAGCCGGAAGATATGCAGAACATCACCTGGGATCGGTTCATCGAGATCGGCAAGGAAATCGAGGCGAAGACCGGCAAGAAGATGATGGGTCTCGACCCGAACGATGCCGGTCTCGTCCGGATCATCACGCAATCGGCCGGCCAATGGTATTTCGACAAGGAAGGCAAGCCGAACATCACCGGCAACGCGGCGCTTAAGGCGGCGCTCGAGACGGTCGGCAAGATCATGTCGGCCAATATCTACAAGCCGGCGAACGGCTGGTCCGACTGGGTCGGCACCTTCACCTCGGGCGACGTCGCCACCGTCGTCACCGGGGTGTGGATCACCGGCACTGTCAAGGCGCAGCCGGACCAGGCTGGCAAATGGGGCGTCGCTCCGATCCCGGCCCTGTCGATCGAGGGCGCGACGCATGCCTCGAACCTCGGCGGATCGAGCTGGTACGTGCTCGAAAGCTCCGCGGAAAAGGCCGAGGCGATCGATTTCCTCAACGAAATCTACGGCAAGGACATCGATTTCTACCAGAAGATCCTCCAGGACCGCGGCGCCGTCGGCTCGCTGCTCGCAGCCCGTAGCGGCCCGGCCTACGAGGCGGCCGATCCCTTCTTCGGCGGCGAGAAGGTCTGGCAGAACTTTTCCGATTGGCTCGCCAAGGTGCCGTCGGTGAACTACGGCGTCTTCACCAACGAGGCGGATCTCGCCGTCACGGCGCAGCTGCCGGCGCTGACCCAGGGCATGCCGGTAGACGAAGCACTGAAGGCGATCGACGCCGAAGTCGCCGGGCACATCCAGTAGCCGGGAAAGCGAGCAGGGGGCATACAGCGCCGTGCGTCTTATCAGACGCACAAAGGACGCTGTAGCTCTTTGAATTGCTTCATGTTTTATCCTTACATCGGCACGATTGAAGGAAACATGCAGGGCCTGCCGCTCTACAGTAGGCCGTGGCGGCTTAAGCCACGGCCAGTGATTCCCTGTTAATCATGAGGTTGACGATGGCTCTCGCCCGCCGCGGCGGCATCGGCCGATATTACGACGTCAATGGCTGGCTCTTCGTCGCGCCGGCGCTCGGGCTGATCGGCCTGTTCATGGTCTATCCGATCTTCTGGTCGCTCTGGATGTCCTTCCAGGCCGGCCGCGGCATGATGATGAAGTTCGCAGGCTTCGCCAACATCATCCGTCTGTGGAACGATCCGGTCTTCATCAAGGCGCTGACCAACACGATGACCTATTTCATCGTGCAGGTGCCGATCATGATCATGCTCGCTCTGATCCTGGCGTCGATCCTCAACAATCCGCGGCTCGTCGGCCGGGCGTTCTTCCGCACCGCCATTTTCCTGCCCTGCGTCACCTCGCTGGTCGCTTATGCGGTGCTCTTCAAGGGCATGTTCGCGCTCGACGGCATCGTCAATTCGACGCTTCAGGCGCTTGGAATCATCGCCTCGCCCATTCCGTGGCAGACGCATCCCTTCTGGGCGAAGGCGCTCGTCATCATTGCCATCACCTGGCGCTGGACCGGCTACAACATGATCTTCTATCTCGCGGCGCTGCAGAACATCGACAGGTCGATCTACGAGGTCGCCCGCATCGACGGCGTTCCGGCCTGGGCGCGTTTCACCCACATCACCATCCCGCTCTTGAAGCCGGTCATCCTGTTCACCACGGTGATCTCGACGATCGGCACGCTGCAGCTCTTCGACGAGGTCTATAACCTCACCGAAGGCAAGGGCGGCCCGTCGAATGCGACGCTTACCCTGTCGCTCTACATCTACAACCTGACCTTCCGCTTCATGCCGAATTTCGGCTATGCGGCGACGGTTTCCTACGTCATCGTCGTTTTCGTCGCCATCCTCGCCTTCCTGCAGTTCTTCCTGGCAAGGGAGCGCGACAAATGAGAGCGAGTCCCGCCAACATCGCCTCGGCCGTCCTGACCTATGGCTTCGTCGGGCTGATGGCCTTCCTTTCCGTCTTTCCCTTCATCTGGATGGCGCTCGGCGCCACCAATTCCTCGATCGACATCATCAAGGGCAAGCTCGCGCCGGGTGAGGCGCTGGCGACCAACATCGCCAACTTCTTCACCCTGGTGAACGTGCCGCTGGTCTTCTGGAATTCGGCGAAGGTGACCATCTTCGCGACCGTGCTCACGCTGGCCGTCTCGTCGCTTGCCGGCTACGGCTTCGAGATCTTCCGCTCGCGTCACCGCGAGCGCCTCTATCGGGCCATGCTGCTGACGCTGATGATCCCGTTTGCGGCGCTGATGATCCCGCTCTTCATCATGATGGGCAAGATGGGCCTCATCAACACCCACATCGCCGTCGTGCTGCCGACGATCGGCTCGGCCTTCATCGTCTTCTATTTCCGTCAGAGCACCAAGGCCTTCCCCTCGGAGCTGCGCGACGCGGCGAAAGTCGACGGCCTGAAGGAATGGCAGATCTTCTTCTATATCTATGTGCCGGTGATGCGCTCGACCTATGCGGCCGCCTTCATCATCGTCTTCATGACCGCCTGGAACAACTATCTCTGGCCGCTGATCGTCCTGCAGTCGAACGAGACGAAGACAATCACGCTGGTGATCTCGTCGCTCGCCTCCGCCTATTACCCCGACTACGGCGTAGTCATGGTCGGCACGATTCTTGCGACGCTACCCACCCTCGCCGTCTTCTTCTTCATGCAACGCCAGTTCGTCCAGGGCATGCTGGGCTCAATCAAATAGGAATCATGATGCGCTCCGTCACCTCATTCAACGATTTATGGGTCTTTTTCGAAGGCTTCAATGCCGCCGATGCCGGCAAGCTCAAGGCGGGCGAGCCCGTCAGCCTGCCGCACAACGCCGTCGAGCTGCCGTTCAACTATTTCGACGAGACCTGCTATCAGCGCGCCTTCACCTATCAGAAGATGCTTGCCTGGAGCCCGGAATTCCAAGGCCGCGAGGTTTCGATCGTCTTCGACGCGGCGATGGCCGATGCGGTCGTCTATCTGAACGGCGAGGAGATCATCGCCCACAAGGACGGCTATACGCCCTTCGAAGCGCGGCTGACCGGCAGGCTCCGCAAGGGCGACAACCTGATCACCGTCAAGATCGACGGCAGCGAGAACCCGGAAATCCCGCCCTTCGGCGGGCGGATCGATTATCTCACCTATGCCGGCATCTATCGCGACACATGGCTGAAGCTCACCGACCCGGTCGCGATCGGCAATATCAAGATCGAAACCGGCGACGTGCTCTCCGACGCGAAGTCCGTCACCATCCGCTGCGATCTCGCCAATCCGCAAGGCCTCGCCTTCGCCGGTACCGTGACGGCGCTCCTGAGGGATGCCAATGGCGAGCTTCTGGCCGAAGCCATCGGCGAGACCCGGGGCGAGAGCGTCACGCTGGAAATGACCGGACTCAAGGGCCTGTCGCTCTGGGACATCGACCATCCGGTGCTCTACCAGGCTGAAGTGCAGCTCAGGACCGATCACGGCCGCGACCTCGTCGCCTCGCATTTCGGCTTCCGCACCGCCGAGTTCACGGTCGAGGGCTTCCGGCTGAACGGCCGGCCGCTGAAGATCCGCGGCCTCAACCGCCACCAGGCCTTCCCCTATGTCGGCTATGCCATGGGGCGCACGGCGCAGGAACGCGACGCGGAACTCCTTAAGCACAAGCTTCACTGCAATCTCGTCCGCACCTCGCATTATCCGCAGTCGAAATGGTTCCTCGACCATTGCGACCGCATCGGCCTGCTCGTCTTCGAGGAAATTCCCGGCTGGCAGCATATCGGCGGCGAGGAATGGAAACAGGAGTCGATCCGGAACGTTCGCCGTATGATCGAGCGCGACTGGAACCACCCGTCGATCGTCATCTGGGGTGTCAGGATCAACGAGTCGCAGGATTCGCATGATTTTTACGTCGAGACGAACCGCCTCGCCCGCGAGCTCGACCCGACCCGGCAAACCGGCGGCGTGCGCTACATCACCGACAGCGAGTTTTTGGAAGACGTATACACGATGAACGACTTCATCCTCGGCAACGAGGAACTGCCCGGCTCGAACCGGCCGCGCACACCGCTGCGCCCGCAGCAGGAATGCACCGGGCTTTCGCGCAAGGTGCCTTATCTCATCACCGAGTTCGGCGGCCACATGTACCCGACGAAGATCTACGACCAGGAGCAGCGGCAGGCCGAGCATGTCCGCCGACATCTCGAGGTGCTGAACGCGGCGCACGGCGATCCGAGCATTTCCGGCGCGATCGGCTGGTGCATGTTCGACTACAACACCCACAAGGATTTCGGCTCCGGCGACCGGATCTGCTATCACGGCGTCATGGACATGTTCCGCGAGCCGAAATTCGCCGCTTACGTTTACGCGAGCCAGTGCGACCCTTCGGAAGAAGTGGTGATGAAGCCGGTCACCTTTTGGGCCCGCGGCGAGCGCAATATCGGAGGCGTGCTGCCCTTGATCGTGCTCACCAACTGCGACGAGATCGAACTGAAGTATGGCTCGCTTACCAAGCGCGTCGGCCCAGACCGCGAGACCTTCCCGCATTTGCCGCATGCGCCCGTGGTCATCGACCATCGCCACTTCACCAAGGACGAGCTCGGCGTCTGGGGCATGAAGTGGGAAAGCGCCGAGTTCACCGGCTTTATCGGCGGCAAGGCTGTTGCCCATCTGCAAATGGTCGCCGATCCGCTGCCGACGACGCTGGCAATCGAGGCCGACAGCAAAACGATCCGGGCCGAGGGGCGCGACAGCGTGCGCGTCATCGTCCGCGCCCTCGACCAGGTCGGCAACATCCTCCCCTTCCTCAATGACGCGATCGACATCGAGGTCAAGGGGCCGGCGCGGCTTCTCGGGCCGGGCAAAGTGATCTTCCAGGGCGGCTCGACCGGCTTCTGGCTGGAATCGACGGGAGCTGCCGGCGACATATCGGTAAGCGTGAGCTCTTCGCGCCTCGGTACCGCCAAGCTGGAGCTCGCCGCCACGCCCGAAGGAGCGCAGCGCGCATGAGTGAACTTCAACTCAGCAACGTCCGCAAGTCCTATGGCGGCCTGGAAGTCATCAAGGGCGTCGATCTCGACATCAAGTCCGGCGAGTTCGTCGTCTTCGTCGGCCCGTCCGGCTGCGGCAAGTCGACCCTGCTCCGGATGATCGCCGGTCTCGAGGAAATCACCTCCGGCGACCTGACGATCGACGACATGCTGATGAACGATGTCGATCCGTCTAAGCGCGGCATTGCCATGGTGTTCCAGTCCTATGCGCTCTATCCGCATATGACCGTCCGCGAGAACATGGGCTTTGCCCTGCGCTTCGCCGGCGTCTCCAAGGTCGAGCTCGAAAAGCGGGTGATGGAGGCGGCAAACATCCTCGAGCTCGGGCCGCTGCTCGAGCGCAAGCCGAAGCAGCTTTCCGGCGGCCAGCGCCAGCGCGTGGCGATCGGCCGGGCGATCGTCCGCCACCCGAAGATCTTCCTGTTCGACGAACCGCTGTCGAATCTCGACGCGGAGCTGCGCGTCCACATGCGCATCGAGATCGCGCGGCTGCACAAGCAGCTCGCCGCCACGATCATCTATGTGACGCATGACCAGGTCGAGGCGATGACGCTCGCCGACAAGATCGTCGTCATGCGCGCCGGCGTCGTCGAGCAGGTCGGCTCGCCGCTCGACCTCTACGACGATCCCGCCAACCTCTTCGTCGCCGGCTTCATCGGCTCGCCGAAGATGAATTTCCTGAAGGGGGTGATCGAGACTGACGATGGCGAAATCTATGCGCGGCTGCCGGATTATGCCGACACGAAAGTTCCGGTCGCTCTCACGCGCGTGGCGCCCGGAACGCCCGTGACGGTCGGCATCCGTCCCGAACACTTCAAGGAGCAGGGCTCGGCAAGCCTCGACCTGGCGATCGACATGCTGGAGCATCTCGGCGGCGAGACCTTTGCCTATGCCCGCCACGGCAATGGCGAGCTCGTGGTGATCGAAACAAAGAACGGCCGCGGCCTCAAATCCGGAGACCGCATCGCCGCCCGCTTCGATCCGGCCTGCGCCCTGGTGTTCGACGAAAATGGCAAGCGGTTGAGATAGTGGTTTTGGGGGAGCGCTACTCCTCTCCGCTCGCCGACGCCGGCCCGGCGCCTTGCCCGACATCCGCAAATGGGTACCCGGCCGGGGGGTCGGTTACCTTAATTACCTTGCGCTACTGCTCCTCCATGCGAGTCACCAACGGGGATCAGAATGGTAGAGGCAGTTTCGGCGGGGACGACAAGCGCGATCTCGACGTCCAGCACAAGCAGCACCGTCTTGGAGCTCAAGGCCCAACTGGCGGCCAAGCAGGACGAGTTCGCGCGCGAAAACCGACGATGAGAAGTCGAAGATCAATTCCGAGCTTGCCAAGCTGAAAGCTGCGCTCGCGAAGGCCGAAGCCAAAGACGACGGCAGAGGCGGCACGGACAGCACCCCCGCGACCAATGCAGGCGAATGTGTCGGTGACGGCGGCAGATCGCGCCGCACCGGAAAGCGAGCTCACCAGCGCCGCGAGTATGTGTTGATGGGGCTCGCCCAGGGCGTGACCGCCGATGAGGGCGAGAACAGCGAGAATGGTCAGCCCTCACGGTCGGCGCTTTCGCGGAGACCGAAAACGACGACGGCAAATAGCGCAGTCAAGCTTCGATGACGAAGCTGCTGTATCGGCGCCATCAGCCGACCGCCAAGCAACGGATCTCCAAACTCTTGTGGAACTGCACTTCACTCTTCGAGTTCTTAAGCACATCGCTCGGTGCCTGCCGTCAGAAGGAGCGCGGAGAACGACATGAACCAGGAGAAATGGGTCCACCTGTGCATAGACGTGCAGCGGATGTTCGCCGAGAACACCCCTTGGCACGTGGCGTGGATGCCCAAGGTGTTCGACCAGGTCGTCGAGGTTGCCGCTCGTTTTCCGGAGCGCACGATTTTCACGCGGTTCGTGCCGCCACCCGCCCCGGAGCAGATGCCCGGCATGTGGCGGGCCTATTACGAAAAATGGCCGATGATGACGACCACCCAACTGGACCCAGAACTCGTGGATCTGGTTCCGGACCTGAAGAGATTGGTCCCGCCCGGACGCATCTTCGACAAGGCCACCTATTCCCCCTGGACAAGCGGCCGGCTGCATCGCGCCCTCACTGATCAGGACATCGGGACGCTGGTCGTGACGGGAGGAGAGACGGACATCTGCGTCCTCGCCGCGACCCTCGGAGCCGTCGATCTCGGCTACAAGGTCGTTCTGCTGAAGGACGCGGTGTGCAGTACCACCGATGAAACGCACGATGCATCGCTCGAACTTCTGGGCAACCGCTTCTCGGTTCAAGTGAAGGTCGTGAACACCGAAGAATGGTTGTCGTCGGGCGGCGAAGTCTAGCTATCGGACTATGCCAAGTCGGGGGCGAAACGAGGAGGCTGCACCTCCGTTCCTTCTGCAGCATCTTCCGACTAAACTGCAGTCATTGATGATAGGAGCGATCCGTGGCCAGCATGACGATACGCAATCTCGATGACGCGTTGATGCAAGGTTTAAGCTTCGCGCGGCGGCACATGGGCGGTCCATGGAGGATGAGGCTTGCGACATCCTCGCGCTACGCTGTCGACCGTTGAAGAGCGTCCGCGGAGCCGATCTGGCGACCCGTAACCTCGGCGACTTCACCGTGACCTACCGCGCCCCCATCCTCAGCGCCCCGTCGAGGCGGATGACCTCGCCGTTCAGCATGTCGTTCTCGCAGATATGCCGCACCAGTGACGCATATTCGCCCGGCCGGCCGAGGCGCGGCGGGAAGGGCACGCTCTTGCCGAGCGAGTCCTGCACCTCCTGCGGCATGCCGGCCATCATTGGCGTTTCGAAGATCCCGGGCGCGATCGAGACGACGCGGATGCCGGAACGGGCGAGTTCCCGGGCGATCGGCAGCGTCATCGCCACGACGCCGCCCTTCGATGCCGCGTAAGCCGCCTGGCCGATCTGCCCGTCGAAAGCGGCAACCGAAGCGGTATTGACGATCACGCCGCGGCCGCCTTCGAGATCCGGCTCTTCCCTCGCGATCGCCGCGGCGGCAAGCCGGATCATGTTGAACGTGCCGATGAGATTGATGCTTATCGCGCGGGCGAAACTGTCGAGCCGGTGCGGCCCGTCGCGGCCGAGCACCTTTTCACCGGGCGCGATGCCGGCGCAGTTGATGAGCCCGTGCACATGCCCGAAGCCGTCGAGCGCCGCCTGCACCGCGGCGGCGCCGTCCGTCTCGCTCGTCACGTCGGTGCGCACGAAGCAGGCGCGGTCACCAAGTTCCGCGGCGATCGCGGCGCCTGCCTCCTCATTGACGTCGGCAATAACCACCTGAGCGCCTTCGGCAACGAACATCCGCGCCACCGCCGCCCCAAGTCCGGAGCCGCCGCCGGTGACCAGGAAAACCTTGTCGAGGATCAGCATGGCCGCGCTCCGCCCCCTCGGTTAGCCGAGTTTGTCTGCATCCTCTTATCCTCCCGTCGCTTTGGCTGGTCATTCTCCGCCGGCCGAATCCTCTGCAGGGACTATAGCCAGACGCACCAGCGCAGGCGACCCCGAATGGGAGGATGCCTTTATGCCCCCGTGCGCGCCACCAGCGGCACGTAATTCTCAAGCTCCGGCGCCGGGAAATGCAGGGTCGCGCCGATTTCGGCCGAGCGGTAGAGCCCCATCAGGATCTCGACGACTGCAAGGCCGTCCTCGAAGGTTTCAAGCGGCTGGACGCCCTTGCGGAAACACTCGACCATGTGCCGGTTCTCGTCCGTATAGCCATAGACGCCGGCTTCATCCTCGAGCACCGGCATCAGCCCCTGTTCGGCGTTCTGCTTCTCGACAAGGTCCTCGCCCTCGGAGCCTTGGACCGCCCGCGACAGGAAGATCTTCAGCCCCGTGCCGAGCGAATTGTATTCCAGCGCATATTCGGGGCCAAGCAGCTCAAGCTGGATGCGTAATCCGGCGCCGACGTAGGCCCAGGAGGTTGTCGCCTCGATCATCAGCTCATTGCCCGCCTCGTCCTCGAGCCTCACGGTCGCCCGGGCGAAGTCCTCCGAGGGGCGGTTGCGGTAATCGACCTCGCTCCCGTATCGCTGCCGCAGCTGATCGGCATAGTTCGGTCGGGTCCATTTCAGGTTCGCGACGGTTCCGTTGACCGACTTCACTGTGAGGGAATTGCGCGGCGCGCCCGGCGCCGTCAGCAGATGGCGCGCCACCTCGACACTGTGGCACATCATGTCGGACAGCACGCCGCCGCCCTGCTTGTCGCCCTGCCAGAACCATGGCTCGTGCGGGCCCGAATGCTCTTCGGCGGCGCGCGCCAAATAGGGTCGGCCCGTTGTCGAAGCGGCGCGGCGCCAGATGATCTCCTTGCCGCGCAGCACCGGGGTGCAGAACACCTGGTTTTCGAGATAGCCGTGGTTAAGGCCGGCGTCCTCGGCGAGACGCAGCATCTCGCGGGCCTCGGCGACGGTGCGCGCCAGCGGCTTCTCGCAGGCGACCGCGAAGACGCGGCTGCGGCCCGCCTTAATCTCCGCGTGAAGCGCCCGCATCACCTCGAGCCGCGTATAGTTGGGCGAGAGGATCCAAATTGCATCGACATCCTCGGCCGAGAGGAGATGGTCGAGGCTCCCATGGGTGCGGCAGCTGCCGAGCTCCAGCGCCCTGACCTCCTCGGCGAAGCGCTCGCGGTTTTCGGCCTTGCGGCTGTAGACGCCGGTCACCTCCACATGGCGCACGCCGAGGAGCGATTGCAGATGGAAGCGGGCAATGAAGCCGGTTCCGACAAAGCCGACGCGCAGGGTCTCTTTCGGTAGTGTGGTCATTCTTCCCTCCCCAAATCGCTATGCGTGCGGCGGTGCCGTGCTGCCTCTGATATTGAGCGCCGTCGGCAGCACGATCGGTTCGCCGCCGTCGAGGCTACCGCCCGAAAGGATGCTGAGCAAAAGGCCCATCGCCGTGCGGCCGATCTCGGCACGCGGCTGTCCGACGGTCGTCAGCGGCGGATAGAAGGCCTTGCTCAGATAGAGATCGTCGAAACCGACGACCGAGACCTCGCCGGGCACGTCGCGCCCCATCCGCCTCAGTTCGTGGGCGGCGCCATAGGCCATTTCGTCATTGGCGACGAAGAGCGCCGTGGGCGGCTCCGGCAGGGCAAAAAGTGAGCGGCAGCAGTCCTGGCCGCTTTCGAGCAGAAAGTTGCCGCGCACCTCGTAGCCGTCCGGGATCGCGAGGCCGGCTTCGCGCATGGCAAGCCGGTAGCCCTCGCGGCGGTAGAGGCTCATCGGCTCGGGAACCGGCCCGCTGATATGGGCGATCCGCCGGTGCCCGAGGGAAATCAGATGCTCGACCGCCTCGCGCGCGGCCCCGACATTGTCGACCTGCACATGCGGCAGTCCCGAACCCTCGATCATTTCCAGCGCTACCACCACCGGCAGGTGGCTCCAGCTGCCCGTGCGATTTCCGCCCGGCGGCGGCAGCTTGCCGGTCATCAGGATCATGCCATCGGCATGGCCGTCGCGCAGCATGTCGAAATATTCGATCTCGCGCACCGGATCGTTCTCAGTATTGCCCATCAGCACTGCATAGCCGGCTTCGCGCGCCGTTGCCTCGACGCCTTTCAGGATGTCGAGATAGAAAGGGTTGCCGACGTCGCGCACGACAAGCAGCACCGCCATCGATTTGCGGGTCCTCAAATTGCGGGCGGTGACATTGGGGCGATAGTTGAGCTCGCGTGCCAGATCATGGATGCGCTGACGGGTCTTCGCCGTCACCAGCGCCGAGTCGGAAAGCGCGCGCGAGACCGTGGCGACCGACACTCCGGCCTTCTCGGCAATGTCCTTGATCTTCGGCCGGTCCCTCATACGCGCATCGCCCGGCCCCGGCCATAGAACATCATGAGGAGAAGAAGCGTCGCCCCGAACACCATCTGCCGGCCGGATTCGTCGATGTTCACGGTGGTGAGAATTCCCTGCAGGATGACGAGCAGGAAGGCGCCGGCCATGGTGCCGGTATAGCCGCCCTTGCCGCCGGCAAGCGAAGTGCCGCCGAAGACGACGGCGATGATCGAGGTCAGCGTGTATTGCTCGCCCACATTGGCGAAGGACGAGCCGGAATAGCCGAGCAGGCATAGCCCGGCGACGGCCGCGAACATGCCGGAAATCATGAAGAGCGCAACGCGCATCAGCCTCACTGGGACGCCGGCCATATAGGCCGCGTGCTCGTTGGAGCCGATCGCATAGATGCGATGGCCGAAGACGGTGCGGTTGAGCATGAAGGCCATTAGGATGCCGATCGCCACCCACAACCAGATGATCCCAGGCACACTGAGAAAAAGCGGCTGGGTGACGAAGCGCGACAGAGCGGGTGCGGCCTGACCGGAGGGAATGCCCATGCGGATGACGACGAGGAGACCCTGTAAAACGCCGAGCATTCCGAGGGTCATCACCAGCGGCGGGATGCGCAGCAGCGTGATGCCGAGGCCGTTCAGCAGCCCGAAGAAGGCGCCGGCCACCAGGCAGGCGGCGATCGCCGGTAGGATGCCGATATCGGCACCGTCCATTACGTTGCCGGCGATGATCGCCGACAGCGATACGACGCCGCCGACCGAGAGATCGATGCCCTCGCGCCCGCCGAGGATGACGACATTCTGGCCGGCCGCGACGATGCCGAGCAGCGAGGCGACGATCAGGAGCCGCAGGATCTGCGCCCCGCTGGCAAAGCCCGGAGACAAAAGTTCGCCGAGATAGAGGAGCAGGACGATCAGCGCGAGCGCGACGACGATTGGCCGGCGGAGGAAAGACATCACCCTGCTCATGGCCGCGACCTCCGTCCGGCAAGCACGCCGGCCATCAGGACGATGAGGATCGCCAGGCCCTGGACGAAATTCTGCCACTCCGAAGGCGTGCCCATGAAGAAGACCACCGAACTGATGAGGCCGATCGTCAGCGCGCCGAGGAGCGAGCCGACCACGGTCCCCCATCCGCCAGAAAGGGCGCTGCCACCGAGCACCACCGCGGCGACGCTGAAAAGCGTCATCTTGCCGCCGACCAACGGATCGCCGCTTGCCGTGTCGCCGGTGATGCAGAAGGCGGCAAGGGCGGAGAACAGGCCGCAGAGCAGATAGCCGCGGATCCGGATAGCCACCACCGGCAGTCCGGTCTGGTAGGCCGCCTGCCGGTCGTCGCCGACGGCGAGCAATTGCGTCGCAAGGCGCGTGCGGCTCAACACCGCAAGCAGCACGACCAGGCCCACGAGGATATAGAAGACGAAGGGCAGCCCGAGCAGCAGGCCGCCATAGGTGCGCCAGAAGATCGTCGGCGCCGGCGTGCCGGCGACCGGCAGGATGTAGAGCGCCAGGCCGGTAAAGAAGATGCTGGTCGCGAAGGTGGCGACGATCGCCTGGAGCCGCAGCGCCGCGACGACGAGCCCGTTGACAAGGCCGCAGGCAAGCCCCAGCAAGAGACCGATGGCAAGCGCCAGCAGCACCGCGCCGGCGCCTCCCCCCCAGCGCTCCATTAAAACGACGATCGCGACATTGACGAGCGACAGGATCGAGCCGGCGGAAAGATCGATGTCGCCGGCATAGACCACATAGGTCTGGGCGATCGCCAGCAGGATCAGCGCCATATAGGTGCTCAAAAGCCCGGTCAGTGAGCGGTAGCTGAGGCTGTTCGGCGAAAAGACGCCGTTCAAGGCAAGCAGCACCAGGACGATGGCGAGCGCCGGCAGGAAAGGATAGCGCTCGAGCAGTCTGCGCAGGCCGCCGGCGCGCCGATATGTCGAGCTGGTTGCGATCTCTGCCATCAGGCGGCCTCGTAAGCGGCTTGATAGAGGTTGTAGCGGGTGCGCTCCGGACCGGTGAGTTCCCGGCTGACCGAGCCGCCGTTGAAGACCAGGATGCGGTTGGCATTGCCGAGCAGCTCGGCATCCTCCGAGGAATAGAGGAGGATGCCGAGCCCCTCGGCCGCCAGTTGGCGGATCAGCGCGAAGAGATCGGCCTTGGCCGAGAGGTCGATGCCCTTGGTCGGATCGTCGAGCAGGAGCACGACCGGCCGGTCGATCAGCCAGCGGGCGATGATCACCTTCTGCTGATTGCCGCCGGAGAGCGAATTGATCGGATGGAAGAGGCTGGCAAATTTCGTATGCATGCTTTCGAGCGCCGGCGCGACCCGCTCGCTGAGCTTCGATGGCCTGGCGATCATCAGCCGGTCGCGCAGATAATGGATGGGCGTGACGTTTTCGATGATCGGCCGGCCACTGATGACGCCGTCGCGGCCGCGATCGCCGGAAACATAGGCGCAGCCGCGCCGGATGGCGTCGCGAGGACTTGCCGCATCGAAGCGGTCGCCGCCGATCAGGATTTCGCCCGACGAAATCGAGCCAGCGCCGAAGATCGCCCGGAGCAGCGCCGACTGGCCCTGGCCGTGCAGGCCGCCAAAGCCGAGGATTTCGCCGCGCGCCACTTCGAAGCTGATATTTCGGAAGCCGGCGCCGGAAAGATTGCGGACCGTGAGGGCCGCCCCGTCCTTGGCGTCGACGGCGGCCGGGGCCGAGGACTGCGAGGCCGGCATGTCGCCGGCGCCCCCGACCATGAGGCGGATAACCGTACCCGCATCGGTTTCATTGAGGTTGAGCGTGGTGATCGTCTCGCCGTCGCGGATGATCGTCACCCGGTCGCCGATCGCCTTGATTTCGTCCATGCGGTGCGAGATGAAGATGATGCCGCGGCCGCGCCGCTTCAGGTCGCGCAGGATTTCGAAGAAGCGCTCGACCTGGGCGCGGTCGAGCGCCGAGGTCGGCTCGTCGAAGATGACGAGCGGCGCCTCGCTGGCGAGCGCCTTCATGATCTCGACGAGCTGGCGCTGGTCGGGGCGAAGGTTGCCGACCAGCGCATCGGCGGAAAAGCCATCGCCGGAGACGCCGTCGAAGAGCGCTATGTAGCGCGCCGCCCGCTCTTTCAGCGCCGACCGATCGACGAAGAGCCCGGCCATGGCCGGCATCGCGGCAAGGCAGATATTCTCCTCGACGCTGCGGTGGGCGGCGAGGCTGAGCTCCTGATAGAAGATGCCGATCCCCTGCGCCCGGGCCGAACGCGGGCCGGTGATCGTCACCGGCGTGTCGTCGATCAGGATCCGGCCCTCGTCCGGCCGCACACTGCCGGCGATGATCTTGCAGAGCGTGCTCTTGCCCGAGCCGTTCGAACCCATCAGCACATGGACCTCGCCGGCCAGGACTTCGAGGTCGCCGCGGCGGAGCGCCAAGGTCGCGCCGTAAGCCTTGCTCACGCCGTTCAGTTTCAATTTCGACATGGACTGCGTCCGTTCCGATCCGGTGGTCGAGCACGGGCCAACAGAGCCCGCGCCTGACGTCGAAAGGCTTACTTGAAGAGCGCTTCCGCCTCTTCGATCGTCAGCGAGCTCGTATAGGAATAGTAGCCGGGCTTGCCTTCGAGCTGCTTTGCCGCCTCCTCGACATTCTTCGAGTCGATGAACGGGATCGGCAGATAGAGGGCGTTGCCGTATTGGCCGGCCTTGGCCGGTTCCTTCAGCTCCTTGCCCTGCAGCATCAGGACCGCCACATTCAGCGCGCTCGCCATGACGCCGGGCGGGTTGACGGTGGCGCCGGAGTTTAGCTTCTCCTTGATCCAGAGGTCTATGAAGTCCTTGCGGATCTCGCCGGTCGCGGCAATCTGGTCTTTTTTGCCGGCATCCATGATCGACTTCCAAGCGCCGGCCGCCATGCCGTCCTGCACCACCACGCCGTTGATGTCCGGATAGGTGGCGAGAATGTTCTGCATCGCCTGCTGACCCTGGGCCTGGTCCCAGTTGGCGTTCACTTCGTTGACGATCTGGATATCCGGAAACTCCTTGAAGACCGACTTATAGCCGGCGACGCGCATCTCGTTGGCGGGATGCCCGGCAACGCCGTTGATTGCCACCACCTTGCCCTTGCCGTCGAGCGTCTCGGCGAGCCACTTGGCGCCGGCGGCACCCCAGGCGGTTTGGTCGATGCCGACATAGATCGCATCGGGCGAGGAGACTTCCGCGTCCGTCGCGATCACCAGGATGCCGGCCTCCTTCACCTGCGCGAAGATCGGATCGAAGGCCGTCGGGCTGTTCGGATTGACGATGATGGCATTGACGCCTTCGGCGATGAAGTTGCGAATATGGGCGATCTGCCCGGGCACGTCGACATTGGCGCTCTGCACCAAAACCTCGACGTCGACCCCCTTGTCCTTCCATTTCGCCGCGGCTTCCTTGGCCTCGTCGATCATCTGGGTGCGCCACTCGCTGCCGACCCAGCCGTTCGAAAGACCGATCTTGAAGGTTTCCGCATTGACCGCCGATGCGGAGACAACGAGGGATGCAACCGTGCCGAGCGCAAAAGCAATGAACTTCCTCATGAGATCCTCCCAAATCGTGCGAGCGTTATGAAGCCAGAAAATGTAATCGATTTCAATGGCGAGTATAAAGTTGAATCGCGACAGCCGCCGCAGGCGTCAGTGCCCGGGCGCTACGTGAATTTCCGCCGTTTCCTCAACACGACGCCGATTAGCTATCTGCGCCAGGTAGGCATGAGGGCACCCGCCGCAAAATCATCGAGCGGAGCCATCGGCGACGGTCGCCGAAATCGCACAACGCTGGGCTTCGTGCATCTCGGCCGGTTTTTCCAGGAGTACCGCGCCGCCTTCGCGTCTCGCCATTGTGCGATCTGGCCCCGCCCGGTGTGAGCGCAATGGCATTCCGCAAGGCAATGGCTTCAGGTTGAACTAAAAGCCGATCGGAGTGCCGCCCCCTCTGCCCTGCCGAGCATCTCCCCGCAAGGGGGAGATCGGGAAGCGGCGGCGCCTTTCTCGACACTCGGTGTTTTCGGAATTCGCAAGCTTTGATTGGGGCGGGGCTTCGCTTCTGTCCAATCTCCCTCCTTGTGGGGGAGATGCCCGGCAGGGCAGAGGGGGTGCCGTCGTCAGTCAATTCGATCCTGTTCCAGCGACCGGGTTGCCCCGACCGCTATTTCCCCGCCAGCTCTGCCTCGGCCTGGGCGAAGAGCGCCTCGAAGCGCGGCATCGCCCGGGCAGGAGCCTCGATCGCACGATAATTCTGCGGAAGCTCGACGTCTCCGACCTTGATCAGCATCACCATGCCCATGCCGTAGTGCGGCGAGCATTTGATGCCGTAGAATCCCGGCCGATCGAAGGTGACGACGATCTCCTCGTTGATCTTGCCCTTGAAGCCCGGATGGCCGTCCGGGAGCATGCCGTCGATCGTCGCGGCATTGTGGCTTTTGTTGGCGGCGATGTACTTGACGCTGTCGGCGGGCTGCAGCGCCAGGAAATCCGGTTCGAAGACCATCGAAACCTTTTCGCCGCGGTTCAGCATCTTGACCTCGCCGGTCTCGGCGCTGGCCATGGCCGGCATCGAGATCACGATCAGGGCGAAGAGCAGGCGCCTGGTAAGATTGATCATGAAATCCTCTTCAGCATCGGCTTTCCGGCGGCCGGTAACCCGGGCGCGCGGTAACGGATATGACAGCGGCCCTCGCTTTGGTGCTCGACGTCGACGTCGACACCGAAGACGGTGCGGATCCGCTCTTCGGTGAGGACCTCGTACGGGCGTCCCAAGGCGGCGATGCGGCCGCCGCTCATCAGCGCGATCCGGTCGCAGAACGTGGCGGCATGGTTGAGATCGTGCAGTGCCGCGACCGCCGTCAGCTGCTGCTGGCGCACCAGGTGCAGGAGACTGATCTGATGGCCGACGTCGAGATGGTTGGTCGGCTCGTCGAGGAGGAGGATTTGCGGCTGCTGTGCCAGCGCCCGGGCGATGTGCAGGCGCTGCCGCTCGCCGCCCGACAGCGTGTGCCACATCCGCGCGGCGAGCTGCGCCATGCCGACATTACGGATCGCCTCGTCGACGATGGCGTCATCCATGGCCGACCACGGCGTGAGCGGCCCGAGATGCGGCGTGCGGCCGAGTTCCACCGCCTGGCGCGCCGAGATGCGCTCGCCGGTTTCGGCCTGCTGCTCGACCAGCGCGATGCGCTTGGCGATCTGCTTCCGGCTCAGCCTGTCGACGCTCTCTCCGTCGAGCAGAACGTGACCGGACCGCGGCCGCCGCAGGCCGGCAAGCAGCGACATCAGGCTGGTCTTGCCGGAACCGTTCGGACCGACGATGCCGAGAAACTCACCGGCGGCGACGTCGAGCGAGACGTCCTCGAGGATCGAGGCGCCGCCGGCCGACCATGAGACGTTGCAAGCCGAAAGCGTCATCGAACCGTCCTGCGCTGGCTGAGGATGGCAGCGAAGGCGGGCGCGCCGACCAGCGCGGTGACGACGCCGATCGGCAGCACCTGCCCGGGAATGATGATGCGCGACACGATGTCGGCGGCGATCATGAACACCGCTCCCACCAAGGCGGAGACCGGCAGCAGCAATCCGTGCCGGACGCCGACGATCATACGGGCGATATGGGGGATGACGAGGCCGACGAAGCCGATCGACCCGACCATGCTGACCATGGTCGCCGTCATCATCGCCGATACGCCGATCAGCACGGCATAGACCCGGCGCACCGGGATGCCGAGCGAGGCGGCGGATTCGGAGCCGAAGGTGAATGCGTCGAGGGCGCGTGCGTGCCAGAGACAGACAATGAGGCCGACCAGGGCAACAGGCACTGCGAGCCAGACATCCGGCCAGCGGACGCCGGAGAGATTGCCGAGCAGCCGGAACATGATTGCCCGCGCCTGTTCCGCATTCGCCGCCTTGGTGACGATCAAGGAAGTGAGCGCGTTGAAGAGCTGCGAGCCGGCGACGCCGGCCAGAACGATCGCGCCATGACCCCTGCCCGCCCGCACCGCCAGCAGGCTGACGAGCCCGAAGGCAAGTAGCGCCCCGCCGAAGGCGCCGACCGGCAGCGTCAACAGCCCGGCGCCGATGCCGAGGACGGCGACGCCGACAGCGCCGGTCGATGCGCCCGCGGAGATGCCGAGGATATAGGGGTCGGCCAGCGGATTGCGCAGCAGCGACTGCAGCACGACGCCGGAAAGCGCCAGCGCCGCACCGCAGCTGGCAGCAGCGATGGCGCGGCTCACCCGGTAGTTCCAGATGATGCCCTCGTCGAGCGCATCGACGCCGTAGCCGGCATCCCACAGGCGGTTGGCGACCGTCTTGGCCACCACGCTCATGGGTATGGCCGTCTCGCCGATCGCCGCACCCAGCCAGAGCGCGACGAACAGCACGACGAGCGCCAGCAGGCTGGCGCTCGTCCGGGACAGGGATGGTGCGCTGCCGATCACTTGTTCAGGCCGGATTTCTCGACGGCATCGGCAAGCACCTCGATGCCCTCGATGGTCCGGATCGTCGGGTTCATCGCCTGGGCGTCCATCTCGACCACATGGCCGTCCTTCACCGCAGGCATCAGGCTCGAGACCGGATCGGACTCGAGGAACTTGTGCTTGACGGCGACGTCGTCGGCGGGGAAACGACGGCGCTGCATCTTGCCCGCGACGATCAGCGTCGGGCCGGACTTGGCGATGGTTTCCCACCCCACCGTCGGCCATTCCTCTTCGCTGTCGATGACATTCCTGATGCCGAGCGAGCGCATGATGTAACCCGGCGCGCCATTCTTGCCGGCGACATAGGGATCGATGTCGAGCTCGGCGCTCGAGAACCAGAACACTGCGGAAAGCTTGCCGTCCGCCGAAGCGATCTTCTTCTTCGCCGCTTCCTCACGCGTCTTCAGTTCGGCAACCAGCGTCTCGCCGCGCTCCTGGACGTTGAAGATCTGCGCGAGTTCGGTGATTTCCTGATAGATCAGGTCCATCGTGAACACCGAATGGCGAACGCCGTCGCCGCCGCCGGTATTGTCCTTGCCGATGCAATCGGCCGGCGACGTATAGACCGGTATTCCGAGCTCCTCGAACTGCTCCGGCTTGGCGACGATGCCCTCCGGGCCGACATGCCACTGGAACTGCGCGGTCACAAGATCCGGCTTCTTGGCGACGACGCTTTCGAAGCTCGGATCGTTGTCGGCGAGCCGTTCGACCTTGGCATTCACCTCCTCGTAGCCCTTGATGACCGGCCCGATCCAAACGGCGGTGCCGACCATCCGATCCTGGAGGCCGAGCAGGTAAAGGATTTCGGTGCTGCTCTGGCCGATCGAGACGGCCCGTTCGGGCGCCTTCTGAAACGTGACCTGACGGCCGCAATTGGTGAGCATCAGCGGATAGCTGGTTTCGGCGGCTTTCGCCTCCATGCCGATAGCCATAAGAACGGCGGCTGCGCACAGGATGCCGTGTTTCGATTTCGCAAACAGGATTTTCATAAGCCTATTTCCCGGATTCGATGAAACGGCCGAAAGGATGCGGCCGGTCGCGGCGCGAACGGACGGAGTCAGCCCGCCTGCCGACAGTTCGGCGGCGTCGCGGAACGGGAAAGACCAGAGGCAAGGCGCGGGTCGGCGCAAGGAGAGGTCATGCTGTGTCCTGTTCCGGGCATCCCCGCCCGTGATTGGAGTGAACGCATGACGGCAGGTCTCCTGGCTTGCGGATATCTGCCGTCCACCTGCCTTCCCGCGACAATTTCGCAGTGGCATGACGCTTCTCGCGTCACGAGGATGGGCGGCAATCCGCTTACAGTTGCGGGGGCAGCCACGGTCTTGGTCCCTGTTGGGTCGTCCGCACCGTGTTCCCTATTAATCCCCTTCGCTTCATCGTAGGGGAACCGTCGCTGGCTTCCTTAATTCGTTGATCATGACTGGTCAAGGCCAGTGCTGCCTACCAACATTTCGGCGATGCCTCCACACAGTGCGGACCCCGATGCCGAGGCCGCCGCTCCCTGGGCCGCCACAATCAGGTATAATCCCGAGCGATTTCAGGTCGGGAGGAAGGACGATGTCGATCGACGCGGAACTGCAAAAAGTCGAGGCCGGATACGCGATCGAATACCTGCAGGAGCATCCGGAAGCAGGCCTCTGCTGCGAGGAACGGCGCTGCTGGATTACGCCGAACGCTAACGAGACCGATCGGCAGGCGCTGCTTCTCGATGCGGCCGAGGCCGAGCGGCTCAAGGACGACCCTCGCCTGCGGCTCGTCTCGGGTATAGCCCATGCGGGCCGGTCTCTCTGGGTGGTTCGCAGGATGACCTGACGATCCGCAGAAGACGATCAATCGCCTTGCGCGGGCCCCTGCGCAATGCCGTTGACGATCAGGCGGATGCAGCTGCGCATGAAGCCCGGCCATTCCGGTCAGCCCGGCCATTCGGGTCCCTGGCCGGTCTCGAGCGCCGCGGCGCCGAAGATCAGGTCCATGAAGATGCGCGCGGTGGGCAGCGGCTCGCCGATGTCGAGCAGTCCCCTCGCCCGGCCCTCTTCCAGCCATCGCAAACTCCTGCTGGCTGCGGTTCGCCTGCCGACAACAGCCGGCCGATCCCGAAAGACGCAGGAATGTAGGGATTTGTTAATGAATTGGCAAAAATACAACCTTTCAATGATTTATGGCACCACAACGAATCGCGAGTTTCCTAATTCCGGCCGCGCAGGGCTAGAGCCAAATCATGCGCAAACCGATGTGAGCGGCGGTCAGGATGTGATAGTTCTGCGCTGCCGAGCCGCCGACCGCCGCGGCAGAGATTGAAGCCAATTTGCTCGAGAGCCTCGCATGCCAGACATGACCTCGACACTGAGAATCCTTGAACCGCATCACGGCGTCTTTGCCTACTACGACGGCCGCATCGAGGGGCGGAGACTTCATGGCGCGGAGCCGAATTGGCTCGATGACGGTGCCTACGGCTTGGGGGTCGCCTCCTATGCGGTCTTTAATGCAGGCGAGGCGATCGTCTACGACACGCATATCTCGCTTGCCCATGCGCAAGCCATCAGGCGCCATCTCGAGGGGCTCGGCGCAAGGACCATCCGGGTCGTCCTCAGCCATTGGCACAATGACCATGTCGCCGGCAATGCGGTCTTTGCCGATTGCGAAATCATCGCGCTGAAGCTGACCGCCCATCTGCTTCATGCCAATCGCGATCAACTCGCCACACGCGTCCCGCCCATCAGCCCGCTCGTCATGCCCAATCGTCTCTTTGAAACGAGGCTGGACCTTGAGGTCGGAAGTCGCCGGGTCGAGCTCCACCATTTCGACATCCACAGCGCCGACGGGACCATCCTCTGGTTGCCGGACGAGAAAATTCTTCTGGCCGGCGATACGCTCGAAGACACCGTCACCTATGTTTCCGAAGCGGAGAACACCGAGAAACACATTCGCGAGCTCGCGCGCCTGGCGACCTGGCCGATCAATCGCATCCTGCCGAACCACGGCGATCCGGATCGGATCGCGGCAGGCGGATATGAAGCGTGGCTCATCGACGCCAACCGGTGCTACCTCGAGCAGTTGATGCAGGCGGTCAAACAGGGCCGAGCCGCATCCCTCAAGGACTTTATCGCCGAGGACCTGGCAACGGGGGCCGTCTCGTATTTCGAGCCCTATGAGGCCGTGCATCGGAAGAACATCGCCGCCCTCTCCGCGCTATGAGCTTGTCCACCGCCTCGACCGTGGTTTACGGGCATCGCTTGCCGTGAGCTTCGATCACTTCTGGCGTGGCTGCGAGAGCTCCTTGCCGGCAGAGACCCACTGTCCGTTTCGCTTGAGCATCACTGCCTCCAAGAGAGTCCGCGCCGCGTTGCGGACCTCTTCCTGCACCGCCTCGTCGGCATCGAGCTCCGCATGGCTCAGCGCATAGGGCTTCCAATAGCCGATATAGCGATCCAGTTCCGCCAAGGCGCCAGCCGGTTCGAGATGCATGTAGCAGAGCCAGTCCGACAGGCTGCGCCGAACGTTCTCGACCCCTTCCACGTCTCCATGCACGATGACGGAAAAGAGCCGCCCGGCAAGATGCCGCGGATAGCTCCAGCCCTCGAGTTCGAGTGCCTTGGCAAGTGCAGCATCCTTGCCCTTCGTCAAGGTCGGATCGGCATTGCCGCCATCGGCGCAGACGAGCCGGTCCATCATCAGCTTGATCGGGGAGCTCACCTGATACCAGTTGACCGGCGTGACGATCATGATGCCATGCGCCTCGACCCACATCGGATAGATCTCGTTCATCCAGTCGTCGACCTGGCCGAGCGAATAGTTGGGGTAGCAGGAACACGGCCAATGGCACAGAGCCGGCGAGGTGGAAAAGCAGGCCTTGCACGGATGAATCACGCGACCATATTCGGAAGCGAGGCGATGCAGTTCGAGAACGGTCGTCTTCACCCCGTCCGTTCGGTCCAACGCGTCCTGCGCGATCCGCGTCAGTCTATAGGACTTCGACATCTCGCCCGGACAGGTGTGCTCGCTGCGCGACGAGCCGCTGATCAACAGGATACGCGCCGGCCCGTCCGGGTCGTCGTGGCGCATCTGCGCCGCATGTATCGCATCGCGCGCGGCGAGCCAATCGACCGACAGTTCGTAGTTCGGATCCTTGAAGGCGGCTCCGGCCTTGCGGGTACGCGGCGCCTTTCGCTGATGCTCGTGGGCATCCCATGCCGCGGCAGCGATCCTGTCCAGTTCCGGGCGAAGCGCGTCGAAGGCCTTGTCCTGGAACCGGTTGAGAAAGCGGCGGCGAAATTCGCTCTCCATGAGCCTCGGGCTTGGCGTGCCCTTGCGCGGCTCAATCATCGTCGGTTTTGTCTCAGGGCTTTTCGTCATGGCGCACGTCCAGCTGCGGTTCGTTCTCTTTATACCTGCAATCTGTAATCGAGCTCGGCAACGATTGTTTCGGGCAGTAAGGTACTGCCCGGATATTCAGGTTGATGGATCACGGAGCACGCCGCTCTAGAGACGCGCCTCAAGGATCAGGTTGAACGGCGTTTCCAGCGCGCGCCTGAAGCGGCTGAAGCCGGCCTTGCGGAACACGTCCTCAAGGCGCGCTTCGCCGGCCTGGGCGCCGAGCACCAGGCGGCCGCCGTCGGCGATCGCATGGGCGCAGCAGATCGTCGTCGAGGCGGCATAGTAGATTCGCGCCACCGGCGAGACATTGTCCTCGACCCGGTCCTTGGCGAAGGGCTCGACCAGCATCACGGTGCCGCCCGGTGCGATGGCTTTCGCGGCATGCGAGGCCGCGGCGACCGGATCGCCCATATCGTGCAGGCAATCAAAGAAGCAGATGAGATCGTAGCCGGTAGCCGGGTAATCGTCGGCGCAGGCGGTCGCAAAGCTTGTCCGCTCGGCAACGCCTGCCAACGCCGCGATCTTCCAGGCCTCCGCCACCGAATCCAGGTGGTTGTCGAAACCGCGGAACTCGGAGGCCGGGAACGCCTCGGCCATCAGCACCGTCGAGTGGCCGTGGCCGCAGCCAACATCGGCGACGCGTGCGCCGGCTTTGAGCTTCTCGACGACGCCGTCGAGCGCCGGCAGCCATTCGGAAACCAGGCTCGCCTTGTAGGCATTGCGGTAGAAGGCCGCGACCCCGCAGAAGAGCTTCCCGTCATGGTCGCCCCAGGCAATGCCCCTGCCGGTTCGGAAGGCCTCGAGCGCCTTCTCCTCGTCCGTCCACATGGACGCTGGCACCGCCCAGGCGTTCGGGATGAAGTAGGGACTGTCCTCGTCGGCCAGCACAAGCGCCTGCTCCGGCGCCAGCTCATAGGTATCACTCACCGCATGATAGCCGACATAGCCGCCGGCAAGCTGCGAGCCCAGCCATTCGCGCACATAGCGCTCGGCGCAGCCGGCGCGGCCCGCGAGCTCCCGCGAGGTGAGCGGGCCGGCTTCCGCCATCGCCTTGTATAGGCCGAGCCGGTGGCCGAGACTCACCATCACGCCGCCATAGCCAGCCGAGAGGTCGCCGATCGCGCGGGCGACGAACGCGTCGAGCTTGGCGGCGTCCACGCTTCCTTTCCGGGTCTGTTGCATATTCGTCTCTCCTCCATGGGCGCCGATGAATTTCGGCGATGGTCGAGGATCGCAGCAATCGCGGTTGAGCGGCAGAGCCGATCGGTCCACAATCGGGCCGTTTGCGCCACAGGCCGTCTGTTTGCGCGTCGTCGTTAACCAACCGGGGAATTCGAGATGCCAGGCCAGAGAGCCGAGACCGGCACGCAGCCCATCCACGTCAGCCTCGTCGCCATCCCCGAGGCGGTGGTCTCGACGCTGACCGGCATCTTTGACGTTATGAACGCCTTCGCTGTGATGGCGCCGCTCGGCCATGCACCGCTCGACCCGCCGCCCTTCCGGGTCGAGATCGTCGGACTGGAGCAGGGACCGCTGCAGCTCGCCAGCCACGTGCCGATTTCCGTCCAGCGCAGCGTCGCCTCGCTCGTGGCGACTGATATCGTCATTGTCCCCTCGGTCCTGCTCGGACCGGAAGGCTGGAAAAAGGGCCTGCACACAGAGCTGGTCGACTGGCTCCAGGCGATGCACCGGCGCGGCGCGCTTCTCTGCTCCGCCTGCTCCGGCATCTTTCTGCTCGCCGAAACCGGGCTCTTCGACGGCGTCGACGCAACGGTGCATTTCGGCTACGCACGCGCCTTCGAGTCTGCCTTTCCCAGGGTGCCGATTCGGCCCGAACAGGTGCTGGTCGTCTCCGGCAAACGCGAGGAACTGATCAGCTCGGGCGCCTCGATGACCTGGCACGATCTGGTACTCTATCTGATCGCCCGCCATGCCGGCGCGACCGCAGCGCAGGCCGTTGCGCGGCTCTTCGCGCTGCAATGGCACCAAGACGGGCTCGCCCCCTATATGACCTTCGAGGGACGCAAGGACCATCACGATCTCGCCATCAGCGCCGCGCAGGATTGGCTTGCCACGCATTTCCCGGTCGCCAATCCGCTGGAAGAGATGATCCGCCTCACCGGGCTGAGCGAGCGCACCTTCAAGCGCAGGTTCACCGGCGCGACGGGCTTGAGCCCGATCTCCTATGTGCAGCGGCTGAGGATCGAGGAAGCCAAGCGCCGGCTCGAGCGGACGGAGGCCCCGGTCGACGAGATCAGCTGGCAGGTGGGCTATGAGGAACCGGCCTTCTTCCGCCGTCTTTTCAAGCGGCTGACGGGGGTGACGCCGGGAAGCTATCGCCGCCGCTTCAAGATCCCGGAATTCGCGCAGCCGCGCCGGGAGAGCTGAGGCGCATCGGACTCCTGAGCTTGCATGAAGCCCTTGCCCGCATCTTCTCGTTGACCTCGACCGCAGCAGCCGCCACAAAAGTGTCGACGCATGAAAACGAGGCAATCATGGACAGAACGACCTTCTCACCGGATCTCGTCTGCCGGCCCTATCGCCAGCTGGCCCGCAATGCGCGCCTTGCCAATGCGCGCCTCGACCGCGCCTGCATGGCACTGCAGCCCGGCGAATGGGAGGCGGCGCGGACCTCCTTCTTTCCTTCGCTGAAGGAAACCATGGTGCACCTCCTGAATGCCGATCGCTACTATATCGACACGCTGCGGGGCGATCTGGCGGGCCCGCCGAACCCGCCCGGCAGCCGCGCCACCCCCGCCGAATTCGCGGCCGAGCGGGCGGAGGTCGACGACTGGCTGGTCGATTTCTGCGAGACGCTGACCCTCGAGGTACTGTCGCGGAAGATAAGTATCCCTTGGCCGGACCGGACGCTGACCGAGACCGTCGCCGACACCCTGCTGCACGTCTTCCTGCACGGCCAGCACCATCGCGGCCAAATCCATTCGATGCTCTCCGGCACCAGCGTTCCGCCGCCGCAGATCGACGAATTCATCCTGGCGGACAATGCTGAAGCGCGGGTGGAGGACCTCGCCGCGCTGGACTGGAGCGAGACCCTACTGATGCGATAGGCTGACCGCCCGGTTTGCTGCACCGACATTGCCACCAGCACGAGAGATATGAGAATGGCGACCGTAATCCTCTTCCATTCTGCCTACGGTCTGCGCCCGCTCGAGCGCGATGCTGCCGAGCGCCTGGCCGCGGCCGGTCACCAGGTGGTAACGCCGGATCTTTACGATGGCCGCGTTGCCGGCTCGATCGGCGAGGCTGTCGCCCTGAGGGACGGGATCGGCTGGCGAACGCTTTTCGAGCGAGCCGAACGGGCAGTCGCCGACCTGCCGGCAACGGCAGTGCTCGGCGGATTTTCTATGGGCGCAGCCGTCGCCGCAACCCTCTGGGCAAAGCGTCCCAAAACCGCCGGACTGCTCTTCCTGCACAGCATCGCCGAACTCCCCGCCAATGCCCGAACCGGCGTGCCTTTGCAGCTGCACCTTGCCGATCCGGACCCCTTCGAGCCGGCCGAGGAGGTTGCTGCCTGGAGGGCTGCCGCGGCAGAAACGCCGATCGCCCTCGAAATCTTCACCTATCCCGGTGCCGGCCATATCTACACCGACCCCACCCTCGCTGACCACGACGCCGTGGCCGCAAGACTAACATGGGATCGTGTCGAGCGTTTCCTCGCCCGCTTGTAGGATCGCGATCAACGCGAGTGCCCTTTGGGCCAGAGAGATGGCAGATACTGCCAATGACTGCGTCCGGCCTGAAGCTGTCGTACTTTGCGCCAGAGGCAGCAAGATCCGGCAAGGTCATTCCGAGCTGAGTCATGTTTACAATACGTTCGATCGCAGCAGGATGTTGATCGGCTCTTATCCTGCCCCTATCGGTGGGTCGCCCGCGCACGGAGAACGTCCAGCGAACGCCTGATTCCGTCTTTAAGGCTAACTTGCGGCGCGAGCCCGAAGTGCCGTTGAAGCTCGGTGTCCCCGCACCGGAAAAACACCCCTTCGGGACGACTGGTTGTTCCGACGATTTTCGGCGACCAGCCGAGCTCTTCGCTTATCAGACCAGCGAGTTCGATGAATGACGTCGCACAGCCGGTTGAAACGTTTAGGCTCCTTCCTGTCGGCAGCAGGTCCATTGTGCGCCAGACAAAGTCGACGCAATCGGAGATGTGAATGAAGTCACGGCGCTGACGGCCGCTGCCCCAGACGGTCACCTCGGCTGCTCCCCGTTGCTTGACGAGCCTCCGGCAAATTGCCGGAAACGGATAGGCAAGGTCCTGATCTTCGCCGTAGCCGCTGAAAGGCCGGTACGCGATGGCGCGGCCGCCATAGCGCTCGACATATAGCTTCATGAGATACTCGCCGGTCAGCTTGGTCCAGCCATAACTCAAATCAGGAACGCCAAGCGAGCGTTCGAACGAAATCATGTCTTCCGAGAGCGGCGTCTGCATTTCCTCGGTCTGAAACGCCACGGGATAGGCTGCGCTGGAGCTGAAATAGACAACATTGCCGGGCTTGTGCTCGCTCGCCCATCGCCACAGCGCAGCATCGACCGCCAGATCTTCGACGACCAGAAGCGTTTCATTCTCGAGCGTCATTCGCCCGCCGACGAGAGCCGCAAGATGAAAGACGTAGTCGAAGTGTTCGCAGGAAGTTTCGAAGTAGGATCTACAATCCTCCTCGATAAAGACGAAGTTCACGCTCGGACGCCTCCAACGAAGCGGGTGCTTTGCGCCTGTTCCTGGCTTCAACGAATCAACACAGACGACATCCAGCCCCTCCGCAAGAAGCCGATCACAAAGATGCCGTCCGACGAAGCCGCATCCGCCTGTCACAAGTGCTCGTGCCATGGTCCTCCTAGACTAACTGAAGAGCAGATTCGCCCCTATAAATGCCAATTAACTGACGTTCCCACTCTTTGCGACTTGGAGCGACTTTCTTGCCGAAGGCCCGTGCACCTTCGGCCAGCTTTCTCACAAGACTATCGCTCTTGATTTTAACCAGAGCCTCGGCGAGCGAGCCCGCATCTCCGCTCTCGAAGATGAGGCCCGCGCCATTGCTTTCGATCTCCTCGGCAATCAACGCGTTGCTGCTTACGATCACGGGAATTCCACTCATCAATGCCTCGGCCGCCACCAGGCCGTATGGCTCCGGCATTCGCGACGGCATGACGAATGCGCGCGCCTGGGCGGCCGTTTCGGATACCATTTCGTCATCGAGCCAGCCCGGCACCCAGCAATGGGGAAGGGCCTTCTGCATTTCGGCGAGCAAAGGGCCGCGGCCGATCAGGGTTGCTGCCTGGCCCGTCATTCGCAAAGCCTCACCAAGGGTGCGGACGCCTTTCTCCCAGGTCATCCGTCCGAGGAAGACGATGCGCTCTCTGCGCCACGGCTCCGTCGACAGCCGCGTCAAAGGTTCCGTGGGCGTACGCAATGTGGTGAAATGCCGGAGAGGACCCGACTTCAGGTAGGTTTCCATGCCTTCGTGCGCCAGCACTACTTCGACGCGTTCCCAGAATGCGTCGCCAGCGCCTGATTGGACGAGGCTTCGGCGAAAGCGCCAGAGCTTATGGAAATAGTTTCGCTTGTCACAATTGGTTAAGAGACAATCGAGGGACATCGGCTTTAGATTACAGATCGCGCCGCTCCTGAAATTCAGGCGTCCGCCGTTCGGGCAATTCAGAAAATAGTCATGCGCCGTGATGATGACCCTCGCCTTGCTCGCCGCGAGAGCATGGAAGATGGACGGCGACAATATCTGGTTCCATCCATGGACGTGGACAACAGTCTCTTCCTGGCTTTCGGACAACAATGCTGAAAGCATTTCATAGGCACGTTTGTTGAAATGCTTGTCGAATATATCGGCGATGCTGTGTCCGTCTCTCAACGGTCTTTCGCCCAACGCGATCGTGCGCACGGCAACGTCCAGTTCCTTCACACCGACGCCGTCATCCCCGACAAAAAACGTGCAGTCGATGCCGGCATTTCGGCATGCTTGCAGGCACTGGACTGCGACCTTTGTTGCGCCGCCGCGCACGACCGATACGTCATTTATGACTATAAGGCGCATATCCCAGGACCATCGCAAATGGTACGCGCGCCCGGCACGGGCGCATACTTTTAGCTCATAAGCTAGACTTCCCGCCGCTCAATGAGGCGCCATTTTGGGGTCGATTGCAATTCAGCCTTTTTCACTATCGGGTGGTGTCAAATTCATTAAGTCGCCGTGACGGACGAGGAATCCCCGACTTTGATCAGGGCTCAACTGAGCCATTTACGGTGGCACTCGCCCATGCCCGCGGAGGGAGCGACCGCGGCCACTGACGGAGCGGGTCGTGCGGCTGCTGTTGACGCAAAGTGGTAAGTTGCCGGTGGTGCTGTCCGAACCCGCAACTTCACGCCTTCCCGTAGCCGCCTCCCGTCGGCGTCACCACCGTGAAGGCCTCGCCCGGCTCGAGCACCGTATGCGCCGAGCCGGCGAATTCCTCGATCCGGCCGTCATTGCGGCGGACATAGTTGCGGCCGAGTTCGCCGGGTTCTCCGCCCTTCAGCCCGAAGGGACGGATTCGCCGGTGGCCGGAAAGGATGGCGAAATCCAGCCGCTCCCGGGCACGGATCGTTCGCTGCGTGCCATCGCCGGCCGACCACTTGCCGCGGCCGCCGGAGCCCTTGCGGATATGGAAATCCTCGAGCACCACCGGAAAGCGCGTCTCGAGGATCTCCGGATCGGTAAGCCGCGAATTGGTCATATGGGTGTGGACGGCGTCGGCACCGTTGTATCCGGGACCGGCCGGCGCGCCGGAGCAGATCGTCTCGTAATACTGGTAGCTGGCATTGCCGAAGGTCAGATTGTTCATCGTCCCTTGCGCCGCCGCCTGCGCCTCGACGGCGCCGAACAGGCAATTGGTGACCGCCTGGCTGACCTCGACATTGCCGGCGACGACGGCCGCCGGATAGCGCGGCGAAAGCATCGTGCCCTCCGGGATGACGATGCGGATCGGCCTCAGGCAGCCGGCATTCATCGGGATATCCGCCTCGACCAGCACCCGGAAGACGTAAAGCACCGCCGCACGCGTCACCGGCTCCGGCGCGTTGAAATTGTCGGCGCGCTGCTCGGAAGTGCCGGTGAAGTCGACCGTCGCCTCACGCCTCTCGCGGTCGACGGTGATCTTCGCGACGATCCGGCAGCCCTGGTCCATCTCGTAGGAGAATTCGCCCTCGCTCAACTGGTCGAGGACGCGGCGGACGCTTTCGGCAGCATTGTCCTGTACATGGCCCATATAGGCCTCGACAACCTCTTCGCCGAACTGGGCGATCATCTTCTTGAGTTCCGCCACGCCCTTCTCGTTGGCGGCGACCTGCGCCTTCAGATCGTTGACGTTCTGCAGGATGTTGCGCACCGGATAGCGCGCGCCGGTGAGCAGCCTTTCCAGTTCCGCTTCTGAGAAGCGGCCCCGGTCGATCAGCTTGAAATTGTCGATATAGACGCCCTCCTCCTCGATATTGGCGGCGAGCGGCGACATCGAGCCCGGCGAGATGCCGCCGATGTCGGCGTGGTGGCCGCGGCTTGCCACCCAGAAGCGGGTCGCCCGGCCCTCATTGTCGAAGACCGGCGTGCAGACCGTCAGGTCCGGCAGATGCGTGCCGCCGTTATAGGGGGCGTTGATCAGGAACACGTCGCCCGGATGGGTGACCGGGTTTTCGCGGATCGCGGTGGCGACGGACGCATCCATCGAGCCAAGATGCACCGGCATGTGCGGCGCATTGGCGACGAGATTGCCTCTGTTGTCGAAGACCGCGCAGGAGAAATCGAGACGCTCCTTGATGTTCACCGAATAGGCGGTGTTCTGCAGCGTTACGCCCATCTGCTCGGCGATCGACATGAAGAGGTTGTTGAAGATTTCCAGCATCACCGGATCGGCCCTGGTGCCGATCGCCGTTCGCGCCGGCAGCGGCTTGATGCGCGTGAGCACGATATGGTCCCTGGCGGTCAGTTTCGCCTGCCAGCCGTCCTCGACGACGATCGTCTGGTTCGCCTCGATGACGATCGCCGGGCCGGTCAGCGTCTCGCCGGGCTTGATTTCCGAGCGCAGCGCCACCGGCGCGTCGTGGAACTGGCCTTGCGAATAGAAACGGGTTTGTCGGCTAACGACCGCCTCGCCTGAAGCTGTCGCCAGACCGTCCGTTTCCATCTGCACCGCCCCGCCGCCGACCGTCTCGACCTCGGCGGCATCGATCACCAGCGGCTTGTTCTCGGCGATGAAGCCGAAGCGGCGCCTATGCAGCGTCTCGAATCCGGCGCGCAGACGGGCCGCATCGTCAATCTCGGGAAAGCGCGCCTCGACGGCGAGCACCGTGTCGGTCCCGGCATAGCGGATATGGGCGCGAAGATGCGTGCGAATGCGGTCGCGGCCAATCCCTTGCGCGTCGAGTTCCGCCAGGCATTCGACCTGCAGGTCCGCACCGAGCCCGGCGAGCGCCTGCGGCCCGACATCGTCGAGCGCGACGCCAAGCGCCTTCTGCCGCGTCGCGCGGATATCGGCGAGGCCCATGCCGTAGGCGGAAAGCAGGCCCGACATCGGATGCAGCAGGATGCTCGTCATGCCGAGCGCATCTGCGACGAGGCAGGCGTGCTGGCCGGCCGCGCCGCCGAAGCAGTTCAGCGCGTAGCGCGTCACGTCGTAACCGCGCTGCACGGAAATCTTCTTGATCGCCTCGACCATGTTGGCAACCGCAATGCGGATGAAGCCGTCGGCGACGTCTTGCGGGGTGCGGCCGTCGCCGATCTCGGCCGCAAGCGCCGCGAACCGGGCCCGCACCGTTTCGACGTCGAGCGGCAGGTTCTGATCCGGCCCGAAAATCGCCGGGAAAAATTCCGGCATCAGCTTGCCGAGCATGACATTGGCGTCGGTGACGGCGAGCGGCCCGCCGTTGCGGTAGCAGGCCGGGCCCGGATTGGCGCCGGCCGAACCCGGCCCGACGCGGAAGCGCTCGCCGTCAAAATGGAGGATCGAGCCGCCGCCGGCCGCGACCGTATGGATCAACAGCATCGGCGCCCGGACGCGCACACCCGCGACTTCCCTCTCGAAGGCGCGTTCGTATTCGCCGTCGAAATGGGCGACGTCGGTCGAGGTGCCGCCCATATCGAAGCCGATGACGCGGTCGAAGCCCGCCGCCTCGCCGGTCCTCGCAAGTCCTACGACGCCTCCCGCCGGCCCGGAAAGGATCGCGTCCTTGCCCTGGAACATGTCCGCGGCGGTGAGCCCGCCGGACGACATCATGAACATCAGCCGGGCGCCCGCCCGGGCAACGTCCAGTTCTTCCGAAACCTGTGCCACATAGCGGCCGAGCACCGGCGAGAGGTAGGCGTCGATGACCGTCGTGTCGCCGCGGCCGACATATTTGACGAGCGGTGAGACCTCGTGGCTTGCAGAAACCTGCGCAAAGCCGGTCTCGCGGGCAAGCCGCGCGACGGCCGCCTCATGCTCGGGAAAGCGGTAGGCATGCATGAAGACGATGGCGACCGATCGGTAGCCGCTCGCCTTCAGCGCTTCCAGCGCCCGCCGCGCTTCCGTTTCGTCGAGCCCCTTTTCAATCGTCCCGTCGGCGAGCACGCGTTCGTCGAGCTCGACGACCTCCGAATAGAGCGCCTCCGGCTTGATGATTTCGGTAGCGAAGATTTTCTTGCGCTCCTGGTAGCCGATCCGCAGCGCATCGCGAAAGCCGCGCGTGGTGATCAGCGCCAGCCGCTCCCCCTTGCGCTCCAGCAGCGCATTGGTGGCGACGGTGGTGCCCATCCTCACCTCGCCGATCAGTCCGGCCGGCACCGGCTCGCCGGCGGCAAGGCCGAGGTGCAGGCGGATGCCGTGGACGGCGGCGTCGCGATAGGCGCCGGGATTTTCCGAAAGCACCTTCAGCGCATGCAGCCTGCCTTCCGGGTCGCGGCCGATCACATCGGTAAAGGTGCCGCCGCGATCCACCCAGAAGTCCCACGTTGCAGCCATCGTCGTCTCTCCACGCTGAAATGCCAGTTCCGCTTGGCTCCAACAAAAGCATTTTATTGACAATTTGTCGATAAAATGTTGTCGTCGCGCAGATCAGGAGTGTGCCGATGACCAAGAAGCGGGAGCGCGAAAAGCGGGCCGGAGCCCTTCCGCCCGACCATCCGGAATCCGTCTCCGCCATCGGCCCGATCGTGTCGTCGGCTCACCTTGCCGAAGGCGGTTCGCCCGGGCTTTCCGAAGTGGAATACGGCCTGATCCTCGCCTCGCATGCCTTCCAGCGCTGGATGGTGCGCTGCATGGCCGCCGCCGGCGTTCCTGGCCTCTCGGCGATGGAAATCATGATCCTGCATACGATCCGGCATCGCGACCGGGGCAAGAAGCTCGCCGACATCTGCCTCGTCCTCGACATCGAGGACACCCATGTGGCGACCTATGCGATCCGCAAGCTCGAGGGTGCCGGCCTTGTGACGACCGGCCGGCAAGGCAAGGAGAAGATGATCCGCATCACCGAGAAGGGCGCCGAGGCCTGTGCCCGCTATGCCCAGATCCGCGAGCGCCTGCTCGTCGCCTCGACCGCCAGAGCCCGTCCGCCGGAGGAGACCCTCTCGGAGATCGCCACCGTGCTGCGCTTCCTCTCCGGCGCCTACGAGCAATCGGCCCGCGCCGCGACAACGCTGTGAAGGGCAATCATGCTGATATTCCGCGGTGAAGGAAAGAGCCGCGACGGCCATGGCCCGATGCCTGGGCACGCATCACGCCGCCTCTGGCAAAGTTGCAACCGAAGCAGGCGATGGTGGCAAGCGCCTTCGATGGTCACGGGGCAACAATCGCTGTAGCACTTTAATTCGCTGCATGTTTCTATCCCTAGATCGGCTCCGATCCAACGAAGCTGCGAGGGGGCATCAGTGATTTTCCGGCTGGTCATCGCCTGTGGTTTGATCGCGTCGACGGTGGCCATTCAGGCGTTTTTCATGTCTGCCGGGCTGCACGCCTTCCGGTCGTTGGAGAAGCACCGGACCTATATCCTTCACCGCTATCCGACCCTCGTCACCGTGGCGTGGGTCATTTACCTGATCATTCCGATCGTAATCGATGTCTGCCTCTGGGCCGCTTTCTATTATCTTGCGCAGACGCTTCCGAGCATCGAAGAGGCGCTCTACTTCTCAACCGTCACCTTCACGACGGTCGGCTACGGCGACATCGTGCTCGGCAAGGACTGGCGTCAGGTCGCCACCTTCGAGGCGATCAATGGCTGGATCATCTTTGGCTGGGCCACGGCTCTGATGATGGCGGTGATCCAGCGCCTCTATTTTCGCCCAGATCACTGATCGGTTTCGGGCCGCAAGCGATCGATGAAATGGCGCGATTGCCTCGCCGCCGGATCTCTCAGCCGATAGGGGCGGCAAGCCAGAGATTTCACTCTGGCCCCGTGGCGCCGACTGTGCCACAGGAACCGATACAACAGCCGCGGAGATTGACGTGAAGCAGCGCCGCCCCTTGCGAGGCAGGAAAACGGCCGGGATCAAAGCCGACGGCGAACACGCCGGCAAGCGCGTCACCCTTGCCCGGGCGCTTTCCAAGGTCGGCTACTGCTCGCGCAGCCAGGCCGAGAAGCTGATCGCCGAGGGCCGCGTCAGCGTCGGCGGCAGGAAGACGACCGACCTTGCGCATTGGGTGGATATCGATAAGGACAGGATCGCCGTCGACGGAACGGCGATCGCGGCCGAGGCGAAGATTTATCTGATGCTGAACAAGCCGCGCGGCCTCGTCACAACGCGCGACGATCCCCAGGGGCGGCCGACGGTGTTCGATTGCCTCGGCGAGGTCGATGCGCGCTTCCTCTCGCCGGTCGGCCGACTCGACAAGGCGAGCGAGGGGCTGCTGCTCTTCACCAACGACACGGTGCTGGCGCAGCGCCTTCTCGATCCCGCCACCCATCTCGGCAAGATCTACCACGTCCAGGTCCGCGGCCTCTTCGATGAGGCCTCGATGCAGGCGATGCTCGGCGGCGTGAGCGAGGGCGGCGAGTTTTTGACGGCAACGCATGTCCGGGGCTTGAGGAGCGGCGACAGGAACTCCTGGATCGAGGTCGAACTGCAGGAGGGCCGCAACCGCCAGATCCGCCGCATGCTGGACGCGCTCGGCTTCGAATGCCTGCGGCTCATCCGCGTCGCAATCGGCGAGATCAATCTCGGCGACCTGCCGAAGGGGCGAAGCCGGCTGCTGACGGACGCGGAGGTCCAGTATCTGAGACGACGCACGGGCGGTTGAACTGTGCCGATGGGTGGGAATCCACCCATCACGGAACGGCTTTGTTTCCAATTCCACCCATCACCCGGCGACTGGCACGACAAATGCGCGAAACCGCCGCGCTAGGCGGTTGTCTGTGCTAAAATCCCGTTTGTTAATGGCTGCAACCAGGACCGGCGGGAGGAACCGTGCCGGCTGGTGGACAAAGTCATCCGGGAGGAAAAAGATGAAAATATTGAACGCGCTTCTTGGCGCCGTCGCCGCCGTTTCCCTGTTTGCCGCTTCGGCCAGCGCCCAAACCTATCCGGAGCGCACGATCACCATGGTGGTGCCCTTCTCGGCCGGGGGCCCGACCGATACGGTTGCCCGTCTCGTCGCCGAGTCCATGTCGAAGGACCTCGGTCAGCAGATCATCGTCGAGAATGTCGGCGGCGCCGGCGGCACGCTCGGTGCGGGCCGCGTCGCCCAGGCCGATCCGGACGGCTATACGGTCCTGCTTCACCATATCGGCATGGCAACCAGCGCGACGCTCTATCGCAAGCTTGCCTATGACACGCTGAACGCCTTCGAATATGTCGGCCTCGTCACCGAAGTACCGATGACCATCGTCGCCCGCAAGGATTTCGAGCCGACCGATCTCAAGGGGCTGATCGAATACGCCAAGGCCAACAAGGACACGGTGACGGTCGCCAATGCCGGCATCGGCGCCGCCTCGCATCTCTGCGGCATGATGTTCATGGACGCGATCGACACCCAGCTGACCACCGTCCCCTATAAGGGCACCGGCCCGGCGATGACCGATCTGCTCGGCGGCCAGGTCGACATAATGTGCGACCAGACGACCAACACCACCAAGCAGATCCAGGGCGGCACGATCAAGGCCTATGCCGTCACTTCGCCGAAGCGCCTGAAGATCTTCCCCGAGCTGCCGACGGCTGAAGAAGCCGGTCTTGCCGGCTTCCAGGTCGGCATCTGGCACGGCATCTATGCGCCGAAGGGAACCCCTGCCGAGGTGACGGACCGGCTGTCGAAGTCGCTGCAGAAGGCGCTCAAGGACGAGAACGTCGCGGCCCGCTTCGGCGAACTCGGCACCGAACCGTCGAGCGAGGCGGACGCCACCCCGGCGGCGCTGAAGGCCAAGCTTGAAAGCGAGATCGCCCGCTGGAAGCCGGTGATCGAGGCCGCCGGCCAGTACGCCGACTAATCGGCTCCCGCGAGCCGCCGCCGATCCTGTTCTCCGATTAGAGCGGTACGGCGACGGCATCGCCTCCGGCCGGCCGTGCTGTGGGGCAACGGCTGGCCGGAGAAATCGGCGGGCTTCCGGAAAAGTTGACAGCCGTCAACTTGCGGGGGACGCTGAGCACAGCCGGACAAGAAGCGAGGACATCGCCAAGATCAGGACGTCCGCGGCCGCGTCCGAACGAGAACATGGGGACAAGATGAAAGCCATCTCCTTCGATACCACCAACGCGCTGTGCGGGAGTATCCTGACGGCCGTCGGTCTTTTTTTCGCCTGGCAGTCCTTCGGGCTCGAGCTCGGCACCGCCTTCCGCATGGGCCCGGGCTATTTTCCGCTGCTGCTTTCCGTCGTCCTGACGCTGCTCGGCGTCATCATCCTGGTGCAGTCGGCCCGGGTGAACCACGAGCCTATGGGACCGATCGCCATCCGCGGCATGCTCTTCATCCTGCCGGCGCCGATCTTCTTCGGCCTGACGGTCCGCGGACTGGGCTTCGTGCCCGCCGTCTTCCTGACGGCGCTGATCGCCTGTTTCGCCTCGCATCGGATGAAGCCGCTCTGGGCGGTGGCGGTCTCGCTGGGGCTCGCGATCTTCTCGGTCGCCGTCTTCAGCTACGGCCTCAACCTGCCGTTCGAGCGTTTCGGCCCCTGGGTCCGGTTCTAGGAGGCGACGATGGATCTCTTCAGCAACCTTGCCCTCGGCTTCGCCACCGCCGCCTCGCCGGCAAACCTTCTCTTCTGCCTGATAGGCGTCCTGCTCGGCACGCTGATCGGCGTGCTGCCCGGGATCGGCGCCACGGCGACGATCGCCATGCTGCTGCCGATCACCTTCCAGCTTGAGCCGGTCTCGTCGCTGATCATGCTCGCCGGCATCTATTACGGCGCCCAATATGGCGGCTCGACGACGGCGATCCTCATCAACATGCCGGGCGAATCCTCCTCCGCCGTCACCGCCATCGACGGCTACCAGATGGCCCGCAACGGCCGCGCCGGAACGGCGCTGGCGATCGCCGCGCTCGGCTCCTTCTTCGCCGGCACCGTATCGACCTTCCTCGTCGCCCTCTTCGCGCCGCCCTTGACCGAGATCGCGCTCGAGTTCGGCGCCGCCGAATATTTCTCGCTGATGATCGTCGGTCTCGTCTCCTCCGTTGCGCTGGCGCACGGCTCCGTCGTCAAGGCACTCGCCATGGTGGCGCTCGGCCTGCTTTTGGGTCTTGTGGGCACCGACATCTATACCGGTACGCCGCGCTTCACCCTCGGCATCCGCGAATATGCCGACGGCCTCAACTTCGTGGCGCTGGCGGTCGGCGTCTTCGGCATCGCCGAGATCCTGCGCAACCTCGAAAGCGAGAAGACCCGCGAAGTGCTGATGGCACGGGTTAGCGAGCTCCTGCCAACGAAAGAGGATTTCAAGCGGATGTTCGCGCCGGTGATCCGCGGCACGGCGATCGGCTCGGCGCTCGGCGTGCTGCCGGGCGGCGGCGCCATCCTCGCCGCCTTCGCCTCCTATACGGTGGAAAAGCGGCTCTCCGACCGGCCGGAGGAATTCGGCCGCGGCGCGATTGCCGGCGTCGCCGGGCCGGAAAGCGCCAACAATGCCGGTGCGCAGACCTCGTTCATCCCGCTGCTCACCCTCGGCATTCCGGCGAACCCGGTGATGGCGCTGATGATCGGCGCGATGATCATCCAGGGCATCGTGCCCGGCCCGAACGTGGCGACGGAGCAGCCGGCGCTCTTTTGGGGCATCATCGCCTCGATGTGGATCGGCAACCTGATGCTCGTCGTGCTCAACCTGCCGTTGATCGGACTCTGGGTAAAGCTCCTGAAGATCCCCTATTTCGTGCTCTTCCCGATCATCATGGCCTTCTGCTCGATCGGGGTCTACAGCGTCAACTCCAACGTCTTCGACCTCTATGCCGTCGCGTTCTTCGGCCTCATCGGCTACCTGCTCTTGAAGCTGCGCTGCGAGCCGGCGCCGCTGCTGCTTGGCTTCGTGCTCGGGCCGCTGCTCGAGGAGAACCTGAGGCGCGCGATGATTCTCTCGCGCGGCGACCCGACCACCTTCGTCACTCGGCCGATCAGCGCCGGCCTCTTGCTGATGGCCGCAATCGTGCTCGTCGTCGTCTTCCTGCCCGCGGTCAAGGCGAAGCGCGAGGAGGTTTTCGTCGAGGAGGATTGAGAAGGGTTTAGCTTTGCGGCCCCGCGGCCCCGCGCCTCTCCAAGCGCGGGGCCGCTTTGCATAGAGCCATCGGCGAGCGGCGAACCGGCACCCGTGCCGGCAATACACCCGGTGAGCGTCAGCCGCGCCGGGCCGCCTCGATCGCGGCGACGTCGATCTTCCCCATCGTCATCATCGCCTCGAAGGCGCGCTTTGCCTCGCCGCCGCCGGCCGACAGCGCGTCGGTCAATACGCGCGGGGTGATTTGCCAGGAGATCCCCCACTTGTCCTTGCACCAGCCGCAGGCGCTCTCCTGGCCGCCATTGCCGACAATGGCGTTCCAGTAGCGGTCGGTCTCCTCCTGATCGTCGGTGGCGATCTGGAACGAGAAGGCTTCGTTGTGCTTGAAGGTCGGGCCTCCGTTGAGGCCGAGACAAGGAATGCCCGCGACCGTGAATTCGACCGTCAACACGTCGCCCTCCTTGCCGGACGGGAAGTCACTGGGTGCACGTTGCACGGCCCCCACGCTGCTGTCGGGAAAGACCTCCGCGTAGAAGCGAGCGGCAGCCTCGGCGTCCTTGTCGTACCAGAGGCAAATCGTGTTCTTCTCCATTGCCAGTTCCTTTCGCTTTGAAAGCGTTCGACGCGTTCCCTCTGCGAAATAAGGAGGCAACCGTTTTTCTCCACCCCGGAATGTTCGTCCGCTGGAGCGCGGGTTCGTAATTCCTTCGAGCCTCACCAGTTGCCGGGATCGGCCGTGTGATCGACAGCGGCGAACTCATCGGCCCCTGCCCGGTCGAGCGTCAGATCCCTTGCATTCCTCGCCTCGTCCGTGACTGAATATTGCAGAGGTGCCGGCCCCCTGGCCAGTTCCTGATACATGAGCAAGGCGGCCTCCTCGGCGGTGTCGGCCTCGAACTCCTTCATGACGACGACTGTGAACTTGTGCATAGGCTTGACCTCGTCCGTGCCAAATTCCAATGCCCCGCGCTCGGGATGTCCGATGATGCACGCCCCTGGTCACGGCAGCAAGTTATATGAATACATCGCACCTGCCTTCGGGCACGATGTCGCCCCCCCAAAAGGCGCTCTGCACCGTGGTACGGGGCGTCGCCTGCTGGGCCTTCGGGTAGCCGTTGACGATCGCCACGAGCTGCGGAACGCTCGAATCCCAAAGACTTCGAATTTGGCCTGGAAAGTCCTCAATCCGCTCCGGAGTGCGCGGACACGCGCACGCCCAGCAGCTTTCGCAGACACAGGCATCTTCATTCTTCCACTCTCTATCGCCGGGCCGGGGGTGGCCCGACGGAATTGCGCACTACAAGGTCTGGCCTCAGCAGGATTTCAGTTTCGGAGGCAGCTCGGTCCGAGAGCATGTCGAGCAACAATACCATCGCCTGTTTTCCGATCGCGGTGCGTGGTTGGCGGATTGTGGTCAGCGACGGCGTCATGAAACTTGCTTGTGGGACGTCGTCGAAGCCGGTGACCGAAAAGTGGTCCGGAATATCGTAGCCGCGAGCCTTGAGGCCGATCGAAACGCCGAGCGCCGTCTGGTCGTTGACGCACATGAAGGCCGTCGGCAGGTCATCGCGCATGAAGAACTGTTCCAGCGCCAATCTACCGCTTTCGACTGTGCCATCGCCGTCGAGGACCAGTTGGCGGTTCAGCGGGATGCCGGCCGCGGCAAGTCCGGCCTCGTATCCCGACCGGCGCCGGCGATAGGCAAGACGCGTGTTGGAGTCGCCGATGAACGCGATGCGGCGATGGCCTTCGGAAATGAGCAAATCAACGGCCTTTCGTGCCCCTTCGACGTCATCAACTCCGACATAGGGGATGCCTCCGTTGAAGACGGGTTCGAAAACGCCGACGCTCGGCGGTAGACTATCGGTCGCGGCCTGATGGCCGAAGGGAAGGATGCCGGTAAACAGGATCAGACCTGCGGCTTGGTAGGAATTGAAGAACTTCAGATACTCCAATCCACGCTGCGCATCGTTTTGAGTATGGCCGATCAGCACGCCGTAGCCGTGCGCGCGAGCTTCGTTTTCGAGGCCAACCAGAATGCTGGAGAAATTCGGGTCGCCGATATCGGGTGCGACCACAAGGATCATGTTTGATCGCCCCAGCCTCAGGCTGCGCGCCATGGCGTTGGTCGTGTAGCCGGTAATCGCGATCGCCTGATTGACCTTGAGCCGCGTTGATTTGGCAACCTTTTCCGGCATGTGAATGGCCCTTGAAACCGTCGCGATCGACACTTCGGCGATCCGTGCGACGTCTTCAATGGTTGCGGGCGGGGAATTGGACACTCGATTGGGCCTCGGACTTTGTTGCGAGACACTACACAGACTTGCCCGAGGGTCAAACGCACAGGGCAAGAAAATTGTCGATCATGCTCGATGTAAACCTTTACATCGGTCAGTGTAAAGGTTTACATCTGCGCAACGGGCGGTGGAGGCCGCAGGGAGGGGAATATGACCACGGAGGTTGACGGCGGTGCTCCCGTCGTGCTGTCCGCGCGCCGCATCAGCAAGTCGTTCAGCGGCGTGCAGGTGCTGTTCAGCGTCGATTTTGAGCTGCGCCAGGGCGAGATCCATGCGCTCATGGGGGAGAATGGCGCCGGCAAGTCCACGCTCGTCAAGATTCTCTCCGGCTTCGAACAGCCGACTTCGGGCGAGATCCTGCTGGACGGCAGGTCGGTGAAGCTTCCTCCCAATGGCGCTGCCGAAGCGCTCGGCATCGTTATCATCCACCAGGAGTTTAATCTCGCCGAACACCTAACCGTCACCGAGAGCCTGTTTCTCGGCCGCGAGGTAACGCGTTTCGGTGTGCTCGACCGCAGGTTCATGCGCGCGGAGACGCGCCGTGTGCTCGAACTCCTCGGCTCGCAGGTCGACGAGAACGCGATGATCGGCTCCCTTTCTATTGCAGAAAAGCAAATGGTCGAGATCGCCAAGGCCATCAGCCGCGACGCCCGTGTCGTCTTCATGGACGAGCCGACCGCAGTGCTGTCGCGTGAGGAGACGAACTTCCTGTTCCGGCTGGTGCGCAAACTGCGCGACAAGGGAACGAGTTTCGTCTTCGTATCGCACAAGCTCGATGAAGTCATGGAACTCACCGACCGCGTGACGGTGTTGCGCGACGGCCAGTGGATCAAGACGGCGCCGACCTCCATTCTCGATGGCGAGGCGATTGCGCAACTGATGGTTGGCCGAGAACTGTCGAGCCTCTATCCGGCCAAGACCGAACCCGACGTCGACGAGGAGGTCGTGCTTCGGGTCGATTCGATATCAACAGGCTATGTCCGAGATGCCAGCTTTGAGGTCCGTCGCGGCGAGATTCTCGGCTTTTCCGGGCTGATCGGCTCTGGTCGCACCGAATTGATGGAGGCGGTCGTCGGGCTTCGCTCGCGCGCTGCGGGCGAGGTCCTGGTTCGTGGCCAGCCAGTGCCGTCGGGCGACGTGCATGCGGCCAACAAGGC
Source organism: Sinorhizobium fredii (assembly GCF_002944405.1). Taxonomy (NCBI): domain Bacteria; kingdom Pseudomonadati; phylum Pseudomonadota; class Alphaproteobacteria; order Hyphomicrobiales; family Rhizobiaceae; genus Ensifer; species Ensifer fredii. The sequence continues at coordinate 31,397 of NZ_CP024310.1, read as the reverse complement.
CGGGCTAGCCTATATGACCAAGGATCGGAAGGCCAAGGGTCTGTTGCTCAACGCCGGCATGATGGCGAACCTGACGCTGCAGTCGCTCGGCCGCCATGCTCGCCTGGGTTATCTCGACCCGGGAAGCGAGCAGGCGGCTCTCGTCAAGGCGCGCCGCCGCTTCGATATCCGTGTCAGGGATGACAGCGTCGTCGTCGGTCGCATGTCCGGCGGCAACCAGCAAAAATTGCTGCTCGCCAAGGTCATGGAGACCGACCCGGGCATCATCATCATCGACGAGCCGACTCGCGGCATCGATGTCGGCACCAAGCAGCAGATCTATCACTTCATCTCGGCGCTGGCCCGGGACGGTCGCTCGATCATCGTCGTCTCGTCCGAGATGCCCGAGATCATCGGCCTCTGCAGTCGCGTGGCGGTCATGCGCGAGGGCCATATCGCCGGCATTCTCGAGGGAGACGAGATCTCTGAGCAGGAGATCATGCGCTATGCGGCCGGCCTGAAGAAGAAGACGGCGGCTTGAGTCGCGTGGGTTGCGCCGGCGCCGACAACAAAGAGATTCCCGATAGGTGGGATGGAGGTTCGATTGGATATGAGCGTGAACCAGGAACGCAGCCAGGAGGCGATCCGCCGACGCAGCTGGCGTGACATAGATCTGAGAGCCGTGGCGCCATTCGTTGCCCTGGCCTTGCTGCTGCTGGTGGGCGCGCTGGTCAATCCCAACTTCATCAGCATCAACAACCTCGCCAATGTCGCCACCCGAAGCGCCTTCATCGCCATCATCGCAGTCGGCGCGACCTTCGTGATTTCGTCGGGGGATCTGGACCTCTCCGTCGGGGCCATGGTCGCCTTCATCGCCAGCCTGATGATCCTGTTCATGAATTCCGGTGTCGTCGCCGACCCCGTGCTCATGTTGCTGGCAGCGATCCTGTTCACCATAGCTGCCGGCGCGCTCTGCGGTCTCACCAACGGGCTGATTACCACGGTGGGCAAGATCGAGCCCTTCATCGCCACGCTCGGCACCATGGGTATCTATCGCGGATTGACGACCTGGCTTTCGCAGGGCGGAGCGATCACCCTCAAGGAGCCGCAACTCCAGGAGATGTACCGTCCCGCCTATTTCGGCACGATCCTCGGCGTGCCGGTTCCGATCGTCGTGATCCTCGCCGTGACCGCAGTTGCCGCCTTCATCCTCTATCGCACCCGTTACGGGCGGCACGTCGTTGCCGTCGGCTCCAATCGCGATGTCGCGCGATATTCCGGCATCTCCGTCAACCGCGTCCGCACCGTCGCTTTCGTAATCCAGGGCCTATGCGTGGCCGCAGCCGTGCTGCTTTATGTGCCGCGCCTTGGCTCGACCTCGGCGACGACGGGCATTCTCTGGGAGCTGCAGGCGATCACCGCCGTCGTCGTCGGCGGCACGGCGCTCAAGGGCGGCGCGGGCCGCGTGTGGGGCACCATCTGCGGAGCGTTCATCCTCGAACTGGTCGGCAACATCATGCTGCTGTCCAACTTCATCAGCGAATACCTGATCGGTGCCATTCAGGGTGCGATCATCATTATTGCGATGCTCGTACAGCGCTCGCTGGTACGCAAACCGTGAGACGGCCGGGTCCACAGGTCTCCCGGCCTGCAATAGACTGACCTGTTTTTGGGAGGAAGTTAATGCGCAAGAAGCTATTCGGCCTTACCCTCGCAGCCATGACAGCGCTGGCTGGCGTGACGCACGCTCAGGAGGAAAAGAAAGTGACGGTGGGCGTGTCTATCCCGGCGGCCGACCATGGCTGGACGGCCGGCGTGGTCTTCCATGCCGAGCGCGTCGCCAAGCTCCTGATGGAGCACAATCCGGGCCTGAACGTGATCGTCAAGACATCGCCCGATCCGGCAAGCCAGGCCAACGCCGTGCAGGATCTAGAGACACAGGGCATCGATGCGCTTGTTATCCTGCCCACCGATCCAGATCCGCTGGTCAACGCCATCAAGGAGGTGAAGGGCAAGGGTACTTTCGTCGCGCTTGTCGACCGCGCGCCAAGCGTCAACGACAATTCGGTGCGTGATCTCTATGTCGCGGGCAACAACCCCGCCCTCGGCCAGGTCGCCGGCGAATACATCAAGACAACGACGCCGGAGGCCGAAGTCGTCGTCATCCGCGGCCTTCCGATCCCGATCGACCAGCAGCGACAGGACGGTTTCGACAAGGGCATCGAAGGCTCAAACGTCAAGGTTCTCGACCGCCAGTACGGCAATTGGAACCGTGACGATGCCTTCAAGGTCATGCAGGACTACCTAACCAAATACCCGAAGATCGACGTCGTCTGGTGCCAGGACGACGACATGGCCGTCGGCGTACTGCAGGCCATCGAGCAGGCAAAGCGAACCGACATCCAGTACATCGTCGCCGGCGCCGGCTCAAAGGAAATGATCAAGAAGGTCATGGACGGCGACAAAATGGTCCCCGTCGACGTGCTCTATCCGCCGGCAATGATCGGCACCGCCCTCGAAATGACCGTCGCCAATTTCTACGGCCAGGTTCCGGTCCGCGGCGTCTACACGATTGACGCGACGCTGGTGACCAAGGACAACGCGAAGGACTTCTACTTCCCGGACTCGCCGTTCTGATCCGGAGCTGTGGCAAGGGCGGCCCGCGTTTGGCGCGGGCCACCGTCTTCTCGGGCTCATGGCCGATCCGAGCTTTGACCTGGCACGGGCCTCAGCGTGCGCGACGCGGAGGCGGCCGTCAGCTCTTCACCACGGCCGGCCATTCGCTCGTCGTGCCGGGCTGCACCGGCCGCTCCAGATAGGTCGACAACACGACATAGCTCCGCGTCGCCTTGACGCCGGGTGTGTCGTAAAGGCGCGCCAGCAGGCCTTCGAGCGCATGGGTGCTTTCGGTTCTCACCTTGAGCAGCATGCAGGTGTCGCCTGCGACCGAGTGGATCTCCTCCACCTCCGGATATTCCTCGATCGCCAGCAGCGCCTGAGTCTTGCCCCAGCCGGTCGTATCCACATGGACGAAGGCGAGCAGCGTCTTGCCGACGGCCTCGGGATCGATCAGCGCCGCCACGCGCCGGATCGCCCCGGAACGCCGAAGGCGCTTCACACGCTCATGCGCGGCCGGCGGCGAAAGCCCGACGCGGTCGCCGAGCTCGGCGTAGCTCGTCGTCGCGTCCTCGACCAGCACGCCTAATAGTTTTCGGTCCATTGCATCGAGGTCGCGCTCCGGCAGGCGCTTCCGCCGAACGTCGTCTGTATTTTGATCCATTCCGCTATTTCTCCTTGATGCCGAACTTCGTTCTGAGATTATGCGGGAATGACGAACATCGATCAATCCGCTTCCTCATCCGCCGACCGGGCTCGCATTCCGCCCTTTGCCCTGCTGCTGACCGCCTCGATCGGCGTCATCGGCTCCAATTCGCTGGCGCTCGGGCCGATCGCGCCGGAGGTGTCGCTAAGCCTCGGCACCGGCGTGCCAGCGGTGATGACGGCTTCCGCCGCTTTCGGACTCGGCACCGCGGCGAGCGCCGTCTTCCTCGGCCGCCTCATCGATCGGCACGGCCCGCGCCGCATGCTCGCGGCAGCGCTGCTACTTTTGGCCGGCGGACTTGCCACAAGCGCCGCCGCGCCGGCGTTGCCGCTGTTGGTCGCAGCCCAGCTCGTCGTCGGGATTGCCGCGGGCATTGCGCTTCCCGCCATCTATACGCTGGCCTCGGTGATCGCCCCGGCCGGGCGCGAGAGCGAGACGATCGGCCTGGTGCTGACCGGCTGGACGCTGAGCATGGTGGCCGGGGTGCCGCTGTCGGCGGCGATCGCCGATTTCGCCGGCTGGCGGGCGGTCTATCTCGTCGTCGCCGGAGCAGCGCTGACGGCCTGCGCCGGCGTTCGGCGCGCGGCGGTGCGGGAAGGACCCGCCGGAAGGACGACCTCGCCGCTAGCGGCGCTCGGCGTGCCCGGCGCGGCCTCGCTTCTTGTCGCCTGCGCGGCCTTCATGGCGGCTTTCTATGGGGTCTATGCCTATATCGGCGACCATTTGCATGGCGCCCTCGGCCTGCCCGTCAGCTCCAACGGCCTCCTTGCGGCCTCCTACGGCTTAGGCTTCGGTGGCGCGGCCTTCCTCGACCGTCTGATCGATCGCTTCGGTGCGGCGAGGCTGCTGCCGCTAATTTTTCTCGCGGTCGCCGGCGTCTATGTCGCGATGTCGGCAGCAAGCGGCTCCTATCCGGCGCTGCTCGCCGTCGTCTTTCTCTGGGGGCTCGCCAACCATTTCGGGCTGAACGTCCTCATCGTGCGGCTGACGGCGCTCGATCCCGCCCGACGCGGTGCGATCTTGGGGCTGAACAGCGGCGTCACCTATCTCGCCCTCTTTGCCGGCACGCTCGGCTTCGGCGCCGCCTATGCCGGGACGGATTTTTACGTTCTGCCGCTGGCCGCGGCGGGGCTGATGCTGGCCGCCGCAGTCTCGGCAGCCCGCGCGCCGCGCCACTCCTCAATGCAGTAGGCTGTGCTTGGCGACCAGAGTGACCTCGCGCGTGAGCTCGGTCAGCCGGTCGGCGGCAAGGCGGTTGATCTGCCAGTACAAGGGAACGTCCAACGGCGTGCCGGGGATCAGCTCGACCAGTCGGCCGGACTCCAGATGGTCGCGCGCAAGCTGTATCGGATTCATCGCCCAGCCCATGCCCGCAAGACTCGCCTCGAGGAAGCCTTGCGTCGACGGCAGCCAGTGGGTCGGATAGGTCAGCTCTTCCCCGAGCGCCTGGCGGATCCACCGGCTTTGCAGCCTGTCCTTCTGATTGAACGTAAGGGCCGGCGCACTGGTTATCGCTTCCGGCGTGACGCCCTCAGTAAAGTGCCGGGCAACGAAGTCGGGGCTCGCCGTCGCATGATAGCGGAGCGTGCCGAGAGACACACGCCGGCACCCTTGGATCGGCTTTTCCAGACTGGTGACGGCGGCAATCACTCGCCCCTTTTGCAGCCATTCGGCGGTATGGTCCTCGTCGTCGAGGGCGATGTTCAGCAGGTAGGGCGAGCGCTTGGCGAAGTTCGAGACCGCCGCGACGAACCAGGTTCCGAGGCTGTCGGCGCTTGTCGCAATGTTCAGTGTCACCCTTTGCCGCCGTTCGCCCGGACCGACGAGGGCAGGCAGGTGCGCGAGCAACTCGCCTTCGAGCATGCCGACATTCTCCATATGACGGCAGAGCCATTCTCCCTTCTCCGTCGCGGTGCAGGGATTTCCCCTGGCGATCAGGACGACGCCGAGCCGTTCCTCGAGCTGCTTCACCCGCTGGGAGACGGCCGAGGGCGTCACGTTGAGGACGCCGGCGGCCTTTTCGAAGCTGCCCGTCTGGACGACGGCCGTGACGGCACGGAGAGCGGAATAATCGAGCATGGCTTAGTTTTACTTAATTGAAGTTAGCAACATTAACTAGCCTGAATTCTTCCGTCGCGATACCGGAAACGCTCATCTCGTTTCTGGAGCGCTTCGCAGGTATGAATTTTTCGGTTTATGTCACAGGCCTGATGATGGGGCTCAGCCTGATTGTGGCGATCGGCGCGCAGAATGCCTTTGTGCTGCGCCAGGGGCTGCGCAACGAGCACGTGTTCGCCGTCTGCCTTGCCTGCGCCCTGTCCGATACCTTGCTGATCGTCCTGGGGGTGACCAGCTTCCGGCAGATTGCCACGCTTCTGCCTTGGCTCGATCCGGCCATGCGCTATGGCGGGGCGGCGTTCCTGATCTGGTACGGCGCCAAGAATCTCTATTCCGCCCTGCGGTCGTCCGGAGCCTTGGCGGCCGGAGAGGAGAGAGCGTCGAGCTTTCGGCAGACCGTTCTGACATGCCTGGCGCTCACCTGGCTCAATCCGCATGTCTATCTCGACACGGTCGTGTTGCTCGGCACGATCTCGACCCGATTTCCGAGTGGCGAGCTTTCGTTCACGACAGGCGCCGTCACCGCCTCCTTCCTGTTCTTCTTTTCGCTCGGCTATGGCGCCACATGGCTGCGACCGATCTTCTCAAACCCGCTGTCCTGGCGAATCCTGGAAACGCTCATTGCTTTTACAATGTGGATGATCGCCTCTAAACTCTTGACCGGAATGTGATTCCGCCGCGCCTCGCAGATTTCCTCGGCTCATAAGGTCCCAAAAGCTTGTCCACCTCCGTCCACCAGCTTCTGCTTGTCTACGCCGCCTATGTGATCGCCGCCGCCAGTCCGGGCCCCAGCAACATGCAGATCATGGGCGTTGCGATGAATAACGGCAGACGGGCAGCACTCCTCCTGGCAGCCGGCGTCGTCAGCGGATCGATCTTCTGGGGCATGATGGCCGCCACCGGCATCTCGGCCCTGCTGACCCGCTACGCCGAAGCCCTGATCGTACTCAAAATCTTCGGCGGCCTCTATCTCCTCTATCTCGCCTTCAAGGCTGCAAGGGCGGCTCTATCTTCCGGCGACAAGGCGGTACAGCCGTCGGGCGGTGATGCCCTCTGCGGATCGGCTCTCTATCGGCGGGGATTGCTGATGCATCTCACCAATCCGAAATCCGTGCTCGCATGGATCGCCTTGGTGACGCTCGGTCTCGGACCGGAAACGTCGTGGCACAGGCTCGGCGCGATCCTCGGCGGCTGCGCGGCTCTGAGCGTCACCATCTTTTGCGGCTATGCCGTTGTATTTTCGACCGCGCCGATGGTGCGCCTCTATCGCCGCGCGCGGCGCTGGATCGAAGGTCTGTTGGCCGTGTTTTTCGGCGTGGCCGGCCTGCGGCTGTTGCTGTCTCGCGCTTGAAGAGGAAAACGATCGTGACGCTCTTCACCGGCCTTTCGGCCTTTTCCATGACCCCGACCGATGCTGCCGGCAATGTCGACACGGGCGCACTTGCGCGTTTGCTCGAGCGTATTCATCTCGCCGGGGTCGACTCGATCGGGCTGCTTGGCAGCACGGGCGGCTACGCCTTTCTCTCACGTGGCGAGCGGCGACGCGCCGTCGAGGCGGCGATGGATTGCGTCGGCGGAAAGACGCCTGTCATCGTCGGCGTCGGGGCGCTTCGAACCGACGAGGCGCAGGCATTGGCGCGGGATGCCAGGTCCGCCGGCGCTGACGGCTTGCTGCTGGCGCCCATGTCCTATACGCCGCTCTTCGAAGAAGAGGTCTACCGGCACTTCGCCGCTGTCGCCGATGCGGGGCAATTGCCGCTCTGCATCTACAACAATCCGGGCACCACGAAATTCACCTTCAGCGACGCGTTGATTGCGCGGCTCTCGAAGGTCGCGCACATCGCGGCGGTGAAGATGCCATTGCCGCAGGACGACGCCTTCGAGGGCGAAATGGCGCGCCTTCGCGGCGAAACACCGCGAGGTTTCTCGATCGGCTACAGTGGCGATTGGGGAGCGGCGGCGGCGCTGCTGGCAGGCTGCGACGCCTGGTACAGCGTGATCGCCGGCCTCTTGCCCTCGGAAGCCTTGGCGCTTACCCGGGCCGCGCAAGCCAGCGATGTTGCCGAGGTCGAGCGGCTCGACCAGGCATTTCAACCCTTGTGGAGCCTGTTCAAGGCGTTCGGCAGCTTCCGCGTCATGTACGCGATCGCGGAAGCGCTCGGCCTTTGCCGGGCCGACCCGCCGTGCCCGATTTTGCCATTGCCGCAATCCGAAACGGCAGGAGTGAAGAACGCCCTTGATCGCGTGCTTGGCTGACCGGCCGGCTCCCGCCAGAGCCGCGATGCCAGCCGCATCAGGCCGCCGGCAGGGCTCCGGCAGGGCGAAAGTCCGCTCATCAGGCAGGTGATGCTCGATCCGATCCCCTACGCGCATCTTTGTTCTTTATTTGTTCCAGCCGGTGTGCAATGCTCGTTCCGGGATATCCGACGAGGTCGCAAATGGACGACAAGCGCGCATTGTTTCGGAAGTTGCATGAGGGCCCCGAAGCCTTCATCATTCCCAATCCCTGGGACATCGGCACCGCCAGAATCCTGGCGGCCATGGGTTTCCCAGCTCTTGCCACGACCAGCGCCGGCATGGCGTTCTCGCTCGGCTTGCCAGAGGGTTCCGCCTCGCGCGAACAGACGCTTGCCCACTGCGGGGCGATCGTCGATGCGACGCCACTGCCGGTTTCGGCCGATCTCGAAAAAGGCTTCGGAGACGATCCCAAGAGTGCTGCGGAGACCGTCGCGGCGGCGGCCGGCATCGGCTTGGCCGGCTGTTCCCTCGAAGACCACACGGGAGATCGGAGCCGTCCGATCTTCGACTTCGCTCTGGCGGTCGAGCGGATCGAGGCGGCCGCCGAGGCCTCTCGGTCCCTTCCTCACGATTTCGTTCTGACGGCTCGGTGCGAGAATTTCCTCTGGGGACGCGCCGATCTCGACGACACGATCAGGCGGCTGCAAGCTTTCGAGCGGGCCGGGGCCGATGTGCTCTACGCGCCCGGCCTGGCCGACCTCAATTCGATCCGAGCTGTGTGCGATGCCCTCACGAAGCCGGTCAACGTCGTGATGGGCATGCCGGGGGCAACGTTCAGCCTGGCGGATCTGGCCGAGGCCGGAGCGAAGCGCATCAGTGTCGGTTCCGCCCTGGCGCGCCTTGCTTACGGTGCAATGGTGGACGCTGCGCGGGAGATGCGGTCGCAGGGGACCTTCCGGTTCTCGGAGAAAGCCATGGGCTTTGCGGAACTGGAGGGATTATTCCGCGCATCATCATAGACGAGATCAGCCTCTCGCGGATGGAAGCTCGCCCTGCGCGCCAGCTAGCAGCGCCACCGTCTGCTGGCGGATCGCCCCGCCGGCACCTGAACGGTGCTCGCGCGCGAAACATGCAAGCGCACCGGATGTCATGCGGCACTGTGCCTTGCCTGCCGCAACGGTGCATCGCGCGTGCGCCGTCACGACCCGCCGGCGCAGTTGGGCAGGCACGGTCGGCCGAGGTATTTCCGATTGGGCAGGCATTCTGCCCATAAATTCCCCGACCTTTCGGTCCTGCTCAACCACCCCGGGAGGGCTCAAGCGGCAGCGCCGTCGCCGCACCGGGAATCGTGATAACCCAAGGCCGGTGTGATAAACTCGTTCCTCCCGGAAGGAGTGGTCGAGGAGAGGCCATATGAATATTGCAACTTGGCTCAAGAGCTTGGGCCTGGAGCAGTATGTTCCGGCCTTCGACGACAACGCAATTGATGCCGATATCCTACCCCGCCTGACGGCCGATGACTTGAAAGAAATCGGCGTAGGCGCGCTGGGCCACCGCAAGCGCATCCTCGAGGCGATAGCCGAGTTGCAAGGACAGCCTGAGACGGCGTCGAGGAAGCCAGATTCGGTCTCACCAATTCCAATGTCGCCGTCGGTAGAACAGCGCGGCGAACCTGGACGCCCGCGCGAGGCAGAACGGCGGCAACTGACGGTCATGTTTGTGGATCTCGTCGGTTCTACCGCGCTTGCCACGCGGCTTGACCCGGAGGACATGCGCGACCTCCTGAGGCAGTTCCAGAATACCACGGCTGGCGAAGTCCTTCGCTTCGCGGGATACGTCGCGAAACTCATGGGCGACGGCGTGTTGGCCTATTTCGGTTGGCCGCAGGCACACGAAGACGAAGCGGAACGCGCCGTTCGTGCGGCGCTTGCGGTCGTCAGTGCCGTGAATGGTCTGCCCGTCAAGGACGGTCAGCAACTCTCGGTCCGGATCGGAATCGCCACCGGGGTGGTGGTTGTTGGTGACCTCATCGGCATCGGGTCAGCACAGGAGAACGCAGTTGTCGGAGAGACTCCCAATCTTGCCGCGCGCCTCCAGGCAATTGCCGAGCCTGGAACGGTCGTCATTTCCGAGCTTACCTACCGCCTTATCGGAAATATGTTCGAGATAACCAGCATTCGGCCACAGAAGCTAGCAGGGTTCGACACCCCCGTCAGCGCATTCAAAGTGATTGGAGAGGGTGGCGCGGAGAGTCGGTTCGACGCGCTTCATGCAAACGAATCTGCGCCGCTTGCCGGGCGCGACCACGATATCGCCTTGCTGCTCGATCGGTGGCGGCTGGCGGCGTCCGGTGAAGGACAAGTGGTCGAACTGTTCGGCGAGGCCGGTATTGGCAAGTCCCGTATTCTGCAGGAATTGCGGGAGCACATGAAAGACGAGCCACATACGCGACTGCGATACTACTGCTCGCCCTATCACGTGGAAAGCGCCCTCTATCCTGTCGCGGATCAGCTGCTCCGAGCTGGAGGCATAAGGCGGACCGACCCTCCCGAGCGTCAGCTTGACTTGCTTGAGCAACTCCTCGCCGGTTCGACCAGGCACCCAAACGACGCCATACCGCTGATCGCGGCATTGCTGTCCATCCCCACCGAGGGGCGCTACCCTAAGATCGACCTTATGGCGCAGAAGCAAAAGACGCGCACGTTCGAGGTGCTGTTCGAGCAACTAGAGGCCCTTGCACGCAGCCAACCAGTGCTGATGCTGCTTGAAGACGCGCATTTCCTGGATCCGACATCGGCCGAGCTATTTGACCAGATCGCAGGTCGGATTCAGCGACTACCTGTAATGCTGATTGCAACATCGCGACCGGAAGGCGCGGCCCGCTGGAGCGGTCTTCCGCACGCGACGTTCTTGACGCTGAACCGGCTCAGCCGTGCCCAAGCGGCCTCTATCATTGCAGCGATGACCGGCGGCAAACAGCTACCGGCCGAAGTGCTGGACCAGATACTCTCGAAGACCGAAGGCGTTCCGCTGTTCGTGGAAGAATTGACCAAGGTCGTCCTGGAATCGGGCCTGCTTGAAGTACGAGATGGCGAGCTGGTTCTGGCTGGCCCGTTACCGCCGCTCGCGGTTCCCGCGACGTTGCACGACTCGCTGATGGCCCGCCTCGATCGCTTGGATTCCATAAGAGACGTGGCGCAAGTCGGGGCGGTGATCGGACGCGAGTTCACGCACGAGCTGCTGGCGGCAGCAACGGGCCTGCCCGAATTGGAGCTTGAGCGCGCAACGAGCCAGCTAGTAGCAGCCGGCCTTGTTTTCCGCCGCGGCAGTGACGGTCAAGCAACCTATGCCTTCAAGCATGCACTGGTCCAGGATGCCGCGTACAGCAGTTTGCTGCACAGCCGTCGTCAGCAGCTGCACGCCCGGATCGCTTTGATACTCGAGGAACGCTTCCCCGAAATCGTGACGACAGAGCCCGAACTGCTTGCGCACCACTTTGGTCAAGCGGGCCTTTTGGACAGGGCTGTCGAGTACAATGAACTCGCTGGTCGCCGGGCGCTTTCACGCTCCGCTTTGACGGAAGCGCGTACGCGTTTCGACAACGCCCTTAGCGGGCTTTCGGCGATACCTCCGTCCGAAGAGCGTTCGCGCCGAGAACTTTCAATCCAACTGGCGCTCGGCAGCACGCATGTTGCTGCGCACGGCTTCGCCGCGCCTCCCACAGCAGATGCCTATGGTCGAGCGCGCCAGCTTTGTGAAGAGCTGGGCGAGACGCGTCTGCTCTTCCCGGTGCTTTACGGACTATGCCTCTACCACCTCTATGCCGCCGAACTGGCGGAAGCACGCAGTGCGGCCAACCGGCTGCTTGAATTGGCGGAACCGAGCAATGATCGCGGACTTTCCTTCTTTGCTCACCGGGCCGCCGGCGTCAGCTCATTGCCTGCCGGTGAGTTCGTCGGCGCCCGGGCACATCTGGAGAAGGCTCTTGCACTTTACAATCCTCGAGAGCACCGATCGCCGGCATTTGTCTACGCCTTTGATCCGCGCGTGGTGTGCCTGGATTATCTCGCCCGCACATTGCTGCCACTCGGCTTTCCCGATCAGGCATTGGCAGCAAACGACGAAGCGCTTGCTGAGGCGCATCGTGTGGGTCATCGCAACAGCCTCGCCCTGCCACTGTTCTTTGGCGGAGTCATCCGCCAGATTCTCGGCGACCACCAAGGCGTCCAGGAGCGGTGCTCGGAACTGACCCGCATTGCCACGGAAGCCGGATTCCGCTTCTGGCTTGCCGGTGCCACAATGCTGAACGCTTGGACAATCGCCGACGCAGGCGATTTCGATCGTGGACGCCTCGAACTCCAACGAGGTCTTGCTGAATGGCGCGATACCGGCGCAGAGTACATGGTTCCCTATTTCATCGCTCTTCAGGCGCAGGTCGAACTGAGAGCGGGCGACCCGGGTGCTGCACTCGTTTTGCTCGAAACAGCCGAGGCAAGGATGGAACGTACCAAGGAGCGTTGGTTTGCGGCCGAGATACTTCGCCTCCACGGGGAGGTGCTGCTGCAACTTGGAGAGGACAAAGCCAGAAATTCCGAGGATCTCCTTGTGGAGGCAATGGCGACGGCACGGGCACAGCGCGCGCGCTTCTGGGAACTGCGTGCGGCGCTCAGTCTCGTGCGGGCCGGCCTTCCCGCGCCAGGCGCTTGCGAGCGGCTCGCACTGATTTATTCCGGATTTACCGAGGGCCTGACGTTGCCTGACCTGCAAGCCGCACATGCGCTCACGGCAACAGCTGAAGGGCTTCGGGCGGCCAACTGATTGATCCGGCCAGGGAGGACGCGATGACACAATCATCTGAAAATATCCGCGGCGAAATTCAGCGGGCAAACGATGAATGGAATTCCGCCTTCAACAGCGGCAATGCTGACGCGGTAGCCGCACTCTATGCGCCGGATGCGGTAGTTTTACCGTCTACGCACGCAGTCATCAGGGGAGCGAGCGCAATCGAAGACTTCTGGAATGGGTTGATCTCGGCTGGAGTGAAGGCCCATCGAATCGAGATGGTCGATGCCCAGTCTGGCGGCGACATCGCCTATGCAATAGGGAAGTGGTCGGCAAGTGCTCCCGGCGAAGGCAGTGAAGCGCAGCGCTACGAGGGGACTGTCGTTACGGTCTTCCGACGCCAAGGTGACGGATCCTGGAAGGCTTGTCTCCACACTTGGAATTGAGCCTGCGCCGCGGCTGGGTGGGAGTCCGGACCTGATTTAAGGGCGAAATCGCTGCCGGCCGGCACGCGCGTCCAGTCATGGATGGGCCGCCCCGACCCCCTCCCCGCCCTTCAGATAGCTCACTACTGCGTCGGCGATCATCGTGCGGTGCCGGCCGATCGTCTCCGGCTCGGAGAGGTCGCGGCGGAAGATCGTGCCGAACGTGTAGCGGTTGGAGACGCGGAAAAAGCAGAAGGCGCTGATCAGCATGTGGATGTCGATCGGATCGGCCGTGCGGCTGAAGGTGCCGTCGGCAAGGCCGCGCTGAACGATGGCATCGATGGTCTGGATCACCGAGACGTTCAGCTCGCGGATCGCTTCCGAACGCAGCATGTGGACGGCATGGTGGATGTTCTCGATGCTGACCAGGCGGACGAAGTCGGGATTGGCCTCGTCGTGGTCAAAGGTGGTGGCGATCAGGGTGCGCAGCGCCTGTTCGGGCGGCAGGTTGGCGAGTTCCAGATCGGCCTCGAGCGTGCGGATCTTTCGGTAGGAGCGCTCCAGCACGGCGAGATAGAGCGCTTCCTTGCTGCCGAAATAATAATAAATCATCCGCTTCGAGGTGCGGGTCCGCTCGGCGATCTGATCCACCCGGGCGCCTGCCAGGCCGTGAGTGGAAAACTCCTCGGTCGCTACCTCGAGAATGTTTTCCTGGGTTCTCGCCGGATCGTTCTTCCTGCCGTTCATCTGCCGTTCGGCCATTGTCGCGCGTCGCCCCCATCTTCCACGAGCCCTTGTTCCGTTGACCTTATTGCCCGCTTCTCCAGATCGAGCCGGAGGCCCCTCTCCCAAGCGATGCATCAAGACATATTCTACCTTGCCGCTTCGTTTCAATAGCAAGCCACTTGACATCCGAACTAGTTAGTACATTTTAACGGAAGAGGGCCGAACCCGCGGAGGAGCGCGGGGTTCTGGCGGCCGGAACCCTCCGGCATTGGGAGACAAGCTCGCGCAAGCGCGTCCGCCAGGGCTCGCCTGTCGCCTGGGAGGAGCGCATGACCCGCATCATCGATTTCTATTTCTTCGCGCTGAAGGTGACGATCGCCCTGCTGCTCGCCGGCATGGTCGTGCTAGTCTTCGGCAATGTCGTTCTGCGCTATGCCTTGAACCAGGGAATCACGGTTTCAGAGGAGCTGTCGCGCATCTTCTTCGTCTGGCTGACCTTCCTTGGCGCCGTCGTCGCCATGCGCGAGCATGGCCATCTCGGCGTCGATACACTCATCAAGCGGCTGCCGCCGCTCGGCGCGAAGATCGCCGTGCTCATCGGCCATGCGCTGATGCTCTATGCCACCTGGCTGATGATCAGCGGCAGCTGGGCGCAGACGCTGATCAATCTTCATGTCGGCGCGCCGGCCACCGGCCTTTCCATGGGCTTCTTCTATGGCGCCGGTCTTGCCTTCGGCATTCCCGCCTTCCTGATCCTCCTTTCCGACGCCTTCGCCATCGCCACCGGCCGTATCGACATAGCGACCGTCGAACTCGTGCGCGACAGCGAGGACGAGTGATCCTCGACGATCTGCCAGAGCCCGCGCTCGGGCCGGTCTCCGCGAAGCACTGAGGAGGCGAGCATGACCGTATCTATCTTTATCGGCGCTCTGCTCGGTCCGATGGCGCTCGGCGTGCCCATCGCCTTCGCCCTGGTCCTCAGCGGCGTAGCGCTGATGCTCTATCTCGGCCTCTTCGACGCGCAGATCGTCGCGCAGAACGTTCTGAACGGCGCCGATAGCTTTCCGCTGATGGCGGTGCCTTTCTTCCTGCTTGCCGGCGAGGTGATGAACACCGGCGGCCTTTCGCGCCGCATCATCGCGCTGGCGATGGCGATGGTCGGCCATATCCGCGGCGGTCTCGGCTTCGTGGCGATCTTCGCCGCCTGCATCCTTTCGAGCCTCTCGGGCTCGGCGGTTGCCGATGCGGCGGCGCTCGGCGCGCTGCTGCTGCCGATGATGCTGAAGAGCGGCCATGACGCGGCGCGCGCCGGCGGCCTGCTTGCGTCGGCCTCGATCATCGGCCCGATCATTCCGCCGTCGATCGGCTTTATCCTCTACGGCGTCGTCGGCGGCGTCTCGATCACCAAGCTGTTCCTCGCCGGCATCTTTCCCGGCCTGATGATCGCCGCCGCACTCTGCATCACCTGGTTTCTCGTCGCCCGCAAGGAACAGTTCGAGCTGCCGCCGCGGGAGACGGGCGCGGTGCGCCTCAAGGCGTTGGCCGACAGCATCTGGGCGCTCATGCTGCCGGTGATCATCATCGTCGGGCTGAAATTCGGCGTCTTCACGCCGACGGAAGCGGGCGTCGTCGCCGCCGTCTATTCGCTCTTCGTCGCCATGGTCGTCTATCGCGAGCTGCCGCCGGCCCAGCTCTTCCACGTCTTCGTCTCGGCCGCCAAGATCACCGCCGTCGTCATGTTCCTGGTCGCCTGCGCCGCGGTCTCCGCCTGGCTGATCACCGTCGCCGACGTGCCCGGCGCGCTTGCCGCCCTGGTCGAGCCCCTGATGGACAACCAGACGGCGCTGCTCATCGCCATCATGGCGCTGATCGTCGTCGTCGGCACCGCCATGGACATGACGCCGACCATCCTGGTGATGACGCCGGTGCTGATGCCGATCATCAAGCAGGCGGGCATCGACCCGGTCTATTTCGGCGTGCTGTTCATCATCAACAACTCGATCGGCCTGATCACGCCGCCGGTCGGCACCGTGCTCAACGTCATCTGCGGCGTCTCGAAGCTGTCGATGGAAGAGTTGATGAAGGGCGTGATGCCCTTCCTGATCGCCGAGCTGATCGTCCTGTTCCTGCTCGTTCTGTTCCCCGAACTGGTAACCGTGCCGGTCTCCTGGTTCGGGCACTGACACAGATTTTTACGCATTCAACACGGCCGGTGGGAGTACCGGTCCAACCCTGGGAGGAAAACATGTTAAACAGACTGACCAAACTGGCGCTGGGCCTCACCCTGCCGCTCGCCTTGATGGCTGCCGGGCCGACCAACGCGGAGATCGGCGAACACACGCTGAAATTCGCCTCGGCCAACAACAAGGGTCACCCGCAGGTGACCGGCATGGAGAAATTCGCCGAGCTGGTGAAGGAAAAGAGCGGCGGCAAGATCGAGGTCAAGCTCTTCCCGGGCGGCACGCTCGGCGGCGACGTGCAGACGATCTCGGCGCTGCAGGGCGGCGTGGTCGAAATGACGGTGCTGAACGCCGGCATCCTCGCCAACAACGTCAAGCAGTTCGGCGCCGTCGACCTGCCCTTCCTCTTCAACAGCGGCGAGGAAGCCGACAAGGTGATGGACGGCCCTTTCGGCGAGAGCCTGATGAAGCTGCTGCCCGATACCGGCCTCGTCGGGCTCGGCTATTGGGAGCTCGGCTTCCGCAACTTGACCAACAACCGCCATCCGGTGACCAAGCTCGAGGACATCAAGGGCCTGAAG
This sequence comes from Sinorhizobium fredii, assembly GCF_002944405.1. NCBI lineage: Bacteria > Pseudomonadati > Pseudomonadota > Alphaproteobacteria > Hyphomicrobiales > Rhizobiaceae > Ensifer > Ensifer fredii. The sequence continues at coordinate 15,046 of NZ_CP024310.1, read as the reverse complement.
ATCCGCACCATCCAGTCGCCGATCCCGCTCGAGCTCTTCAACACGCTCGGCGCCAATGCCGTGCCGCTCCCCTACACCGAACTCTATACGGCGCTCGAGACCGGCACGGTCGACGGCCAGGAGAACCCGGCGGCCAACATCCTCAACGCCAAGTTCTACGAGGTGCAGAAGTACATGACGCTGACGCGTCACCAGTACAACCCGCAGATCGTGCTCGTCAGCAAGAAGTTCTGGGATGGGCTGAACGACGAGGAAAAGGCCGTGCTTCAAGCGGCCGCCACCGAGGCGCGCGACTTCCAGCGCAAGGTTTCGCGCGAGAAGGATGCCGAGGCGCTCGCGGAAATCAAGAAGACCGGCATGGAGGTGAGCGAACTCAGCCCCGAGGAAACGCAGAAGCTGCGCGATGCCGTCAAGCCGGTGATCGAGAAGTTCAAGGCCGAGATCGGCAGTGAGACGGTCGAGGCGCTGTTCAAGGAGATCGGCGCCGCACGCGGCCAGTAGCGGCCGGCCAATCGTCCGGTCCGCCCGATCCCAAGCGGCGGACCGGAAGACCCTCGCGACGGGACGGATAAAGTGAGAGCGGAAAGCATGACCGAGACGCTTGTAAGACCCTTGAAGGCCGGCCTGATCGGCGCCGGCATCCAGGCCTCGCTGACCCCGGCGATGCACATGGCCGAGGGTGCCGCCCAGGGGCTCAGCTATCACTACGAGCTGATCGACCTGCAGGCGCTCGGCGCCACGGAGGACGACCTGCCGCGTCTCATCGCCGAAGCGGAAGCCCGCGGGCTTGCCGGCCTCAACATCACCCATCCCTGCAAGCAGGCGGTGATCGTCCATCTCGACGAGCTCGCCCCCGACGCCCGCCGGCTCGGCGCCGTCAACACCGTGGTGCTCAAGGGCGGCCGGCGCTATGGCCACAACACCGACTGGTGGGGCTTTGCCGAGGCATTCCGGCGCGGCCTCCCCGACGCGGACCTCTCCTCCGCCGTCCAGCTCGGCGCCGGCGGCGCTGGCGTCGCGACGGCCTATGCGGCGCTGTCGCTCGGCTTGCGGCAGCTTACCGTCTTCGACCGCGAGCCGGAACGGGCCGAAGCACTCGCCGACATGCTCTCGCCGCTCTTCCCCGAGGCGGAGATCGCGGCAGGCGCCGATCTCGCCGCGGCGATGGCCGAGGCGGCCGGGCTGATCCATGCGACGCCGACCGGCATGGCGAAATATCCGGGGCTGCCGCTCGATGCTGCGCTGCTTGAGTCCGGCCACTGGGTCGCCGAGATCGTCTATTTCCCGCTGGAAACGGCGCTGCTGAAGGAAGCCAGGCGCCGCGGCTGCCGCACGCTCGACGGCGGCGGCATGGCCGTGTTCCAGGCCGTCGGCGCCTTCCGGCTGTTCACCGGGCTTGAGCCGGATGCGGCGCGGATGCTCGAGCATTTCCGGGCGATGACGGGGTGAGGGTTTCGAGGGCTGTGGCGCGAGGAGCATCTACTGAACTGCCGGGCGACACCCCCCTCTGCCCTGCCGGGCATCTCCCCCGCAAGGGTGGAGATGGGCAGGAGGCACCGCCGTCGGCCACGGCAACGCGGCAAGGAGGTTGGCGCCGTCGATGAGAGGAGCGGGGCGCCTGCATCTAGTCGATCTCCCCCTTGCGGGGGAGATGCCCGGCAGGGCACAGGGGGGTGTCGCCCGCCTCCCATTTTTGGCATTTCGATTCTAACCGCGAGGACAGGACGATGAAGACCTCGATAGCGACAGTTTCCTTAAGCGGCGACCTCAGCGACAAGCTGCGCGCCATCGCCAAGGCCGGCTTCGACGGCGTCGAGATTTTCGAGAACGACTTCCTCGCCTTCGACGAGAGCCCGCGCGAGGTCGGCCGGATGGTGCGCGACTTCGGCCTGGAGATCAGCCTGTTCCAGCCCTTCCGCGACTTCGAGGGCATGCCGGAACCGCTCAGAACCCGCACCTTCGACCGCGCCGAGCGCAAGTTCGACCTGATGCAGGAGCTCGGCACCGACCTCGTGCTCGTCTGCTCCAACGTCTCGCCGGCCGCACTCGGCGGCATCGACCGAGCCGCGGCCGATTTCCGCGAGCTTGGCGAGCGCGCCGCCAGACGCGGTTTGCGCGTCGGCTACGAGGCGCTCGCCTGGGGCCGCCACATCCATGATCACCGCGACGCCTGGGAGATCGTCCGGCGGGCCGATCATCCGAATATCGGGCTGATCCTCGACAGCTTCCACACCCTGTCGCGCAAGATCGAGGTTAATTCGATCCGCTCGATTCCCAAGGAAAAGATCTTCATCGTCCAGCTTGCCGATGCGCCGCTGATCGACATGGATCTTCTCTACTGGAGCCGGCACTTCCGCAACATGCCCGGCGAAGGCGACCTGCCGGTGACCGAGTTTACCCGCGCGGTGGCGGCGACCGGCTATGACGGCTATCTGTCGCTGGAAATCTTCAACGACCAGTTTCGCGGCGGCAATGCCAATGCGATCGCCGTCGACGGCTACCGCTCGCTGATCTATCTCGGCGACCAGGTGAAGCGCGCCGAGCCGGATATCGGGCTGCCGGTCCCGGACATGCCGCCGCGCGTCGACGTGAAGGGCGTCGCCTTCGTCGAGTTCACCGCTTCCGAAGAGGAGGCGGGCGAGCTCGAAGCGCTGATCCGCACATTCGGCTTCCGGAAGGCGGCGCGGCACCGGACGAAACAGGTGCTGGTCTACCGCCAGGGCGCCGTCAACCTGGTGATCAACACCGAGCGCGAGGGTTTTGCCAACGCCTCCTATCTGGTGCACGGCACCTCGGCCTATGCCTTCGGCCTTTCGGTCGACGATGCCGCGGCGACCGCCGAACGCGCCCGCGCCCTCGGCGCCGAGCCCTTCGAGCAGGCCGTCGGGCCGGGCGAGCTCAAGGTGCCGGCGATCCGCGGCGTCGGCGGCGGCCTGATCTATTTCCTCGACGACAAATCCGAGCTCGCGAAAATCTGGGAGATCGAATTCGAGCCGGTGACCGACGGCGCCCCGGCGGCGCCGGCCGGCCTCACCGTGATCGACCACGTCGCCCAGACCGTCAAATACGAGGAATTGCTGACCTGGCTACTGTTCTACACCTCGTTGCTCGACACCAAGAAGACGCCGATGGTCGACATCATCGATCCGGCCGGGATCGTCCGCAGCCAAGTGGTCGAAAACAACGCCGGCACGCTGCGCCTGACGCTGAACGGCGCCGAGAACCGCAACACGCTCGCCGGCCGCTTCATCGCCGAAACCTTCGGCTCCGGCGTCCAGCACCTCGCCTTCGCCACCGACGACATCTTCGCGACTGCTCAGGCCCTGCGCGCCAACGGCTTCAAGTCCCTGCCGATCTCGCCCAACTACTATGACGACGTCGAGGCCCGCTTCGGCCTCGATGCCGAGTTGGTCGAGCGGCTGAAGGCCGAAAACATCCTCTACGACCGCGACGACCACGGCGAGTTCTTCCAGCTCTACAGCCCCACCTATGGCGAAGGCTTCTTCTTCGAAATCATCGAACGGAGGGGTTATCGCGGCTACGGTGCGGCAAATGCGATCTTCAGGATTGCGGCGCTGAAGAAGTATTTGAGGCCTGAGGGGTTGCCGAAGGATTGAGGGGATGGGGGATTTTTGGGTTGGCCATTGCGGCCTCTCTCCCCTTTGCGCCAGCACCGGTCATTGCTCCTCCTTGAGCGAGTGGCTGCAGAAGGTGCAAGACCGGACACTCGCCCGGCCTGAAATTACACCAGGCCGGCCTTGCGAAGCCCGTCCACGACTAGCTCGAAATCGTCGGGGTTCTTGTAGGGCAACACTTTGCGACGGTATTCGAGGGAGTAGTCGGGATTGACCCGGAACACCTCCTGCCAAGCCGCGCGGGCATCGTCGAAACGGCCCAGATGGCCGTAGCTCGCTGCCAGGAGCGCGCGCGAGACATCGGTAACGGGATTGCGGGTCAGCCGCTCTTTTAGCAAGCCAACCGCCTGTTCGTACCTTCCCAGGTGAAACGACGCCAAGGCTTGGAAGTGCAATAGCACATCCGGAAAATATGGGTTCAAGACCTTCGCCCGATCGAAATGCTTGAGTGCCTCGTCGGCCCTGGCCGAGTAATTCAGTGCCTCGCCCAGGCTGACGTGCCCTTCAGCGAAGTTCGGATTGAGGACTATCGCACGCTGGGCCTCGCTGATGGCCACGTCGTGCCGTCGCGAATACAATTCGACGATGCTCAGCGCCCAGTGCGCCCTGGGATCGCGATCATCCAGCGCCACCGCCCGCGTCGCAAGCTCTTCCGCTTGCTCGCGCGAATTCGGCGGTGACGGGCTCCATCCATTCAAATAGTCGAGTACGTGGGTGAGGGCCAGGAACGCGTGGGCCGCGGCGAAATTCGAGTCCAGTTTGATTGCACGTTGCAAAAGGTCCCGGGCGGCGACGTTCGTCTCCTTCGTCAGCCGGTGCCACAGCTCTCGGCCACGCAGGAAATAGTCATACGCCTCAATGTTGCCGGTGTGCTCGGGCGCCAGCCGCTGCCGGTCGCCCTCCGTCAGGTTGATCGCTAGTGCGCCAACGATCTGCTGCGTGACGTCGTCCTGCACGGCGAATATGTCGGTGAGGTCGCGATCGAAGCGCTCCGCCCACAGATGTCCGCTCGAGGCTGCGTCGATAAGCTGCGCCGTGATGCGCACCCTGTTTCCGATTTGCGGACGCTGCCTTCCAGCACGTAGCGTACGCCGAGGTTTCTGCCGACCTCCTGCACGTGAACGTTCTTGCCCTTGAACGTGAACGACGAATTGCGGGCGATGACGAAGAGCTGCGGCAGCTTTGAGAGAGATGTGATGATGTCTTCGGAGATTCCGTCGGCGAAATATTCCTGCTCGGCATCACCGCTCATGTTGGCGAAGGGCAGCACGGCGATCGACAGTTTCGGCGGCAGTTCCGTCGTCGGCCGGCTTGTCACCGGCTGTGAGGTCGCGGTTGCCTTTGCCTCGGTGGTGCCGACACGCAGCGAATACACCCGGATCGGCTCGGCGATGTTCTTGAGCTGCGTGTTGCCGAGATCGCTGACTGAGAGGTCAAGCCGCGCCTTGACCTGGCGATAGGCATCCTCGGATAGGCAGATGGCCCCTGGCGCAGCGACGCCCTCCAGACGCGAGGCGATGTTGACGCCGTCGCCCATCAGGTCGCCGTCGCTTTCCTCGACCACGTCGCCGAGATGAATTCCGATCCGGAACTCGATGCGGCGGTCCTGCGGCACGCCGGCATTGCGCTCGACCATACCGTTCTGCACCTCAATGGCGCAGCGCACGGCGTCTACTACACTGCGGAACTCGACCAGCGCCCCATCGCCTGTGCGCTTGATCACGCGTCCGTTGTGGACGGCGATGGTCGGATCGATCAGGTCGCTGCGCAGCGCCCGCAACCTGGCCAAAGTACGGTCTTCGTCTGCGCCGGCCAGCCGGCTGTACCCGACCACGTCGGCAGCCAGGATCGCCGCTAGCTTGCGGTTCTCGCTCACAGGGCCATCTCCTCGTCTCCACAATAACAGGAAGACACAGGGAAGAGGAAATTTTCGGGGTCCCGTTCAGAGCGACTTTGGGTGAGATCATCGCTCGCCATTTGTTCGCCGGCAATCGTGAATGCTCACAATGTCGAGCACTCGCAACCCGGTGCCAATGGCGCAGACGTCCTGCCTGGGCAATGACTGTCCTGGCAACTTTCGGACATTCGACACCGTGACGCCGAAAGTCGGCTCAGGGCCGCAAGCTGCCGCTGCTTTCCGGCAAAGCTCCGCAGCAACCGTTCAGCCTCGCAATGCGCGACATTGAAAAAAGAACGGACCGGGAATTGCACGCGCTCTGCGCCCGAATGAGCATATTTCCCGGGCGTTTCTGACCAGCGCCAGCTCCCTACGACGTACTCACCACCAGCGGCAGCTCACCCGTTTCCAGCCGCGACTCCTGCGAGCCGATCGACATTCTGTTGCCGCGCCAGTCGGCGCTGCCGGCGAACCAGCTGCGGACCCAGATGACCGGCAGCAGCAGGTCGCGGGTGAGCATGGCGACGAGCGACCAGCGGGAGAGATGCCAGTTCTTCCAATGGACGAGCAAAATTTCCGGCAGGTAGGCGGCAATTGCGACAAGAGCCGCGACGGCGAGCACGCTGTGACCCGCAGCGATGGCGACGAGCGTCGACAGCAGGAGCGGCGGCACGACGCCGGCCAGAATCTCCAGGCCGAAGAACTGGGGAAAGGTGACGCGCCGCAGCCGCGCCCAGCGACACTGCCGCGCCCAAACCTCGCGGAACGTCCGCGTGCCGAGCGGCTGGTCGAACGGCGCGGAAACGAGGTGCACCTTCAGGCCGAGGCTTCTCACCAGTTTCGTCGCGGCCGCATCCTCGGCGATCTCCGCCGCCAGAGCCTGGATGCCGCCGTTGGCATCCAGCATGCTCTTGCGCCAGAGCATGCTTTTGCCCTGCGCAAAGCCGAAGCCGAGGGCTTCGCCGGCATATTGCCAGCGGGCCTGATGGGCGTTGAGGAAGGCGCATTCGACCTCCGCCCAGAATCCATTCGGACGCGACCCGAGCGGCGTTGAGCAGACGAGCCCGGACTCGCGTCCCCACGCTGCCATCAGCCGAATAAGGTAATCGGCCGGCATCAGCACGTTCGAGTCGGCGAGCACCACCCATTCATGCGCGGCCGCATTCCAGCCCTTTACGCAGTTGTTGAGCTTCGGATTGGCGCTGATCCGGTCGTCGCCGATGAGGATCGCCGCGGGAATGCCCGGGTGGCGCCGGCGCGCGGCCTCGATCAGCGGAATCAACGGATCCTTGGCATCGGCGACGCAGAAGATGACTTCGTATTCCGGCCAATCCAGGCGAAACGCGCTTTCAAGCGTTTCCCGGGAAAATTCTTCGATTCCGCAGAGCGGGATGACGAGGGAGACCGGCGGTCGATAGGTCGTCCGCGGCTGCGGGCCGAGACGTGGCCAGATCCGCCAGCCCGCTATCATCAGGCTCAACAGATTGATGGCTAGGAAGGCACCGGCGACGAACAAGATGAGCATCATTTACCCGGGCAACGAACCGCGATTCCGACGAAGTTGAGTTCCGGATAAACATCATCGCAAGATGACAGGCGGATGACAGTTGGGCGCTCTCGGGGCCGTGGCTGAAGCACCCCCCTCTGGCCTGCCGGCCATCTCCCCCACAAGGAGGGAGATCATTTGCGGCCGGCCCCTCGCTCCGACCTTGCCGCTTCTGTAAGCGGAACGCTTCGGTCGAGGTGCAAAGCGTGCCACATCCAATCTCCCCCCTTGTGGGGGGAGATGGCCGGCAGGCTAGAGGGGGTGGCCATCCGCATTCGAGCCCTTGCTGCGTGGGACGAATTGAACAAATTCCCTGCCCGGTTAATTATATGTCTGCGCAGTGCGCCTTTTCAGGGCGCCCGACGGCCGCCGCTTGTTCCATGCCCTGTCCTCGTACAGGAACAGGCAGCACAAGAATTGCGAAGACAGAGACGATGGATTTCGTCGAGACCATCAATGCCACCGCGGCGTGGCTCGAGCGGTTTGTGCTCAACGAATGGACGCTCTATCAGTGCGCCGTGATCGTCGTCGGCTATTTCGCTTGCGGCCTCGCCGCTAAGCGCCTGGAGCCGGCGCTCGAAGCCCGCGCCCGGATGATCAGGGGAAATCCGGACCTGCTGCGCGTCATCATCGCCTTCATGCGGCGGCTCAAATGGCTGTTCCTGATCGTCTGGCTGTGGATCGCCGACGTCGTGCTGTCGCGCTACGGCTGGCCGTCCTACCGCTGGCTGGTGGGGACGGTGCTGACGCTGGTCGCCGCCTGGTTCATCATCGCCGTCTTGACCCGCATCATCCGCAACCAGACGCTGGCGCGCGTCGTCGCCGTCCTCGGCTGGCTCTACTTCGCGCTTTACGCGCTCGGGCTGGATCGCCCGGTGCTGACGGCGCTCGACAATGCCGCCGTCAATCTCGGTGCCGTTCGCCTTTCGCTGCTGCTCGTACTGAAGGCGATCGTGCTCTCCGCCGCAATGATCTGGCTCGCCGTTCTCACCGGCAACATGTCGTCGAATTGGATCCAGAAATCCGCCGACCTGACGCCGTCGCTGAAGGTGCTGATCAGCAAGCTGATCAAGATCGGGCTCATCGTCCTTGCCGGCACGATCGCGCTGTCGGCGACCGGCATTGATCTGACGGCGCTCACCGTCTTTTCGGGCGCCGTCGGCGTCGGCATCGGCTTCGGCCTGCAGAAGGTGGTGTCGAACTTCATCTCCGGGATCATCATCCTGCTCGACAAGTCGATCAAGCCGGGCGACACAATCACGCTTGGGGAAACCTTCGGCTCGATCCGCGACCTGCGCTCCCGCTTCGTCTCCGTCATCACCCGCGACGGCAAGGAGTACCTGATCCCGAACGAGGACTTCATCTCCAAGCAGGTGGTGAACTGGTCGTTTTCCAGCGACTATGTCCGCATCGACGTGACCTTCGAAACGTCGCCGAAGAGCGATCCGCACGAGGTCGCCCGGCTTGCGATCGAAACCGCCAAGAGCGTTCCGCGGGTCGCCAGCGTCTATGCCGAGCCGGTCTGCTGGATGACCGGTTTCGGCGGCTCGTCGCTTACCTTCAAGCTCAGATTCTGGATTTCCGATCCGGCGAACGGGCTCACGAACATCCGCGGCCAGGTGTTCATGGCGCTCTGGGACGCCTTCCAGGCAGCCGGCATTGCGACGCCTGACCCGCGCGAGATCATCATGAAGACGCCGGTCGATATCACCGGCGCAGAAGAGCCGACAGCTCGCGAAACAGCCGCTCGTCCTCGGACTGTGCCACGTTGAAGCGCAGAAAATTGCCGGCCGTCTGCGCCTGGCTGAAGACATTGCCGGGGGCGAGCACGATGTTTCTGGCAAGCGCCCTTCTGGCGACGTCCGCGGCGTCGACGCCGTCCGGCAGCCGGCACCAGACGAACATGCCCGCCTGCGGCTCGATCCAGGGCTCAATGCCGATCGCCCGGAGCTTTCCGATCGTCTCGGCCATTGCCCGCGACAATCGCTGCCGCACCGTCTCCATATGCTTGCGATAGCTGCCGTCCTTCAACAGCGTCAGCACCAGCTCGGCGGAAAATCCGGGACCGCCGAAACCGGTGGCGATCTTCAGGTCGGCGAGCGGCTCGATCCATTGGCGGGGCGCGACGATGAAGCCGCAGCGCACCGCCGCCGACAGCGACTTCGAAAAGCTGCCGATATGCACCACCCGCTCGAGCCCGTCGAAGGCGGCAAGCCGCGGCGCCGGCGCCTCTTCGAAATCGGCAAAAATGTCGTCCTCGACGATCGTCAGCCCCGCCTGGTCGGCGAGCTTCAAGAGGCGGTGGGCGATAAGCGGCGAGAGCGTCGCGCCGGTCGGATTGTGGAGGGCGGAATTGGTGATGTAGAGTCGCGGCCGGTGTTCTTCGAGCGCAGCGGCAAAGCGCTCGATGTCCGGCCCGGCCGGCGTATAGGGAATGCCGACGATTTTTGCCTGATGCGCCCGGAGCAGCGCATGAAAGTTGAAGTAGCACGGATCGTCGACGAGCACGGTTTCGCCCGGCTCGACGAGGAAGCGGCAGAGGAGGTCAATCGCCTGGGTGCCGGACTCCGTCAGCATGATCTGCTCCGGCGAGGCTTCGATGCCGTGCTGCGCCAGACGGCGGGCAAGGAGCGCGCGGAGCGGCAAGAGCCCGAACGGCGGGCCGTAGTCGACGAGCGTCGAGGCACTTGCCCGCGCGACCGACCGCAAAGCCCGGCGCAGCCCCTCTTCCGGCATCCATTCGGCCGGCAGCCAGCCGCAGCCGGGCTTCAACACATTGCCGTCCGCCTCGAGCGCCTGCCGCGAGATCCACAGGGGATCGACCTCGCGCTCCACCCGCGGGCCGAGTTCGGCAAGCGACAAGGGGGCTAGCGGCGCGGCGACGAAGAAACCGGAGCCCGGCCGCGATCGGATCAGCCCCTCGGCCGCCAGCCGCTCATAGGCCTCGACCACGGTCGACTTGGAAACTTTCAAGCTCGTCGCGAAGGCACGGATCGACGGCAGCCGGGCGCCGGGTGTCAGGCTGCGCCCGGCAATTCGGTTCCTGATCGTCGCCATCACTCTTTCGATCAGCGTCTCGCCGTCGGCGTCGACAGTCTGCGGCCTCATCCGTACCGGTTCCTCATGCATGACAGTTTTGCAGAACTGTACTCCACCGTCTCTGGAAGAGCCAGCCGCCTCAACCGATAGAGATGGCGCCGATAGGGGTGAAGGGAGCATGGCATGGACAGGATCACGAGCGGCTGGATGAACGGCATGGCCGGCGTATTGATTTTCTCGGGCTCGCTGCCGGCGACGCGGATCGCGGTGATGGACTTCGATCCGGTCTTCTTGACCGTGGCCCGCGCGACGATCGCCGGGCTGCTCGCCTTCGGCCTGCTCGTCGCCTTCCGCGAAAGGCGACCCGAGCGCGGCGATCTGCTGCCGCTGGGCATCGTCTCGCTCGGCGTCGTCGTCGGCTTCCCGCTGCTGACGGCGCTGGCGCTCCGGCACGTGACCTCCGCCCACTCGATCGTGTTCGTCGGGCTGCTGCCGCTCGCCACCGCGATCTTCGGCGTGCTGCGCGGCGGCGAGCGGCCGCGTCCGGCCTTCTGGCTGTTTTCCGGGCTCGGCAGCGCCATCGTCGTCGGCTTTGCGTTGCGCCAGGGGTTTTCCGCCTCGCCGCTCGGCGACCTGCTGATGCTTGCCGCCATTCTCGCCTGCGGCCTCGGCTATGCCGAAGGGGCGAAGCTGTCACGCAAGCTCGGCGGCTGGCAGGTCATTTCCTGGGCGCTTGTGCTGTCGTTGCCCGTGATGGTCGGGCTGGCGCTCGCCACCATGCCGGCAGACTTCGGGAACTTGCGCGCCGCCTCCTGGCTCGGCCTCGGCTATGTCTCCGTCTTCTCAATGCTGGTCGGCTTCATCTTCTGGTATCGCGGCCTCGCCCAGGGCGGCATCGTCGCCGTCGGCCAGTTGCAATTGCTGCAGCCCTTCTTCGGGCTCGCCTTGGCGGCGACCCTGCTCGGCGAGACGGTGAGCTGGACGATGCTTGCCGCCACACTGGCGATCGTCGCCTGTGTTGCCGGCGCGAAGAAGTTCGCGAGCTAGCCGCGGTTGCGGGCGCGCCGCCCCGACCATCTCCCTAAAGCTGTGTCCCTGCCCGAGGGTGGTCGATGTTAGTATCGGCACAAGGGGAACTTCCAGGCGGGCGGTGCGTTGGGGCAGATGGCAAAACGCGTCCGGCCTCGGACGATTGGGGGAGGCACTCACCGGTGAACAGGCATCTTCTCGTCGCAGCCATGCTGTCGCTTCTTGCGGGCACGGTTCAGGCCGATGAATCGGCCTTTCTCGGGTCGCTGGAGGGGCAATGGACCGGGGGCGGCATGGTCAGGGTTCGCGTCGACAGGACGCCGATCAACGTCTCCTGCAACTTCGATTCGCAAGCGAGCGAGGCCGCGCTGTCGATGCGGGGCACCTGTCGCGGCCTGATCGTCGTCTCGCGCTCGATCGGCGCCGACCTTCAGTTTACAGGTGTCAACTACAGCGGCACCTATGTCGGGCCGAGCGGCCGCAAATCAACGCTCACCGGCAAGCGCCGCGGCAGCGCCATCAACCTCACTATCCATTGGGCGCGGGAGGTGAACGGCGACCGCCGCGCCAACCTGACGCTGCAGAAGGTGGGCGAGAACGGCATGAAGCTCGTGACCGTCGACGTCGATCCGCGATCCGGCAATCGGGTGGTCACCAGCGAAATCAATCTGCAGCGAAAGTAGCCGGCGCTTTACGCGAGGCGTCAGATCACGCCCCAGCCGCGATAGCGTCCCCTGCCGGTGATCTCGCGCACTCCGAGCTCGCGCACCAGATTGAGCGCGCCGCGCTGGGTGACGCCGAGATGCCGGGCGATCATCGCCGTCGAGACGACCGGCCGGGAAAGGACGAGATCGATCAGCCCGGGGAGGTTGCTGTTGGAGCGCCTGTCCTTGATCCGCATCTCCATCTGCGTCCTGGCGAGCGACAGCCGGTCGAGCTCCTTGAGGCCGAGATCGGCCGTCATCGCCATAGCCTCGAGAAAGGCATTGAGGCGCGTCAGCCGGTCCTTCGACCGGCGCCGCTCGTGGCGGATCGTCTTCAGCCCGGTGTTGAAGGCAAGCACGTGCGAGGCGACCTTGCCGCGCGAGCGAAGATAGGCGCCGACGAGCAGCGCGCCGAGCCAATGCTGGCGGCGCAGCGGCTCGATCCTTTCCCAGGCGTCGAAGAGCACCGCGGCGCCGAGGCAGGCGGGCAAGGGGTCGGCGGCGGCGAGGATCTTCCGCCACGCATCGAGCCGCGCCGTCTCGTCCCAATCCTCATCGAAGAGCAGGCCGAGCTGGCCTCGAGGCTCAGCCGCCCGCTGCGGGGACAATGCGGGACCGCCTTCGGCTAGGCTGCCGGAGTGAAATTCGAGGAGCCGCTGCGACCGGGCAATGGCCGCGTCGAGCTCGGCGAATTCGCCGGCGAGCGGGTTGTCGTCGGCATCGTCCGCCGCTTCCGATGCCCCGTCGGGGCTCGGCCGGGCATCCCGTGCGATTGCTTCATTCGCGGCGGCAGCGCCCTGGTCTCCCCTCAGCGCATTCATCCCCGGCAAGGTCAACGCCCAGCCGGGCTCGGCCAGTTCCAGGCGGCGCCGGGCCCGCAACACGCCATGGGCGATCGTCAATTCGTGAGAAGGCGCTCGCGCATCCATGTGCGAATCGTGTAATACGAGATCCTCGACATGGACGAGTTCGCCTGCTACCCAGAGAGCCGCCGCCGCGTCGAAGAACTGTCCGCGTTCGCGAAACCCCTCGGCAATGGCATGGCGGGCGGCGCGTTCATCGAGCCGGGCAAGCCCGTCCTCCGCGGCGATCAGGCCCGGAAGCAGCGCTGGATGAAGCGGATCGGGTGTTTCATATCTCATTAAAAAGACGTAGCCTTTTGCTGAAACGGAAGCTAACACGAGTTTTTGTTCCGTCACAGGGTGAGGCAACGTTGCCCACTGGAATTTTGCCGGTCGGCACCGCCAGCTAGCCAGACGACTAATCACCGGCCACGCGGCGGCAAACACCGGCCGCCGATCGAGTTGACAGCTGTCAACAGCATCCGACTCGGATCAAGGCAAACCTGTTCCGACGTGAGACGCGGCGCACCGCCAAGGCATTCTTTGCAGGTCCCGGCCCTTCTCCTAAAGTTGACAGCTGTCAACTCCGTGCCCGGCCGGTGTCGGCGGCATGCCCCTGCCCCGGTCCCTCGTTCGGACTTGCGTCGCCAACTGTCGGCCTCAAGCCCGCATCTTGCCAGTGGTCGACAATTCCTGCTTTAAGACGCGCGGGGCAAGTTCCAGCGGTACGCATTTTCCGCAGGCACAGACACGAAAGAAGCGGCATTCATGACAAGCGTTCTGGCAGCAAGCGGCGGCGTCAAGCAGGTGATCTGCATCAGTTGGGGCACCAAATACGGCCCTCCCTTCATCAACCGGCTCTATGCCATGGTGGCGCGCAACATCACCCCGCCCTTCACCTTCACCTGCTTCACCGACAGCCGCGACAACCTGCGGCCGGAAATTCTCTGCGAAGACCTGCCGCCGCTCGATGTCGAGATGCCGAAGAACACCAAAGGCATCTGGCCGAAGGCGCGTCTCTGGGGACCGAAGCTCGGCAGCCTCAAAGGGCCGGTGCTGTTCCTTGACCTCGACGTGGTGATCGTCGGCTCGCTCGACAGCTTCTTCGAGGTCGGCGGACCGGATGACGTCGTCCTGGCAGTCAACCAGACGACGCCTTTCGAACGGCTCGGCCAGACGTCGGTGTTCCGCTTCCCGGTCGGCAAGCTCGTGCCGTTGCAGGAGAAATTCCGGGCCGATCCGCAAGGGGTGGCGGACGAATATCGGTTCGAACAGCGCTTCGTGACGCGCAACGCCCCAGGCGGGGCAAAATTCTTCCCGCGCCGGCATGTCCTGCATTTCCGCCAGGATTGCCGCTGGCCGTTTCCGCTGAACTATTATCTCGCCCCGCGCCTTCCCGCCGACGCCCGGATCGTCCTCTTCCCGCGCGGGCTGTTGCCGCAGCACGCGATCGACGGCCAGTTCGGCTACAAGGGCCGCGCCTCCACGCCGCTCGGCCACGTCTGTGGTCTGTTTTCTCCCGAGCGAAGGGAAAGAAACCCGTTCCGCTATCTGCGCCACTATATTCGACCGACCCAGTGGGTGGCCGAACACTGGCGCGAGTGATTGCCGGGCGGAGTTGACAGCTGTCAACAGGGTTTGAAGTTCGGCGCTGCTTGACCATAGCGAGAAGGAAAGCGATGTGCCGCTCAATAGGCTGGTTATCTATGCCAAAGATGTCGAAGAAACAGCCCGCTTTTACGAGAAGCACTTTGGCTTCGAGGTAAGCCGTCGGCTTGGCGACCGAATCGTAGAACTGTGCTCCCGGGACGGCGGCGCAAATCTCCTGCTGCATCCGGCAGCAAAAGGGCAGCGCGGCGGTCGATCGGCTATCAAGCTCGTCTTCGACGCGGAGAATGTCGAGGCCTTCTGCCGGCGATCCGCGGCATTGGGACTTGAGTTCGGCCCCATACACCAAGCTGACGGCTATCAATTCGCCAATGCCAAAGACCCCGACGAAAACTTCGATCTCGGTCTCACGTCGCGCCTTCCGCAAGACGGATCGAAAACACGTCCACGTGTATCGACAGGCGGCCGACTCCGAGGGGTGAGTGACCAACGTGAATCCAAGTAGCGGAAACGATTGGCGAGTTAGCTTCCGTGTGGCGAGTAGCGAAGCTTTTCTGTCAATGCGTTACGATAACCGCAATTTCGTTAAGAACAGGTTGTCGGATCACCAACGACGATTCCGGTTGCGCGGAGGCTCCGACACCTGCAACGGCAAAACAATGCCGTCAGGGCACCGCGCACGAAGTGGCGCGGCTTCCCAAGTCTTCCAAACAACGAGCTTGCCTGTCCTGTCCTCTCATCCGGCG